>DS999223.1:0-145342 GCA_000156295.1 marine gamma proteobacterium HTCC2148
TAGTCAGCGCCCGCCAGTTTCAGCAGTTGCTTGCCCTGGTTGCGGCCATCAAACAGTCTGGCTAGTGTTGCGGGGATATTCTCGAATCCTTCCTGAGTGTCCTCGCGCCAGGCTATTTTGCCATCCATTACCCAGGCAGCCAGTTCAGTAAAAGCCTCATCGGCGCGATCCAGGTAATCCAGCACGATAAATCCCTGCATGCGGATTCGGCGCGCAACCAGGATCATCAGGTTCTTGGGGCCTGGAGCGGGCGTTTCGTTGTTGTATTGGCTGATAGCGCCGCAAAGGACGATGCGGCTAAAGTCCGCCATATGATCCAGGGCCACTTCCAGCGTATCGCCGCCCACGTTGTCGAAAAATACGTCGATATCGTCAGGGCATAGCTCACCAAGCCTGGTGTCAATGTCTTCACTTTTATAATCGATAACCTCGTCCAGTCCGCAGGTGTCCAGCAGCCACTGGCACTTCTCTTTGCCACCGGCAATGCCTATCACACGGCAGCCTTTTAGCTTGGCAATCTGCGCGACCACGGACCCTGTGGCACCGGCCGCGCCAGAGACCAATACGGTGTCACCTTGCTGGGGTTGGCCGATATCAAGTAGACCGAAATAGGCGGTGAGCGTGGTGGTGCCGAAAACGCTGAGCGCCATGCTGGGAGGTGTCCCATCAGGAAGCGGCCGCGGAGGCACCGGGCCAGCCGGGTCACCAATGGAATACTCCTGCCAGTCAAGTAGCCCCTGAACGAGAGTGCCAACAGGCAAGTCCTCGTTCTCTGAAGCAATAATCTGTCCGACGCCGCTGGCACGCATCGGCTCGCCAATCGCTACAGGCGGCAAATAGCTACGAACATCTTCAATCCAACCGCGCATGGCGGGGTCAAACCCCAGCATCAGGTTTTTAATGAGTACCTGGCCACTGGCGAAGTCAGGAGAGGGCAATGGCGTTGCTACCATTTCAAAATTGTCTACGGTGACCATCCCGGTGGGCCGGGTCTTTAGTAACCACTGTTTGTTGCTGTCCGACATGTCTGCTGATTCCTTACATTAGTGATCGGCATTACAGCATGAAAAAACATCGCGGGGCAGTGCCCCATGACAATTGACGTCTAGCTGTGTTCCAATCGCAGCGCAGACATCTCAGGAAAGCCTGTTAATGAGCTCGTTATTGATCGTATACCACACCCAGAGTGGCTCTTGTGCTGCGCTTGCGCGCGCTGCTCGAGAAGGAGCGAGTCTGGAAGCATCAGTCGAGGTTGTGGTGCGTCGAGCGTGTGATGCAGGCATTGAAGATCTGGCCACTGCGGACGGATTGCTGCTGGTTGCTGCCGAAAACAGCGGCAGCCTGAGCGGCGCGTGTAAAGACTTTTTAGACCGGGTGTTCTACCCGGCGATAGAGCGTGCGGTGGTCCTGCCCTATGTCTTACTCGTGAGTGCAGGTAATGATGGGCGAGGAGCCGTCAAGCAGGCCGAACGTATACTGCGAGGCATACCTTTGAAGCCTGTGGCAGAGGCTCAAATATTTCGAGGCGTGCCTGAGCAGAAGCACCTACAACTGTCACACGAGGCGGGGCAGGGTCTGGCAGCCGGTCTGGCCATGGGCATATTTTAGTAACAGCGTGATTAGGGATTAACATGCAAGACACACAGATTGACTCGGTACCAGAGGGTTATAAACCGCTGCCTGTCGGATTGGGGTTTACCGATAATCTCAGTCCCTGTTATCGGCGTTTACAAGGAGAAGAACTGAATTTTGGTTTGCTGGTTGATAAGCAGCACGCCAACTCCATGGGCATTTGCCACGGCGGAGCGCTAATGACATTGGCTGATATCGCGGCTGCTTCCTGGGCCAATATGGCACGTGGCATTGTTGCCGGCGCACCAACGGTGAATTTAAGCATGGATTTTATCTCTGCGGCCAAGCAGGGTCAGTGGATTGAAGCCCAACTGGAGGGGGTGAGTCTGAAGCGCTTGTTCGGCTTTTCTCGCGGGGTGATCGTCAATAGCAAAGGAGTGGTAGCGCGTTTTAATGCGACGTTTTATTTTCCGGATCATCCAGGAATGTCCCAGGACGGAGTGATCAACGCAGGGGTATTGAAAGACTTGCAAGGCTAGCTTCTAACATCCGCGCTGTCGCCCAACGCCTGGGTGGATTCAATAAAGGCTTTCGCGGCGCGCGAGAGGCTGCGACCTCGGTGGTATATCAGCCCCAGGGTGCGTTCTATGGCGACGCTTGCAACGTCGATTGTTGCCAGAGACTCGTCGCGCATGCTGCGTGGCAATATAGTCCAACCCAGCCCAACCGAAGCCATCATCCGAATCGTTTCCAGGTAATTGGTGGCCAGCGAGACTTCCAGCTGCAAGCCATGGCTGTCAAACAAGCGTTTAATGATTTGTCCGGTGTAAGTGTTAAGTCCGGGCAGTATAGCGGGGTGTCGACTCATAGCCTGCAGGTCTGGTGTGTTACCCGAGCGCAGTAATTCATGGTCTTTGGCGATCATGAAGTCCAGCGGATCTTGCCAGACCGGCAGGGAGATGACATTGGTTTGCTCTTTGGGCGCCAGCGTCACTACGGCGAGTTCAACCTTGCCCTGGCTGATTAACTCATAGGCTTGCTCTGAATCCATGAAATCGATGTCGATGTGTACCTCGGGAAAGGTCTGGCTGAAGCTGGAAAGTACCGGAGGTAGTCGATGCAACCCGATATGGTGGCTTGTTGCCAGGCGCAGCTGACCCGCAACATCGCCGGCAAGGTCGCGGACGGATTGTTCGGCGGCATCCAGCGCACGTTCCACAGACTTCGCCTGAGGCAGCAATGCCTTCCCCGCTTCGGTGAGGCTGATAATCCGGCCAATACGGTCAAACAGCTCAGTGCCCAACTGCTCTTCCAATAGCGCGACCCGCTTGCTGACTGCGGGTTGAGTCAGGTGTAGCTTTTCAGCGGCCTGAGAAAAAGAGCCGGTCTCAGCCACCAGGATGAAGGCTTTGAGGTTTTGGGTGTCCATTTTGTATTCCTATTTGGAATTCAACAGATAAAAATAATAAATTTGAGTAATTTATTATGCAAGCCCATAATTCACCTATTGAAGTAACACCGCACGATGAGGTGCCTTATGACCGGCAAAACCCTGTACGACAAATTATGGCAAAACCACCTGGTTGAGCAGCGCGATGATGGCAGCGCGCTGATCTACATAGATCGTCAGTTGATTCACGAGGTGACATCACCACAGGCTTTTGACGGCTTGCGTCTGGCTGGTCGTAAGCCCTGGCGTCGCGACGCTAATCTGGCGGTTCCTGACCACAACGTGCCCACTGAACAGGCCGAGCGTGCTGGTGGCGTCGCAGCCATTGCCGATCCGATATCTCGGTTGCAGGTCCAGACTCTGGATGATAACTGCGATGATTTTGACCTGGTGAAATATGATATCAATGATGTTCGCCAGGGTATCGTGCATGTCGTTGGGCCCGAGCAGGGGGCGACCCTGCCGGGAATGACCGTGGTTTGTGGTGACTCTCACACGTCCACCCATGGCGCGCTGGGTGCACTGGCCCACGGTATCGGCACCTCCGAGGTAGAACATGTGCTTGCCACTCAGACCCTGATCCAGCAGAAAATGAAAAACCTGTTGGTGCGTATCGATGGCAGCTTGCAGAACGGCGTGACCGCGAAAGACGTTGCGCTGGCGGTGATTGGCCAGATAGGCACTGCCGGCGGCACCGGCTATGCCATTGAATTTGGTGGTCAGGTGCTGCGTGACATGTCTATGGAAGGTCGCATGACTGTCTGCAACATGTCGATTGAAGCGGGCGCTCGCATGGGTATGGTGGCGGTGGACAACACGACCCTGGATTACGTTGAAGGACGAACCTACGCGCCCAAGGGTGAGCTGTGGGAGATGGCAGTCGAGGCATGGCGTGATTTGCACTCTGATGAAGATGCGGTGTTTGACGCTGTTGTGGAACTGCGAGGTGAAGACATCAAACCGCAGGTGACCTGGGGCACGTCTCCAGAAATGGTCTTGCCGGTGGATGGCGTATTGCCAGATCCTGCGAACATTGACGACGCCACTCGAAAAACTGCGGTTACTCGCGCGCTGCAATACATGGGCCTGGAAGCTGGCTCTTCAATCGGCGACATCCGTCCGGATCGCGTTTTTATCGGATCCTGCACCAACTCACGGATCGAAGATTTGCGCTCTGCAGCTGAGGTGGTCAAGGGTAAGACAGTTGCCGACAGTGTGAAACAGGCGTTGGTAGTGCCAGGCTCTGGGGAAGTTAAAAAACAGGCTGAGGAAGAAGGTCTGGATAAGATTTTTATTGATGCCGGTATGGAGTGGCGCGAGCCTGGTTGTTCCATGTGCCTGGCGATGAATGCCGATAAGTTGGGCGCAGGTGAACATTGCGCGTCCACTTCAAATCGCAATTTTGAAGGACGTCAGGGCTTTGGTGGTCGCACTCACCTGGTGAGTCCCGCGATGGCCGCTGCAGCAGCTGTGGCTGGCCATTTTGTTGACGTACGTGATTGGCAGGAGGCAGGGCAATGAGAGCATTTACAGTAGTAAGCGGGTTAGTAGCGCCCATGGATCGTGCCAATGTGGACACTGATCTGATTATTCCCAAGCAATTTTTGAAGTCGATCAAGCGCTCCGGGTTTGGTCCCAATTTGTTCGACGAAATACGCTATCTGGACGAGGGCCAGCCGGGGCAGGATTGCGCCGATCGCCCTATAAACGAGGAGTTTCCCCTGAACTTCCCGCGTTATAAAGGCGCCTCGATTTTGCTCGCCAGGGAAAACTTTGGCTGTGGATCCAGTAGAGAACACGCCCCATGGGCACTGGAAGATTATGGTTTTCGTTGTGTAATCGCCTCCAGTTTTGCCGATATTTTTTATAACAACTGCTTTAAAAACGGCGTGCTGCCCATTGCTCTTGAGGAATCAGTGGTGGCTCGCCTGTTTGACGAAATGTACGCCAGCGAGGGCTATGAGCTCACGGTTGATCTGCAGCGCCAACGAGTGATAACGCCCTCGGGGGAAGAGCTTTCCTTTGAAGTCGATGAGTTCAGGCGCCACTGCCTGCTCGAAGGACTCGACGATATTGGTCTGACCCTGCAAAGCGCAGAGGCGATTCGCAGCTACGAGCAGGGCTGGAGAGAGCAATCGCCCTGGTTGTTCGACGTGATCAAGTGACGCCTGATTTAATTCATAAGTTGTATTCCCGCCTGTGCGGGAATGCGAGCAACAAGGTTAAAAGACAGTGAGCAAAAAAGTATTGGTACTTCCCGGTGATTATATTGGGCCGGAAATTATGACCGAGGCAGTGAAAGTGTTGCAGGCGGTCAGTGAGAAGTTTGAGCTGGATATTGAGCTTGAGTATGGCCTGCTGGGCGGTGCTGCACTGGACGAGTGCGGGGTTCCGCTGCCTGATGAAACCTTGGCCAGGGCCCGAGCCGTCGATGCTATTTTATTGGGTGCCGTCGGCGGCCCTAAATGGGACAAGGTTGAGCGACACTTGCGACCGGAGCGAGGCTTGTTGGCAATACGCTCTGAGTTGCAACTGTTCGGCAACTTACGCCCAGCCATTTTATACCCGCAGCTGGCAGCGGCATCCAGTTTGAAGCCGGAGATTGTCTCCGGGCTCGATATTTTGATTGTTCGCGAGCTGACGGGAGGAATTTATTTCGGTGAGCCACGGGGTATCCGTACCTTGGAAAACGGCGAACGCGAGGGTTTTAACACTTACAAGTACAGTGAATCGGAAGTGCGTCGTATTGCACACCTCGCCTTTGATTTGGCTCGCAAGCGCGACAAGCGCGTTTGCAGCGTTGATAAGTCTAACGTGTTGGAAGCGACCGTTTTATGGCGTGAAGTCATGGAAGAGGTGGGTAAAGACTATCCCGATATAGAATTGAGCCATATCTACGTGGACAACGCGGCAATGCAGCTAGTGATGCAGCCCAAGCAGTTCGATGTGATGGTGACGGGAAATATGTTCGGTGACATTCTCTCCGACGCAGCTGCCATGCTGACCGGGTCGATTGGGATGCTCCCCTCTGCTTCTCTGGACCAGGAGGGCCGCGGTATGTATGAGCCCTGTCACGGCAGTGCGCCTGATATTGCCGGGCAAGGCAAAGCTAACCCCCTGGCAACGATTCTGTCGGTTGCCATGATGTTGCGCTACACCCTGGGCAGTGCCGAGGCTGCCCAAACCATTGAGGATTCGGTGAGCGCGGTTTTAGATCAGGGGCTACGCACGCCAGACATCTTTAGCGATGGCACTACCTTGGTTAACACCACACAAATGGGCGAGGCAGTTTTGGCAGCCGTGCTAGCAGCCTGAGCTCGACGTGATTAAAGGAAAGCGAAAATGAGTGAGTTGTACGATATTGCGGTGGTCGGTGCCACCGGAGCAGTGGGTGAAACCATGATTTCCATTCTGGAAGAACGTGATTTTCCAGTCGGTAATTTATACCCTCTGGCCAGCAGTCGCTCGGCAGGCAAGACCATTATGTTCAATGGTAATACAGTGAAGGTCACCGACCTGGCTGAGTTCGATTTCAGCCAGGCGCAAATAGGTCTTTTTTCTGCAGGCGGTAGTATTTCAGAGAAGTACGCTCCGATAGCAGCGGAGGCGGGTTGCGTGGTGGTGGATAATACTTCTCACTTTCGTCGCGACGAGGATATTCCACTTATTGTGCCGGAGGTAAACATTGAAGCTCTGGCCGGCTATATGACGCGCGGTATTATTGCTAATCCCAATTGTTCAACTATCCAAATGTTGGTGGCGCTCAAGCCGATCTACGACGCGGTGGGAATCGAACGCATTAATGTCTGTACCTATCAGGCTGTATCGGGAACGGGTAAGGAAGCGATTGAGGAGTTGGCGGGTCAAACTGCCAGGTTATTGAATGGCCAGGAAGCGCAGTGTGAGGTTTATCCCAAGCAAATAGCGTTCAATGTCTTGCCGCATATTGATAGCTTCCAGGAAAATGGCTACACCCGAGAAGAAATGAAAATGGTCTGGGAGACCCAGAAAATTTTTGGTGATCACAGCATTCAGGTTAATCCGACATGTGTGCGGGTTCCCGTTTTCTTTGGTCATTCCGAGGCGCTACATATCGAAACGGTAGATAAGATCAGTGCTGAGCAAGCTCGAGAGTTGTTGCAAAATGCCCCTGGCGTGCAGGTTATGGATGAGCAGGCTGACGGTGGCTATCCCACAGCGGTTGGCGACAGCGCGGGTTCTGACCCTGTCTTTGTCGGCAGAATTCGCGAAGATATCTCTCATCCAAGGGGTCTGGATATGTGGGTAGTGTCCGATAATGTGCGTAAGGGTGCCGCCCTCAATAGTGTGCAAATTGCCGAGAGCCTCATTGCGACTTACCTTGATTAATGCGCATAATTCACTGATACTTTCGTGAGAAAACAGACTTATTGCTAGTGCATGGAAGCGTTTTGTATAGACTTTAGAAAAGTACAGAAAGTCCTTTCAGGGTCAGAGCTTTTAGCGCACGATAAAGCGGTAACTAGTTCAGAGGTCGCGCCTGGGGAGGCAGACCTGGGGTTTAGCAAAACAATAAGGCGTCGGAGTATGGCTCGTAAGTTAGCTGCAGTTGTGTTTTCTCTGGGTTGTATTCATGCGAGTTCTTCTTTCGCGCTGGGTCTTGGCGATTTAAAGCTTGAATCATTTCTTAATGAGCCCCTACAGGCGAAGGTAGACCTACTCAACACGGATGGTCTGCATTCCGACGAGATCAGGATACGCTTGGCCACGCGCGAGGACTTCGAGCGTCTTGGTGTAGATCGCGCCTATTTTCTTACCAGCATTCAGTTTGACGTCAATGTTGATGCCCAGGGCCGGGGCAGTATTACTATCAGCTCAGATGACCCCGTACTTGAACCCTATCTAGATTTTATTGTTGAGGCGCGCTGGCCGTCGGGTCGCCTGTTGCGTGAATATACCGTTTTAGTGGATCCACCATTGTTTGACACCACATCTCCTGTAATTTCTGCCACTGAGCGCGTGGCAGAAGTGGAGGGGACGCCGCTGCCAGACGGCAGCGAAAAAAAGTCCCAGGGAGCGGCAGCGACTAGCGGCACCCGAGTAGACACCAAGAAGTCCGAACTTGCCGCCGGTGATATGCCTGACCGCGATTTCAACGCAGGAACCTCTGCTACTCCCCGGTCAGGCGTGAAGTACATGATTCACCGAGATGACACGCTTTGGCAGATCGCTGACGCGGCCAGGCCCGAAGGTGCCTCCGTGCACCAGACCATGCTCGATATCCAGCGGCTAAACCCCAAGGCATTTATTAACGGGAATATTAATCGGATCAAAGCGGGCTACATCGTTTATTTGCCTGACGAGAATGACATCAGTTCACAAAACCTGGCTGCGGCTCTGGCTGAAGTGAAGCAGCAGAACGCAGACTGGGAGGCCGGGCGCGCTAGCAAGCCTATTGCTACAGGTCCCAAGCTGCGCATTTCGACTGATCCGGTAGAAGACAACATGACTGAGATCGCGGATGCCGATGACCGTAATGTCGGTGCTGCCATAGCGGCGGAAGAAACAGACAAGGCTCAGCTTGAGCGAGCGGAGATGGCAGAAGAACTGGCTTCCGTTCAGCAGCAAGTTAACACTCTGCAGAGAATAGTCAGTGTAAAAGATGATCAGATTGCGGCGTTGCAGGCCGCCCTCGAAGAAGCGGGGGGCTCGACTTCTGAGGTCGCTGCTGACAGCAGTGAGCCTGACCTCATAGCTAATGCTGACAATAATGGGGCTCAGGAAGGCCAGCCAGTCGTAGATGCGGCAGAGCTAACGACTGCGAACGAGGTTGTTGAAGAGGCTGCTACCCCCGCACAGGAGGTGAAGCCGGAGCCTGCCCCTACCAAGCCTGCGCCCGCTCCTGCCGCTCAAGAGAGCGGTATGATGAGCTATTTGTTGTACGGACTTGGTGCGCTGGTACTGGCCATACTGGCCTTCATGTTTGTGCGCCGCGGTAAGGATGAGGAAACAGCAGGTGGAGTTAGTGACGACGCCTTTGCTGATGTGCAGCTGAAAGAAGAGCACGTAGAGACAGCCCCGGAGCCTATTGCAGAACAGACTCCTGAACCTGCGGCGCCTCCTGCAAAGCCTCGAGCAGCCGAGTTCAGTGGCGATAATCGTGGCTATGGTGAGCGCAAGCACGATGAGTATGCCTCTGACGTTGAAACCGGTGACGCCCTGGCAGAAGCAGATATTTATATTGCTTACGGTCGTTACCCCCAGGCCAAGGATCTACTGCAAAATGCCATCAAGAATGAGCCGGCGAATGCATCATATCGCCTGAAGCTGCTCGAAGCCGAGCTGCAGATGGGCAACAGAGCAGACGCAGAAGAACAGTTGGTCGAGCTTCAGGCGATGGGTGATGCGTCCATTGTCGCTCGCGCTCAGCAATTGCTCAGTGGAGGAGGAGATACCTTTTCTGAGCCACCGGCAGCTTTGGTCGATGATTTGGGCGGCAGTGTGGATTCAGATTTTTCTGGCCTTGAAATTGAAGAGGGTCTGGGCGAGGGCGCTGCGCTGGAAGATGATCTGGATCTCTCTTCCGATTTCGGAGAAGACAGTCTGACGGAAGTGCCCGAAGACGAAGACCTGGTCATTGCTGCAGAAGCGAATGCTATGTCTACCAAGCTGGATTTGGCCCGGGCCTACATGGACATGGGCGATGAAGATGGCGCTCGCCAGATTCTTGAGGAGGTCGTCGCCGACGGCTCCGATGAGCAGAAGGCCGAGGCCAGCAACTTGTTGGAGCGCATTGGCTGACCCGTTTCCCCGGTTGAGTGCTGAGCCGCTTCCTGCGGGCAGTCGGATTGCTTGTCGAATCGAGTATAACGGCGCCCGCTACAACGGCTGGCAAAGTCAGCCTCATCTGAATGTTCTCACCGTACAGCAAGAGCTGGAGTCTGCGCTTTCAAGTGTGGCCGATCACCCCTTGCGCGTTCACTGTGCCGGTCGCACTGATACCGGTGTTCACGGGCATTGTCAGATCGTGCACTTTGATGCGCCTGCAGCGCGCGCTCCCAAAGCCTGGGTGCTGGGGGCTAATGCCAGCATGGCGAAAGATGTGCGCGTTCACTGGGCGACGGTGGTGCCAGAAAGCTTTCACGCGCGCTTTTGTGCGGTGGCCCGTCGTTATCGTTATGTTATTGCCAATACACTGGTGCGTCCGGCTGTGCTGGTCGGGCAAGTGAGTTGGTACCGCTATCCCCTGGATGCAGCAATCATGGATAAGGCTGCCCAATCATTACTGGGAGAGCAGGATTTTTCCGCGTTTCGAGCAGCTGCGTGCCAATCTAACTCGCCCATGCGTAACGTGCATTCAGTTGCTGTGCGTCGAATAGGTGACCTTGTGGTCGTGGATATACAGGCCAACGCTTTTTTGCACCATATGGTGCGTAATATTGTTGGTTCACTGCTCGCTGTAGGCAGTGGACGCAAACCGGAAGCGTGGATAGGGCAACTGCTGGCCGCAAGAGACAGAACCCAGGCAGCAGATACCGCGGCGCCACATGGCCTGTATTTAGCCGATGTTCTTTATCCCGATGAATTTTCTCTCCCCGAGACACCCTATGGCCCGCTCATCATAGCTGCGGGCGTGGCTGCCTCTTAAAGACACACGCTGCGCTGTCTGCTATGATGCGCGGCTTGTTTTTTCTGTGTAATCAGGTCTGAAATTGTCCCCCACGCGTATCAAAATTTGCGGTATTACAAGGCCGGAAGACGCCCTTGCGGCTGCGAGCAGCGGTGCCGATGCAATAGGGCTCGTGTTCTACGCTGACAGTCCACGCGCCGTTACCGTTCAGGAGGCGAAGGACATTGCACAAGTGCTGCCGCCTTTTGTCACGCTTGTGTCGTTGTTTGTAAACGCGCCGGCAGAGACCATTAGCAATGTACTCAGCCAAGTGCCGGTAGGCCTGATTCAGTTTCATGGTGACGAAGACAGCCGCTTTTGCCGAGGGTTTGGGCGACCGTGGATAAAAGCGTTAAGAGTGCGAGATTCGATGAATGTCGCGAAGGAGGCGGCGGCTTTGTCCGGTGCGACGGGAGTGCTTCTGGACGCATGGCAAGAGGGCGTGCCGGGCGGAACAGGGCGAACGTTCGATTGGGCTCTGGCCAATGAGCAGCTACCTCTGCCCATGGTGCTGGCAGGTGGTTTGGATGAGGTGAACGTTGGCGACGCGATAGGCGGTCTGCGTCCCTGGGCCGTTGATGTGAGCGGTGGAGTCGAGTCGTCACCCGGCATTAAAGACGCTGAGAAAATACAACGATTTGTCGCGGCGGTGCGCGCTGCAGACCAAAAAACTCTGGATATGTAGATGAACAACAATGTGAAGAACAGCCAATACGACGCAGTACCTGATTTGGAGGGGCGCTTCGGTAGCTATGGAGGGCGCTTCGTTGCTGAGACCCTGATGGCCGCCCTGGACGAGCTAGAGGCGCTGTATAACAGACTCAAGTCTGATGAGAGCTTTCAGCGGGAACTCGACGCAGATCTGGCTCATTATGTCGGTCGTCCGTCTCCGCTTTATGAGGCGGCTCGATGGTCTGACCGTATCGGTGGTGCACGCATTTTTCTTAAGCGGGAGGATCTCAACCACACCGGTGCGCACAAGGTAAACAATACGGTGGGTCAGGCTCTGTTAGCTAAACACATGGGCAAAAAGCGCGTCATTGCCGAAACTGGCGCCGGTCAACACGGAGTGGCTACAGCGACTATAGCCGCGCGCCTTGGGCTCGAGTGTCTGGTATTCATGGGAGAGGAAGATATTCGTCGTCAGACGTTGAACGTCTATCGAATGAAGTTGCTGGGGGCGGAAGTGGTTCCAGTGACCTCAGGGTCGCGTACGTTGAAAGACGCCATGAACGAAGCAATGCGCGACTGGGTGACCAATGTTGATGACACCTATTACATTATCGGAACAGTGGCAGGCCCTCATCCTTATCCGCTGTTAGTTCGTGACTTTCAATGTGTTATTGGCCGTGAGGCGCGTGCTCAGTCCCTTGCGCAAACAGGCCGCTTGCCAGATGCACTGGTGGCATGCGTAGGCGGAGGATCGAATGCTATCGGCCTATTTCATCCATTTCTTGAGGACGAGTCCGTGGCAATGTACGGCGTAGAAGCGGGCGGTCACGGCGTATCTACCCATCAGCATGCAGCGCCACTGACCGCCGGCACCCCGGGGGTGTTACACGGTAATCGCACGTACCTGATGCAGGATGAAAACGGCCAGATTATGCACACCCATTCAGTGTCTGCCGGCCTGGACTACCCGGGCGTAGGGCCAGAACACAGCTGGCTGAAGGATGTAGGCCGGGTTAATTATGTAGTGGCCAACGATGACGAAGCTTTGAAAGCATTCCACACACTGACGCGGGTTGAGGGCATTATGCCCGCGCTTGAAAGCAGTCACGCCCTGGCTTACGCCGAGAAACTGGCGGCCGAAATGAGCCCCGAGCAGACTATTGTGGTGAACCTTTCAGGCCGCGGCGACAAGGATATTCATACTGTCGCCGAGATTGATGGCATTCAGTTTTAGGGAGTAGTGAAGTGAGTCGTATAGCAGGGCGTTTCCAACAACTGGCCAGTGAAGGCCGTAAAGCGCTGATTCCATACATCGTAGTAGGTGACCCAACGTTGAAGGTCACCGTTCCGCTTATGCACTCGCTGGTCGAGCATGGGGCCGATATTATTGAACTGGGTGTGCCGTTTTCCGACCCCATGTCAGAAGGGCCGGTGATTCAGCTGGCGCATGAGCGCGCCCTGGCCCACGGCGCCAGCCTGCGCGACGCGCTTGAAGTGGTGCGTCAGTTTCGTGAACAAGACAATGAAACCCCGGTGTTACTGATGGGTTATGCCAATCCGGTCGAGCATATGGGGTATGCAGTTTTTGCCGACGCCGCAGCAGAAGTTGGCGTGGATGCGTTGCTGACCGTCGATATTCCGCCTGAAGAAGTTGCGCAGGTTAATGCCCAGTTGCACCGAGTGGGTATGGACAACATATTTTTGGTGGCGCCCACCACACCCGATGAGCGTATTGGTCGTATTGTCGGCCAGGCCAGCGGTTTTGTTTATTATGTCGCTGTGAAAGGGGTGACTGGCGCTGGGCATCTGGATGTTGCTGATGTGAAAAGCCATCTCTCCCGGATTCGCGAGCACAGTCAGCTGCCACTGGCAGTAGGGTTTGGCATTAAGGATGCGGCGTCAGCCGCAGCAGTAGCGAATGTTGCAGATGGCGTGGTGGTGGGCAGTGCTCTGATCCATGCCATGGCCGAAAAGCTGGAATCCGGCGCCAGCGAGGATGAAGCCGCCAATGCCGCGGTTCAATTGTTGGCCGAAATCCGTGCAGGAGTTGACAGCGCCGCTTCCTAGTGGGGCCAGCAAGCGTTTATAATGACCTCTGCGTTGGTGTGGGGGAAAACATGAGTTGGATTGACAAAATACTGCCTTCCGGGGTCAGTAAGGGCGAAGGCAAAAAGCGCTCAAATGTTCCTGAGGGGCTCTGGAAAAAGTGCGTCAAGTGCGACGCAGTACTTTATAGACCTGATCTTGAGCGTAACGACGACGTCTGTCCCAAGTGCGATCATCATATGCGTATCGGTGCCAGGCGCCGCTTGGATAGTTTCCTGGACGAAGGGACAGGGGACGAAATCCTGAGTGATATCGAGCCGGTAGACCGCCTCAAGTTCAAAGATAAAAAACGCTACCGCGACCGTTTGCAGGTGGCCCAGAAGTCCACCGGCGAAAAAGATGCTCTGATTGCCATGCAGGGTGAACTTAAGGCAATGCCCATCGTCGCTGTTGCCTTTGAGTTCAACTTCCATGGAGGCTCCATGGGCTATGCAGTGGGCGAGAAGTTCACTCGCGCCGCGCAGCTCGCTCTGGAAAGCAAAGTTCCACTGGTTTGTTTCGCAGCCTCTGGTGGGGCCCGCATGCAAGAAGCCCTCATATCGCTGATGCAGATGGCGAAGACCAGCGCGGTGTTAGAGCGCATGAAACTGGCTGGCGTGCCTTATGTGTCGGTCATGACCGATCCGATTTATGGTGGGGTATCTGCCTCCCTCGCACTGCTGGGCGATATTAACGTGGCAGAGCCAGACGCCCGGGCCGGCTTTGCCGGTCCCAATATCATCGAGCAAACAATTCGCCAAAAATTGCCCAAAGGCTTTCAGCGCAGTGAGTTTCTGTTGGAGCACGGCGCTATCGACATGATTATTCATCGCACCGAAATGCGCGATACATTAGGTCGCCTGCTTGCCAAACTGGGTAATATCGACCTTGATGAAGCGCAAATGAAAGATCCCGAGCCTACCTTTGAATTAGTGGAGCCGGAGTCGGACGAGTTCGTGGAGCGTTCTGATTTGCCGGAAGGGGATGACTAGCAAAACACTTGCTCAGTGGTTGCAGCATCTAGAAACCCTGCATCCCAATGAAATGGAGTTGGGCCTGGATAGGGTTTCGCAGGTAGCGGACACACTAGGATTATTGCCCCTGTCATCGCCCGTGGTGACCGTCGCCGGCACCAATGGTAAGGGGTCTACGGTCGCGGTGCTGGAGTCCTTATTGAGGGAATGTGGCTTTCGCCCGGGCGCCTTTACTTCGCCGCACTTTCTTCGTTTTAACGAACGTATCCGTGTCGGCGGCAACGAAGCGCAGGACGAGCAGCTCATTGCGGCGTTCGAGGCCATAGAGGGAGTCAGGGATGGGATTTCGCTGACTTACTTCGAATTTTCGACCCTTGCGGCACTAATGGTCTTCGAGCGGGAAGAGGTTGATTACGTGTTGCTGGAAGTGGGCCTGGGTGGACGCCTAGACTCGGCCAATATGGTAGACGCAGACATTGCTGTGATTACCAGCATCGACCTTGATCACCAGGACTGGCTGGGAGATACCAGAGGAGTGATTGCCAGAGAGAAGGCGGGCATTATGCGCGTGGGTAAGCCGGTGGTAATAGCGGACCCGGAGCCTCCGGGGGAGTTGCTGGAAGTAGCCAGAGATAGGGCAGCTGGTCCTTTGTATCGACTGGGGCAGGAGTTTGATTTTTCTGGACCCGCAGACCGATGGCAGGGCAGGGTGCAGGCCCTCAAAGGGGACAAGAAATTGCTGCAGCACCTATCGTCGGTTTCCTTACTGCCGGCGAACGTTTGCGCAGCTGCCCAGGCCGCTGTGTTGCTGGGTGTGGAGTTTGGTGAAGATCAACTACAGAGGGCCATTGACGGCAGTATTCGGCCGGGGCGCTTGCAACGCATGGAGCTGGGTGGGTTTCATTACCTGCTGGATGTAGCTCACAATCCGGCTGCAATTGATAAATTGCTGGAAAATATTGCTGCAAGTCCTTGTAATGGAAAGGTTATTGCTTTATTTTCCGCGATGAAAGACAAAGCAATTGATGAAATGTTGGAGGCCTGTAGCGGCCATTTTGACGCCTGGTTTCTTGGCGAGCAGCCGGATAACCCACGCGCCATGCCGACCGCACAAATCGCCGAACTGCTGCGAGAGCAGGGGCAGGAGGCGATTAGCATTAGTAAGAATCTGCGCCAGGCCTTCCGGCGGGCACAGACGGTAATGAACGGGGAGGATCTGCTGGTTGTTTTTGGCTCCTTCTTCACTGTTGCGGCCGTTTTGCCGCAACTGGAAAAGGACCGAGGGAAGTTCGGGACCGATGAATGAAGTCTTAAAACAACGCCTGATAGGCGCGCTGATCCTGGTAGCACTGGGTGTTGTATTCTGGCCCATTATTTTTGTCGAACCCGGCGCCAGTGGTGGCGCCGAAGAAGCGCAGATCCCCCCGCGCCCACTGGTTGAAACAACATCCATCGAACCTCCGGACATGGCGGGGTTGCGACCTTCACGCGAAATCATAAAAGAGCCCGAACCCAAAGAAAGAGAACTGTTATCACTGGCGCCAGAAGCGCCGCCGGTGGTATCGAGTTCGCCGACCTATAGCGGTGCTCAGCAGAGCAAGCCTGCGACACCAAAATCCACAGCTTCTCTACCCGCGCCCAAACCTGAGCCTGTGAGCGCCCCTAAACCAGCCGAGCAAAAAACACGGACTGAAGCCCCGGTTAAGCCCGCCTTGGATGCCGAGGGTATTCCCATTACCTGGATTTTACGCGTTGCCAGTGTCAGTAGTTCCAGCAGTGCAGATAAACTGCGCAAGGACCTGCTTGATATGGGTTACAAAGCCTATGCGAAGAAGATCACCAGTAACGGCAAGGCGCTTTATCGGGTTTACGTCGGCCCCAAAGCGGAGAAGGCTCGCTTGGAAAAAATTCAAGGATCGATTAATAGCCGGTTCGGGGTGAAAAGTATGATCACCCGGTACTACCCCTGATGAGTCATTCAGGGGCTGTGCGGCTGACTCTTGCGTTCGCAATATTTGACCCCATAGAGTCAGCTGATGATTGAGTTGTCTCAGTTGAACGGCGCCGATTGGGTTATCATTGTGGCGCTCACAGTATCGACTTTGCTGAGTTTGTGGCGTGGCTTTGTGCGTGAAGCCCTGTCCTTGTTGGGATGGATCACAGCCTTTGTCGTAGCGCATTTGTTGGTAGACCGACTGGCGATGGAACTGGCGGCTGTTATCGCCAACGTGACCGGCCGTTATGTTGCGGCCTATGCCATTTTGTTCGTTTCAACGTTGATAGTGTTTACCATCGTAGTGAAATTAGCGACCAGCCTGGTTAGGGTTGCCGGCCTGAGTGTGCTGGACAGGGTGCTGGGAACGATTTTCGGTTTTGCCAGGGGGGTAATCGTTATTTTGGTCGCAGTCTACGTGATCAAACAATTGATTCCGCCCCAGGATCAGCAATGGCTGCATCAGTCTGTATTGATGCCCCATTTGAATATGCTAGCTGACTGGGTACAGACGGTGTTTTCCAACAGCGTCCCCGGTGAGCAGATAACGACCTGATGCAAGAGGTATAGCAGGATGTGTGGCCTGGTAGGAATAGTGGCGGGCAAAAACGTTGCCCCCGATATATACGATGCCCTAACGGTGCTTCAGCATCGCGGTCAGGACGCGGCAGGTATCATGACCTGTGACCGTGGCCGTTTTAGCCTGCGTAAGAGCGAGGGCCTGGTGCGAGATGTGTTTCGACAGCAGCACATGCAGCGGCTGGAGGGCAACGTAGGTATTGGTCATGTGCGCTATCCTACCGCCGGCAGCTCAGGGCCTGCGCTGGCGCAACCTTTTTATGTCAATTCGCCCTACGGCATTGCTCTGGCTCACAACGGTAATCTCACTAACGCCGAGCAGCTGGGAAAAGAACTGTTTGAGGATGATCTGCGTCACCTAAACACAGACTCTGACTCCGAAGTATTGCTTAACGTATTCGCCCACGAATTACAGACACTTGGCAAGCTGAGCCCAGGCCCCGAAGATATCTTCGCCGCTGTTGGTGCCGTGCACAAACGTTGTCGGGGCGGCTACGCCGCGGTCAGCCTTATCGTGGACCACGGCGTGGTCGGCTTTCGAGATCCCCTGGGGATACGCCCCCTGGTGGTCGGTGAGCGCACTGGCAAAGACGGTAAAAAGGTCCACATGATTGCATCTGAAAGCGTGGCCCTGGACGTTCTGGGTTTTAGTTTGCTCGGTGATGTGGCGCCGGGTGAGGCAGTGTTTATTGATATGGAGGGTCAGTTGCATCGCAGGCAGTGCGCGCAATATTCAAACTTGACCCCCTGTATTTTTGAGCACGTTTATTTTGCCAGACCCGATTCCATGATGGATGGCATTTCTGTTTACAAGACCAGAATGCGCCAGGGTGCAGCACTGGCCAAGAAGGTGCGCAGAGAGCGCCCGGACTTGCATATCGATGTGGTTATTCCTATTCCTGATACCAGCCGTATTGCGGGTCAGTCGATGGCTTATGAACTGGGAATCAAATTTCGTGAGGGGTTCATGAAGAACCGCTATATCGGCCGCACGTTTATCATGCCCGGGCAGAGTCAGCGCAAGAAATCTGTGCGTCAGAAACTTAACCCGGTGCGCCTGGAGTTCGAAGGCAAGAACGTAATGCTTGTCGACGATTCCATTGTAAGGGGTACTACCTGCCGGCAGATCATTGAGATGGCGCGCGATGCGGGTGCGGCCAACGTATACTTCGCTTCCGCAGCGCCTCCTGTTCGCTATCCCAATGTCTATGGCATTGATATGCCCTCTGCGTCGGAGTTAATCGCCCACAATCGATCAGTGGACGAGATCTGCGAACAGATTGGTGCCGACTGGCTGATATTCCAGGACCTTGATGACCTGATTCGTTGCTCCAGTGATGGCAATGATTTAATTGAGTCTTTTGACTGTTCGGTTTTCAGTGGTGAATACATCACAGGAGATGTCGATCAAAACTATTTAGACCACATTGAAACTCAGCGCAACGACGAAGCACAGAGCAAGAGTCGTGCGGGATTGGAAGAGGGGGCTGTTGTCGGAATTCATAACGACGACTAATCAAGATGACAGATCAATTTGACGATGACGCACTGGCGGGAGCGCAGCTAGACACCCTGGCGATCAGGGCGGGGATCTCACGCACTCATGAAGGCGAACACGCCGAACCTATTTTTGCCACTTCCAGCTTCGTTTTTGGCAGTGCGGAAGAGGCTGCTGCGCGTTTTGGCGGTGAGGAGTCGGGTAATGTCTATTCGCGTTACACCAACCCTACTGTCAGAACCTTTGAACAGCGCATAGCTGCGCTGGAAGGTGGTGAAGCTGCGGTGGGTACTGCTTCTGGCATGGCCGCAATTCTGGCGACTGCAATGGCGCTGCTGAAGTCGGGCGATCACGTGGTTTGCTCTCGCGACGTGTTCGGTACGACCACCAACCTTTTCAGCAAGTATCTTGTTAAGTTTGGTGTTGAAGTTGACTTTGTACCTTTGCTGGATGCCGTTGCGTGGCAGAGCGCTATTCGCCCTGAAACGGTCATGCTGTTCATGGAAACACCCAGCAATCCGCTTTGCGAGGTCGCGGATCTCGAGGCGATGTCTGCTCTGGCGCGGGCCAATGATTGTCTGCTGGTTGTCGATAACTGTTTTTGCACCCCGGCACTGCAAAGACCTCTGTCCCTGGGTGCTGACATCGTAGTGCACTCCGCTACCAAATACCTCGATGGCCAGGGGCGCTGTGTTGGCGGCGCTGTGGTCGGCAGCGCTAAACACATGACAGAGGTAGAAAACTTTCTGCGTACTTGTGGACCCACCATGAGCGCATTTAATGCCTGGGTATTTCTCAAAGGACTCGAGACCTTGCGCTTGCGTATGGACGCCCACAGTAAAGCAGCTCTCGAGCTGGCTCAGTGGCTCAGCGAGCAAAGCGCGGTGGAAAAAGTCTACTACTCGGGTCTGGAAAGCCATCCGGGCCACAGGCTTGCCAAAAAACAGCAGAGGGGCTTCGGAGGTGTATTGTCGTTTCAGGTTAAAGGCGGCCAGGAGCAGGCATGGCGAGTGATAGATGGTACGCAGATCATGTCGCTCACAGCCAACCTTGGCGATACCAAGACTACTATTGTTCACCCGGCAACTACGACCCACGGTCGTTTGACCGATGAACAACGCAGCCAGGCAGGTATTGAGCGCAACCTGATCCGGGTTTCAGTGGGACTTGAAGATATAGAAGATTTAAAGTCCGATTTGCAGCGAGGGTTTGCTGCGCTCGGTTAAAAAGAACACCCGGGGCACACAATGCAGTTACAGGAAGTTATCGATCAAGCTGTCGCCGAGGTTGGGACAGCACTGCTGGGCAAGGAGCCGCAAATACGTCTGGCGCTGTGTTGTCTTTTTGCTCGCGGGCATTTGCTGATCGAGGATTTGCCAGGAATGGGCAAAACCACCTTGTCACATGCCCTTGCAGACGTACTGGGTATCTCCTGGAAACGGGTTCAGTTCACCAGCGATCTATTGCCGGCAGATATTTTGGGTGTCTCTGTTTACAACCGCAACGATGCCAGCTTTAGCTTTCATCCCGGCCCTATATTTACCCAACTGCTATTGGCAGACGAAATAAACCGCACCACACCGCGTACCCAGAGTGCACTGCTCGAGGCGATGGCTGAGGGACAGGTAACGATAGAGGGGGAAACGCGTCAACTGTCGGATCCGTTTTTTGTCATTGCTACCCAGAACCCGGTGCATCAGTCCGGCACTTATCCGCTGCCAGAGTCGCAACTGGATCGGTTCCTGATGCGCCTTGAGCTAGGGTATCCCCACCCTGCAGCCGAGAGAGAAATGTTTCAGCTTCAGCGCGGTGATATGCGCGATCGTGTTGCCCTTAGGCAGCTAATCAGTGCCCAGCAGCTGCAGCATATACGTGAGGCAGTAAGCGAGGTTCATGCGTCAGATAACTTGCTGGATTATTTGCAGAGGTTAATAGCCTATACCCGCAACAGTCCCGAATTTGAAGTTGGTCTTTCTCCAAGGGGAGGCCTGGCCTTGTTGGATTGCGCTCGCACTTGGGCCGTTATGCATAGCCGTGGGCATGTGGTACCGGAAGATTTGCAAATGGTGCTGCCTGCAGTCGCAGGTCATCGCCTTGTTCCCAGCGGCGATTATGCCGGTGATGGCAAGGCGCTGGTGACCCTGCTGCAGCGAAATGTGGACGTCATCCGTCCCTGACGGACTATGGACATGGCGCCAGCAACGGGGATGAGCACGGTGGATCGAATTCGAGCCCGCCTGCGCAGGCGGTTCCGTGCTTTTATCACCAGCAGAATTCCCCCATCGAGAGTGGTGACTCTCAATCAAAAACGAATCTTTATATTTCCTAATCGGGTAGGTCTGTTTTTTGGTATTTCTCTGTTAGTGATGTTGCTGGCAGCGATTAATTTTCAGAATAACCTGAGCTATGGCCTGACATTCTTATTAACGACCTTATTTATTGTTGCGGTGTTACACACCTATTCCAATCTGTCCGGGCTTACATTGCGTGCCGTGCACGCTCAGCCTGCATTTCCAGGGCAACAAACTGAATTTGAGCTGCAGCTGGAATGCAGCAGACGTAAAGAACATGTCGGCATTTATCTGAAGTGGCCTAGCAGTAATGCCAGCACAGTCAATTTGGTGGAGGTTAATCAGTTGCGCGTGCAGTTACATGCGCCGGTCGGTAAAACACGGGGTTGGTATAGTCCTGGGCGCTTGCTGGTGGAGTCCACTTTCCCCCTGGGCTTGTTGCGATGCTGGAGTTGGATTGACCTGGACCTACACGCCCTGGTTTACCCGAAACCCATACCTTCGGGCGAATTGCCGGGTCTTGCCACGGAGCAGCCCGATGGCGCTGCTATCCCTATTGAAGGCAGTGACGACTTTTATGGCTTCAGGGACTATCGTCATGGCGACTCACTGCGGCAAATCTATTGGAAGGGACTTGCCAGGGGGCAGTCGGTGCAGGTGAAGCAATACGCCGCTTACGCTGACCGCAGTGTATGGCTGGACTGGGATATGTTCGCTGGTCTGGGCACCGAACAGCGGCTTTCGCATCTGTGTTACTGGGCGTTGGAGTTTGACAAGGCGGGCGACGAATACGGCTTGCGTTTACCTTCGATGAGCATCGCCCCTGATATTGGTGAGCGACATCTCGAGCAGGTGCTGCGCGCCTTGGCGCTATATGGCGACGAGGAACAATGAAAGCACTCCAGCAAATACCTCGCAACGCCCTGGTGTGGATTATCATCAGTATGTTCACTCTGGTATTACCGCACATTGAAAGAATTCCTCCCTGGGTATTGGCTGTCTATTGTGTTGCAGCCCTGTGGCGAATAATGGTTTATCGCGGACGCTGGTCCTTCCCTCGTTGGCCGGTCAAGTTAGGATTGATTTTCGCCGGTTTTGCCGGAATTTTATTGAGTTTCAGCACGCTGGTGGGATTGGAGCCGACGGTTGCATTGCTGCTCACGGCGTTTGCGTTGAAACTGCTCGAGTCAGCGGAACGCAAAGATGCATACGTGTTGTTGTTTTTGGGTTACTTCGTCATCCTGACCGAGTTTCTATTCAGTCAGGATTTATTCATTGTTTTGCTGAGTTTGTTGAATGTCGTGATTGTGACTACAGGCCTGGTGGCTTTGCACCGGCCCGGTGACAATCGATTTCGCATGCGACCGATGAAACAGGCAACATTGATGGTGGCGCAGGCAGCGCCGCTGATGCTGGTATTGTTTTTCCTGTTTCCCCGTATCGGGCCACTCTGGACCGTTCCTATCAAGAGTCAGCAGGCCAAGACCGGCATGAGCGAGTTTATGAGCCCTGGGGATGTGTCTCGCCTCAGTCGCTCAGGAGAGGTTGCTTTTCGGGTAGAGTTCAACGGGGACATTCCCGCCCGATCGCAGCTCTATTGGCGCGGCCTGGTGATGAGTCGTCTGCAACAGGGCACCTGGAGCGCCTTGAGCTTTTACGAGGCTCCCGCCAGTGAGCGTCGTCATACAGAGCCAGAGCGAACAGGAGAACCTTTGCGCTATTCCGTGATTCTGGAGCCGACACAGCAGCGCTGGCTCTATGCCTTGCGCTATGCCAGGTCGACAGACTCCGGGATCATGAGTTCCTCAGACTTTCGCCTGTTCAGGCCGATAGTGATCGAAGACGATTATCTTTATCAGGTGCGCTCCTGGCCTGAGGCAGCGATTGAAACGAACCTGTCAGCATGGCGACGTAAGACTGAACTGTCGCTACCGGCCACAGACAATCCCAGGGCAAGGGCATTGGCAGCGCAGTTTGTCGAAGAATCCAGCACGGCAGCAGAAGTGGTAGAGCGGGTGTTACGGCACTTTAATGCACAGCCCTTTGTCTACACTCTGCAACCTCCATTGTTGCCTGAGCGGGATGCAATGGATGCTTTTCTGTTTGATACTCGCAGGGGTTTCTGCGAGCACTACGCTTCTTCATTTGTCATTATGATGCGTGCCGCTGGTATTCCTGCTCGCGTGGTTGCCGGTTACCAGGGCGGCGAGGTGAATCCGATTAATCGCACGGTTATTGTGCATCAGTTTGATGCTCACGCGTGGGCGGAAGTTTGGCTTGAGGGAGAAGGATGGGTAAGGGTTGATCCTACGGCGGCGGTTGCGCCTGAGCGTATCGAACTAGGTCTGGAGGAAGCATTAGCGGAGGAGGGCAGTTTCCTCGCAGACTCGCCGCTATCTCCCTTGCGATATCGTAATATCGATATCATCAATACTTTGCGCCTTCGTTATGATGCGCTGACTTATCGTTGGCAGGCCTGGGTCGTGGGTTTTGACCAGGACAGGCAGTTCAGTTTGTTACAGGACTTCTTTGGTGAGTTTACCGCCCGTAAGTTCGCTGCCGTGTTGTTGGGTAGCTGGGCTCTGGTGCTGATTCCAGTGGGGCTGGGATTGCTGCTCAGGCGCAGGACGCACGAGCTGAGTAAGCTCGACAAACACTATCTCGCGTTTTGTCGGAAGCTGGGAAAAATGGGTATCGAGCGGGACTTTGGTGAAACGCCGCAGGAATTTGCAAGTCGTGCGCAGCAGGCGTTGCCGAGGTTGGCGGCCTCCATTGCCGACATCACCAAGCGTTACAACGCTTTGGCCTATGCCCCGCCGGGCGCTAATGAAACCGAGCTGCGCGATTTTATCCGGACTGTGAGGACGATACATTGACGATCAGAACAGCTTCCACCGCTGATGGTATGGCTCTGGCGGAAATCTATAACCACTACATTGTCAATTCGACGGCAACCTTTGAGGAGGTGGTTCTCAGCGCAGAGGATATGAAGCAGAGGATGCTCGCGGTAGCTGAACTGGGACTTCCCTGGCTGGTGGCGGAGCAGCAGGGGCAAGTTGTTGGCTACGCTTATGCTAATCGCTGGAAGGAGCGCAGTGCTTACCGATTTTCGGTAGAAAGTACGGTGTACCTGCTGCCGGATATAGGCTCTCGAGGCTGGGGTACCCGCCTTTATACGGCTCTGTTTGAAGAACTGCGCACGCTTGATGTCCACGCGGTCATTGGAAGTATTACCTTGCCTAATCCCGCCAGCGTTGCCCTGCATGAGAAGATGGGCATGTCTAAAGTCGCTGAGTTCCCCGAGGTAGGGTTCAAGCAGAATCAGTGGCTGACGGTAGGCTACTGGCAAATTATTTTTGCTCGCGCCTGAGCTGCCCATATCTGTTAATAAACGTTAGTGCCAGCAAGGCGAGTACGACCGCCAGTAAAGCGTGCTGCCAATCCGATAGCGCAGGGACTTCCTCTGGCGCGGCTGAACCGGAAATTATGTTCGACTGAGGATTGGTTATTTGTTGATTAGGGCCAGTGCTGCTAGAAACTGTCGCGGTGTTGACGATATCGGCATTGGCGGCAATGACGCGAGCTGTAGCGGTAACCGCAATTGGTGTTGCACCCACAGGAAGGTCGGCTAAGGTCCAGGTGGCAGTGTTACTGCCTGAGTCGACGGTTCCATTAGGCTCTGCCGCTAGTAGCTCTAGACTTGCTGGCAGGGTATCAGTGATGGTGAGGTTGGTTGCGTCCTCAGTGCCTATATTTTCCACAGTGATCGTGTAAATAACTAAATCACCCGGGCTAACCTCTTGCACATCCGCGCGCTTGGATGTGATCAATTGTGGTGCACTAGCAACCACTACTGCGGCGGAGTCCGAATCGGGCTGCGATGAGGGTGCTGCGATTGTTGCATTGCTCACGAGGCTGGTGCCGTTAGCGACCACCGGAGCGACGTCCACTTGAAAGCTAACCTGACCTCCAGTGACTGCGCTCAAAGGTAGAGGCCCCCAGGTAATCGTATTGCCAGTGAGTACTCCGCCGTTGGTAGCCGACCCTGGAAAGTACGTTGTACTTGCAGGGACCGTGGCGGTAACGGTTACGTCGCTAGCATTGCTGTTGCCGTGGTTTTCATACAACAGGTTAAAGGTGACACGTCCGCCAGCCGCAACCGGTGATGGACTGCCAAAAATATTAACATCGAGCTCTATGTGAGACCGCTCTACGGTGGTAGCGAAGGCTGAGGTCGGAGATACATTGGAACCTAAAATGGTCGCCGTGTTGGTCTCTACGAATCCATCGGCTAGGCCAGCTGGCGTGTCGAAAACGACTGATACGGAACCGCCACTGAGTGGCTGTATAGTTCCCAGATCCCACTGCACAGTACCTCCAACCTGAGTGCCACCGTTGGGCACTGGCAGGACAGGAGTCCAACCCGGTGGAATCAGATCCTGAATTGTAACTGCGCTTGCGGCACCGTTACCCGCGTTGAAATACTCAATGAGATAGCTGGCTTGCTGACCCGCTTCCACACTGTTTGAACCGATCTTGGTCAGAGTGATGCTCGGCTGGCTCCCTACAACAAGGGTAGTACCTGCCGCGGCGGGTGCGGCATTTTGGGCCACTACCGAGGAGCTGGTCGACCAGCTGGTTCCGTTGACTGTGCCAATAGGAACTTGCAGAGTGTATTGAACTGTTATCGCCTGCCCAGGGGCCAGCCTGCTTAGGTGCCAGACCGCCTGGCTATTGAGCGGATCGAAGCTGCCCGAGCTGTCGATTGCAATAGGAATGGCGCTTATTGGATAGGTGTCTGTTACCGTCAAATTTGTGGCAACGTCATTCCCCAGGTTTTCATAGGTCAGCGTGTAAAGCACTTGGTTGCCAGATGACACATAGGTCGTTTGCGAGGTTTTCTCCTGGAGTACCAACTGAGGTGCGCTGCTGACTGGGATGGAGCTTGTTGATGACAATGGCCCTGTCTGTGAGCTGGTCAGTGTCGCCGCATTGGTCAAAATAGAGCCGTTGGCGATGATTGGGCCAGCAGTGACAGTGACGCTAACCGTGCCGCTGGTATTGGCCGCTATGTTTGGCATGGGCCAGCCAACCACGCCCGACCCCGGGGAGGGCGCCAGGGTATTGGGATCGATTTCCTGGCCGCCGTGGTCCGCGAAAGCAAAGCTGGTGTTCACCGGCAGAACGTCGGTCAGAGTTACTGCGGTTGCCGTATCACTACCAATATTTTCGTAGCGCAGCGTGTACGTAATGTCGTTACTCGGGGCAGCCACCGTCGTTGCAGTGGTCTTATCCAGAGTCAGCACGGGCATGCTGGCCACGTCTACACGGGAAATCACGGAGGTTGCTGTTGTTCGGGTGCTGCTCATTCCCGCAGAATTAAATAGTGCGGTGCCGTCGGCAATCACAACCGGTAAGCTGCCAATTAGTGAAAGACTGCCGCTCTGGCCAGCAGCCAGCGTACCGATATTCCATTTGACGATGCCGCCGCTGGGCAAAACGCCGCTGGTGTCTGCCGGGCCGGAGGAAGTTGGGCTTGCTGAGACAAAGCTTAATTCCGGCGGCAGGTTGTCCTCAACGATCACGTTGAAAGCCTGATCTGTGCCTACATTTCGATAGTTGATGGTATAGGCGACGTTGCCCCCGGCATTAACCACTGCGGCCGCAGCCGTCTTTTCCAGTTCCAGAATGGGGCTGCTGCTAATCGTAATAGTGACTCCGGGAGAGACAACTGGCAGTACCTGGCTAGCCTTTATGGTTGCGGTGTTGGTGATGCTTGTGCCATCGCTGATTGGCGAAGCGACCGTGGCAACGAGCGATACGCTGCCGCTGGCCCTGGCTGGAAGATCAGGCAACTGCCAATTCACCAGCCCATTGGTATGTGTCGCACTGCCCGTGGCGGATTTAAATGTCAGGTTGGATGGTAGCTGGTCATCCAGAGTCAGCCCCGTTGCCGTGTCGTGGCCCGGGTTGCTGTAAGAGATTGTATAGGTGACCTCATCGCCGGCAGTAACGGCGGCTACATTGGCTATTTTATCCACGGTCAGGGCGGCTTGGCTATTGATTGCGCCACTGGTGCTGGCGACAAGCGGACCCTGTGCAATTGTGGTGTAAGTGCCATCGATATAATTGGTCAAGTTCGCCTGATTAATGATGGGCGTACCGTCGCTGATTACATCAGCGGCGCGGGCAGTGACAGTAACTGATCCTTTTTGGCCTGCGGCAACAGGGCCAATGTCCCAAGTAACGAGGTTATTGATTGCGCTTCCGCCACCAGTGTTGGAGACATAGGTCATTGTATTGGTTGGGGGTAACAGGTCTTCAATCCTTACAAAGCCCGCATCAGCGGTGCCTGAGTTTTCATAGTTCAGAGTGTAGGTTACTTCCTGCCCCGCGTTGACTACGCTGGTAGATGCGGTTTTGCTCAGCAGCAGTTGTGGCGCCCCACTGGCCAGCACGTCAACAAAGGCGCTTTGCGGCGCGGTCTCGTTGCTATCAATAGTGGCGGTATTGTGCAGCTTTGTGCCGTCTTTCAATGTGTCGGCGCTATTGGCTTGAACGGTGACAGTGACAGATCTTGCCGCTGAGCCGACCGGAAAGTCTGGTAAACCCGACCAGGACACCACACCGCCTGACTCGATGCCGCCGTTGCTAGCAGTGAGAAAGGTCACTTCACTGGGGAGGTGGTCTTGCAGGGTGATACCAGTAGCGGTATCGCTTCCTGTATTCTCGTAATTGATTGTATAGATGATCGTGCCGCCCAGGCTTCCTGATGGGCCGGGTTCTACCGCTGCGGAAGAGGCTGTTTTCGATAGCGCCAGCACTGGCAGGCTGCTGACCGTAGCATTGGCGCTCGCCGACAGCGGCCCGATCTGGTTGCTGGTGAGTGTTGCGATGTTGTCTACACTCAAGCCATTTCGGATAGGGGAGGCGACTTGGACCCGGTATTCAATTGTTGAGGACGACCCGGCCGACCAACTCGGGAATGTCCAGGTGACTTTCTGGCCCGCCACGTTGGGCTGCGATTGTCCGCCAGCGCTCACGAAGCTCAGCTCCCCGGGCAATATATCGTCAATCACGACGTTAGTGGCATCCGCGGTGCCCTGATTGTCCACTGCGATGTGATAGATCGCCTCCTGACCGGCGACAAGTGACGGAGACACCAGGTTCTTGCTGATCACAAAGCGAGGTTTGTTATCGACGGTCATCGTGGCAGAAGCGACTTTCGGATTCAGTTGGGTGGCGCCCGGCTCTTCGCCGATGCTCGCCGAGTTGGCGATTACCGTGCCGTCAGGAATCCCGGCCTTGACCGCAGCTCGCACGGTCAATGATCCACTAGCGCCCCTAGAGATACTCCCAAGATTCCAGGAGAGGAGACTGCCGACCGGAGAGATACCGCCCGTAGCGGAAACAAAGTCCAGGTCAGCGGGGAATTGGTCGATCAGAGTGACGTCGTCAGCGGTATCCGTGCCCACGTTGCTGTACGAGATTGTGTAGGTCACATTTTCGCCGGGCTTGGCCTGGGCGGGCGTCACCGACTTGGAGAGAGTAAGATCGGGTGAACTGGTGATCTTGACCGGGGTGTTGGGGTCTGTCGCGCTGGCCAGAGTACTGCTGGCCTGCACAGTGTTATTGAGCACACTGCCATCGGGCACCGAGCCTGCCAATTGTACCTTGGCCGTGACAGACGTGGATGCGCCGGCTGCCAGGGTACCAATCGTCCAGTCGATGATGCCGTTACTTTCGGTATAGGAGCCACTGGCGGATGTCAGTGTCATGAATGCGGGAAGCTGGTCCTCTATTACGAGGCTATCCGCGGTGGTATGGCCGTTGTTAACTACTGTGATGGTGTAATCCACCGTGTCGCCCGGGGATGCTTTGGCAATGGAGGCGGTTTTACCTACCGTCAATACGGCTGCTACCACGGGGGTGCTGGTAAAATCGGTTTGCGCGTTTGGTAGCTCTGTACTGGTAATCGAGGTGTAGTTTTCCACCCTATCGCCATCACTGGCACTATTTTCTACTCTCACCCGAACGCTGAGTGTGTAGATAGTGGTCGGTCCAGGCGGAACGCTGGCAATATTCCAGACAAGATTGTTTCCCTGCAATACGGCGCCTGAAGGTGTTGCCACCAGGGCAGCGTTGTTGGGTAAGGTATCCTCGATAACCACAGTATTCGCCGAAGCGGTACCAATGTTGGCGTAGCGTATCGTGTAGAGTATTTCCTCGCCTGGCCGGACGCTTTGGCTAGCGGTTGATTTATCGAGAATCAATTTAGGTTTGTTTTCTACAGTGAAGCCTACGTTGGCTGTCGCACTGTTAGCGTTGACAGCCTCTATCAACGCCTGATTGTCTATCGGGTCGCCCGTCATAGCCCCGGCAACAACTGTGGCGTCAAAGCTGACTGAACCAGAGGCATGAGGGGTTAGATCTCCAAGGCTCCAGGTGACCTTTCTGCCGACTATAGCGGCGTTGGGAATGGAGGTTGGCAATTGCAGTAAACCGTCGACATCGTCGGTGATGGTCACGCCGGTGGCGGTAACAGTGCCGATGTTTTCATACGTTATGGTGTAGCGGACGGTTTTCCCGGCTTCAGCGTGTGGCTTATCGACAGCTTTGCTCAGTGTTAATACGGGCGCTGCGCGTACGTTAGTGTTGGCCCTGGCTGTCAGCAGGCTTTGGAACGCATTGGTGCTGGCCAATGAAGCCTGGTTGGTCAGCGGGCCGCTGGTCACGCCCGGGTCCACTTCCACTTTGATAAATTCGCTAGCCGTTTGGCCCGGGAGAATGTCCGGCAGCGTCCAGCTGACCACGCCGCCACTTTCGGAGCCGCTACCACTGGCTGAGATAAAGTTCACGCCGGTGGGCAGAGTGTCCGTTAATGTAAGTCCAGTGGCTTTAGCCTTGCCCAGGTTTTCGTAGCTCAGGGTATAGGTCAGTTCGTCACCGGCGGTAGCTGAAGCCCGGTCTACTGTTTTGTCGAAGAGGAGTACGGGGATGCCGCCTACTACATCAACGGCGACCTCGTTGGATTCAAGTAGTACTGTCTCGACGCTATCGATCGCCGCCCTGTTGGTAAACAGGTCCCCGACGGCGGCTAGCGGATCGACTGTTGCCTTTACCACTATTTGTCCCGGCGCATTTGGGCTTAGAGGTCCGCTGAGGTTCCAGGTGATGGGCCCGGAAGTGCTGGTGGCCGATGGCGTCGAGGAATCGTAGGTCAACCCGACGGGTAGCGTATCAGTGATAACAACGCCGGTAGCGGCTGCGCTGCCCGTGTTGAGGTAATCGATTGTGTAGCTGACAGTATCGCCGGCATTAACGTGTACATTGGCCGTGGCTTTGCTGATCGTCAGTGCGGGCACTGCATCGATAATGATCTGTGGTGCCGAGGCGGAAACCGGGTGCTGGGGTGCTGCACAATTGTCGCAAGTTGCCTCACCGGTATTATCAATAACGCCACTGCCGGCTACCACTTCCAGCTTCATAGTTACCGAGCGCGTTTGGCCGGGAGACAGTGTACCCAGGCCCCAGGTAACGGGGTTACCTGCTGCGGGATTGCCGACCGGGTTGGGTGTGCCCCCGGCATGGGAAATATAGAGCGTGTTGGTGGGAATCGTATCGGTGACTACGACGTTATTTGCCGTGGTATTTCCCCTATTGTGTACTTCAATCGCATAGTCCACCTGGTTGCCATTAAGGACATGGGTAGCCGTGGTTGTGGTTTTTTGGATGGTTAATTCGGGCGCCGGTGGTTGGGCTACCTGTAATGCCCCACCATTTGGTACCTGGTGCCCCGCACCGGGGTCGACATATGGAACCGAAGCCGGAAAGCCACAACCGCTGCCGCTGATCGTCGGTGAGGCAATCGTACCTGATACGCCGTTATTCACTCGTAGGTAGATTTCTACATGGCCGTTCACGTTATGCACGTGTCTTAGGCTCCAGGTGCATTGCGAGGAAGAGCAGTTCAAAGATTGACCGCTGCCACCACCACCACCGCCGGTGCCTGAGTTTCGCTCATACGTCATCCCGGTAGGTACATTAAAAGTCACCTGGCAATTTTCCGGTCTGCCATGCGGTGTCTGTGCTACAAGGCTGTACTGGACGAGCTGGCCCGGGCTGGGCTGGAGCGTGTTTGCATGGAAAGATAATGGGAGAGCCGTGGCGAAAAGCCCCTGCGCGAAAAATAAGGTCGTAGCCAGTATCAGAACTCGAATTATTATCTTACACATGCGATTTGGATCCTTCCTGCTAAGTGCATCTGGTTAGTAACTTAAGGTCGAGCTTGCATGGTATTTAAGATAAATATTTTTATATACTCGTCATGCCTGTAACTTCACGGCAGGTTAGCCAATAGCGTTGCAAAAGTATAGCCTATCTCGATGTTCAAAAAATCAGTGCATAGCCTCTTGGGCTTACTGGATGCGGAATGAGAATCCATCCCGTAGAAACAAAAAACCCCGCATAAGCGGGGTTCTTCAACAACGTTTTACCGATGTTTGATCAGGCGCTGATTTCCTGAATTTCTACCGCGGCAATACGTGCACCTTCTTCAGCACTTTTCTGGAACTCGGCGATTTCATCGAAGTTCAGGTAACGATAGATATCGTCACTCATGGAGTCCAGATTTTTGGCGTATTCGAGGTACTCTTCCGGTGTCGGCAGTTTGCCAAGTATGGCACCCACCGCGGCGAGCTCAGCCGACGTCAGATACACATTGGCACCGTCGCCCAGACGGTTGGGGAAGTTTCGCGTGGACGTAGACAGCACGGTGCTGTTAGCCGCAACGCGTGCCTGATTACCCATGCACAGCGAGCAGCCTGGCATTTCGGTGCGGGCACCGGCGGCGCCAAAGATATTGTAGTAGCCCTCTTCCATCAACTGGTGCTCGTCCATCTTGGTGGGCGGAGCCAGCCACATGCGGGTAGAGATACCACCCTTGTGCTGGTCCAGCAGTTTGCCCGCCGCGCGGAAGTGGCCGATATTGGTCATGCAGGAACCGATAAACACTTCGTCAACATTGTCTCCGGCGACAGAGGAGAGCAAGCGAGCATCGTCAGGGTCATTAGGAGCACACACAATGGGCTCTTTCACATCAGCCAGATCGATCTCGATAATGGCGGCATACTCGGCATCTTCGTCAGCCTTCATCAACTCGGGGTTGGCCAGCCAATCTTCCATTTTGCGACAGCGACGCTCCAGCGTGCGTGGGTCGCCGTAGCCGTCTGCAATCATGGAACGCATGAGTACGACGTTCGATTGCAGGTATTCAGTGATTGATTCCTTGCCTAGCTCGATAGTGCAACCGGCTGCAGAACGTTCGGCAGAGGCGTCGGACAGTTCAAATGCCTGCTCTACCTTGAGGTCGCCCAGGCCTTCAATTTCCAGAATGCGGCCCGAGAAGATGTTCTTCTTGCCCTTCTTTTCAACGGTCAAGAGGCCTTCCTGAATCGCATAGTAGGGGATCGCGTGCACCAGGTCGCGCAGGGTGATGCCGGGCTGCATTTCACCCTTGAAGCGAACCAGGACTGACTCCGGCATGTCCAGCGGCATTACGCCGGTAGCAGCGGCGAAAGCGACCAGGCCAGAACCCGCGGGAAAAGAGATGCCCATCGGAAAACGGGTATGAGAATCACCACCGGTGCCAACGGTATCGGGCAATAACATGCGGTTGAGCCAGGAGTGGATCACGCCGTCGCCAGGGCGCAATGAAACACCGCCACGGGTCATAATGAAGTCAGGCAGTGTGTGCTGGGTGTCGATGTCCACGGGCTTGGGGTAGGCCGCAGTGTGGCAGAAAGACTGCATCGTCAGGTCTGCAGAGAAGCCCAGGCATGCTAGGTCTTTCAACTCGTCGCGAGTCATAGGGCCTGTCGTGTCTTGAGAGCCTACGGTAGTCATTTTGGGTTCGCAGTAAGTGCCAGGGCGGATACCATCAGTGCCGCAGGCGCGACCGACCATTTTCTGACCCAGAGTGAAACCCTTGTCGCTTTCTTCTGGCTGTTCTGGAATGCGAAACAGTTCTGATGTTCCCAGACCCAGGGCATCACGGGCGCGTGAGGTCAGACCGCGGCCAATGATCAGGTTGATACGGCCGCCGGCGCGTACCTCGTCTAATAGTACGTCAGACTTTAGTTCAAACTCGGAGATTACATCGCCGGCTTCGTTCAGAATCTTCCCGTCATAGGGACGGATTTCGATGACGTCGCCCATGCCGAGGTCGTCAACAGGTGCTTCAAATACCAGTGCGCCCGCGTCCTCCATGGTGTTGTAAAAAATCGGGGCTACTTTGCCGCCGATGCAGATACCGCCACCGCGTTTGTTGGGTACGCCGTCAATATCGTCGCCAAAAAACCACAGTACGGAGTTGGTGGCAGACTTACGTGAAGAACCGGTGCCCACTACGTCGCCGACGAAAGCGACTGGGAGGCCTTTGTTCTGGATATCTTCAACCTGCTTCATCGGGCCGGTAACGCCGTGCTCTTCTGGCTCCAGGCCGTCACGAGTCATTTTGTACATTGCCAGCGCATGCAGTGGGATATCGGGGCGAGACCAGGCGTCTGGCGCGGGGGAGAGGTCATCGGTATTGGTTTCGCCGGTGACTTTAAATACAGCCACTTTGATGGACTCTGCTACGGCGTCCTGGCTGGTAAACCATTCGCCGTCAGCCCAGGATTGCATCGCTGCCTTGGCATTGTTATTACCTTTCTCTGCAAGTTCCGCCACATCATGGAAGGCATCGAACATCAACAATGTGTGTTTCAGCTCTTCAGCGGCCTGTGCGCCCAGGTCGGCGTCGGTCAACAGCTCAACCAGGGTTTCGATGTTGTAACCGCCGTGCATATTGCCCAGCAACGTGATCGCTGCCAGTCTATCGATCAGCGGGCACTCCACTTCCCCTTTGGCGATAGCAGAGAGAAATCCAGCCTTAACATAGGCGGCTTCGTCAACGCCGGGAGGGACGCGGGTTGTAATCAGGTCCAGCAGATAGTCGCCTTCGCCAGCAGGAGGGTTTTTCAGCAGCTCTACCAACCCGGCAACCTGATCAGCGCTTAGGGGTTTGGGAGGAATATTTTGAGCGGCCCGTTCGGCCACGTGTTCGCGATATGCTTCTAGCACGGTAGAGCTCCTTTGCTTGTGAGGACTGCCTCCGGCAGGGGGTAGCGCCGGTGGTTCCTATCGAGAAAAATCGGCGCAGAGTATAGCTCACAAGGAAAATAAGATAAACGAATTGGGTTCGATATCGTGCATTCACGGCGGTGATATTCTAAACTCGCTGCCTCATCGTAAGCCCCGACAAAAATGCTCGACCGCCCCGTAAAAACACCCTGTATTGGCGTATGCTCCACCGGCATAGGCGACACTGTGTGCCGCGGATGTAAGCGCTTTAGTCACGAGGTCATAGACTGGAACAGTTACACCTTGGTGCAAAAGCGGATCATCGACCAACGGCTTTGTGAATTTCTCTCCCAGTGTGTCAGCAACAAACTCCAGGTGCGGGATAAATCCCTGCTGCAGTGGCAGCTGCAAGTGCAAAATGTTCGCTACATGGAGCACCATGATGAATACTGCTGGGTGTTCAGTTTGCTCAAGGCCGGGGCGGGGCAGATCGACAATAGTCTTGAATTCGGCTTTGAGGTTGACCTGCGCTACCGCGAGATGCCACTGGGGGAGCTGCGAGAGCAAATAGATGCGGAATTTCTGATACTTTCGCAGGCTCACTATGACCGCTATATCGCAATGCCCGACTTTTTTAACGGAATCACTGAATGAGTCAATCTATCGACATCAGCCCCATCCTCGATTTTCTGGACTGCCCAACGCCGCGAGCCTGGGTTGAATGGGCGCTTGAGCACCCACAAATCATGTTGATCGACCATGCCAACTGTGAAAAAAAGGCGGCCTCGACTGCGCTCAACTTGATGTATCGCTATGTGGACCAACACAAGTTGCTGACTAAACTATCGCGACTGGCTCGGGAAGAGTTGCGTCACTTCGAGCAGGTAATCGCCATCATGAAAAAGCGTTCGGTGGCCTACCCACAGCTGACGGCGGCCCGCTATGCAGGCGCCTTGCGTAAGGAGGTGCGTTCAGCCGAGCCGGGAAGGCTTGTCGATACCCTGTTAATAGGCGCTATTATCGAGGCCCGCTCCTGTGAGCGTTTTGCCTGCATCGCGCCAGAGTTGGATGATGAGTTGGCTGAGTTCTACACCTCATTACTGAAGTCGGAGTCGCGTCATTTTACCGATTACCTGAAGCTGGCAGAGGAGGTTGCTTCTGCTCAAGAGGTGAACAGTCGGCTGCCTGTATTGTTAGAACGGGAGCGGGAGCTTATCGAGTCAACGGATACAGAATTTCGCTTCCACAGTGGAGTTCCGGGTTGAGCGGACTTTTCAATTAGCGGTGTTTCTGCTAAAAAAGTACTTTAACAAATGGCTTTAAGCTATTGATTTATAGCAAATTCAACAAGATTCAGATCTTTTGAAGTTGCTTCGATGTACCATCCTTTGGCGTCCCAATCACCCATCACAATGCGTTCGCCCTCCGCGACCTGGTGCCGCGCAGGCCGATGAGTATGACCGTGAATCAGGCGGGTGACTCTGGCCTCAGACATCAATCGGTCCACCTCCTCTGGCGTCACGTCCATGATGTCTTGTGCTTTGTTAGAGCCAGCATCCTTGCTAATGGTGCGCAGTTGGGCGGCCAACGCACGTCGATCATTTAACGAGCTTGCCATCATCTGGGCTTGCCACTGCGGACTGCGAGCCATGGCCCTGAACTTCATGTACTCCTCATCGCGGGTGCACAGGCTGTCGCCATGCATCAGTAAGGTGGGCGTGCCATAAAGATCGATCACAGTGGGGTCTTGCAAGAGTTGAGCGCCGACTGCTTCACAAAAAGCTGTTCCCAGCATGAAGTCGCGATTTCCCACCATCAGAAACAAGGGGGAACCGGCTGCGATGAAGGTGCGAAACAGATTTGCAATGTCCAGGGCGAGAGGCGCATCGTCGTCATCGCCCACCCAAGCCTCGAAGAGATCGCCCAAGATGTAGAGAGCATCGCAGTTGCTGTTTTCTTGCAGAAACTCCGCCAGGGCCGCTATCACCGCGGGTCTGGCGGGGTCCAGGTGTAGATCAGAGATGAATAAAGTGCGAGACACTTACTCTGCGGCGACTTCCACCGACTCAATGATAACCGGGTCTACAGGGACATCCTGGTGGCCACCCGCAGAGCCTGTGGGCACAGCTCGGATCTTGTCCAGCACTTCTGAGCCTTCAGTGATCTTGCCAAATACCGTATAGCCCCATCCCTGCATGTTTTTGCCTGAGTGATTGAGGAAATCGTTGTCCTTCACGTTAAGGAAAAACTGGGCTGTTGCTGAATGCGGGTCCATGGTTCGAGCCATGGCGATAGTGCCGAAATCGTTCTTGAGGCCATTGTCTGCCTCATTCTCGATTGGCTCACCTGGGCTTTTCTGACTCATGTCGGTGTCGAAACCACCGCCCTGAATCATGAAGTTGTCGATGACGCGGTGAAAAATGGTGCCATCGTAAAAGCCATCTCGAGCGTATTGTAGAAAGTTCTCTACAGTCTTGGGCGCTTTTTCTGCGTCCAGTTCTAATTTGATTTCACCAAAAGTAGTGCGAATAGTAACCATGCTTGTCGTCCCTGTTGGTCTGTGTCTTCCGGGCCGGCAATGATACGGGCTTTTCCCGCGCAGGAAAACAACATCAGCAGCAAAGTTGGAAGTAAATGTTGCCTGTATCGCAAAGTCGGTAGCAATTCGCTTAAAGCCTTCGTCGACAGCAGCTATAATACGCGCCTTTTTATGACCCAACCCTGTAGGATTTATGGAAAATACGCCCATCAGCAACTTTTTGCAGACCATTATTAGCGACGACCTGGCCGAGGGCCGGGTGGCGGAAGTGGTAACCCGGTTCCCACCGGAGCCCAATGGTTACCTGCATATAGGTCACGCCAAATCAATCAGCGTCAATTTCGGTCTGGCCCAGGCCAACGGCGGGCGCTGCAACCTGCGTTTTGATGACACCAATCCTGAAAAGGAGAGTCAGGAATTTATCGAGTCCATTCAGGCCGATGTAAAGTGGTTAGGGTATGAATGGAGTGGGGAGGTGCGCTATGCATCGACGTATTTTCAGCAGCTCTATGACTGGGCCGTGTTTCTGGTAGAGCAGGGCAAGGCCTATGTTTGTGATTTGAATGCTGAAGAGGCCCGACTATACCGCGGGACGCTCACCGAAGCTGGCAAAAACAGTCCTTCTCGCGATCGCAGCGTCGAAGAAAACCTCGACTTGCTGGAACGAATGAGGGCAGGCGAGTTTGACGAGGGCGCAAAAGTACTGCGGGCCAAAATTGATATGGCGTCGCCCAACATGAATATGCGCGATCCAATTCTTTACCGCATTCGCAAGGTGACTCACCACCAAACCGGCAATGACTGGGTAATTTACCCGACCTATGATTTTGCCCACGGCCAGGAAGACGCTATTGAAGGGGTGACTCACTCCATCTGTACTCTGGAGTTTGAGGATCACCGGCCACTTTATGACTGGTTTATCGAAAGCCTGCCTGTGAATAGTCGCCCTCATCAGTATGAGTTCGGCCGTCTCAATCCCAGTTATACCATTACCAGCAAGCGCAAATTAAAGCAGCTGGTGGACGAAGACGTGGTAATTGGTTGGGACGACCCTCGTATGCCGACCGTGTCTGGCATGCGCCGCCGTGGTTATTCGCCGACTGCAATTCGTAAATTCTGCGACATGATAGGCACCACCCGTTCTGATGGTGTGGTAGATGTCGCCATGCTGGAGTTTGCCATTCGTGAAGACCTTAACGAGAATGCTCCGCGCGCCATGGCCGTGCTCAACCCGCTCAAGGTGGTGCTGACTGACTATCCTGTGGAACAAGTCGAAGAACTGGTAACCCCCTGTCACCCCTCACGCGAAGACCTGGGCGAGCGTATGTTGCCCTTTACCCGCGAGCTTTATATCGATGCCGATGACTTCCGCGAGGAAGCCAATAAAAAATACAAGCGCCTGGTGCTGGGCAAGCGTGTGCGCCTTCGCAACGCCTATGTGATTGAGGCCGATGAAGCGATTAAAGATGAAGCGGGTAATATTATCGAGATTCACGCGCATACTATTCCCAACACGTTGGGGGAGAACCCGGAAGATGGCATCAAGCCCAAGGGTGTTATTCAGTGGGTCTCTGCAGCGCATGGTGAACGGGCTGAATTGCGTATCTATGATCGACTGTTCAATCATGAATCGCCCGATAAGGGAGATAATGATTTTATGGATCACTTGAACCCAGAGTCCCTGTCGTTAGTAAAGGCAGCCTGGGTTGAGCCTTCACTGAAAAGTGCGGTCCCTGAGCAGCGTTTCCAGTTCGAGCGTGAAGGTTACTTTGTTGCCGACCGCTACGATCATTCTTCAGAACGCCTGGTGTTTAACAAGACCATCGGTTTGCGCGACACCTGGAACGGGTAAGGACTACCTCATGAGCCTCAAAATTTACAACACCATGAGTGGTGCCAAGGAAGAATTCGAGCCGCTGGTGGCAGATACTGTCACCATGTACGTATGCGGTCCGACCGTCTATAACCTGGCGCATATTGGTAACGCAAGGCCAGTGGTGGTGTTCGATACTCTTTTTCGACTACTGCAAACCCAATATGGCAGCGTGACTTATGCCCGCAATATTACCGATGTAGACGATAAAATTATTGCCGCTGCGAAAGAGGGCGACCGCAGTATTGAGTCGGTGACCGACGAATACACTGCAAAGTACCGGGAAGATATGGCCCAGCTCAATGCCTTGCCGCCAAGCCTGGAGCCTCACGCCACTCATAATATCGATGCCATGATCGAACTCACTAGTACCCTGATTGAAAAGGGACATGCTTATGAGTCTCAGGGACACGTGCTGTTTGCGGTAGAATCCATGGAGGATTATGGCAAGCTGTCTAATCGTTCGATAGACGATATGTTGGCAGGCGCCCGGGTTCAGGTGGCCGACTACAAGCGTCACCCGGGAGACTTTGTGCTGTGGAAGCCTGCCGATATAACTGACCCTGGCTGGGATAGTCCCTGGGGTCGTGGCCGCCCCGGCTGGCACCTTGAGTGTTCTGCCATGATCCGCGCCCACCTCGGTGAGACTATTGATATTCATGGCGGCGGCAGAGACCTGATTTTCCCGCATCACGAGAACGAGATCGCCCAGAGCCGATGTGCGCACGGCGGCGACTACGTTAAGTATTGGATGCACAACGCCTACCTGGATATCGATGGCGAAAAAATGTCCAAGTCCCTGGGTAATTTCCGCACTGTACGCGACCTGTTGCAGAGTTACCGCGGTGAAGTGCTGCGCTTTGCCTTACTTTCAGCGCACTATCGCTCGCCACTGAATTTTTCGGTGGAGTTGCTGGAACAAGCCCGGTCAAATCTAGATGGCTTTTACGGCACCTTACGGGAAGTGGCTGATATGGAGATTGATGTCGATGTGCCCCTAGCAGATGAGCCCTTTTACCAGGCCCTTAATGATGACCTCAATACACCGCTTGCTATTGCCGAGCTTCACGCTTTGGCCAAACAGCTGAACAAGGCTGCAGCTGAGGATAAGCCACAGTTGAAGGCGCGAATCATTGCCGCCGGCAACCTGTTAGGGATTTTAGGGCAAGACCCTGAGGAGTGGTTGCAGGGCGACGCCGCAGCTGATGCAATCTCCGCTGAGGCCATAGAGACATTGATTCAGGAACGGGTGGATGCCAAGGCTAATCGCAATTTCGCTCGCGCTGACGAAATACGCGATTCGCTGTTGGCCGAGGGTGTTGTGTTAGAGGATTCGCGAGAGGGAACTCAATGGAAGAGGGGCTAGTCAACGCCCCTTGATTTCGGCTTGAGCACTAAGGGCTATTTAGCCCAGGCTTTTTTCGGCTGATGCAACGCTCTGGTAGATCAGGGTGTTAATAGTCATAGGGCCAACTCCGCCTGGAACAGGCGTATAAGCGGATGCCTTTTCGGTCAGTGCCGAAAGTTCGATATCGCCAACACCGCCTGGATGATATCCGGCATCCACAACGACCGCGCCTTCTTTCACCCAGTCTGCCTTGATGAATTCAGGTTTACCAACCGCTCCCACCAGAATGTCTGCCTGGGCTACCAGGGCCGGCAGGTCCTGAGTGCGCGAGTGGCAAATGGTAACCGTGGCGTTTTTCTCCAACAACATCATGGCCATGGGCTTGCCCAGAATTGGCGAGCGGCCTACCACTACGGCATGCTTTCCTTCTATTTCTACGCCATAGTGTGCCAACGTGCGCATGATTCCTTGAGGCGTGGCGCAGCCATAGGCATCCTCGCCCATGGCCATGCGGCCAAAGCCTAAACAGGTGACCCCGTCTACGTCTTTTGACAGAGCAATAGCATCGAAACAAGCACGTTCATCGATCTGCGAAGGTACCGGGTGTTGCAGCAGAATACCGTGTACGTCGGCGTTGTGGTTCAGCTCGTCAATTTTGGCTAGTAATTCTTCAGTCGACGTGGAAGAGGGCATTTCAACTGCCATGGAGTCCATACCCACCCGACGACAGGCGTTACCCTTCATCTTTACGTATGTAGCGGAGGCCGGGTCATCGCCGACCAGAATAGTGGCGAGAATTGGAGTTTGGCCGCCGGATTGCGCCTTCAGGTTTTCCACTCGGGCCAATAGTTCAGCTTCTGTTTGGGCTGCCAGTGTTTTACCGTCTAGTATGTGTGCGGGCATCAAAAACCCTCCTTAAAAAAATGGGTGTCAAAAACGGGGGTATTCTCCCAGAAGGAGGCAGCGAGGGGAAGATATCCTTTTACGAAAAGGGGACGCGCTCACATCTTTACAAGCCGATAGAAACGGGTCGATAATCAGATAATTAGCGTTGACGCTAAGTCAGCAGCTGAGTATCATGCGCGCTCCTGAAAATCAGGAGCCTGCAAGGGCTTGTTTGGAATCATCGGGGTATAGCGCAGTCTGGTAGCGCGCCTGCTTTGGGAGCAGGATGTCGGGAGTTCGAATCTCTCTACCCCGACCAACTTTCCCGCCACTATTAGGCGAGTTGGTCGATTCATCAGGATTCACGATGGTGGCCGTAGCTCATCAGGTAGAGCACCGGATTGTGACTCCGGAGGTGGCGGGTTCGAGACCCGTCGGCCACCCCAACGACCATTCCCCCTAAAATCTGTTGAGTAAGAACAATAAGTCTTTCAACTGCGCGTCTCTTTTGCCAGTTCAGGTAAGAATTAACATCCAGAGCAGCAGAATATGGCACCGTTTTACGCTTACTGGTAGGATGCGCCCGTGCGCCAGTAGCTCAGCTGGATAGAGCAATGCCCTTCTAAGGCATCGGTCGAGGGTTCGAATCCTTCCTGGCGCGCCATTTATAAAAAAAGGCCATCCCTCGGGGTGGCCTTTTTTCGTTTAATAGGTGTGCCTGGTCGATCAAATTTGTCCGTTCAACACACGATAAGTGTCGAGCAAACAGGGAAGTGGGCTGATCTGTAACGCTATGACTTCCTGAGTTTGGATGAGTTAACTTGTCTGTCCCCTTGCTCGTGGCTTCAATGACCAATCGAATCAAGACATCAAGTGGTAAAGCCTCTGCTCAGTCGACCAGTGCCGCGCTTAGGGTCTGCTGCAGGACGATGATGTAACGCGCCTGCGTCCAGCCGCAGCGGTGACGCAGATGTTCCCAGTTCTCCACTGAGAGTTGGCCCCATAGCAGGTCCGTTGCCTCCGAGGTTGAGAGCGACCGCGTCAGTCTGCCATCACGCTCCAGTGCTGCCACCGCCGCCTCGCACCCATGACGCACAGCGCCCATGCGATCGGACCAGGCGGCGCCCGCTTCCTCGTCCGTCGCTTGCATCGCGATAAGTGCACTGGCTACACCATAGATCTCGGGTATGTAATTACCCCACGCCTCTACAAACGCCTCAAGCCGTTCCAACCCCGTTGACGCGCTGCGACTTTTGGCTAGTCGTTCATCGATCTCTTTGACCTCGTCGATATGGCGGGTTGTCGCAATCAATAATTCCGCGCGTGTTGGAAAGTGAAGGTAAACGGCCTGGCGGCTGATGCCGGTCTGCTTTGCGATATCGCTCATGCGTACCGCGCTTGCGTGGCTGCCAACCAGTAGCTTCCAGGCACTATTCAGGATTCGTATGCGAGTTTCGAGATTTTTTCTTGACATGGTGTCAATCTAACACTAATTTACGCGGCGTCAACTTGACACAGTGTCAAGTTATCACCGATACACTAAGGAGAGTGTAATGAGAGTAATCGTTTTTGGTGCTACGGGCAGCGTGGGCCGCCTCGCTGTTGAGAGCCTGCTCGCAGATGGACACGAGGTAACGGCTTTCGCGCGTCGGCCGGATGCGCTTGAGATATCGCACTATGGGCTCAGCCGGTTAGCGGGTGATGCCCTGGTACTTGAGGAGGTCTGCGACGCTGTCGCCGAGCAAGACGCGGTGGTGATTACCCTGGGCTCTGGAACATCCCGCACGAGTGTCGTGCGGTCCAGGGGGACCGAGCACATTGTGAAGGCCATGCAACTTCACAGTGTCGACCGTTTGATTTGTCAATCAACTCTGGGCGCAGGCGATAGTTGGAGCAATCTGAACTTTTTCTGGAAACGCATCATGTTCGGACTGCTACTCCGTCCTGTTTTTCTGGATCATGAGCGTCAGGAACAGCTGGTTCGCGAAAGCGGACTAGATTGGACCATCGTGCGACCTAGTGCATTCACTGACGCTCCAGCCGACGGTCATTACAGGGTGGATATTCCAGCCGGCGAGCGTGATCTGAGGCTCAAGATATCGCGAGCAGATATCGCGGACTTCTTGGCAGGCTGTCTGCGCGACACCAGGTTTATGCATCGGGCTGTAGGCATTAGCCACTGACCTCGCCCAGATACAGGAGATAAACAACCTCTTAAAAAGTTGTAGGAGCTGCCGCGATCGCCGTAATTGCTTGGCTCGCCTTCTTTGGCTACTCGGCGTTTGGTGGACGCTTAATGAACCCAGTTGTAGCGGAAGGTGACTCCGAGGCTTTTTTCGATTGCGCCGTGTGGCTTTAGTTGCCGTTTTTGTTTCCTATTTCGGATTTGATCCGATTATAATTCGGGCGTCTTCTCCTTCAAGGTCTTAAATTGCAACTCATCGCCCCGCGCCTGCGCGTCATCCTTATCGCGACAATCTGGCTTATTGCACTCGCTGCTCTTGTTCTGTGGCTGGGGAGTTCTCGCTTGCAACGTGTGGCTATTGCGGGTGGACCCGCTGGTAGCGAAACTCTCGCTCTCACTGAGGCAATTGCCAGCGTACTCAATGAGAAAGATCTGGGTTTTCGCCTGATTGTATTTGAAACGGGAGGAAGCCAGCAGAATCTGCAGTTGCTCGAGAAGGGGCGCGTGGAAATGGCCGAGATCCAGGGTGACACTCCAGCTTCTGATACTGTTATGGGTGTCACAACACTCTATCAGGATAGTTATCACCTGATCGCTAGCGATGACAGTGGCGTTAGCAGTTTTGCCGATCTCGCAGGACGTCGCGTCGCGATTCCCTCGGCGAGTAGCGGTCAGTTTAACTCTTTCTGGTTCTTGGCAAGGCATTTTGGTGTTGCTGACGAACTACCCCGGGCATTGCCCATGTCTGAAGATGCAGCGAATTTCGCCATGGAGTTGGGGCAGGTGGATGCTGTGTTTCGGGTACGTGCTCCGGGCAATGACGCCATTCGCGAACTGATCGGAGACCGCAACCTGCAATTGATACCAATCGAGCAGGCTCAAGCTCTTGCGCTGAAGCAACCGGCGATAGCGCCCGGGCTAATTCCTCGCGGTTCTTATCGCGGCAGTCCGGCGCTGCCGCAACAGAACCTCGATACCGCGGTAGTCGATAGGTTATTGGTTGCAAGAGCAGACCTTGATGAAGGGCTGGTGTATCGCATTACCCGCGCGATTTATGAGAACCGATCCGAGATTCTAGATCACTCGCTTTTAGCTGGCTTTATTGGACCTTTGCCTGATGATTCCGACAGCGTGATTACCGCTCATCCGGGTGCCCGTTCCTATTTTGATCGAGAGAAACCCGGAATCATGCAGCGCAATGCTCGTTCGGTGTCGGCAATGCTGTACATGATGGCCATTATATTTTCGGCATTGCTCGCTTTGAGAACTCATTGGGTGCGGTCTCGGCGAATGCGAATGCATGATTTTAATAGGCGTTTGATGGAATTATCATCTCTGGCCAGAACAGATAGTAGGGTCGACACGCTGCATAAGCACAAGCACGAATTGATGGATATTCTCGAGGAAGTGGTAGGGGACCTGGAAAGAGAGCGAGTGAGCCAGGACGAGTTTGAGCACTTCTCATTCACCTGGCAGGCGGTAGACGCGCTGGTGCGTGATCGCTTGTTGTTAGCCAGTGGTATTGTCACCGGCAGTGTGGAGGAAAAGTCATGAGGTTTTGGCTCCAATGGCTCCTTGGTTTGGCTTTGATGCTGGTGCTCCTTGTGTGGGGCTTTAGCCAGTGGAATTTGCGCTATTACAACCAGTATATCGGCGAACGTTTGGAATTGTTGGTGGAACTGCGCCAGGGCGCGTTGGCAGAGTACTTTGCGACGGCGGAAGCCGAAATGCGCTTCTGGAGCGGCAACCAAACGCTGATCAGCACCATGGTTGACATGAATCGGGTCTGGGCTGCACATGGCGATTCTGTGGCGGACGATATTTATAAACTCTATGTTACGAACAACCCGAGTCCTGCGGGCTATCTTCTGAATCTGGAAGACGCTGAAGACGGCAGCGACTACAGCGCCGTGCACAAGCGTTTACACGAGAGCGCGCGCCAGTTTGTCACCCGCAGGGGTTACTATGACTTTTTCCTGATCGGTACTGAGGGAGATATTTTTTATTCTGTAGAAAAAGAGCGCGATTTCACCACCAATATAGAGACAGGTGAGTGGAAAGAAAGCGGCCTGCCAGTGCATTTAATGCGGCAAAGGGTGGCCACAAGGGAAACATTATTGCGATGAGTGACATGGCTGCTTATGGACCAAGCGCCGGCGCCCCGGCGATGTTTGTGGCCACTGCGCTGCATGACGAAACAGATCAGTTTATCGGCGTGCTGGCGCTGCAGCTTCCAACCGACACGATCCTTGGCATCATGGCCTACACCAGCGGTATGGGTGAGACCGGTGAAACTTACCTGGTGGGTCAGGACTTGATGATGCGCAGCGATTCGAGGTTTAGCTTTGAGTCTACGGTATTGCTACAACACGTTGACTCACCCACAGTGCAACTGGCGCTGTCAGGTGAGGAGGGCAGAGGTGTCATTGATGACTACCGCGGTGTCGAGGTGCTTTCGGCCTACATGCCTTTGGATATAGGCAAGTTCCGCTGGGCCGTCATGGCTGAAATGGATTCTGCCGAGGTGATCGACCTCGCCGCTAGTGAAAGGCCCGCACTTGCCGGCGCTCTAGCGCTAATTTATGGGCTGTCGCTGTGGTCGGTGTGGTATTGGCGAGGGCGGCGTTTACCAGAGGATGGCGCTCACGCGGACGTTGCAATGATGAACATGCCTGAGAGCGAAAGTTCTGGCTTGGCTGACTAGCGCAGCGATTGCTCCGTCAGTTGCTATGGCGCGGCGTAAACCCGTTTACCCGCAACCCAGGTTTCCAATACTTTGCTTTCCCAGATCGCTTTTTCGGGCATAGCAAAGTAATCCTGTTCCACCAATATAAAATCTGCGTAATAGCCTGGCGCCAAGCGGCCGATAACTGTTTCCTGGTGAGCCGCATAGGCCGCACCTTCGGTAAATAGCGATAATGCCTGCTCACGGCTTATCTTTTGCTCCGGCAGCCAGCCTCCGACAGGTTTATCGTCCTGGCTTTGTCGAGTGACCGCCGCATGCAAACCATAAAACGGATTGGGGTGCTCCACGGGAAAGTCCGAACCGCCCGCCATTTTTGTTCCAGCATTTAGTAAACTTTTCCACGCGTAAGCACCCACAAGGCGCTGTTTACCCAGCCTGTTTCCGGCCATATTTTTATCGCTGGTAGCGTGAGTGGGTTGAATCGATGCGATAACGCCCATTTGTTTGAAACGTGGAATGTCTTCCACGCGCAGTATCTGCGAATGCTCTACCCTGTGGCGTAAAGCAGCGCTATCGTGCTCTTTAATCAGACTCTCATAGAAGTCCAGGACCCGGGTGTTGGCGAGGTCGCCAATCGCATGCGTGTTGACCTGGTATCCGGCAGCCATAGCTCTGCTGATGTGGTGTTTAAGCGTCTGGTCTGAAAGCAGCAATAAACCCTTTTGCCCAGGTTGATCACTGTAATCAGCGGCTAAAGCAGCTCCTCTGGAACCCAGTGCTCCGTCGGCAGAAATTTTGACGCTTCGAATATCCAGCATGTGGCCGGGCGCTATCATTGGCCCGTCTTGCAGATAGCCATCGTTTTTTGGGTCCAATACATCCAGCATGCCGTAGACGCGTATAGGCAGGTTCTGTTCATCGGCAAGCAGCTGGTAGGCCCTGACGGTTTGCGCATCTACCCGGGCATCGTGGGTGCTGGTCAGTCCATAGCTTGCAAGCTGTGAGAGGGCAGTGTGCAGGTATTGGGCCGTGCGCGTGTCGGTGACTGGGGGAAAGGCCGCCTTAACGGCATTCATTGCATTATCCACCAGCACACCCGTGGGCTGCCCCGCAGCGTCGCGAAGAATCTGGCCGCCTTCAGGGTCGGGTGTCGTGGCGTCGATCCCTGCCAGTTCCAGAGCCCTGGAATTGACCCAGAGGGCGTGGCCATCAATGCGAAAGAGCGCGACAGGACGTGTGGTGGATGCCTCGTCGAGCGATTGCTTAAAAGGAAATTGCTTGTCGGGCCACAGAACCTGGTTCCAACCGCGCCCCATAATCCATGGGTTATCGCTATCCGCCGCAAACGCAGCGACCCGCTCCGCTGCAGCAGCTTCGCTTTCAACGCCGGTAAGCTGAACGCTGGAAAGTGCTTTGCCATACCCGCCCACATGACCGTGTGCGTCAATCAGGCCCGGTAAAAGTGTCGCGCCTTCACCGTCGATGCGTTGTGTAGCATCACTCTTGGCGAACGCTTTTTCATCGGGATAGATTGCGGTGATCTTTTCGTCCTCAAACTCCATTGCTTGAAAACGTTCTAGCTCACCGTTATTGAGAGTGTAGCCATTGATGTTGTGAATCAACGTTGCTCCTGTGGCAACAGAGCTGAATGTGGCGCACAGGCAAGCGGTGAGAATTTTTTTCATAGTCGGAGATTCCAGGTTAAAGCCGGCTTTGGTTTCAGGTATAGGATATACCAGATTAACCAGTCTCGTGGTGCTTCTCGATACCATCCAAAAAGCTATTGGCGCTGCTGGCCAGCATGTCGTCGACATCGGCTGCAGGCAAAAACATGGCGATCTGGCCATTGATCTTGAGCACGGCTAAACCGTGGGCCATTGCCCAAAGCTTTACCGCAAGGTCAAGCGGGTCGCAGCCCGCTAGCGCATGCTTTTGGCACCAATCCTGGACTGCACCGACGAAGGCATAGAAGCCTGGCCTTTGGTCGCCTTCCGTACCGGGTTCTGCGAGAGAGTGCTTACCTGCGCACCACATTAGGTTGTAAAAGGCTGAATGCCTGGCCACATAATCCAGATAGACATTGCTCAGTGCGATTATGCATTCTCGTGAACCCTCCGGGTGATTTTTCCGTGTGGCCTCCGTAACTTCAGCCAGCCCGATGAAGCAGAGCTCGGAGACAGCATTCAGAAGATCATCCCTGTCCTTGAAGTGGCGGTAGGGTGCTGCGGCGCTCACTCCAGCTCGCTTGGCCGCGTCGGAAATAGCGAAATCGGGCGAACCTGACTCTTCTATTAACTGGGCAGCCGCAACAATCAACGCGTTGCGCAAATCACCGTGATGATAGCTCTTGCTCATGCAGTCTTCCTTTGTATCGCTCGCAGCAAGGTAACAGGGTCGCCCAGGCGATGGCACAGCAAAAACATGGGCGGTACTAGAAAGAATGAAATAATTGTCGACAGTAGCACCCCGCCAGCAATAGCCATGGCAAACGGTGGCCAGAATTGGCTTCCCTCTAGAATTAAGGGTAGAAAGCCGCCGAAGGTCGTAATAGTAGTGGATACAATGTGCCGACTTGAGTTCATCACTACGGTTCGCACTGCGTAGGTGCTGCCTTGCATAGCGCCTGGAGAATGCTGTAGCGCAGTGATAATGATGATTGCTGCATTGATGGATACACCGATAGATCCAATCACGCCGACCAGGGACATGATGCCGAATGGGTATTGAAACAGTGCTAGCGATAGCAGCGACAAGCCCAGCGAACAAATACACACCAAAAGGGCAACCGCTGACAGGCGCCAGGAGTTGAATGTCAGCACAATGGTAGCTAGCAGAGCAGAGAGAATAATGCCTAGCGGCGCCAGGATTTTGTCGACAACCCCGGCTCGCTCCTTCGTATCGCCCCCGTAAACCATGCGATAACCGGCGGGAAGCTCTATCGGGTTGGATTTTAGGTCTTCCATCAGCAGTTTCAACGCTTCTTCCGGAAGCACTCCGCGTCTGATGTAGCCACGGATATTGTTAAAACGCTCTCCATTGTAGCGGGCGATAGGGCTCTGGGAGGGTTCAAGTGAAGGCTCGCCTAGCGAATTGAGCGGAAGCCCCGCGGCCGCTGAACCTTTGACTAGCCCCACAGGCAGGCGAATGTCTGCGATTTGATCGGGCGACCCCCAGTCCACTTCATTGAAGCGAACGCGCACTGGCAAGCGCTCTGCGCCTTCCAGTATTTCACCACCAATCTGACCACGCAGTGAGTCGTTGAGTGCGGTGGCAACATCAGAAAGCTGCAGTTGGGCCAGTCGCAGGCGCTCTTCGTTGAGATGAAAAACCACTTTTGGCGCGCCACCGATCAGGCTTGCGCTGGTGTGAATCACATGGGGTATCAGGTCTATCCGCCGTCTGTACTGTTCGCCTAGTGCTTGCAGAACCTGCAAGTTGGGTCCATAGACCTCTAGTTCCAGTGGTGCAGTAACCGGCGGTCCCTGGCTAATGCCACGGACGATGATTCTGGCTTGTGGGTAGTCACGGTCCAATTCTATCTGCAGGGAACGAATGAGATCATCGGTTTTGCGTTTGTCACTGGTGAGGATGAGTGCTTCTGCCCAGGAGGGGATCCCCTCGTTAGAGCGATACATGTTGTAATAAAAGGCAGGGGCGCTTTCTCCGAGTGACCAGTCGACTCTTCGTATCATGGGGTCATCTCGCAACCTGCGATCGAGCTTTGTCACCAGACCCTTGGTGTCGTAAATGGATCGACCATCCGCTAGCTTGACCTGGATAAAAATCTGATCCCTATCGGTGCCCGGGAAGAACTGGGCGGTGAGCGTGCCGAAAGATAAAAAGCCGCTTATTGGTAAAGAGAGCGCAAGCGCAACAGCAGCCAAAGGGTGACGCAAACTCCAATCCATTGCCGACTCTAGCGCTTTACCCAGCCTGCCGCTTGACATGCCGCCTACATACCAGCGAACGCTTTCTTCTTTACTGCGAGGCAGCAGCCAGGCGGCAAGAACCGGCGTAACTGTAATGGCTAACACCGTTGAAGAGACCAGCATGATAATGACAGAGATCGCAATGGTGCCAATAAAGTCACCACCGGGTCCGGACATGATCGCCATCGGCATAAAGGCGAGAATCGTGGTGACGGCAGATGAAATCAGCGGAATTCGCAAGCGGCCGACCGAACCCGATATCGCTTCAAAAGGAGCCTGCCCTTGTAGCAGGCGTTTGCGAATTTCGTCGGTCATTACGATGGAACCATCGACCAATAAACCCAGCGCGACGATTAAACCGCAAATCGACATTTGATGCAGAGCCATGCCGGTTCGCTCCATCACCACAATCGATATCAGGCCGCAAAGGGGCAAGATAATCGCCACAACTACCGCAGCCCTCCACCCCAAAGTGCAAAGCAGCACCAGAATAACAAGCGCTATACCGATAGCTAAATTTTTCGATACACCCTGCAATCGTTTTTTTGCATAAACGCTTTGATCAAAGGTTTTTTCGATATGCACGCTGGCAGGTGCGATAGCAATATATTCATCGAGCAGTTGCTGGAATTCTTCCGCCCATTTATCGACCTGATTGCCATCTTCCATTGCCACGCCAATCAATACGCCCGGACGGCCTTGTATTAACGCCATCGCCGAAGGAGGGCTGACTGCGGTTTTGTAAACACGCCCTAGGTCTGAGATTCGTGTCGCGCTTCCATTAGGAGAGGTGACAACGATGACATCGCGAATGCGGGTGAGGGAGTCAAAGTCGCCAGCCAGTTCAATCAACATGTCGGTGCCAGCACCAGAGGCCCGACCTGAAGAGATTTTGGCATCCGCTGCACGCAGCGCGGCGGTGACCTGACGAAGGCTTAAACCGCGAGAAACCAGTGCATCTTCGTCGACCTCGACGCGAATTTCTTCTACAGGCTCACCAAATATTTCGACAAACTTGGTGCCAGCCTGGTTGCGGGCGCGATCGGCAAAATTTTCAGCCAGGCGGCCAGTAAGCGAGAGGGGAACCGCCTGATCTGCGCCGGTAGAAATCGCGACTATCGTGGTGAAAGAGCGCAACCGGTCGTTGTCGAACTTTGGGCTGCCAACATCCAGGGGGAACTGCGCGGCAGCATCATTCATTGCGTCGCGAACCTCAGCCCAAACCCGCTCCAGTTCGTGGCTCTGCAAGTCGCTATTAATCCGAATGCTGAAAAAGGAGACCCCCGTGCCGCTGGTTGAGTGCAGGCTTTCCAGTTCCGAGATTTTGCGAAGTTCATCCTCCAGTGGTTTGGTCACTAAGGCTTCAACGCGATCGGGTGTAGCTCCTGGATAAAAAGTGGTTATGTTGCCCGCGAAATTGGAAAGGCTGGGCTCTTCTTGCCGCGGAATATTACTCAGGCTGTTCAGCCCAACCGCAAATACACAGAGTATGATCAGCGCAAAGTAGCGAGGGTGCCGGTAGATGTACTGGGCAATCATGTTATTGCTTTGCCGCAATAGAGACGACGGTGCCGGGTGTTGTGCGATGTACACCGCTTGCTACAACCAGACTATGGTCGGCCAATGTGCCTCTGACGTAAGCCTGGTCGCCTTGAATTTCTAGTACCTCGACTGTTTCGCGCGCTGTGCGAGTACCTTCGGGGGTAGTTTCAAGGCGTAGTACATTCCAGAGGCCACGGCTGCTTTCAAGGAGTGATGCTATGGGCAACCAGCCTCCGGTGCTCGCTACCTCTTCTTGCAATGAAAGGGTAACGGGTTCACCGTCCACCGCTTCAATGTCCGAAGGTACGGCAAAGACTGCAGTGGTGACGCGGGTGACCGGGTCAACGTCAGGCCTAACGGAGAGTAACGTGCTGGTAAAAGCGTTGCCGTGGAGTTTTAGCTCATAGAGGTTGCCCACGATCAGGCCTCTTGCCTTGGTAACAGCTACGCCAATATTGGCTTCCCTTCCGGCGGTTTCGATAAAGCGCACAACCGGCGTTCCCGGGTTGACCACCGCACCTTCATGCAGGAATCGGTCGGCGATAACGCCGGCATAGGGCGCCCTGAGGCTGGCCTTATCAATTTGTATCTGTATGGCCCGTAAGCGTGAGCTCACAGCTTCCAAGCGGGAAGACAGCGCCTGCGCCCTCAGGCGCGTCTCGTCGAAGGCTTCTCGTGAAACCGCCCCGGACTCCCGCAGGTCCTTTTGGCGCTTGGCTTTGAGTTTGGCCAGTTCCAATTCTGTGCGGGCCTGCTCCAGCTCGGCGCTGGTGGCACTGTAGGAGGCTTGTAAGGATGCATCATCCAGTCGCGCAATCAGTTGTCCCTTTTCAACGGGGCTGCCTTCGCGCCAGGGCAGTTCGGCAATAGTGCCGGCACTTTCAAAGCCCAGGTTTGCTTTACGTCCCGCAGTGATCAGCCCCAGGTAGGAGACTTCTCGCATGTAAGCGCTCTGCAGTTGGAACTCCACGGACGCCACCGTCAGGGGAATGCGCGGAGCTGGCTTCTCACCCATCGCAAAGCGGGTGTGTAGGGCCAGGGTAAGCCCCGCCGTGATAAGAGCTGCGGCGCCAATGCCGAGCAGGCCACTCAAGCTCTTCTCAGGCTTTGAATTCATTTGATGCTTGCCATGTTAATCCGAGTAACATGAATGTTAATTGAGTTTAGATGTAAGTCAAGTTGATATTCGATGAACGGCTTGCAGCAGTGCTCCGATTGCAGCACAATACGCGCCCTCTGCAGCATGCTGCAGACGCTATGGTGGCTCAGGCGGTCCCCTCGCAACGATAGATAGCGAACCCGGCCAGGCCCGGAAGGGAGCAACCGTAGTTATCAAATCGTGTGCCGAGGTGTGGCTGTCTGGGTCCACCTCCAATGTCTATTTAATTCAATTGGGATGACACAAGCGGCATGTTCTGCGCCGACTAGTGCTACAAGCAAGGCATAGTGGCGGTGACGAAGCGCCGTTGTCTTGAGAGACGCTACGGTTCCTCAGGGGTCTTCAGAGGCTTTTTCCCTTCCTGCGTGGCCGGTCAACCCTTCCCCAGCAATGCGATATCTCATGCAATATTGTATTGTCTGTGGGTCTTTCGGTTAAGTACACTCTGCATGGCCGTCCCATGTGAGCACAAGCCTCAGCACCCCCACAGTACTCGCTAATGTCCTCTACAACTGTGATTAACACCTCACCACGTGGGGTAGGGTAGTAAAGCTCAGTGCAACCAGTAAGTGCGGGTACCAGTATCAGACAACGTAATCCGTTACGCATCTGCCTGCTCCTTCTCCTTAGTCAAGTCCCAAATGCTATATCAAAAGTTACGATAGCAGGTATTACAAAACATAACGCGGGAGCCCCGGTGGAGATGGTATTGGCCAGGTCCACAATTCAATCGCGAAGTAAAAGACGAATTTCAAGTGGTGTAGTTTGTTTAATTTTATGTGGCGACGGTGCTTTTATTGACGAAATCTTATGATTTTTGCCTAATTTTGAGAACCAGTTTGCAACTATTTTTTGTTGTTAGTGCTAAGGTATGGTGAATTGAAATGGTTGTTTTAACATCGAAAGGCTGTGTAAGTCTGGCTAAAAGAATAACAACGCTTGCATAACCAAAATTCATAAACACTTCAGTTGCGAGGGAACGTGGCTCACGGGAATAATAAATGCATCTTCGCTCTCTGATCATCGCTTCCGCTTTCAGTCTTTTCGCAACCGGCGCTTTCTCACAAGCCGAACCGCCAAATGTTAACAGCGTGGTCGGTGACACCGTAATAAACCCCGCGACAGGGGAAGAAGTTGAAGTCGTAGGCTTAATTGAGGACGTTAACGGCGTAACACAATACGTTATCGCCAGCGATGGAAACGGCATTGCCACTGAAACGACAGTTGGTAACACAATAGCGCTCACAGCAGATACGGCTCAGCTTAACAATCTAGCTGTCGGCGACTACCAGATTATTCAACAGAACTTAGGTTCATTCGGCTATGTCGATTCACTTAAAGTCCAGCTAATTCAAGACCCTCAACCAGATCCGCCTAACCCGCTGTTGGATTATGCATTGGTAACGTCCGGTACAGAGGACCCACCGCAAGGTGAAGATGGAAATCCCATTCAACCGCCAGCGCCCGGAACTCCGGAAGCTCCGGCTCCGCAGCTCACATCAGGTATAATTTATGATGTCGTAAAGGGAGCTGGTGGCAGCGGTGGCGACGATGGTTACGGGATCAGGATCTGCATTCCCCTTCTAGGGTGCGCAACTATAGGATATAGCGGATCAAGCGGAGGCAACGGAAGTCAACCCTCTCCTTATGTGCTCACAATTCCTGACAGTTACAACAGTGGCTCAATAACTTCGACTGGCGATACTGAGCCTGCAATAACCGTTGGTAGAGTCGGTGGCGACGGCGGGCAAGGTGGCGACGCTTATGGAAACTTCCAGGCGAAACCCGGTGGCAATGGCGGCGCGGGTGGCAATGTCACAGTGACAAATAACGTTGACACCCAAACAAGCGGTGAAAACTCCTACGGAATGTATATCTTTAGTCGAGCGGGGCAATCTGGTGCCGGCGGTACGGGGTATCTTTTTGGTTCAGGAGGCCAAGGGGGTGCTGCGCTTGATGGGGGGACTGTCAATGCCACAAATAACGCGCAGGTCAACACTAGCGGAGACGGTGCACACGGTGTCAGAGTTTTTAGCACCGGTGGCGCAGCGGGCAGCGGCGGTGGCAGTTGGGGTTTGGTTGGATCCTCTGGTAACGGTGCTGATGGCGGTAACGGCGGCGCGGTCACTGTCAATAATAATAGCAACGGCGCTCTTGTCACCACGGGCTTAGACGCACATGGCATCCTGGCGCAAAGCATCGGTGGTTCCGGAGGTGACTCTGGTTCGGGTGGTGGTCTTTACGTTGAGGCTGGTGCTTCCGCTGGCGGCGGTAATGGGTCGACCGTTACGGTGAATAACAGTGGCGTAATCAGTACCCAGAACGACGGGTCGAATGGCATTTTAGCTCAATCAATTGGCGGTGGTGGTGGCTCAGGCGGCGACGTCGGCGGACTTGTCGCTTTGAGTGGCAGCGGCGGCGGTGGCGGCAATGGATCAACGGTTGTGGTCAATAATTCTGGCCAAGTCTCAACTGACGGAAACCGAGCGGACGCCGTGTTTGCTCAAAGCGTTGGCGGCGGTGGTGGCACTGGCGGTGGATCAGGCGGCCTCGTCGCGTCATCAGCGGGTGGCGGTGGCGGCGGTAATGGAGGCAACGTTACTGTTAATAACAGCGGAGTTTTGCAAACGAGCGGCAGTGACTCGAGAGGTATTGCGGCGCAAAGCATCGGCGGAGGCGGCGGCAATGGAGGCGGTGCCGGCGGGTTGGTGGCGCTTGCAGGCAACGGCGGTGGAGCTGGGCAGGGTGGTAATGTTTCCGTCGATAATGAGGGACAAATATTTACCGACGGTTTGGGCTCTGATGCAATTTTCGCCCAAAGCGTTGGTGGCGGTGGTGGCTCGGGAGCGGCATCTGGCGGGCTTGTGGCAGTCTCGGGCAGCGGCGGCGGTGGAACGGGGATCGGCGGCGTTGTAGAGGTGATAAACAATGCGTTGCTCCAAACCCAGGCGGGGTCATCGTTTGGAATCTTTGCGCAAAGTGTTGGCGGCGGTGGGGGTTCTGGTGGAGCGGGCGGCGGTTTGGTAGCGCTCAGTGGTGGCGGCGGTGGTGCCTCAAGTGGTGGTGCGGTGACCGTGACCAATAACCAGGCTGGCAAAATTAGTACATTTGGCGATAATTCCGGGGCAATCTTCGCTCAAAGCGTTGGAGGCGGCGGCGGCCGCGGTGCCGCTTCGGGAGGCCTGGTCGCGGTGTCGACGTCCGGCGGCGGTGCCGGCAATGGCGGTGCGGTCAGTGTCACGAGCCATGGCGATCTTCAAACCAGTGGCTCTGGATCTGAGGGGATCTTTGCACAAAGCATTGGTGGCGGCGGCGGTGCCGGCGGCGAGGCGGGCGGTTTAGTCGCCATCGGCGGTGATGGCGGTGGCGCCGGTTTCGGTAGTAACGTCACGGTGACCAATAGCGGGCAAATTTTAACGGGTGCTGAGGGCGCTGCGGGTACAGGCTCGTCTGCGATTTACGCGCAGAGTATTGGCGGCGGTGGCGGTAGCGGCGCGCCTACAGGCGGTTTGGTTGCTGTTCCCGGTGATGGTGGCGGTGGTCAGGGTAAAGGTGGAGAAGTCCGAGTTACGAACACGGGGCTACTGGCGACCTATTTCGAAGAGTCGTTCGGTATTTTTGCTGAGAGTGTTGGCGGCGGTGGCGGCTCTGGTGGCGGTAGCGGCGGCCTTGTGGCACTGGGCGGTCAAGGCGGTGGGGCAGCCAGTGGTGACCTCGTCGATGTTGACAATGACGGTAATATTTTTACGTTCGGAGCAAATTCGGGCGCTATCTACGCCCAAAGTGTTGGCGGCGGCGGCGGCCGCGGTGCCGCATCAGGTGGCCTGGTGGCGGTATCGACGTCAGGCGGTGGCGCTGGCAATGGTGGAGAAGTGTTAGTCAACAATACCGGCGCTCTGAATACGGCAGGTACCGGTTCAGAGGGAATCTTTGCGCAGAGCATCGGCGGCGGCGGTGGTGCTGGCGGGGAGGCAGGCGGTTTAGTTGCCATTGGCGGTGATGGCGGTGGAGCCGGATTCGGCAGCAACGTGACAGTGACCAATACAGGGCAAATTTTCACCGGCCTTGAGGGCGTAGCAGGGACAGGTTCGTCTGCGATTTATGCACAGAGCATCGGCGGCGGCGGTGGTACTGGCGCACCCACAGGCGGACTGGTTGCCGTTCCCGGCGATGGCGGTGGTGGCGATGGTAAAGGCGGGCAGGTCAGAGTGACCAACTCGGGAATTTTGAGAACCTACTTCGAAGATTCGTTCGGCATTTTTGCTCAGAGCGTTGGTGGTGGTGGCGGCTCTGGTGGCGGCAGCGGCGGTCTTGTCGCATTGGGTGGCGAAGGCGGCGGGGCAGCCAACGGTGATCTTGTCGATGTTATCAATAACGGTAATATTCTTACGTTTGGTGCGAATTCTGATGCTATCTATGCTCAAAGTGTTGGTGGCGGCGGTGGTCGCGGTGCCGCATCGGGTGGCCTGGTAGCGGTATCGACCGCTGGCGGTGGTGCAGGGAGTGGTGGTGAAGTAACTGTTGCAAATACAGCCGTTCTGGTCACCAGAGGACAGGCGTCTAAGGGCATCTTTGCGCAAAGCATTGGCGGTGGCGGCGGAACCGGTGGCGAGGCCGGCGGCCTTGTTGCGTTGTCGGGTGATGGCGGCGGTGCAGGTGATGGCAATGATGTGACGGTGACGAACTCAGGGAGTATTACGACCTCTGCTCTTGATCGAAAAAAGAGTAGAGCAACTTACAGCTTCGCCAGCGAACTTGATGATGGGCAAGACTGCGAGACCAATGTCGATTGTGAGCAGCTATACCTCGATAAAATAACCGATGGCGATGTCAATCTTGACATCGACGGCGGCGATTTTTACTCGATTAGAACGGTCGACGCTAGCAGCGTTGAAATTGTGATCTATGACCGAGCCGCTTCCTCAACAGCGTTGTACGCCCAGAGCGTGGGCGGTGGCGGTGGCACAGGCACACCTTCGGGCGGCCTTGTAGCCGTCAGCGGTAATGGCGGCGGTGAGGGCAATGGTGGTGTGGTGTCGGCTACTAACTCAAGCACATTGCAAACCTCGGGTAGCAACTCGTACGGCATTTTTGCACAAAGCGTGGGTGGAGCGGGTGGTGACGGTGGTGCGTCTGGTGGTTTAGCCGCTGTATCAGGTGACGGTGGCGGTGCTGGCTTTGGTGGGACGGTAATCGTCGATAACAATACAGGCGGTGATATCACCACGCGTGGAATAAATTCGACTGCCATCTTCGCCGAGAGCGTAGGCGGCGGTGGCGGTGTTGGTGAGCCCGGAGGGGGTCTCGGTGCCGTTGGCGGCGACGGTGGTACAGCCGGGTATGGCGGCAGCGTCACGGTAACTAACGATGCTAACTTAATCACCGAAGGTGATTTTTCAAAGGGTATTTTCGCCCAGTCAGTTGGTGGCGGAGGAGGCGCCGCGGGCGAGGCTGGAGGCGTAGGTTCAGTCGGCGGTGAAGGTGGCGCCGGTAAATACGGTGGAGCCGTTCACGTTGAAAGCACAGGGAATATAACTACCTCGGGCAGAGGCGCGACTGGAATCTTTGCCCAGTCGATCGGCGGCGGCGGCGGTGATGCGGGTGATGGCGGCGGTTTATTTACATGGGGTGGCGATGGTGATGGCGATGGGCTTGGCGCCCTTGGCGGCATTGTAACGGTTAAAAACTTCGGTGAGATCATAACTACCGGTAATGGCGCAAAGGGCATTTTTGCTCAGTCAGTTGGAGGCGGTGGTGGCAGCGGCGGTTCTGCGTATGGTGTGTTTGTGACCGTCGGCGGAGATGGTGGCAACGGTAGCGAAGGTGGTGACGTTGATGTTACGCATGGGGGGTCAATCCACACCTCGGGCATAAGTGCTACGGGTATTCATGCGCAATCTGTTGGCGGATCAGGCGGCGACGGCGGATCCTCCTATTCAGGGAGTTTGTTTTTTGGCTATGCGCTAGGTGGAGATGGTGGTAATGGCGCCTTGGGCGGTGACGTAGACGTAACGCTTGGTCGCTATCTGAACGATGTACTGCAAAACAGATCGATGATTACCACAGATAGCGGTCGTTCAACCGGTATTCTTGCGCATTCGGTCGGTGGTGGCGGTGGCAGTGGTGGTAAATCTGTGCAGGCCAGTGCCGGCGCATTTATCAATATGAGCGTGTCCATTGGCGGCACTGGAGGTACAGGTGGCCAGGGCGGTATTGTTAATCTCGATGGTGCGGGCGATGTGCTTACCAAGGGGGATGTTTCTCCAGGTGTAATTCTTCAATCCGTAGGCGGTGGCGGTGGCAATGGTGGTTCGAGCGTGTCGGTCTCAGTAGCGGCTGGAGAGGGCGTATCCCTGGCAGGCTCAGTGGCACTTGGTGGAGACGGCGGGGCAGCGGGAGACGGAGGATCGGTTACAGCAGACGTCGACTCAAATATTGAGACAAGGGGCGCATTTTCGACTGGATTCCTTGCGCAATCTGTGGGCGGCGGTGGCGGTAATGGCGGTAATGCGGTCTCAGTGGCAGCTTCCTTCTCTGACGGAGCCGCTGGTGCAGTGGGTGTCGGCCTGGGCGGAGATGGAAACAGCGGAGGTTTGGGAGGCATCGTAGATGTTTCTTATAGCGGTTCCGTCACGACTCAGCAGGCTCAGTCAGACGGTCTCGTGATTCAGAGCGTAGGTGGTGGTGGCGGTAATGGTGGCACAACTGTTGCTGCTTCGCTGGGTGCAGCGGCTGGAGGGGGTGGTAATTTCAGCCTGGCGCTGGGCGGAAAAGGCGGCGGTGGCGGCATAGGTGGTAAGGCTAAAGCTATTATTCTAGGCGATGTCTCTGTTGCTGGCGATGGTTCCGATGGCGTTATTGTTCAATCTATCGGTGGAGGCGGTGGCAACAGTGGCTTGACGGTTGGAGCTGGGGCCGCAGGTGCGGTTGGAGCTGCTGCATCCGTTAATGTAGCACTTGGCGCCACTGGCGGCAGTGGTGGTGCGGGCGGGTTAGTCGACGCCTATTACGATGGTATTTTGAGTACGATTGGTAACAGTGCTACAGGTATCTTGGCACAAAGCGTCGGTGGTGGCGGTGGCAACGCGGGGGGCACAATAGCGGCGGGCATCGCAGGCGCCCTAGGTGGTGCGTCTGGAGCTTTGGGAGTATCGATTGGTGGCGACGGCGGCGGTGGCGGTAATGGTGGTGTAGCCGAGGCGGTTACAACTATCACTACGCCATTGGGCGATAGAATCTACGAGTTTGCTGTATCCCTAGAAACCGAGGGTAGCGTTGCCACCAATGGAGAAAATTCGGCCGGTATTATCGCTCAGAGCATTGGTGGTGGTGGCGGTAACGGTGGGTATTCGGTGTCCGGTACTCTCGCGGGAGCGGCGGTCGGAGCAGGCACTATCGGGGTTTCGCTAGGAGGTGATGGCGAGGGTGGTGGCGTTGGCATGGATGTGCTGGCCGATATTGAGTCAACCGTTATCACTAGTGGTGGTGCTTCCAGAGGCGTACTAGTGCAATCTGTTGGCGGCGGCGGCGGTACCGGTGGGCTGAGTGTTTCAGCAGGTATTGCGGGCGCTGGCGTAGCAGCGGGATCTTTGAATGTAGGCCTCGGTGGTAGTGGCGGTACTGGCGCCATCGGCGGTGATGTCAATGCGACAGCGACTGGCGCCATTGAAACGAGAGGCGATCAGTCTCACGGTTTTGTCGCTCAGTCTATCGGCGGCGGCGGCGGAAGTGGCGGCGCGAACGTGTCTGCAAGTATTAATGGAGCTAGTACTGCGTCTGGCGGCATAAATGTTGGTCTTGGCGGTTCTGGCGGTACAGCGGGACACGGGGGTTCCGTCATTGCTGCAACAAGTGGAAACGTGGTGACTTATGGCCAGCAGTCTGTCGGCATCTTGGCGCAATCTGTTGGCGGCGGTGGCGGCGATGGCAACTTCAATGTGGCGGCTGGTATTTCCGGCGCTGGCGTTGCCAACGGGCAAATCGGCGTAGGCTTGGGAGGCAATGGCGGTGCAGCCGGTGATGGCGGTGAGGTTAGTCTTACGGTCACTAATAATGTTTTGACTTTCGGCGGAGATGGCTCGGGCGCAATAGTTGGTTCGTCGGATTATCTCGATACTCTGCTCGCCGCGTATGCGGATCCCTTTAACGCATTTCCTGTTGGCGACGATGCTGACGCCGGAGCTGTAATTGCACAGTCAATTGGAGGTGGCGGCGGTAATGGCGGCTTGAATGTAACCGCGTCAGCTGGTGGCAGTGGTGTAGGCAGCGGCGGTGTGAATGTCGGGCTGGGTGGCAGCGGCGAAGGTGGCGGCAGTGGCGGTGCTGTAACTGCAGCGGTTGAAGGCACAATCCTCACGGTGGGTAATGGCGGCAATGGTGTGCTGGCCCAGTCTATCGGTGGTGGCGGTGGCAACGGCGCTATCAACATAGCGGGTACGATTTCCGGTGCCGGCGTGGGTAACGGTGCAGTAACCGTAGGCCTGGGTGGAGACGGTGACCTCGGTGGTACAGGTGGCGCTGTTACTCTCGATTTGGAAGGGCCGGTGACTACCTACGGCGATCGTGCGCGTGGTGTGGTTGCTCAGAGCATCGGTGGAGGTGGCGGTAACGGCGCTGTTAATATCGGCGGAACGCTCGCTGGTGCAGGGACGGGTAACGGTGATTTGACTTTAGCGGTCGGAGGCTCGGGCGGAGGCGGCGGCGCCTCGGGGCGGGTTGATGCTGATGTTAGTGGCAATATTTATACGGTCGGCGATTTCTCTGACGGCTTTATCGCTCAGACGATTGGCGGCGGCGGCGGTAATAGCGCGATTAACATTGGCGCTGCGATTTCAGGTGGTGGTATTGGTAACGGCTCGGGGAAAATCTCTCTCGGCGGTGCAGGCGGTTCAGCCAGCAACTCAGATATCGTTGATGCTCTCTACAGCGGACTAATCACTACGTTTGGCGATTATTCTCGTGGCATGTTAGCGCAATCAGTGGGCGGGGGTGGCGGTAATGCCGCTGGCAATGTGGCCGCCGGAATTTCTGGAGCGGGCACAGGAAATGGTGATCTGGTTGTCGGTGTTGGTGGCGATGGTGGTGGCGCAGGCGATGGCGGACGCGAAGGCGTCGCTTTAGCAGTCACTGCTGCGGCGCAAGGCCAAATTGTCACCTATGGTAAAAATTCTGGAGCGTTTACAGCACAGTCGATTGGCGGCGGTGGCGGCAGCGGTGGCTACAATGTGTCGGCTTCCGGCAGTGGCGCAGGCACTGGTGCTGGCGGCGTTGGAGTTGGCCTGGGGGGCGATGGTTCTGGCGGTGGTGCTGGCAAGGGAGTAGACGCGGATATAAGCGCTAACATCTGGACTTATGGTGAATCTTCGGGCGGTATTTTAGCGCAAAGTGTTGGCGGCGGGGGTGGTAATGGCGGTTTCAATGTTACTGCCGTTGGCACCGGGGCCGGCACAGGCGCGGGAGCGGTCACGGTTGGCCTCGGTGGTACTGGGGCAAAAGGCGGCAACAGCGGCCGAGTTGATGCGGATTCGACCGGTACTGTTTTTACGGAAGGCGATAACTCAACCGGCTTCCTGGCGCAATCGGTTGGAGGTGGTGGCGGTAATGGCGGGTTCAACGTCAATGTAAGTATCGCCGGATCTGGTGTAGGTAGTGGTGCTGTGGGTGTTGGCCTGGGCGGAGATGGCGACGTCGGCGGTGATGCCGGTGAGGTATATGCCTCCACTGATAAAACAGTAACGACCAGGGGCGATAACTCAGCTGGCGTTGTGGCGCAGTCCATCGGTGGTGGCGGCGGCAACGGTGGTTTTAACGTTACTGTTAGTGTTTCTGGAGCTGCAAAGGGCAGTGGATCCGTTGGGGTAGGGCTTGGCGGTGGCGGCGCCGGTGGTGGCGTCGGCAAGCGTGTCGAGTTAACCGTTGACGAGGACGTCACGACATCAGGTGCGAATTCAGCAGGCGTGATAGCGCAATCACTTGGTGGCGGTGGTGGTAATGGAGGGTTCAACGTAGCTGTACCCTTGTCTGGCGCCGGCACCGGTAGCGGCGCTGTGGCGGTCGGTTTGGGAGGCAACGGGGGTACCGCTAGTGACGGTGGCACGGTGATTTTTCGTGGTGAGACAGATGTCATAACGGGAGACGTTGCCGACTTTGATTCGGGTCGACTAGGCGTCGAAAAACAGCGCACTGAGTATGCTTTTGTTTCGGAGCCCGACCCAGACTGCACTTTATTCGACTGCCTTGCTCTGACCATCCCTGTAATAGACGGCGATGATGAGCTCATTACTTCAATGGGCAGCGTAAATTGTTTTGAGTCGAACTGTAGTGTTTTTGTAGAGGCGGCCATAGCCAATGGCGATATCGAAATCGATTTGGGCCCAGGCGAGCAATGGGAGCTTGAAGTTATAGATGCAGAAACTATTGAGCTGGTGATATACGAGCGGAAGATAGCATCGGGAGATTTTTCGCAGGGCGTAGTTGTGCAAAGCATCGGCGGCGGTGGAGGTAATGGTGGGTTCGATGTTTCGGCTACCATTTCAGGTGCTGAAAAAGGTAGCGGTGCGTTGAGCGTAAGTCTCGGTGGCGATGGCGATGGCGGCGGCGCAGGCGGTATCGTTGATTCATTCTTAACCGGTTTAATTGAAACTGCGGGTTTTGGTAGTAATGGCTTAACGGTGCAGTCGGTAGGTGGCGGTGGCGGCAATGGTAACTTTAGCGTGGCAGGCGCTTTATCGGGCGCGTCTCAAGCGAGTGGAGCCGGAGCCATTAGCCTGGGCGGCACGGGTGCTGGCGGCGGCAACGGAAATACGGTTGATTCAGTTCACACGGGTGCGGTAGCTACACTCGGCGATTACTCAAATGGTGCTGTCGTGCAGTCCATTGGCGGCGGCGGTGGTAATGGTGGATTCGCAGTAGCCGGAGGGATAAGTGTCGCTAAAGAAGGCAGTGGGGCGCTGACGGTAGGAATTGGTGGCTCAGGAGGATCCGGTGGTTCTGCTGGTATGGTGACAGGCGAACAGTACGGTAATGTATCTACCGCTGGCGATTTTTCTTCAGGCGTTATCGTGCAAAGTCTTGGTGGCGGCGGTGGTAATGGCGGTTTTAGTGTCTCTGGTAATATTTCAGCGGCTAAAAACGGATCGGGTGCCCTCGCCGTCGGAGTCGGTGGTACGGGCGGCTCCGCTGGCTTCGCGATGGATGCAACCAGCACGGTTACCGCTTTAGTAGAGACCTTGGGCGATAATTCTGATGGCATTTTCACCCAATCTCTCGGTGGTGGTGGAGGCAACGGTGGATTTAATGTCTCTGGTAGTCTCACGGCCTCCAAAGAAGGTAGTGGCAATTTAGCCGTCGGTATTGGCGGCTTTGGGGGCGAGGGTGGTTACGCAGGTGCTGCATCAAGCACCGTAATCGGTGGCGCGTTGACCTCGGGAGATAATTCGAACGGTATCGTTACTCAAAGTTTGGGGGGCGGTGGAGGTAATGGCGCACTTAATGTTGCTGGAAGTGTAAATATCACGAGTGAAGGTTCGGGCGGTAATTTGGGTGTCGGCATCGGCGGATTCGGCGGCGACGGCGGCGATGCGGGAACTGTGAGCAGCAAGGTGACCATGACTGAACAATACGACCGTGTTACCACTACTGGAAATAACTCGATAGGTATCCTTGCACAGTCAGTCGGCGGTGGCGGTGGTAACGGCGGCATTAATGTCACTGGCACTTTAAACGGCACGAGCAAAAGTGGAGGGTCCGTTGGCTTTGGGCTCGGCGGCTTCGGCGCGGGTGCTGGTGATGGCAAGAAGGTCACGTTAGATGTAGATGGCTTAGTGGTAACACAAGGAAATAACTCTCACGGACTAATGGCGCAATCCGTTGGCGGTGCCGGCGGAAATGGCGGTATGAACGTCACTGGCAGTGTCGCCATCACAAAGTCTAGCCAAAGTGCTACTCAGGTGGGAGTGGCTATCGGTGTCGGTGGATTTGGAGGCGGTGGTGGTATCGCTGGGGATGTCGATGTCGATCATACCGGTTCTATTTTTGCCGGCATGGGGTTGCGGGAACTCATCCCAGAGAGCACTGACACCATCACGGGAGAGGTTACACCGGCATACTATGTGCTTAGAGATGCTCCGGGTTATACAGTTCCAGCAATCCGGCAAGTGGTGCTCGACTCCAATGGGGACCCAGAGCTAGACGATCAAGGCAATCAAGTAACTGAAGTCGTACTGCCATCATATGTTGTCGGTCTTGATCAAAAGGGCGGTAGTGGTCTGATTGCCCAATCGATTGGCGGCGGCGGTGGTACTGGCGGAATGAACGTCAGCGGTAGCATTTCGGCTGGATTTGGAGACGACGCGAGTGGGTATGGAATCGTGGTTGGCGTCGGGGGCTTTGGCGGTGCTGGAGGTGATGCCGGTGAGGTTGATGTCGATGTCGTGAGCGAAGATATTGTTGCAACAGGTAACGGGCGCTCAGGCGTGTTAGCTCAATCTATTGGCGGCGGTGGCGGCGATGGTGGCACTAATGTCAGTGGCTCTATCAGTACTGACGCACCACTTTTAGTCGGCGTGGGCGGTTTTGGAGCCGATGCAGGCAAGGGCAAGGCAGTCACGGTTAAAGCGGTTGCTGACATTGACGTCTTGGGTCTTGGCGCCCTAGCGGGTGCTAATGATGATCTCGCCGACTCCGACGATAAACTTAATGGCGACGAACGGCGACCTGACCTCATGTCAGCTGGCGTTATGGCCCAGAGTATCGGCGGCGGTGGCGGTAATGGTGGCCTTAATGTAAGTGGCGCGTTGGTCACCTCAAAGTCACAAGGCGTGCCAGCAATTAACGTAGGCATCGGTGGTTATGGTGGTGACGGCGCTACCTCTGATGACGTGACTGTTGATCATGAAGGCTCCATAAATATCGCTGGAGAATATGCACACGGTGTGCTGGCGCAGAGTATCGGCGGCGGTGGCGGTAATGGCGCCACTAACGTGTCTGGCCAGGTCTCAAAGGCCAGCGGCACAGAAGGAGAGGCGGGCGGCAATTCGGATATTTCTATTGTTGTTGGTGTGGGCGGATCCGGTGGCGAGGCTGCGAAATCTGGTGATGTGACCGTGACTCAGTTTGGCCAGGTGACGACCAAGGGTGATAACTCTAGGGGAATTTTTGCTCAGAGCATCAGTGATGGTGGTGGTTTCGGCGGCCTTAATGTTTCGGCACTCGTTGGTACGAAAACCAGTCCCGTCATTGTAGGTGTGGGCGGTTCCGGTGGTGACGGCGCCAGTGCAGGCAATGTGGCCGTGTTCAGAGGGGACAGTACCTCAGATGCGGGAGCCATTGTTACCGACGGCGAGGCTGCTCACGGAATTGAGGCCTCTACCGTCAGCGGCGGTGGCGGTGACGCAGGCGCGAACATTGCGTTTAGTGCCGTTCAGGCCAACAAGGCGCCGGGCGACCCTGGCTTCACCGCTAGTATTGGAATTGGTGGCGGCGGTGGTGAAGCCGCTGATGCTGGCAACGCTTTAATCAATAATTATAGCAATGTCATAACTCTGCAAAACAAGAGCCACGGCGTATTTGCGCAGTCGATTGGTGGTGGAGGTGGCAACGCCAATTTCAACGTTGCTCTCGGTATCGCTAAAGGTGGTGACAAACCAGAGAACGACAATAGCCCCAAGGGGGTGTCTCTGGCAGTTGGCGGTGCAACCGGCAACGGTGGTAGCGGCGGTCAGGTCGATGTAGTGCAAGTTGGTAACGTCGATACCACTGGTGACAATTCGTACGGCATTTTCGCTCAGTCTATTGGCGGTGGTGGTGGTAACGCCGGATTCGACATGAACATGGCGATGGCAGACGGTGGCGATTTAGGTGTAAAGATTGGTCGCAAGGGCGGCACTGGAGGGCACGGGGGTGACGTTACGCTTGGTTTCGATAGCATCATACGAACGAGAGGAAATACCTCACATGGTGCGCTCGCCCAGTCCATTGGCAATGGTGGCGGCAATAGCAGTGCTTCAAAGGTTGGCCTCAAGGGTGCAAACACAGGAAACGGTGCCAATAGTGTAAGTTTTGCACTCGGTGTCGAAGGTGGTGAAGCAGGATATGCTGGTGCAGTCACCTTGACCGCAAAAGGGGCTGTTATCACTGAGCAGGACGACTCTCGAGGAATTTTTGCGCAAAGCGTTGGCGGCGGTGGCGGCAATGCTGGCGGTGCAAGCGTGTTTGGCCTTAAAAACGCTGGCTCAGGCTTGGCTATCGGGGCAGAGGGCGGTGAGGGAGGTTACGGGGGTCTTGTCTCTGTAGATTCCTCTGCCGATGTGTTGACTGCAGGTGAGCGCTCTGCCGGCATACTCGCACAATCTCTAGGTGGCGGCGGTGGTAATGGTAGCTCCTCTAAAAGTGGCGGAACCGGTGGTACAAATAGCGGTATTAACGTATCCATAGGTGGAACTGGGGGTAAAGGCAACTATGGCGGGGCGGTGGATGTTGATAACGATGGCGTGATCATTACCGAGGGCGATAATTCTGTTGGTGTTTTGGCACAGAGCATTGGTGGTGGAGGTGGTCAGGGCGGTGCAGCATTCTCTGGCGTGTTGCGCGCCAACAATCCGGAAGAACCAACTCGCGTTAGCCTCGCTTTTGGTGGTGAAGGCGGAGAGGGCGGTTACGGCTCAGCCGTTACCGTCAATAATTATAATGGGGTCGGCACCTTTGGCTATCGTTCATCCGGTATATTCGCACAGTCTGTGGGCGGCGGTGGCGGTGTTGGCGGCACGAGTACTGTTATGACCGCAGAGGGCGATCAGGGAGCTCAAAATGTATCTCTTGCTCTAGGCGGTAGCGGTGGATCCGCTGCAACTGGAGGTGTAGTTACCGTCAATAATCTATTGACCGAGAATTCTGAAGGTGTGATATCGACCTATGGCAACAGTGCTCATGGCATTGTCGCTATGAGCGTGGGTGGCGGTGGCGGTGATGCTGGCGGTAGCTATATTGTAAATCGTCAAGGGACAACAGACGCTGCTATGCAAGCAAAAGCAATCTCTGTTGCCTTAGGTGGTGCTGGAGGCGAAGGCGGTACAGGAGGCGCCGTTAATGTTAAAAATGAAGGAATTATCGTAACGCGTGGAGATCGAGCTCATGGCATTTACGCCACTAGCATTGGTGGCGGTGGCGGCAACGGTGGTACGTCCTTTATCGGTGAGTATGTTTTGGGTCTCCCCTCCCTTAGTGGTGGCACCGAAGCTAATTTGCAGTTGGCTGTCGGTGGCGCCGGCGGTGACGGTAACTTTGGTGGAAATGTGCTGGTAGAAAATAGCGGGACAATAACCGTCAATGGAGAACAAGCGTTTGGAATCTACGCTCAAAGTGTAGGCGGTGGCGGCGGGACAGGCGGTATGGCTATTACTGCAAGCAAAGACATCGTTAATTACAAAGAGCCGGTTAAGAGCTTACAAAAGATCGCGGTTGGCGGCTTTGGTGGTGATGCTAATAACGGTGGCGATGTAAAAGTACTCCATACCGGAGACATCTTTGTAAATGGCAACGACAGTATTGGTATATTCGCTGAATCTATTGGTGGTGCTGGTGGTCATGCAGGCTCTTCCATATCCAGCCCTGTCTGGATGGCTGCTGACCTGCTTTTGGATTTTCTCGTAGGCGGCGGCAACAACGGTCAGGCTGGTGATGTAAGCGTTGAGTATGAGGGCAATATTGTTATTGCTGAAGACGCAACTGGCTCGCAGGGTGTGATCTTGCAGAAAATCAACGGCGGTGGCGGCAATTCTGATTTTTATTACGACTTAAGTCAGCAAGCCAAGCAATTAGGCGAGGGAGGGTATGACCTACCAAATAATGAAGGATTTAAGGATCAGGCATTTGGTTTTATAAAGGGCACTCTTAAAGCTGGAGGCGAAGCCATTCATCCAGATGCCAATCTTGGTGAGGAAAGTCCGGCACCGACTTCATTCGATGTAGAAGGCGGTGTTTTTGGTCAGGCGGCTAATGGTTTAGGTACTCTCACCCAGAGTATAACCGGTGGCGGTGGTCGCTCGGTTACTACGTTGGTACTGCAACAGGATGGGAACGAGGCAACTGCGGGAGAAGTCGAAGTTCAAGACTCTGTATTGCTGTCTGAAGAGGGTAGAGAGAAGCTTCAGGAACTTGCAGACCAAAATGATATGGAGTTGGACGATGTTGAATTAGGAGACCTGATTGAGCAAGTTCTTGACGATAACCCAGGTTTTCGGACTGGCTCGAGCGCTGACCTTGTTGCAGAGCTTGGCGGCACTGACATAGACGGCGCATCCGCCGGAGCAGTTGAATATAGCCAAAGTGGCGACCTTGTTATGCTCGGAGACGATTCGCAGGGGGCCCTCGTTCAGTCAATTGGTGGTGGCGGTGGTCAGTTAGAGTTGCGTCTTTACACTGCACCTGAAATTCCTAACCCCGCTCCGATTGAATCTCTACCGATAGGGCAGCAGTCAGCCTCTGAAACGTTGGATAGTCCCGTGCCTTTGCAGGCGTCTCTAGGCGCACCTGCGCCTTTGGCGGCGGCGCTAATTGAGCCGCTCACACCGGTGATCCCTGCCGTTCCTAACTTCAGGGTTTTGACTTCTCAAGTGGGAACTATTGGTGGTAGCGATAACAACGGTGGCGAAGTCACAGCAAGCCGTTCTGGTGTCGTCATGACAACAGGCGATTATTCTCCAGGGGTGGTTATGCAGAGCATCGGTGCTGGCGGAGGGCAGCTAAGCTCTACCGGTTTTGATGTCATGATGCTCGCGGTGGGTGCGACTGGCGGAGCGTCAGGCGACGGCGCAGATATCAGTTACAGCAATGACGGCGATGTTTATACCTCGGGTATTCTGTCCCACGGGGTTGTCGTTCAGACAATTGGCGGCGGCGGCGGGCTGTCGATCTCTGACACTAGCGCTGACAATGTCTTTGTATCGCGTAACGTTGATAATAAGGGGGACGGCGGTAATGTAAATTACGCGCAAGCGGGTAATGTTCTCACCGAAGGAGAGCGCTCCTATGGCATAGCAATCCAAAGTTTGGGCGGCGGCGGTGGAATCGTTGATAGCGAATTTTTCGGCGCCTCCGGCGGGGAAGGTATCGCGAAAGACGTCTTTGTCCAGTTGGCGGGCAGTGCAACTGTCAGGGGTAATAGTGGCATAGCTCTGCTTGCTCAGACAGAAGCTCGTGATGGTTCTGGAAATATCGGTTTCGATGTCAGTGGCACTTTGACAGCAGCGGGCGATTTCAGCACAGGGCTTCTTGGCATCACAAGAAGTGACGCAGATTCGGGTGATATGGCTATCCTGTTGGGAGGAGATGCAATAGCAAGTGGCATTAGCGCGGTTGGATTGGATGTCCTCCAACAGAGTGTATTATCTGTCGGTAAGATCGATGTCGATGTCGCTGGCAATGTGTCTGCCAGCGGAAAAGACAGTACTGGCATTCGTGGCGGTGCTGTTTCAGGTAAGATCTCGGAAGCAACATCATTGATCATAGGCGGTTCTGCGGTAGCAACTGGCATTAGATCTACGGCTATCGACTTAGCCCTTACGGGCAGTGAATTAGCTGCCGACATCGGGCTGAGTGTCGGCCGCGACCTGGTTGCATCAGGAAACTCTAGCACAGGCGTTTCTTTACTTACCGATGCTCAAACAGCAGGAGCGGTAGGTGCTCAAGTGGGTGGAAGTGTTGTATCCGATGGCACTGGGTCCGTTGGTATAAGCGCGGCTAGTGTCGGTGTTTCTGAATCAGGGAATATCAATGTCGAGGTTATTGGCGGTGTTAGCGCAGGTGGCGCTTCCTCTATCGGTATCACCGCTGAGAGCGTTTCTAACGGTGCAACCGGTTTTGCCGGCGTTGCTGTCGATGGCGATGTCAGTGTAAACGGTAAAAATGCCCTCGGTGTAACTGCGATATCTGCTGCAGGTGTGGATGTTGCTATTGGTTCCAATGCTGTGGTCTCAGGTGATAGCGCTAGGGGCATCGAGCAAATCAGTAGCGGGGGTTCTGTCACGACATCTGTGGACGGGTTTATCGCGGTTGCGGGAGATAGCGCCTCAGGCGCAACTACCGAGGCTAAAACTGACGTTACCTTTACTGTTGCCTCTGCTGTGGAAGTATCAGGAGCGGGTTCATTAGGTGTTGAGCTAATAGGCCGTAACATTGAGGCTGAAGTTGGCGGCCCTGTGTTGGCGCTGGCCGAACTCGCCTTGGGAGTTTCCGCGCGGTCTCGAAGTGATGTTTCCTTTGAAGTTGGCTCTGCTGTTTCGGCCTCGGGAGAGAGCGCTACAGGCGTCAGTATCGAGTCAATAGGTGGGTCTGTACTCCTGGATATCGCTGAGTTTATATCAGCTTCAGGCGAATCTTCGGCCGCTGTTCGCGCCCTGGCAAATGACAGTCTGCAACTTAACGTAGCATCTGCCGTCGAATCAGCAGGTGAGAGCGCTATGGGCGTCGATTTATTCAGTGATCAGGGTGATTCATCGGTAGATATTGGTGGGTACGTGTTGGCGTCGGGTGACTCATCAACTGGTGTTCGCTCGGTGTCGCGGGAATCCAGCAGCCTTGTTGTTGGCTCCGCGGTGGAAGCTTCCGGCGACAATGCTGCAGGTATTGATGTTAAGTCTTATCGCGACAGCGCACAGCTAGCCGTTAAGGGCGTTGTGTTAGCGTCTGGAGACTCGAGCTCTGCTGTACGTATGGTCGCGAATAACGGTGGTTTGGTGTCGATGGATGCGGGGTCATCTGTTGTAACTCAGGGCGAGGGCTCACTCGCGGTCAATTTAAGAAGCGATGGCGCGTCTACAAGCGGTATTTCACTTGCTGTAGAGGATGACCTGCAAGTGAGTGGTCGGTCTTCTACTGGCGTCCAGGCGAAGGCGAACGGGAGTTCAGATTCCTCGGTAGCGCAGATAGCGCTTGGCGGAAGGGTGCTTGTCGACGCGGATGATGCGAGGGGACTTGCGGTTTCGACCAAGTCCTCGGAATCTAGTGCCGATATCGCTTTGGATGTCGGTGGGCTGATCTTTACGAGCGGGGCACAAGCTCTAGGTATCACGCTCGCTACCGAGGGAACACAAGCATCAGGCTCGGTGGTGGCTTTAATTGGGGGCGAGGCGGCTAATATAGGACAAGACTCGACGCTATTGAAAGCAAGTAGCGTTAGCGAAAGCGGCAGCTCCGGAGACGTTGCGGTTGCTATTAGTCAGTCGCTTATTACCGATGCACCGTTGGGTACCGGATTACGCCTTGTATCCTCTAGTGGTACTACCTCTGGATCTATTAGCGCAACTATTGGTGGCAATTTAGTGACTGCAGGCACCGCAGCTCAGGGCGTTAGCGTCAGAGCGTCAAGTGAAGGGATTTCTAGCGACGTCGACATTACCGTTGCTAGTGACACTTTGGCTGAGGGCGAGAGAGCGAATGGCGTCAATATTGTCACAAACGGCGAACAATCAAGTGGCAATGTTGACCTAAATCTTGGCGGTAATGTGCTGGCACTGGGAAACGGTGCCTATGGCGCCAAGGCCAGAAGTAACGGCGGTAACTTCTCTGGCAACTTGTTCGCGATTATCGAAGGGTCTGCGCTCGCGGAAGGTAAAAATAGCGTCGCACTCGACCTGGTCAGTCGTTCTGAAGGTACAGCTGGCAGCATTATATCGGCTATAAACAACGATGCATTTGCCAGTGGTCGAAAAAGTACAGCGATTAGATTGCAGAGCTTTGGAGGAGACAGCTCAGGTACTATTGATCTGAACGTGGCGGGAGCGTTAACTGCCTTTGGCGAAAACTCTCGTGGCGTGGATATGCGTTCTTTTGGTGACAATGTTTCCGGAGAGCTAGTGTTTGAGTTAGCCGGACTTGCGCAGGGTGAAGGTACTGGCTTGACCCTGATTGAACTAGTGTCTGAGTCATCAGCCAACAGTTCTGATTCTGTGACCACGAGCGAGTTTGCCCTTAGTGGCAACTCATTAAGAACATCGGTTGCAAGCCCCCTGATTGCAGGAGCCTATTCAGGATCTGTAAATTCAGCATCACCCAAAAACCTTACCCCCTTGCCAGGTTCTCAGTCTGGTAACGTTTCAGTGACTTTAGCTGAAAGCTTAATGGTGATGGGTGAAAACAGTCGCGGTATTGTCTTGACCTCATCTAGCGATGGTGTAGCTGGCAATGTTTCTCTGGATGCTGCTAGCAACATGGCGGTGAACGGGCCTGGATCATCGTTAATCGTTGCCCAAAGCGTCGGTGGTGATCAATCCGGAGACGTTGATATTGCGTTAAATGGGAATGTTGCAGCGCAAGGCAGTCAGGCAGTTGCTGTTACCGCGCGGAGTGTAAGTGGCACCGGAGTCGTCGGTGATATCACAATTGCGAACCAGGCGGGTCAGAGCTTATATGCCGGTAGTGGCGGCATAGGTGTGAAGATTGATGGCGGAGATGCCAACCGTGTGGTTCTGCGTGGAGAAAGCATGACTGCTGATGGGCTCTCTGGTGATGTGATTGTTGCAAGCTCAGGCAATGAGGTGATCGAAAACTTCGGTAGCGTCATTGGAGAGTTCAATCTCGGTTCTGGTGTTAATCGTTTCATAAACAATGCCGGTGCGACTTTAATTGCGGGGCCAACGCTTGCTGTGGGTCGTAATCAGAGCTGGCTGGTGAACGAGGGCACTATGGCGCTCGGGGGAGTTGCCAATGCGCAATCCACCGCTTTAATCGGCAGCTTTGAGCAGACCTCTGCGGGAGAGGCTTATGCAGAGCTCGATTTTGGAACAGATGTCATCGATCAAATTGTGACTACCGATCGCGTGAAGCTTGATGGGCGATTGTACTTGACGCTGATGAATCCGCGATTAGTCCCAGCTGGAGATTTTTCTAAAGCTCTCTACACCGGCGAAGCCGGGGTCGAAGATGCGGGACTACAGTTGATTACCAGTGAATCATTGGTAATCAACTATGCGATCAACTACTCGTCGGGAACAGCGGCAATGCTTGATTACACTGTAGACTTCGCGCCCAGTTGGTTGATGGCCAATCAGCAGGACGTGGGCACTTACCTTAACAGCGTGCAAAATGCTGGTAGTTCAGATGCTCTAAGTCAAACAATCGTTCAATTGCTGTATCAGGAAAACAGGGATGAGTACGCTGGTTACCTGACATCTATGACGCCAGAGTTTTATGGTGAGCAGGTATTGCAGTTTGTGAAATCAAGCCAAACCTTTGCCAGTAAAATGTTGAGTTGTAAGCAAGCAGGCGGGGATTATCGCTTTACCAGCGAGGGTAACTGCGCCTGGGTGCATGCAGGCTTTGAAAGTTTTGAATACGATGAGTTTGGGTCGTCTGAGTTTGACTCTGATGTTTATTCATTGGGTGCCCAGGTAGCTTTCGGCGATCATTGGTTCGCTGGGATAGGCGCTTCTCGCGAAGACGTCGACGGCGAGGGCAATAGGAAAGCTTGGTCTTCTGATGGAACAACAACACAGCTGGGTCTTTCGTTGAAATACCAGCCCAACCAGTGGAAGTTCGCTGGTGTCTTGACTTATGGACGCAACGAAACTGAGACGATTCGAAATGGGCGTGTCTTGAATTCCTTCGCGGCTCGGGGAGATCGAGATAGTGACTCGCTCGGGCTGTTACTTTATGGCGGCTATGACTTTGAGTTTTCGAAGAGTTATCTGCGACCCGCATTGGAGCTAGGTGTCAATCGTATCAATGCTGAAGACTTGGTAGAGGCAGGTGCTGCTGAACTTGACTTGGTGCTAGCTGACACAAGCGAGACTTTTACTTGGATTAGGCCCTCTGTAGAAGCTGGTTATGAGTACGCTCTTGAAAACTCTGGCAGAGTCAGAGTTTATGCGCGAGCTGGTTTGCAGCGGTATATGGGCGACGATTACACCAAGGTTGAGGCGGGTTTGGCAGGTGCGGGGATTTTGGCCGACCCAATTTCTACCGAGATCGGACTCGGGCAAAATTCCATATTGGGGGCTGTAGGAATAGACGTACTGTTCTCTAACGAGATGACCTTACAGCTTCAGTATCGCCACGAAACTGCCGATGATATTGAACTCAATGCAGGGCAGCTTAAATTCAGCATGCCTTTCTAGGGAGCAGAATCACGCGCCGGGCTAGCATTTATCTGCTCGGCGGGTGATTTAATTAGTGGGCTTTGATGCTGCTCCCGCTGTGCGGCTTACATGGTCGACCGCAGCTATCGTCTTGGCGCAGCTGGTGGCCCTAGAACCCTCTAAGACCTCTTGTTTGCATTGAATTTTCGCAAACTTTGCAATTAGCCTGGTAAACTTTTTGCTGTCATTGTTTGCCTCGACTCCATGTTCTCCCCACCGCCTCTGGTGTATCCTCTTCCTCTTAACAGATAACAAGGCAAAATGCGGCATGACCTATCAGGTACTCGCGCGAAAATGGCGCCCTAAGAGTTTTGGGGAAATGGTTGGCCAGGAGCACGTGCTTCAGGCGCTGATCAATGCGCTCGATCACGACCGGCTACACCACGCCTATCTCTTTACCGGTACCCGCGGAGTGGGTAAGACCACTATTGCCCGCATTCTGGCTAAGTGCCTCAACTGCGAGCAGGGCGTTAGCTCCCACCCCTGTGGCGAGTGTGGGTCTTGCCTGGAGATCGCTGAGGGGCGTAGCGTTGATTTACTCGAGGTTGATGCCGCTTCCCGTACCAAAGTCGAAGATACCCGCGAATTGTTGGAAAACGTGCAATATGCGCCAACTCGCTCGCGCTATAAGGTTTATCTGATTGATGAAGTACATATGCTGTCGACCAGCAGCTTTAACGCGTTGCTCAAGACGCTGGAAGAACCGCCACCGCATGTGAAGTTTTTGCTGGCGACAACGGATCCCCAAAAATTACCGGCGACGGTGCTGTCCCGGTGTCTGCAGTTCAATTTGAAAAATATGCCCCCCGAGCAAATTGTCGGTCATCTGGCCAATGTGCTGGAACATGAAATGGTCAGCTTTGAGGAGCCCGCCCTCTGGTTGTTAGGCAGGGCAGCCTCCGGCAGTATGCGAGACGCACTTAGTTTAACCGACCAGGCCATCGCTTTTGGCTCGGGAAAATTGATAGAAACCGACGTACGCAGCATGCTAGGCAGCGTAGACCTGAGCTTTGTTTATCAGTTATTGGAAGGCGTTGCTGCTGGAGATCCGGCAGAATTGCTGGCTATTGTTGGGCGCATGGCAGAGCATGCCCCCGATTTTGAAGGCAGCACGGACGAACTCATTTCTATGGTGCACAGGGTTGCAGTCGCTCAGGCGGTCCCCGACGCTATTGATAACAGTTGGGGTGATGCTGATCGGGTCGCGGCATTGGCGCAGTCGATAGGCGCGGAAGATGCCCAACTGTTCTACCAGATTGCCATCAACGGTAAGCGTGATATGGCTCTGGCGCCTGATCCACGCAGTGGTTTTGAAATGTTATTGTTGCGCATGTTGGCTTTCCGGCCAGCAGCGGTTATCGACGAATCTCTGGGTGCAGCTGATCTGCAACCAGCGCCATTAAATCCGGATCAAGGAAGTACCGCTGGGGAGGTCGGCGCTACTGCAAAAAAGCCCCATGAGCCTCGACAGGAGGCAGTGCCTTCTATCGAGTTGCAGGCCCCAGAGGTCTCGCCCCAGCGCCCAACGGAGCGACTGAAGCCGGAACAGCCGTCTAACGATGCGGACCCCGCTTCACGGCAGGCTGTGCCGCTGGTTAGTAGCCCACCCCCAGAGGTCCCAGAGTCGACCCCAAAGGTGACAGGGGTGATTCTGGAGCCCAGCCCTGAGAACTGGCCGCAGTTGCTTTCACAGTTGGGTCTGTTGGGGATGGTGCAGAGCATTGCGAGCAACATGCAATTGATTGAGGCTGCAGCCGGGCAGCTCGAATTCGTCCTGGATACTGACAATGCCTCGCTGTTTAACGACGGTCATCGTGACAAAATCCGCCTGGCGTTGCAGAACTATCTCGACAGAGAGTTGTCTGTTGCGATAACAGTAGGCGAGCCTCCGGGAAAGACCCCTGCAATGATTCAGGCAAAGGCTGCAAGTGAGCGACAAAAGCAGGCGATTGAAGCAATTGAAAGTGACCCGCGACTGCAAGCATTAATCACAAAATTTGACGGTCAGTTGGATCGCGCGTCCATCGCTCCGCTGGATTCCTGAGGAACATAGAATGAAAAACATTTCGGACCTGATGCAACAGGCGCAAAAAATGCAAGCAGATATGCAAAAGGCGCAGGAAGAACTCGCTAAAGCTGAAGTGCTCGGCGAGTCTGGCGCCGGTATGGTCAGCGTAGTAATGACTGGGCGTCATGACGTAAAACGGGTAACTATAGACCCGGCGGTACTGTCTGAAGATAAAGAGGTACTCGAAGACCTGTTGGCCGCTGCTGTCAATGATGCAGTGCGTAAAGTGGAGTCCCATAATCAGCAGGCTATGTCAGGCCTGGCCTCGGGGTTGAACATTCCTCCGGGCTTTAAGATGCCGTTTTGAACGAGTTATCAAACCAGTGAAATTCAGCCCTGCTCTACAGGAGTTGATGGAGGCCCTGAGGTGTTTGCCTGGAGTGGGGCCTAAGTCTGCCCAGCGAATGACTCTACACCTGCTAGAGCGAGACCGGGAAGGCGCCAGCGAGTTGGCCGGTGCATTGCAAAGTGCTGTCGATAAAATCGATCACTGTTCTCGCTGCCGCAATTTCACCGAGTTGGACGTCTGTGAAATTTGTGCCGATATCAAACGGGATGTCAGTACGATTTGCGTGGTAGAAACCCCAGCCGATGTGTTGGCGGTGGAGCAGAGTGGCAGTTTCAGGGGCATATACTTTGTATTAATGGGGCACCTGTCACCCATCGATGGCATTGGCCCGGCAGAAATTGGGCTCGACAAGTTTCAGCAGCGGGTGGTGGATGAAGGCATTGAAGAAGTCATTTTGGCGACCAACCCAACCGTAGAGGGAGAGGCCACCGCCTATTACCTTTCGGATGCATTACAGCGACAGGGCGTGAACGTGTCGCGTATCGCCCATGGCGTCCCTCTGGGCGGCGAGCTCGAGTACGTAGACGGTAGTACCCTGGCTCACGCGTTTTCCGGCCGCAGGCCAGTGGAGTAAATAATGGATTGGCAGTTAGTAGAGTCCGACGCCGCGCTTGCAGAGCTTATGAACGCCGCCATCGGCTGCGATGCTGTCATGGTCGACACTGAGTTTATGCGTCGTAACACCTTTTATCCCCAGGTGGCCTTGGTGCAATTGTGTTTTTGTGGTGGTGGCGCCACCGGCACCGCCTGGATGATTGACCCTCTGAAAATCGAAGATCCGGCGCCACTGGCAAACTTGTTCAAGGACGCAGGTGTCATCAAGATACTGCACTCGGCGAGTGAAGATCTTGAAGTCTTTCAACGGTGGTTGGGGGTATTGCCCTTACCCTTGTTTGATACTCAAAAAGCAGCGGCGCTGGTCGGACTGGATTTTGGACTGGGTTATCGCTCCATGGTGCTCGAGCTTTGCAATGAAGATCTGCCCAAGGGCGAAACACGCTCCGACTGGCTGCAGAGACCGCTTACCGAGTCACAGTGCCACTACGCCGCCCAGGATGTGATTTGGCTACTTGATGCCTACCAGATCATTGCTGAACGCTGCCACAGTATGCAGCGCTATGATTGGGTATTGGAGGATGGAGAAGAAGCTTGCCGTGGGCTTGCTTCCATGAGCAGTGCTCAGTATTACCGTCGTATCAAGGGCGCCTGGAAGCTTGAGCCAAGGGAGTTGGCTGCACTGATCGCAATTTCTGAGTGGCGCGAGCGCACCGCCCGGGAAAAAGATAAGCCACGCAGTTGGATTATTGACGATAAGGCTTGCCTGCAGCTTGCCCAGGTTGGGCCTGCGAATATGAATGATCTGCGGTCCAAGATAGAAATGCACGGGTCTTCTATGCGTCGTTACGGAGAAACCCTCCTCGATTTAGTGGCGGAACAATCGGCCGTTCCAGAGGCAGAGTTGCCAGCCACCTTGCCAGCGCCTTTGAATTCCGTCCAGCGCAAGCAGATGAAAAAATTGAAGCAAATAACCGAAAAAATAGCGCTGGACTTGGGCGTCGCACCGCAGGTGCTGGTGGCCAGCAAGGACTATGAAGTCCTGATTCGCAAAGACCCTGAGCAGCCAGCCGCCTGGGCCGGCTGGCGTCGTCTAAAAATTATTGAGCCACTGCGCTCATTGCTGGAAGGGGATGTTGCTTGAAACACCTGGTGGAGATTTTTCGCAGTTCACGTAAGGAGGAAATGTATCTTTACGTGGAAAAAGCGAATGGACTTAAAGATGTCCCGGAGATCTTAATGAAGCAATTCGGGGAGCCCGAAAGCGTCATGACGCTGGTTTTGGAACCCACTCGAAAGCTGGCGCGAGTCAGTACGGCAGAGGTGCTGGAAGGACTTGAACGGAACGGCTTTTTTTTGCAGATGCCACCGACCGCCGCAGAGCTACTGCGCAGAGAGGGTAGTCGTGAGTGAGTGGTGGAACGAATTATCACTTGCCCAATTAGATAATGAGCAGTGGGAAGCATTGTGTGACGGTTGCGCCAAGTGCTGTCTGCACAAGCTCGAAGATGAGGACAGTGGCGAGGTTTTTTACACACGCGTGCGTTGCCAGTACCTGCTGGAAGACACCTGTCGATGCAGTGATTACCCCCAGCGTTCGGTGATGGTGCCCAATTGCATCAGGTTGGAAAAGGAGTCTGTTGCATCGCTGGATTGGTTGCCGGCCACCTGTGCTTACCGACTGCGTTCACACGGTCAACCATTGCCAGTCTGGCACTATTTGGTCTCCGGCAGCCCAGACACAGTGCACCAAAAGGGCGTATCCATTCGAGGCAGGTCTATTTCTGATGAATATGTACACCCGGATGGCTTCGATGAACATATCATAACCTGGACGGAATAGGAGTAAACAGGTGCTGAGTGAAAGTTCCTATCTCACGGCGATTTATGTCTATTGTGGCGCTGCCATCATGTTGTTGCTGTGTCTGGCCTGGTGGTTTGGTCGCCGCTGGCCGAACGCCTGGGTAGCGCTATTGATCCTGGTGACTGCTGCATTGCTGCTTACCCCGGCATACCCGCGTGAGGAAGTAGATACGCTGGCACCAGCGTTAATAGTCGCCGGGTTCCAGATGGCAACAGAGGGTTTTGAATCCGCTCGTCATGCTTTAAAGCCGCTCACCTATAGTTGTGGCTTCGCTATTTTATTGGCGCTGGTGTTCAGGTTAGTGTTCTTGCGATCAGGGAGAACGTCAGCCTCCAGCAATGCCGAAAAAGCGGAGTCCAACTGAATGAGCCCGTTTCGGCAATTATCCAGCCTGGTGTTGCTGCTATGTTTATTCTCCTGCTCATCGTTGGCGAGCAGTGCCAGTTTGAAGCCCGATTTACGCATCTTGATTGATGTTTCTGGAGGGATGAAGACGTCGGATCCCAGAAATCGTCGAGCGTCTGCGCTGGTCCTGTTGGTGAACTTGCTTCCCGACGGTGCCAAGGCTGGCATATGGGTGTTCGGTAAAGAGGCTGAACTTTTGGTACCTCACGGCTTGGTGGATGCAGCCTGGCGTCAACGGGCCCAGCAAGCTATTGCAACTCTTAAGGCCGCTGGTCAGAGAACTAATATCCCTGCCGCGCTTGAACAGGCGACTGCTGACCTTGAACAGCCGACTTCCGGTTATCGCACTAGTGTCTTATTGCTCACCGCGGGTAAGGTTGATGTTGCAGAATCGCCAATCATCAACGTAAACGAATCACGGAAACTGTTGAATGGACGGGCCGTAGAGTTGGGTGAACTGGGTGTGCCGGTGCATACCATAGCGTTTTCTGCGCAGGCTGATGCCATGCTCTTGCGTTCCCTTGCACGGCAGACTAATGGCACATCGCGGCAGGCAGACTCGGCAGACGAGCTGAGTGTTATGTTTATGAGGGTACTGGAGATGGTAGCCCCCGTGGCGCAAGTTCCCATTGTCCATCGTGAATTTACTGTTGACGACCGCGTACAGCAATTGTCAGTGCTGACCTTTTTTCAGCGCGGTAAAGGCAAATTAAGATTGATTGATCCAGACGGTGTGATCCTTTCATCAGAAGATGAATCCGGGCGAGTGGACTGGTTTCGTAATCAACAGTTTGCATTGGCTACTGTAAATAACCCCGGCGAAGGGACCTGGCGACTGAAGATGCCTCCAAAGGCGCTTGCCAGGGCATTGATCGTTTCCGACTTGGAGTTAGAGGTGGGCCCGCTGCCTAATTACGTGCCCGCGGGACAACAGGCCGAGTTGACATTGCATCTGTCTGATCAAGGAACGGTGATCACTGATCAGGAGGTGTTATCGGGCTTTAACGTCAGTTTGAGAGTCAAGGGTCCCCTGGGGAATAACGACATTGTGGTCGTCGATAGCCCTTCCACTGATGGGGTTTATCGGGTGGTAACCCCGGTTTTAGCCCAGCCGGGCCGTTATCAACTGCTGCTTAGGGTCGATACCCAGTCCTTGCGACGAGATTTGCCGATTTATTTGGAGGTTGAGGTGCCGGCGGAGCAGCCGACGCTGGTGACCCGTGGACAGGAGATGCCCGAAGACGACTTTAAAGCACCATTGATGTGGTTGGCGGGTGTCTGTGGTCTTGTATTGCTTGGCGTCTGGTTTATTTTGCGTCGCCGCGAACAACGTAAACTTGCCCTTTGGCAAAAACGCGCTCGCGAAATTGGCCGCAATGGCTCAAGCAGGTTCTCAACGAGTTCCGCGAGCGCGAATGAGGCTGGTGACCAACTTGATTAGTCAGTTACCAATCGGTACGCTTGGCGGCTTTGAAAATTTAACAGGTAGTAGTTCAGATGAAATTTGAAGGAACCGAGAGATACGTTGCCACTGATGACCTGCGCATGGCCGTTAACGCAGCTGTCGTTTTGGAGCGCCCGCTATTGATCAAGGGTGAGCCTGGAACTGGTAAGACCATGTTGGCGGAGGAAGTGGCAGAAGGGCTCGGCAAGCGGCTGATTCAGTGGCACATCAAATCGACCACCAAAGCCCAGCAGGGTCTCTATGAATACGATGCGGTGTCGCGCTTGCGTGACTCCCAGCTGGGCGACGCCAAAGTGCAGGACATCGCCAACTACATTAAACAGGGCAAACTCTGGGAGGCTTTTGATTCCGATGAGCAGGTAGTCCTGCTGATTGATGAAATCGACAAGGCCGATATTGAATTCCCCAACGACTTGTTGGTCGAGCTGGATCGCATGGAATTCTTTGTGTATGAAACCGGAGAGACTATCAAGGCCAAGCAGCGCCCGATTATCATCATTACCAGTAATAATGAAAAAGAATTGCCGGATGCGTTTTTGCGGCGCTGCTTCTTCCACTTTATCAATTTCCCTGATCGGGACACCATGCGTGAAATCGTCGCCGTTCACTACCCGGATATTTCCAAGACACTGGTGCAAGAAGCCATGGAAGTATTCTTCGATCTGAGAGGAATCCCCGGTCTGAAGAAAAAGCCTTCTACCTCGGAGTTGATCGATTGGCTGAAATTGCTAATGGCCGATGAGATTCCGGATGAGATTCTCAAGGATCGTGACCCCACCAAGGCGATTCCACCGCTATACGGCGCGTTAATGAAAAATGAGCAGGACGTACATTTGTTGGAACGTTTAGCTTTTATGCATAGACGCGAGACACGCTGAGGCTAGCTCTGTGCTGATTAATTTTTTCCATGGCCTGCGTGATGCGGGCGTCCCGGTAACTACCCGAGAGTTGTTGGATCTGCTGGAAGGTATGAAACGGCGGGTGGTGTTTGGCTCAATGGATGAGTTCTATTACTTCAGCCGTACTTGCATGGTCAAGGACGAGAAGTACTTCGACCGTTTTGACCAGGCCTTTGGGTTGCACTTCAAGGATCTGGAAGCGCTTGACGATGTGATCGAAGCGCTTATACCCGATGACTGGCTGCGTTCCGAGTTTCTTAAAAATCTGTCCGCAGAAGAAAAAGAAAAAATTGAATCTCTGGGCGGGCTGGAAAAGCTCATCGAGGAATTCAAAAAGCGACTGGAAGAGCAGGAAAAGCGCCACGAGGGCGGTAACAAGTGGATAGGCACCGGCGGCACCTCGCCGTTCGGCCAGGAAGGATACAATCCTGAAGGCGTTCGGGTAGGGCCTAACGGGCGCAACAAAAAGGCAGTAAAAGTTTGGGACAAGCGCGACTTCAAAAACCTGGACGATAGCGTTGAGCTGGGTACTCGCAATATCAAGGTAGCTATGCGCCGATTGCGTAAGTTTGCACGCACCGGCGCCGCCGATGAACTGGATCTGGATGACACCATTACTTCCACTGCCCGCAACGCAGGCCTGCTGGATATCAAGATGGTGCCTGAGCGTCACAACGCGGTAAAAGTGCTGCTATTTTTTGACGTGGGCGGTTCCATGGATCCCCACGTAAAGGTGTGTGAAGAGCTGTTCTCAGCGGCGCGCACAGAGTTCAAGCACATGGAATATTTTTACTTCCATAATTTCCTGTATGAAAATGTTTGGAAGAACAATGTTCGACGGCACAACGAACGGACCTCCTTGCTGGATGTGCTGCATAAATACAGTCACGATTACAAAGTGGTGTTCGTGGGTGATGCTTCGATGTCACCTTATGAAATTCTTCAGCCAGGTGGCTCTGTGGAGCACTGGAACGAGGAATCGGGCGAAGTCTGGATGCGCCGGCTGCAAGAAGTTTATGACAAAGTGGTCTGGATAAACCCTGTTCCCGAAGAAGAGTGGCAGTACACCCAGTCGGTGGCTATTACCCACAAACTGCTGGAAGGTAAAATGTATCCGCTTACGCTCAAAGGGCTTGAGGAAGGTATGGGCTACCTCTCCAAGTAGGGAGGTCTTAGGTCTCAGGGTTCGAGCAGGCGCTTACCTTACCTTTGCAAGGCTCCCCGCAAAGGCAATCAAGCTGGCGGTAACCGCTACATTCAGTGACTCCACTCCATTGTTCATTGGTATCGACAGCGACTTGTCGGCCAGCTGGACGACGTCTTTTGATACGCCTTCGGTTTCGTTGCCCAAAACGTAAGCAACGTGTTTTTTAGGCGTGAATTCAAACAAAGTCTGGCTTGCATTAGCTTCAAGGCTACAAATTTCTACCTCTTGCTGTGCCAGTCGTCGCAATGCGTTTACCTGGGAGTCGCACATTACCAGCGGTGCTCGATAGAGCGTGCCGGCGCTTGCCTTGATCACCAGGGGTCCCAGGGCAGCGTTGCCCTTGCTTGACCATAGCACGGCGTCTATGTGGCCGGCCGCGGCAGAGCGCAAAATCATTCCCAGGTTTTGCGGGTTGGTAATGCCGTCCAGTGCGAGGACACGTTGCGGGGCGAGTCCAGGTAGTTCCTCAACATAGGTTTGTAACGAGCGAAAACTCGGGCAAAGAATATCCAGCGCTACTCCCTGGTCCTGCTTGCCGTTCTTGGAGATACGGGCAAGCGCCTCGCGGCTGTGCTCGTGGACCGGGATGCTTTTTTTTGCGGCCGCATCAAGCAGTTCGGTAATAATGCCGCCGCCGCGGTTGCTACTGGAAAGGTGTAATGCGTGGCACTGGAGCAGGGGGTCTCGCAGGGCTTCCAGGGCTGGTTTACGGCCATAAACTGTCAGCACACGCTCGAAAAACGCTTTTTTCTGGGTGTAGTCTTCGCTGTCCTGCATGCTCACGCTTTAGCCTCTCTTTCCCGCTGTAATTGCTCTCGAAATTTGCCTGGAGAGATTCCTGTCCACTTCTTGAAGGAGCGATAAAAGGCCGAGTTGTCCTGGAACCCCATTACCGCTGCAATGGCGTCAATGGAGAGCTCATCCCTGTGCATGTATTGAACTGCGAGTTCGCGACGTAAGTCATCTTTCAACTGCTGAAAGCTGGTTCCTTCAGCAGTAAGGCGCCGATGCAAAGTGCGCGGGGACATGTTCAGCTGCGACGCCGCACCGCTTGCTGTGGGCAGTCTCTCCGGGCCGGCAGAGACCAGAATCTGCTCTACTTTAGCCGATAGGGTTTTCAGGTTACCGGGCACGTCACGTTTAACCAGGGGGTAGGGCGCCAGTCGCAGGAATTCTCTCAGGCTCGCCTCGCTTTGAACAATGGGGTGCTGCAATAACTGCCGGGAAATGACCAGGCCTGAGTTATCCATGTCAAAGGCAACAGGACAACCGAATAATTTTTCATAGTGTTGGGTACTTGCCGGTGCCGAGGCTCTTAACTGAACTGCTTGCAAGGGCATTTCTCTGCCAATCAGCCAGCTATAGAAGCGGTACATCATGAGCAGGATATTGGCATGCCCTATGTGCTCACTGTCGCTCTCCTGGGGGGCGTAGCGCTGAAACAGGCATAGCATCTGGTCATCTTGCAGAGGCACCAGAGGCCCGCTTATGCGCTCTCTGGACGTATTCCGGTACTGGTCGCAGTAATCGTGAAACTCCCAGGCGCGAATAAGGGCCTGCTCCAGGGTTGGGCAGTGAATGACGAACAGGCACATCATCCGAAACGTGCCAGGCGGAGCATGGTATTCCTGTCCCAGGCCGAACGCCTCGTCCTGAAGTAGCTCCATCAATAAGCCATAGAGCTTGCTGTAGCTGGCGGTCGTGATTTCTGTTGTTTCCGGGTTTTGATCTGCCAGGGGGTTAAAGTCCAGACCGATCTGTTGCAGCGCTCGTTCCAGTGGATAGCCCTGGTCAATCACCACTCGCAAGAGGGTATTGAGCGTTTTCAGGGGCATGGTGTTCACAGCGCTAATGTTTCCCAGTGGTGACTGCAGAGGCGGGGAGATGGGCGAGGTATTTGGCTTTACGTGCCCTCTGCCAGCGCGGTAATTCGATCGGCGGACGCCTTGATGCGGGCGGCGATCTCCTCGATCCTGGCGCCGGTGACCTGGCCGCCCAAAGATCCGGCGACAAAACACATGACTGGAAGCTTGTTTTCGATAAAAACCGGTACGGAAATAGTGCTCACGTCGTACTTGGCTTTTGGGTCAATACGATCCAGGTGAAAGTATTCGTCACACAGATCGTGCTGATAACGATTCGCAGCGTCTTCGAGTTCGGTCAGACTCCAGGAGGTGTGGATACGAGCCAACTCTTTTGTCAGTTCGATTTCAGCTTTGGTTTTGAGTGTGACTTCGTAGCCGCGTGCGCGAATAGCAATTAGCGCAACCCTAAGCTTTTGATCCAGTTTTTCGTTGTACTCGCCGCGGGATTCGTGAGCGCGGCTCAGCCACGCTTCCAGGTGTTTAGCGGGAGAGAAGGCGGTGAAACAGGCGGCCACTGGCGCTGTATTGGGCAGGCGCAGTCCCAGTTGGAATGAGTTAATCAAGGGCTGTGCTTTACCGTAGAGCGCTAGTAGGACCATGTGTTGTTTGGAGCGGCCGGTGACCGCGAAGCCAACGTCCAGATCTTGCTGCAGGCTTTCCAGCTCCGGCCTGGCATATTCCAGTACCGGGAATTGAGCAAAAGCGGCATTGCCCGCAGCGATAATAGAGGGGCCTAGTCGGTAAGCCTTGGTTTTCGGATGTTGAACTAAAAACCCGTAATTGGCCATGGTGGTGAGGATCGCATGGCAGGTAGCTTTATTGAGGTTTAGCCTGCGTGTCATCTCGGTCAGGCCAAAGGCCTGGTGAGGGTTGGCCATCAAAAGGTCCAGAATCGCCAGAGCGCGCGCTGTCGGTTGTGAAAAAAGGGCCAAACTATTACTCCCGGCAGGACCACCGACTGCGTCGGTGCGTGCAAATTTTAGTATAAAATGTTGTACTTGTTTCGGTATGGTAACGCCCGAGGTAGGCTACAGCAAGCCTGCTGTTATCGATGCTAAAGTGCATAGCCAGCGCGGCTCGTGGCAGAGCTCCGGAGAATTGAGACCAACGTGTTAATCCTGTATGGAACCAGCGCCTGTCATCTGTGTGAAATCGCCGCTGACCTGCTGCGCGATGCGAGCCTCGAATTCGAGGAAGTCGATGTCAGTGAGTCAGACGTGTTGTTCGAACGCTATGGCCTGACGATTCCTGTCCTTAAGCGAGAGGACGACGCAGAACTGAACTGGCCTTTTGACGCAGCCCGGTTGGCGGCCTTTGTCAGTTAGTTGCCTACGCGAACCGCCAGTACGTCGCAGCTGGCGCCGTGGAGTACACCGTTAGCTGTAGAGCCCATTAATAGGGCGAGGCCATAGCGGCCGTGGCTGCCGACGACGATCAGATCTGCGCCGATTTCCTCTGCCATGGCATGAATTTCAACCTCCGGTCGGCCAAGCACGATATGCTGATGATCTTGGTCTATGCTGTTTTGCTCGGAAAAGCGCTTTAGCTGCTCAGTTGCCTGATTCTGTATTTCATCCTGCAGACCGGAAAAATCCATGGGGATATCCACCCCGTAGGCGAAACTGAGAGGTTCGATGACGTGGATAATGTGTAGTTCGCAGTCGCCGTTGTCGGCGATACCTTGCGCCCGTTGCGCAACTTGGTTGGACTCATCACTCAGGTCGATGGCGACCAGAACTTTTTTATATTGAGACATGCGTTTGCTCCGCGTTTTCAGGATTAGCAGGGCTTTAGTTATAGCATAGAATCCGGTCTGGGCAATCCCGCCTCTGGCTTGAATTTGATCTGAATCAGGAACCTTGTTGATTGAAATACCTACTGATCTTGTTTGTGATTGCTTTGGCCTTGGCGCCGCTGACCCACTTTTTGCCCAGTAAACGGCAGCGCCTGATTGCCAAAATGCGCGAGTACGCCGCCTTGCACGGACTTTTTGTCGAATTTCGGGATCTGCCCTCACGCGCAACGCGGCAAGGGCGTGAGGAGCGTAAGCAGCAGATTATTTATTACGGCAGGCGGTTGCCCCCTTCTCGTAACGACGCCCGCAGCCGCACTGCCTGGGCATGTGAAGATGGCAACTGGCTATCTTTGGCCGAGAGAACGGCGGTGCCAGCCGCATTAGAGCAAATGCCTGCCACAATTCTGGCGGCGAGTCTCGATGAGGGGTCCTGCGGGATTTACTGGCTCGAAGTCGGCGATGAGGCCGATGTTAAACAGATTGTCAGCGCTCTGGAGGCTTGGCAAGGCCAGCTCTGACCGGGGTGTTTGGGGCTAAATTGACAGCCGGGCAATAAGCACTGATGCACGATTTTTCTTGACCGGGGCGAGATGGCGACTTATATATGCCCTTTTTTGACGCAGGCTCGCACAGCACTTTGCGAACTAACACATCGTTTGAATAGTAGGAATCAATGGGTAAATCACTAGTTATTGTCGAGTCGCCAGCGAAGGCCAAGACCATCAACAAGTACCTGGGCAAGGACTTCGTGGTGAAATCCAGCGTCGGTCATATCCGGGATTTGCCTACTGCGGGTAGTTCGACCTCCAAAGTGGATCCCAAGGAGAGAGCAGCCCAGGCAGCGATCACCCGCAAGATGGCGCCCGCAGCAAAAGCAGCTCACCAGAAAAAGAAGAGTCGTGAGCAATTGATCCGCCGGATGGGGATAGACCCGGAAAAGGGTTGGAAGGCGAACTATCAGGTCTTGCCCGGCAAAGAAAAGGTGGTCAACGAGCTGAAGAAACTAGCAGCTGACGCCGACTCCATTTATCTTGCTACCGACCTTGATCGCGAGGGTGAGGCGATAGCCTGGCACTTGCGAGAAGCGATTGGCGGAGATGATTCCCGCTACCAGCGAGTGGTGTTCAACGAAATTACCAAGAAAGCTATCACCGAGGCTTTTGAAAAACCTGCCTACCTTGATCAGGATAGGGTAAACGCGCAGCAGGCACGACGCTTTCTGGATCGGGTCGTTGGGTATATGGTCTCTCCGCTGCTCTGGTCCAAGGTGGCCCGCGGCCTGTCTGCCGGGCGAGTGCAGTCTGTGGCGGTGCGTTTGATTGTGGAGCGCGAGCGAGAAATTCACGCGTTTATTCCCGAGGAGTATTGGGAGATTCACGCAGATCTGGCCACTCAGGCAAAACAGGAAGTGCGGTTTCAGGTGCGCAAGCACAAAGGAGAGAACTTTCGCCCCGGAGATGAACAAAGCGCGAGTAAAGCGACCTCAGAATTGGAGTCGCTGCCTTATTCCATCAGTGGTCGGGAGGACAAGCCCACACGCTCCAAGCCACCGGCTCCGTTTATTACCTCAACGCTGCAGCAGGCTGCGAGCACGCGCCTGGGGTACAGCGTCAAGAAGACCATGATGATGGCGCAACGCCTGTATGAGGCAGGCTACATCACCTACATGCGAACAGACTCGACCAATTTGAGTGCCGAGGCTGTCGCAGCCTGTCGCGGCTATATCGAATCCAATTTTTCCAAACGCTACCTGCCTGACAGCCCCAACTCTTACTCCTCCAAGGAAGGTGCGCAGGAAGCGCACGAGGCCATCCGTCCCTCGGACGTCAATGTGCTGCAGGCGTCGTTGAAAGGTATGGAGCGCGACGCTGAGCGCCTTTATGAACTGATCTGGCGTCAGTTCGTTGCTGGTCAGATGCCTGCAGCGGAATACACAGCCACCACAATTACCGCCAGTGCCGGTGATTACCAACTCAATGCGAAGGGCCGAATCATCCGCTTCGATGGCTATACCAAGGTGCAGCCTCCCGCCAGCCGTAAGGGTGACGATTCGGTGCTGCCAGACGTAAACGAAGGCGATGTACTGGCGCTGAAGAAGCTTGATCCGGTGCAGCATTTTACCAAGCCGACCCCTCGCTACGGAGAAGCGAGCCTGGTTCGCGAGTTGGAAAAACGAGGCATTGGTCGTCCGTCAACGTACGCTTCGATTATTTCTACTATTCAGGATCGTGGCTACGCGCGCCTAGAGAATAAGCGATTTTATGCAGAAAAAATGGGCGACATTGTTACCCAGCGGCTACAGAAAAGCTTCCCCGATCTTCTGGACTATGGCTTTACCGCAGGTATGGAAGAACGGCTGGATGATGTAGCCGACGGCGACAGGGATTGGCGTGACTTACTCGATGCATTTTATGCCGAGTTCAGCGGATTACTGGAGGCAGCGGCAGAGCCCGAGCCTGCGGGGATGGAACCCAACGAACCCACAATGACTGACATCAAGTGCTCTAAATGTGACCGAGATATGCAGATACGGACTGCCAGCACGGGTGTGTTCCTGGGCTGCTCCGGCTACGCATTACCGCCCAAAGAGCGCTGCAAAAACACGATTAACCTGACCTCTGGTGACGAGGCAATTCGCGAAGACGCGGATGACGAAGCTGAATCACGGCAATTATTGGAACGCCATCGCTGCAAGAAGTGCAACGCGGCGATGGACAGCTACCTGATCGACGAAGATCGTAAGCTGCATGTGTGCGGCAATAATCCGGACTGTGATGGTTTCGAAGTTGAGCACGGTAAATTCAAGATCAAAGGCTACGAAGGCCCCATTCTTGAGTGCGATAAGTGCAGTGCCGAAATGCAGTTGAAAAATGGTCGCTTCGGTAAGTACTTCGGGTGTACCTCAGAGGAGTGTAAAAATACCCGTAAGCTGTTACGCAACGGCGAGGCTGCCCCTCCGAAGATGGATCCGGTACCCATGCCCGAGCTGGAGTGCCAGAAAGTAGAAGATACCTACGTATTACGCGACGGCGCCGCTGGAATGTTTTTAGCGGCCAGCCAGTTTCCGCGTAACCGGGAAACCAGGGCACCCTTTGTCGATGAGTTGCTGCCTCACAAGAGTGAGATCGACCCCAAGTACAAGTTCATCTTTGGCGCTCCAACAGAGGATGACGACGGTAATCGAGCTCAGGTGCGGTATAGCCGCAAGTCCAAAGAGCAATACGTGATGACCGAGAAAGATGGCAAAGCCACGGGTTGGAAGGCCTTTTATCGCAAGGGTAAGTGGGAAGAGGAACGCAGCAAGGGCAGGGCGCGCAAATAATATGAGCTCCGCTCGAGGTCAGGCGAATCACGCGCTCTACCTGGCCCGAATCCTGCTCGCCGCCTGGCGCCGTGATCTGGCGGCTGAGGCGGTTGCGACAATCACCTTAACCCAGACATTTTTGCCGGCCGTTCGGCTGCACCTTAGGCATGCCTATGGCTGGTTTTTAGTTGAAATTACCCGTCCTGGCGGCTTGCCCTTCCAGCCACCGCAATGCGTTGCCGAGTTACCCGAAGTCGCTGACGGCAAAGCCGTGCCGGGAGAACTCCTGGAGTTTCAGCGCCTGGAGGAGAGCGGCTGGATTGGCGAAATGCTTTCTGCGGATGCGCTCCCAAGTCCAATGGCAAGCTCGGGCAACCTGGCAGTCAGTTCACCTGCATCCGGGCTTGACCAGGCTTCGGTTTGGGCTGCTCAGCTGCAAACCCTGTTTGATCGTATGGGCGATTCTTTGGACGAGTACTAAACCGGCCGTCCTGTAAAGGCCATCCACCGCTGCACTGCGCCTGCCGGATTTAGTGCTATCTAGGAGCCTGACCGGCTGTTAGAATATTCTCGAAGTTAAAGCAAAGAGAGGTTTATTGAGTGTCTGCATCCTTACTAGAGATCGTAGATCTGGGCGACGGAGAAATCGTATTGCAACGTGCTGACGATGATTCCGAGCCGCTTGTGGTTATCCGTTTCTCAGAAGAATCGCGCGTTTACATGATGGACAACAGCCTTGAAGTCGCCAAAGCGATGATACAGGCTGGGATACAGGCGGCCGCCGAAATGGCCGAACAGGGCGAGATAGAAATCGAGCCCACTGTTGAGGCCCCCAGAGTCCTTCACTAGTCGCAGCGATAGAATTTCAAACGCCGGGCGCTCGATGTCGCAAACCGGCTCGCAACAGACGCCAACAGCGCTCTGTCAGATTTTTTTCCGCTTCAATATACACCCCGCAGTCAGTGACTGCGGCGCAATACTCCAACGCTTAGCCCTTCAATTGCAAAACTCTGCTCACGCAGATCAACTTTGATCGGTTGGTAATCTGGATTCTCAGGCAGTAGTTGCAGTTGATGCTCGTTGGGCCCTTTTTGCAGGCGCTTGACGGTGACCTCGTCTTCTATGCGTGCAACCACCACATCCCCGTTATTGGCGACTGGCGTGCTGTGCACCGCTAGTAAGTCGCCATCAAATATACCGATATCGATCATGCTGTCACCGGTCACACGAAGAAAGTAGTCTGCTCTGGGCTTGAAAAACTCAGGGGGCAGATCGCAGTAATCCTCAATATTCTCTTCTGCAAGCACCGGGTTACCGGCCGCAACACGGCCAACGATAGGAATACCCGCCGTATCGGGAAGCTTAATCCCGCGGGATGCGCCGGGAATGATTTCAATAGCGCCCTTTCGGGCCAGGGCCTTAAGGTGCTCTTCTGCGGCGTTTGCTGACTTGAACCCCAGCTCCCTGGCGATGTCAGCCCGCGTAGGAGGGTAGCCGGTATGGTCGATATGCTGGCGGATAACATCCAGCACCTGTTGTTGTCTGTTGGTGAGCTTTTCCATGGTTGCCCCTATCTGTTTATTTATACAGGTGCTGTAATTATATACAGGTGTGGCAGATAAAAACAATGGGCTTGTCTGCTGCTGCTGGCGACAGCGTAAAGAGCGATTATAGCGGGAGTGTGCCGTTTCGCTGTTGCGCTGCATCTTGGGTGAAGCGGAGGTTAGTCCGGGAAAACCGGCGCAGATTGAACTAGTAGTCTTCGACGCCGTACATAACGTCGGGCTCTATAGAATTGATTGGGTTGGTCCAATCCTCGGGGTGCATGGGCAGATCGGGATCCAATAGGTCTTCGTCGTCCAGTTCAAAAGCACTGCGCCAGTCTTCGGGTGCCTCGGCTTTCTGCAACAGCATCTCGCGCCAGGCATCCAGATCGTATTCTGATACCTCACCGTCCAGGTATTGGGTTTCAATTGTCAGGGTTGTCGGGTCCCAGTCGACTACCTCAAACAGGGCGCTGGTTTGGAGGTCTTTGTACCACCCCCCGACCATGGGGCTGAGCATCTTCATCTACCTGTCCTCTGGCATTTTGGCTATTCGATGGCTCAACATATCACGCTGGTAAAGGCTGTCCATTATGTAAAAAGGCTATAAACCGTGCGTTTTAAATTCTTTTTACCTTGCTCAGTTTTCTTTTCAAAATAGATCAATCAGTTGCGTTACACTTCCAGAGTTGACTTCAATCGGTGCGCCAATTTATATACTCCTTGTGAATTAAGGAGGGCCCTGAACATGACAAACTTGTCTAAAAACTTGTATTTTTTTTGCGAGAGGATTAGCCCTTGAATCGTTTCAATACCTGGCTGGAATCAGTGGCCACCGCAATTGGCCTGCAGCCGGAGTTACTGGCTTTGGCGGTCTTGTTGATGGCCGGGCTAGCGGGCCACTTGCTGCTGGGCCATTTGATCCAGCGATTGCATCGGGCGGCAGGGAGCAATCAGAACAAGTGGGACGATGTGGTCGTCACCGCGCTGGAGCGCCCCGTCCGGCTCGTGCTTTGGGTGCTGGTCGGATACATCGCTCTGGACACTTATGAGGTCGGCGCTAACTTACAGGCGCGTTTAATTGAGGTGTACGACACTGCTTTGGTGTTGTTGGTCGTTTGGTTCCTGCATCGTTTGATCGGCGGTGTTGAGAATGAATTGATGCGCGAGCGCTACGGAAATAGCCAGTCCACCGACAAAGCCACTGTCCGTGCGGTGATTCAGCTCTCGCGAATATGCCTATGGGTCATTGCGGGTTTGGGGGTATTGCAAAGTATTGGTGTGTCCATTTCGGGCTTGCTGGCTTTTGGTGGCATTGGCGGTATTGCCGTAGGTTTTGCCGCCAAAGATCTGCTGGCTAACTTTATTGGTGGGCTCAGTATTTATCTGGATCGCCCCTTTACCACAGGTGACTGGATTCGTTCACCCGACAGAAATATTGAAGGTACAGTAGAAGATATAGGCTGGCGTTTGACGCGAATTCGTACTTTTGACCAGAGACCGCTGTACGTCCCCAACGCCGTTTTTGGCCAGATCTCGGTGGAGAACCCATCGCGTATGTTCAACCGGCGTATCTATGAAACAGTGGGCATACGCTACCAGGATTCGCAGAGCATGGCGCCGATCGTCGAGCAGGTGAGAGCAATGCTGCAGAGTCACCAGGAGATTGATTTGTCGCGCACCTTGATTGTCAATTTTGTCTCTTTCGGGCCCTCATCCCTGGACTTCTTTGTTTACACCTTCACCAAGACTACAGACTGGGTGCGGTTCCACGAGATAAAGCAGGATGTCATGCTCAAAATTCTTGATATTGTGATCAGTAATGGCGCAGATGTCGCATTTCCGACGCAGACTTTGCATGTGGAGCAGGTGATGCAGATGGACCCGGAGCACGGTGCATGAAAACCCTGGGGATCATTGGAGGCACGGGTATCGATCAACTCGAAGGCCTCGAGATCGTCGATAGTCATGCCGTGGAGACCCCCTATGGAGACCCGTCCCGGGCGGTTGAAGAGGGGATGCTGGGTGGAGTTCGCGTATTTTTCCTGCAGCGACACGGCAGCCCTAAGACGATACCACCGCACCTGATTAACTACCGGGCCAATGTCTGGGCGTTAAAGTCCCTGCAGGTGACGGACCTGGTTGCAATTAACGCAGTGGGCGGCATTTCTGCCGCCATGCGTCCCGGACGTCTGGTCATACCGGACCAGATTGTTGACTATACCTGGGGGCGCGCACATACGGTGGATACAGGGGAGGTAGGTACTCTGCTGCACGTGGATTTTAGCGACCCCTACGATCATGAACTGCGCGAAGCACTGCTGCAGTGTGCTGTTGCTCAGAACATTGCTCACGAGGGGGCAGGCGTGCACGGCGTCATGCAGGGGCCACGCCTGGAAAGCGCCGCTGAAATTCGCCGCATGGCGGGGGACGGCTGTGACTTGGTCGGCATGACCGGAATGCCCGAAGCTTCTCTGGCACGGGAACTGGGCCTGGCTTATGCCAGTATCTGTATGGTTGTTAACGCGGCTGCCGGGTTAGATGATAAACCGCTGACACTGGCTGTGATGCGAGCGAATTTGCTGCGCGAAGCAGCCGCGGTCAGACAGCTTATCGCCGCGCTGGTTGCGGATTATTAATGGGTTGCTTTACAGCGCCTGATTGGTTTCTTCAGCGAATTCTGCGTCGGCCATTACCTGCAGCTGTTCTTCATCCAGCGGCATAAATTTTATCACTACGCCTATTAAAGGGTGGTCGATATAGTGCACTTCCTTGCTGCGCATACGACGCTTTTGTTGCAGCAGTACGGCATGACGCCAGGGATAGACAGGCCCTGTTTCTTCCGGCGCTATCTCCGATGCTAACTTCTCTTCAAGAACCGGTTGCTGACCTGCTGCTTCGGGATTGTCATTACCCAAAGGGTAGGCAGTCTCCTCGAGGAGTACCGGTTCGGGTTGCTCAATAAACAGGGACTGTGGGCCCAGGGGAGGCTCTGGCATGCGCCACTCGGCTGGCAAGTACTGGCCCTGGGTGTTGATCCAGAGGTTGGTTTCCAGGTGCAGGTAGCGAGCAATATGCAATTTTACCGTGCCTTGTAAGCGAGGCCAGTCGCCGCTGTCACCGGAGCGGTCGATGACCAGGGGTATAGCAGTGCTCTCGCCTTGTACCGGCTGTACCCAGGTTTCGTAAAACAGGGTTTTGTAGTTTCCAGTGCGTTGCATGAAGGCAGCTTTGTCATAGAGCTCCGCGTTCTTTCGCGGCAGTGCAATAAATGGTGTGGGTGTGAGAGGGGTGAGGTTTTGCTCTTCCGGTACTGCCTCGGCATCCAATGCTGGCGCCGAATTGCCAGTGGGATTGCCAGCGATCGGGATATCCGGAGCTTTGTCCTCGGTTCTGTCCTCGGTTCTGTCCTCGGTGGTTTCCTCGGCAGGCGGCCGCAATGTCTGACGGCCTAGCGAGTCTACCTCGCTGACGCCGCCGTGTTCCTCTTGTCTCGATTCCAGTTGTCCCGGGTATATCAGGAATCGGCCAGTGTCAGGGTAGGCGAGGCTGGGCAGGGGATCCCATTGCTCCGGTGTGGAGCCGCTTTCATGGCTGAATATCATCAGTTCTACCTGATACCAGCGCTCCTCTTGTCCGTGGACCGCAGCGGCAAACAATCCCAGTGCGAGGCTGAGGGGGCGAATTAGAGCATGGTTCATTAGCGGCATCAGGCTGCGTCTTCCGTGGCTTCTTGAGCGAAACGTGCAAGTAGATCCTCAACATATTGCTGGCGTTGAGCTTTGTCGTCCAGTGCGTGTTCAAAGCGCAAGCGGGTTGCGCCAGCCAGCTTGAACGAGCGCGGGTCAGACTGAACCAGCTTCACCAGCGACATAGGATTAACTCGGGTGCTTTCCTTGAAATCGATACTACCACCACCGGCACCGGCTTCAATGGCGCGTATGCCCAATTCCTGTGCCTGCAGGCGCAATCTCGATACCTGAAAGAGGTTTCCAACTTGCGGCGGCAGCAAGCCGAAGCGATCTATCATTTCAACCTGGAGTTCTCTGAGCTGGTCTTCATTCGCCGCCGCGGCAATGCGCTTGTACAGTACTAGCCGGCTATTAACATCAGGCAGGTAGTTCTCGGGAATCAGTGCGGGGATATGCAGGTTAACCTCGGTGCCTGCATCCAGCGGAGCATCTACATCGGGAATCTCACCGCGCTTCAGTGAAGCCACAGCGCGCTCCAGCATCTCCATGTATAAAGAGAACCCTACAGAGTGGATCTGGCCACTTTGCTCGTCACCTAATAGCTCGCCGGCGCCGCGAATTTCCAGATCATGGGTTGCCAGCAGGTATCCGGCGCCCAGGTCGCCAGCGGCTTCGATGGCCTCCAAGCGTTTACCGGCGTCAGCGGTAATAGCGGATCGCGGAGGCGTCAATAAATAGGCATAGGCCTGGTGGTGTGAGCGACCTACTCGTCCGCGCAACTGATGCAATTGAGCGAGTCCAAACCGATCGGCACGCTCGATGATGATGGTGTTGGCATTGGGGATGTCGATGCCGGTTTCGATAATCGTTGTACACATCAAAATGTGGTTGTGCTGGTGATAAAATGAAGACATGACGTGTTCAAGTTCGGTTTCACGCATCTGCCCATGGGCGACGCCAACATTCAGGTCGGGAACCAGCTCGCGCAGCTTGCGAGCGCTCTCTTCGATAGACTTTACTTCGTTGTGCAGGTAGTAAACCTGTCCACCCCGGAGGGTTTCTCGCAGCACAGCTTCCTTTACCAGAGCAATATTATGCTCGCGCACAAAGGTCTTGATGGATAGACGTCTGGCAGGGGGGGTTGCAATGATAGAAAGGTCACGCATGCCACCCAGTGCCATGTTTAGCGTCCTGGGTATGGGCGTCGCAGTGAGCGTGAGGATGTCCACCTCCGAGCGCAGCGCTTTGATGGCTTCCTTTTGCTTAACGCCGAAACGATGCTCTTCGTCGATGATCAGCAAGCCAAGATCATTAAAGCGAAAATCTGACTGCAGTAGCTTATGGGTGCCCACCAGGATGTCTATTTTGCCATCGGCGATGCGCTTGCTGACGTCCTTTACCTGAGCGGCAGATTTGAAACGCGAAACCACTTCCACGTTCACCGGCCAGTCAGCAAAACGATCGCAGAACGAACTGAAGTGCTGCTGGGCCAGCAGGGTGGTCGGTACCAGCACCGCGACTTGTTTCTTGTTCTGGCTGGCGATGAAGGCTGCGCGCATCGCGACTTCTGTCTTGCCGAAGCCCACATCTCCGCAAACCAGTCTGTCCATGACTCTGGGACTGCACATGTCTTCTACGACGGCGCGAATAGTGAGTTCCTGGTCGGGTGTTTCCTCAAAAGGAAATGCAGCAGAGAACTGGCTGTACTTGTCTTGATCCAGGGTGAAGGCATAGCCGGTTCTCGCTTCTCTGCGCGCGTACACCTCCAGCAACTGGGCTGCAATATCGTTGGCTTTTTCGCTGGCCTTACGTCTGGCTTTGTCCCACTGCTCGGAACCGAGGGTATGGAGCGGTGCCAGATCAGGGTCTGAGCCTGCGTACCGACTGATCAGGTGAAGTGACGCTACCGGCACATAAAGTTTGGAGCCTTTGGCGTACTCCAGCGTAAGGAACTCCGCTTCCTGCTCATCCACCGACAACGTTTGCAAACCTACATAGCGACCCACACCGTGTTCCAGATGAACGACAGGCACGCCCTCGCGTAACTCGTTGATGTCACGAAATACATTGGCATTGGTCGCTTCCTGGCTGGGTCGTCTGCGGCGTCGCTGGGCAACGCGGTTGCCGAACAATTGTGTTTCGCACACCAGGGTAGGCTTGCCTGGGCCAAAATAAAGACCGCGGTCCAGGGGTGCCGTTGCGATGGCAAAAGTTTCACCTGAAGCTAAAAATGCCTGCCAACTGGTTGCGGCCGGAGGTTCGAGGCCCAGTCCCTTCATTGACTCCAGCAGAATTTCCCGGCGCCCAGCTGACTCTGCGCAAAGCAGCACGGGTGCGTTGTGCTCCTCGATAAACTTAGCAAGATTGGCTACCGCTGAGGTGACGGTTTGGTCCGTTGCCAGGTCCGGCGGGGGCAGGACAGTGGTTTGCTGGTGCACGGGAGCATCCGGGTTGTGGCGTAACTCCAATACCGGAAACTGTTTCAGCAGACGGTAGAATTCCTCCACTGGGGTAAAGCCCTTTTCCGGGGGTAGCAGGGGGCGGCGGGGGTCTATGCCATATTCTTCAAAGCGGCTTCCTACTTCCTGCCAAAAGTGCTCAGCGGCGCCGTGGTGGTCACCGGTAGTGATCAAGGCCGCGTCTTCTGGTAAATAGTCGAACAAGGTGGCGCAGCTGTCGAAAAACAGCGGTAGGTAATACTCACAGCCTCCGGGGCTGCGGCCCGCGCTGACCTCGACATAGCTGGGGCAGCTGTCGTGGTCAACATCAAAGGCCTCCCACCAATTCATCTGGAAGCGAGTAATAGCGCTGCCTTCCAATGGGTATTCTCGGGCCGGAAGCATGTTAATGGCATCGACTTTTTCTACTGTGCGCTGGCTTTCCGGATCGAAAGTTCGCAGCGTGTCCACTTCGTCATCCAGCAGGTCAATCCGAAATGGAAAGCTCGATCCCATGGGGTAAATGTCAAATAGCGAACCACGCAGCGCGAATTCGCCATGCTCGAACACAGTTTCAACGTTGCGATAACCGTTGCGCTCCAGGTTGCGGCGAAAACTGTCCAGATCAATACTCTGGCCCTCTTCCAGCACCAGGCTTGATCCTGCAACGTAGTGGGTGGGTGGTAATCGATGCATCAGGGTTGGCACGGGGACAATTAAAACTCCCCCACGACAGCGTGGGAGGCGGAAGAGGGTGCTCAGTCGTTCAGATATGATGTCCTGGTGAGGAGAAAAGTTGTCATAGGGCAAGGTCTCCCAGTCTGGAAATGCCAATATTTCCAATGCTCCGTCCAGATAAAACGGGAGCTCTCGTTCCAATGCCAGGGCGGCGCTGGTGTCTGCAGTAATAACGACCAGCAATCGCTTTGGGTCCGCCAGCTCGGCGATACAGCGGGCATCGGCGCCGCCATAGAAAGGGCCCATTGCGGTGCGGGTGCCTGTTTTGTGGGGCCAGGGTGTCGCCTGTACCAAAGGTTTAAACATGCCAGTGCTTCGGGTTTTATTGCCAGGGGGCGCGCATTGTAGCGCGGGCGTGCACCTTGTCTCCAGCCCATTACTGCGGGTGATAGCGAGAATGCTGTCACTCGCTTGCGTGCGTCGAGTCATCAGACGATAATACGCGGCCTTACACCGCCGCTCAGGACTCAAAGAACGTGACCGACCGCAAAAGAGAACGCCCCGCCGACTATTTCAAAGACTGGAAAGAGCGCGAGGCGCTGGCCGAAGGCATGATTCCCGTAGTGGGAAGATTGGCGCGGGAAAAAAGCGTGAAGTGCTATATCTACGGCAAGTCGCTGGTTAATCGCTCTGTGCTGGAGATCATGAAAGATCACCGCTATGTGCGTCAGGTGGAGGCTAACGAGCTTTCAGAGTTTGAAACCTTCCCGGTATTGAATGAGTTGTCAAAGCTTGACCTGGGGCCTGCACATATAGATGTGGGTCGCCTGGCGGTCAATTACTACGACAAGGGTGCCGGCGAAGACCTGACCATCGAAGAGTACGTTCGTCGAGAAGTTGCTGACGACCTGGGTACGCAGGCCAAGCCACTGAACAAGCCCCAGGATGTCGTGCTTTATGGCTTTGGCCGAATCGGTCGACTGATGGCCCGAATCCTTATCGACAAAACTGACGGTGGTGACGCGCTGCGTCTGCGCGCTATTGTGGTGCGCAAGGGCAAAGCCCCTAACGACCTGGTCAAGCGCGCCAGCCTTTTACGCCGCGATTCAATTCATGGTGCCTTCGACGGTACCATCCGTGTGGATGAAGAACGCCAGTCATTTGTTGCCAATGGTAACGAGGTCAAGGTTATCTACGCTGACGGGCCAGACACTATCGACTACACCGATTACGGCATCAACGATGCTATCGTGGTGGACAACACGGGCGTTTGGCGCGACAAAGACGGCTTGTCCTTGCACCTGAAGAGTAAGGGCGTGTCCAAGGTGATTCTCACAGCACCGGGAAAGGGCGACCTGAAGAACGTGGTGCACGGTATCAATCACGACATTATTGATGAGACGGATAGCATCATTTCTGCAGCGTCGTGCACCACTAACGCCATCGCGCCGCCGCTCAAGGCAATGGACGATGAGTATGGGATCAGTGCAGGCCACGTGGAGACGGTTCATGCCTTCACCAACGACCAGAACCTGATCGATAATTACCATCACGCCTCTCGCCGTGGCCGCGCTGCGTCATTGAATATGGTTCTCACTGAGACAGGGGCCGCGAAGGCTGTGGGCAAGGTGTTGCCGCAATTTGTTGGTAAGCTAACGGGTAATGCCATTCGGGTGCCGACGCCCAATGTTTCAATGGCAATACTTAATTTGACCCTGGACCGGGCGACCACCGCGGAGGAGGTCAACGAGTATATGCGCAACAAGGCGTTGCATTCGTCGCTGCGCAAGCAAATCGATTACTCCAACTCACCAGAAGTGGTGTCTACGGATTTTGTGGGTTCGCGCCACGCCTGTATTTTTGACGCTCAGGCGACCATCGTCAATGGAAAGCAAGCCGTGCTGTATCTCTGGTATGACAATGAGTTCGGTTATAGCTGCCAGGTGCATCGCATTTTGGAGCAAATGGCGGGTCTGGATTACCCGGTATACCCAAAAGAAGCCTGATTATTGCGCCGGCGGGGTACCGCTTTGGCAGCCATTTATCTACCCCGAAAGTGGTATTTGGTGAAGGCCGAAGAAATACGCAAAACCTGTTCAAAATCAAAGAACTGCCCTGCTGATTGTGGCCTTTTTTTAGCGCTTCACCTATAATGCGCGCGGCTTGGGGGTGGGTGGCTACAATTGCCATCCTCCGGTGGCAGAAAATAGCATCAGGATCGCGTTATCAGCGGTTTGATTCCGGTGCTTCCAGCCTTAACCATCTCTGGCCCACCCACACACTAGATTTTGTAGGCAGATCGTATGATCAAGATCAAGCGGGGTATGGAAATCCCAATTCAGGGAGCCCCCCAGCAAGCAATTGAAGACGCTCCTGCGGCGCGCGCGGTCGCGCTGGTGGGCTTCGACTATGTTGGCATGAAACCCACCATGGCTGTTCAGGAAGGTGACCGGGTCAAACGTGGCCAGCTTCTCTTCAGCGATAAAAAATCCGAAGGTATTCGCTACACTGCGCCCGCCTCTGGCGTCGTATCCGCCATCAATCGCGGCGCGCGTCGAGTTTTGCAGTCAGTTGTTGTTGATATAGAAGGTGACGAGGAAGAAAACTTCAGCGCTTTTAGCGCCGATGAGGCAGCTGGATTAGATGCTGCTGTCATCCGCGAGCAGCTCATACAGAGCGGACAGTGGACCTCGCTGCGTACTCGCCCGTTCAGCAAAGTGCCAGAAGTTGATGCTAAGGCTGCAGCCATTTTTGTGACCGCCACGGACACTCATCCGCTGGCTGCCGACCCCGCGGTGATCATTGCCGAGCAGGTCGAGGCCTTTGTCCTGGGACAGGATCTGCTGGCAAAATTGACCAGTGGCAAAGTCTACCTGTGCAGTGCCGCTGGCACCTCGGTTGCTGCGGGCAAGGCGAGTAACATTGAAGAGGCCCAGTTTGCGGGTCCTCACCCCGCTGGACTGCCCGGCACACACATCCATTTCCTGGAGGGTGCCAATGCCAGCAGGACCGTCTGGCAGGTTGGGTATCAAGACGTTATTGCCATCGGCAGGCTGTTCCTTGATGGGCGTCTTTACACCGATCGCGTTATTGCGTTGGCTGGCCCCCAGATTATAAAGCCTCGCCTGTTGCGTACCCGTTTGGGTGCTGATTTACAGGCGCTGTGCGCAGGTGAGCAAAAAGAGGGCGATAACCGGGTTATCTCTGGCTCTGTATTGGGTGGACGTGGCGTTGCCACTGGTACCGCCTATCTGGGTCGCTACCACAACCAGGTGTCAGTCTTACTGGAAGGCCGTCACCGTGAATTTATGGGCTGGTTATCGCCGGGCGTGAAAAAACACTCATCTCTCGGAATTTATATCAGCAGTTTTTTTGGTCTTAAGCCTCTAGCCATGACCACCAATACCAATGGCTCCGAGCGTGCCATGGTGCCGGTCGGTCAGTACGAAACAGTCATGCCACTAGATATTCTGCCCACTCAATTATTGCGTGCGCTGATTGTTGGTGACACCGAGACCGCCCAGCAGCTGGGTTGCCTTGAGCTGGAAGAAGAAGACCTGGCACTGTGCACTTACGTGTGTGCTGGCAAGTACGAATATGGACCTATCCTGCGGGATAACCTGACGCGCATTGAGAAGGAGGGTTAATACGTGGCACTTCGTAAATTACTGGACAATCTGGAACACCACTTTACCGAAGGAGGCAGATTCCAGAGCTGGTATGCGCTGTACGAAGCAGCGGACACCATTTTTTATTCTCCTGGCTCGGTCACCAAGAGCACGGCGCATATTCGCGATGGCATAGACCTCAAACGCATCATGATCACCGTTTGGTTCGCCGCCTTCCCTGCAATGTTTTATGGGATGTACAACCTTGGCTTCCAGGCTACTGATGTGATGGCCGCCGGCGCCAGTGTTGATGGATGGCACGGCTGGCTGATTGAACTCCTGGGGGGCTACGATGCAAGTAATCTCTGGCACTGTTTCTGGTACGGCGCTGTGTTCTTCATTCCGATATACGCGGTGACCTTTGTGGTCGGCGGGTTCTGGGAAGTGTTATTCGCCATGAAACGGGGCCACGAGGTGAACGAAGGTTTTTTTGTGACCTCCATTCTGTTTGCCCTCATTTGCCCACCGGATATCCCGCTTTGGCAAGTGGCCATTGGCATCAGTTTTGGTGTGGTCATTGGTAAGGAGGTGTTTGGGGGTACAGGCAAAAACTTCTTGAACCCAGCGCTTACCGGCCGCGCGTTTCTTTACTTTGCCTATCCGGCACAGTTGTCTGGCGATACCGTATGGGTAGCGGTGGATGGTTACACCGCTGCGACGCCGCTGTCCTTGGTGGCATCGGACGGCATGGCTGCGCTGCAAGCTCAAATTCCCTGGATGGACGCATTTACGGGGGCTATTCCCGGCAGTGTGGGTGAGACGTCAACGCTTGCTATCTTAATCGGTGGCGTGATCCTGCTTGCGAGTCGAATCGCATCCTGGCGCATCATCACTGGCGTGTTCCTGGGGATGGTGGTGCTTAGCACGTTCCTTAATATGGTCGGTTCAGACTCCAATCTGGCGTTTGCGATGCCCTGGTACTGGCACTTGGTGACCGGCGGATTTGCCTTCGGCATGATATTTATGGCCACCGACCCGGTATCCGGAGCCATGACTAATGGCGGCAAATGGATGTTCGGTATTCTGGTCGGCCTGATGACCGTGCTTATTCGAGTCATCAACCCCGCCTTTCCCGAGGGGATTATGCTGGCCATTCTTTTTGCCAACCTGTTTGCTCCGCTGATGGATAACTTTGTGGTTCAGGCCAACATTAAACGGAGGCTTGCACGTGTCCAGTAATGACAGCATCAAGAAAACCCTGATTGTTGCATTTTCTCTGTGTATCGTTTGCTCAGTTATCGTTTCTACCGCAGCGGTAATGCTCAAACCTGCTCAACAGGCTAACCAGTCTCTGGACCGTAAACGCAATATCCTCGCTGCCGCGGGTATGTTGGACGAAAACATCAGCATCGATGAGCAGTTTGCCAAGATGACGCCCCGTGTGGTCGATCTGCGCACCGGGAAGTTTAGCGACGCGGTAGACGCCGAGGGCTACAACGAGCGCAAGGCTGCCAAGGACCCTGCACAGTCTGACGCCTTGTCTTCCAGCGAAGACATCGCCAAGGTCTTCCGACGAGAGCACTACGCGGTTGTTTATGTGGCGAACGACACCCAGGGGGGGGTGGATAAAATTATCCTGCCTATCCGAGGCTATGGTTTGTGGGGCACGCTTTATGGCTTTATTGCCTTGGAAGGTGATGCCTCGACGGTTGCCGGTATTGGTTTCTATGAACATAAGGAAACCCCAGGACTCGGCGGTGAGGTAGATAACCCGCGCTGGAAAGGGCTGTGGCCCGGAAAGCAGGTATATAAAGACGGCGAGTTGGAAATAGCCGTGGTAAAAGGCACGGTTGACCCTTCGGCCCCTGGCGCTGATTACCAGGTAGACGGCATGGCTGGAGCCACGCTGACCACTCGTGGCGTTTCTAATCTCGTGCAATTTTGGCTGGGCGACAACGGTTTCGCGCCATTCCTCAATAATCTGAAATCCGGGGAGGCCTGATCGTGGATTCTGCTAAAGAAACGCTTACCAGCCCAATCTTCAAAAACAATCCCATTGCCCTGCAGATACTGGGTGTCTGCTCGGCTCTGGCGGTTACCTCTTCCCTGCAGGTCACGCTGGTAATGTGTATCGCACTGACCGCCGTTACTGCCTTCTCCAACCTTGGCGTATCGCTTATCCGTAAGCATGTGCCCGGTAGTATCCGTATTATCGTGCAGATGATTATTATCGCCTCATTGGTGATTGTGGTGGACCAGGTGCTGAAAGCCTATGCCTACGGCATCAGCAAACAGCTCTCGGTGTTTGTCGGCCTGATCATTACCAACTGTATTGTCATGGGCAGGGCAGAGGCCTTCGCCATGAAAAACCCGCCTTTGCCCAGTTTTATCGACGGCATCGGTAACGGCCTTGGGTACTCGGTGGTGCTGATTGCGGTAGCGGTAGTTCGAGAATTATTTGGCGCCGGTAAGCTGTTTGGCATCGAAATATTGCCGCTGGTCACTGACGGTGGCTGGTACAACCCCAATGGATTGTTGCTGCTACCACCGAGTGCTTTCTTCCTGATTGGTATGTTTATCTGGGCGCTCCGTAGTTTCCAGAAAGACCAGGTGGAAGAAGCGGACTTCAAGATGGCGAAACATACTGTACTCAAGGAGGGCGTGTAACATGGAAGAGTTATTGAGCCTGTTTATTCGCTCTATCTTTATCGACAACATGGCCTTGGCTTTTTTCCTGGGCATGTGCACCTTCCTCGCGATCTCCAAAAAGATCGACGCTGCACTGGGCCTTGGTATTGCAGTTATCGTTGTTTTGACGATCACCGTTCCGGTCAATTACCTGATCTATAACTACCTGTTGGCAGACGGCGCACTGGCCTGGGCGGGGCAACCCGATCTGGATCTGAGCTTTCTTGGTTTGCTGTCTTACATTGGTGTAATCGCGGCAATCGTTCAGATCATGGAGATGTTTCTCGATAAGTTCGTGCCTGCGCTTTACAACGCACTGGGCGTTTTCCTGCCGTTGATTACCGTGAACTGCGCTATTTTGGGTGCAACTCTATTCATGGTCGAGCGCGATCTGGATTTTGCCGAGAGCGTGGTGTTTGGTGCAGGCTCCGGTGTCGGCTGGGCGCTGGCTATCGTCGCGCTGGCGGGTATTCGCGAAAAGCTGAAGTATTCCGATGTACCGGATGGCCTCAAGGGCCTGGGTATTACTTTTATCATCGTTGGACTGATGTCGCTTGGCTTCATGTCCTTCGGCGGCATCGATCTTTAAGCGGGGCGCAATCGAATGGATATGACAATTGTTTTTGGTGTGGCCATGTTCACCGCGATCGTACTCGCGCTGGTGGCTATTATTTTATTCGCGCGTTCGGCTCTGGTAAGTTCCGGCAATGTGAGTATTGAAATTAATGGCGAGAAAACCATCACCGTGCCTGCTGGTGGCAAGTTACTGCAGACCCTGTCTGAGAGTGGTTTGTTTCTGCCTTCAGCTTGCGGTGGCGGCGGTACTTGCGCCCAGTGCAAATGCATTATCAACGATGGTGGTGGTTCCATGCTGCCTACTGAAGAGGGCCACTTTACCAAGCGCGATGCGGCTGAAGGCTGGCGCTTGTCTTGCCAGACGGCTGTTAAGCAAGACATGAAAATTGAGGTACCGGAGGAGGTGTTCGGCGTAAAGCAGTGGGAGTGTACGGTTGAGTCCAATCCCAATGTGGCGACCTTTATCAAAGAGCTTACCCTGAAGCTGCCTGAAGGCGAGCACGTTGATTTTCGAGCTGGCGGTTATGTGCAGCTAGAGTGTCCAGCTCACCACGTGAAGTACTCGGATTTTGATATCGAAGAAGAATATCGCGGCGATTGGGAACATTTTAACTTTTTCAAGCACGAGTCTGTTGTTAAAGAAGATGTGATCCGCGCATATTCCATGGCTAATTACCCGGAAGAGAAGGGCGTTGTGAAGTTCAATATCCGCATTGCTACGCCGCCTCCGGGCTCGGAGGGGATTCCTGCAGGCCAGATGTCGTCTTGGGTATTCAACCTTAAGCCTGGCGATAAAGTGAAGGTTTACGGTCCCTTCGGTGAGTTTTTCGCCAAGGACACTGATGCTGAAATGGTCTTTATTGGTGGCGGAGCGGGCATGGCCCCCATGCGTTCACACCTCTTTGATCAGCTCAAACGCGTTCATTCCGATCGAAAAATTTCCTTCTGGTACGGCGCTCGTTCGCTGCGGGAAATGTTCTACGTCGAAGACTACGACATGCTCGCCAGGGATAATGAAAACTTTGACTGGCACGTCGCCCTCTCTGATCCCCAGCCCGAAGATCACTGGGACGGCCTGACGGGATTTATTCATAACGTATTGTTCGAAGAGTATCTGAAGAATCATCCCGCACCTGAAGATTGTGAATACTACATGTGTGGGCCGCCAATGATGAACGCGGCGGTAATCCAGATGCTGATAGACCTGGGTGTAGAGCCCGAGAATATTATGCTTGACGATTTCGGCGGCTAATGAAATTTAAACGACCAGTGACAAGCCACTCCTACGAGTGGCTTTTTTCTATCCGGGCTTTGATGCTCGGACTCGCACTGGTGGCGCTTGCCGCTTGTGGTCAGCAGCCACAGCTGCACAAACTGAGTGGCCCTACCATGGGCACGGTTTGGAACGTTACCCTGGCAGTACCCGCTGAATCTAACCTGGATCAGCAGCATCTGCTTTCGGGTATAGAGGATGTCCTGCAAGTAGTGAATGCCAGCATGTCTACGTATCGGAGCGACTCGGAGATTTCTCGCTTTAATGAAAGTCCTCCGGATCAATGGTTCAGTGTGTCTGCAGGTTTTTATACGGTGCTTTCTGCGGCGATGACTGTAGGCAGACAAAGTAATGGAGCCTACGATGTCACCGTAGGCCCGTTGGTCAACTTGTGGGGCTTTGGCCCGACCGGAGTGGTGAATGCTCCGCCTACTGCCGAAGCCGTAGCTGAGGTTGGGCGCAGGGTTGGACAGCATTATCTTCATGTGAACAAAGAGCGCGATGCCCTGAGCAAGTCAGGCGACGTCTACCTCGATTTTTCCTCAATTGCCAAGGGCTACGCGGTAGACGAAATCGCTCGTTGGCTTAGCGGACAAGGGGTTGCAGACTTTCTGGTAGAGGTGGGTGGTGAAATGCGTACTTCCGGCCTGAGCCCCAGGGGGGATGCATGGCGAGTCGCTATTGAACAACCTGAAACCGGTCAGTTCGATATAGCGCGGTCTATCCGTTTGGGCGATGTAGGCGTCGCCACCTCGGGCGATTACCGTAATTACTTTGAGTCAGGGGGGGTGCGTTACTCTCACAGTATAGACCCGCGCACTGGCTACCCGGTGGCTCACGAGTTGGTGTCAGTTACCGTGATCCATCCGAGTACCATGCTCGCCGATGCCTGGGCAACGGCACTGACGGTGTTGGGTGTAAATGAAGCTTGGTCAGTGGCGCAAGAACAGGGTTTGGCGGTATATTTGATTCAGCGGGAAGGAGAGTCGTACGGCAGCCGTTATACGCAGGCTTTCGCGCCTTTTCTTGAAGAAGAGCCCGTCCAATAACAGCAAGCAGCTGCTTGCGGAGAATACCCTATGTCCATGTTTTTAATTACTTTTCTGGTCTTCGGCCTGGTGGTCGCCGGGATGGCCGTAGGTGTAATAATGGGCCGAGGCCCAATCAAGGGTTCCTGCGGTGGTATGGGAGCACTGGGTATTGATACCGCCTGTGATATCTGTGGCGGTGATCCCAAACGCTGTGATGAAGAAACTCGAGATGGTGAAGTAGGTCGTAGCAATCCCGAGTTGTATTACTCGGTCGATAACAAGTAGTCGGGCTTTCCTCGTTTGAGTGCCCGCGGACACGCCATCACTAACTACGCAGCTTTTATCGGTTTGCGTTACAGTTTCTCGCGTAAGCGCAATCGTTTCACTTCAGTAATCGCCCTGGTTTCTATGCTGGGTATGGTGCTGGGCGTCACTTCTCTGATCACCGTGCTTTCGGTCATGAACGGTTTTGGTGGCGAGTTGCGGGGCAGGATTTTGTCGCTGGTGCCCCACGGATTTGTCGAGTCCCCAAGCGGTGGTATTTCAGAGTGGCAGCCACTGGCCAAAAAAATCGAATCGATGGAGTCAGTGTTGGCGGTGTCTCCTTACATTAGTGATAAGGTGATATTTGCTAACGGCAGAACCCTGCGCGGCGGTGTCTTGACCGCGATAGACCCAGCGATGGAAGCCCGGGTCTCCCGAATACCTGAGGCAATGATCAGCGGATCTCTGGACAGCCTGGCACAGCCGGGGTTTTCTGTTGTCCTGGGTGCCTCCATGGCGCGTATTCTGCGAGTGAGGGTGGGTGACAAACTGGAGGTGACTGTTCCTCGATTGACGGTCACGCCGTTGGGCGTCTTTCCGCGTAGCAAGCGACTCACCGTCACCGGCGTGTTTGAGGTGGGCGCTCAGCCAGATACTTATCAGGCTTACATTAGCCTACCAAGTGGCCAAAAATTGCTGGGGCCCAGGACCGGCGTAGATGGTCTTCAGCTGAAAACAGTAGACCTCTATTCAGCACCCCAGACTATGCTTGCGGTTGCGGCCAGCATACCGGCCAATATGAAGGTGAAGGACTGGAGCCAGACACAGGGCTCACTGTTTCAAGCGGTTAAAATGGAAAAATTGGTCGTGAGTTTATTGCTATTGTCTGTGGTCGCGGTGGCCGCCTTTAATATTGTCTCCACCCTGGTTATGTCGGTTGCAGAAAAACGTGGCGACATAGCCGTATTGCGAACCATGGGTGCAAGGGCAGGCGGTATCATGGCCATTTTTGTGTCTCATGGTCTGGGCCTGGCAACGGTCGGAATAAGTATCGGTGCGGCGCTGGGCGTCCTGCTGGCCACTAATATTTCTGCGATTACTATTTTTTTGGAAGACCTACTGGGCGTCAAATTGTTCGACCCGTCTGTTTATTTTATCAGCGAGCTCCCGTCTGTTTTGCTGTTGTCTGATGTGATCGCAGTGGTTGCTGCTTCGCTGGTGCTGAGTTTGTTCGCCACACTTTATCCAGCCTGGCGTGCCGCCCGGGTTGCTCCTGCCGAGGTGCTTCGCTATGAGTGAGCCTGTTCTGTTTTGCGACTCTTTGGGCCGAACCTACCAAGACGGTGATAGGTCCGTGGAAGTGTTGGCAAACGTTCAATTGCAATTGAGCCCCGGGGAAAAGATCGCCGTGGTTGGAGCCTCTGGCTCAGGTAAATCCACGCTACTGAATTTGTTGGGGGGGCTGGATAAACCCAGTCATGGCGAGGTACTGCTGTGTGGTGAAAACCTGGGCCAACTGTCCGAGGCCAGGCTGTGCGAGCTTCGTAACAAGCGCCTGGGTTTTGTCTATCAGTTTCACCACTTGCTGCCGGAGTTTGATGCCCGGGAAAATGTAGCTATGCCACTCCTGATTGGCGGGCTGTCCCGACGAGAAAGCCAGCAGCGGGCCGCGCTTATGTTGGAACGCGTCGGGATGCAGCACCGCCTCGAGCACCGGCCATCGCAGCTTTCCGGCGGTGAGCGGCAGAGAGTTGCTATCGCCAGAGCCCTGGTAACAGAGCCGGCCTGTGTACTCATGGATGAGCCCACTGGAAACCTGGACCCACAGTCAGCGGCACAGGTGCTCGATTTAATTGACGAGTTAGGTGAACTTCAGTCTGCATTTGTTGTGGTGACTCATGACCCGGCAATCGCTGCGCATATGCATCGCACGCTGGAACTGATCAATGGTCGTTTGGAGCAGCGTCCGTGAAATGGTCGGAGCGCAGGCGCGTCGCCCTGCGATACACCTTTGCCCACGGGCAGGGGCACCTGTCCACCTTTTTGTCTTCTTTGTCGATGCTGGGCCTTGTGCTGGCAATAGCACTGTTGATTGTGGTGCTTTCGGTGATGAATGGTTTCGATCGTGAAATGCGCGAGAGAATATTGTCGCTGGTACCTCATATTACGGTGTCTTCCCATCAGCCAATGGACGACTGGCAAACTCGGCGCGACGAGGTTTTGATACACCCCCAGGTGTTGCAGGTGAGCCCTTTCACCCAGTTTGATGCGCTGTTTATGACGGGCACAGAAATAGAAACAGCCAGCGGTATTGGCATTGATGTGACAGAGCCTGGCAGCGAAGCCCTGCTGGCTTCGTTACCCGAGTCGGCTCGAGCCGTCTTTAACCGCCGCCAGGACGCCCTGGTGTTGGGTGTCGGCATTGCCGAGCGCCTTGATGCTCAGGTGGGAGACACCCTGACTTTAATCGTTCCCGGTGGCGGTCTTACCGGCGATACCGGAGCAACTCGTTTTGAGGCACTGCACCTGGCCGGAGTGTTGGAAACAGGCACGGAGCTGGATCAGGCGGTCGCTTTGTTAAGGCTGGAAACCGCATCTGAACTTGCGGGTTTGGGTAGCAGCGTCAGTGGGTTGCGTCTGGTGAGCAGCGATATTTTTGATGTCAGTAAGATTGGCTGGCAGGTGGTCAATAATCTGCCCGTGGGCCATTACACGACTAATTGGATGATGACTCACGGGAACTTGTACGCAGCGATTCAATTGTCTCGCGACCTGGTAAGTATTTTACTGTTTTCAATTATCGCAGTGGCCGCTTTTAATGTGGTTTCCTCCCTGGTTCTGGTGGTATTTGACAAGCAGGACAATATTGCAATTCTGCGAACACTGGGAGCGTCTGGAGGAGACATTGCCTGGATTTTTGTCTTACAGGGAGCAATGATAGGCGCGGTCGGCGTTATTGCAGGCAGTCTACTGGGCGCGCTTTTGAGTCAGTTGGTGCCGGGCCTGGTGGCGGGTCTGGAAAGCGTGTTAGATATTCGCTTTCTCAATACCGATGTCTATCCGGTGTCGTTTGTGCCGGTGGATTTACTGTGGCGTGATGTAGCGATCGTTGGCAGCGTTGCGATGGCAATGTGCCTGTTGGCTGCCATCTACCCCGCCCGGCGCGCTGCTGGGCTTGCCCCTGCGGCCGTGCTGAATCAGGACCGTAGCTAGCTGTTCCTGGTTTTAGCAGCTTCAGCTTTCTTCAATATTTTTGCTGCTCGCTTTCGGCGACGTTTGCGCTCACGCAACATTCTGGCCACTCGCAGCCGCCACAGCGTGTTGATCACAAAGTAACCCAGAGAACCAAAGAACAAGCCGCACAATAAACAGCCCAGTAAGAACGGTTGCCATATCGCGCTTAAACTGTGTGTCAGCCAATGGTAGCTGAGTTCAAAGCTGATTTTCTGCATAGGTACATCGATGACCATAGCTCCAAGTTTGTAAGCCAGGTAGAAAATGGCGGGCATGGTAACCGGGTTTGTTATCCACACAAGTCCCACCGACAGCGGCAGGTTGCAGCGAAACAGCAGTGCCAGCGATGCGGCGGCAACCATCTGTCCTGGAATCGGCATGAAGGCGACAAAAAGACCAACGAAGAACGCCATCGATGCGGAATAGCGATTGATATGCCATAGATTGTCGGCGTAAATCCAGTCACCCAGCACGGCCAATGATTTAATCTGCCGCATTCGTTCGACGCTGGGCGTGATTGATTTTAGAGTTTTCTTCGGCATTAACTATTTGATCGCTTTTGGTGTCCCTGTCTCTCGCCCTCCGTGGTTCACTATTGCTGTTGAATCGGGGCGAACTTACCTCGTTATTATGCCCGCAACCGGGCGGCTTCTCTACATGCGTTCATGGATGATCGGATATCTGCTGGCTACCCTTGCAATGGTCTACTCTCCCTGGCTAGTACCCGGGCATTGGTTGTTTCTCCTTTGGCCTGTTTAAGCCTGGAGTGCGCTGCGTTGGCGCAGCGCACCCCTGATTCTGGGCGTGTTGTGCGCTTCACTGGTGCTGAGTTTGCGTGGGCACAGTTTGTTGCTTGCGAGGCTGCCTGAGGCTTGTAATCGACAGCCTTTCTCGGTCATAGGGGAAGTTGTCTCGTTGCCCAGGGTGAGCCTGATCGCTGAGGGGCGCAGGCGCCAGCGGTTTGAGTTCCTCCTGCATTCGCAGTCCTCTGTGATGTGCAGTGGCCCCCGCAAGCTGTTGCTTTCATATTATGGAGACCAGAATATTCTGCCGGGCCAGCGTTGGGAGTTCCAGGTGAGTCTGCGCCGCCCCTGGGGACTTGCAAATCCTGGGTCTCATAATATGCAGTCCTGGTATGCCACTGGTGGGATTGACGCAGTGGGTACTGCTAAAGTGGGTCATGGCCGTTTACGGGGTGAGGGTGCGCCATGGTCAAGTTTGCACCATCGCTGGCGTCAACAATTGACAGTGAAAATCGCAGAGGCGGGTCTTTCAGACGCAGCAGAAGCGGTTGTGAAAGCACTGACGGTCGCTGATAAGAGTGGGCTGAACTATGAGATGTGGTCTCTTTTTCAGCGATACGGCATTAATCACTTGTTGGTTGTTTCGGGGCTGCATATTGCTTTGGTCTCGGGGCTGGCGTTCATGCTGGGCCGGTTAGTTGCCAGTGCAACGGCAGGCTTGGGGCTGTCGGCGTGCCGATGGCCTTGGCCCGAATGCTCGGCGATGGCAATGGCCACGCTTTATGCCGCCCTGGCGGGCTTTTCCGTGGCGACCCAACGCGCCTTGCTCATGCTCGCCAGTTTCATGTTAGCGAGGCTGTTGCGGCGCCAAAGTAATGCCCCCGGCAGTTTGATGACGGCTGCATTCTTACTGGTGCTGGTTAATCCACTGGTTATGCTCAGCAGCGGCTTCTGGCTATCTTTTTCTGCAGTAGCAGCGCTGTTGTGGATGGGGCTTTGGCAGAAGTCAGGCTTGAAAGGGCGTTACCTTGCGCCCCATCTGTATATGGCATTGGTTATGTTTCCTGTTGGTGCACTGTGGTTTGGCGGTGCAAGTTGGGTGTCAGCGCCTGCCAATTTTTTGATGATTCCGCTGGTGGGTCTCTGCGTGGTGCCTTTATCACTGCTGGGTGCCTTCTTCTCGTTGCTGGGTCTCGATAGTGCAGCCTCAACGCTTTGGAAACTGGCGGGACTGCCGATAGATTGGTTGTGGCCGCTCGCCGAGAAACTGGCGGGTGACCAGGCTTTATTCGTAGCGACGCCTGCGTCCACGTTATCCATCTGCCTTGGTTTGTTGGCGGTTGGCTTGATTGTGCTGCCGTTTGGGAGAGTCCTGCGCGTGCTGTGCGTGGTCATGCTTCTGCCGCTGTTTTTGGCGCGCCCGCAGCCATCCCCAGAGCCGCAGTTAAATGTGCTGGACGTGGGGCAGGGAACCGCCGTGGTGTTCACGGTCGGCGAGCGAGCATTGCTTTATGATACCGGCGGTGGTCATCCCAGTGGACCGAATATGAGCCAGAGCGTGGTGCTGCCCTGGCTCAGTCACAAGGGTATTTCTGCGTTAGATACATTGATGATCAGCCACAACGACCTGGATCATAGCGCCGGTGCAGCCGACATTATGGCGGCCTTGCCCATTAGACAAGTCTGGCGCGGGGAAAAATTGCATTACCAAGGTCGCCGCTGCGATGCCGGTGTGTCTTGGCAGTGGCCGGGCAAGACGCGGTTTCATATTCTTTCTCCGGTAGGCGCGCAGGAGGGAAATAACGCTTCCTGCGTGCTGCTGATTGAGACGCCTGATCATCGATACTTGCTGGCCGGCGATATTGACGTAGCGCAGGAGCAGGACTTGATTCGCTATTGGGGTAAAAAGCTCGCTAGTGACGTGCTACTGGTGGGACATCACGGCAGTCGCACCTCCACTTCGCAGGCCTGGCTCAATCAGGTCTCTCCGCGAGTCGCCGTGATTGGTGCAGGTTATGCCAGTCGCTTTGGTCATCCCCATCAGGACGTCGTAAGTCGCCTGCAGGGTTCGAACGTAATGGTTTACCAAACGGCACTGGAGGGTGCAATTACGGTGTCAACTGACCCCAGTGGAGGGCTACTAGTGACAGGCTATCGGCAGGGATACAAACCCTGGTGGATGTGATTTTTCCGCAGTTCCGTCACTCCGGCGGCTGTGCGTATAATGGGACCCTCTAACAAGAACTGGCGAGATGTCCCTGTGCTCGAATTGTTGACAGCTGGCGGGTGGTTAATGGTACTGATTGTACTGTGTTCCATCGTAGTGCTAGCCATTTGTATCGAACGACTCTATACCCTTAATCCCAAGAAAATTGCTCCGCCGCACTTGCTGGCCACGGTGTGGAAGCAACTCAAGGGCGGCGAGATGGATGCGGCGAGATTAAAAACGCTCAAGCAATCCTCGCCCTTGGGCCGGATCCTTGCCGCTGGTTTGAGCAATGCGTATCACGGTAGGGAGGTGATGAAAGAAAGTATTCAGGAAGCCGCCCAGCACGTGGTCCACGACCTGGAGCGGTACCTCAATACTCTCGGCACGATTGCCGCGATATCGCCCCTGCTGGGCTTGTTGGGCACAGTAGTGGGCATGATCCGGGTGTTTGCGGAAATCATGTCACAGGGCACCGGTAACGCCAGCGTGCTTGCTGGCGGTATTTCTGAGGCATTGATCACCACCGCGGCCGGACTGACAGTAGCGATACCCGCTTTGGCCATGCATCGTTACTTCATTGGTAAGATTGACGCTATCGTGGTTGAACTTGAGCAGGAGACGATCAAACTGGTCGATGCCTTGCACAGCGAAGAGAACACGGAAGACAGCCCTTGAAATTCAGGCGCCAACGGCTCGATGACGTCAGCGTCAATCTGACACCATTAATTGATGTCGTGTTCCTGTTGTTGATTTTCTTTATGGTGTCGACCACATTTACGCGCGAGACACAGTTAAGTGTTGATTTGCCTGAAGCTCAGGGCCAGCTTAAAGAAAATAATGAGGAGGAAATTGAGATTCTGATAGACGAGGGTGGTGCTTATAGAGTGAATGGCCAGGGTCTGGTGGATAGGCGTATGCGCACGCTGCAAGCGGCCATTTATAAAATATCTGCTGGTGATACCACTATGCCCATGATTATCACTGCTGATGCCCAGGCGGCTCACGAAGACGTGGTGCGGGCGATGGATGCCGCTGGCCAGATGGGGTTTGTTCACTTAAGCATCACTACTCGCCAACCTACAGAAGGTCATGCCGATGGCTAGTGCTCGCAAACAGGCGACATCCGCAGCAACGAACAAAGCGAGCGATTGGCAGTTATACGGCAGATTGCTCCGCTATGTGTTGCCTTACTGGTGGGTGTTCGCGCTCAGCCTGGTTGGCTACATGGTTTACTCACTGGGTAATGTGTTGTTGGCGGACATGATGCAGTTCTTACTGGATGCGCTCAACAAATCAGAGGCAGCAGACTCAGGGCTGGTTTCCCGTGTCGCCTATCGCTTCTTCTATGAGGAGGGTATGGATAAGCTGGAGTTTACCCGTATCGCATTCCCAATCAGTCTGGTGATACTGGCCTTCATCCGCTCTATGGGTTTTTTCGTCGGCACCTATTTTATGAATCATGTCGCACGCAACCTGATTCACACTCTGCGCTGCGAGCTGTTTGACAAAATGCTGGTGGCGCCCAGTGCCTACTACGATAGCCACAGCCAGGGCGTACTTATTTCCAAGATTACTTTCAACGTAGAGCAAGTGTCAGGCGCGGTCACCAAGGCATTGAAAATCATTGTCCGTGAAGGCCTTACTGTAATGGCCTTGCTAAGCTATATGCTCTACCTCAACTGGCGCTTGTGCCTCGTGTTCCTGGCGGTTGCCCCGGCCATCGCCCTGGTAGTCAGCGTAGTGGGCAAGCATTTTCGCCGTTACAGTCGCCGGATACAGGCCTCTATGGGTGATGTTACCCAGGTATCCAACGAGAGCATTGGCGCCTACCGCGAGGTGCGAATATTTGGCGGCCAGAGGCAACAGTCCAGACGCTTTTTTACGGCCAGTGAGTACAACCGGGCGCAGAGCCTTAAGCTGGCGCTACTGGATGCCCTGAGCACACCGGTTATCCAGACCCTGCTGGCGCTGTCACTGGCAGCATTGGTATGGTTTGCCTTGAAGCCAAGTTTGCTGGCTGATTTTTCAGCTGGATCACTGGTGGCGTTTCTCACTGCAGCCGGACAGCTTGGCAAGCCGATCCGCTCCCTTTCCGGGGTGCAGGCGGTGATTCAACGGGGTCTTGCGGCGGCAGAAGATATCTTTGCGCAGTTGGATCAGGAGGAGGAGTTAGATCATGGTGAGTTGGATGTCTCTCGCGTAACAGGGGAAATCTCATTTCAGGATTTGAACTTTGCCTACCCGGGCAGCGAGACCCGGGTACTGCAGGACGTTTGCCTGGATATTCAAGCGGGAGAAACGATCGCTCTGGTGGGGCGTTCGGGCAGTGGCAAGAGCACCATAGTGCAATTGTTGGCTCGGTTTTATTCACCGTCCTCCGGCCGAATCCTTCTCGATGGCAGGCCCATCGAGGACTATACCCTGGCGAGCCTGCGTAAACAGCTGGCTTTGGTGTCCCAGAACGTGACCCTGTTTCACGATACCGTGTTTAACAATATTGCCTATGGAACCCTTGCCGAAAGTGGGCCGCAGGCGGTGGAACAGGCTCTGGAATCGGCTTATGCAAAAGATTTTATAGCGCAAATGCCAGAGGGCATGAATACGATGCTGGGTGATGATGGCGGCGGTCTCAGCGGCGGACAGCGCCAGCGCATTGCCATTGCTCGTGCTTTCCTCAAGGACGCACCGGTCATTGTCCTGGATGAGGCCACTTCGGCGCTCGATAACGAGTCCGAGCACCGGATACAAAAGTCTCTGGACACCATCTCCCGGGATCGCACTACCATCATCATCGCCCATCGGCTTTCAACCGTAGAGCGGGCGGACCGAATTATCGTTATGGACGCGGGTCGAATTGTAGCCAGCGGTACCCATGAAGAGTTGTTAGCGGGAGAGGGCATCTATGCCCAGCTTTATCATCAGGAGTTCTCCGATTAATGTCGGCTCAGGGCGGCGGTTTGGAAGCAGCCTGGTATAGGGGTGACAGGTGGCTGTGGTTACTGCGGCCACTGGAGTGGCTATTTCGCTTGCTCGCTGCATTGCGTCGCCGGCTTTATCGCTCCGGTATCATTTCGTCCTATCGTGCTCCATTACCTATCGTTGTTGTCGGTAACATCACTGTGGGTGGTACCGGTAAGACACCTGTCGTTATTGCCCTGGTTGAGGCATTGCAGGCTAAAGGCCTGCGCCCGGGCGTAGTGAGTCGGGGCTACGGCGCGACGAATGCCGATTTCCCCCATAGATTGAGTGAGTCCAGTGACGCCCGACAAAGTGGTGACGAACCGCTGCTGATCTATCGCCGAACCCAGGTTCCCTGTGTGGTGGATTCGGACAGGGCCAACGCGGTACAAGTCCTGCTGCGACACAATGAACTGGATCTTGTTATTTGCGACGACGGGCTACAGCACTACGCGCTTGCAAGAGACTTCGAGATTGCCGTGGTTGATGCAACTCGTCGTCTGGGCAATGGGTTTTGTTTGCCTGCGGGGCCGCTGCGTGAACCCGCATCGAGGTTGTTGAGTGTGGATAAAGTCTTGTATCGCGGGAGCGATTCTGCCGCCGACGGCGTTCGCTACGAACCACAGGTATGGGTCAATTTGCAGACTGGCGAACAACGACCGCTGGATGAGTTTTCCGGCGGGGTCCTGGCCCTGGCACTTGCGGGTATTGGCCAACCCCAGCAGTTTTATTCCACGCTGGATAGTCTGGGTGTCACCTACCAGATCAGGGAATTCCCGGACCATCACAGCTATACCCCACAAGACTTTGCTGCTTTGGATGAAAGCCTGGTACTCATGACTGAAAAAGACGCGGTAAAATGCGAGTCATTAGCTGGCCCCAACGCCTGGTATTTGCAGATAGATGCACTGTTGCCTGGGGCTGCAGTGGCCGCAGTGTTACAACTGGTTCGTTCCTGACTTTTTAACAAGGTAAGCGCATGTCCTTCGCAGTAGTAATACCCGCCCGTTACGGCTCCAGTCGTCTTCCGGGAAAGCCTCTGCTGGATATTGCCGGCAAACCGATGATTCAGCGCGTTTGGGAGCAAGCCCATGGGGCTGGCGCCAGCGAGGTCGTGATCGCAACCGACGACAAACGTATAGAAGAGGTTGCCCATGGCTTTGGTGCCCAGGTTTGCATGACCGATCCCAGCCATTCATCTGGCACAGATCGTCTTCAGGAAGTGGCGGCCCAACGAGGTTGGAATGACCAACAAATTGTTGTGAATGTGCAAGGGGATGAGCCATTGATTCCGCCCGCGCTGGTTGGCCAGGTGGCGACTAACCTGGGTGCTAATCCTTCCGCTGCAATTGCGACCCTGAGTGAACCGATTACCGACCTGAACGAACTGACAAACTCAAATGCCGTTAAGGTGGTTACCGACAGTCAGGGTATGGCGCTTTATTTTAGCCGTGCCGTTATTCCCTGGCCGCGAGAGGCTTTTGGGCTAAATCAGGCAGCGATGCCCGCTGGATCCTGGTTTCGCCATATAGGTATCTACGCCTACCGGGTGGGGTTTTTACATCGTTACGTAACATGGGCATCGGCGCCCATGGAGCAGTTGGAGCAGTTAGAGCAACTGCGCGCACTTTATAACGGTGAGCGTATTCATGTAGACCTTGCCAGTGAAACCGTCCCCGGTGGTGTCGATACCGCTGAGGATCTACAGGCAGTGCGCAGACTCATGGAGAATCGTAATGACTAGTCCCAATCCAACTCAGGTTTTGTTCGTTTGTCTGGGCAATATCTGCCGGTCGCCGACCGCACATGGTGTGTTTGAATCCATCGTTAAAGAGCGCGGCTTGCAGGAGTCAATTCATATCGACTCCTGTGGTACGGGCGATTGGCACATTGGCTACGCACCCGATCCTCGTGCGGTAACAGAGGCGGCGAAGAGAGGCTATGACCTTGGTGAACTGAGAGCGCGACAGGTTGAGCCTCGGGACTTCGGTGAATTTGATTATATTCTGGCAATGGATGAAAAGAACCTTTCCGATTTAAAAGCGATGTGCCCAGCGACGTTCTCTGGCTTCCTCGGGCTATTCTTGCCTTTCGATACGGCAGCGACGGTGCGGGAAGTCCCCGACCCTTACTATGGCGGTGATGAGGGATTCACGGGTGTGTTGGATATGATCGAGGCCGCAAGCGAGGGACTGCTGCAGGAGATTTGCGGTGCAAATACTTCCGGCTGAATCCCTGAGGCCATATAACTCGCTTTCCCTTGAGGCTTCTGCTGCCGCGCTGGCGCTGGTTGATACTGATCAGGAACTCAGTAAAGCGCTGGACTGGTCCAGAGCTCAGGGGCTTGCGGTTCTGCCGCTGGGGCAGGGCAGTAATGTCGTAATCGTCGATGACCTTGAAGCACTGGTTGTCCGTCAACAGGGCACAGGCTTCAAGGTACTCGGCGAAAGTGATCATGAAGTTTCTTTGCGGGTGAGCGCGGGGCAAGACTGGCATTCACTGGTAGAAAAAACGCTGGGGCAGGGCCTTTACGGTCTGGAAAATCTGGCGTTGATACCGGGCACTGTTGGAGCGGCACCGATTCAAAATATCGGCGCTTATGGCGTTGAACTTGACCGTTTTGTTCGAGCGGTGCAAGCGATGGATATAGAGACTGGGGAGCATCTCGTGTTAACGCGCCAAGAGTGTGCTTTTGGGTATCGCGATAGTGTGTTCAAGCATGAATTGAGAGATAAAATCATTATCACAGCGGTAGACCTGTGCCTCTCCCGTGAACCTGTAACTGCGGTGACTTATCCGGCTTTGCAAGCGGAATTAGATGACAGCGGCATACGCGAACCGACTCCGCGAGATGTGTATTGCGCTGTCGTTAACGTGCGTCGCAGACGTTTGCCTGATCCCGCGGAAGAACCCAATGCGGGCAGCTTTTTTAAAAATCCGGTTATTGAACAAAGGCAGGCGGAAGCCTTGTCGCGAGAGTTCGGTTCAATGCCGGTGTTTGTCCAGCAGGATAATCGAGTCAAGGTTCCGGCGGCCTGGCTTATTGATCAGATAGGCTGGAAAGGACATCGCCAGAACGGTGTAGGCGTGCATCCTGGGCATGCTCTGGTGTTGGTTAACTACGGAGGAGATTCCGGTAAAGCGCTTTTGCATTTGGCCGCTGATATTAGCGCCTCTGTAAGCGAGCGCTTTGATATCAATCTGGAAATTGAGCCCCGCGTATATGGTTTGCCACAGTGAACGAGTTTGATAACAAGGCCTTCATAAGCACACTGACTACCAGACCCGGCGTCTACCAGATGTATGACGAAGCGGGAAAATTACTCTACGTCGGCAAGGCGAAAAATCTCAAAAATCGGGTAGGTAGCTACTTTCGTGCCAGCGGACTCACCGATAAAACCCTCGCGCTGGTATCGAGAATTCATGATATTCAGGTGACCGTCACTTCCACTGAAGTAGACGCGCTGTTGCTTGAGCACAACCTGATCAAGAATTATCAGCCGCCCTACAATATTTTACTTAAGGACGATAAGTCCTTCCCGTACATTTACATTTCAACGGATAAATATCCGCGTATTTCTTTGCACAGGGGTGCTCAAAAAGGGAAAGGGCATTACTTCGGTCCTTATCCCAGTGCCGGTGCGGTGCGAGAGTCGCTGCATTTTCTGCAAAAAGTGTTCAAAGTAAGACAGTGTGAAAATAGTTATTTCCGCAACCGGTCCAGGCCGTGTTTGCAGCATCAGATCGATCGCTGCACTGCTCCGTGTGTAGACATAGTGACAGAGGATGACTATGGCCAGCAGGTAGAAAACACCAGCTTATTCCTGCGTGGAAAATCTCAGCAACTGATGGTCAGGCTAGCCGATGATATGGAGCAGGCGGCTGCAAAACTTGAATTTGAATCAGCGGCTGTGCTGCGTGATCAGTTAGCTCAACTGCAGCATGTGCAGGCGAGTCAGGGCATTGAGGGGGTTAAGGGCGACCTTGATATTCTCGCTGCAGCGGTGGACACAGGGCGGGCATGTGTGCAGGTTTTGTTTGTGCGCGGTGCCAGAGTGCTGGGCAGTAAAACCTACTACCCGCCTTTGAAGCTGGAAGAATCGCCAGGCGAAGTGCTAGCGGCTTTTGTGCCACAGTATTACCTTAACGGTACGCGGGCGGTGCCGGGTGAAATCATCGTCAATGAAGAGCCAGACAGTGTGTCTGCTCTGGCGGAGGCGCTTTCGGTGCAGGCAGAGCGCAAGGTGCAATTGCGCAGTCGCGTGCGTGACGCCCGAGCACGCTGGCTTCGCTTGGCGCAGCAAACGGCTGAAACTAACCTCGCAGCGCATCTTGCCGGCAAGCAAACTGTGCAGGCGCGCTTGCAGGCGCTGCAAGAGTGTCTGTCATTGCCAGAGGTGCCAGAGCGTATGGAGTGCTTTGACATTAGCCATAGCTCTGGCGAAGCCACGGTCGCCTCTTGTGTTGTGTTTGACCAGAATGGTGCCCGTAAAAGCGACTATCGAAAATTCAATATAGAAGGTATCACCGGAGGCGATGATTACGCTGCCATGCAACAGGCGCTCGAGCGGCGTTACAAGCGGCTCAAGTCTGGAGAGGGTACCCAGCCCGATATACTCTTTATTGATGGCGGTAAAGGTCAGGTGTCCCAGGCCATGGGGGTGCTGGAAGATCTGCAGATCAGTGGCGTATTGGTTATTGGGGTTGCCAAAGGCGCAACACGTAAAGCAGGGTTCGAAACCCTGATCGATGGGGCCACCGGGCGCGAGTCGCAGTTACCGGGGGACAGCCCCGCGCTGCATTTGATTCAGCAGATTCGTGATGAGGCGCACCGGTTTGCGATTACGGGGCATCGCGCACGCCGGGATAAAGCCCGGCAACGATCAGTGCTTGAAGATATTCCCGGGGTTGGAGCCAAGCGGCGCAGGGAATTGCTGCGCCACTTCGGCAGCGCCTCTGGTGTTGTGAATGCGAGCGTTGAAGAGTTGAAGAAAATTTCAGGAATAAGTGCCACAATGGCGGCACAAATTTACGATCATTTACACGACGTGGGTGATAATGCAGACAGGAAGTAGGTTTTTGACGATCAATGTACCCAATACGCTGACTTTGCTCCGTATCTGCCTTATCCCAGTGCTGGTCGTTGTGTTCTACATGCCCTTTAAAAATCATTTATTAGTGGCGGCCGGTATTTTCGGTTTCGCCGCCGCGACCGACTGGGTTGACGGTTATCTTGCCCGCAAATTAGGCCAGATGACGGCTTTTGGTGCATTTCTCGACCCTGTAGCTGACAAGCTCATGGTTGCGGTCGCACTGGTGCTGTTGGTAGAACGCCACGATACGCAGCTGTTTACTCTAGCGGCCTGCGTTATCATTGGTCGGGAGATCGTGGTCTCGGCTCTGCGGGAGTGGATGGCAGAGCTTGGAGAGCGAACCTCAGTAGCCGTGTCCTACGTTGGCAAGGTAAAAACCGCTTTCCAAATGATTGCAATTACGGGTCTTTTGGCCATTGATCCTGCCACTCATGAGAGCTGGCTGCTGGCACTGTGCTACGTGGTTTTGTATGTGGCGGCGATATTGACCCTGTGGTCTATGTTCGTCTACCTGAAAGCGGCCTGGGTGGTGATGAAAGAACGCGATAATTCTTTTTAATTCAGTTGCTTGCGAGATTATTGTGGAATTGCTGTTGACACTTGGCTCTCGGTGCATACAATAGGCGCCTCTTGAACGTACGCCGCCCTGCGGGGTACGCCTGAAGCGGGAATAGCTCAGTTGGTAGAGCGCAACCTTGCCAAGGTTGAGGTCGCCGGTTCGAACCCGGTTTCCCGCTCCAAATTATCTTCAACAAGACTGGTCCTCAGTCGATATGGCTCGGTGGCAGAGTGGTAATGCAGCGGATTGCAAATCCGTCAACGCCGGTTCGATTCCGACCCGAGCCTCCATTTTTCATACAGGTATCCAAAGACTGAATCATGCAGCAAGCGCTCATTGTGTCGCGCGTCTCGATGCTTGCTTTGGGCTGTTGGTGCCATTTTGGTGCTAGTTTTCTATGCTTAAAGGTTCCAAAATGCCCGCGGATGTTTGCTATGCTAAAAGCAGAGCAAAGCAACGTTTTTACAAGAGGATGGCAGTTTGATGACAGCAAGTGGCCCCTGGAGTTTGGATGAAGTCGCACAGTGGTTAGGAGAATGTCGATTCCCGATTCGGCTCGCATGTACCGCTGCCGATGGCTTTCCGCGCGTCGTATCAGTCTGGTTTCTATATAAAGAAGGATCCTTCTTCAGCGTTTCCCATCGCAATTCATCGCTGGTTAAGTTGCTTGCGGCATCGCCTCGTGTTGGTTTTGAAGTTTCGCCGAACGAACCTCCGTACCATGGCGTGCGAGGTCAGGGAATGGCTACGCTGATCTCTGAGGGCGCCGGCGATGTGCTCAACCAGGTGATTGACCGATACCTTGGAGAAACCAACAGTTCACTGGCGCAGTGGTTGCTGTCTCGGGTGGATGACGAGGTCATCATAAGGGTGGAACCGCAACGCTTTTTCAGCTGGGACTATCGAAACCGGATGGAATCACCTACGCAGGAGTAACGCCAGCAGCAATGTTGGGGAGCAGCGTTTCGGCCGCTTCATCCAGCTTTAGTGTCGCCATAGAGTCGGCTCGGGTTGCGCCAGGGTTGATAATCGCTATCGCTTTGCCGGTGGCTTGCGCGTGCTTGCAAAAGCGGAAACCTGAATAAACCTGTAGCGAGCTGCCAATCACCAGGAGCGCATCGGCTCGGTCCAGGGCAGTCATGCTGGACTCAACTCGAGCCCGAGGGATGTTCGCTCCGAAGAACACGACATCAGGCATCAGGTTGCCGCCGCACTGAATGCAGGGTGGAACGTCGAAATCGTCCAGCTCAGTATCAGGTAGTTCACTGTCACCGTCGGGGCGCATGTCCCCGCTAGACAGCACTTGTGCTGAATTGTGGCTCAACAAACGCTGTTGCATTGTCCGTCTTTCCGTGAGGTCCTCGCAGGATAAACATCGCACCCTATCCAGTCTGCCATGTAAATCCAGTACACTGCGACTACCTGCGCGCTGATGCAACCGGTCTACATTTTGCGTAATTAAAAACTCCAGGCGACCGTCGGCTTCTAATGCAGTGAGTGCCCTGTGTGCGGCATTGGGCTGGGCATCGTTAATCGTTGGCCAGCCCGCCATTGACCTCGCCCAATAGCGTCGCCGGGTTGCTGCATGATTAACAAAGTCGTTGTGCTGGATAGGCTTGCGATGCTGCCATTGCCCTAAGCCGTCGCGATAGGCGGGGATGCCGGAAGCGACGCTAATGCCTGCGCCGGAAAGTACTACCAGCTTGGGATGGAGCTGTAGGAATTCGGCCAATCTGCTGGTGGGGCATTCTTCTGTGTTCATAGGAAAAGTATACGTCTCAGGGTTTGTCAGCAGATCTCTGATCCACGCGAGAGTTTAAGCGTACATAGTAAAAAACGGAGTAACGTTCGATGCAAATTCTGGTCACAGGCGGAACGGGGTTCATTGGCGACGCGCTGCTGCCCGCATTGCGGACAGCAGGCCATGAGCTCATTGTCTTATCACGACAAACATTATCGAACACCACAGACACTACCTATGTCCGTGCATTGACGCAGTTATCAGCAGAAACGCAAGTGGACGCTGTTATCAATCTTGCTGGGGCATCGCTTGCCGGCAAGCGATGGAATACTCGTTACAAGAATGAAATTGTCGATAGCCGGATGAATATTACCGGAGAACTGATCCTTTGGATCGAGTCACGGGAGCAGCGACCAGCGGTGTTACTGAGTGCCAGCGCGATTGGTTACTACGGTCATCACGGGGACGAAAGGCTCGACGAGCAGGGGAGCAGAGTTCCTGGTTTTTCCCAAAACTTGTGTGAGGAGTGGGAGTCAGTTGCAGAGAAAGCGGCGAAATTAGGTGTTCGAACTTGTCTGCTACGGCTCGGTGTTGTTCTCGATAGTGATGGCGGTGCATTCCAGCAAATGGCACCACCGTTCAAGCTTGGCGTCGGCAACTGGATCGGAAGCGGTCGGCAATGGCTCAGTTGGATTCACCGCACAGACGTTGTTGCAGCGATGCTGTTTTTGCTGGCAGGCGATGCTTTGGAAGGGGCCTACAATCTCACTGCCCCGGAACCGGTGACGAGCAAGGGCTTTAGTGAGGCTATGGGGCAGGTGTGCAAGCTCTGGATTAGCTTGCCGGTGCCCGCGATAGTGATGCGCCTAATGCTGGGTGAGATGGCCCAAGAGCTGTTGATTAGCGGGCAGCGCGTGGTGCCCGATCGATTGCAAGCGGCTGGTTTTGAATTCATGTACCCCGATTTGGATCAAGCTTTAGCTGAAATTGTGAGCACCTAAAACTGCGTTGCACACTGGCTTAGGCCGCCGTCGCAGATACGGCTGCTGGCGCGGCCAGTGAGCGCGGGGTCACGGCGGGCCCATAGGTTGCGCGTCCGAGCAGCACGAGCGGCAGTGAAAGGCGGGTCCCAGGGAATAATGGGATTGACGAAACATCCATATTTTGAATGGCTGCGTACTATTACTGAAACCTTCATTTGGTGTAGTAAAATGACAGAGCAACAACTTCAAGCAAGACCGCTGTACGGCATTGGCACGGTAGCTAGACTGACTGGTCTAAAGCCTGACACCCTGCGTGTCTGGGAGCGGCGTTATAGTCTGGGAGCAAGCCAGAAATCGGAAACCGGAAGGCGACAGTATACCCAGGCAGATCTTGAGCACTTGCAGCTGGTATCGGCATTACTGTCTTCTGGCTCGCGCATCGGTGAGATCGCGTCGAGCGAGAGAAAAACGCTTGAGAGGTTAGTCGAGGCTTGCACCGACAAGCCGCGGACACAGGTCGCTAAAAAGCCCAGTGTAGTATTCGTGGGTGAAGCAATTTGTGACTGGCTAGGTGATCACCAGGGCTGCCTGACAGGGGTGAGCGCTCAACTAGCCTCTACGAGACTGGAAGCAGTCGACTTAGATATTTTCGCCGGCGTCGAAGACGTGGACCTGCTCGTAGTAGCCTGCGATCGGATGAATACTGGGCAGATGAGTAAGCTGAACCAGTTGCGAGAAATTGTAAACCCAACGTCCGTGCTGGTGTTGCAGTCAGGGATGAGCGAGAGCTGGTTGAACGAGCTTAGCTCGGAAGGCATTGCGAACATGGCGTTTCCACCGGACCGGGCGGAGTTAGCATTTCACATCACTCGCAGCTCTGCGGAAAAAGCAACGCGTGACGGCATCAACAGCCTTGCGGATCTAGTGACAGCTAGGCCGCGATTGCACACAGAGGCTGGTCTAGCCGAGGCTTTGACGATGGAAACCAGCATCGCCTGTGAATGTCCGCAGCACTTATCAGGCCTAATCACTCAGTTGGCCGAATTCGAGGCCTACTCAGCGGAGTGTTCGGCTGACAGCTGGAAAGACGCGGCAGTGCACTCGTGCATTTATGCCTACGCCAGTCAGGCGCGGTGGCTGATGGAAAAAGCGTTGGATATGGCTCTACAAAGTCACGAAGACGAAGTGGGCCAGAAGCGTCTCAAAAGCGCCTGACAGGGCGGTTGCAATAGGCCGCGTTGAGCATAGAATTGATCTGGCAAACCCGCAGTGCGGGTTCACCAGAGGGGCCAAAGCTTGAGTAGAACAGGGAAGTTTGTAGGAGTAGTTGGGACGGCAGTAATGTTTGCCTTTAGTGTCTGGATGTTTCAGCAAACGGGCGACTGGGTGGCTGCAGTGTTTGTTTTAGGTAGTCTCGCCTACGGTGTGTTCTTTTTTCTCCAAGAGGTGTCGGAGTGAGTGCAGGTGTGCGCCGGCACTTTCTTGGCATCATCGTTTTGTTACTCTCGGCCTGTGCGACGCTGATTCCAGAAGTCGATCCACCAAAGATATCGCTTGAGAGTTTTCGCCCTCTGCCTTCCGCGGGTGCTGTCCCACGCTTCGAAATAAAGCTGCGTATTGTCAATCCGAATAAGCAGAGTTTTGATATTGCGGGGATCAGTTATGGGGTGGAGATTCAGGGCAAAGAGTTAATAAGCGGTGTTACTAATGAGGTCCCGGTATTAGCTGCCTATTCTGAAGAGGTGGTAACACTCGATGCTGGCTTGCAGTGGTTCCAGCTGGTGCGCCTGCTCGCTGGAGCCGGTAAAGTGGCCGGCGACAGTCTCGACTATCGTTTTACTGCGAAAGTTGATTTTAATGGCTTTGTGCCAACGCAGCGGGTTGAGGAAACAGGGTCCTTTACATTGAACTGACCTCTAGCCGAGCAGTGACTGGGCAAAGATTGCCAGAATAATAACCGGGCAAAAGAATTTTACATACCACGGCCAGATCTTCCAGAAAAGGCCTTGCGCCACTTCAGGATTGCCTTTGCTTAATTCCTCCAGCAAGGTATTGCGGTGCATGACCCAACCTGCGAACAAGCAAAGCATAAAGCCCAGCAGAGGCTGACTGTAGCGTGTCGTGAGCGCAACGACAAAACCAAAGAGTGTGTTGAAGTTCAGCAAAATGATGGTGCTGGCAACTGCAATCAATCCTCCAATTACCCAGACTGCGGTATTTCGCTTCACACCGTGCTCTTCAATGGTGTAGGCCACCGGCACTTCCAGCATTGAAATAGAGGAGGTGAGGGCAGCGATGCTCATCAGGAAGAAAAAAGTGAAACTCACGACTGTGCCGGTAATGCCCATGGTTCTAAAAAGCTCTGGCAGCACGGTAAAGATAAGTGTGTCTTCAGAAATCAGCGCACCGGCCTCGTTAAAGATTTCAACCCCGTTGTGCAGGGCTACATACATAGCAGGCAGAACCAGGAAACCCGCAAGAACAGCGATGGAGATATCGACCAGGGTCACCAGGCCTCCCAGCACAGGGAGATTTTCACTGTCGGAGATGTAAGAGCCGTAAACCAGCATAGTGCCTACTCCCAGGGACATTGAAAAAAACGCAGCTCCCAGTGCGGCGATGATTAGCTTGGGAGACAGTGCTTTCTCAAAATCGGGTAGCAGGTAGATTTTTAGTCCATCTGACGCTCCATCCAGAGAAAGGACATAGGCTACCAACAATGCCAGAGTAATGAGTAAGGCCGGCATCAATCGCTCAGACCAGCGTTCGATGCCCTGGCGGACTCCAGCGGAAATAATACTGATCGTCAGCACCATGAATAGCAACATGAATGCGATGTTGCGAGTGATTGAGAATGTTGTCAGCCAATCTGACAACTCCTGCATACCCAAAAGACCTGCTAATGAGGACAAACAAAAAGCGATCATCCAGCCCGCTACAATGGCGTAAAAACTAAGAATAAGGCTGGCCACTAAAAAGCCAACAACACCCGTGGTGCCCCCTATTCTTCGCAGCAAATTAGTGGGGGAAATCAGTCTCAGTGCACTGACTGCATTGGCGTGCGCATGACGCCCTATGATCAGCTCCGCCATTAGGGCGGGATAGGCGAGCGTGAATGCCAGGATCAGGTAAACCAGAAGGAAAGCGGCTCCACCGTTACTTGCTGCCTGGGTTGGGAATCCCCATATATTGCCAAGACCGACAGCCGAACCAGCGGCCGCCATTACAAAACCAAAACGGGAAGAGAATTCGCCACGTACTGATGCCATGATTTACCTTAATCGATTGTTATTAGCGCGGGAGTGTAACACGGCGTCGGGTAGCGCCAAGTCGACTCAGGCCGGGGTCGGATCACACGGTCGTTCGATGCGTTTTCGCCTGTCGGATCCGAATATTCTTCGTACTAACTGTGGTAACAGAGACAGTATTTCAGCATAGGCATCTGCGGCCGCCGCCACTGGAGATATAGTCACTTTGGGCTTTTCGAAGTTGCCTTTGACCCTAATGGATGAGGGCACCTGTAGCTTGCGGGTTTTGGAGCGTGGCGTAAATCTTACATCCAGCGATTCGTCAGCCAGATTAAGCAGCGCAGAGCCGGTGGCGACCATTTTGCTGGTTTCAATGTATAAACTGTCAGTGGAGGCAACACCATCATTGAGTAAAAATAGAGCCATAGTGCAGTCAATTTTCGTTGAATCTTCCAATGCCGCACCCGAGTAAAACCATGCGAGAAGATCGGTGGCTAAAATATCGTAGGCGGCTCCCTCAACAACCGCATTTTTTAAAGAAACAGCAAGATTGCCATTCAGCGTTTCCAGAAGCCTTTGATAAGAGCTACCTTGCGAGGTGATGCCTCCGCGCAAGTTCGCGATCCCGCTAATATCGAAGTTGATTCCCAGGTCTTTACTAATAAGCTCTACTGGTATGGCAAGGGCTTCACCTGCCAGGCTTACATAGGGTGGGGAGGTGTTGAGGTCGATAATGCCCCGTATCTCGGTATTGGACTGGTCATAGGCCGCTGAAAGCTGGCGCAGGGTGTAGCGGCGTTCGTTGCCCGTGAAGTGCATAACGAAGCTTTCTATATTGATGTTATTGCCCTCGATGCCGCCGAAATTGAGCATGATGTCCGTGTCATAGTTTGGTGTGTTCTGCAGGGCATTCTGCAAGCGAACTGCGGGGTCTATCTCGTTCAATTGCTCGAGTGGTTTGTATTTTTTTTCTTGTTTTGTTGTCGCTTGCAGGCCGATATCCTGTAGCTGAACGACCGGGCTATCGAGCTGCAGTGACAGGCTTTGCACAGTATCAGCATTGAGCACAATTGCAGCAACAGCCGACAGTTGAGTTTCGCCGAAACGGGTACTCGCTCGGGCACTTATCTTGCCTTTATTCGATTGCAGCTGCAGCACGCCACTGCTGGGGCTCATGTCCAGCCCGGTTATGGCCCGCAGGAACGAAGGGTCCCGAAGCTTGTAGTCAAAAGTCAGGTCCGCAGATGGCAGCCCGGTGATATCCTCTACATGGCCAAGTAGACTCGTTTCAAAAGGTCCATCTGTCTGGGCGCTATGTATGTTCAATTTGCTGAGGTTCCAGCTTTCTGTGGGCTTGCTTATCTCGAATGAACCTTCCAGTTGCCCCAGGTCGCCCTCGTAAGTCAGATCTTGCAACACGGTCAAGAAAAGGGCTTTGGTGTCAATCCCGGAAAATGTATTTCGCAGACGAACTCCCCGAAATTCGCCCAGGTCAAAAATGCTGCCCGAAGCGCGCAATTCAGCACCATCGTCACTCAGTGTTAACAAAATATCATCAAGACCAATCCGGGCGTCCTGCTGAACCAGAACAGCCCGACTGTCAACTTCACCAAGAACCGGCACGGGAAACGCAACATATTGGGAGAGGGCGCTGGTATCGCTCAATTGGACGGACACTTTGCCCTTAAGCAGAGAAAGTGGAACTTGCTCCTGCAGGCGAATTACTCCAGCGTGTGGCTCCAATGTTGCATTAATGTCGCTTGATTTGGCGGTAATCATGCCGCCGGTGATATTTAGCTCGTCTCCATTACCCCGCAGTAGCACCTGGCCATCAACTTCAAAGCCCTCAGGCACCCCCGCCAGATTGTAGTCGGAGAGGTGTTTGGAGTCGGAGGTAAACAGGGACAACTTCAATCGAGTGTTTTCTATCTTTGAAAAACCGACTGAAGAGGGTGCGTTACTAATACTTGCGTCGCCTGTAATTCGCAGCAGCGCAGTTTCAGCTGTGCCGACCTCGGCGACAAAATTTTCCAATCTTAGCGCCGCGAATGACCCGACCAGTACTCCACTGGCACTAAAAGCGCCCGGGTCATGGGGTAGTTTCCCGGTCCATGGCGACAGGGCGGTCAGAGTCGGGCCGAAAATGTCGATCGTTACCTTGTTTTGTATAGCATTCCTCAATTGCGGATCCAGGCGGCCCTGAATATTGACCGTCAAGCCCTGATCGTTCTCGCTGCGTAAAATGAACTGCTCCACAAGGGGATTCTCCAGGGTTCCGGAGATGGTAGCGCTGCCCATAGCGCCACCAAACGGGCTTAGGTCAATGCTAAGCCAGCCCAGTGCAGCCTCCAGGGAAGTGAGCTCGCCTGAGGCAGTCAGCTGTATTTCTTTGCTGCCGCCTAGGTCGTACTTCATATGGCCGTGGGCCTCTATCCCATACTCGGGCATGTTGTCGAGTACAAACAACGCATCTGACAAGACGAATCCTTGTGTATCACCTCGCATTCGAGCGCGAACTGTCAGGTTCCCTTCCAGCGGTCTAGGGGTATTGAACCCGCGCATGAACTGCGAAACGTCGTGGTAGTCGGCATCAAGGCTGAAGTCATAATTGAATTCATCGACTGTACCTTGAAGCTCGCCTTGCAGAACAACTGAACTGCCACTCTCAGGTGCGGTGAATGCGGCAGTCAGTATGAGACCTGCCGATTGTTGCTCTTCAAAAGCGGCGGCAATATCGACTTGAACTGCCAGTGGTTCACCCTCGTACTCGGCGGTTGCCGTCACCAGAAAGCGAGTTCGGTCTAGTCTTTTACCGACGATGTACTGCAGGGGAAATATCAGGGTTTCTTCAGCGGCGGTAATAAAGTGTAAACGTCCGATCTCTAATTCCTCAGGCAGCCAGCGCAGGTGTTTCAGAGACTTTACTGGCGAAGGCTTACTGGAATCATTGGACGATATATAAATGGTGACTTGAGAGGCCGCCAGCTTACTTTCCGCCAAAGTTCCTCGGTAGATGTCCATGACGTTGACGTCCCCTTTGAAGTTGAGGACGCTCAGGAATGGTGGGCCGGCACCAGTTTTAGGGTAGAGATGAATCTCGCTGGCGGAGGCCAGTCCGCTAAAGGGTTTTATTACGGGCCTGCTAAGCTCGAGACGCAAGTCAGTAAAGGTATTTACCGCCCAGTGAGACACAAACAATAGGGCGCGCTCGGAACTCATCAGTCCTAAAGGCACCAGCAACATCACAAGCAACAGGCTGATAGCGGTTATCACTGTGCGCATGTAGTGTCGGATTCCGGGGGGACGAATACCGCAAATTGTAACACGGTGGATTTTTCGCAAAACCTAATGCGAATTTGCCTTGCACCGGGGTGAATATGCTATGATGCCGCCGCCTTCCAGGGGAGCCTTTTAGCCCCTTTGTAGCCCGGATGGTGGAATTGGTAGACACAGGAGACTTAAAATCTCCCGGCTTCACAGCTGTGCGGGTTCAAGTCCCGCTCCGGGCACCATGTTGCTTGCAGGCAAACCCTAATGCCTGCCTCAATTATAGCGGGACTGGACTGAATGCGTCTTAGGCCCTGTATCTAATCTATCTGCTTTAACTCATCGTTACAGACCGGCGCGCCTGCTTAATATATTTTGTAATGGCGTAAAGAGAGGTCGTGGCAAGTATGTAAGATATCGGGTACACCGGGATCGCATAACGAGGCAACCAATGCACAATACTCAAACCCGCGATGAAGGAGAACCACACCACTGCGATCGGGAAAATATGAGCATACAGCCCGGATTTTTTCCGCTTTAGGAATACGATTATGGCGAAAATACCGGAAAAGATAGCCAACGCATATAATGGCCAGTGGAGCCATCTCATCAAAGTACGCAGGCTGCCTAGCAGTTCACTCGAGTCGAAGGTCGAAGCCCGCATGGGGTAAATCTCGACACCCCCGTTGTATGCATTATCGAAATGCCAGGCATAAAGCCAGCGAGCGCAGCAATTCCAGCTTAGATACTTCTCGGGAATTTCTGAAAAACCTCTATCAGTTCTGAATCGTGAATCGGGGTCTCTGTTATCGACAATGACATGAGTGAGCCCTGCTACGTAAAATTTTGGCGGTTTGGCACTGTTGCTGATGTACTCCAGAGGCGTTTTTAGATTGGTGTAGTCACGCTGCAGCGCGTCATTTTTTCCAGCGACATCCATGGCGGTCGCGGCGAACCATTGAAAAGTGACGTAGACGACTAGCGCGCCTACGCAGGCTGCTCCACCTATCGATATTCTGGTTTTCATACCTCGTGGTTCAATCCCGCCTGGCGTTAGCAAGAGAATGGGTGCGAGCGCAAGCGGCACGACAAAGCCAATCGTGCGCACATGCCCAGAGAAGCACAGTATCAGCATGCCCAGAAACGACATTGTCATGCTCGATCGGCGCCAGCCGTAAATCGAAGTAGCAAGACCTGTCATCAGCATAGAGGTATACAAAGTCTCCGTGAGAATAACTTCCGATAAGGCTATGTGGTGAGGGGAAATCGCAACCAGAAATGCTGCAAAGAAAGCCCACCCGAGAGGTACAAAAGAATAGGCTAGTAACAAAGCCGACACGCAAGTTAGGGAACCCAATATTGCCTGAGCCAATTGGACCTTGGGTTTTATCTTTCGCGAGTCCGGTGGGTCGGAAAAAAATAGAGATAGAAAAATGGGGTAGCCGGGCGCCAAATCGGTACGGGTCGACGGTGCACGAGTGCCGTTAGGCGGATCGAGAGAATGGGCCCCAAACTTGAAATTGTTATAAGCTGCTGTGAAATATTTTACGGAATCCGCACGTATATCGATGGCCTCTTCAGCACCGGCAAGATATTGCCATCTTAAAAAAAAACTAAAAACAAATAGAGCGACGCATGCCGCAGCTAGTGGCACTATGCGTGAGTCATTACGGTACAATTTCCTACTCCTGATGTATCGATAAGTGCTGTCCATGCTAACTATTGCGCATGACATAAGCTGCGCAGCGCCAGTGTAACACTAGAATTCTAAAGCCAAAAATGCGGAATACTGTTGCCTTACTTCCGGTTGACGGCGAGTTCGGAGCCAATTGCGGGGTTTGCTACGGCACACTTTGGCGCCGCCGAAGTCGAGGTGCCGCTGTCGCATCGACGGAGGTGGTTTGCAATGAGCGGGTATCGTCGAGAGTTCTGCATATGAATATATGCTTGATTGAGCCCCTTTATAAGCCCCACATCGATGTACCTTGCCTTCTTTTTGTGCTGCAGCGCTGCTATGCTTTGGGCTCTTTGCGATCCATTCATCGAGCGAGGCACGCTTTGAAACAAGCTCTTATCAACATGTTGACCATGCAGGACAAAATGAACACCCGCGTCCATGAGAACTGGGTGAGCCAGGGGTTCGAGTGGTATCGGGCTGCCTGGATAGAGTGTGGAGAGCTCATTGATCACTATGGTTTCAAATGGTGGAAGAAGCAGGAACCGGACCTTGAGCAGGTGCGCCTGGAAGCAGTCGACATTTGGCACTTTGGAATGTCGGCACTGTTTGTAGCTGGTAAATCCATCGAGCACATTGCCGATGAGATACATGCTGAGCTGCAGGCCCATGAGCCATCAGGCTTGGGTGTTCGGGAAGCCACCGAGGCACTTGCGCTGCATTGTTTGGGGACCAAAGGCTTTTCTCCCAGTTTGTTCTGGGATCTCATGTTGGCATCGGGTTTAGATTTTGACGGTCTTTACCGGTCTTACGTGGGTAAAAATGTGCTCAATTTCTTCCGCCAGGATCACGGCTATAAGGCGGGCACCTACATTAAAAATTGGGACGGGAGAGAGGATAACGAGCATCTGGTGGAATTGCTGGAGTCTCTTGATGCCAAGGATGATCAGTTTGCAGAGCATGTGTATGCTGCGCTTGAAAAACGCTACCGGGAAATGGCTCTGGGTTAATCTATGTCTCAGGACGACGGCAAACTGTCTACCACCGCGCTGGCACGAAAGCTGGATATACCGGTTCAGCAATTGTTCGCCACTTTGCGCGACTATGGCTGGATTCGACGCTCTGAGGAGACTTGGGTATTGTTGCCCAAAGGAGAGTTTGAGGGCGGTTCCTACCAAAACAGCCGCCGCTTTGGGCGCTATATCGTTTGGCCCCAAACCCTGGATCGTCACCCCTTATTAGCTGCTATTGAGTCTAACAAGCGCATTACTGCTGCTTCTATGCGTCGCTATTATTCGCGGCTGCATGCGCGGCAGATCAACAGGGCGCTCGCGGAGATAGGACTGCAGCATCACAGCATTCTCGGATGGGAGTTGACCGATCTCGGGCGGTCGATGGGCGGTCAACAAGAAGAAAGCGAGGCATCAGGTGCATTTTACGTGACCTGGCCACATGAAGTTATTGATCATCCTGTGGTGCATAGGGAGCTCACTCGCCAGTCTGACCAGATACCGACCCTGGAACCGGGTGACTCCAGCGCCGAACCTGATCTATTCGCCAGCGCAGAGACGAAATTAAACTGTGATGGCATTGACGGACACCTGCTGAGAACCCCTTTACAGATGCGAGTATGTAACTGGTTGTACCTCGCCCAACTGGTGCATGCTTACCGACGAGCTTTGCCTACCGAAGAATTAATTTATGCGGATTTCTATCTGCCAGCAGGCAGTGTCTATATCGATTGCTGGGAGGAGGAGACTTCAGCCAGTGATCTGCGGGAGCGATTAAACAAGCGCGAGGTATATCGAGACCTGGGCTTGTGCTCTCTTGAAGTGAACGCCAGCGATGTCGACAGCCTGGACGAAGTTCTGGGTCGTGGTCTATTGGCACTGGGGATTCGCTGCTAAATCAGGGCGCTTTTTGCTTCAGTAACACACCGCACTCCATGTGATCGGTGTAGGGGAACTGGTCGAACAGAGCAAACATTTCTACCGTGTGTGTATTGCACAGTACTGCGAGATTGCTCGCAAGCGTTTCCGGGTTGCAGGAAATATAGATAATTGTTTCAAAATGGCTCACCATTTCTACCGTTTGTTCATCAAGTCCAGCCCTCGGCGGGTCGACAAACACCGTTCGTAAGTCGTACTCGTGCAGCGGTTTGGAAAGATCCTGCAATCGCCGAAATTCTCGTACCTGATTCATAGCCTGGGTTACTTCTTCTGCCGCCAGACGAATGATTTGAGTGTTTCTTACCGCGTTCATCCCCAGATTGTTCCTGGCGGCGCGCACCGAAACTTTGGCAAGTTCAGTAGCGATAACGTTATCAAAACGCTGCGCCAAAGGCAGTGTGAAGTTGCCGTTACCACAGTAAAGTTCCAGTAAGTCTCCGCTTAGATTGAGAGCCTGCTCGCAAGCCCAGCTAATCATTTTGATATTGACGCGAGCGTTGGGCTGAGTGAAAGCTTGTTCGTATTGCTGATAGCGAAAGCTCTGGCCTTCTATGTCTAACGTTTCACAGACCCATTCCTGTCCCAGTATAATTTTTTGTTTGCGACTTCGACCAATCAGGGAAAGCTCGGGGCACAGCGTACTCAAATCATCATGAAGTTTTTGCGCCTCGGCTTCCCAGGATGGCTCTAGTTTTCGGTGGTAGACCAGGGTGATGAGTGACTCTCCTGCCAGCGTCGAAAGAAATTCCACTTGAAACAGTTTTCGGCGTAACTCCTGATTGCCCTTAATGATGTCTAGCAGGGCAGGCATGAGCTGCTGTATCGAATCGCAGGCGATGGGGAAGGTTTTGATGGGGACCGGCGTTTTTGGATCGTCGCGGCGAAACATCACATAGTCTAGTGCATCACCCTGGTGCCACATGCGGAACTCTGCTCGCATGCGAAATCCGGTTAACGCAGAACGGAAAATGGAGGGCTCAGGCACAGCATAGGGGTCAAGAAGACGGCTGACTCGCTCCACTTTTGCTGCCAGCAGCTCCTCATATTGCTCTGGTATTACCCTTGATAAGGGCATTAGTTCAGCCCCCCTTGATCTCGCTCTTGCCACAGCCTCTGGCTGTACTGCTGACATTGCTCTACATTCCACTGGGGCTCTAAAACCAGTAAAGCTGCGCTGGCGGTAGCAAGCACTGCGTCAAGACCAAAGGAATCTGGCTCCCGGTCATGCCACAGCTTGCGCAGGGGCTTGGTGTCGGGTGCGCTAACTGCGGCGACTTTGTGCTGAACACTGCGCGACATAACAAGTTCACTGCAGACGTTGCCCTTGAGGATCTGAAGTTTCGTATCGGCCTGTGGCTTAATTTCTATCTCGCCACTATCGCCTTTGAAAACCAGGGAGCGCGGTTGCCCCAAGGCAATGTCGGCTTGCTGATGAAGTGCCGCATAGGCGGGATGGAAAATACTCTGGATGCTCGCCGTTGCTCGCAGGGGGTTTAGCATTCGAACTAGCGTATTGACCGGCGAACGCAGGCCAAGCAGCGGACGTAACTGTATTAGGTCGTGTAGTTTAGGGCAAAAAGCCCGTAACGGAAGATAGCTCAAATTGTGCTGCTCCAGCTGTGCTGAAACCTCTTGCCAGTCGGCGGCAACGGGAAGACCTAATTCGCGCATTGCTTGTTCTGTATACAGTCGGCCAACCGTGTGGCCGTCGCCGCCATGAACAAAGACTTTATAGCCGGCCTGCGAAAGTAATAACATCGACAGCAGATACCAGGGGTGTTGATGCTTTTTCCCCGCGTAGCTCGACCAATCCAGGTCTGCGCTCAACCTTGGTAGCGGCTGTATCATCGCTGTTCTGCAGGCATCGACAAAACCAGCCAGCTCTTCACCGGTCTCTTCCTTGACCCTTAGCAGTATTAAAAATGCACCGAGTTGCAGTGGGTCAACTTCATCTCGCAGTATCATGCCGAAGGCCTCGGCAGCCTCCTTGCGATTAAAAGAGCGACTGCCGGTTTTGCCTTTACCCAGAATGCGCACATAGGTCGCGAAGGGGTGCTCCCTAGAGGGTGTCTGGAATGCTTTTGGGGTCACGGACAGGGTCTCGGTTACAAACAATTGTCAGGTTTAGGAAGGCCCGCGATCTTGCTGCCGATTTTAGCGGGGGAGCCGGGAAACAGTCCTAGCAAATAGATGCTTTTACCTTTTTCAATGCCCAGCTTCAGTGTGCAGTACTTTACTAGCGGACGCATTGCGGGCGATGCATCATATTGCGCATAGTAGGTCCTCAGAAGATTCAAAACCTCCCAATGTGCAGGTGTAAGCTGGATGCCTTCGCCGGTGGCAATTTGCGCCGCCACCTCGGGCGTCCAATCGTCAAGGTCACGCAGGAAGCCTTCTTTGTCAAAAGCCATAGCATCCAGCATGTCCTAATACCACGCCAGCTGGCGGGGATAAAATTCACTGAGCGCGACAAAAGCATCCATATCGATAAGAGCCACATCGCCAACCCTATCAGCAATGCCTGCGGCGAAAACATCGCTGGCCAGCGCCAGTAGTCTAGCGGGGCAGTCATCCAGTGCCTGGCGCGCAGCGCTGTTTGCCAATGCGCAATAAACACCGTCTCCCAGCAACACAATGGCATCGCCGCTTTGTGAGCTGCGTAAGCAATCCCGAAAACTATCGGTACTCGAACCAGCGTTAAGAGTGTGCAGCAGCATGTTCAGCAGCCTACCAGGTGATCAGCGTCATTGAGAAAGCTGCGCAACCCGCTTTCATCCAATAAAGAGACAGGAAGTACGAGGTCAGCCTCGTTTAGGCCGTAGCGGTCAAGCGCCGCGGCATCGACATAAACCGATTCCATATCGTAAAGCGGTAGGGAGGTGAGTATACGGCCAATGTTCTTGGCACCAATTTTTTGACTGTCCTGGCCAGTGACGAGTTGCAGGACACCGGCACCCATAAATAGCAGATCATAGTTTTGTTCAAAAGCCCCCATTGCCAAAGCGAGGTCGACTGATGCACGTGCCAGGCTGCCGCCATAGGGCGATTGTCGCATGACGACGAGGCTACGCTTTTTCTCCGCTGCGCTCATCTCAATCACCGAATGTCATTAATCGATCAGAGTTGGACGCTGCATCTATCAGTTGGCCCAGCCTGAAATGATGAAAGCCGGGTGCACAGTGGCGCCGGCTCTTGCGTAGCGATCAGCCTCGGTTTCATCCAACATGCCGTGCTTGAGTGCGGAGGCAATGCACAGTACCAACTCGACGCCATGCTCGTCGGCGAGCAGTGTCCACGGCTGCAGTTTGTCTGCTTCGTCCTGCGGAAATACCGCCGCTCGGGAGCCATTGGTGGTGCCCTCGTCGAGGAAAAATATACGCTCGATGCTATGCCCCCTGGCGATAACGCTATGCGCAAATTTCGCAGCCGTTTGCGCGCTGTGGCCAGAGGTGGGGGAGGACAGAACCAATAGGGTGTAATTCATGATTGAGAGGCTTTAAAAACAAAAAACCCCGGTGTTAACCGGGGTCTGGTGCCGCCATAGGCTGTGTTAGTCATCACCACTCAGCGCGGTCAACAAGTGCAACATGTGAATGAACAGATTGTAAATGCTCAGGTACAGGGACACGGTTGCGCGGATGTAGTTAGTTTCGCCACCGTTGATAATGCGGCTCGTGTCAAACAGTATCAGGCCAGACATAATCATGATCACTGCGGCTGATATCGTTAGTGACAGGGCGGGGATATTCAGGAAGATATTGGCGATCATTGCCACTACTGCAACCAACAGCCCAACCGTTAAGAAGCCGCCCATATAGGAAAAGTCCTTGCGAGTCGTCAAGGCATAGGCAGAAAGACCGAAGAACACCACGGCTGTTCCACCCAATGCCTGCATAACCAGTGCTGAGCCGCCTGGCATGGACAGGTAATAATTAAGCATTGGTCCGATAGACGCGCCCATTACGCCGGTGAATGCAAAGATCGCTAACAGCCCCTTACTACTATCTGCCATTTTGTGAACCACGAACAGTAATCCGAAGCCCACCAGGCTAAGTACCAGGGCGGCGCCATGCCCCAGGCCCATGGCCATGGATATGGTTGCACAAACTGCACTAAAGGCCAGGGTCATGCCCAGCAGCATATAAGTGTTCTTCAGTACCTTATTGGTGCTGAGAACGCTGTCTATGCCTGCAGTGTTCATGTCGTACAAACTCTTGTCTTGCATCGTCTACTCCGTAATGCGTCGCACGGCTCGTGCGGATAGTGTTATGACAGATAATAAGGCCGAGAAGTTCAAATTTAAAGGGTTTAAACCATCAAATTATCGAAAGCTAGGTTACTGAATTTGAAACGTTTTTTCTACTGCGCTGAAGGTGACCGGGTCCGCAGCACTATTTTGCTCACTTTGTGACCAGAATACTCTATCCCGGGGTTGGCTGTCAGAGGTTTTATGGCTGCGCGCGATGGATACATTGGTCGCCCAACGGGGCTTTGTCGGTTTAATAGATCGCACCTTTGTTCCACTCAGAGTTGAACGTAAGCACAGCGACACTGTTTTAGGTGAATTGTCCTGGCGTAGCAGCTATAAAAGATATTCAGTTAATTCACTCTATCGCAACGGAGGCAATAACAATGACAAGCGAAGCTGAACAAAAAGTGCTCGATGGCACTGCTTGGGACGAATTCTGTGATGCGCTAAAGGAAGCTGGCAACATTGTGCGCAGCGACAAGGCTCCTAATGATGCGTTTAACCAGGCCGAGGGTTATCGTTATCTGTCCAGGTTGCTACGTGGTGGTCTGGAAAGCTTTCTTGAGTTTCGCGATCCCATGTTTCCCCAGCTTCGCTGCGGAGCTCATGAGACCATTAAACTGGGAGCGGACAACCCGGATAACCGCTACGAAAGCGCCACAATTAACCCCGCATACGACTATCGGATCATAGGCACGCGGGGTAGTGTCGATTATCTAGGCATTAGTACGGTGATCAATAAGTACGCTTCGGGCGGCACCATGGAAGTCACCGGTCATATCGATCACAAGGAAATGGATATTGGCACCAACGGAGAGATCGAAATTATCATCAGCCCGACGGAGAAACCCGGTAACTGGCTGCCTATGGGTGACGAAGCCAATTCCATTACCGTCCGCCAGACTTTCCAGGATCGGGTTAACGAGAAGCCCGCAGAGCTTAAAATAGAGCGGATTGGTGCGAGCGACGACAGACCCGCGCCATTGACCGCTGAGAAGCTGCAGCGTGGATTACAGGGCGCAGTAATGTTTGTGCGTGGTTCTGCCACGCTGTTTGAAAATTGGTCCGAGAGCTTTTTAGCCACCATCAATGAATTGCCGCCTGCCGATCAAGCTTATTGCCAGTCGATTGGCGGAGACCCCAATATTTTTTATTTTCATAGTGCCTGGCAGTTAGCGGATGATGAAGTGTTCGTGATTGATGCGCCGGAAATTCCCGAGTGCCAGACCTGGAATTTTCAGCTGGACAACTGGTGGATGGAATCACTGGACTATCGCCATCACACTATCCACGTTAATAAACACACTGCCCACTATAACGATGATGGCAGCGTGCGGGTGGTGGTGTCGCATGCTGATCCTGGTGTGCCGAACTGGATAGAGACCGCCGGTCACAATATGGGCACTATGTGCTGGCGCTGGATAGGGGCTGATAAACACCCGCTATTAAAGACCAAAGTGATGAAGTTGGCGGACCTGAAATGAGCGCGGAGCCCATTGGTTTTGACGCAAATGAGCTGGTCGCTGAGGCAATATCCCAGACTGGTTTCGATGATTTTGGTGAGTTTCCTTATCGGGAAGGTCTTGAGGTTTTACTACAGACTTACGATGCGCATATTCAGGACCTTGCGGGTCGCAAAAGTTGTCGCGACCGGGTGGTCATGCAATTGGCCACGAGATTAAAGTGCGAAAATGCATTCAAGACCATTCCCCAATGGCAAGAGCAAAAGATCGAGGCGCCGATTTTTGTCACCGGTCTGCCGCGATCGGGAACTTCAGCACTGTTGAATTTGCTGGTGTCAGCTCCAGAGAATCGCGGCCTGCTGCAGTGGGAAGTTCAGTTTCCAGACCCCTGGCCCGGGAGCCAGCCGGGCGACAAAGACCCTCGCTACGATTATCTTGCCAAGGCCCTGGAAGCAACACGGGATTCCGATTTCGCCAAAATTCATTTTGTCGATGCAGATACCCCCGAAGAGTGTGTTCTGCTGCATGCATTTGCCTTTGGCGGTGTGCAGCTGGGCTTTGAAATTATGCTGGAGCCCTACCACAGCTGGCTGTTGAAGCAGGATCTGGTGCCCCTTTATAGGTATCAGAAGCAGCAACTGCAAATGCTTAACTGGCGAATGCCCGGTAAGCAATGGATGCTCAAGGCGCCGGCACATATGATGGGAATAGACGCTATTTTAAAGGTGTTTCCGGATGCGCGTTTCATCTGGTGTCACCGGGACCCTCAGGCAGTGGTGCCCTCCATTAACAGTATGAATAAAGCTGTGATGAATATGTACGCCGGTGACTACAGCCACCTGGATGGGGGAGAGATTGGGCGAGCGGTGATGGAGTGGTATGCACTCACCCTTGAGAGAGGGCTGGCAGCGAGGGACAAGCTGCCCCAGGAGTTGTTCGTGGATTGTTCCCAGCAAGAGTTCGTGGACGACCCAATAGGAGTGGTGGAGCGAGTTTATGGCGGCTTTGGCATGACCATGGGCGATCAAACACGCGATGCATTGGTGTCTCACATCGAAGCGAACCCCAAAGGTAAGCACGGCAAGCACGAGTACAGCTTGGAAGAATACGGCCTGACCCGCGAGTTAATTAGTCAGCGCTTTGCTTTTTACACCAATGATTCGCGCTGGCCAATCAGTACATAGTCGGGAGAACGCAATGTCGAATATTATTCAGGTTAGCTCCGAAACACTGACCATCGCCGCTCCGGCTGAACTGGTCTGGCAAGTCATCATAGATTTTCAGCACTATCCGCAGTGGAATGAATTTTGTCCCAGTATAGAAGCGGCGCTAGAAGTAGGCTCGCCGGTCAAAATGCAGGTAAATCTTGGTAACGGGCTGCAGGAACAGGTGGAGTACATCACTTTTATCGATGCTCCGGCTAAAATCACCTGGTCGATGGAAAATAAGGACGGAGATCCCATCCACGCAGATCGTTCCCAGGTCATCACAGCGGTAAGCGATACCCAGTGTACCTATGTCACCTACGATGACTTTAGTGGAGATTTCGCTGCAACCATGGTCGATCAAATGGGAGAGCAGGTACGGGCAGGGTTTAATCTCTGCGCCAGGAACCTGAAGGCGCGGGCCGAAGCGATTTATAAGGCCAGTTAATCTCTAACTGCTTTTCCGACCGCGTTTCGACAGCGCATGTTTGCGGACCAGTCCGCGCATCTGGTCGTAGCTGAGGCCCAGGGATTCGGCGGTTAAGCGCTGGTTAAAGCCGTATTTCTCCAATGCCTTTAACAGCAGCTGCTTCTCCAGCTGCTCAATATGGGCAGTAAAGTCGTCGGAGATAAGATCTTGAGGCGCGGCCTTTGCGCTCGCAGGCGCGTTGACTGTTATCGGCTGGGGTTCACTGAAAGGGTTCTTGAACGGATCTAGCACGATGTCACCTACCGGCTGGCTGCCATCGCCCCAGCGATAAAGCGATCTTTCCACTGTGTTTTTCAGCTCCCGAATGTTTCCTGGCCATTGGTGCTTGGACAGGATTTCCATGGCTGCATTGGTGAACCCGGCGAATAGCTCCCAGCCCAACTCTGAACTCATTTGTATGGCAAAGTGTTCGGCGAGTTCTGGAATATCTTCATGTCGATGACGCAGGGCAGGGATATGCACAACGTCGAAACTCAATCGATCTAACAAGTCAGCTCGAAACTGTTCGGTTTTTGCAAGCTCGGGAAGATTGCCATTGGTCGCTGCCACCACTCGTACATCAACTTGCAAGGTCTCTTGCCCACCCAGTCTTTCAAATTCGCCGTACTCTACGAGTCGCAGTAGCTTTTCCTGCAGGCGGGTGGACATGTTGGCCAGTTCGTCCAGAAACAGGGTGCCGCCATCGGCTCGTTCAAACAGTCCTTTATGCATGCGATTGGCACCGGTGAAAGCACCGGGTTCATAACCAAACAGCTCCGACTCCAGCAATGCTTCAGCAATCGCTGCACAATTTACTTTCAGCAGGGGTGCTTCCCAGCGGGTAGAGAGAAAGTGCAGTCGGTTAGCAGCCAGTTCCTTACCCGTGCCTCTCTCGCCAATGACTAACACTGGCCGGTTGATAGGGGCGAGCAACGATATTCGATCTAAAGCGCTAGCCAGCGCCGTGGAGTTACCGATAATACTTTCTGATATTCGCTTCATAGGTAAAATATACCATTATTATTGGCTTTATATGCCTTTTATTAGGTAATTGAGACCTCATATAGTGATAAAAAATCGTCCTAGCAACAAGGGAATCTGAATTAAATCAATAAAATCAGTTAGATAGCGTGATTGGCATGAATTCTGTATTAGTAGAGCTGTACGACGCAGAGAAGTCGACAGACAACGTAGGGAAAACCAAGCAATGAACAAACTGGGTGAACGATCCCTGATTTATACCGCACTGGGTGTGCTGTGCGCGCTGACTGGCGCGGTTGTTGGATCCGCCGTCGGCCTGTGGAGCTTTGTGCAGGTGGTAGCGGTGATTGAATTTATTTACTGGATAGCCAGGCCTGAGGGAAAGTCCCAGGTAAAAGGCTGTTAAGAGAGCAAAAGGAGAAACACCATGGGTATATTTTCCCGTATGACAGACATTATCAACTCGAACATAAATTCGCTTCTGGATCAGGCGGAAGACCCTGAAAAGATGATTCGCCTGATCATCCAGGAGATGGAAGATACACTGGTAGAGGTTCGTTCGTCTTCCGCGCGCGTGCTGGCAGATCGTAAGACAGCGGCCCGTCGTTTGGAGCAAGTTCAGGAAGAAGCTGACAGCTGGGAAGAAAAGGCGAAGCTGGCTATCAATAAAGGGCGTGAGGACCTGGCCCGTGCTGCGTTGCAGGAAAAGCATGCCATAGAGGACGAGCTTGCAACGGTGGCGGCGGAACTTAAGGCAACGGATGACCATATCGCGCAGCTCAATGAAGAGGTCTCTCAGTTACAACAGAAGTTGACGGACGCCAAAGCTAAGCAGAAAGCGTTGATGATGCGCAGTAAAACGGTAGAGTCTCGCATCAAGGTGAAGCGCCAGATGCATAGGGAGGCCCTCGATGGTGCGTTCCAGCGCTTTGAACACTTCGAACGGCGCATGGATACTCTAGAAAGTCAGTTGGAGTCCATGGATGTAGGTCACGATGTCCCTCCCGATCTTGCCGCTGAAATAGATGCCCTTGAAGAGAACGAACGAATCAGCGACGAACTGGCGCGATTGAAGTCTTCAATGGACGGCAAACCTGAGCAATCCTGAAGGGTTTGGTAATCCGGTTTAACAATGGCAGCATGGTGTCACTTGATACCGTAGCCTAAGGAATAAGTTAATGGAATTCTGGCAATTTATGGTCGTCCCCACCGTTTTATTCATAGTGATTGTGGCGCCCCTCTGGATCACCATGCATTACCGCAGTATGAGCCGCTCCTCCAGAAGTTTGTCCCAGGAGGATCGGGAAACTGTCGAGCACATGCTGGAAACGGTGGACAAGTTGACTGACCGCATTGAGACATTAGAGTCTCTTTTGGATGCGGATCATTCCGACTGGCGGGCAAAACCCGGTCGGAGTAATAGGGAGGAGGAGTAAATTATGACTAGACGCAGACGTAGAGGCGAACACAAGAAATATCGCGATACCTATAAGCGAGAAAGCCGTCGCTTTCGCTCGAACAAGCGGGGCGGTTGGAGCATGGGCTTATACCGTAATACCCGTGAAGGTAAAGTGGCTGGAGTGTGTGC
>DS999223.1:146354-164526 GCA_000156295.1 marine gamma proteobacterium HTCC2148
GTGACGCGCATGTGCTCGCTTGCTCTTGGCGATTTTCTGGCACCGGTCAAGGTGCAGTTGGAACGGCGTGAGCCGCAGTCGGCAGCGCGCTGGGAGTCGATGCTTGCGGCCAGAGTGGAGTTTGAAAGTTCACGCAGTTGCTTGGCTTGGTATCGCGCAGATATTCTGGAACCGCTGGTTACCGGCGACCCTGAGCTGGCGAGGGTCAACGATGAACAAACTCAGGCCTACCTTGATAGTTTCGTGGTCCAGTCGATTTCGCGAGGGGTTGTGGATAAAATTGTCGAACACTTGCCAGATGGACCGCCCAACCAGCAGCAAATTGCTCAAGCCCTGCATGTTAGCAACAGAACGCTGCAGCGAAAGCTTAAGGACGAAGGCACCAGCTTTATGGATCTGTTGCAGGACACTCGGCTGCAACTGGCTCGTAAATACCTCAGTCACCCCAATAGATCGGTCGTGGAAACCGCCTATATGCTTGGCTTTTCAGAGCCTAGTACGTTTTCTCGTGCCTTCAAGCGATGGACTGGAGTAGCACCCGCGGACTTCAGGGACTCTCACAGGCTATCTTGAGTTTTGATGTCCCCGGCCCTGCAATGGGTGCCCGGGGCAGTGTTTTACCAGGCGGTGGCGTAGATTTTTTCTATTCTTATTGACCTGACCCACTTCCCTCTGACATTCAACCCCCTATAATCCATAGTTTGTGTCAGTACAGGATTTAGCGCATGAGTAAATTACTGGTTATCGCAGACGTCAAAGGCGATGGAATTGCGACTCCCCGGGGACTCGAGTTGGCGAACAAGCTGGGCTTGAATGCTGAGGTTTATGCTTTTGTTTATGCGCCCTTGAGTCGGTTGAAAGTGACAGCCGCTGAAAAGGCTGTGATTAAGAAGCGCTTGTTGGCCGAAAGGGAGGCTGAAGTAGGAAGCCGTATCAGCAAGTTTTCCAGAGACGATCAAAAGGTGAAGCTCAAGGTCTTATGGGAAAAGGATGTTGCCGATTGGGTGAGCAAGAAGTGCTCCAAGAGCAACTATCAAATGGTAGTAAAGACGGGAAGCCAGACAGAGAGCTTTGCGCATGCTTCTGCTGACTGGCAGCTTCTGCGGGAATGTCCTGCGCCCGTTGTCATCGTTGCGGAGAAAAAATGGCGACGGACCCATCCGGTTATGGCCGCGCTGGATTTGGGCAGTCGTCTGCCCGCAAAAAAGAAACTCAATGCAGATATATTGCGTCGCGCTATTGAGTTGGCAGATGCAATGAGCGCCAATCTGGAAATTATTAGCGCCGTTGAAGTACCGACTCTGCTGGACGACCTGGATCTTATCGACACACATAGCTACGTGGAAGATGCAAAAGAGGATATGGCTCCGCATGTCAGGGCCCTGTCGAAACAGTTCGCGATTCCTGAAAAGAATTTCGTCATAAAACGGGGGCCGGTCGAAAAAGTCATTGCCAGTCAGGCAGCAGGCAGGCGAGCGCAAATAGTGGTCATGGGCACGGTGGGGCGCAAAGGTGTGAAAGCGAAGCTGATTGGCAATACAGCAGAAAGAGTACTCACCCACTTAAAAACCGATATCCTCGCGCTTAAGCCCTGATGTGGGGGAATTCTTTACCCTGAAAAGTTTGCATTCTAGCCAAGGGGGACTACTTTTTAGTAAGCACGTTGCTAACTGCACGTGCTGACACGTCCCCTAGCCGATGTTTCTGCCCCGAAACATACGGCTGTTGGCCCGTTACACACTGTGTAGGCGGGCTTTTTTTATATCTTTCTATACCAGAATTTAATCTAATAAACTCATAATTAACAGACACTTGCGGTCGATTTTTCATATAAAAATTACGGCTGACATCAGCCTTGTCGCAGGTGGCCATGCGATTGGCGTAAGCAGCCATGTGGCAAGCTTACTGCAGCCTCTAATATGTTTTCCATACCGGGCGCAACTACACAAGTGCGCAGATTAAATAGAGGGGAAAAATATGCACGAGTTAGTAAAGAGAATCAAAGAGCCGGAGTTGTGCTATGTATTTGCCAAAAACGCCATCCAGCGTGGGCACCCACAGTTAGCCCAGCAAGCGTATCGTCGAGCAGTGGATTTGCGAGCCGAGCAGTATGGCGCCAAATCTAAGGCTGAGTTTGCAGCAGTGCGAGCGATCTATGCCTACGAAGAGTGTTTGGGTTATGCCAAGGGTAAGCGCACCAGAGCCACAGGTACCTGGCAGATGGTTAACCGCTTCGGCCTGCTGACAGCAGTACATAAACGCCTGCAGTCTAGCAGCGGTGAAGACGTTATGCAGGCCTTGAGGGAGCTCGATATGGCGGACTACAGCTTTGAGGCGGTAGCCACAGAATACGGACAGGAAATTCAGCAGGCAGCAGCCTGATAGATAGAGGTTACCAGGAAACTATCCCTCACTAAGCCTGACTCTCGTAGTAACAGACTTTTTAACATCGCGGCTGGCAGGCCACCCCTGACTGCGCGGCCGCACCTTAATCCCCTGTAGGATTGAATCCCTACTTTGCCCGGCTCTTGAGTCGGATTTTTTTTGTCGACTTCTCTTATATTAATCCGATCACCTTTATACCGGTCACTTACCTAGTCATTTTTTTGTAGTATTGTTGCTGCAATGGAGCAATCCCATTTTCTTTAGGCGACAGGAGTATCATGGTCAATCCCATCAAAACTCGCGTAGCTGACCTACGCGAACACGATCTTTTTTACCCTCGGGAAATGAGCTGGCTGTCTTTCAACGCACGTGTTCTGCAGGAAGCCGCGGATGAGTCGGTGCCTATTATTGAACGACTCAGTACCTGGGAATATTTTCCAACAACTCAGATGAGTTTTTTCGGGTTCGAGCAGCAGAAGTGCGCAGGCTGATTTCAGTTTCCAGTGGCGCCAATAGGCAGCACTTTAAGGATTTGCTGGCGGCCATTCTCGATGGGGTGGTTGCGCTGCAGGCTGAATTCGACCGTATTTATCTGCAAATCATGAGTGGCCTTGCACAGCGAAAAATTTATCTGATAAATGAGCGCCAACTGGACGAGGGGCAGGCAGCGTTTGTGCAGGATTACTTCACCGCAACCGTACTACCTGAGCTTGAACCTATTTTGTTAAGAGAGGGTTTGGCAATACCGGCACTGAATGACGAGTCTCTTTATCTCGCTATTGATATCCGTTCCGGGGAAGGATATGACCACGCTGTGGTGGAAGTGCCGACCGATCGCCTTGAGCGCTTTGTCGAAATTCCCAGACGCAAAGGTCGCGGTGGAAAAGTATTTATCGTGTTGGACAATATTATAAGAGCCTGTCTGCCGCAAATGTTTCGAGGGGTGATCCCTGTCGATGCAGTGCAAGCTTATTGCTTTAAGTTTTCCAGAGATGCGGAGCTTGAGATAGATACCGGCATTTCCCAGAGTTTGATCGATAAAATGACCAAGAGCCTGAAACAGCGTCGCAAGGCAGACGCAGTGCGAATGGTTTATGACGGCACCATGCCTGAGCGACTGTTAGAGTTTGTCAGTGCCCGATTTGGCTTTGGTAAGTACGACAGTCTTATCGCCGGAGGTCGATATCATAACTCCAAGGATTTTATGAGCTTTCCTAATGTTGGTCCAAAATATTTGGAGTTCAAGCCGTTATCCCAGATACGCCTCCCGCGCCTGGATGAGCCAGGCAGTATATTTGATGCGATTCAGCAGAAAGATGTATTTCTCTACTATCCGTACCACCCCTTTGACTATGTCGTGGACCTGCTCAAGACAGCCGCAATTGATCCGGATGTCACCGATATTAAAATATGCCTTTATCGCGTGGCAAAAAACTCTAGAGTCATCGATGCGCTGGTTAATGCCGTGGATAATGGGAAGCGAGTGCTGGCAGTAGTGGAACTTGCTGCACGGTTTGACGAGGAAGCCAATATTAGCTGGGCGCAGCGTCTCACAGAGAACGGCATTAATGTCATATTTGGGATTCCAGGTCTCAAAGTCCATTCTAAAATTGTATTGATTGAGCGAAGAGAGAAGGCGGGTAGGCGTTTTTACAGTCATATTGGCACTGGCAATTTCAACGAGAAGACTGCTCGTGTCTATACTGACTTCACCTTGATGACCTATGACCAGAATGTCGGCAAAGACGTCTATAACGTGTTCGACTTTCTACAATACAACTACAGGCGCCCAGAATATCGTTTGTTGTTGGTTTCTCCGCACAGTAGTCGAACTGGTCTTACAGAATTGATCGAGCAGGAGATTGCCAACGCGCGCGCAGGCTATCGCGCGGAGATGACGCTTAAGTGCAATAACCTCGTTGATCGTGATCTGGTGAAAAAGCTCTACGAGGCGAGTGAAGCGGGCGTTAAAATCAACCTTATTGTACGTGGGATGTGCTCACTCCTTGCTGGAGTAAAGGGGCTTTCCGAGAACATTCAGGCTATAAGTATCGTAGATCGATATCTGGAGCATCCTCGGACCTACGTGTTTTACAATCGTGGTAACCCGCGCTATTTGATTGGCTCAGCTGACTTGATGACACGGAACTTGGATTTTAGGGTGGAGGTGTTGGTACCCATTTTTGATGAGGACGCCCAAAAAACAATACAGAATATTCTCGATCAACAATGGCACGATAACGTCAAGTCGAGAGTACTGGATCAAGAGCAGAAAAATGCGTATCTGCCGGTCAAGAAAAAAGTCGCCAGAATTCGCTCTCAGGAGACCATTCATCGCTATTTGGAGAGCGGTAAGCTGCCGCGTTATCCCAAGTCGCTAATGAACGTTCCGGCAACTCGCAGGCGGAGTAAGCCTGTGGTCAAACCTGGGTCGGGCTGAATGCATTGTGATTAAGCGCTCTGCAATCCGCTAACTAGTTTTTTGGGATGTATGTAGGCAAACTGCATCGACCACTTGAAGTTGGAGAAAAACATGGCTGGTAGCAGTCTGCTGTTATTGATTGATGACATTGCCGCGGTATTGGACGATGTGGCACTGATGACTAAAGTGGCGGCGAAGAAGACCGCTGGCGTGCTGGGCGATGATCTGGCAGTAAACGCAGAAAAAGTCACCGGTGTTCGGGCCGAACGCGAGTTGCCGGTAGTCTGGGCCGTGGCCAAGGGGTCGTTTGTCAACAAACTGATTCTCGTACCTGTGGCGCTGCTGGCCTCGTTATTTGCTCCCTGGCTGATTATTCCCGCGTTAATAGCGGGCGGCCTTTATCTGTGTTTTGAGGGTTTTGAAAAAATTGCGCATAAGTTTTTCCACGGAGCTGAAAAAGCAGCAGATCATGATGAATTGGTAGAGCAGTTGGCAGACCCGAGCGTCGATATGGTGGCGTTTGAACAAAAGAAAATTAAGGGTGCAATTCGTACAGACTTCATACTTTCGGCCGAAATTATTGTGCTCACGCTGGGTATCGTGGCTGAATCAAAATTTATAACCCAGGTAGGTGTGCTAGCGGGCATTGCAATTGTAATGACGGTTGGGGTTTATGGGTTAGTTGCGGGAATCGTGAAGTTGGATGACGCCGGTTTATATCTCTTTCAGAAGCAAGGTGAAGGCTTATGGCCTCGGTTCATGCGATGGTTTGGCCAAGGCCTCATCAGTTTTGCGCCATGGTTGATGAAGGCGTTGGGTATCATCGGCACCGTCGCAATGTTTATGGTCGGGGGAGGTATTCTTTTGCACAATATTCCCCCGTTGGGCGCTGCAGTAGAGCACTTCGCGCACAACCTAACGCCGGTTATGGCTGCGCTAACACCCACCATTGCAGGCATGCTGATCGGCCTTGTCGCCGGTGCGCTGGTGGTTGTAATGGTAGAGGGAGCTAAGAAGCTGCGAACCTGAAGAGGTCCGCAGCAGATCACAGATCAGCCTGAAGCATCAGGCTTCGTCTTCCAGAGTCGAGCTTTTTTTCTCCGCAATGTATTGATCGACCTGTGCCTCCAGCAGATTCATCGGAACTGCACCGTTTTTCAGGACCACATCGTGAAACTCTCGAATATCAAAATCGTCGCCCAGTGCCAACTGCGCCTTGCTGCGGTTCTCGAGAATTTTGAGCATACCGATCTTGTAGGCAGTGGCTTGTCCGGGCATGACCGCATGCCGCTCAACCATTTTTACGGCGTCGATCCGCGGATTGGGCGTATTGCTCGTATAAAATTCGATTGATTCCTCTCGGGTCCACTTCTTGGAGTGCATGCCGGTGTCAACGACCAGGCGCACGGCACGCCACAGCTCCATGGTCAGGCGACCAAAGTCTGAGTAGGGGTCTTGATACATCCCGATTTCTTTGGGTAAGAGCTCGGAATACAAGCCCCAGCCTTCACTGTAGGCGGTGACTCCGCCAAAGCGACGAAACTTGGGGAGCCCTGTCAGCTCTTGCTTGATCGCTATTTGCATATGGTGACCCGGCAGTCCTTCATGGTATGCCAGCGCCTCCAACTGATATTTTGGCATCATGCTCATGTCATACAGGTTGGCATAGTATCTGCCCGGTCGTGAGCCGTCGGCAGCTGGGTGCTGGTAAAAGGCTTTACCGGCGGAACGCTCGCGAAACTCTTCCACTCTTTTTACGTCAAGACTGGCTTGAGGGCGGACCAGAAAGAGCTCGTCTAGTCGTTCGTCTATTTCTGCTAACACTACATTAGCTTGCTGCAGATACTGCTCACGGCCTTCATCATTGTTTGCGAAGTAGAACTGGCTATCAGTCCGCATGAATGTCATAAAATCGCCCAGGCTGCCCTCGAAGCCAACCTCGGCTTGAATTACTCGCATTTCATCGCGGATTGTAGCGACTTCGGTGAGGCCGATTTGGTGAATTTTTTCTGCGGAAAAATCGGTAGTAGTCACGCGATTCAATCGTATGTTGTAGTAATCCTCGCCCGCGGGAAGCTTCCATACACCCGCGTCGGCGGTAGTCTTGCTCTGCAATGATTCAAGGTAGCTGATCAAACCCTGGTATCCAGGTTGGAAGCTGTTTAAAAGGGCGAGTCGAGCTTCTTCGTTGAGCCTGGCTTTTTCTAGGGCCGGTATATCGAGTTTGGCCACTTTCGAACTGAAATCAATCATCAGGGTACTGGGTTCGCCACCGTCGAAGGGGGCACCTACTAAAAGGTTGCTTGAGTCACGCAATACGTGTGGCAGCACAAAGCTCGGAGCAATAACGCCTTCCTTTTCCCGGATAGTCAGTTGATCAATCACTTGTTGCAAACGTTGATGCACGCCGTTTAGGCGAGAAATGTAGGCCTCAGCCTCGCTAACGTTGCTGATCGTGTGTTGGTTAATGAGAAATGCCGGAATCCTCGCATGCTCACCAAACATTTGATTAACAGGGTAGTTGTGGTGGCGCCACTTGTAGTCCTCAATTTCTTCCAGCAGTTTCTGTTCCAGTAAGTTGTAACTCACCAGCGTTTCTGCTTTTAGTTGCTCAGTATCGATGTCTTGCAACAATTTCAGATCGGCTTGCCTGTGAGCGAGGTTGGCTGCTTGCCCGGCCTCCGAGAGATCGGACCATTTGCCGTAGTTAGTCTTAAGGCCAAGATACGTTTGATAAACTGGATCGCGGGCCACCTTACGGTCAAAAATCTCGTCGAAAAGGGCGTTGGCTCTGTCCGACTCCGTCTGGGCTGCTTGTAAGTGGGGCTCTGCCGGAACAGCCGTTTGCGCTGTTGCTGCTAGAGTAGTGCCGAGTAGGGCAGTGAGAACTGCGCCGAAAATAATTTTAAGCATGTTGTTGCCGTCCTTACATTGCTTGCAGTGTTCGCGTGGGCGCCGATTCCAGCCTGGACAGCGTCGCGATAATAATCGCGCAGGCTAACAGCATTACTGCTTCTTTTGCTGCGCACCAACGCGCTGTATCTGGACAAAATCATGTCACCGAAGCGCAAAGCTTTTGACAACGACGGTGAGTCTATTTAAGCAATGATCCTAAAATCCCTCTCAAGAGTTCCCTTCCAGTGGCGGACCCAAGACTGCGGGCAACGCTTTTCATAAACGCTTCGCCAACACTTTGGCGCGAACTGCCACTGCTTTTTTTACTTTTTGCTTTGGTCGTGCGTTCGGCCGATTCAAAGTCTTGCTGCTGCTTCAAGCGAGCCTGTGTGCGTTCAGACAATACCTCGTGCGCTGAACGGGGGTCGAAGGCCTCTCCGTAACGTCGCATATTGGGGTCACGATCTAAGATGGCCTTGCGTTCGGCGACTGTTGCTTTGCCCATGCGGGAGTGGGGCGGCCGCACCAGTACGCGCTGAACCGGGGAGGGTACACCCTTTTTTTGCAGTGTTGATACCAGCGCCTCGCCAACGCCCATTTCGGTAATAGCGGTAACCGTATCCAATTTCGGGTTGGCGCGAAAAGATTGCGCTGCCACTCTGACGGCTTTCTGCTCTTTGGGTGTATAGGCGCGAAGCGCGTGCTGTATGCGGTTGCCAAGTTGAGCCAGTACGGTATCGGGGATATCACTGGGGCTTTGGCTGACGAAATAAACCCCTACTCCTTTGGAACGAATCAAGCGCACGACCTGTTCGATTTTTTCCAACAAGTGCTTGGGACTGTCTCTGAACAGCAGGTGTGCTTCATCGAAAAAGAACACCAATACCGGTTGCTCCGGATCGCCCAGTTCTGGCAGCGTTTCAAAAAGCTCAGAAAGCAACCACAGCAGGAAGGTTGAATAAACTCTTGGGCTCATGATGAGCTTGTCTGCAGCCAGGATGTTGATCATTCCACGGCCGTCGCGACTGGTCTGCATGAAGTCCTCTAACTGCAGTGCCGGTTCGCCGAAGAATTTCCTTCCACCTTCGCGTTCCAGCATCAATAAGCGACGCAAAATGGCGTTCACAGAGGCTTTTGATACTCTATAACCGGTGCCCATGTTTGCGCTGTTATCTCCTAGGTATTCCAGAGTCGTGCGCAAATCTTTAAGATCTACCAGCAAGACTCCTTCCTGGTCGGCAAACTCGAACACCAGGGTCATCACGCTTTCCTGGGTCTCATTCAGATCCAGCAGACGCGAGAGCATTTGCGGACCCATCTCTGAGACGGTGGACCTCACAGGGGTGCCCTTCTTGCCAAACAAGTCCCAGAAAGCCACCGGGTAGGCGCGCTGGTTGTAGTTTTCGATACCAATTTTCGCCACGCGTTCGTCTACCTTGGGGTGCGGTTTGCCCGGCTGGCTCATTCCGGAAATATCACCTTTGACATCCGCTAGGAACACCGGCACTCCCAGGTCCGAAAACCCTTCTGCTAGGCACTGCAGGGTCACGGTTTTGCCAGTTCCGGTGGCGCCTGCAATGAGGCCGTGGCGGTTAGCGTATTTCGGATTTAGCGTAACTTGGCCAGCATCATTGCCACCGATGAGTATACTCATGTGTTGTTTCCGTATAGCGAGTGGTAGAGCAGTGAGAGTATATTTATCGTGCGCTTGTTGCCAGTTTTCACAGGGCTGCTAGATTAAATAGAAGGATTGGGAGTGGAATATGCGTTGGAAGGGCGGTAGGCGCAGCGACAACATTGATGATAGGCGCGGCGATTCCCCTGGTTACGCATCGGCAGGGGCAGCTCCATTGATACTGCGTTTTCTGCCGGCCATGCTGCGCAGTAAAACCGGTCGTTTTATTCTGATAGCGGGCGTATTAGTGGTCTTCGGTGGCCGTATGCTCGGTGTAGACGTGTTGGGCCCGGCTCTCAGTGGTTCAGGAGCTGCTTCGGGTGGGCAGTTTCAACCGACGCAAGAGCAGCAACAATTGGCAGATTTTGTTGCCGTTGTGCTCGCCGACACTGAAGACACCTGGCACCAGCTGTTTCGCCTACAGGGTAAAACCTATAAAGAGCCTACACTGGTCTTGTTCACTGGCGCGGTCAATTCCGCCTGTGGTTCGGCGAGTGCCGCTGTGGGGCCGTTTTACTGTCCGGGGGATCAGCAGCTTTACATAGATCTCTCGTTTTTCAGGGACCTGAGTCAGCGCCATGCAGCGCCCGGTGATTTCGCGCAAGCCTATGTTATCGCTCACGAGGTCGGGCATCACGTACAAACTCTGCTGGGTATCAGTCAAAGCGTGCGCAAGGCAGGACAGGGCCAAAATAAGGCTGCTGTCAATGCACTTTCTGTACGACAAGAGCTGCAGGCCGATTGCTTTGCCGGTATATGGGGCTATGCTGCAAATGCAGACAGGCGGCTGCTGAATCCTGGCGATCTGGAAGAAGCTCTCGCGGCGGCTACCGCCATTGGTGATGACCGCCTGCAACGTGAGGCCGGCCGACAGGTGGTGCCGGACAGTTTTACCCATGGGAGCTCATCTCAGCGGGTGAAGTGGTTTAAGGTCGGCTTTGAAAGCGGTCGACTGAGTGACTGCGATACGTTCGCCGCCGACGATTCTTAAATCTTACCTGTCGCTTTTTCAATCGCGTTCATTTAGCGACAGATGGTATCGGCGGGCGGGCATCTCCATTATTGGCCTTGTTAATTTGGTCGACTGGAGCACCACCTATGACTTCTGCCAGAATCATTGAATACCGCATTACCCGAAACCTCATGGAGCCGGGTGTGCAAATTGAATCTCATCGTCAGTACGGTCTGGCGGAGCGCCTCATTGCAATCGTAGCCACAGCCGCTGCTTTGCTGGCATTTGGTAGTTATCTGCCGGAGTTGGTCACGGCGGGTGTTGTCGGAGGTGCGGTATGGGTTCTGGGTACCAGATGAGGTTTTTCTCATTTATATAAATAAATAGCTATATTAATCAAATATATACGATAATAAACTAAAGTGAAATATAGTTTTTATTATGGTCATCTGCAGGGCGGCGAGAAACCGATAATCCATCACCAAAGGCGCATTGATGATGGGATTGTCAGGGGCGGCACCGCTAAAAAGATCATGAAATAAATGTAATGACCTCTGCTTCAAATGCCTTCGGATCTTGAACGGACAGAGGATGCCCCACACCGGGCATAACAACTCGCTTTGCATTGGAAATAGTGTTTTCTAGTAGTTCGGCCTCGACAAGGTAATGCGTGTCATTTTCCCCAACCAAAATAAGCGTGGGGCATCTGATAAGCTTTAACTCGTCGACAAGCGAGGGGCGGTCGATTGTCACTCGAAAGCAACCTTTGAAACCTTGAGGCGTCGCTTTCTCTCGGAAGAGGGCAATCATATGATGCAATTTTTTCTGCGCCATTAGTCCATCAAATAGCGTTCCTGAAAAATAGAAGTCATAGGTTTCTTCCAGGCCTTTTTCATCGAGCATTGTTTCGACCAAGCGTGCGCGAGCAATGATTGCTTGAGGCAAACGTGATGCCATCGCAGACGCCAATATAAGACGGTCTAGCCGTTCTGGCCACCTTGTAGAAAAGGAGAGGGCGGCCACTGCACCCATCGAAAAACCAAGTATAGTCACTCGGTTAATACCCAGGTGATCCACAACTGCTTTCAGATCATCGCCGAATTTTTCGACGGTGTAGTAGCTCTCGGGGCCCTCATCAAAGGGAGGATGATCTGAGTAGCCAGAGCCACGCTGATCGAAAGTGATTAGTCTATGTGACTTAGAAAAGGCTTCACGATGCTCGTCATACATTCTGTGATCATTGGCCATGGCATGACACAAAACCAAGGCTGGCCCTTGTCCGGAAACCTGGTAGGCGATATTAACGCCGTCTTCTGTCTTTGCTGTGCCATGTTTCATATGGATGATTTGCCCAGGGCTCCACTGCATCCAAAGTCGAAGGCATTCTGCGATTGTGACGCCTGCCGACAAACAGCACAGCCGGGCTTAGGGCCAGCATAGGTCATTTATAGTGCAGCCCGTCAGGTAGCCAAGACACTATTTACTCCTGGGTTTGTATTGTGTGGAGCAGTACCCACGGCTAACTTCCGGACTTCGCAGCTTCACGTGTTTTGTTTTTTTACTCGTTACTCTCTTGCGCCACAAGCGAAAGCTGGAAGGCTTTAGCGATGACCTCATGAACTTAATGACTTCCGCTTCAGTAAAGCCATAATTTGCATGTATTGCTTCAAAGGGAGTTCGGTCTTCCCAGGCCATTTCAATAATTCTGGACTCAGCTTCTTCTGAGAGAGCAGTAATCTTACGCTGATGTTTCATCAAAACTTCCAATCGAAGGTCTATTGTCACGGGCTATAGTTTGCCACGAAATGCACGCCTGCGTGTTTCGTGGAATATCAATCAGAGGCAACCACCTCATGCTCTTCGGTGAAGAAGATCGTTGAGGCCTCCATGTCGATAAATCTCGCCTCATCTTCTGCGAGTATTGCGCCCGCAATCTGACCAGGCTCTGTCGCTAATACAGTCTCCAGGTGTTCAAAACTATCCCACCAGATTTCTGCGAGTCCATCAAACGCCGCCTGTTTCATGCCCCTCCCAGAGGAGGCGGTATTGCCGAGGTCTGCTCGCTTGGTATGGCTCTGTACATAGCGCTTTATGCCTAGATCTTCAACTTTGCTACTCACTAAAGGGCCATGCATATCGAGCCAATAGTTGTAGAAATCCGTCTCGGAAATTGAAGGTTTCCTTTTAACGCAAAAAACCATTTTTATCATAATGCCTCCGTTGGCTATAGCAACGTTGAATGAGTTCGCAGAGGACGCCCGTTGTTGCGGCGCCGAAACCGCTTGCTAACGATAAGGACTGGTGAGCGAGTCACCTTCGCCCCGGACTTGAAAGTACCAGTCAGTTAAGCGCTCAACATTTGAAACAGATTCACTGATTGGGTTCCATTTGCAATGTGCGCAGATCGTTCATCACAGTGTCTACGTGTAAGAAGCCTGCGCTGTAGATATTGCGGATACGTCGATCCCTATCGATCAGGTAGACCCGCAGTATGTGTGACATGGTGCCGGCGTAGTCGCCATCTTCGTTGTAGAACATCTTACGGTACTGGCCGTAACCCTCAAGAATAGGCTGCAGTTCATTTTCATTTTTTGTGGTCAGAAACTCCCAGTCAAAGCCCTGGCGGCGAAAGTGCATGGAGTAGTCTCGCATGGCTGCTGCTGTGTCCTGGATTGGGTCGAAGCTCAAGCTAATAAGACGTACCCGATCTTTGAGGTCTGTCGAAGCAAGCAGCCGCAGTTGCAGTTGTTTCATTACATAGCTGGCGAGGGGGCAGCCATTGACATCCGGGCAGTGAGTATAAATAAAGCCCATCACTACCAGCTTGTCTCCCGTCAGATCATGCAGTGGAAACGATTCACCATTCATGTCGATAACAGCGCCGTCAGCCGCAGACCCCAGTGGGGGTAGCTGGTAACTACCAGCAGCGGGCGGCTCGAACTTGAGGGGTCCATATCCAGGCGCGAGAACCTGAGTGGTTTCTGACCAAACCTTGAGGCTGGCACAGAGTAACACCGCGCCGATTGCCAACCAGCGCAGTGACCAGTGGATGGGATTCAACGCGCCGAGACCTTTTCTCCATAAAGCGCATGGGCACCGAAACGCATTTGATGCGGGGCACCGAGTTTTTCGGCAATGAAGTCAATGGCCATTGTTTGTTCCAGCTTCTCGCCATCGAAGTTATACACCTTCAAGTATTGCAAATCGGGCCCCGCGGGCGCGGTCTTGTCCCAGTTAGCCAATAGGGAGGAGGTGTAGTAAACACGCTTGCCGTCCCAACTCTGGGAGACCATGTTGACCTGCTCGCCAATGCGCTGCTCCCACATCTGTTTTGCGTTGAATGGATCGCTGATGTCATAAAGTCGGGTCATGCCGTCGTTCCAGGTATTAATCCACAGACGGGTATCATTGTTGGAGATGGAGATGTCCACAGGCAGAGGAATCTTTGTCGCATCGCCAATATCGCCAACGGCGCTGGCCTGCCACTCACCCTGTTCGTCGAGGTAGATCAGCCAGACCTTGGAGGTGAGTGCAGTAGTGGTGAAACAGTAATCGTTTTCCTCGTTCCACGCGCACCGGATTTCAAGGGGAGCGCCGGGCACATCCAGCACTTTCGTCGGTTTACGGGCATGCATATCCCAGATTACAACGGTGTTGCCGAAAGCTTTCATAGCCTCCGGGTCTGCCATCATAGTGCCCAGATTCATCATATAGTTGTTCCAGCCAGTGAAGGAGGAGGTCACCATAGCGTTGCGGCGGGGCAGCACACGAACATCGTAGCCGAAGCCGTCCGCATACTGGCCGGACTTGACTGCCCCCTGCAGGTTGTCGTCAGTAGGCATCCAGTAAGTCTTGACGAAGTCACCTGCATTGGTGTATTCCACCATTGCGGTGCGTCCGCCATGGTCGCGATTGTTGGACAGACCGCTAATCATCATGCGCCCGGGTAGAGCGTAGTTGGTATGGGGACCGACCACTCCGCCGCTTTTTGCCACAAAATCGGTAATGGTCTTGTGCAAGGTGGGCTTGGCTGGATCGGTATGTACATCGAAAATGAATATATGGTTAGTATCCAGACCAGAGGCCCACAGGAAACGGCGGTCATCGGTAAGGCCTGTATGATGGGCCTCGTTGCGCCCGCCAACGGAAATTGAATGGACAACCTTGCCGTAACCGTCGGAATCGGGGTTGACGTCGACCGTCACCAACTTGTCTTGTTCGTCACCTACCCCTTCCAGGCCAAGTGTCCAAACGTAGACGAAGTCCTCCTGACCTTCTATCTTGGCCATGTAGGGTGACATGCAGGTTTCATCGGCAATTGCCGACATAGAAAACAAGAGTACAAGGAGCAGTGTAATTCGCATGACGAGCCTCAGCTTATTATGAACTTTGCAGTAAACTTAGTCGAAATCCTCGATTATTCCAAGCGAAAGTTAGCAGCCGCTTCGAGAGGATGGCGGCATGCTGCATTGCTTCTGGCACTTGCCGTGAACATCGTAAATGCTGGGCCTGATCACCCAATCCCGTCCGAGAGCTTGTCCTTTGTTATTGGCGAGCCAGCACCGCTGCTGGAGCAGATTGAGAGTCCACCTCTGGGATTGCCCGTAATGGATATTCCTAAGCAAAATCCAGTCTCAGAAAAGAAGATCGCGCTCGGACGTAAGTTGTTTTTTGATCGCCGTTTGTCGTTTAACGGCACTCTCTCATGCGCGATGTGTCACGTGCCGGAGCAGGCGTTCACCCAGCGTGAACTGCGCACTCCGGTTGGCCTGGAGGGTCGCTTCGTAAAGCGCAATGCGCCTGCGCTCTATAATGTAGGTTATCGCCGGGTGTTGTTCTTCGACGGCCGCGAGCACAGCCTGGAGAATCAAGTATGGCAGCCGTTGCTGCTGCACAACGAGATGGCTAACCCTTCTATAGGCTTCGTGCTTAGCACTATCTCCAATGCCGAAGATTACCAGGGGTTGTTTGAGACGGCCTTCGAGCAAGGCCTGACCGTCGAAACCCTTGGCATGGCGCTGGCCAGTTACCAACGGGGTTTAGTGTCCGGCGATTCCCCCTTCGACCGCTGGTATTTTGGCAATGAACATGCCCTTCCTGAAGCTGCACGTAATGGCTGGCAGGTATTCCAGAATGCGGGTTGCGCCACCTGTCATACGATTGCGGATGACCATGCCCACTTTACCGACGATCAGTTCTATGACACCGGAATTGGCTATGCTCGCTCAATGAAAAGTGAGTCAAAGCCTCAGCCGGTGCGCCTTGCACCAGGTGTCAGCGTGGTACCTACAGTCAGCTTTGAAACTGCCAAGGCGAATGATCTTGGGCGTTATGAGGCTACTGGGCGCAGCGAAGACAGGTGGTTGTACCGAGTGCCAAGCCTGCGCAATGTGGCGCTGACTGCTCCCTATATGCACGATGGTTCTTTTCCTGATCTAGACTCGGTGATTGCCTGGTACAACGATGGCGGTGAACCTCATGCCGGGCTCGATGTCAGAATCAGGCCGTTGAACCTGACGGCTGAGCAAGTATCTGACCTGCTGATTTTTCTAGAGTCGCTTACGGGTAGCAATATAGCGACATTGGAAGCCGACGCAAGATCCGCGCAAATTGGCGACCCATAAAAAGCGGGCTATTGTGTAGGATCGACAAAGTCTACGTTATGTTTCAAGAACCACTCACGCCCTTTGAGCATGTAGTGCCAGTAAAAAACTGGAAGCCCCGTCGCCTTGATCCACCAATAACTCCAGCGCTCCTTGGCAGGATTCAGGGGGAACGTAGGGGTAACTTTGCCGCCGTAGCAGAATTCTGCCATCAGGACTTTGCCGTAAGCTGTGGTCAAGGGGCAGGAAGCGTAACCGTCGTAGGTATCTTCCAAACTACGGCCATCCATAACTTTAAGCAGGTTTTTGACGACGACCGGAGATTGCTTGCGAATCGCCGCGGCTGTTTTTGAGTTCGGTGTAGAACCGGCGTCGCCGAGGCCGAACACGTTGCCATATCGGGTGTGGCGCATCGTGCCCTGATCGAGATCTACGAACCCTGCTTCATTTGCCAGCGGACTGTTCTTGATTTCAGCCGGGGGAGACTGCGGTGGTGTGACGTGCAGCATGTCGAATTCTATGTCTAGGCGCGACCCGGAATTTTCGCCCCCAACGACTTCGAAGGTTGCCCGGCGATTCTCGCCATCTATAGCGACGAGGTTATGTTGGAAATGGACATTGATCTTGTGCCTCTCTGCCACCTTTACCAACTCTTTGGCAAATAGGGGCACGGCAAACATCCCGGGGGCATGGGTAAGAAAGTGCAAATCACATTCAGCGCCGATGCCTTTCTTGCGGAGATAATCTGCTGACAAGTACGCCATTTTCTGCGGCGCTCCAGGACATTTGAAGGGCAAAGGGGCTTGGGTGAATAGTGCTTTGCTGCCGGGCTCAAGGTTTTGCAGGCACTGCCAGCTATACTCGGTATAGCGCGGGTCGTAGTTGCTGCAAACTCCGTTAGATCCAAGCGACTGTGCAGCGCCTTCGATTTTATCCCAATCGAGACAGAGTCCGGGGCAAACAACCAGGTAGTCGTACCCCAGGGTTTCCCCGCTGTCTAAGGTGATATCGTTGTTGTCGGGATCAAAAGCCGTTGCCTTGCTGTTGATCCATTGAACGCCGCTTGGCACAAGTTTGCCTTCTTGCCTGCGCGTTTTATCCAGACTGTAAGCGCCTGCACCCACCAGTGTGAGTGCAGGCTGATAGTAGTGATCATTCTGCGGTTCGACTACAGCAATGCTGAGTTTACGACTGCCTTGGCGTTTAGCCAGGCTGGAAGCAACGGTAATGCCGGCGGTGCCGCCGCCGATGATAAGGACATTGAATTTAGTCTGATCAGCCACGGTATACCCTCTCAAATGTCAGGATTCAGTGACTAAGAGTATAGCTCCTTCCAGCGCAATGACACGTCTCGCATCGGTGAAACTGTTGTGCAGACCAATCTAACAACATCACCCCTGGCCTTGCGCTGTGAAATTTCCGGTACAGTGCAAAAAGCGGCTCTTTCAAAAAGCGACTTTGGTAAACACCGTGGACCTGTCCCCGCTGTGAACGGGCAGGGCTTCGCTGGGTCTAGCTTTTATAAGGCCATTAGCGATGTCTGGTAGGCTCGGACTCGAGTCAACTAGAAAACCCGTTACCGGCTCAGTCGAAGCCAGGGTCAAGTTCACGATGACATCATGGTTTTGGGTGCCATAAAACAGCAGGCCAGTATAACTCGTGCTGTTTTCTTGCTCGTACGACGGCAACGAAAGTTTCACCCCATCGACGGTTGCACTTTTTATCGCAGCCGATGCAGGTAGGTATAAACGCAAGCGCCATGCATGGCGCTGAGACGACAAGCGCAGTCGAACCTGCCTTTCATCTTTTATGGTGCGGCTTTCCACTACATCAACAGTTGGCGCCGGAAGATGAACGTTAGCTACCGGGGCAAGGAAAGGAATCGGGGTGCTAGACCAGGGCACTGCTTGCCCGGCGTCGGGCTGGAAGGGCGAGGCTTCCAGCATTGCTGGCGGCACCTGTCCCTCGGTTTCTATATGCAGCATTGCTTTGCTGGCATCAGTATCCTGGATGTACAGCACATTTAAATGTTGGGGTCGGTGTTCTGAGTAAACAGGCAGTACCGAGGCGGCCACTAATCCAGTGAGTAATGCGGCACCAACCAGTCTTGTGCTTGCGATTAACGCCGGACCTCTCAAAAAGCCAAGCAAACAAATCACATAAAGCCCTACCCATGGCCACACGGTGACAACCAGACCATAGCCTTGAGTCTGTTCCAGCAGCAGTGCCGTCGGTAAAAA
>DS999223.1:165002-167824 GCA_000156295.1 marine gamma proteobacterium HTCC2148
TTGGTGTCGTGCTGTGTCGAGAGGTCAGCGTTTGCAAGTTGCAGGGTGAGAGGAAATAGGTTGTCGCCATGATGCTGAACTGTTCGTGGATCGAGGTTTTCAGGATTATCGTTAGGAGTATGGTAATGATTGCGTTCGCCCGCGAAACTGAAATCTATGCCCGGAATTTTAGCGGTCAGCGAGACGGAAAAGTCCGTGTCGTTTGGCATGCGCTTGAAAACTTCATCGGCCAGACTGGAACCCATCGGTTGGGCGGCGGTATCAGCAAAAAAATTCATGTACCAGGCATTGGCCATCGAGGTGCGCAACACCATGCTCGCACCGCGAGTACCACTGCCTTCCAGGTTGAGTAATACACCAATCTGCGCAGCAAGAGGGTGCTGTTTGAAAAAAGCCTCAGCGCCATGCAGGCCTGTTTCCTCGCCATCGGTGATGAGAAGCATGATGGGGTGACGAAAACCGCCCACCGCGCGCGCCGCCCTGGCGGTCTCAAGAACGGCCACCACCCCGGCCATGTCGTCACCGGCACCGACCGCGTGGGGCACGCTGTCGTAGTGAGCCATCAGGGCTACGTAGGGGCCTGTTACCTGGCCCGGGATTATTGCAATTACGTTTTCGACATAGGCGCAGCTATGCCGTTTTGCATTGCAACCCCATGCGCGTTGCTCCTGGTGGTCAATGCCTTGCTCGTCTAGCCAGGCTTGTATTCGTTGTTTAATTACCCGGTTTTGCTTCGACCCCACAGGGTGAGGCAGATTTTCTGCCAGCAAGTGGTTTAACAGGGACATCGCTCGCTCGCCTGAATATTCGGTGGCGGGCGCTGAGTTGGGTGTCAAGGGGTGAGGCTGCTCCAGCCAGAGCGCAGTCGACACGGTGAGCAAACTAATAAGAGCAGCAAGCGGCAGCGGATTTTTCAATGGAAGGCGACCTCGTTTAGATGCGCAGGGCTGAGTCTACTTAATCCATTACATTACAGCACCTCGAACACCTGCCAGTAGGCTAATGTGCCGATCAGTGCCAGTTGCAAGATAGCTTAGTCCAGGTCAGGCCAGTGTAGGTCTGTTCAGGAAGGCGGGCAATTTTTCTCTTTGTGCCTCCACAGGCACCCCATCCGGCCGCGCAATGGCACATACCTGGGTCGGATATGACCTGCATTGTTGCGCATACGCCTTTGACGTTTGCCGGGCCTTAAGTATTAAATTTCATCCCGCGATAACCCCTCGACAAGTACTGGACACGCTTTGCGTTTGCGGCATATTTACTTGACCGTGGGAGGGGGCAGAGGGGACACTGGGCGGATAATTCATAACACACCCACAGGAAAACCCCATGGTATCAACATATCTCGCCACGCCCCTGTCTGCGAAACGAAAACTCGTCCCAGCGGTTGGAATGGCTCTGGCACTTGCAGCCGGTCAAAGTTATGCCCAGTCAGCACTGGAGGAGGTCATTGTGACTGCCTCTAAACGAGCTCAGACCTTGCAGGAAGTCCCTATTGCTGTGTCCGTTGTCAGCTCAGAGCAAATAGAGCAGGCCGGGGTTTTGGATATCAAGGACCTACAAACGCTAGTCCCGAGCCTGCGAGTTACACAGTTGCAAAGCTCTGCCAATACTAACTTCATCATCCGAGGCTTTGGTAACGGCGCCAATAATGCGGGTATCGAGCCATCCGTGGGTGTCTTTATTGACGGCGTTTACCGCTCACGAGTTGGAAGCGCGCTGGCTGATCTGCCCAAACTGGAGCGCATAGAAGTGCTACGTGGTCCGCAGAGCACACTGTTTGGCAAGAACGCATCAGCTGGTGTTATCAGCGTCATAACCGCCAAGCCGGATTTGGAAAGCTATAGCGGCTCCGCCTCGGTTACCGTAGCCAACTATGATCAAGTTATAGTCAAGGGTGATGTGACTGGCCCCATTACAGACAATCTGGGCTTCAGCCTGTTCGCGAGTTATAACGAACGAGAGGGCTACTATGAAAATATTGAACTGGGTACTGAAGAGAACGATCTGGACCGCTACAGTTATCGTGGTCAGCTACTCTGGGAGCCTACAGATCGCATGGGCTTTCGGTTGATTGTCGATGGTGAGAGTCTCGATGAGATCTGTTGTGGCGTTTCTAACCTCGTAGATGGGCCTACGGGAGATGTGGTGAGGGCCATTGGTGGTGACCTGGTAGGCAATGAGCCTTTTGCCTATGAAGGTTACTATGACTTTGATCCTGTTACAGTAATCGACACATCGGGTGTTTCACTCGAGTTCGGCTATGACTTTGATAACGTGACCTTAACTTCTATCACTGCGTATCGCACTCTGGAACAAAATCAATTTGGAGATGTGGACTACACCAGCGCACGTCTGGTCAGCGCGACGCAGGCGAACCTTAGCGACACCAGCATTGATACGTTCACTCAAGAACTTCGCCTAACGTCAGACGGCGATGGTAGCTTGGCCTGGATGGTCGGCGCTTTTTACTTTACCGAGGAAGTGGAGATCGACGGTGCCTTTGGCTATGGCGATCAATTCAGAGACTACGGCAATGGCATCAGTGGCGGCGCAGTCAATCTCCTCGAGGCTTTATTGGGCCCCGTTCTGGGATTTGCACCCGGATCATTTTTTGCTGAGGGTACTGGTTTCCCATCCGAGAAATCGACACAGGACGACGACACGATTTCGGTATTCGCCCAGGGTGATTTTGCATTCGCGGATAACTGGACACTCACCTTAGGTGTAAACTATACAGAAGTCGAAAAAGACGTGAAGATCGATTTCACCAACAATGACGTATTTTCTTCGATTCCACTTGGTCTTTACTTGCCGCCAAC
>DS999223.1:168027-193350 GCA_000156295.1 marine gamma proteobacterium HTCC2148
CTTCATGGAACCTCTCTCGCGATAGTAAGCCGCTTGCAGAAGACATTCCTGCCCTGGACGCAGCAGGCCTTGTGGTGCCGAACTTGGCGCCGGGCACTCGTTTTGCTAGCCCAGAGGAATCCATCGTCTATGAAATTGGTCTGAAAGCGCAGTACGAAACCATTAGTTACAACATGGCTATCTTCTCTCAAGAAATTGACGACTTTCAATCAAATGTGTTTTCAGGCACCGGCTTCAACCTGGCTAATGCTGGCAAGCAGTCCGTTGAAGGCGTTGAGTTTGACATGAACTGGTATCCCATTAACGACCTTCGCGTGTCGTTTGCGGCTACTTATCTGGATCCAAAATATGATGAGTTTGAGGGAGCCCTGGGTGTTGATGGGCCTACCGACTTGTCTGGTGAGACACCTGCTGGTATCCCCGAACTATCCACCAATACATCAGTGACCTATAACTTCCAGGCCGGTTCACTCGCAGATGGCTACGTGCGTGTTGAGCATGTTTATGAAGATGAGGTGCAGGTCGTTGACAACGTACCCAAGGACATCGCATCGCGCGAAATTAACATGGTCAACGCTAGTCTTGGACTGTACTTTGCAAACGGTTGGGAAATGAACCTCTGGGGTCGCAACCTTAATGAGGACGAATACTTGCAGTCAGCCTTCCCCTCAGTGGCTCAAGCGGGAAGCTATAGCGGTTATCCGAATACTCCTCGCACCTACGGTCTCACTGTTCGCTACTCGTTCGAGTAACATCCACGGGAGTTCCTTCATCCCGTGTGGCGAGAGACGATCGCCACACGGGATGGCCTTCAGCTCGATTCAATCAAGCCGCTTGCATTCGCAATCCGGCTCCATGTACTAGCTCCAAGTACTCATAGTGCCGGTGTTCACTCATACTCTCCTGAACGCGTGCGTATAGCTCACTTGGGCATGGGCTAGTCCGAGCAATTTTTAGGCGGGTGCTGCCTCCAGGTCTTTGCGCAGGTGCTTGGACGCAAAGTAGAAATGGCAGGCAGACCAAAACATCACCGCCGGCAATAAATAAAGCATGGCCAAACGCAGTGAGTCAGCTCCGTGACTGGCACTTAGCTGATCGCTGAGTACTCCAACAAGAAATGGCCCACAACCGAGGCCAATAATATTGAGAATAAAAAACAGAATCGCAGATGAGGTCGCGCGCATTTTCAGGCCAACGAGATTGTGAGTCGTGGCTAGAGTGTTGCCCAGATAGACTTGGTGGAGCAGTCCCGGTATCAACATCATGCTCAGAGCGACATAGGGGGTGTCCGCAAGATACACAGCAACCATAAACGGAACCGCAATAAAGCCCGAAATCGCAGGCAGCCACATATACCAGCGTTTATCCCGAGGCGATAGCCAATCTGCGGCCATGCCTCCAAAGAAAACGCCTATTGCGCCGCATAAACCGATAATGATCGCAAGCCAGGTGCCCAGCTCACCAGTAGACATTTCGTGGCTGCGAATCATGAAGGAGGCGGTCCAACTGGCAGTGCTGTAACCTGAAAATGCATTCAGCGAGGCGGCGAGCGACAGATGACGGAATGTTCGGGATTCCCAAAGGGTTTGTATCACTTTCTTTAGCGGCACGGACTCTGCTGTCACCGTTTTCTGTTCGATCAAACCGCGAGTGGGTTCGCGTAAAGTCAGCATAATGAGCCCGGAGAGAAATACACCGGGTATGCCGACGACAAGAAATGCTGTGCGCCAGCCGAAGTACTCGTTTAACCAGCCGCCGAATAGAAAACCAAACAAGATGCCAAAACTAACACCGGTGGAATAAAACCCCAGGGCCGTCGCCCGTCGGTTCGGGGGGAAGATGTCAGAAATCATTGAATGTGAGGGAGGGCTGCCGCCGGCCTCACCGATGCCAACGCCAATGCGCGCCAACACCAGCTGCGTGTAGTTTTGTACCATGCCGCTAAGGGCTGTCATGAAGCTCCAGATAAAGAGGCTGCCTGCCACGATGTTGCGGCGATTGGCATGGTCTGCCCAGCGCGCAATCGGGATCCCAGCAGTCACGTAGAATATCGCGAAGGCAAACCCGGTTAGCAGTCCCAATTGGCTGTCTGACAGGCTCAGGTCGGCCTTGATTGACTCTTGTAAAATGGCCAGTAATTGCCTGTCAATGAAGTTAAAGGCGTAGACCAGGGTCAACATCCCTAGTGCGTAGTAAGCCGCTTTGGGTTTGTCGTAATGATTTCTATTGCTATCAGACAACTGTAGTACTCCGAGTTTTTATTCTATGACCGCTGAGGCTTGCACAACGCAATGCACATAAATATTGTCATTCAACGGCTCGACCAATCGCACGCAGGAAAGCGGGGCGGGTTCGCAGGCGTTCGACATAGGCGACAAGTGACGGGAATGGCTCAAGCAAGCCAAGCATGTGTGCCATGTTAACCATATAGCCAATGCCGAAATCAGCACCGGATAAATCGGATCCTAAAATGTAGTCGCTGTCGCCCAGTTTACTGGCGATATGCGAAAAGTGCAGCTCCACTTCAGGGTCTGCGAACATATCCAGTAATTCCACCGTACCACCTGCACGCATCGACAGCAGCTTCATCATTAAGGGAGTGAATACCGAACCTTCCGCATAGTGCAGCCACTGGATGTATTCGGCCCAGGTGTTGAGGTCCGAGCGAGGGGGAGATAGCCGGTTCTCGGTGTCGTGCTTTTCCAGTAAGTAGGTCGCAATGGCACCAGATTCTGACAAAATCAGTCCATCATCATCGATGACTGGCGATTTACCCAGCGGATGCTCTGCTTTTAACTCTGGTGGCGCTCGCATGGTTTCCGGGTGCCTGTTGTATTCGATGAGTTTGTACTCGAGTTCGAGTTCTTCGAGTAGCCAGACAGTGAATAGAGAGCGGCCGACCCGCAGGTGGTGAATAGTGAGCATGGCTAGTCCTTGTGAGTTGATTTATGTCGAGTTTACGACTGCCAACTTAGCAAGAGTGGAAGCTGAAAGAAACGATCGTAAAAATTTATTGTGGCAGCAGGGCCCCAGGAGTGATTGCTAGGCGAAAGACTGGAGGCGACTGAAGACGAAGCCTTGGCCTGAGTAATGGCTACCTAAATGAGTCGCTCATCGACTGCGCCATTGACGTGCATTGCGCTTGCCGGATGATCGTCGCTCTACATGTCGGGTCAGGATTCGCTCAGTTTCTTGCTGAACAGTGTTGCTGTGTTGCAGATCCCAAAGGATCTCCCTGGCGCGACGATAGCTGCTGGTGCAATCTATGATGGGTTCAGGGTAATCGCAGGAAAGTAGCATTCGCTCCATGGGGTTGGCGTTCCATGGCTGGTGAATAAGGTGCTCAGGCATCGTGCGCAACTCAGGAACCCACTGCCTGATAAAGTGGCCCTTGGGGTCATGATCTATTGCTTGCTTAATGGGATTGTAAATTCGCACCGTATTGATGCCGGTGACACCCGCCTGCATTTGTAATTGTGGGTAATGAATCCCCGGTTCGAAATCCAGAAACAGACTGGCTAAATGCACTGCGGCGTCATGCCAGGGTTGCCACAGAAGATGGCAGAAGAAACTGACCAGCATGGCCCGGCATCTAAAATTGACATAGCCGGTTGCCTGTAAACAACGCATGGCTGCATCTATTAAGGGGTAACCTGTTCGCCCTTCACGCCACGCTAACTGCGCAGCGGGATCGTAACTGCGTTCCACGTCAAGGTAGCCGCGATTGAGATCTCGCCATTCCATGGAGCATTCCATTTCAAATTTCTGGATAAAGTGACAGTGCCAATGTAGTCGTGACTCGAATGCGTTCATTGAACGCTCCCAGCCAGCATAGGGCCTGCGTGCCTCCAGTGCCTGGGAGACCTGCCTTATTGAGATGTTTCCCCAGGCGAGGTGTGGAGAAAGCCGTGAGCAGTGAAGCTGGCTTTTGTCCGGTTTAGAAATATGACGTTCATAGTGGGCGCCTCGCTCTGTAAGAAAACTGTCAAGAACTTGGGTCGCAGCTGTCTCACCTCCCTGCTGCAGGTCTTGCACCGGCCGCAGCCATTGCTCGGGCGGCGAGCGCAGTAGAGCCTCGCCCAAAGCGCCGCCCGCTAATGGAGGCGGTGCACACACGGCGTCCCAAACCGGCTGGTCCTGGGGCATTTTCATGACTTCGCTCCAGCGGCGATTCCAGCCTTTGCGATCGGTGCGGCCCCGTTGGACCCCGTTAGTCGGTGATTCATGCCAGGCAATGCCTTCGTTGTTCAACCAGCTCGCGATGCTGCGATCTCGACCAAAGGTGGAATCGACCCCGGTTTCCTCATGACTGTAAACGGCAGAAATGGGGGACTCAGCGTGAATGAGTTTGAACAACGGCAACGCATCGCTCTGGAAAACCAGGACGCGAAATCTATTTTGGCGGAGTTGACGGTTCATGTCTTGTAATGACTGGCTGACGAAACGCCAATGTCGCTCAGAATAACGAGGGTCGTTGAGTAACATCGGCTCAAAGCAATAAAAAATGAATACGGGGAGTCCGCTGCTGAGCGCCCTTAACAGTGGCTGGTGATCATTCAGCCTAAGATCGCGCTTGAGCCAGACAACAGAAACGCTCATCGTGTAGTCAGCGGCTCGAGCCACTCAATGGTCTCCAGCGTATCAGCGCGCAGGATAGGGCCAGGGTGATGTTTAAGCGCTCTACGCAGGATGTGGTAGGTATCCTTATCAAACATAAAGCCTGGTAGCAGCTTTGCCGAGCGGGCGAGCTCAAGGGTGTCAAAGGTTCCAAGGTAGGCCCAGTTGTGCAGCAAATGCCATTCTTGAGCGGGCTGAAGGGTGGGATCACTCGCAACTTCATGTAGCAGCACCGGACTTGCGACGGGCCAGGCACTGAACCCTTTAAATCGGAGTGCGGCCTTTAACCGCCGATTATGCGATTCAGCGCTCTCAAAGTCAGCACAGGCTCCTCTGCAGCGCCCAATCTGAAAGTTAAAGCAGGGCCCTTTGCCTGCCTCGAGCCCAAGAATGCGCGGGCACAGGCCGTGGTCACGCGTTGCTTGCTCAAGAGCTTTTTTGGCACGCGACGGGCTCGTATAGGCGCCATAACTCGCCAAAATTTCCGGTTTGTGCATTGAATACGATTGAAGCGTTGGCACACAAAACTCACCTCGGCCGCTGGTGAGGGCATATGACCACATTTTTTTAATACTTCGCTGTCGACGATTGAAGGCTGGTGCCTGTTTTTTGATCGCATCATTCTCAAGCAGCAGTGCGCCGATTTCTCCCGCGGTGGGTCGCACATCGATACATTTTGTTTCACTGAGCATCCTGTGTTTACGCGATAGACCGCGGGCCTCGGCCAGGTGAGTTTTCACACGGCTCCGGATATTAATGCTTTTGCCGATGTAAAGAGCGCAGCCATTCCGATCAAGGAAGCGGTAGATACCCGGGCAGTCAGGCAACGTATGGATGATGTTGCCGGCCTGTGTGAGGCGTGGAGGAGATGGCTGGGGCATTTTAGAAATTCAGTAAGTCGACTACGTCGATACGTTGGCAATTCAGCTTCAGTTTTACGAGACCAGGCTTTGTCCAGACGGCGATAGTCGCTATGTCGATGCTAGCAACGTACTATTCGCCGATGAATAGACCGACTGAAATCCTACCGATCAACCACGAGCTGTTATCCCCCAGCATCGCAGACCTCTGGTTCGTGCCGCTCGGTGGTTGCGGCGAAATTGGGTCAAACCTGAACCTGTACGGCCACGATGGCCAGTGGCTTATTGTTGACTGTGGGATTGGTTTTGACAGAGAGCCTGGCGCTGAAGCTGTCATTACCCCGGACCCAGGGTTCATCAGTGCTCGTCGCGAGTCTTTGGTGGGGATGGTGATTACCCACGCCCATGAGGATCATGTCGGTGCGGTGGCTTACCTCTGGGCGGAACTTCAGTGCCCGGTTTACTGCACGTCGTTTACTGCGGTTATCCTAAGGCGCAAGCTGGCTGAGGCAGGACTGCTGAGCAAGGTTCCGTTGCATGTACTACCCACTGGAGCATCTCACCGCCTGGGCTGCTTTGACTTGCGATGGATCGGTATTACTCATTCGACGCCTGAGGCCCAGTGCCTGCTGATTGAGACGTCCGCGGGGCGAGTGCTGCATACCGGGGATTGGAAATGGGATGCTGATCCACAGGTCGGACCTAGCTACGACGAGGAGGCTTTCAGGTCTTTAGCGGCGCTGAAGCTTGACGCACTGGTCGGCGATTCGACCTGTGCAACCGTTGAGGGGCGATCGCCCAGTGAGGGCGACGTGGTAGCTGGTATTAACCAGGTAGTTAGCGACGCTAAGGGACGTGTAGTGGCAACCTGCTTTGGCAGCAACATTGCAAGGATGCAAACTCTTGCCAGGGCGGCAGCCGACAACGGGCGTTATCTTGCCCTGTTTGGTAGATCATTGGTTAATAACTACCAGGCGGCCCTTGAAACGGGTTTTTGGGACAGGGACCTGACGTTCATTGATCCAACCCATATAGGATATTTGCCGCCAGAAGAGGTCATGATCATTGCGACAGGCAGTCAGGGCGACGCGCGTGCGGCGCTCACTAGAATCGCAGCGGGGAATCATCCTGATTTAGAGCTCGAAGCGGGTGACACCGTTGTTTTTAGCTCCCGTGACATTCCTGGTAATGAACTGGCAATTGAGCGCGTTCGACAGGCGCTTGTGTCGAAAGACGTCAAAATAGTTGAGCAAACCGAGCATGGACCTTTGATTCATACTTCAGGTCATCCGGGGAGAGATGATCTGAAAGATATGTACGAATGGGTAGCACCTCGCATCGCTATTCCCGTGCATGGGGAGCCTCATCATCTTGCGGCGCATGCGAGTTTGGCTGCGGACTGTGGAGTTCCGCAACAGCTATTGGGTCGTAATGGCGATCTATTCGTGCTGGCACCGCAGCCGGGAGTTCGCCCGGGCGCTGTTGCTGTTGGCCGACGTACGATTCGTCAGTCTGGCTCTTGATCAGTTTTGCGATGGTGCCGCTTTGATATGCAGGCGAGTCAGCGTCTCTATCGCATGTAGGCTCTAGGGCTGGTGCCTGTCCAGCGTTTAAAAGCCCTGAAAAAAGAAGGAGGGTCGGCGAACCCTGCTGCCAACGCGATGTCATCGATGCTCATTTCTCCCTCCGCAAGATGATAAATTGCAGAGTCTCGACGGACGGCATTCTTGATGCTTTGATAAGTACTGCCTTCGGCGATCAGTCTTCGCTTGAGGGTGGTAGGGGCGTAACCCAATGTTTTGGAAACCTCGGCCAGCGTAGGGAAACCCTTGGTTGCTTTCCCTTTCAACACATTTCTTACATTAGAAGTCAGGTTGTTGGACGATGCTGGCTTTGACATCAACGTAATCGCTGCATTTTGCAGGAACCGGCGCAAATCATGATCATTGCGCGGGATTTTCCGCTCCAGGTTGTTGGCGGAAAAGCGTATTTGATTGTGTGGTTGGTCAAAACAAATATTAGTGTTGAAAAGCAGGTTGTAGTCGCTGGCATAGTGAGGCCGTTGCCGGCACAGATTTACCTCCGTCAGCGGAAAAGCGCAATCAGCGGCCCAGCTCATTAACCGGTGAGTAATTGCCAATGCCAGCATGACGAATACATCCTTTTCATAAACCCTGTCGGCATTTGTCTCTAGCGTGAGCGTCGCGTACTCCGCATCTCGATTAAGTTGAAAGCTGGCGTCGTTGTTAACCAGTGCCAAGTGTTTAATCATGCGCCTTAGAAAGTGCTCTAGCGAGTCACAGTTGATGCAGGAATGGCACAGCATAGCGAATGTCCCTGGCTTCAGCGGCGTCGCCAGAAGTCCAAAGCTTTCATCCTGAAGCTTTAATGCAAGGTATCCAGTGAAACTCAGGTAGCTGGAGCGCGCGATGCGAGCCTTTTCAGCATCGAGGATTTCATCCGAGACGCCTAGTTTCAGCAGTAAAGTCTCTCGGTCCCATCCACGAAGTTGCAGAGAGGTTACGATGGCCTTGACGTAAATGGCAGGGATAGTCTCTATTTCCATTGTCCCTTGGGGCTCTCAGGTTGTTATGACCAGTGTTTTCGGTCTCTACGGCTATTTCGTAGGCCCTTTAGATTTGTTACGCTCTCCATTGGCAACCATCGTTTAGTCTACATAATCAATAATAACCAATACAGGGAAGTTTGCTTATGCGAAATTTCAGAGTCGGATACCTTTCAAACACAGCAATAGCGCTAGCAATTGTCGCTTCTATGGAAGCCGCAGCGCAACCGATGCTTGAAGAGGTGATCGTGACTGCGACCAAGCGAGCGGAGAGTATGCAGGACGTGCCCATCGCCATTTCGATGATGAGTGGGGATAAAATCAGTCAGCAGGACATTCAGTCTCTTGAGGACCTCGCTGTCTATATGCCGAATGTGCACATCGCCGAGGGCGGAGCAGGGGACCAGGTGTTTATTCGAGGTGTTGGCTCTGGCATTAACTATGGCTTTGAACAATCTGTCGGTACTTTTGTCGACGGGATTTATTTTGGCCGGGGGCAGGCTTCTCGAACTGCATTTTTGGATGTAGAACGCGTTGAGGTCTTAAAGGGGCCGCAGAGTACCCTTTTCGGGAAAAATACGGTCGCCGGGGCAATTAATATCACAACCAGGCGTCCTGGAGACGAATTCGAGGGTTTAATAGAAGGTAGTCTAGAGCCTGAGTTCGATGGTTGGAGCACCACGCTGACGCTGTCTGGCCCTATCACGGACACTTTTGGTGCTCGCCTAGTCGTCAAACGGGAAGAAAGCGATGGCTACATGGATAATTCATTCACCGGAGACACAGAAAGAACAATGGAAGATACGGTCGGTCGTCTGGTTTTAGGCTGGGCCCCCACTGATTCGTTAGACGTCCTTTTAAAGTACGAAAACGGCAAGAGTGAGTCAGAGGGACGTCAGGACCTGGTATCAATTGCTACTGATTTTGCAACTCAAAGGTATCAAGTCGCCGATCCCGATTTTCAAGCTGGATTCGGCTATGATAAATCGGCTAAAAATATCGGCGGCATTCGACCCGATACTAATTATCACGATAGCGACTGGGATATCTTTACTCTGACCGTAGAATATATGTTCGGCGATCACTCCATTAAATCTGTTACCGGGTATGTCGACTATCAATTTGATAACTACCTGGATTCCGACTACGGGCCGCTGGAGTTTCTCGGCCGCGGTCGTGATGAGACTCATAAACAGTTCACGCAAGAGTTCCTGCTTTCTTCTCCTACCGGCGAAACCTTCGAGTATCTTGCCGGGCTGTACTATCAGGACGAAGAGCTCTCACATGATCGCTACACTGACGCTATTTTGTCTGCCGCGGGCATCGGAACAGGTAGTCTTGATGCAAGTGGTCTTGGACAATTTGATCAGGACAGTTCGACCTGGTCTGCCTTTACACAGCTTACCTGGAATCTTGGTGACAGTTTTCGCTTGATTGGAGGCCTACGCTATTCCGATGACGAAAAGGAAATGACGAAAGACGCTTTCGTCACAGACCCGTTTACCGAAACTTCGAATATTGGACTCGCCGGCATTTACGATGCGGTATTAAATTTCTCGACCGACCACTTCATGAACTCGCAAGGCGCGACTGTGTGTAGCGGGGTCGCTTATATATGTACCTCATATCCCGATTTTGATAATAAGCGCAGTGAAGATCACGTTACAGGTGACGTCACCCTTCAGTGGGACGCTACAGATGATGTCATGACCTATTTCAAAGTTGGAAATGGTTACAAAGCGGGTGGATTTGATGAAGCCAACGGCCGAGGTCTTATTGACGCACAGGAGTATGAAGACGAAACTGTTGTGACCTACGAAATCGGCGCCAAAATGACAATGCTGGATGGGCGTGCGCGAATGAATGTAGCGGCTTTCTACAGTGAATTTGAAGACCTTCAAGTTAGCGCCTTCGATGGTAATGCCGGATTTATTGTGGGTAATGCGGCTGAGTCGGAAGTGCAGGGCGTTGAACTCGATGGGTCCATTGCCATAACGGAAAGCTTCACCTTCGTAGCGAGCGTCGCATACCTTAATGCCGAGTATGCAAATTTTGGGGATGCCGCTTGTAACGAGCCTCAAGTGCAAGTATTTATAGCCGATGGTGGCACCCGCGCTGGGTGTACTCAAAATCTGTCGGGCAAGCCACTGCAGTTCTCACCGGATTGGTCTGCTCATACGGCGCTAGATTATGCGACTCAGTTAGGCGATAGCCTGGCGCTTCGAGCCAGTATCGATCTCATGTACTCTGATAGTTATGAGGTTGCTAACGATCTCGACCCTGCTGTGGCGCAGGGTTCCTACACCAAGGTTAATGCACGAATAGCTTTAGCTAATATTGACGATGTATGGAGTATAGCTGTACTGGGTAAAAACCTTACCGACGAGAAAACCAGTACTTGGGGCAACGACGTTCCATTGGCTTCGCAGGGTTTCAGTGAAACCTATTTTCAACACATTGATGCTCCAAGAAGCTACGAATTACAAGTACGTTACAGCTTTTAGACAAAGCCGAGAGCCCGGGGATCATATCCCGGGCTGATTCTTTCTTGCCCTTCCAGAAAAGTGACTAGGCGGTGCTCTCTCCAGACGAGCAGACGTCAGTGTGTGACGCATTTATCTGGCGCCGCGACAATTACAGCCTGTGAATGATGCCGTATATGATGACGTTTAAATTAGATAAATTGTTCTTTGGTGCAGGCTTCTCTCTTGCTGTTGTCAGTTCTCTGGTTTTCGGAGGCGATGAAAAAACGCTACGTGCATCAGCGCTAGGTGATAGCTATTTGGGAGAGTTCTACCGAGTTGATGAGCTGTCCTCAACGTCGCCCGGTGTTCTTATTCGCCACGAGACACTTGACGAACATCAGTCTTTGAATCGGGCCGCCGACAATATCAGATTGCTGTATACCTCAACAGAGGGCCTGTTTGCGGAAGATATCGTCGCTGTGTCCGGTGCGCTGTTCATCCCACGGGGAACACCTCCGGAAGGAGGGTGGCCGCTGCTCGGATGGGCACACGGTACGGTGGGTATCGCCGACATCTGTTCACCTTCCTACAATGGCAGGCAGCAACGAGATGAGACTTATTTGAATCATTGGCTGGCAAACGGTTATGCAGTTGTCGCCTCGGATTATCAGGGGCTTGGAACACAGGGAACGCATCCTTATCTTGCTACCAGACCCGCAGCTTATAGCAATCTCGATATTATCCGGGCAGTGCAGAGCGCTGCTTTCCCGGTATCGAATACTATTGTAATGATTGGACAGTCACAGGGCGCTGCTGCAGCGATTGCAACAGTGGGCCATGCTCCAGAATACGCTCCAGAGCTAGATATTCAGGGCCTCGTTGCCACCGGAGCCCCCTATTTTAGCGCTGAGGGCATTGCCGCAATCCAGGAAACGCGCCCAAAAGATGCAGTGGACCCCAGGTTGGGATACAACTTCTTAGCATTATCAATGCTTGGCCTGATAGATCCTGAATTTGTGCTGGAGGACTACGTGTCCGCTGATGTGTTGCCAGTTGCTATGGCAGTCACTGACACGTGCTATGTTGATATGAAGAAATTGGTTAAGCGAGAACTGGTGACATACAACAAGGCTTTCAAGAAGTCGCCAGAGAAGGTTTTAACCGAAGCATTCAGGCGAATGGAATATCCGACGCTCAAATTGTCGGCGCCCGCTTTCTTTGGTATTGGTGGGAAGGATATCAATACCCCACCGCGTATGCAGCAAGCGCTGGTAACCAGCGCATGTGTTGCAGGGTCGAGGGTAAGAGCGCACTTTTATCCATCGGCGACCCATGGCAGCATCGTGAATGGCTCTACAGAAGAGTCCTCACAATTTATTGCTTCTGTCTTCGCTGGTGAAGAGATCATTGGCAATTGCAATGAGCTCCCGTTTTAACACCGCAAACCCATGACACCACAACTCACCTTGATTTGGACGATGAGCTATGGACAGTAAGATTCCACGCGATAGCGAAAATGACTACAGTGATGAGATCGTAAAGCAAAGGCAACAATTTCTGGAGACGATAACGGGTTCCCGTTTGAACTATACCAAGGGGTACAATTTTGATCCTTCGGATATGGACGGAAATTGCGAACACTTTTTTGGGGTTGCTCAGGTGCCTATTGGTGTAGCCGGTCCCTTGTTAGTCAACGGTGAGCACGCTCAGGGTGAGTTTTACGTTCCGCTCGCGACTATAGAGGGCACTCTCATTGCCAGTTATAACAGAGGCATGAGGCTGATTCGCGAAAGCGGCGGAGTTATGACCACCGTATGCGGTGACGCTATGCAGCGAGCCCCTGCGTTTGTATTTAAAAACAGCCGGGAAGCCCGTGATTTTTCGAATTGGTTAAGAGAAAACTTCGAAGCTATCAAGCAACAGGCTGAATCAACGACATCTGTTGGGAAGCTTGTTGAGATAGAGCAGTATGTGTTTCACAACTTTGTAAATACTCGCTTTAACTTCACAACGGGCGACGCCGCGGGACAGAATATGACAGGACGAGCTACTTATGTCGCCTGTGAGTGGATTCGGCAGCAATACCCCCAACTGCGTCACTATATGCTTTCAAGTAATTTCGAGACTGAGAAGAAGCCCTCTTCTTTGAACTCACTGGGAGGAAGAGGGCGTCGAGTGACAGCGGAAATCACTATTCCAAAAGCGGTGCTCAGTAGTTTGATGCGCGCGACTCCAGAGCAAATGGCCTATGGAAACCAGCTCAGCCTCATGAGCTCTTACATAGCAGGTTCCACCAGTAATGCGGCACATCCGGCCAATGGGCTCGCTGCGTTATATATTGCCACCGGGCAAGACGCGGGCTGTATCGGTGAAGCGGTACAAAGTACCGTATACAGTTATGTGACCCGAGACGGAGACCTCTACTTTTCAATTACGCTGCCTGCTTTGGTCATGGCGACCTATGGCGGAGGTACCGGTTTACCCACGCAAAGAGAATGCCTTGAGTTGATGGATTGTTATGGCCAAGGTAAAGCATATAAGCTCATTGAAATAGCGGCTGCGACGGTGCTGGCGGGAGAATTGTCACTGGGAGCGGCAACTCGCAGAAACAAGGAATCCGGAAAAAACGAATGGGTAGATGCTCATGAAAAGTTGGGACGAAACCGATAGCGGGACTAGCGATACCGGGTCAATCTGCGAAGCATTTAAAAGTATTCATAGCTAAAAAGAGAGGACATAGAGGTGGAAGCATTCTCGGTAGAAGATAGGCAGGCGATGTGCGATACATTTTCCAGGCTTCTTCAGGATATGGCTGATGAACCAAAGCTTCGTCAGCTGCTGATTACTGAGTCAGGATTTGATCAGAGCGTTTGGGGAAAAATGTCTCAGCTGGGCTTAATGGGAATACTCATTGGTCCAGAACATGGAGGCGTTGGCGGGAGTCTGGTGGAGGTTGAGGCTTTGATGGAGCATGCCGGTGCATACCTCTACGGCGGGCCGTTTATATCCACATGCGTTATCGCCCCAACTATTTTATCTGCCTGTAGTGACGAGAGCTTGGCAGAGGAGTGCCTGAGGGCAATCACAGAGGGCTCGGCAATATTTTCTGTCGCCGGCTGTGGTAGCAGTGGCGCCTGGGATCTTCCGCCGGAGGTGCAGGCAGTCTTTGTCGACCAAAGTTGGCTGCTCACTGGAACGGCGGACTTTGTTTCATACGCAGCTGTTGCCAATCAATGCCTTGTCTATGCCAATGTGGATGGCGGTAAAGGCGTCTTTCTCGTCGATATGAACGAGAATGGTATTGCCTTAACGCCGCACAACACTGATGACGCCACTATTCGCCTATCTTCGATGTCGTTGGATGCTGTTGTTGCCCGCCAGGTAGCGGGTGTGGGTGAGGAAGTGATGGAAGAGGCGCTTCAGGTGGCTTTGGTGGCTCTGGCTGGCGAGCAGGTCGGGGCAGCACGCCGTATCTTTGAAATCACCATTGAATATCTGAAAACTCGCCACCAGTTTGGCCAGCCTATTGGCAGCTTTCAGGCTTTGAAGCACATTGCGGCAGATCTCCTTATCGAGCTTGAGTCAGCATCGAGCGCCGCTCAGCATGCCGCACGAGCCATTGCAGCGGGCAGTGATGACCGGAAGCTGATGTCTTGTCTTGCCGGCTTCACTTGCGCTGATAATTATCGAAAGATCACAGCTGATGCTATCCAGCTGCATGGCGGCATTGCTTACACCATGGAGCATCCTGCTCATCTTTTCTGGCGGCGCGCGCAGACAGGGCAGTGGCTTTATTGTTCATCCGACACACTTCGAGACAACTATCTTGCAGAGATGGAGAAAATGCTATGAGCGACGCACTACGCGAAGAGGTTGAAAACTGGCTTCAGCGTCACTGGGACAGCGATAATCTCAGAGCTGTCGACACTGAAATTTATGACGAGAAGCGCTGGCTGTCAGAAGTTGTTGACGCAGGCTATGCCACACCTACCTGGTCTAAAGCGTGGTTTGGACGTGAGCTGTCGCAGAGAGAGGCCCGCGTTATTGAAAAAACCTTTCAGAAGCACCGCGCTCCTGGCTGGGGTAAGGATCGTTTTTCTCTTGGTGCCATTACTCTTTACAAAATGGGCAGTGAAGCTTTGAAGGCTGAACTATTGCGTGAACTTCTCATCGGACCTATCTGTTGTCTGCTTTACTCCGAACCGGGGGCAGGGTCAGATCTTGCGGGAATTCGCACGCGTGCGGTAAAGGACGGTGATGAATTTATTATTAATGGCCAGAAAGTATGGACCTCAAATGCACAGGAAGCTGAGTATGGGATGCTGCTGACAAGAACGGATTTTGATGTACCGAAACACCAGGGGATTACGTTTTTTATCTTCCCGATGAAACAGGAGGGTGTTGAGGTAAGGCCCATTAATCAGATAACCAGAGAATCTGAGTTTAACGAGGTGTTCATCTCCAATGCCCGGGTGTCAGAACGCTACATCATTGGCGACTATAACAAGGGCTGGAAGTCCTTCCAGGCGGCAATAGCATCTGAGCGGCTGATCATGGGTATGGGCGTAACGGCTCGCTCCGGAATGTCTTCGCACAGCAAGGCTCCAGCGTTGCTTAGGCTGGCGCACAAATATGATCGACTAAAAGAGCCGGCGCTAAGGCAAGAGATAGCGCAGGCTCTGGCGTATCGACAATTAAACTCATTAACCATGCAGCGCGCTGTGGAGGAGATCAAAACAAACGGAATGTCGTCTCTGATGTCTTTGGGTAAATTATCGATGTCGCGTATTCAACACGGCGAAGCTCGCCTGTCAGGCACCATTCTAGGGCCTCGAGTCTTAGTCAACGATACAGAGGATGCGCGGCATGCAAATTTCGATGCAGCCAAGGCTTATATGAACTCAATTGGTGGTGGCACTGACCAGATACAGAGAAATATCATAGCTGAGCGAATTTTAGGCCTCCCCAGGTCTAATGATGTCGACCGCGAGATACCGTTCAAGGAAATAAAAACAGGCGGCTAATGCCGGCTTTCTAAAGCTGCAGGCGAGCTTGGAAACTGGGTGAAGTAGGGTGGGGCGTTGCTTGCTTATAGACGCATTCGGCCGCCGGTGGGGTCATAGAGCGCACGCAACGATGCCCTGGCTCTGTGCCTGACCGTGGCTACTTCAATTTCGAAATCTGCACTCTCGAGTATCTCTGCGTTCAGGCCTTGCGCGTTGACGTACCCCATGCCGATAGCGGCGCCCATGCTATGTCCATACATGCCTGATGACAGAAACCCCACAACGTCACCATTCATCACAATCGGTTCATTGTGATAGAGCAGTGGTTCAGGGTTTTCCAGCACAAACTGCACCAGTCGACGGTCTTGTGAGCCCGCTTCCCTGGCTGTCAAAAACGCAGCTCGACCAATGAAGTCAGCAGCATCAGGTTTTGCCGTAAACGATAAGCCAGCCTGAAACAGATTATCTTCCGCGGCGATATCGTGGCCCCAGTGACGGAAGCCTTTTTCCAGTCGAAGGCTATTGAGAGCGTGCAAGCCGACGTTAGCCAATCCGTATTTCCTGCCAGCCTGATGCAGGGCATTAAATACCATCAGTGCCTCACGTTGGGGAACGAACAACTCCCATCCCAGCTCACCGACGTAGGACAGTCTTTGCATCCACACGGTTGAGTTTGCCACCTGCGCAAATCGGCCACTGCCAAATGCAAAGCCATCTGCAGATAAATCACTGTCCGTAATGTGTTGCAACAGCCGTCGAGCGTCAGGACCTTGAACGCTGAGGCAGGCATGCTGTGTGGTGACGTCGGTAATCTCGGTTTGTCCCAACAGATTTTTTTTCAGTCGCCACCAGTCACGGTTTAGTGATGCGATTCCAGTGATGACCCAGAAACGGTTTGCGGCCAGCCTTGCGATTGTCAGGTCAGCTTCAATGCCACCGCGTTCATTAAGCCATTGCGTATACACCACCTGGCCATGGTCTACATCGATATTGGCGCAACTCAAATTTTGTAGCGTTGTTACAGCATCTTTACCGGTAACTTCAAATTTTCCAAACGAAGAAATGTCATAGACACCTACATTTTCCCTAACCGCCGTATGCTCGGCGGCGGAAAATTCGAACCAGTTCTGGCGTTTATAGCTGTAATCGTATTCGGCAGGCGCTCCGTTACGCGCAAACCAGTTGGGACGCTCATACCCGCCGACTTCGCCGAAACATGCCCCCTGGTCCAGTAGGGCCTGGTGCAGCGGTGACTGAATCAAATTACGCGCGGTCTGGTACTGGTAAAAGGGCCAGTGCATCGCATAAGTATGACCCAATGCCTCTGGTATTCTTGCTTTCACATAAGTATCGGTCGTTTGCACCGCATTATTACGGCGCACATCGGTCTCTGTAATTTCACCAGAGGGATGTCCGTCGATAACCCAATCCGCCAGTATTTTCCCCAAACCACCAGAGGCTGCAATGCCTTTGGAGTTCATGCCACAGGCGACATAGAAATTTTCTACTTCTGGCGTGGGTCCAAGGAGGTGTAAATTGTCGTTGGTAAAGCTTTCAGGACCGTTAAAAAATGTCCTGATTCCCGCGTTGCCAAACTCGGGAAATGTCTCCATAGCGGCCAATAAATGTGGTTCTATGTGAGCCATGTCGGTCGGAAACTCATCGAAACAGAAATCTTCAGTAATTCGTGACATGGGACATCCGATGGCGTTTTTTTCAAACCAGCCAATCAGCATTTTCCCCGCGTCTTCTTTGAAATAGAGACCTTTGTCAAAGTCACGCATGACAGGCCGCCGCGTCAATCCCGGTATTGCATCGGTAACAACGTAATAGTGTTCGCAGGCATAGAGGGGAAGTTCTATGCCTATTTTTTTTGCAATGTCCCGTGACCAGAGGCCGCCAGTTAGAATCACCTTGCGCGCCTTGATGTCCCCTTGTGCGGTGCGCACACCTACTGCCTTATCGCCATCCAGTAGGATGTCGTCGACTTTCAGGTCCTCAATAATTTTCGCGCCGCGACTGCGCGCACCTTTTGCCAGGGCCTGGGTGGTATCAACGGGATTTGTCTGACCGTCTTTTTCGATGTAGAGACTTCCTAGCACACCCTGCGTATTCACCCCAGGATAGAGCGCTTCCAGGCGCTGGTTGTCGATCATTTCTGAATTAACATTAAACACCCCGGCCAGAGAGGCATTGCGTTGCAACTCTTCGAGGCGTTCCTCGGTGCGAGCCAGTGATACGCTGCCAATACGCCGATATCCCGTAGCCTGACCTGTTTCTTCTTCAAGTGAAGCGTAGAGTTCATGGCAGTACTTCGCCAGGCGGGTCAGCGTAGGTGTAGGCCATAACATACTTACCAGGCCGGCTGCGTGCCATGTTGTGCCGCAGGTGAGTTGTTTACGTTCCAGTAATACAACATCGTTTACGCCACGCTGGGTCAGGTGATAAGCAATGGAGCAACCAACAATGCCACCGCCAACAATGACGATTTCTGCTTCTGTAGGAAGATCCATAAATGCTAGCCTCGCAGCCTTTCATTTTTTGGATCATACAGGGCGTCTACTTCCACATGGCAGTTGCGCATACCACTTGTGGTTAATACCTGTAGCTGAACATCCTGCGCCACCAATGCAGGCTTTAGGTACGCAAATGCCAGGCTTCTGCCCACCCTGTGACCATAGGCGCCACCCGTGGTCAGCCCCACCAGTTCGCCTGAGTGATAAACAGCCTCATTGCCAAAGCACTCGCAGGCGATGTCATCATCGAAGGCCAGGTACGCCAGCTGGATATCCACTCCTTGTGAGCACCGATGCAAAATATTTTCTTTACCAATAAAGTCTCTATCAGTATCGATAAACCGTTCCATACCTGCTTCAACGCCGCTGATCTCTTCAGTAAACTCGTTACCCCAGGCGCGGTACATTTTTTCCATGCGCATGGAATTAAAGGCGTAGCCACCGAAATCTATCAACCCCATTGTTGCCCCTACCCGGAACAAAGATTCGTAAATAGATGGCATTTGATAGACGGGCATATGCAGTTCGTAACCCAGTTCACCTGCATAGGACACGCGCATTACTCTCACCGGCGCACTGTCAAGGGTGATGGTTCGGCAACTGAGCCAGGGAAGCGCGCTGTTGGAGAGATCGTCTGCGGTTAACTGCTTGAGGATATCGCGAGATTTCGGCCCAGTCAGCAACACAGCGGCAAGATCATCAGTACAATTTTTGATGTCTACTACGTAGCCATCTGCGTGCTGCTGCATCCAGTGTAAGTCGCGATATTCTGAAGCGATCGGACCAATGAGATAGAACTGCTCTTCATTGATTCGAGTAATTGACTGCTCTGTCATGATGCCGCCATTGGGGCCGTGAAACAGGGTTAGGCCGAGGCGGCCGTCGCGGCCAGGTAGTTTGTTACTCGAAAGCCTGTTCAAAAAAGTGTGTGCATCTGCGCCACTTATTTCGAATTTGGCAGAACCAGAGATATCAATAACACCTGCAGCATTCTGCACGGCAGCGCATTCAAGCGCCACGGCAGGATGCGCTGCGCTGCGCTCCCAGGTGGATGCTTCACTTGTTATCTCATTGGTGCGAAACCAAAGCGGTTTCTCATACCCTGCGACCACCCCATGAACTGCACCCTTGTCGGCAAGCATGCCAAACAACGGACTGGTGCGACGTACTCGTCCTTGAGCGCGATTTTCATTTGCGCCCATAGCGGTATACATTACTTCGTAGGACTCAATGCCCTTGGTGATGCAGTAATTTCGGTCGGCCCAGGCACCAAACCGGCGGCTGTCCAGAGAGGCCATATTGAGTTCAGTTTGTCCGTGTACCATCCATTGGGCCAGATACTTGCCAATGCCGCCCTGGGCGATCCCAATGCTGGACCCGCACAGGTTCCAGAAATTGCGTAAACCAGCCTGTGGCCCTACCAGGACATTATCATCTGGCGTATGCGTGATAGGGCCATTGATCACTGTCTTTACGCCCACTTCGGAAAAAATGGGCATACGTTCCATGCAGCGATCCAGAAACGGCATCAATCGCTCGAGATCTCCCTGGAAGAGTTCACGATCGAAGCCCCAATCCATTCCCTTGAGTGCCCATGGTTTTGAACCCCAGTTTTCATAAGGGCCTATCAGCAGACCCTGGCCCTCCTGCCGCAGGTAGGCGGCACAACGAGAATCTCTAACGACGGGTAATTCTCTGGCAAGTGACGCTAACGCTGGGTGACTGTCGGTCACCAGATATTGATGTTCCAGGTTTACTAACGGAACCTTCACTCCTACCATGGCGCCGACTTCAGGTGCAAAACACCCCCCAGCATTTACCACATGCTGGGCTCGAACAGTGCCTTGCTCTGTCACTACGTCCCACTCGTCGCTTGGCAGGGCATTAATTTCCAACACTCGATTGAAACGGCTGATGGCTGCCCCCGCGGCCTTGGCAAGCTGTGCCAGCGGCATTGCTACAGAGGAAGGGTCAACATGACCGTCATTGGGAGTGCTTGCGATGATCCGGGCATCGTCAAAATTTATAAAAGGGTGTAGTTCCTGGGCCTCCTGCTTGGAAATAATATTAAATTCACAAGGAACATTTTGGGCGCGGCTTGCCAGATTATGAAACCACTCTTCTTCAAGTTTGCTATAGCCAATTCGCAAGCTACCCGTTTGATGAAAAACTGAAGGGTCACCTGTTTCGGCCGGTAGAATTTCGTTGTAAAGGCGAATGGAATAGTCGTGAATCTTGGCCACGGTCATGTTGCCGATAAAGTTGGAGCACAGCCCGGCGGCATGCCATGTGGAGCCGCTGGTCAGTTCGCCTTTCTCCACCAATAGAATATCTGTCCAACCTTCTTTAGTAAGGTGGTATAGCAGGCTGATGCCTAGCGAGCCACCGCCAACGATGACCACTTGCGCGTGTGATTTCATGTTTACCTTACTGTTGACTATAAACTTTTATTCAATCCCCTCTGCCCATTGCTTCCCTGCTCAGAAAAATTGGAAACTGCGCGCGAATTTTTTCGTCGGTGTCGTCACTCACATGTCGGGGGAAGTGGCTCGAGAGTATCTTCTCTTTTTGCTGGATGGCAAGTTCCAGCGCTTCAGGTTGACCAGCCTCATCCCACTCGTTGGGAGTCATGCGATTAAAAAGTTCAGGATAGATATACTCAGACTGCATCACGCTCAGGGTCTGATCAGAGCCTAGATAATGACCTTTTTCGCCCAGGCAAACCTCTTTTACGACATCAAATGCTAGGGTTTCTTCGTTGACCTCTACACCTTTCACCATGCGCATACATGCGCCAAGCACATCATTGTCCAGTAATAGGCTTTCGGGGCAGGTGCCGAGCAAGCTAGAATACATCGCGGCGGACTCATACACGATGTTTGCCCCCGACAATGCAGTAACGGCGGCATTTGACGCATGCTCTGCACCTCCCTGGAAGTTTGGAAGTTTAGAGTCAGACATGCCAGCCCCGGTACCTGTAGGCAGGCCAAAATATTGTCCAACCTGAGCGCAGGCTGCCGACAATACACCTTGTTCAGGCGATCCGCCGCTCATGGCTCCGGTACGTAAATCTGAGACGAAAGGCCAGGTACCAAGAATGGCGGGTGCGCCCGGTTTAATCGCATTGACGTACACAAGCCCGCCCAATGTTTCGGCCCAGGCTTGGGACACCGCTCCGGCCAGGCAAGGAGGAGAGGTAGCGCCTGCCTGGCCAGCAGACAGCAGCAGCACCGGCATGCCACCTTCAACCGCAACGCGCAGACACTCCAGGGATTCCTCGGCAAACTTCATTGGAGGTACCACAAAGCAATTGGACTGACTGACAAAAGGACGGTCTCGCCAGGCTTGCTCACTTCCCGCCACAAGGTGCAACATTTCCAGCGTTTTTTCGACATTTCTCGCGTCAGTCCAACTCGCACCCACATGTTTAGTCGTACCCATGATCGCGTTATAAGTGGTGTTGAGTTCCATTGCGTAGGTGTCTTCGATATCTCTCAAAACACAGGTTCGCTGAAACATATGTATATGCTCGCAGGTATCAGTTATTCGAGCCATATCATACAAATCGTGCGCTTGGGACTCGCGATGTGTTTTTGTGACAGGGTCAACCACCATTACCGCTGCGCCTGCTGTGGAGAAATGCACGCGGCTGCCACTCACTTGCAAATCGTGCGCCGGGTCCTGCCCGTGCAGGACCAGGTTGCGCTCGCTGGAGGCAATGGCTTTTTCTATTACATCCCGTGACATGCGCAAACGGCCATCGTTACCCATCACTGCACCATAGGCGGTGCAGGTTTCTATGCAATGGGGTGTAGCCTGGTTAAATCCGATCTCTTCCAGGATGCGATAGCTATTATCGACTACAGCAACCACATCCTCCGCACTGAGAGGTTTGTAATGGCCGCCCTGTTCTCCGGGGTGTACCGGCTTCATCTCTTGAGTTAATGGGGCTGAACGTAGGGCAACTCTGGACTTGCGACCACCGCTTCGACGGGACATGGCAACGGCTCCGAATTGTTATTGGTATGGGCCTGAACTCTCAAAATAATGCTCCGATACGAAGAGCGACACAAGTGAATAGTTTTAACGCTATACAATAGAAATATTGAGCTATATAGTCCCCAAATACGCTACTGGAAGTCGTTTATAATGAGTCGCTCATTGCCACCACTCAACAGTTTACGCGCCTATGAGTGCGCTGCCAGACACATGAGTTTTTCTTTAGCATCCGCAGAGCTTAACGTCACGCCGGCTGCGGTCAGCCATCAGGTTAAATTGCTTGAAAACCACCTCGGGGTGTCACTTTTCATTCGCTTGACTCGCAAATTACGATTGACTACGGCAGGGGAGCGCTTGTTGCCAGAAGTCAGCGAAGCATTCCTCAAGCTTCGAGAGGCCGTTAACACAGTCGATCCCAACAGCGCTAATGATGTGCTCACTCTGCGTCTTGGCCCATCGCTTGCAGCCAGATGGCTGTCGCCACGATTACATCTTTTTTGGCAGCAATTTCCCACCATTGATTTGCGCCTTTACCACTCCAACTCGCCAGTCAATTTTGACCGTGAGGATATTGACCTGGCAATTACCTACGGTGCGGGCAGTTGGCCCGGGGTCATTGCTTCACCCCTGCTAGACATCGATTTTTATCCTGTGTGCAGTCCAAAATTGGTGGGAACTGAGTCTGCGAGTTCTACCCCCGCTTTACTGCTCAACCATACGCTACTTCACGACGCGCACTATGATGACTGGGAGGCGTGGCTGAAGCAGTCAGACATGCCGCAAATAAATCCCAGGCGGGGCATCATTATTGATGACACCAACGTACTGATACAGGCAGCACTCGATGGGCAGGGTATCGCACTGTGCTCAACGTTGTTCGTTCAGGAGCACCTCGACGCCGGGCGGCTGGTGCGTTTATTTGACACCAAACTAAAGAATGATATGGCTTACTATATCGTGTGTCCGAAAGGGCACCTGCAACGTCCTGCCGTAAAAGAAGTTAAGAACTGGTTGCTGTCGCAAGGGCTCGTTAGCCTCTAGCGGCGTCTAGGAATAGATGGTATTTTTATTTGTCTGTAACGCCTACCGGATTGGCTATCGGGGTTGGCGAAAATCGCATCGATATGCTTGGCATAGAACTGTCAGTTGGCAGTGCTGCAATATAAACAATAAGGGTGAATGGTTATGCGTGGACAACACCGCAGGGGCTCAGGGGTACTTTCTTCAGTCTTCCTGTGTTTACTGTTTGCGATTTCGCATATTGAAGTCGCAGCGCAAGAAGTCGTTTCTTCCAGCAAATTAGCCAAATCTATTGATGATATTGACGAAAGCATCATTCTCCTAAAGTCTTTAGTAGAAAACACCGGCGCTACTACTGAAGCTGATGCCGAGGCGCTCGTCTTTCGTCTTGACCAGCGCATCATCAGGCTGGTTGCAGATATCGCCAAACTCACCCGGCATATCTCTGCACTGCCAGAGGACGACCCCGATCGACGGCTGCTACAAGAGCGCGTTCCCGGGGACCTTTCCAAGGCCGATCAAGTGTTGATTCAGCGTATTCAGCAGCTAGATGAGCGAATAGAGACGAACAACGAACGCTATAAAAATGCTGCTGAAGTCGAAAAGTATGCACTGCAAGCCCATGGAAACGGACTGGAAACGCTTCGCCTGGGGTTTTATTCATCACTGGTTGAGCTTATTGAAAGTAAAGAAATTATCGGGCTGTCAGCTGCAGTTTTACGACAAAAGACATCTACATTGCTTTATCAATACGCCGAAACAATTTCAGCCCGAATCGAGCTTTACAGAACCACTCTGCGAGAAATGGATAGCAGGCTTGCCCTGGACGCAAATAATACCGGCGTTCAGGGAGCGGCAAATGAAATCAAAATAGCGCTTGCGGTAGAAGTCCGGCGCCTTGAGTCACTGTTAAAACTTATGGTGCGAATAGAGATTGATACGGTTGTATACCGCTCGGTTTTGCTGCGAGAAAGCAGCGGTGTGTCACTGCGTCTTTTTGATCCAGAGGCCCTGCGGCAGACACTGGAGGATAGTTGGGGAAGCGTCAGCGACGCTGTATCGAGAAGTTTGCCTGATATCTTTTTGAAGGTTCTGGCGTTCGTATTGATATTGACTGCATTTCGCGCGCTCTCGCAATTGGTGAAGCGCGTCGTCAGCTCGGCGCTGATTAGGTCTGGTGCTGAATTTTCCACGCTCCTGAAGGATGTTCTGATATCCGTTTCCGGTGCCAGCGTTATGATGCTTGGTATTTTGGTCGCACTCTCACAGGTTGGTATTTCCCTGGGTCCGGCCTTGGCGGGTTTGGGAGTAGCCGGCTTTATTGTGGGCTTCGCTTTACAAGACACCCTGGGTAATTTCGCAGCGGGCGGCATGATCTTGTTCTACCGCCCCTATGATGTGGATGATTTTGTGGAAGTTGCCGGTACTATTGGGCTGGTAAAAAAAATGACTCTCGTCTCGACAACCATTAATACTTTCGACAATCAAACTCTGATTATACCGAACAGTAAAATATGGGGTGACGTGATCAAGAATGTTACCGCGCAAAAAACGCGGCGGGTGGATTTGGAGTTTGGCGTAAGCTATAGCGACGATGTCGAGAAGACTGAACGTGTATTGAGAGAAATCGTGGAATCGCATGAGAAGGTGCTAACTGAGCCCGCACCCAATATCCGCTTGCATACGCTGGGCGATTCCTCGGTAAACTTTGTGGTACGTCCCTGGACAAAAACACCAGACTATTGGGAAGTGTATTGGGATATCACTCGCGAGGTGAAAATGCGTTTCGATCGCGAGGGTATTTCTATTCCATTTCCACAGCGCGATGTGCATTTTTATAAGCAGGACAGCTAGGGCTAACGTCGGGAAGCTACGCGACTACTTTTGGCGATGATGAGCCTTGAATGCTCATCACCGCGCAAGTCTCATATAGCCGTATGAACTTCTGATCGATCATTCCAAAGTGCCTTGAGAAAAGAAACAACCATTAGCACCATGACGAGGGAGAATGGTAGTGCGCCTATTATCATCACCGAGCGCAGCGCATTAAGACCGCCGACTGTCAGTAAGGTGGTAATCACTCCAGTGATAATGACCCCCCAGATCACCACGTGTTTATTGTTGTGCACATCCTTTTCTCCGCCAGAGGCGATCGTGTTAATGACCAGCACAGCAGAGTCTGCTGAGGTCACCAGATAAGTCAGCAACAGTATGACGGAAAGCACCGACAGGTAAAAAGCACCCTGTGAATCCAGCAGCAATGATATTGTCGTG
>DS999223.1:193781-261153 GCA_000156295.1 marine gamma proteobacterium HTCC2148
ATGCCAGACTGTAGTGGACATGCTTGGCAGCGCTATCAGGTAGTCCAGAATGCCGGTGAAAAAAGCTTCGACAGCAAAAGCCCCAGGCTCCGAATGCAACAAAACAGGTCAGCAGTACAAACGACAAGACCATGTTGAGATTGGATAGCCAGCGGATACCTCTGACAACTCCTGAACTGGCTGAAATTGTAGAAGCGATCATAATGACGAGAACTGCCAGAACCAGCGCCTCGGTGGTCGGTTTTCCAGCAGAATTGACTATCCACTCGGCGCCAGATATTCGATGAATCCCGAATGCAAACTGGGTGACTCCGTACCCTATGGTGACACCGACTCCGATGACGGTTGCGAGAATCGCTGCCGTATCGACGACGTTACCAGCTATCCGTGAAGTGCGGCCTACCATGAGTGGCGAAAGTGGTGACCTGATGGTCAGGGGTAAATTGCGGTGATAGCTGAAGTAAGCCATGGACATGCCAACGATGCCATAGCAGCCCCAAGGGGTAAGACCATAATGTAAAAGTGTCCATTTGTAAGCATTACGAACATTATTGGCGGCGAGGCTGTCGCTATTACCCAATATCACATCGGGATTGTTAACGAAGTGAAAGATCGGTTCCGCAGTAGAGTAAGTAAGCATACCTACCCCGATGCCGGCACCAAACATCATTGAAAACCAGGCAAAATTTGAAAACTCGGGTCTCTCGTGAGGTTTGCCAAGCCTGATTTTACCTGTTCGTGGCCACAGCGCGAGAAGCAGGCAAATCAACATAAAAGATGCAGTGGCGATAATGTACCAACTGTTGAATACCGAGATGGTGACCACCTGCACGCGGGCAAGCATGTCGGCCGCCTGGTCAGAGGTCGATGCCCAAACAATGAGCAACAGGATAATTCCCTTGGAAGAGAGCGATATCCACTTGTTATAACCCTGGTAAAAACCTGCACCTTCCAGGTGGGTCGTTCCTGAGGCGGCATCCGAAGTAGGCATTATTATTTTTCTTCGCTGAGTGAAAAAATATGAGTGTACAGCAAAATATTTGAGGTGTATGTTCCACGAAAAGTCTTGCACATTTCAGCTGATATGCTCGTATTGAAGCTCGCGACGCAATCATGCGGAGGATGCCAGTATGGCCAATCAAAAAAGTGCTGATGCACCCATGGGTGCTGTGCTGCCGTTTCCCGGCGAGACACCGATAGGGTACCTGCCGCTTGTCGACGAACCCGAGTTCAATCCGGGTAGGCACCTGGCCCTTGAGCTTCCCCAGGCGGTTACGCATCTAGAAGGGCTTGGTTATAGCGCGGAGTCAGTTTCCCAGTGCCTTCTGCGTTTGGTTTAGTGCGCCTTTAGAATCCTGTCTGATGAAGGTTTGTCGATAATGGAAGATATCTGCGCGCAGATATACTTCAATCGGAATGACAGTGGTGGCACCGGAAAATCACGGTTGGGTTCTTTTGCCCGGGGGGCAGGGTACCGCTCGCGCTTCATCCGCGATTTCTGTGACAGTGTTGATCTGGCCGAACACCTGGGCAGCATAGCGGGTGTGCAGTTGGGGCGACATTCGGTGCCCGCTGTAGCCTGTGGCATTAACTACGCTCCTGAAGACATTGCCCAAGCGGTCGATACATGGCACGTCGATTCTGTCGCCTTCGATATGGTTATGATGATTTCTGATCCGGCGGTGATTAAGGGCGGCGAATTTCAGGTATTTCAAGGAACCAAACAAGAAGGGCAGTCTCTGCTAGGCATACGTGGCGAGGAGGGTCGCGATTCTGAGTTACCGGCAGAGCGAGTCACAACAGTCGCTTTCCCTGATGCGGGCTATGGGTTTTTGCAGCAGGGTAATATGATTTTTCATCGCGCGTGCCGGCTGTTGGAAAAAGCTGAGCGGGTCACCTTGATTCCTTCTTTTGAAGTATTGCCAGCTTCAAGTCGGGATGCCACAAACTCTATTAATATGTTGGAGTGGACTGACCCTGGGTTGGAGGCTGAGCTGGCACGGCGCGAAATATGGAGAGCTGCCGCCAGGCTCAATGCGCTGCTCGATTCTATTTCAATCGCAGATGATAGAGGAACTCTGCATCGACTCATCGGAGATGCGCTGGAACCTTTAACCAGTTTACGGGCGTCGCTAAAGGAACCTAGGTCATGAACTCAATTCCGGCACTGGCGGGTCGTAAAGTGTTGTTAACCGGCGCAGCAGGATGTATCGGTGCGTGGGCAGTCAAACTGCTGCGCGACATGGATGCGATACCTGTTGTGTTTGACATTACAGACAATCGTGAGCGGCTTGACTTCATAATGCCCGATGCTGACAAGGTCATCTGGGAAATAGGTGACATTACCGACTACGACCAACTACTGCGAACGGTAGACCGCTACGATGTCACTGCGATCATTCATCTTGCCGCCTTGCAGGTTCCCTTTTGTAAAGCCGATCCGGTCAAAAGTGCCGCGATTAATGTCATGGGCTCTACACATATTCTGGAGTGCGCCAGGCAGACCGGTATCAAGCGCCTTGCCTATGCCAGCTCCATCGCTGCTCCTGCAATGGGGGATAGCTCGTGGCTCTCGACGCTTTACGGTGCCCATAAGGTGTGCGCAGAGCAGATGGCGTCGGTGTACTGGCAGGATTGGCAAGTACCCAGCGTGGGAATTCGCCCAGCCATTATTTACGGGCCGGGGCGTGACCAGGGAATGAGTTCGGCGCCTACCGTCGCGATGTTGGCAGCCCAATGCAGGCGGCCGTATCACATTCCCTTCGGTGGAGAAGTGAGCTATGTACACGCAGAAGATGCGGCAATTCGCTTCATTGCCGCGGTGGGCCGAAAAGGAGAGGGCGCTCCGGTCTTTGATCTTAACGGAACCCCAGCCGATATTAATGAGTTGCTGGATTTGATTAGGGCCTGTATTGCGGATGCGGAGCTGACTCACTCCAAAGAGCCACTGCCGTTCCCTGCAACGCCAGATGACGGACAACTCAATGCCTATTTGAACGTTGCGCCCTGCAGACCACTGAAACAGGGAATAGGCGACACGCTGGCTTGTTTTGAAGCTGCGCAGGCGAGGGGTACGGATTTGCCCGAACTTCTTGAGCGAACTATGGGGAAAACGGGATGAAGCTTGTTCATTTTGGTGGGAAATCTAAAGAGAGAGCCGGCGTCATCGACGCTAAAGGCAGGTTGCGTGACGTAAGCGAGAAGATCGAGCTTTGGACGGGCGATACGCTGGGTGATGAGAGTCTGGCTTGCGTGCAACGTTGCCTGCAGGATTTCCCGCCGGTGAGTGGAGAGGTCAGATTAGGAGCGCCTGTGGGCCGCGTGGGCAAGATTGTAGGTTGTGCCCTGACCTATGGGAAACATGCGGCAGAGGCGGGCCTGGAGCTTCCTGCAGACCCTATGTTCATGCTGACATCACCAACGGCGATTAATGGTCCAATGGACGATGTGATCATACCGCGAGGTGGCACCCAGTTAGACTGGGAAGCAGAATTGGCCGTGGTTATTGGCAAAGGAGGCAGCTACATACAGGTTGAAGATGCATTGAGTCACGTCGCCGGATTTTGCGTCTCCAACGATGTGTCTGAGCGGGTGTTTCAGCTAGAGCGAGGCACACAGTGGACCAAGGGCAAAAGCGCCGATACCTTGAAGCCACTTGGCCCCTGGTTAGTGACTCGTGATGAGGTTGGCGATCCCAATAGTCTGGCGATCTCGATGACAGTAAATGGCGATCGTATGCAGTCGAGCAATACATCCGATATGGTTTTCTCGATAGCCGAACTTATCTCGCGTATCTCCGATTACCTCAGCTGGATGCCGGGCGACGTACTGATGACCGGGACACCAGCCGGTGTAGGCTTCGGTATGAATCCGCAGCTCTATCTCAAGCCGGGTGACGTGATGGAAGCGCGTATCGAAAAACTGGGTGCGCAGCGCTCAGTGGTGAAAAGTTATGCCGGTTAATAGTCCCTCTCGAGTGGTGGTGGTGACTGGCGGCTCGCAGAATATAGGTTTGGCTATCGCTCAGCGCTTTGCTGAAAGTGGTGCAGCGGTAGTGTCCGCAGACCGTTTACCACCTGAGGATGATCGCATCGAGTTTATGCAAACAGATATCACCAGTGAGGCACAGGTTGTCGCGCTGATGGAAAACGTGGTTCAAAGGCACGGACGCCTGGACGTGCTGATCAACAATGCAGGAGTGAGTGTAGAAGTTCCGATACAGGAAATGTCGGAAGAGCAGTGGGAGAGGGTGATGAACGTCAACGTAAAAGGTGCCTTTCTGACCACTAAACATGCTCTTAAACCTATGACATGTGAAGGTGTTATCGATCCGGCGATAGTTAATATTGCCTCTATTGAAGCGCTGGGCGCTAATCCGTTGCATGCGGCGTATGCGGCATCGAAGGGGGCTATTACTGCCTTCACGCATAATACTGCGCTGGAATATGGCGAGCATGGAATTCGCTGCAATGCAGTCTCGCCAGGTTGGATAAATACGCCATTCAATGATGCGTTATTGTCCGGTCATCCGAATAGAAGCCAACTGGAGAGTCAAATCAAATCGCTGCATCCAGTGGGTCGTTTAGGCGAGGTGACTGACATTGCCGAAGCTGTGTTCTGGTTGGCTAGCGGTGCGGCAGCGTTTGTGAGTGGGCAGACGCTGGTAGTGGACGGTGGGCGCTTGTCCAAGTTACCACTTCCCGAATTGCAGTAGACGGGAGTATCCGGTTCAGTGTCTAAGACGGTTGCAAACAAACTTGTGATGATTACCGGCGCCTCTGGCGGGGTTGGTTATGAATGTGCCAGCTTGTTCGCCAGCGAAGGCGCGAACGTATTTCTGGTGGGGCGTGACAGTGCGCGCCTGCAAATAGCCTCCAGGAAGCTCGCAAAAATGAGCGGCGTGCACCTCAATCATTTGGCGGGGGACATCTGCCAGTCTACCTTTGCGGGCGAAGCCTTTAAGTTTGCGACGCAAGCGTTCAATCAACCGGTGGATATTCTGGTAAACAACGCAGGAGCGATAGTGCGCAGCGATGCCATCGACACAACTGACGACCAGTGGCGTGAAGTTATGGCAGTTAACGTTGATTCGGTGTTTTACCTCAGTCGAGCAGCTGCCAGACAGATGCCAGAAGGAAGCGCAATCGTCAACATTTCGTCGACCTGTGGGCAGGTTGGGGTTGCTGGGTTGGCTGCCTATTGCGCTGGCAAAGGGGCTGTCAACCAGTTGACCCGAGCAATGGCTCTGGAGCTCGCTCCGCGCAAAATTTCGGTGAACGCTGTTGCGCCCGGGGCAATTGACTCGCCCATGCTCTATGCCATGCATGCAACCGGAGTCAGTCGTGAGCAGGTTCAAAAAGAGAATCTGGCTCAAATCCCAATCGGGCAGTTGGCAACTCCGCAAGATGTCGCTCGGGCGGTACTGTTTTTGGCGAGTGAACCTCACGTGACTGGTACGGTGCTTGCCCTGGACGGTGGTTATACTGCGGCATAGAGAGGGAGGGTTTTACCGCATCGTTACTTAATAGGCATTTTTTCGACAAATAAGGTTCTATTGATGAAGATTGCAGAGATACACATATACGATCATGAACTCCCCGTGAAGAATGGTCCGTTTGTCATGGCGAAAGCCCTGGTCCACTCGCTTAATACCACTATTGTGAAACTTGTCTCAGATAACGGTTTGGTTGGCTGGGGAGAGACGTGTCCCGTGGGACCTACTTATGCACCTAGTCACGGAGCCGGTGCAAGGGCGGCGTTGTGTGAAATTGCGCCGGGCTTGTTAGGCGCTAGTGGACTCACGCCACTGTCGGTTCGGCGTGTTATGGACGAACGTTTGAACGGACATCGTTACGCCAAGGCTGCAGTTGATATCGCAATATACGACTTACTGGGAAAACACACGGGTATGCGCGTTGCCGATCTTCTGGGCGGTGCGGTAACAGAGTCTGTGCCCTCTTATTACTCTTCGGGTGTGGGTTCGCCAGAAGAGATCGCAAGAATTGCGGCGGATAAAATGGCAGAGGGCTTTCTTAGAATGCAGGTTAAGGTGGGTGGTCGGCCGGTAGAGATGGACATCGAAGTCATCCACAGGGTTTGGGAGACAGTGGGCAAAGGTATGCGCCTTGCCGTGGATGCTAATCGAGGGTGGACTGCCCGGGATGCGATCCTGGTGAGTCAGGCGTGTCGAGATATTCCTTTTGTCATCGAACAGCCATGCAATACCATCGAGGAGATGGTAGCGGTCAGACCGCAACTCAATCACCCTGTCTATGCTGACGAGAGCGGGGTGGATATCAACACAGTGCTGCGACTGATTGAGCAACGGGTGGTCGACGGATTTGGGATGAAAGTCACTCGTATTGGTGGTTTGCACGCGATGGCGACGTTCAGGGATATTTGTGAAGCGCGCAGTTTGCCCCATACCTGCGACGATGCCTGGGGGGGAGATATTATTGCGGCCGCCTGTACCCATATCGGTGCAACGATCAAGCCAAATTTGTTGGAGGGGGTCTGGCTGGCCCAACCCTTCATAGAGGGTCATTATGATTCTGAAAACGGAATTCGGATCGTAGACGGGCATATACCATTGCCCTCGGGCCCAGGGCTGGGTATCAGGCCAGATGAAAGTTTATTTGCTCAACCGATAGCCAGCTATGGCTGAATCGGCCGTTTTAATTCTATCAATGTCCTCTAATCTGAACAGACTGTCGCGGTTCATGACTATGAAAATAGCCTGCCGATAGACAGCCCTTAGATTAATTTTCTCGGGTGAACACGCAACGGTTGATGTTAGTGTGTCCTCTTGTTTCATCCAGATTCAGCGGTTTGGGTTAGCGTGAGGGTAAGTGGATTGTTGAGATAAGCAAATATTTGGGTAGAATCAGGACATAAAATAATAATTAGTGAGGAGTTGTGAACCATGAAGCACTCGATAGCACTGACCATGCCCGGTTTAGCCATTGTGCTGGCGCAAGTGGGAGGCGTAAACGCTCAGGAATCTTCTCTGGCGCTCGAAGAAGTCATAGTCACTGCTACCAAGCGTGAGCAAAATCTTCAAGACGTCTCGGTTGCGGTTACCGCGCTTAGCGAAGATGTTTTGCGAGAAGCCCAGATCGTTTCATCAGAGGACCTGACCCAACTAGTACCCTCGCTGAACTTGCAGAAAGGATCCAATGTTCGCCAGACCTCGTTCAATATCAGAGGTATAGGAACACAATCATTTAGCACTGCTGTAGAGCCCAGTGTCTCCACCATGTTGGACGGAGTTGTTATGGGTCGCTCTGGCCAGGCATTTATGCGCTTGCTGGATATTGAGAGAGTAGAGGTGTTGCGCGGGCCTCAGGGTACTCTTTTTGGTAAGAATTCCACTGGAGGTGTCGTGCATTTAATCACCCAGGATCCGACAGATGAGTTTTCTGGAGAAGTGATGGGTTCGGTGCTTAGCGGTGATGAGTATCGAGCCGGTGCGACGATATCAGGACCCCTAACAGACACATTGGGTTTTAGGCTGACGGCATCGGGTTCAGATGTCGATGGCTATACTAAAAATTATTATGACGGCGACTATTACAATGGCAGCAAAGACTGGAGCGTTCGTGGCAAGTTGCGTTGGGACGCCACTGACAACCTGAGTCTAAAATGGGCCAGCGACTATTACGATGCAAAATGTGACTGTTCAGTTTCTCCTATGCGCTCAATAGAGCCTTACGGCGGCAATGAGAGTGACGTACAGCAGGTTTTAGACAGAATTGCCCCGATTGTTCCCAGCGACGAAAACGACGAAGTGAACATCAACTCAATTCCGGCCACCGAGAACAGTCAGTGGGGACATTCGCTGGAGATTAATTGGGACATTGGCGAGTATTCATTGACTTCAATTACAGCTGCCCGGGGATTTGAGATCGATGGCAAAAGTGATGGCGATGTCGATGGGCAGCCAATCACACTTCTCGGTTTTGCACAGGTCGGGCAATCAGAACAGAATCAGGTTACCCAGGAACTGCGGCTGGCGTCACCCGCAAACGCGTCTTTCAACTACGTTGTCGGTTTGTTTTATTTCGATCAAACCGTCGAGCGACAATTCACCCGCTCATTTGAAATTGTTCCCGGGCTGCCTGGCGAGGGAATTGCGACTTTTGAGGCTGATACATCGAACTGGGCTGCTTTTGGTGAGGCGACGTGGCAATTCAGCGATAGCTGGCGCTTCATTTTTGGCGCACGCTACACCGAGGATGAATTAGACTTCGAGTTTGAACGGGTGCGGGAGGGTTTTCCGGTCGGTGTGCCTCAACCTGTGCCTCTGTCGGGGCAGGATACAGACGAGGACGATCTCTCGGGCAAGCTCGCGTTGCAGTGGGACTACAGTGATAACGGCATGACCTATCTGAGTTATACAGAGGGTTATAAGGGGCCCGCTTTCGATCTTACCTTCGGTACCGACCCGATTGACCTGGAGCGGATAGAGCCCGAGACATCGGAATCCTGGGAGCTGGGTCTTAAAACAAGGCTGTGGGATGGCCGACTGCAACTCAATCTGGCGCTGTTTGATGCGGTTTACAAAGACTTTCAGTCACAAGCATATTTCGATCCCGATGGCATTCCAGACTGCCCTGATGATAACCCGGGGTGCGACCCCGATGATGACCCAGGTGGCTTCTTGCTGATCAATGCCGGTAAGGTAAGCACACAAGGCCTGGAGTTGGACCTGTTGGCTCAGTTAAGTGAGAATTTGCGCATCTCGGGAGGTCTGGCGATTATTGATGCCAAGATAGATGACTATCCCGCAGCGTTTGCAGTGATGGCCAGAAATTTCGTGGTGAATGTCCGGATGGCCTGCAAGACCTGGGAGGAGGCGATCTGCCATTTTCTCCTGACTTGAAGCTTAATTTAGCGGCATCTTACACCTGGCAGCGTGATGACTTCTTTAATGTCATATTCAACGGGTCGGTTCGCTATCAAGACGAGGTGCAATTTGGACTGCACCAGGACGAGAATACGCTTGGCGACGCCTATACCCTATTAGATGCTGGCGTTTCGCTGCAAAGCCACAGCGATAGCTGGGAGGCCGCATTTTTTGTAAAGAATTTAACTGACGAGTTCTACCCCAGCTTCATTTTTGGTATGAACGCGGCTTTTGTTCCCAACGGTTACTTTCATCGCTACAGTAAATTGGCGGAACGCACCTACGGTATGGAGCTAAGGTATCGTTGGTAAACATTGAGAGAGTACTGCCCCTCCAATCTTAATTGTCTGGGGCCTCGCGTGTAGCGTAACTTCCCGTATTGCCCGAATGGATGTGGACATGGAAAACCCCGTCATTACATTATCGCTAGAGCAGCTGGCGCTCACCTTTATTCCCGTTGTTATTACTTTGGCGATCTTGCTGCGTTGGTCTTATGGCGTTGGTAGAGCAACGTATGCATTGGGTCGTATGGTGATCCAGTTGATGGCGATCGGCTATGTACTGGCGTGGATATTTCAAGCGAACAACGGACTGCTTATCCTCATGGTGTTGTCTATTATGCTGTGTTCGGCAACTTGGATTGCCGTGGGTACAGTTAGCGAGCATAGACGTCACCTGCTGCAAGCGGCATTTTTGTCGATGTTGCTGGGCGGCGGCCTGACCTTACTCCTGATTACTCAGGTGGCGTTACAGATTGAGCCTTGGTATTTACCGCAATACCTGGTCCCGTTGGCAGGTATGGTCTTTGCCAATGCCATGACCGCGGTGAGTCTGGCAGCGGAACGGCTTTACAGTGAGCTGGGACACCAGGTTGCCTGGGAAGAGGCTCGAAGTAAAGCCTATCATGCGGCAATGATACCGGTGATTAATTCGCTGCTAGCCGTTGGGCTGGTCTCACTGCCGGGAATGATGACGGGGCAGATTCTCTCTGGTGTCTCGCCACTGGTGGCGTCGCGCTATCAGATCATGGTGATGTGTATGATTTTTGCTTCGGCAGGCATATCGACAGCTGTATTCTTAGTTCTTTGCAAGGCAAAAGTCCTGGCAACACAGTTAGCGCTCGTCAATGACTCGACCGCGGTAAACCGCTGATGGCACCAGATGGGGAGCCTGCTGAAAGAAAACCGTGGAAGCAGTATAGTTAGCGGAGTGAGTTGCGTTTACGTTTTTTAGAATGATTTGGAATCGAGAAGATGGTTAAAAAGATCCTATTAAGTATAGCTGGCTGCCTTGTACTGTTGGTTATCGGTTTCAATATTTGGGGTGCATTAACCCTGGGAAAACATACACCTGCGGAAGCTGCGAAAAGAAACGCCAATGCCAACGAGGTCGTCATGGTGTTTGGTGGGACAGGTTCGGTTGGCGACGCGTTGCTTAAAGCGGCAATGATTGATACCGAGGTTAAGCAAATTTACGCAGTAACTCGACGGCTTTCGTCGAGGCTGGAACAGGGGCAAGCTTCAGGTCGGGTAGAGGTAATAATGCTAGAGGACTTCACCGACTACAGTGAAATGAGCGATATTCTTGCTCAGGTCAATACAGTGATGTGGGGCCTCGGTACAACTTCTATCGGCATGGATCCTGAGTTATATCGAAAGATTCACGTAGATTTTCCGATTGCTTTCGTTACCGAATGGTTGTCTGCGCGAACGGAAGCGCCCATGAGTTTCCACTATGTGACAGGGATGGGAACCGGTGAAGAGGAGGATGCGCAATGGGCAAAAGACAAGGGCAGTGCCGAGCGCAGAGTGGCTGAAATGGCAAAAGGTACTGGCTTGAGAACTTTTGGTCATCGGTCCGCCTGGATACGACCGACCGAAGAAAACGCAAATTTTGCGACTTATCTGCTCGAGCGGCTGCTGCAGCCTGGCTACCTGGTCATCACCGGCGTCGATCTTGGTCGGGCCATGTTTGAGATCAGTGCACGCTCCGACGAGTTGCCCAACGGCGCATTGATCGATAACAAAGATGCCATTGAATATGCGGCGGCATATCGAAGCTATCAGGGAATATAGATCGGCAGTTCCCAGCGAGTAAAACCTCAAAGCTATAACGTCACTTTGCCTTTATCTCAGTCGCTCGAGCTGTCTTCCCCGAACCATGCATGCAATTTATCTGCGGTTTTGCCCCTCACATCATCGTTGATGTAGGTAGCGACGGCGGCCAGGGCAAGCGCTAACACGCCGAGGTCGTCGGCATAGCCCACCGCAGGGGTGAAGTCGGCAATGGCATCTATTGGCACAATAAAATAGCCCAGAGCACCCGCGATAGTCGCTTTGGCCCAGGCGGGCGCCTTTTCCTCCTGCATGGCGTAATACAGCAGCAATGCTTTTTCTACTACCTCGCGACCGGCGGCCTTGGCGTAGCGCTTGAGTTTGTCCCAAAATCCGTTTTCGCTGAATGCTTCTTCATATTCATTTTGATCGCTCATCAGTTCACCCAAATAGCCAAGGTTCAAGTTCATCCCGATTGGCTACGATGATTTGCTGCGCCATGGGGTCTGCAAGTTGCTCGCGGGGATTTACGTGCAATAGCTTAAGCGCATAGGAGACGAGTTTGCCACGGGTGGTGATGCACAGGGCGCCGCCTTGCATCCCGTAGTCAATTTCTATCACTTCTTGCTGCGCAGACGTGAGCCGGGGGTCCGGCGTGATGCGGATAGTAACTTCTGTATTGTACTCAGTGTCATCAGCGGCGCCATGCTCAGATTCGTCCATGATGTCGGGTGTGTCCCTGAAGCGACTCAGCACGAAGTCCCTGTATTCCTGATTTTTTTCGCACCAGGCACGTACGTGCCATCGCAGTCCGGTGTAAACAAGGGTATGAGGAACGATGATGCGACCCTCCCGGTCCGGATGGTTGAGTGACACGTAATCGCAGTCCAGTCGTTTCTGTTGCCTTGCAGCCTGCATGATGGGCCTCAGCACATCTGGCTTAACGTCGCGCACGGGATGGCTCAGAACTTCTGCGTTACTGACGTTTAGGGCCAGTGATTCAAACACGTTCATTAGCTCGTTATTGCGCGCCATCAGGTGCAGGTATTCGTCTGCAAGGCCCTGGGTGACCTGGGGCTGGAATTGGCCGGTTGGTTTATAGCCTTTCAGGTACTTATCGTACTCCAGGTTGCCTATTCCTACCTCACGGAGGTAATTGTTGATATCTTTGCTGGCCTGTTGACGCCCAATACCAAAGGTATCGCACAGGTGGCGGGTAGTGAGCCTGCCTTCCCATAGAGCAATAGTTTCGATATATCGGTAACGTAGCAGTAAGTCCCAGCGAAAGGGCCATTTGGGTTGGGTATTCCCGCTCATGATCATGCCTGTACAAAACGATGACCCAGTATATGACGGCCTGTATCGGAAGTGTACATGTCGTGGCCGACGTCTTGAGGGTAAGCTTTATATTTTACGGAGGTACTTTCATTGTTTAGCCACAGACTTTTGACCCTGGCGCTGACACTTCTCTTTAACCTGCAAGCACTTGCCCAGACGATTAGCCCTCAGCTTGAGGCGCGTGCGGCTCTGCTCGCGAGCCAAGCTGAGCAAAGCAATCTTGGATATTCCATTGTTGAGTCTCTTACTACTGAGGTGGGGCCCCGGTTAGCGGGTACCGAGGCCGAGGAACGAGCCAGAAACTGGGCGGTGGCGAAGTTTGAGTCCATGGGTTTTGCCAATGTACGCGTGGAAACCTTTGCCCTGCCGGTATGGGAGCGAGGTGTGGAGTGGGCGCAAATAACTGCACCTTACCCGCAGCCGCTGGTCGTTACTGCGCTGGGTGGCAGTATTTCTACGGGGCCAGATGGAGTGGAAGGTGAATTGGCGTCCTTTCCTTCGCTTAACGCCCTGGCCATTGCGCCCGCCGAAACAGTAAAGGGAAAAATTATTTTGGTTGATGAAGTCATGACCAGAACTCAGGATGGCTCCGGTTACAGTGTCGCTGCAGCCAAACGTCGCCAAGCGGCCTATATCGCAGAAGAAAAGGGTGCCCTTGCGGCGTTGATTCGTTCTGTGGGTACCAGCAGTCATCGTTTTGCCCATACTGGCCAAATGCGCCGCGTAACGGAAGTGGGTGAGCCGCAGGGCGTGCCCGCCGCGGCAATATCAGCGCCTGACGCCGATCAGCTGCAACGTATTCTTGCAGCGCACTCGTCTCTTAGGTTGCGGTTGGTGTTGACGCCAGAGCGACGACCCGCGGGAGTCTCTGGCAATGTCATTGCCGAGATTCCAGGTCGAGAAGCACCGGATGAAATCGTATTAATCGGGGCGCACCTGGATTCCTGGGATCTGGGCACAGGTGCTGTAGATGATGGCGCAGGCGTCGGCATCGTGATGGCAGCTGCAAAGGCGGTAATGGACGCAATGCCAAATGGCCCGCGCCGCACCATTAGAGTGGTTTTATTTGGCGCAGAAGAGGTAGGCCTGGTCGGTGGTAAGGCTTATGCAGAGTCTTACGCGAACGAGTTGGCTAATCATATTGTGGCGTCTGAGTCCGATTTTGGTGCCGGGCGTATTTGGCGATTTAATACCGGAGTTGTCGAAGACAAGGTGCAGGTAGCGCAAGCACTGGGCAGTGTGGTGCGCTCAATGGGCGCTGGGCCAGGTAGCAACGCGGCCACTGGCGGTCCTGATATGAAGTATTTACGAGAAGCGGGTGTCCCTGTGGTTGGCTTGGAGCAAAATGGCTGGGATTATTTTGACCTGCATCACACCCCCAACGATACTCTGGACAAAATTGATCCTCAGGATCTGGCTCAAAACGTTGCTGCCTGGACATCTTTTATCTACCTGGCGGCAAATTCTGAGGATAGCTATCGTTAAGGTGGCAATGCCATGAAGGCAAAAATTTGCTCTAACACCAAGTCTGGGAAAAGTATATATCCTGTGACGTGACTGCCCCAGCGGCCCCGCCATTCCAATTCTGGCGCAGCTTCTCTGCTCACCGGCGGCGCTTCCCAATATTGGATTGCCGGGTTTTCTGCGGCGAGTTCTCGAGCATAAGCCGCTCGTGTGACCGGGTCGCCCGGATCCTGAATTAATAAGATTGGCTGACGCAGTCGAGCCGCAATAGCGCCGGCTTGTTGGTCACCGCCCGGCATGCCGTGCCAGGCCGCTGCAGCCCAGGCAGAAGCTTTGAACAGTGCGGGTGGAATTCCTGTCTCTACCCAAGCGCTTTGAACAATAACGTCTGCAGTGTTCAGCACGGGGTCTAGCAGTATTAATCCATCTACCGACACGCCGCTATTCGCAGCGTGAATTAGGGTCGCGCCACCCATAGATATGCCCATTGCATAAAGCGGTATGTCGGGTGCTTTTTCTCGTGTCCAGTCGATCAAGGCCAGCGCATCCCACATTTCTGTGCGTCCAAACTGCAAACCTTTATCGTCACTCTGGGAATCTCCATGGTTGCGCAGATCAACTACCGCTACGGAGATTCCTTGGGCAACCATTGCTGCATAAAACTCCAGAGACTTGAAAAAATCACTGTGGCGGTTGGATCCCCCACCGTGGATAAACACAAGATTCGCGCGGGGTATGCGAGCGGGCATCCACCAGCCCTCTAGCGTGAGCTTCTCATTGACTGTTGTCAGGGTGAAAGATTCAAAATCCAATCCCACGGACGCCGGTGTCTCAGTGATGGGGTAGGGCGGGAGAAAGCGCATCTCATTAGGTATGAAATACAGCAGGAGCCAGGTGATAATTGCGAAGATGATGGCGCAGGTAAGGAACAGCTTTTTCATAGGTATTCGATAAATGACAAAGTATTTGCTAGACCGAGGCAGAGAACAGGCAGACTATTAGGTCTGCCTCAGTATAATGCGTCTCTGTTCCTTTTAAAGTTTATTAAGCCTGTAATGTGCACTACCTCTCTTTAACAACGCTACGGGAACTACTCCGTCTGTCCATACCCATGGTGATTTCCCAGGGTGCCTTTGCGTTCATGGTTTTCACAGATCGCTGGTTTATGTCACAGATTGATTCGGTGCACATTGCGGCGGCCATGGGTGGTGCCGTGGCGTCCTTTTTTTGTATGTCATTGTTCATTGGACTGATTAGTTACGGTAACGCGATGGTGGCGCAGTACCACGGCGCGGGAATGATGTCGCGCTGCCCGAAGGTTGTGACCCAGGGTGTGATAATTGCCACCAGCGCATTACCCTTGCTAGCAATTATCGGTTATTCAGTAGGGCAGATCTTTCCTCACCTGGGGCACGATCCCAAGCAGGTTCCGCTGGAGCAAGTTTATTTTTATACGCTCATGGGAGGCAGTTTCTTTCAACTGTTAAAGGCATGCCTGGCATCTTACTTCGTCGGTATTGGTCGTACCCGGGTGGTGATGGCGGGATACATATGCGGTGTTTGTCTCAATATCCCCCTCAGCTGGGTGCTCATTTTTGGCCACTTCGGTTTGCCCGAACTGGGTATTATCGGGGCGGCATTGGGCACCGTCGCCGCACAGTTTGTTACCATATTATTGCTTCTTTTTTTCTACCTGGCCCGAGCTCATCGTTTACATTTTTCTGTGGGGGAATCCTGGGTTTTTGACCGCAGCGTAATGCGACGTTACCTTCGGCTGGGTGGGCCCTCTGCGTTAGAAAGCTTTATGAATACCGCGACGTTCAATGTTTTTCTGCTGATGTTCCAAGGCTACGGTGTGGTACAAGGCGCAGCGATGTCAATTGTATTTAACTGGGACATGCTGTCATTCGTGCCGATGATGGGCCTGAATATCGGCGTGATGACGTTGATTGGCCGCTTTGTAGGCGCTGGGGATATGCAGCGCGCTAATCAGGTGATTTCCTCAGGACTGATACTCTCTCTTAGCTATTCCAGCATCCTCGCCCTGCTGTTTTTGATCTTTCGGACGGAACTGGTCGAGGTGTTTTCGACGGGAGATGAGTACTTCGCTGAAATTAGTACTCTGGCATCGACCATGATGCTGGGGCTCGTTACCTACATGCTGGCCGATGCAGTCATTTTGATATCGGGCGGTGTGTTGCGGGGGGCTGGCGACACTCGCTGGATAATGTTCACGTCTACTTCGCTACACTGGTTTATGTTGATAGTTCAGTACTTTGTTATCGTGCAATGGGATATGGACCCCCTGGTGTCGTGGTGGGTGTTTGTCATTATGCTTTTGAGTCTCGCCGTATGTTATGCCACGCGTTTATATCGCGGCCGGTGGCGCCAACCAGAGCGATTAGCTCGGGTTATGCAGGATTGAATACGGGCGTAGGCGCTAGATCGTTAACAGGCGCCGCAGGAACCCGTCACGTCCTCGATTTTGAGCGCGAGTGAATAGTAACTCAGCCAGTTGAATCTCTATCTGTTCAGCCACCTGGTCTCGAATTTTCTGCTGTTGTTTTTTGGTAGGGGTTTTGCCTTTGTACTGGGACAGGTCTACAGGTTCACCCAGTCCGATATAGCAACGCTGAGGTTTAGGAAACAGGGAGCCAAGTGCGCCCAATGGAATAGGAGGTAGTATGTCTGAACGAGTGTCTTCATTCAGTACGCCCAGGCGTTGCAAAAGCTGGCCTATCCGCGAGTCAGGTATGTCTTCCCCTTCCATCAGATGACCGTAAAATTCGTCCGGACCAACAAGGCCAACCGGCATAATGGTGTAGCCATGTCTCGCCGCTAATTTGACGAAGCCATAGCGTTCCTTCCATTGCAGTTCGTACATATCGCGAGTGGGTTTAACCGCCTCGTGAGCTCCCCCTGGAAAGACCAACAAGTCCTGGCCATCCTCCATCATGGCGGCGCACACTTCTGGGTGCCCCATTACGCCGCCCGCAGCCATGACGACTTTGCTAACTCTGTCATTGCTAAATAAAAATTTGTCACCCAAACCTCGTGGGAAGCGGTTAAGTTCGCGCATGAATACCGGCCCAAGAACCCATCCATCTAGCGCAAACAGAGAGTGGTTGCCCACAAACAGGCAGGGTTTTTCCGGTAGGTTTTCAGTGCCTATGACCACCGGGTTAAAAATGGCCTTGATAATGCGATAGCTGAGCTCCAGGTGCAGACCCTGCGGCTCATCGGTAGCTAGCGCACGCTGGATGTGGCGCTCCAGCGCCTCTGTCTCTCCTAGCGGTTGGTTGTCTTTGTCGAACATTGCCATGGCGTGTGTCTTCGTCACTTAAGAGCACGCCATTATAGTCATTGTAGCTTGCAGGGCTACTTACCCTTTGCATATTGCTCTAGAATTATAAGACTGAAGGATCTGAGATCACAGAATGCGCAGTTTTTTACTTATTTTGTTTATTTGTATGCCCCAATCTGCGATTACTGAGAACGAGCTTATCCGTCGGTTTGAGTTCAATTACCGATTTTTGGCAGGAGAGTTTCCCAGTCACAAAGCTGTCGATATCTATATACCAATGCCGGTTGTAAATGGGAGTCAACGCATTATGTCTACCCAGTTTCGGTCGTCATTTGCGGGGAAGGAGGGTGTGGAGTCGACCCATGGTAACCGCTACTTTCATATTCGCAGGCCGGCCAACCTCAACGGCCCCATTGATGCAGAATTCACCTGGGTCGTGGAACGAAAAATGCTAACTGACGACCCACAGGCGCTTTCTGAAAAAGATCGTCAGCGTTACCTCGCGCCTAACAACCTGGTACCAGTGGGCCATAAAATACTGGACCCCATTCGCACAGAAATACATTCATCCCGCGCCGATCAATCAGCCATAGCTACTGCTCGAGCCATTTATGACTGGGTGGTGGAGAATATAGAGTACAAAAAAATTGGTGGTGGGTGGGGTAATGGCGACACTTTCTGGGTCAGCAATCAACGTATGGGTAACTGCACCGACTTTCATGCCCTGTTTATTTCTCTGGCGCGTTCTGAGGGTATACCAGCTCGTTTTGAAATTGGCTTTCGGATCCCATTATCGATGGCCGGAGGCAGTATTAATAACTATCATTGTTGGGCGCAATTTTACTTGCCAGAGCGAGGCTGGGTGCCGGTCGATGCTGCTGAGGCGGCCCAACACCCTGAGCTGAAGGAGATGCGCTATGGCTACCTGCCTGCTGACAGAATTCACTTTAGTACCGGGCGAGATATTGTGCTGAGTCCCGCAGGTGAGTATCAGGCATTAAATTTTTTCATCTATCCTTACGTAGAAGTAGGGGGTGTGCCATGGAAAGTAAACCTTAAGACCGAATTTTCCTATAGGGCGTTCAATTGAGAGCAGCGTGGACTGGCGCTTCACTGCTGTTATGTGAAGGTGCGGCTATTCACCGATATTGATGATAACGATCAAGTCAGATTTCAGCTGTTACCGGTCTTTTGCTAAAAAGATGTTCACAAGTATTAATACTGGTCGGTCAGTTTTGAAAAATTTGCTTTCAATGCTTGCAATAAAACTCAAAAATATGATGAAATTACGGCTTATGGTGCCCTGATCGACGTTCTCTTTGAGAATTTCGCACACAGGGTGAATAACAGCGCTGGAAAACAGCCAGAGGCGAGTGCAATGGCAACCATGGATGGGGCGAAGTCTTCAAAGTTGGTGTCGGTGGTCTCTATAGTATTCCTCTTCTGAATCTGGCGTTAGACCCCAATCAATCTTACAAAGTATGTCGAACACACACCTAATAACGCATGAAAATGGGATCACTAGAGTTAAATTTCTGGTAAACCCGTCGTATGATCACGTGAAATTAATTATAAACGAAGTCGCGGAATCTTATCCCTATGAAAAACGGTTATGGGATATGAGCGAAGTTAAGATTAAGTTTACAACGGGTCAAATCAAAGCCATGGCAGCTCATGGAAAAACAAAATTTATCAAGCCCAACAAGCTGGCAATATATGTTGTAGATAATTTAGCTTTTGGTCAGATGCGACAGTTTGAAGTGTATCGAGAAGAAGAGGGCAAGTCCGAATCTCGAGTGTTCCGAAACGAGCAAAATGCTATTGAGTGGCTAAATTCATAGCCATAGTTTGCTGCACGCTTGTAGTTTTTCGTATGCTGGCCACACTCGGACATTCGAGGTTGGAATATCCCTTGAGGCATTGAATGATCATAGTGGCAGCAAAACTTACTTTCACCTCTCAAAAAGAGCGGGATCGCATGGTCTCGTTATCAACACCAGTTCAGCAAGCAACGCGCGATAATGAGCCTGGATGTCATGCCTATTGCTTTTCCGCAGATCCATGCGATCAGTTAGCAGTTCAGGTTTATGAGCTTTGGGAGGATAGCGCATCTTTAGTGGCGCACTTTGAGCATGACAACTATCACGCAATGCTGGAAATCTCATCTCAGGTAGGTTTTGTTGAAAGCGTCAATCGCGCTTATTTGACTGACAGGAATGAGCCAGTTTATGGGCCTGATTTTGAAAAGAAGACCTTGTTCTTCAAATAATTCATTTAGCCCAGACCCAAGACCCTTGTGGTCAATATTTGAGCAGCATGCTTTTCTTGCCCAACAGCAATGTCATTGGCGTAAAGAAGCTTGAAGCAGTGGCGATACCGGCGTAGTCAGTGCAGTCGGCGCGTTTCTGTTGGAAGCTCTGGCGTTTGGATATGTGCATCAAGGCTTTCAATATTCAGGCTGTGTTTCGACTGCCCAAAAAAAAGCCCCGCTGAAGACCCCCCTTCAGCGGGGCTTAGGCTAGCCGAAATTTTTGGGAAGCCGGGTAACCTGCTAGCCGATCGTGCTATGGACACTTGCGGCTAACTGGAGACACTGTAGCGAACGATTGTTTACGCAGTGTCAATGTTTCTAGTAAAAGTGTGTAAATCGTTCGGCCACTTGTTTAAGCGTCTAGTCAAGCCGAAAGTCTGCTGCTTGAGACAAAAAACGCCCTCAAAAAGAGGGCGTTTTCGCATCAATTTGAGGGCTAGTACCATAGGTCTGAGGGGTCCCTCCCTGATTTTCTCCAGGCTTTAGAATCTGGTTTGTCTTGCCGTTTCCAGTCGGGGAAGAGGAAGATTCCATAGGGCTCAGACTTCCAGAAGCTGCCGCTAATCGGCAAATAGCGACGGAAGAAGGATACGACATACTGGTTCTGCAGGCGTTCAACCGTCTCATACTCAAGCAAAGCTTCCAGACATACGCGTGTATAGCGGGGCAAGAGGAGAGAGCCCAGAAAATCCGTCGACCAATCCTCGAAAGCCACGCCACTGTTGATTAAAGAATCACCAAGGTCACACAGCACCGCAAACTGCTCATGATTGGCGCCAATCAGATTAACCTGATGGACCGGCTTCTCACCAACCAGGTTTTGATAGGCATAGTCATTACCCTCTATAGGCACCACCTGGTCATCTGTACCGCCCAGTAACAAGACCGGTATATCAATAGTAGCTAACTGCTCTGGCGTAAATATATTTTGAATGACGCCTGAGACCGGCGCGATAGCACTTATTCTGGGATCTCCTTCAATACCTTCGTAGCCAACAGCTGCACCGACTGTCGTAAAGCCCCCAAAGCTATGGCCTGTAACGCCAACATTGTCCGGGTTGATTTGCTGAAAGAATGAATCTTGCTCATCCGCATTTCGCGCCATGATGTGATCTATCACAAATCCCACGTCGCCTACCCGATTCAATGCCGCGACCTCAAAGGGGTCTGTCGGATCAAACACCGTATTTCCAGTGTGGTTTGGTGCTACGACGACATAACCGTGACTGGCCAATGTTTCCGTCAGCGCAATGGATTGCGCACTGAAGCTGTTATTGCCATGGGAGAAGACGACCAGGTTCTTAACGTTGCGCGGTGCTATTGGTACATCGACTTTGGCAAAGCGCGCCGGCAGTGGATCCACTCCAAATGCCTCAGGTACAAAAAAGTATGCTGCGTCTGCTGCATCTTTCGTATCGACTCGCCGCACCGGATACCACACATCCAGCAACAGGGTGCGCCCGTCACGCTCGTTATCTGATATTGCGTAAGTTTCATACCCTACGGAATACGGCCCGGGCTCCGATGGAAAGTAAAACGGGGATCCATTCTTAGTGCCTGCATTGACCCCGGTTGCTAAAAAACTCATCAGCACCAAAGCCAAGCATAATTTGCCAGTCATTAGTTTTTGTTTCATTGGTTCGCCTGTGCTCTGCATTTTGATATCGATCGGAGTATAGCCGGAATACCGATTTTTTTGCCGCAGTGAATTGAATTATTTAGCGCGCTGGACGATTTTTTAAACTTTTGTAACGGCGGTTTATGCCGGGTCTGGACGACCTGTGTCATGCCACTAGCGCAAAGGCAGGTACTGGTGGGCGCAGAATCAAACGGCAGCTGACGCTTCAATACCCCAGAGAATAAAGTGCCAGTCTGGTTTTCATGGCGTGCGCTCCCAGCCTTGGTTAAGATGGCGGCATGGCAGTTGATGATTTTCATAATTTACCAGTATCAGACGTACTTCCTGCGCTGAAAGATGCACTCTCAGACGCCTCCGAGGCGGTACTGCAAGCACCGCCTGGGGCTGGTAAGACCACTTTGGTGCCGCTGGCTCTCCTTAACGAACCCTGGCTCGAAGGGCGAAAAATTGTCATGCTCGAGCCCAGGCGCATGGCCGCCAGAGCCTGCGCAACTCGCATGGCCCGGATGCTTGGTGAAAAGCTGGGCGAGACGGTGGGTTATAGCATTCGGTTGGAAAGTAAAACCAGCGAAAAAACTCGAATCGAAGTCATTACGGAAGGCATTCTAACTCGCCGATTACAGGCCGATCCCGGTCTGGAGGATGTTGGTCTTGTCATTTTTGATGAGTTCCATGAACGCAGCCTTGATTCAGACCTTTGCCTGGCCCTGTGCCTTCAGGGGCGAGAACTTTTTCGCGAAAGCAGCCCCCTGCGTCTGTTGGTGATGTCTGCAACCCTTGACGGTGATAATGTTTCGCAACTGTTAGGCGGTGCGCCGCTAATCACGTCTGCGGGTCGTCAGCATCCAGTGCAAAGCCATTTTGGCACTGCTCATAAGATAAGGGAGCCATTGGCGCCAGCCATCGTCCAGTTAGTGCTCAAAGCACTCAATGAGCAGCCCGGCAGTGTATTGGTGTTCCTGCCGGGTCAGCGTGAAATCAATGCTGTGGGCAGAGATTTAGAAAAAACGCTAAAGGCAGGGGCGCATGCCGATGTTCTTTTGGCTCCACTTTACGGTAGTTTGACCATGGATAAGCAGCAGCGGGCGATTGATCCTGCGCCTGCCGGTTATCGCAAGGTGGTGCTTGCCACCAATGTGGCGGAAACCAGCCTAACCATTGAAGGCATCAACTCTGTAGTTGATTCAGGACTGCAGCGTGAGGCCTTGTTTGATCCGGGAACCGGGATGACTCGACTGGCTACCAGGCGTATATCCCGTGCCTCGGCGGAACAGCGCCAGGGTAGGGCGGGTCGCCTGGGTCCCGGGCAATGCTATAGGCTCTGGTCCGAGGAGCAGCATGGTCGCTTGGTTGCTCATGGCGACGCAGAAATTCAACAGGCAGACCTGGCGCCCCTGGCATTGCAACTGCTGGCGTGGGGCGTGAGTGATCCCGTAGAACTCGATTGGTTGGATTCACCCCCATTGGCAGCGTGGGAACAGTCTCTTAATGTACTGGAAAAGTGCGGTGCGCTTTTCTACAGCGAGGCTGCTAAGCCGCAATTAACGCCGCACGGCGTTCGCTTGGCGCAAATGCCTTTGCACCCCAGGCTGGCTCATATGCTGCTCGTCGGTTGCGATATTCACGCTACTGAAACAGCCTGCCTGCTGGCGGCTGCACTGTCTGAGCGTAATCCCTTGTCAGCGGTTGGTGTAGACATCGCCCATACCGTGGCCGTACTGATGGGCGAGCAGCGCTGCCCTTCTGAAGCTCAGGGTTGGTTTCGGCGTATTTGGCAGCAAGCCAGGCGCTTTGCGCGTATCGCCAGTGATGTTCACAAGCCCAGGCGCTTGTCGATTGCTGTAGATCCTGCCGATGTGATGGGGGTTTTGGTAGCCAGCGCCTATCCTGATCGTATTGCCAGGCGCCGGGACACAAGTGATTGTGAGTACCAGTTGAGCAATGGACGCAGTGCTAGCCTGCAAGGCGATGATCATCTGGCCAAGCAGCGATGGTTGGCTGTAGCCGATACCGGTGGCCACTCTGGTCAAAGTAGCGATCGAATCTATAGTGCAACGGCTCTCAATCCCGTCTGTTTCGATGACATTTTGTCGCCGTTGCTGCATCAGCAGGAACTGGTAGATTGGGACAATCGATTGGAGCGTTTCATCGCCCAATGCAGAACACTGTGCGGCCAGATCGAAGTATCTGTTGAGCCCTTGGACACTGTCACCGAGGAAGCCCGCAGTAGGGCTTTGCTCGGTGTGGTGCAAAGAAAAGGATTGCAGGTTCTGCCCTGGAGCAAGCCGTTGCAACAATGGCGTGATCGTGTACGCCTGATGAATGAGGTTTGCGCTGCTGCAGGAGACAAGACCTGGCCAGATCTTTCTGATCAGGGCTTGCTGGATTCCCTGGAGCATTGGTTGTTGCCGTATCTTGGGCAGGTTGCTCGCTTAGAGGACTTTCAGAAACTGGATTTGAAGGCGATTTTACACGCACTGTTGCCGTGGCCATTGCCTCTGGAGCTAGAGCGTCTGGCGCCTGAACGCATGGTGGTGCCGTCCGGTTCGAGTATCGCAATAGACTATGCTCAGCGCCCCCCGGTACTGGCGGTGAAGCTGCAGGAAATGTTCGGTTGCGAGGAAACTCCGACTATCGTGGGAGGGAAGGTAGCACTCCAGGTTCATCTCTTATCGCCGGCCAAGCGCCCTTTGCAAGTCACCCAGGATCTGGCGGGTTTCTGGAGAAGCAGTTACCAGGATGTCAAAAAAGAAATGAAGGGTCGCTACCCCAAGCACCCCTGGCCGGACGACCCGCTCGGGGCCAACGCTACGCGCCACACTAAAAAGCGCCTGGGGCAGGCCTGAGAAGTCCGCTCCAGGCCACAGGCTAGCTAACAAACTGAGCGGTGTAAGCGGTTGTCATTGTGCGACCAGAGTGGAAAAAACTTCTTCTGCATCGCGTTGCTCTGTAGCGTCCATTTTGTGACGAATGGCAAAATGCACGATGCCTGTTTCGTCGACGATAAATAAGCCACTGCCGTTCTTGCCTAGTGACCAGGTGCCAATGCCACTGCCTGTCTTGTCCAGCACCAGGGTGGATAAGGGGTATTTTCGCTTGTTCTTTTCAACTTCAGATGAGACCAGCCCACTGGTGCCCCACAATGCTGCATCCAGGTCGATGACGGTAGTGACATGAAAGTGAGAGGGGTCGTAATTCTCTTCAAGGTAATCAGTAAAGGGGCGGTACATCTTACTGGCTGACATAGTGGCGGGAATATATTGCACAACGTGGACCTTATCCACAGTGTTCTGGCTATTCCAGGGTTGGTAGCCAATGCCATCGCCATCCAGCATGATTTCGCCAGGCTGGCTGATGGCCAGGGGAGGGAGTGGTTCGCCCACTGTCGCGGCAAAAGATGCAGTAGACAGGCTCAGCAGGAACAGACCGGCAAGGCTTGTTAAAGTTTTCACGGTATTCATCGGCTTCTTCTCTTGTTTTTACTTCGGTGTCCGGGTGTCCGGGGTAATCCGTTGTGCTGTGTGGCGAACGCTTGTCCAGGCTCAACAATGGCATGACGTTTTCCTGGTTGCCGCGGTGGCACCAAATGCAGTTTGCCATTGCCGATCAAGTCGGTGCGTCCAAGTTTCTTCAATGCCTTTCTCAAGGCCGGCCAGTTATCGGGGTCGTGATACCTGAGAAATGCCTTGTGCAAACGCCGCTGTGACAGTCCTTTTACAGTGGGCATGGTATCGCTGTTGCGAGAGATCTTCTTTAGAGGGTTCTTGCCGCTGTGGTACATCGCCGTAGCACTGGCCATCGGAGAGGGGTAGAAGGTTTGTACCTGATCAGCCCGAAACTTGTTGCGCTTTAACCAAAGCGCAAGGTTCATCATATCCTTGTCTGATGTGCCAGGGTGAGCCGCGATAAAATAGGGAATCAGGTACTGCTCTTTTCCGGCGGCCCTGGAATATTTTTCAAACATCGCTTTAAAGCGGTCATAGGTGCCTATGCCCGGCTTCATCATTTTATCCAGTGGACCCTCTTCAGTGTGCTCCGGAGCAATTTTCAGGTAGCCGCCCACGTGGTGGGTAACCAGTTCTTTAACGTACTCGGGGGACTCTACCGCTATGTCATAGCGCAGCCCCGATGCGATTAAAACCTTCTTAACGCCATCGATCTCGCGGGCCTTGCGATACAGTTCCACCAATGGTTTTTGGTCGGTATTGAGGTTTTTGCATATGCCGGGGAAAACACAACTGAGCTTGCGACATTTGGCTTCGATGTCTTTGGACTTGCAAGCCAGGCGCCACATGTTTGCCGTAGGACCGCCCAGGTCGGAAATTACTCCAGTGAATGCCGGTGAGGTGTCGCGGATGCTTTCTACTTCTCTGAGAATGGACTCTTCAGAGCGATTCTGGATGATTCGGCCCTCATGTTCGGTGATGGAACAGAACGTACAGCCGCCAAAACATCCTCGCATGATATTGACCGAGTGACGAATCATTTCATAGGCGGGTAGGCGGGCATCGCCATAGCTAGTGTGGGGGAGCCGGGTATAAGGTAGTTCGAACAACCAGTCCAGTTCGTCTGTCTCCAGCGGAATCGGCGGGGTATTCAGCCAAACTTCCCGATCACCATGCGCCTGTATTAGTGGGCGGGCATTGTGCGGGTTGGTTTCTTTGTGCAATACACGAGACGAATGGGCATAAAGAGCGGGGTCATCTTTTGCCTGCTCATAAGAAGGAATGCGTATCACTGCGGGACGGGTGTCATCGACCCTGTCCAGAATGCGCACAACATCTTCACCCTGTTGCACGGCGACTTCGTCGGGTGAGCATTCGGCGGTGCTTATTTCCTGGTAAGGGCTAACGATTTTATCGACAGCGCCTACCGGGTCGATGGATGTAGAATCGATTTCACGCCAGCCGTCAGGAATGCGTTTACGCACAAACGCAGTACCACGGAGATCTCGAATAGTATGCACCGACTCGCCGGCAGCCAGGCGGTGAGCAACATCGACGATCGCACGCTCAGCGTTACCATAAAGCAGAAGGTCCGCTCGGCTATCGAGCAAAATGGAGCGACGAACCTTGTCACTCCAGTAGTCGTAGTGTGCGATACGCCTGAGGCTCGCCTCAATACTGCCAATGATCAGGGGTACATCGCGGTAGGCTTCCCTGACCCTCTGGCTGTATACGATGACAGCTCGATCAGGGCGCTTGCCGCCCTGATTATCAGGGGTATAGGCGTCATCGTGACGACGTTTTTTATCGGCGGTGTAGCGGTTGATCATTGAGTCCATGTTGCCAGCAGAGACACCGAAAAACAGGTTGGGTTTACCCAGTGCCTTGAATGGCTCAGCGCTGGTCCAGTCTGGCTGGGCAAGGATGCCGACTCTAAAGCCCTGCGCTTCCAGTAAGCGTCCGATTACCGCCATGCCGAAGCTTGGGTGATCTACATAGGCATCGCCGGTGACCACAATGATGTCGCAACTATCCCAGCCAAGCGCGTCCATTTCCGCCCGGGTGGTGGGCAGTTCAGGTGCCGGGCCAAAACATTCGGCCCAGTATTTTCGGTAAGAGTGGATGGGTGTAGACATGGTCTGCTGCACGAAAAATGGAAGCGTATTATAGCAGTATTGGCGCGACCATGTGCGCCCGATAGAGAACGCTAAGCTTCGTCTTCTGGTTGGTGTCCGGGCGCAGGAAGGGAACTGCCACAGTGGCGACAATAAACGGCTTCCGGGTCTGACTCGACATGAGCGCAGGTGGTGCAATTGCGCGCTGCACGAATGGCTCGCTCTTTGTGCAATCGCTGGGCAAGGGTTAGCTCGGCGGTCACAATCCCAGTGGGGACGGCGATAACGGCGTAGCCCATGAGCATGCCAACCGCTGACAACACCTGGCCCATTGGGGTCATCGGAACCACGTCGCCATAGCCCACGGTCGTTATGGTGACGATCGCCCAATAAATGCTGTGGGGAATGCTGTTGAAACCGTGTTCAGGTCCTTCAATAACGTAGATAAGACAGCCAAAAATGGTGGCCATTAATATCATCATCGAGAAAAAAACGAATATTTTACGGGTAGAATTATGCAGCGCTCGGGCGAGGTCATTGGCTTCATCGAGCAAGGCCAGGAGTCTCAATACCCTGAATATCCTGAGGATGCGTAGCACCCGGATAATGAGTAAGGGCGCAGCCTGGGGCAGCAAAAGAGAGAGGTAGGTGGGCATTAGCGCGAGAAGGTCCACGATACCATAAACGCTGATCGCATAGCCTTTGCGGTTATCCGAGCACCATAGCCTGATCAGATATTCGGCGGTGAACATGAGCGTGAAAGCCCACTCGATCTGGAGGAACAGAACACCATAATTGATGTGGTACTCGTGAATCGAGTCCAGCATGATCACCAAAACACTGGCAAGAATAACCATGATGAGGATGATATCGAACCATTTCCCCGCCCTTGTCTCAGTGCCGAAGATGACTCGATAAAAACTGAGCTGCAACGGAGTTTGTGCTCTCTTTGACATGCCCTGAGTTGTTTTCCCTGTCACCATTTGTCTGCAGCTACTATATTAGAGCACCAGCACATGTACAACGGCAGGTCGGTAACCACGCTATGAGCTACGCAATTTACCAGGTCGATGCTTTTTCCAGCGAACCCTTTGGCGGCAACCCCGCGGCAGTTATGCCCCTGGACAAGTGGCTCGAAGATGAGCTGTTACAGTCCATTGCTTTCGAGAACAATCTTTCCGAGACAGCCTTTATGGTGCCTGTAGAGGATGGCTTTGAATTACGCTGGTTTACGCCAACGGTAGAAGTCGATTTGTGCGGGCATGCCACGCTTGCCACTGCGCATGTGCTATTTGATCATCTTGCTTACGCTGGCGAACGTATTTGTTTTCACACCCGCTCAGGTATGCTGCAGGTGCTGCGTCATGATTCTGGCTACACCCTGGACTTTCCGGCCTATGCCTTGAGCGATGGTGCAGTGGATATGGAGATATGCGCTGCGTTAGGCGCGAGACCGTCTGATGTTAAGCAGGTGAGCGGGGCCGCAAAATTACTGTATGTGTTTGAGTTCGAAGAAGACGTGGCCAGAATATCTCCAGACTTTACCGCATTGCTGGCCGCAAGCGATCGCTGCATTATTGCGACGGCGCCGGGCGATAACTGCGATTTTGTGTCGCGTTTTTTTGGCCCTCAGGTGGGTATTAACGAAGATCCAGTGACCGGTTCGGCTCACTGCGCATTGGTGCCGTACTGGTCGCAGCGTCTTGGGCTTGAACGATTGGAAGCTAGACAAATATCGGCGCGCGGCGGCGAGATAAACTGCGAGTACGGCGCGGGCCGAGTGCGGATGACGGGGCAGGCGGTGACGTTCATGCAGGGGCGGGTTCGCCTAGCGCGCTAAAGTGCAGCGACGACCTCTACCATAGCCGCGGTGAGCGCTGCCAGGTCTTCTTCGTTCATTGTGTATGGCGGCATGGTGTAAACCAGTTTGCCAAACGGCCTAATCCAGACCCCCTTGTCCACAAACATCGGCTGGACTCTTTGCATGTCGACGGCCTCATGCAACTCAATAACACCGATGGCTCCGAGTGTGCGCACGTCATTGACCTGAGGAAGTTTGCGCGCCGGGCTAAGGCCTTCTTCGAGTTGCAGATTTAAGCGTTGAATTTTCCTTTGCCATGGTTGCGAAATCAGCAGCTCAATACTGGCGATAGCGGTAGCACAGGCCAGTGGATTTCCCATAAAGGTGGGGCCGTGCATAAACGCGCCAGCCTCGCTGTTGCTGATTGTGCTGGCAATTTGATCGTTACAAAGTGTGGCAGCTAGCGTCATGTAACCACCAGTTAGCGACTTGCCAAGGCACAGCATATCCGGCTCAACATCGGCGTGCTCCAGGGCGAACATCTTTCCTGTACGACCGAAGCCTGTGGCGATTTCGTCAAAAATCAGCAAAACATCGAAGGCATCACACAGGGCTCGCAGCTTGCGCAGATAATCCGGAGAGTAAAAGTGCATGCCCCCCGCGCCCTGCACGACCGGCTCTACAATAATCGCCGCAATTTCTTCATGGTGGGAGGTGAGTAAATCGGTGATTTCCTCCATTTCAGTTTCAGGACACTCCTCATGGAAGCCGGCCTTAGGAGCAGCGACAAAGTGTTGCTTGTTGAGAACGTCGCCAAACAGGTGGTGCATGCCGGTGACTGGGTCACAAACAGACATAGCGCCAAAAGTATCGCCGTGGTAACCGCTGCGTAGCGCAACCATTTTTTGCTTGCGCTGTTTGCCGGAAGCTTGCCAGAACTGAATTGCCATTTTGAGGGCTACCTCAACTGACACTGAACCTGAGTCACTGAAAAAAACCTTGCTGAGAGAGTCTGGCGTCAGTCGCACAAGCAGTTGCGCCAGTTTGACAGCGGCCGGGTGGGTTAGCCCCCCGAACATGACGTGAGACATCTTGGTCAACTGTTCGTTTACTGCCCGGTTTAGCACAGGATGGTTGTAGCCGTGGATCGCACACCACCAGGAGGCCATACCATCGATGAGTTCGCGGCCATCTGCCAGCCTTAGCCGAACCCCATCAGCAGCTACAATTGGAAAGATCTCTCCGCGCGAAGGTGTTGCTGAGTAAGGGTGCCATACATGTTCGCTGTCACGCTCCTGCAGGTCTCGCCAGAGTGGGTTGTCGTTGGTCATGGCAGCGCCTTTTCAATGTAAGGAAGCATGTTATTTAACATGTCCGCCTGAGCCTCTGGTCGGGGATGAATTCCGTCGGCCTGCATGAGTTCAGGGTTAGTGGCTATGCCATCCAGAATAAAGGGGGCCAGAATGCTGTCAGTGTTTTCTGCAGCCAGGGCATACGACTCATGGAAGCTGGTAGTGTAACGACTACCGTAGTTGGGGGGTATCTGTATGCTGACCATAACTACCTGGGCCCCTGCTGCTCGGCTGCGCAGGGCTAATTGATCCAGATTCTGACGCAATTCGCTCACCGGAAAGCCCCTCAGTCCGTCGTTGCCGCCCAGCTCGATGACAACTACCTGAGGTTTATGCTGCCCGAGGAGGGAATCTAGTCGACCAAGAGCGCCGTTGGTCGTTTCTCCGGAGATGCTGGCATTAACAACCCGGTAATCCGGGTGGGTGGTTGCCAGCCGCCCTGCCAGCAGGGCAACCCATCCCTTGTCCAGCGACATACCGTAGGCTGCACTGATACTATCCCCGAGCACGAGCAAGGTGTTCCCTTTTGTAAAGGCGGGATTGCCGAAAGCCAGGAGTAGAAAACCGAGCAGGATTGGGGCACGTATAAGGTGGTAAAGGGAATGCTGCATGATTAAAACCGAAAATCTCCAAAAACGGGTGCCCATGAGTGGGGGCATGCTTGAAATACTGAAAGGGATTACGTTGGAAATCAAGTCGGGAGAGTCGGTCGCCATTGTTGGTGCCTCAGGTTCTGGCAAGTCAACGCTGCTCGGTTTGCTGGCCGGACTCGATGAGGCCAGTGCTGGCCGTGTCATTATTGGAGACACAGATCTTGGTACTTTGGATGAAGACGCTAGAGCGCTGTTTCGTGGCAAACAGGTGGGATTCGTCTTTCAGTCGTTCCAACTGCTCCCTGCGCTGACGGCGCTGGAGAACGTTATGCTGCCCCTGGAACTGCAGGGGATTGGCGATGCCAGGGAGCAGGCCGAACAGTTCCTGGGGCGCGTGGAGCTCAGCGAGCGTATGTTGCACTACCCCAAGCAAATGTCAGGTGGAGAGCAGCAGCGTGTCGCAATCGCCAGAGCCTTTGCCTCGACGCCGACCATTTTGTTTGCTGATGAACCCACTGGCAATCTGGATACCCGCACCGGGACTCACATCATCGATTTACTGTTTGAGTTAAACCGCGAGCAGGGCACTACACTGGTTCTGGTGACCCACGATATGGCCCTGGCCCAGCGTTGTGAGCGCAGGCTGGTACTGGACGCGGGCGAATTGGTTGAGGGCTAAGGTATGTCGATAACGGCGACACGAATGCTGGCGCGCGATTGGCGCGGCGGAGAGCTCGGTATTCTGGCGATGGCACTGGTGCTGGCGGTGGGCGTGGTGTCCGGGATCAGTGCATTTACCTCGCGTTTACAGGGTGCTCTGGAGCAGGAAAGCCATCGTTTTTTGGCTGCTGATCTGGTTGTCCGCAGTAGTCGGGAAATGCCGGCAGATTGGCTGCAAGAGGCGCTCGACGACGGACTCAGTGTCGCCACCACGCTGGCTTTTCCATCGATGATTTACAGCACTAGTGACGCAATGCAACTGGTTGCAGTAAAAGCGGTTTCTGCGGCGTATCCCTTGCGTGGAGAACTCTCTTTCAGCGATGAGCCCTTTGGTGAAGCGAGGGCCGTGGTATCCGGCCCCGGTGTGGGCGAAGTTTGGCTGGACTCACGTTTGTTTCCTTTGCTCGATATTTCTCTTGGCAGCTCTGTTGCATTGGGAGATGCCAGCTTTACTGTGGCCGGGGCGGTGCGCGCTGAACCGGACCAGGCAGCAGGAACTTATGGCTATGGCCCAAGGTTGTTGATGAACTACGCCGATATTGCGGCGACCGGGGTCGTGCAACCGGGCAGCAGGGTGGAATTTCGTCAGCTGTATGCGGGAGACCCTGGCGCGCTTCAGAGGCACCGCGGGCAACTTGAGCCTCGATTGGAACCCGGGCAAAGAATGATTGATATCAACCAGGGCCAGCCCGGTATCGGCAAGGCCCTGGCGAGGGCGGAAAGCTTTTTGTTGCTGGCAGGCAGTCTGGGCGTGGTACTCGCAGGTGTTGCCATCGCGCTTGCGGCTGGCCGTTTCAGCGAACGTCACAACGATTATGTGGCCATCATGAAAAGCCTGGGAGCTACATCTGGCAGCATTAATTTTTTGTATGGGCGCAGTTTGTTGTTGCTGGGGAGTATTGCCACTGGCGCGGGCTGTCTATTGGGCTGGGGCATTCAGGCCTTGTTCTTTAAATTGTTCGCTGATCAGTTGCCGGTTCAGCCAGGCCCCAGTGGTCCTCGGCCTTATTTAATAGGCAGCGCTACCGCACTCACTTGCTTGATGAGCTTTGCCTGGCCGCCTCTGCGCCGCCTGAGTCTGGCCAGTCCGTTGCGCGTTCTACGCCGGGACCTGCCTTTGGAAACACGCCGCTCCACCCGGGATTATATCATCGGGCTGCTTGCTATCAGTGGGTTGATGCTCTGGTATTCGGGGGACTGGAAGCTGACCGCAGCGGTTATTTCAGGATTGATGATTACCGTCTCTCTGGGAATGGTGCTGGCTATGACCCTGCTCAGAGGCGGGCGTATTGTCGGTATGAGCGCCGGTAGTATCTGGCGGCTTGCATTGGCCGGCTTGCAGCGCAGAGGCACGGCCAATGCACTTCAAGTCGTGATATTTGCGATGGCGATTATGCTTTTGTTGGTCCTGGTGTTGGTACGCACATCACTCATCGACGAGTGGCAAACACAACTACCAGAAGATGCACCTAATCACTTCATGATTAATATTGGCCCTCAGGATTTGCAGCCTGTAGAGCAAATGCTGCGCGAGGAGGGGGTTCCCAGCGAGGCTTTGTACCCCATGATTCGCGGCCGGATTATGGCAGTGAACGATCAGCCGCTGCCAACGGCAGGGGAAATGGAAGAGGGGCCCAGGCAGCGTGAAACCAACCTCACCTGGTCCACCGGGCTGCCCACCGGAAATGTGCTTACTGCGGGAGAGTGGTGGCCGGATGGCACTACCGAAGCGCTGGTGTCGGTAGAGGCCGAGTTTGCCCAGAGAATGGGTGTGGAGGTAGGCGACAAGCTGTCGTTTCTCGTGGGTGCACAGCCGCTGGAAGCGACTGTTTCTAACCTGCGGCAGCTGGACTGGCAGTCCATGCGGCCCAACTTCTTTCTGGTGTTTCCTCCGGATTTGTTAGCCAGTTATCCGGCAACATTTATGACCAGCTTTCATCTGGACGGGGAAAACAAGGTGTTTCTGAATCGTTTTATTCGGAGTTTTCCGACGGTGACGGTTATTGAAATGGATCTGGTCATCGACCAGGTTCGAAGTATCGTCAAGCAGGTGTCGGCAGCCGTTGAATTAGTTCTCGCTGTTATTCTGGCCACAGGTGCGCTGGTCCTGGTGGCAGGCGTGCAAGCGAGTGTTGACGCACGCATGCATGAGAGTTCGATATTGCGGGCGCTGGGAGCCCGGCGAGGTTTGATCCTGGGAGGTCTGTTTATTGAATTTTCAGCCCTGGGTTTGTTCGCCGGAATTCTAGCCACGGTAGCGGCCGAATTGTCCGTGGCGATGCTGCAAATTTGGGTACTGGATATGTCTTATGCGCCATCCCCCTGGCTATGGCCACTGGGGCTGACAGTAGGGACCGTGTTGATCGCCGGGCTGGGTGTGTTCAGTTGCCGTAAAGTGGTGTCCAGTCCCCCGGTGGCTTTGCTGCGAGAACTCTAGGCGGGTGTCTTGGCGCTGATGCCGGCGACAAAGGTCCTCACTCCGAGATCGACTTGAGCGCGCAGGTCGATATGGCGGACAAAAATTTCAGGTGCGTCTACGCGCAGGGTTGCCAGACCGTATATGCCCGACCAGGCAGCATTGGTCAGATAGGCTGTATCTTCGGCATCGGTATACAGGCCCTGTTTAATTCCGCGCTGTAATATTTGCTGCACCAGAATGAGTGTCTCGCGACTCGCTTCTCGCAGCTCAGGGTAACGTGCTGCAGGCTGTACGGCAGGGCCGAACATCAGTTTGAACAACTGCGGATTATTGGCCGCATAGTCCACGTAGGCGTATGCAAAGGCCAGCAGTTGGTCTGTAGGGCAATCCCCGGCATTGTCTCCGGCCTGCTTCAGCGATTTGTAAAGCTCCCGGTAGCCGCGAGTCGCCATCGCCGCAAGAAGTTCACCTTTGTCGCCAAAGTGGCGGTAAGGGGCTGTCTGTGAAACCCCAATCGCCCGTGCCAGGGCTCGCAAGCTTAAATCCTCAGCACCGGTCTCTCGCAACTGTTCTATCGCAGTATCGAGCAGTTCAGCACGCAGGTTGCCATGGTGGTAGGTTTTCTGGGTTGCAATCTCAGTCATAGGGCTATTACAGCAGGATTCCTGCGTTGGGTCTAATGGAAGGTCAGAAGAAAAAAAAGCGCCACTGGAGTACCCAGGGGCGCTTTTTTTTGAGTGCGGTGCTTAAGGCAGCAGGTGCTGAACCGCGTCGCGCTCTTCAACGAGTTCCTGTTCGGTAGCAGCCATTTTTGCCTGACTGAAATCACCGACTTCAACGCCTTGTACAATGCTCCAGTCGCCGTTTTCGCAGCGGCAGGGGAAAGAGTAGATCAGGCCCTCGGTAATACCGTAAGAACCATCGGAGTAAACACCCATGGAAACCCAATCATCGCCGTCGGTCCCCAGCGCCCAGGAGCGCATATGGTCAATGGCCGCATTGGCTGCAGATGCTGCAGAAGACGCGCCACGTGCCTTGATAATGGCTGCACCGCGCTGCTGAACAACAGGAATAAAATCACTTTCATACCACTCTTGATTCACCAGGTTGATGGCGGCTTCGCCCGACACTTTGGTGTTGAACAAGTCTGGATACTGGGTAGCAGAGTGGTTGCCCCAGATCGTCATATTCGTCACATCGTTAACAGTCTTGCCTGTCTTTTGCGCGATTTGAGTCATGGCACGATTGTGGTCCAGACGCGTCATGGCAGTGAAATTGCGAGGGTCGATGTCCGGCGCATTGCGCTGGGTGATGAGCGAGTTGGTGTTAGCGGGATTGCCGACGACCAGAACCTTGATGTTCTTGCTGGCATTGGCGTTGATCGCTTTACCCTGCACGGAGAAGATCGCAGCATTGGCTTCCAGCAAATCCTTACGCTCCATACCGGGGCCGCGCGGGCGTGCGCCAACCAGCAAAGCGTAATCGGTATCTTTGAATCCCGCGTTGGGATCATCGGTGCAAATGGTGTCGACCAGCAATGGGAAAGCGCAGTCCTCCAATTCCATCTTCACCCCCTGAAGAGCCTCCATGGCTGGAGTGATGTCCAGTAGTTGCAGGATGACAGGCTGGTCATCGCCCAGCATGGCGCCGGAGGCAATACGGAACAGCAGTGCGTAGCCAATCTGGCCCGCAGCGCCGGTAACAGTCACTCTTACAGGTGTTTTCATCGGGTTTTAGTCCTCGCAGATGAGTTGATCGTGTCTTCAGGGGCGCACATTTTGGTTGTATTGCAAGCAAATTACAAGACGAGCAGGGCGATGGTCACCACAGGTGGAGGGAATCGGAGTTGTCGAGCCCAGTAAGCGGTGGACGGAACGACATGCAAACGAGTAAAATGCGCGCCAAATCAAGCACTAACGGTCGGTATCGTGCGCGAGCTATCACGCAAGGAAAAACTCGAGTTCAACAAGTTGCAGAAGCGACTGCGACGCAATGCCGGTAACGCTATCGTCGATTACAACATGATTGAAGAGGGCGACAAGGTCATGGTGTGTCTGTCGGGAGGCAAAGACTCCTATGGCATGCTGGATATCCTGATGAACCTGCAACGTTCAGCGCCAGTGAGTTTCGAGCTCGTGGCCGTAAACCTGGATCAAAAACAACCGGGGTTCCCAGAGCAGGTGCTGCCTGATTTTCTCGCCCAGATGGATGTGCCTTACTACATCCTGGAAAAGGACACCTACAGTATCGTCAAGGAAGTGGTGCCAGAAGGCAAAACCACCTGTGGACTTTGCTCCCGATTGCGTCGTGGCAGCCTGTATGGGTTCGCCCAGGATATTGGCGCAACCAAGATAGCTCTGGGTCATCACCGCGACGACATTGTAGAAACTTTATTTCTCAATATGTTTTTTGGTGGCAGCCTGAAAGCCATGCCTCCCAAACTGTTGTCTGACGACAAGAAAAATGTGGTGATTAGGCCGATGGCGTACTGCAAGGAAAAAGACCTGGCCGCCTATGCCCAGTATAAGGAGTTTCCCATTATTCCCTGCAACCTGTGTGGCTCCCAGGACAACTTGCAGCGGGTACAGGTGAAAAAAATGCTGCTGCAGTGGGAGCGTGAGTACCCGGGCCGCACCGAAACTATTTTTAGCAGTATTCGCAATGTGGCCCCGTCACAGCTTGCCGATGGTGATCTCTTTGACTTCAACAGTTTGCGCGCTGATCAAATTGATACTGACTTGCACATTCCTGTGGTCAATGTGGTGAATCTCTGACCGATCCTTCACAGAGCAGGCCCTTGCTGGTCGCCGAGAGTCTTTCGCTGGAGCGAGGGGGTCGACAGCTGTTTGAGGATCTGTCTTTCAGTATATTGCCCGGTCAGCTGGTTCAGCTTGAGGGCGCCAATGGTGCGGGAAAAACCAGTCTTATCCGAATTCTTGCCGGGCTTTCGCGCTACGGTTTTCAAGGTGAGGTTTCACGCCACGGTGGCATGCTCTACTTGAGCCATCAAAGCGCGGTTAAGTCGCTGCTGAGTCCACGGGAGAACTTGTCCTGGCATGTGTCTGGTGAGGGGCAATATTCCAACGCTGAAATAGAATCAGCATTAACCAGCGTTGGGCTCTACGGATACGAGGACGTGCCCAGCCACGCCTTGTCTGCAGGCCAGCACCGGCGGGTCAATCTCGCCAGGTTGTATTTGTCCGGGAGCCCGCTCTGGCTTTTGGACGAGCCCTACACGGCCATCGACGCGAGCGGAGTGAGCGCCCTGGAGGCGTTGTTTGCCAAGCACGTGACGGGGGGCGGCGCTGTCTTACTAACGTCTCACCAGCGCGTGGACGTTAATTGTCCACTGGTCCGGCTTGATCTCAGCGCGGGAGTTATGCCATGAGCTCGCCGGGCACATTGGCTTTTTGCGGTCGATTGCTTCGCCGTCAGCTGGTGCTTGCAGTGCGGCGACCGATAGAAATAGGCAACCCGCTGTTGTTTTTCGCCATGGTAGTGGCCCTGTTCCCACTGGGGCTTGGCCCGGCTCCGGATAAGCTTGCGGACTTTGCCCCGGGTATTCTCTGGATTATTGCCTTGTTGTCCAATTTACTCACCTCAGACGGGGTGTTTCGCAGTGATTTTGACGATGGCAGCCTGGAGCAGCTAATGCTGTCGCCACAGCCTCTCTACATGTCAGTGCTGTCATACGTCACCGCACATTGGCTCATTACCGGCCTTTTGCTAGCCTTGGCATCACCCGTGTTTGCGCTGATGTTAAATCTGCCCACTGAAGCCATTGCCACACTGTTTCTGAGTTTGTTGCTAGGCACTGCTTTACTTAGCCTGCTCGGCGCTATTGGTGCAGCGTTAACGGTGGGGCTTAAACGCGGTGGAATGCTGATCTCGCTGCTGATATTGCCTTTTTATATGCCGGTACTCATATTTGGCAGCGCTGCAGTGAAAGCTGCCGTCACAGGAGCACCGGCCGGCCCCTATCTGGCGATTATTGGGGCAATGCTGTGTCTGGCTGTGGCGCTGGCGCCGATTGCGATCGCCGCTGGCTTGAGGATTAGCGTCGATGCCTGAGTTTAGTCACGTTCATCTGTTGCCAGTGGCCGACAAGTTCTTGTTCGCTGTCTGTGCCTCTGTATAATTGCCGCCCCTATGTGGACCTTCTTCCATAAACTCGGTTCTCCCCCTTGGCTGTATAGTATCTCTGGTACTATTCTTCGCTTTCTGTTGCCCGTGACCGTTATCGCGCTGGTGGTCGGCATGGTTTGGGGAATGTTGTATACCGCACCTGATTTTCGCCAGGGAAACAGCTACCGTATTATCTATATTCACGTGCCGGCTGCAGTAGTGGCCCTTGCTGGCTATTACGTGATGGCTATTGCTGGTGCTGTCAGCTTGATCTGGAAAATGAAGATGGCTGATATAGCCATGAAATCCTGTGCTCCCATTGGAGCTGCGTTAACATTCGTGGCCCTTGTGACTGGTGCTATCTGGGGTAAGCCCACATGGGGCACTTGGTGGGTTTGGGACGCCCGGATCACGTCTATGTTGATTCTGTTATTTCTATATCTCGGGGTGGTAGCGCTACACGAGGCGTACGACAATAAAGAGGCTGCAGGAAAGGCGTGTGCGGTTTTGGCTCTGGTCGGTACGGTTAATATTCCCATTATCTATAAATCGGTGGATTGGTGGTACAGCCTTCACCAGCCGGCTTCAATAAAGTTCACCGGCGAATCCAGTATTGATCCCAGCATGCTCTACCCATTGCTGCTGATGATCGCAGCGTTTTACCTGATGTTCACTTGTGCGTTGCTGATGAACATGCGTGCCGAAATCCTGGAGCGGGAAAGGCGCACAAAATGGGTGCGCAAACTGGCAGAGGGAGAGGGTCAATAATGTACTTTGACAGCCTCGATGCTCTCTTGCAGATGGATGGTCACGGTGCCTACGTGTGGGCAGCCTATGCGATCACACTGGTCGTCATTGTATTTATCCTGCTGTCACCGGCCAGGCGCAAAAAACGATTTCTTCGGCAGCTTTCCGCTGAGCTTCGTCGCTCACAGGGGGGCCTAGCCACTCAGGAGGCATCAAATGCATCCAGTCCGTAAACAGCGGCTCTACGTAGTGCTATTCATTGTGCTCTTTTCCAGTGCCGCCATCGGTCTGGTGGCGTATGCGCTGCGCGGCAACATCAATTTGTTTTTTCCTCCTGCTGAAGTCGCGCAGGGCAATGCGCCAATAGGGCAGCCTATCCGTATCGGGGGTATGGTCGTGGATGGCAGCGTCAAGCGCAGCGATGACAGCCTGGCAGTGCGGTTTGAGCTGACAGATTTCAAAGCGTCGGTTGCTGTCGTTTATGAGGGCATTCTTCCGGACCTTTTTGACGAGGGGCAGGGGGCAGTCGCATCGGGGGAGCTGGGTGCGGATGGAGTTTTGCGGGCAACTGAAGTGCTGGCCAAGCACGACGAGAATTACATGCCACCAGAGGTGGCGGACGCTTTAGAACAATCCGGTTATGACCACAAGGGAGTGAAACAATGATTCCTGAAATCGGCCACTTTGCCTTAATTATCAGTCTTGCACTCGCGCTGGTGTTAGCGGTCGTTCCTGCCTGGGGCGCCTGGCGCCGCAACGTGCCGGCGATGGCCCTGGCCCCCGGTTTAGCGGTGGGTATGTTGGTGCTGGTTGCTATCAGTTTTACCTGCCTCAGCGTTGCTTTTTTACAGGACGACTTTTCAGTCGCCGTGGTTGCCAATAACAGTAACTCCCTGTTGCCGCCCATTTATAAGTTTTCCGCCGTGTGGGGTAACCACGAAGGATCTCTGTTGCTGTGGGCACTCATCCTTTGTTTGTGGACCGCTGCAGTTGCTGTCCTGAGTCCGCAGTTGCCTTTGTTGGTGCTCTCGCGAGTGCTTTCAGTCATGGGCGTTATTGCGGTTGGCTTCCTTTCTTTTGCATTACTGACCTCTAACCCTTTTGCGAGGCTATTGCCCAGCATTCCTGTCGACGGCAATGACTTGAACCCGCTATTGCAGGATCCAGGGCTGATTATCCATCCGCCCCTATTGTATATGGGCTATGTGGGCTTCTCGGTTGCCTTTGCGTTTGCCATTGCTGCACTGCTCGGTGGGCGATTGGACGCATCGTGGGCCCGATGGTCCCGCCCCTGGACTAACGTGGCCTGGGCATTTTTGAGCTTGGGTATTATGTTGGGCAGCTGGTGGGCTTATTACGAACTGGGTTGGGGCGGTTGGTGGTTTTGGGATCCGGTAGAGAACGCATCGTTTATGCCCTGGCTGGCGGGTACAGCGCTGGTCCATTCCTTGGCAGCGACTGAAAAGCGCGGTCTGTTCAAAAGCTGGACGGTATTGCTCGCGATCTTTGCTTTCTCTCTCAGTTTGTTGGGGACGTTCATGGTGCGCTCCGGGGTACTGACCTCGGTGCACGCATTTGCCACCGATCCTGCGCGCGGAATGTTCATCCTGGTGTTTCTCGCAATCGTGGTGGGTGGCTCGTTAACGCTTTATGCTCTGCGCGCTCCGGCAGTGAGCAGTCGGGTCAGCTTTGCCTGGCTGTCCAGAGAATCACTGATACTGCTTAACAATGTGGTGTTTCTGGTGTCTACGCTAACCGTTTTATTCGGCACTCTGTTTCCTTTGATGATGGATGCGCTGGGCCAGGGCAAGTATTCCGTGGGGCCTCCCTATTTTAATGCGGTGTTTGTCCCGTTAATGGCTTTACTCGCGCCCTTTATGGGCATTGGCCCCTTGTCTCGCTGGAAGCGCGATAGTGGTCAGCGCTGGAAAGCTGAATTGCTGATTCCGGGCGTGGCGGCGATTGTTTGTGCGCTTACGCTGCCATTGTTTGGGCAAGGATATAACCTCTGGGTGGCGCTAGCAGTGTTGCTTGCCGGATGGGTCGTTTTTGGCATGGCCAAGGATTTTTGGTTCCGAATTGGAGGCAAAGCAGGTGGCTTACGCCGACTGACCCCCAGTTACTGGGGTATGGTGCTGGCCCACATGGGATTTGCCGCATGCGTGGTCGGCGTTGTCGCTACCAGCCAATACAGTATTGAGCACGATCTGAAAATGGCGCCGGGCGAAACAGAAACCCTCGCGGGCTATGAGTTTCGTTTCGTGGAAGTTGCTGCGGTTAGAGGTCCCAATTTTGTGGCTGATGAGGCCCGCTTTGAAGTCTTTGAGGACGGCAAAAAAATTGCGGCACTGGCACCGCAAAAGCGTCGTTACCTTGCCAGCGGGTCGATGATGACCGAGGCTGCGATTGATCCGGGCCTGTTCCGGGATCTATACATTGCAATGGGTGAGCCGATTGGCGAGCAGGGGGCCTGGGCGATACGCTTGCACTATAAGCCGATGGTTCGCTGGATGTGGTTGGGCGCGATTTTGATGGGATTTGGTGGGTTCACCACTGCATTTGATAAGCGCTACCGCCGCCATCGCAGTGGCGCTCCTGCGAAGGCTGCTGGAGTTCAGTATGCCAGCTAGGCTAAAGCTGTTTATGCCGCTAATCCTGTTCATAATATTAGCGGTGTTTTTGGTTAGAGGGTTGTCGCTAGACCCTAAAGAGCTTCCCTCTGCACTGATCGATAAGCCCTTTCCTGAATTTTCGTTGTCGGCGCTCGGCAGTAGTGAAGTTCTCGATAAAGCCGCTGTCAGTGGCGAGGTAGCATTGTTCAATGTGTGGGCAACTTGGTGTATTTCCTGTCGAGCAGAGCATCCCTACCTCACTGAACTGGCTAAACGGGGGGTGGCAATCTACGGCATCAATTATAAGGACGAAGATGCGGCAGCACTTGCTTGGCTGGACGAGCTGGGTGACCCTTATCTCGCTAGCATTGCTGATCACGACGGCACCTTGGGACTTGATCTTGGTGTTTATGGCGCCCCTGAGACCTATCTTGTGGACGCCAACGGACTTGTCCGTTATCGCCATGTGGGGGTGGTAAACGAGCGCGTATGGAGCAATGTCCTACAGCCGATTTACGAGCAGCTAAAAAACGGAAAAGCAAACTGATGGTGAGGATTTGTTCTTTGGTTTTGCTATTGCTGACGCTACCGGCGTTGGCAGTGATTGAGACTTACGAATTTTCTGATTCTGCGCTTGAAAAACGCTATCGGGCATTGAGTGAAGAACTGCGCTGTCCTAAATGTCAAAACCAGAATATTGCCGATTCCAATGCACCCATTTCCCAGGATTTGCGCCGACTACTCTACGAACAGTTGGAGCAGGGCGCGAGTGACGATGAGATTCGCCAGTATATGGTGGACCGCTACGGCGAGTTTGTTCGCTATCGGCCCAGTTTCTCCGGGGTCACGATTTTTCTTTGGATGGCGCCGATGCTGTTGCTGACGGCAGGGGTCGCGATCGCTGTAATGACCCTGCTTGGCCGCAAGCAGGCAACAGACACCACTGAAGCGCTGAGTGAAGAAGAACAGCTGAAGCTCAAGGCGATATTGGATAAGGCGGAAAGCAACCAGTGACATTACTGTATCTAACCTGCGGCGCGCTGCTGGTATTTTCTGCATTGTTTTACCTCAAGCCTGGCGGCAAGCGCCGTGGCGCAGCTAATGAGGATTTGGCGAGAGCGAACCTCGAGTGGTTTCGTTTGCGTCAGCAGGAACTGGCCGAGGAAGGTAACGATTCACTGGCTGCGGACGCGCAGCTGCGCCTGCTGGAAGATGAGCAAGATCAACCGCTCGAGCAAGAGGCAAGCGCCAATCAGGCTAAATTCCCTGTTTGGATTCTGGCGCCCTTAGTTGCCGTGTTCAGCATTGCTCTTTACTACAAGTTGGGTGCTGCAGACGATGTGATGATTTCCCGTCAGTTGCAGGCCCTTGACGACAACAGCACCCCTGAGCAGATGCAGGCGCTGATGCTGTCGATAGAGCAGCGTGCTGAGCAGAGACCTGACAACCTGCATTACGTGGCGATGCTTGGTCGTTACTACATGGGCATGCAAGACTACACTCGCGCTGCAGACGCTTATGACGAGTTGATACTGTCTGCACCTGAGGATTCAGCTGCGCTGGCTTATGCAGCGCAAGCTCGCTATCTTGCCGCCGGAAGACGATTGGATGACAGCGCTCGCATGCGCGCAGAGCAGGCATTGGCGATCGATCCTCATCAGCGCACAGCACTGGGCCTGCTGGGCATGGCGTCTTATGAACAAGGCCAGTATCGCGCAGCTATCGAATATTGGCAGCGTCTGGTGGCGATGGAACCGGCGGGTTCTGAAACTCAGCAGATGATTTCAGGTGTCATTGAAAGTGCTCGGGAAAAGCTGGGGGAAGCAGGAGCTGTCCTGACGGCGTCTGCGGCGAATGAACCTTCAGCGAACGCGGGCAGCCTGGGAGTGACAGTATCGGTTGCTTTGCCCGAAGGCGGCAATGTCGCGGCAACAGACACTGTTTTTGTTTTGGCCAGGAATGCACAAAGCGACAGCCGCATGCCCATAGCCGTGCAGCGTTTGACGGGGGCTGATCTGCCAGTGACCTTGCGTCTGGATGATAGTAAATCCATGGCAGGACAGATGCTCTCAGATACCGCCTCGATCGTGGTGGTAGTGCAAGTCTCGCCAAACGGACGCCCCGGTGAAGCGGGTGCCAGCTGGCTGGGGCAAGCGGGTCCCATGGCCCCCAGTGACTCGACTGAAGCAGTCGATATTACCCTCTCTGCCGGCCCCGCCAACTAACTAGCGCTAATTTTTTTGCTTTTTTAAGTCTGGGCATAGTGTTGCCCGTTCAAATTCTATACACTATATCTTGTGTTTCCGAGTTGAGGTGAAATGCGGTGAAAACTCGGATATTCTTATAAAAAACAGCAAGATATAGCGGGTAGTTAAAGTTAAATGAGACTAAAGTCTATCAAGCTGGCTGGATTCAAGTCATTCGTCGATCCTACGACGGTCAATTTTCCCAGCAATATGGCCGCTGTCGTTGGCCCTAACGGTTGTGGTAAATCCAATGTTATTGATGCCGTACGCTGGGTTATGGGCGAAAGTTCTGCCAAGAATCTTCGCGGCGAGTCTATGGCCGACGTTATCTTCAATGGCTCAGTCAATCGACAGCCAGTGGGTCAGGCCTCCATTGAGTTGGTGTTCGATAACACCGACGGGCGCGTGGGTGGCGAATACGCCAGTTATGCTGAAATTTCCATTAAGCGGCTGGTGTCTCGTGAGGGGCAGTCGGAATATTTTCTGAACGGCACTAAATGCCGGCGTCGTGATATTACGGATATCTTTCTGGGAACCGGCCTTGGCCCCCGCAGCTATGCCATTATCGAGCAGGGCATGATTTCCAGGCTGATTGAGTCCAAGCCCGAAGAACTACGAATTTTTATTGAAGAAGCGGCGGGTATTTCCAAGTATAAAGAGCGGCGAAAGGAAACCGAAAGCCGCATGCGCCGTACCATGGAGAATCTTGAGCGACTCACCGATCTTCGCGATGAGCTTGAACGCCAGCTGCAGCACCTGCAACGCCAGGCGCAAGCTGCCGAAAAGTACAGCGAGCATAAGGAAGACGAACGCCGCTATAAAGGCCAGTTACAGGCCCTGCAATGGCGAGAACTGGACGAACAGGTCAAAGGGTTTTCTCAATCTGTCGGTGAACTGGAGGTCAAACTGGAGGCCGTGCACGCCGAGCACCAACAGGTTGACACTGCCATAGAGCAGCACCGCGTTGATCACACCGACGCAACGGATAGTTTTAACAAGGTTCAGGCGACGTATTACTCGCTGGGCTCTGAAGTCGCCCGCATAGAACAAACTATCAAGCACCAGCAAGAACGCAGTCGTCAATTGTCCGAGGATTTGACGCAAACCATAGAATCATTGGAGCAGGCCGAAAGTCATCTGGGTGATGACCGCGATAAACTCACTAGCTGGGAGCAGGAAGCGGAGGCTCTTGAACCAGAGCTGGAAATGCTGCAGGCGCTTGAAGAGTCTTCTGCCGAAGCACTTTTGCAAGCAGAAGAAGCCATGCACAGCTGGCAAAACCAGTGGGATGAATTCAATCAGCATGCCGCCGAACCCCGCCAGCAGGCGGAGGTGCAGCAGTCTCGTATCCAGCATTTGGAACAGGTGCTGCAACGTATTCAAAATCGCAGTCGCCAGTTAGAAGAAGAAAAAACCGCATTGGCGCCAGGTCCCGACGATGGCGAAATGGAAACGCTCTGTGAGCAATTGGCTGAATTTGAAATGATGATGGCTGAGCACGAAGGCAGTGCTGAGTCGGTGGTAGAGCGTGTGTCATCCACCCGGGATCGCAGCAGCCAGCTATCCACCGAGCTTAATGAAGTTCGTTCCGGCGTGCAGCAGATGCGCGGTCGGCAGGCATCCCTCGAAGCCCTGCAGCAGGCAGCAATGGAAGATGGCAGCAGCGATGTCGGCGAGTGGCTGCAGGCTCAACAGCTCGCAGATAAGCCGCGGCTATTGGAGCAGCTTCAGGTCGATGAGGGCTGGCAGCTAGCGGTTGAAACAGTGCTCGGAGACTATCTTCAGGCTGTCTGCGTAGACAACCTTGGGTCTTTGGGTGAGTTGCTGGGAAGTCTTGAACAAGGGCAGTTAGCGCTGGTTGAAACAAGTGCCGATGCCCCGGCTTCCCCGGAGTACCTGGTTTCCAAGACAAGGAGTCAAGGTGCAGCGGGTGCCCTGCTTAGAGGCGTCAAGGTTGCCAGTGATCTCACTGAGGCAATGAGGCAGCGGCAGTCGCTCGCCGAAGGTGAATCAATTATTACTCGAGAGGGCGTCTGGTTGGGCCGTAGCTGGCTGCGCGTCACTCGCCTTGCGGATCAGCAGGGCGGGGTGATTCAGCGTCAACAAGAGCTGGAGGAATTAGAACAAAGTCTGGCAGCCGCCATCGCCAGAGAAGAGCAGATCGAAGCCGGATTGCAAGGTGCGCAGGAACAATTGCGGCAACTTGAAGAGCAGCGACAAGTGTCTCAGCGAGAGCTTCAATCTGCTACCCGTCAGCACTCTGACATCAGCGCTCAGCTATCGGCATTGCAGGCTAAGGTTGAGCAAATCACAGCCAGGCGGCAGCGCATTGATGCAGATATTCTTGAGTCACAAGAGCAATTTCGTCACGAGCAGGAGTCCGTGGCTGAAGCTCGTCAGCTGCTCTCTGAGGCCATAGAAAGTATGGAGTCGGATTCACAGCGCCGCGAGGATTTGCTTTCTGTTCGCGATGAAACCCGGGGTACACTCGATAGCTGCAGACAAAAAGCGCGGCACGATAAAGATACGTCCCATCAATCTGCGATGCGCTTCCAGTCACTAAGAACCCAGTTAAGCTCAATGCGTGAGTCGATTGAGCGCACCAATAACCAGGTTGCACAGCTGCGCGAACGTCGTGACGGTTTGCACAGCAGTGTGTCTGACAATGACAATCCACTGGAAAGCCTGCAGGCCGCGTTAGAAGAGCAGTTAGAGTTGCGCCTGGTGTCAGAGGGTGAGCTGGCTGAAGCTAGACAAGCCGTGGCCGAGGTGGAGCATAAGTTACGCGAGAGCGAACAACTGCGTGCCGGTATCGAACACCGGGCAGAGTCAGTGCGCGGCCAGTTAGAACAGCAGCGCATCAGCAACCAGACCCTGCAGGTACAGCGAGAAAACATTCTTCGTCAGTTGAACGATGATGAGCAAGACCTTGAAGCAGTGCTGCACGCTTTGCCCGAAGACGCCTCAGAGTCTGAGTGGCAGAGGCAGCTGGAGAAAATCGGCAACCGTATTGCCAGGCTGGGTCCCATAAACCTGGCCGCTATTGATGAGTATAACCTGCAGTCAGAACGCAAAAATTATTTGGACGCCCAGAATGAAGATCTGGAAACTGCGCTTAATACGCTGGGAAATGCAATTCGCAAGATCGACAAAGAAACTCGTAGCCGTTTCCAGGAGACCTTTGACAAGGTCAATACCGGACTGCAAGAGCTATTCCCACGTGTGTTTGGCGGCGGTAGCGCCTACCTGGAAATGACTGGCGACGACTTGCTGGATACCGGCATCTCAATTATGGCGAGACCGCCGGGCAAAAAGAACAGCACGATTCACTTACTGTCTGGCGGTGAAAAAGCGCTCACCGCGATCGCTCTGGTGTTCTCAATCTTTAACCTGAACCCCGCTCCTTTCTGCATGCTGGACGAGGTTGACGCTCCACTTGATGACGCCAATACCGGGCGTTATGCGCGCATGGTTAAAGAAATGTCCGAGAAAGTGCAGTTTATTTTTATTACCCACAACAAGATAACCATGGAACAGGCAGATCAGCTCATGGGAGTGACGATGCACGAGCCGGGCGTATCTCGCCTGGTTACAGTGGATGTAGACGAAGCCGCCGAACTGGCAGCGAGCTGATATAGGGTTTGTAAATGGCAGACTTAACCATACGCGACTGGATGGTCATCATCGGGGTACTGCTGATTATGGCAGTGCTGCTTGACGCCTGGCGTCGAGTGCGCAGTGAACGCAGTGAAAAGTATTCACGGGTGAAAGTGGATTTATCCGACCCGCCAGACAATGAAACCGCTAGCAGTGATGAAGATCTCGCCTGGTTGAAAGAGCTGCCTAATGGTGGCGGTAGAGTAGTCGAACGTGGCGACTTATTGCGTGCCGCAGGGCATCGTTCAACTGCTCCTGCGCAGACCGAAGCCTCAGCGACTGAGCCTGGGCAGGTGGATCAGTCTGAGCACGGGCAGCAACAGATCGACCCCGCTGACGAGGTTGAACCCATGATTGCCGGTTTGTCTGCGGGCAATCAAGAATCTGAAAACCTTGACTGGCTGGACGGCATGGCTGCACAAGAGCCAACTGCGACCAAGCCTGAGCCGGACGAGCCCGGAATGTTGCCACGCGATGTGGATCCCGAAGTGTTCATGTTGAACGTGGTTGCTCGGAATGCACATGGTTTTAAAGGGGCCGATATTTTGCATATTTTATTGGCTTGCGACCTGCGTTTTGGCGATATGAATTTCTTTCACCGTCATGAGTTTGAAGCAGGTAAGGGGGCCATTCAGTTCAGTGTTGCTAATATGATGCAGCCCGGTGTGTTCGACATCGACAATATGGCTGAGTTTAATACGCCGGGGCTGGTGTTTTTCCTGACTTTGCCCGGCCCGGAAGACATGATGATGGCATTTGATTACATGCTGGAAACCGCTCAGGCCGTATCACGCAACCTTGGGGGCGATGTGCTCGACGAGTCCCGCAGTGTGTTGACTAAGCAAACCTTGGAACATTGTAGGCAACAGATCCGCGACCTGGAGCGCCGTATGTTGGCTCGCGCACGTTAGGCACTGCGATTCGGTATGACTGATTCAGCGACACAGGCGGAGGTCCTGCAGCTGCGGACGCAGTTGCGTGAGTGGAACTACCGTTATTATGTGTTGGACGACCCCAGCGTCCCCGACGCTGAATACGATCGCTACCTGCGTCAATTGCAGGGTTTTGAAGAGCAATTTCCAGAGCTGGTCACCGAAGACTCTCCCACCCAGAGGGTCGGTTCAAAGCCCCTTTCCCAATTCTCTCAGGTCACTCATGAAGTCCCCATGTTGTCGCTGGATAATGCCTTTGACGCGACTGAGCTAGTAGATTTTGAGCGACGCTTGCGGGATCGTCTTGGTGAACCCGATCTGGCGATTGAATACAGTTGTGAGCCAAAGTTAGATGGTATTGCGGTCAGCCTGCTTTATCGAGACGGCATCCTGGAGCGCGGCGCGACCCGTGGGGATGGCACCACGGGTGAGGACATCACGCAAAATGTACGGACTATTCCCTCTATTCCACTGCAGCTAAGAGGCGATGGCTACCCGCAAATCCTGGAAGTGCGCGGAGAGATTTACATGCCCCTGGCGGGCTTCGACCAGTTGAATCGACGCGCACTTGAAAAAGGCGAGAAGGTATTTGTTAATCCACGCAATGCAGCCGCCGGCAGCCTGAGACAATTAGACTCACGAATTACTGCTCAGCGCCCACTGGAGATGTGTTGCTACAGTGTTGGGCTGGTCCAAGGGGGGCAGCTACCGCCAGAGCATGCAGCCGTGCTCGACTGCCTTCACCGCTGGGGACTAAGAATCAATGCTGAATCCCAGGTTGTCACCGGCGTACAAGCTTGCGAGCAATACTATGAAAGTCTGGCAAAGCGCAGGGATAGTCTGCCTTATGATATCGATGGGATTGTCTATAAGGTGAACCGGCTTGATCAGCAAAGCCGGTTGGGCTTTGTCTCGCGTGCGCCGCGATGGGCAATCGCTCGAAAATTTCCAGCTCAGGAAGAGATGACGCAGCTATTGGATGTTGAGTTTCAGGTGGGTCGCACGGGCGCTATTACGCCGGTTGCCAGATTAGAACCAGTGTTTGTCGGGGGCGTCACTGTCAGTAACGCCACTTTACATAATGCCGACGAGATCGAGCGTTTGGGCCTGCGAGTGGGCGACTTTGTGGTTGTGCGCAGGGCAGGTGACGTTATACCTAAAGTTGTCTCTGTGGTTTTGGATAAACGCCCTGGGGATTCGCGCGCCGTTGAGTTTCCCTCACACTGCCCGGTTTGTAATTCTGCTACCGAACGTGAGCCAGACGAAGCGGTCATTCGATGTATGGGTGGCCTGGTTTGTGCTGCCCAACAAAAAGCAGCCATCAAACATTTCGCTTCCCGCCGTGCCATGGATATCGATGGCCTGGGAGACAAACTTGTTGAGCAAATGGTGGATGAAGGTCTGCTTGAGAATGTGGCCAGTTTGTATTCTTTGCATAAAGACCAGTTGATGGCGCTGGAAAGAATGGGTGAAAAGTCGGCAGACAACTTGCTCGCAGCACTGGCAGCGAGCAAGGATACTTCCTTGCCAAGGTTTATTTTTGCTCTGGGCATACGCGAGGTAGGGGAAGCGACAGCGTTGAATCTTGCGCGTCATTTCGGTAGTTGGCCAGAGTTGGTGGCTGCCTCGGAAGAGTCGCTCCTTGATGTTGACGATGTGGGTCCAGTTGTTGCCGATCACCTACGTCAGTTTTTCGATTCGACATCGGGTATGGCTGTTGCCGAGGCGCTGAGAGAGGCGGGAGTGCGATGGCCTGATATCGAAATCGCTGCTGAGTCTGTGCTCCCATTGGCCGGTCAAACCTGGGTAGTTACCGGAAAGTTGGAGTTGATGGGGCGCAACGAAGCCAAGGCAGCGCTTCAAACATTAGGAGCGAAGGTGGCTGGCAGCGTATCTGCGAAAACCCACTGCGTGGTCGCGGGTCCCGGTGCGGGTTCCAAGCTGGCAAAAGCGCAGGACCTCGGGGTGGAGGTAATTGACGAGATCACCTTCGTTGCTCTTTTGGAGCAACATGGAGAGAAAAAATGACTGCCAGGGTATTACCGTTTGTTTTGCTGTTGTTAGCGGGTTGCACGACATCACCGCCCTCAAATGTTAATAACATATGTGAGATCTTCGAAGAAAAGAGCGGCTGGTACGGCGACGCCCACGATGCTAAAAAAGAGTGGGGCAGTCCGATACCGGTAATGATGGCGATTATGCATCAGGAATCCCGGTTTGTTGCCAAGGCAAAGCCTCCGCGTAAAAAGATTTTCGGATTTATACCTGGACCCAGGCCCTCAGATGCCTACGGTTACAGTCAGGCCAAAAAGTCGACATGGAAGGACTACAAGCGCGGTGGCGGCAATTACGGCGCGGATCGGGACGATTTCGGTGACGCTATTGATTTTATCGGCTGGTATAACGAGCAGTCTAAAAAACGCAGCGGAATTTCCAAGCGCGATACGTACGGGCTTTACCTCGCTTATCACGAGGGCCATGGAGGCTATAACCGACGCACCTATAAGTCAAAAAAATGGCTGACAGATGTTGCACGCAAGGTTGAGCGGCGAGCGGGTAGCTATCAGCAACAGTTGAGCACCTGCGAGAAAGACCTGGAAAAGGGCGGTTGGTTTTTTGGCTGGTAAGCTGAGTCGACGATTGAATCAGGGCGAATATACGAACCGCCTACGATTATCCCGTGTGTCTGGTCACAACTGCCGACAAAGTAACGCTTTCTATGCACTTGCTGTAATGCATTGCCATTTCACATGTGCCACACTTAATTTTTTGTGTCGACTGTATCGGCACGGCCCCGAAAACTATTGACGAGCAGCGAAGTGAAACCGACTGATATAAAAGACCCAGAGTATTTCCACAAGGTAGTGGACTGTCAGCACGCATGCCCCGCGCATACGCCAGTTCCGGAATACATTCGTTTGATTGCGGCAGAGCGCTACACGGATGCCTACATGATCAATTGGCAGTCCAATGTGTTCCCCGGAATACTGGGACGAACTTGCGACCGTCCCTGTGAACCGGCTTGTCGGCGCGGTAGGTTGGACGCAGATGAAGAGCCGGTTGCCATCTGTCGACTCAAGCGAGTTGCGGCCGATAAAAAAGATGATATCAGCGAACGGCTACCCAGCATTCCGAAGAAGAAAAACGGCAAACGCATCGCTTTGGTTGGCGCAGGTCCGGCATCGCTCACCGTTGCCAGAGATCTCGCTCCGTTGGGCTACATCATCGATATCTACGATAACCAGTTTGCCGGCGGTGGAATGATGCGCAGTCAGATCCCCTCATTCCGGCTGCCCATTGATGTCCTGGATGAGGAAGTAAATTACATACTGGACATGGGGATTAACGCGACGTTCGATATAGAAGTAGACAGTTTGCGCGAGGTTTTGGATAAAGGTTACGACGCTGTATTCATTGGCACAGGAGCTCCTCGTGGCAAAGGTCTCAATTTGCCGGGACTGGAGGACGCCGCCGGCCACGTGCACCTGGGCATCGATTGGCTGTCGAGTGTTGCGTTTGAGCACACCGAAAAAATTGAACCCAGGGTGCTGGTATTGGGAGGCGGTAATACCGCAATGGACTGCTGCAGAACGTCGAAACGCCTGGGCGGAGATGACGTCCGCGTAGTGGTTCGTAGCCCCTTTGAGGATATGAAAGCCTCGCCGTGGGAAAAGGAAGATGCCATGCACGAGGGCATTCCTATATATAACAATCATGTACCAAAAGAACTGGTTGTTGAAGACGGCAAACTCAAGGGCATGCATTTTGAAAAGGTAGAAGCGCAGTACGATGAGAGCGGCAAGCGTTCGCTTGTTCCCACGGATGAGCCCCTGGTATTTATGGAGGCGGATACCGTGTTAATGGCTATTGGCCAGGAAAACTCTTTTCCCTGGATAGAACGGGATCTCGGTATTGAATTCGATAAGTGGGATATGCCAGTCGTCAATGATCAAACTTTCCAGTCGACTAACCAAAAAATATTCTTCGGAGGAGATGCGGCGTTCGGGCCTGAAAACGTAATAACCGCTGTTGCCCACGGTCATCAGGCAGCGGTCAGTATTGATTTGTATTGTCGCGGAGAAAGCGTGGCCGATAGGCCAGCGCCGGGGGTCACCCTGGCCAGCCAGAAAATGGGTGTACATGAGTGGAGTTATGATAACTCGGTGGAAATCGACAAGCGTTACGTCGTGCCACTTGCACCATTGAAAGAAACCTTGGCCGACCGAAAAATAGAAGTGGAATTGGGTTTTGATGCCACCACCGGATACAAAGAAGCTGAACGTTGCCTTAACTGCGATATACAGACTGTCTTTGAAGAGGTTCGTTGTATTGAGTGCGACGCCTGTGTTGATATTTGTCCTACAGATTGCATTAGTTTTATTGCAAATCAGGAGGAAGAGCATTTACGGGTTGCCCTTACTGCGCCTGCCAGTAATCTGGCACAAGATTTATATGTCTCCGAAGAACTGCCCACGAAACGGGTAATGGTAAAGGATGAAAATGTGTGTCTGCACTGTGGATTGTGCGCCGAGCGTTGTCCCACCTCAGCCTGGGATATGCAAAAGTTCCTCTACAATGTCAGTAAAGCAGGCCAGTTATAATGAAACAAATAAAGTCCGTAAATGACTTCGTTATCAAGTTTGCTAACGTCAATGGTACCGGTTCGGCCAGTGCTAATAACCTGTTTGCCAAAGCCTTGTTCCGTATGGGGCTTCCAGTCAGCCCTAAAAATATTTTCCCGTCGAATATTCAGGGCCTGCCAACTTGGTATGAAGTTCGAGTCAGTGAGGCGGGTTACCTGGGTCGTCGTGGCGGCATCGATATCGCCTTGTCAGTGAATCCTCAAAGCATGGCCCAGGACATTAAAGAAGTTCGTTCTGGCGGCTATTTCATCTATGACAACACCAAACCACTGGACCTGCGCTTGGTGAGAGATGATGTCAATATTATCGGTATTCCCCTGACCCGAATTTGTAACGAGGAGTACAAGGACCCCAGGCAACGTCAACTATTCAAAAATGTGATCTATGTCGGTGCGCTCGCCGCACTGCTGAATATGGATTTCAAAGTCCTTACCGATCTGGTGGGAGATCAGTTCAAAGGCAAGGAAAAACTGATTTTGCCGAATATCCATGCATTGGAATTGGGTCATCAATATGCCCGCTCCCAGTTTGAATGCCCCATTGGCATTCAGGTGAAAACTCTGGATTCGTTAGGCGACCAGATTCTAGTGGATGGCAACACTGCGCTGGGATTGGGTGCCGTTTATGGCGGTGCCACAGTAGCAGCCTGGTATCCGATCACACCTTCAACCTCGGTGGTGGACGCCTATGAAAAATATGCCCGCCGGGTTCGCATCGACGCGGGTACAGGGCACAAGAACTATGCCATCGTGCAGGCAGAGGATGAGCTATCTGCAATTGGTATGGTTATTGGTGCCAGTTGGAATGGTGCCAGGGCGTTTACCGCCACCAGCGGCCCTGGTGTTTCCCTGATGAGTGAGTTTCTGGGCCTTGCCTATTTCGCTGAAATTCCCACCGTTTTGTTTAATGTGCAAAGGGCTGGTCCGTCTACGGGCATGCCGACGCGAACACAACAGTCAGACATACTTTCTACCGCTTATGCATCGCATGGTGATACCAAGCAGGTGTTGCTGTTTCCCTCAACGCCCAGGGAGTGCTTTGATTTTGGTGCTCTGTCTTTCGATTTGGCTGAGCGCCTACAGACTCCCATTATTGTGATGACTGACCTTGATCTGGGAATGAATGACAACATGTCTGAGCCGCTGGCCTGGGATGATGCCCGCCGATATGACCGCGGCAAGGTGATGACTGCAGAGCAGTTGGAAGAGGGCGTAGAATTTGGCCGCTATCTTGATGTGGACGGCGACGCTATTAGCTATCGTACCTACCCCGGAACTCACCCTAATCGAGGCGCCTTTTTCACCCGTGGCACCTCCAGAGATGAATATGCTGTTTACACGGAGAAGGGCGAGGAATACGAAAAGAACATGTTGCGACTGATGCGCAAGTGGGACACTATCAAGGAGTACGTGCCAGAGCCTGAAGTGGTTGCTGCCAGCGAAGAAACCGATGTTGCGGTGCTTTACTTCGGTACCAGCGAGGCATCCTCCAGGGAAGCGCTGGACTATCTTGCCCAAGACGATGGCATTTATTTGGATGCTATGCGAGTCCGCTCTTTTCCCTTTAATGATGAGGTAAAAGCTTTCATTGAGGGGCACAGCCAGGTATTTGTGATTGAGCAAAATCGGGACGCCCAGCTGCGTACCTTATTGATGGCAGAGTTTGAGTTCGGCCCAGACAAATTGAAATCAGTGCTGTGCTTTGACGGCACACCCATCAGCGCCAGGAACATCCGCAAGCAGATTAAGCAGTATCTCGATGGTGGCATGGTCATGCCTCTGCACCGCACCAAAATAGCCAGTTCGGCTGGAGAATAAGCGATGAGCTACCAGATCCCCAAGTTTCGACACCCGCAACTACCTGTTAACGACCTGGGTTACACCAAGGCCGATTATGAAGGTTCTATCTCCACCTTGTGCGCGGGCTGTGGACACGACTCCATCGCGGGCTCCATCGTCAAGGCCTGCCACGAGCTGTCTATTGAACCGCATAAAATTGCCAAGCTTTCGGGTATTGGCTGCTCTTCCAAGTCACCTACTTATTTTCTTGGTAAGTCGCATGGCTTCAATTCTGTACACGGGCGCATGCCTTCTGTGGTGACAGGCGCGGCGATGGCTAATCGAAACCTTACTTATCTCGGTGTTTCCGGCGATGGCGATACAGCCTCTATTGGTATGGGGCAATTTGCACACGTTGCAAGGCGTAACCTGAACATGGTCTACATCGTGATGAACAATGGTTGTTATGGCTTGACCAAAGGGCAAGACTCGGCAACTGCAGACGAGGGCTCGGTGAGTAAGAAGGGTGATGCGAATATCTATAGCGCGATAGATCTTTGCGCTACTGCACTGCAGATGGGTGCAACGTTTGTTGCGCGCGGTTTTTCCGGGGACAAAGAACAGTTAGTGCCTTTGATCAAGGCCGCTGTTAGTCATCGCGGCTTTGCGCTTATTGATGTGGTTTCCCCGTGCGTCACTTTTAATAACAACCCAGGTTCCACCAAGAGCTATGAGTTCGTGCGAGATCATGCTGAAGCGACGGGTACAGTGGATTTCGTACCCATGCGCAAAGAAATCACGACCGACTACATGCCTGGCTTCAGTCACGAGGTTACCATGCATGACGGCTCATCAATTCATCTGTATAAGATGGACGAGAACCTGGATCCTTTTGATCGCACCTCGGCACTAATCAGTATGGAGAAGCATCGAGCATCAGGCGATATTCTGACCGGGCTGATTTATATGGACAAGGATTCCCGTGATCTGCACGACGTGATGGAAACCTCCCGGCGACCCTTAAATACACTGGCCGAGGAAGATCTCTGCCCGGGCAACCAGATGCTCAAAAACATTAATGCGAGTTTGCGTTGATCGCTGAAGATCTAGCTTTGGCTTTGTGCGGGGCAGTGTCCCCCGGGATTGATGTCGATTAAGGTTGCCAGCGGCGCCACCACTGGCGCGTAAGTTATCCATTCATGCCACTTCCCAAGGCCGTTGTGATTGAGCGGGCCTTGGCGTGCTGTGCGTCCGGGTAATTATTGGCTTCAAGCCGTTTTGTAATTAAACTGTCACAATTCCATCATCTAATACCTGTATTCGTCAGAATTAGGAACGCCTTTAGCCATGTCTGAACCCACAGTACTGGTAGTCGAAGATGAGAAAGCGATACGCGACATGCTGCGAATGGCGCTGGAGGTTGCCAAGTATCGTTTTATCGAAGCTGAAAATATTCGTGATGCCCACGTTCTGATTGTCGATGAACGCCCTGATATTGTGTTACTGGACTGGATGTTGCCGGGTGGCAGTGGCCTGGAACTGTTGCGTCGCCTCAAGCGCGAGGACAATACCCGTGAAATTCCGGTGATCATGCTGACGGCAAAGGCGGCAGAGGACAATGTCATTCAGGGCCTGGAGGTCGGTGCAGATGATTATGTTACCAAGCCCTTTGCGCCTCGCGAACTCATCGCGCGGATACAAGCCTTGCTGAGGCGCTCCGCCAAAGACTCAGCACAGGGTCGAATCGGGTTAAACGGCCTGGTGTTGAACAGCGATAGTCGTCGCGTTTTTGCGGGTGAAATCGCTTTGAATCTGGGGCCAACGGAGTTTAACCTGCTCCAGTTTTTCATGTCTCACCCGGAACGGGCTTATAGCCGCAGCCAATTATTGGATCAGGTATGGGGCGCTAACGTCTACCTGGAGGAACGCACGATCGATGTGCATATTCGCCGATTGCGCAAAGCCTTACAGACTGATCATGCTGATTATGGCGAGCTGATACAGACCGTTCGTGGCATCGGCTATCGATTCGCATCCCGTGAACACTCATAAGGCGCAGTGATATCATATGGAGTGGTTGTCTGCAGTTTCCAAAGTCTTCTTCTTTATCGCTGCCGGTGGGTTGCTGGGGTGGTATTTGGGAGACCCCATGGTCGGCGTCACTGTAGCCGCGCTGGCAGTCGTGTTTTTTTGGTCACGGCAGATGTGGCGGTTGGAGCATTGGCTGCGTGACACCAGTGACTCGCCGCCCGATGTCCCGGGTATTTGGGGAGAGATGGTCGCCCGCGTGTACAGGAAACATCGCTCCGCAGAGACCACCCAGAAGCGCTTGCAGTCGACCGTGGATTACTTACTTGATTCATTTTCAGCCATGCGTGACGGTGTGGTAATTGTCCATGGCAATGGCGCTATTCGCTGGTGTAACGAAGCTGCGCAAAGACTGTTAGGTTTGCAGCACCCGCAGGATATAGGCCAACTCATTACCAATCTGGTTCGCTTACCGGAGTTCAATGAGTATCTCGATTCAGGTGATTATGCAGAGCCCCTGGTTTTTGAAACAACAGGCGGCACCCGACTAAACCTGCGGATGGTCGTCACCCAGTTTTCCGATGGTGACACCTTGTTGTTTTTATCCGATGTGACAGAAGTGGTGCGCACCGAACAAATGCGTACCGACTTTGTGGGTAATGTTTCGCACGAACTGCGGACACCGCTGACGGTTATCACTGGGTATCTGGAGACCTTTTTAGGTGACGTTTCCAGTCTTCCTGCACCTTATGCACGCGGCCTTGAACAGATGGCAGGCCAGGCAAGACGAATGGAGAGCTTGCTCAAGGACCTGTTGTGGCTATCTAAAATCGAGTCAACCGAGCATCGCGTAAAGAACGATCAGGTTGACGTACCCGCGCTGCTTGTCGAACTTGCCGACGAGATTTCTTCCATTTATCCGGACAGACCCCTACAGCTGGAAATCAGCTGTCAGGAGGGGATTTTAGGGGAATACCGAGAGCTGTATAGCGCGGTGTCCAACTTGGTATTGAATGGTTATAAATACAGTGGCCCTGATGGCCGCGTCTTTGCCTCATGGCGCGCAGAAGCGGGTTGTATCCGGCTTGATGTCGTTGATCAGGGCATTGGTATTGATCCGGTGCAGTTTCCAAGGCTAACGGAACGTTTTTATCGAGTGGACGAGAGCCGCTCATTAGCCAGTGGTGGGACAGGCTTGGGGCTGGCGATCGTGAAGCACGTGGCCACCGCACATGGAGCAGAATTGAAAATTGACAGTAAGCCAGGGCAGGGTAGTACGTTTTCTTTGGTCTTTGCACATACGAACAAGCGTTAGAGGGCGTGACAATGTTGAAACAGGAAGATTACAAACAGCATATCTCTGAACAGTTTAATACTGAGTTGGAGGAAATCAAAAACCACCTGCTGGAAATGGGCGGTAAAGTTGAAAAACAGCTCATCGAAGCCGTTGAAGCACTGGTTAGCAGGAACACGAGTGTCGCGGAGGAAATTATCAGCCGCGATCACGAAGTTAACCAGATGGAAATGCGCATCGATGATGAGTGTGCGACGATTCTTGCTCGCAGACAGCCAGCCGCCAGTGATCTACGTTTGGTGGTGTCTGTGATTAAGGTGAACACTGACATTGAGCGTATCGGTGATGAAGCGGCCAAAATCGCCCGACAGGGTATTCGTCTCGCTGATGAGGGTGCGTCCCCCACTAATTTTGTTGAAATCCGGCACATCGGAAGTCACGTGGCTTCAATGCTGCATAAGGCATTGGACGCTTTTGCTCGACTGGACATGGACCTGGCTGTAGACGTCGTGAAGGAAGACAATGACGTGGATAAGGAATACGGCAGCGCCATGCGTTCACTGGTGACCTTCATGATGGAAGATCAGCGTAATATTGGGCCGATTCTCAATGAAATGTGGGCTCTGCGAAGTCTGGAGCGTATTGGTGACCATGCGGCTAACATCGCCGAACATGTAGTCTATCTGGTGAGGGGGCTCGACGTGCGCCATCAGGAGTCCATTGAGGAGTACATAGAGCAAGTTGATGAGCGGTGACGCGCTTGTTGAACGCTGTTCGATAATCTCCGACACATGGCATTACTGTCATATTTCCGTAACATTCCATCCATAGACTAGCCCCACTAACAAAGTTAACCGCCATGTGGCGCACATTTTTAGTGGAGTATTAATAAGTGATCAAGCAATTACTCGGCGCAATGGCGCTGGCAGTTGGGTTCAGCGGTGTCGCTAATGTTCAGGCTCAGGGACGGGATTCTGTGAGCATTGTAGGGTCATCAACGGTGTACCCTTTTGCAACAGTCGTAGCGGAGCGTTTTGGTCGTTCAACCAGTTTTAAGGCACCAAAAATTGAGTCAACAGGCTCTGGTGGCGGCTTAAAACTATTTTGTAAGGGTGTTGGCGCAGGGACTCCGGATATCACCAATTCCTCGCGCCGCATTAAGAAAAGTGAGTACGATGACTGCCAGAGTAATGGGGTTACTGACGTCATTGAAGTGTTGATTGGCTACGACGGTATTGCAATAGCAAATTCGCGCAGAGCACCCCAACTGGCTATTAGTCTGAAAGATCTCTACCTGGCACTGGCCAAGGATATTCCCGACGCTGACGGTCAATTAATTCCCAATCCACACCAGTCCTGGAACGACATAAACCCGGCGCTTCCTGCCACCAAAATTGAAGTCATGGGCCCACCTCCAACATCCGGTACTCGAGACGCTTTTGCCGAGCTGGCACTGGGCGGTGGTGCTAAGTCCATACCAGCTCTAAAAACGCTGAGTGGCTTTGATAGCAGTCAGGAACAGGAAATCAAGAGCGCAATGGAGCAACTGGGAATTCCAGTGAGCGTTTACCAGGCTTATGTTGAAAGTAAAGGCAAAAAGCCAAAGGGCAAAGACATCTTCAAAACTGTCGCTTACTCGGTGCGCGAGGATGGTGCTTACATTGAGGCTGGCGAAAACGATAATTTAATCGTGCAGAAACTGGAGGCCAATCCCAATGCACTGGGGATCTTTGGCTTTAGCTTTCTTGATGAAAACGGGGACAAGGTTCAAGGCTCTGTGATCGATGGGGTTGAACCCAGCTTCGATACAATTGCCGATGGCGATTACCCTGTGTCTCGCCCTCTATATTTCTATATTAAGTCCGCACACGTCGGTCGTATTCCCGGTATTCAGGAATATGCCATGGAGTTTGCTTCTGCCAAGGCCATGAGTGAGGACGGCTACTTACCGGAGAAAGGCTTGATTCCCTTAAGCAAAGAAGAGCTTGCACAAGTGCAGGCAGACGTGAAGTCGCTAAAACGATTAGAGATGTAAGACAATTTTGGCACAGGATTATGGCAATTATATCGCTGCGACGCACTTTGCTGCGCGTTGTTAAATAAGAGTTCATGATGCAGACATCCACTGTATTTTTGACCTTGCTGGGGCTTTGCGCACTGAGTTTTTTTGTGGGCAGGCACCGGTCACGGATACTTGGCATGGCGGGTGGGGGACTTGGCAGTCTAAATTCGCTGCCCAAGCACTACGGCTATATGGCGGCACTGTGGGCTGGCCTACCTGCATTTTTTCTGTTCCTTGCATGGCTGGCGCTGGAAGGACATTACATACAGAGCATGGTTGTAGGAAGCCTTCCGGCGGAAATACAGGCCATGTCAGATGACGAAATTGGCCTCTATTATAATCAATTGGTCGGTTACGCCCAGGGCAGCGTTGACCGCAGCATGCTAAATGAAGACCAAATTGCAGCGGCAAATAACTATCAGCAATTGGTCGCCAAGGGCCAAGCCATGAAATTTTTACTGGTGGGATCGTTGGCTGTATTGGGCGGTATGCTCGCTACAATTAGGGTGAGCCCTGAGTTGCGAGCCCGTAATCATGTAGAAAACATTTTCAAATGGATTTTGTTTTCCTGTTCTTTTATCGCAGTGCTAACCACTCTTGGCATTGTACTCTCCGTCTTGTTTGAGGCGATTCGCTTCTTTCAGGTCATCACAATTAGCGATTTCCTGCTTGGTTTGCAGTGGAGTCCACAAATGGCAATTCGCGCAGACCAGGTAGGCGCTTCCGGCTCATTTGGCTTTGTACCGCTGTTGGTTGGCACTTTGCTTATTTCCTTCGTGGCAATGTTCATTGCGGTTCCAATAGGCCTTATGTCCGCCATTTATTTGTCTGAATATGCCAGCCGGCGGTTTCGTGCTATCACTAAACCGGTGCTGGAAATTCTTGCGGGTGTCCCCACCGTGGTTTACGGATTCTTTGCCGCATTAACTGTTGCGCCTTTTATACGCGATTTGGGAGAAAGTCTTGGGCTTACAGTAGCCTCCGAAAGCGCACTGGCTGCTGGCTTGGTAATGGGCATTATGATTATCCCCTTTGTGATGTCACTCTCTGACGACATTATCAGTGCGGTGCCAGACAGCATGCGTGAGGCGTCCTTGGGTATGGGGGCGACCATGAACGAGACGATCCGAAAAGTGCTAATGCCTGCGGCTCTACCCGGTATTGTTGGTGGTATTTTGTTGGCTGTGTCCCGCGCCATTGGAGAAACCATGATTGTGGTTATGGCAGCCGGGTTGTCAGCGAAGTTAACGGTTAACCCGTTGGAGGCCGTTACCACGATTACTGTACAGATCGTCACTTTACTCGTCGGCGATCAAGAGTTTGACAGCCCCAAGACTCTGGCGGCTTTCGCTCTGGGTCTGGTGCTATTTTTTGTAACGCTTTCGCTGAATGTGATTGCGCTTTATGTAGTGCGCAAATACCGGGAGCAGTATGACTAAGGACAGGTTCAAGAATACCGCATTGATCCAGGCGTCACTAAAAAAGCGCTACGCGCGTGAGCGGCGCTTCCAGATGTATGGAAAGCTAGCGGTCTTGGCCGGCTTTGTTTTTCTGTTTGTCCTGCTGTTCGATATTGTCAGCAAAGGGACACCCGCGTTTACCCAGCAGCACATCAGCATAGCGGTCAATATTGACGTCGATGCACTGGGAGTCAGCAGCACCGCAAGCCAGGACGAAATATCCAAGGCGGATTTCTCGTCGCTAATTAAGTCGTCGTTGAGAGAGATGTTCCCTGATGTGAAGAGTAGGGGAGATAAACGACAGTTGTATCGACTGGTTAGTATCGGGGCGGAATACGATCTGCGGGATAAAGTTCTGGCAGATCCAACCCTGCTCGGTAAAAAGCAGGACATTTGGATGCTGGCGCACTCGCAAGCAGCGAGCTACTTAAAGGGACAGATAACCCGAGTCATCCCGGAAGCTGAGCGTAAAGTGAAGAACCAGCAAATGGACTGGCTGGATCGTTTGCGCGAACAGGGCCGAACAAAATCCTCGTTCAACACCACGTTTTTCACCTATGGAGATTCTCGAGAGCCGGAGTTAGCTGGTATTCGTGCAGCGTTGCAGGGTTCCTTATTCACTCTCATGGTGACATTTGCGCTGGCGTTTCCTATTGGTGTCTTTGCGGCGGTTTATCTGGAGGAGTTTGCGCCACGGAACCGACTGACAGACCTTATCGAAATTAACATTAACAATCTGGCGGCGGTTCCTTCCATTGTATTTGGCCTACTCGGGTTGGCGGTATTTATTAACTTTTTTGAACTACCCAGATCCGCGCCACTGGTGGGCGGCATCGTACTGTCTCTGATGACCTTGCCAACCATTATTATTACCTCCAGGGCTGCAATACAGGCCGTATCGCCATCAATTCGGGAGGCGGCGCTGGGAGTAGGAGCGTCCAAGTTGCAAACAGTCTTTCACCATGTCCTGCCAGTAGCCATGCCAGGAATCCTAACCGGTTCTATTATCGGTATGGCCCAAGCCCTGGGTGAGTCCGCCCCATTATTAATGATAGGTATGGTGGCGTTTATTATGGATGTCCCGGGCGGAGTGACGGATTCGTCCACTGTATTGCCGGTACAAATTTATCTTTGGGCCGATAGTCCAGAGCGTGGGTTCACTGAAAAGACGTCCGCAGCGATCATGGTACTGATGGGATTTCTGATCCTGATGAATGCGCTGGCTATTATTTTGCGCAAACGATTCGAATTGAAATAGCGTAGTAGGTTAATGATGCAAGGATCTGAAAAAATAAATGCACCGCAATTAATGGCTCACGGGGCTGTGCCCAATGAAGCCGTGGGGCTGGATATTCACGCGCATTCAGATGTTTCCGATTACGAAACTACCGGCAAACCATTCGTTGATAATGCCAAAATGTCGGCACGGAATGTCAACGTATTTTACGGTGAGAAACGCGCCATTATGGATGTTTCGCTGGATATTGGGGAAAACGAAGTCATTGCGATGATTGGTCCCTCTGGCTGTGGAAAATCTACTTTTTTGCGTTCTCTGAACCGAATGAACGACATCATTCCTATTTGTAAGGTGAAGGGAGATGTTTTTCTGGACGGGGAAAATATTTATGCCGGTAATCAGGATACTGTTCTGCTTCGAGCAAGGGTTGGCATGGTGTTTCAGAAGCCGAACCCATTCCCCAAATCAATCTATGAAAACGTCGCCTATGGGCCAAGAATTCACGGGCTTGCGCACAGCAAGGCAGAGCTTGATGAGATCGTTGAAAAAAGCCTGCGCAGAGCCAGCCTTTGGGATGAGGTAAAGGACGTTCTCGACCAGCCTGGAACCGGCTTGTCAGGAGGACAACAGCAGCGGCTGTGTATTGCTCGCGCTATTGCGGTGAGCCCGGAAGTCATTTTAATGGATGAACCCTGTTCAGCGCTTGACCCGATTGCTACGGCGCGTATTGAAGAGCTGATTGATGAGCTCAAAGAGCGCTTTACCATCGCAATCGTCACCCACTCTATGCAGCAGGCAGCGCGGGTATCCCAGCGCACCGCATATTTTCACTTGGGAAAGTTGATTGAAGTGGGCGACACAAAACAGGTTTTCACCATGCCTGCTCACGAGTTAACGGAAAACTATATCACTGGACGTTTCGGTTAGTTGAGCGGCAGTCTATGTACCAATTGTTTCCTACCTTTACCGTGATCTGTCACCGAATCGTCACAAATAATCCTTACTCTTTATCGAGTCCCAACCTTCCTAACTAAACGAGTGTTACTAGAGGAGTACCCTATGAAGCAGTTAATGAGTGCGGCGGTAGCCGCGGTTGTAGTTGGTATCAGTGGTTCTGCGCAGGCATCGGTATCCGACGCAGAGTGGGAACAGTTCAAGTCGCAGTTCGCCGACATGGCTTCGCGGGTGCAGGCATTAGAAGCAGAAAACGCCGCTCTGAAGCAGCAGGATACATTGCCACTAGAGAACCTTTCCCAGCTGCAGTCCGATGTTGCAACGCTGCAGTCTCAAAACAAAGCGTCTTCCTGGTCAGAGCAGGTCAAGATAAAGGGTGACTTTCGTTATCGCTATGAGGCTATCGATGTGGAAGACAGGGATAGTCGAGAGCGCAACCGAATTCGTGCCAGAGTGGCCATAGCTGCGCAGCTTCCGAGTGACACTGAAGTCGGTATCGGATTCGCTACTGGTGGCGATGATCCCGTATCAACTAACCAGACTCTTGGGGGCGGCGGCAGTACTAAAGACGTTCGCCTCGACAAAGCTTACTTTAAATGGAACGCCACAGCAGGGCTTTATGTACAGGCTGGTAAGTTTTCTAACCCACTCTACAAGCCCCAGAAGAGCAGCCTGCTGTGGGACGGAGATTGGCGCCCGGAGGGCATCGGTGCCGGCTGGGCTGCAGAACACCTATTTGCAGCATTTATGGGTAACTGGCTGGAGAGCGACACCAAAAACCGCAACGACACTTTCTCCTACAGCTTGCAGGGCGGCACAAAATTCAGTTTGGGTGAGGCAAAGCTGACTGCGGCATTGGCCTATCACAACTTCCCAACGCGCGGAGCCACACCGTTTTATGGTGACGATGACGATCCTGACTTTTTTGGGAACAGCTCTGTAGCTGGTGTTTATCTTTACGACTATGAAATGCTTGAGGTTGGCGCAGATCTGGCGATGAATGTGTTTGATATGCCGCTGAGTATTTACGCCAATTATGTGAATAACCAGGATGCCGATGACTATAACTCCGGTTGGTTGGCAGGCATCAGCCTTGGCAAGGCCAGCGGCAAGGGCACCTGGGGTGTTGGCTATCAGTACCGGGATCTGGAAGCGGACGCAGTTTTAGGCCTGCTCAGTGATTCCGACTTCGCGGGGGGCGGTACCGATGGTAAAGGCCATATCCTCTCTGGCGCCTACGGTATCAATAAACAATGGAGCCTGGGGCTTACCTGGTTTCTTGACAATGAAGCCGGCGAAAAAAATCTGGCTGATCGGGGCGGCGCCATTAGCTACGATCGCATCATGCTGGACACCAAGTTCAAGTACTAGCGCTGGTATCTTGGAACTTAAATGGGTTCGCCCCAGGGCGTTGTTGATGTCACGGATACGCGGTACGACAGCGTCCTGTTCAGGTTTTGATCGTCCTTTTAGGTCGGGTGCCGCAATCGGTTAATTTTTGTGTCTGAATTTTTACCGTAACAGTTGCAATGCCCGTTTTGTCCCTTATAATGCGCGCATCTGGCCCAGCCAGGTTGTTATGTCCCGTTCGTCTAGTGGTCCAGGACCCCGCCCTTTCACGGCGGTAACAGGGGTTCGAACCCCCTACGGGATACCATATTTAAGAAACCCGGCTTTGCCGGGTTTTTTTATGCCTAGCGAAAGGGCTACACTCCCATATTGGATAAAGCAAAGGACACAGTCTCCATGAGCCGTTTCTGGAGTGACCTGGCAAACAAGCTGACACCTTATGTCCCCGGCGAACAGCCCACGGGCAAACAGCTGGTGAAGCTCAATACCAATGAGAATCCCTACGAGCCGTCGCCGGGTGTGCTGAAGGCTATAGCCGCCACCACCGGCGACAGCCTCAGGCGGTATCCTGATCCCGACTCCTCTCAGTTGCGAGCAGCCTATGCCGAAAGGGAAGGCCTGGCTGCAGGTCAGGTGTTTTTGGGCAACGGCTCTGACGAAGTGTTAGCTCACACTTTTCAGGCATTGCTCAAGCATTCGCGGCCCCTGTTGTTTCCCGACATTAGCTACAGTTTCTACCCGGTGTGGTGCAAGTTGTATGAGGTGCCGTATCGCACCGTTCCATTGACAGAGGACTTTCGGGTCGATGTTGATGCCTACACTGGCGACAATGGTGGCATCCTGATCCCTAATCCCAATGCGCCTACTGGGGTGCTACTGCCGCTGGAAAAGATAGAGCGCCTGCTCGCTAACAACCCTGATTCCGTGGTTGTTATCGATGAAGCATATATCGATTTTGGTGGCACGTCGGCCACCACACTCATCGGCCAATATGACAACCTGCTGGTGATTCAAACCGCATCCAAGTCGAGATCTCTCGCCGGACTGCGCGTAGGTGTGGCCTTTGGTTCTGTTGATCTGATAGACGGGCTGGTCAGGGTGAAAGACTCTTTCAACTCCTATCCTATGGATGTCGTGGCCCAGCAGGCAGCGCTGGCATCTTTAGCCGATGAATCCTGGTTTCTCAATGGCTGTCAGCAGGTCATGGACACTCGTGAGAGGGTTTCAGAGCGCATGCGGGCGATGGGTTTTGATGTCTTACCCTCCACTGCTAACTTCATCTTTAGTCGACATCCGGCGCATAGTGCAGAGGCACTTTTCTGCGCACTGCGTGACCGGGGTATTATCGTTCGCTACTTCGACAAACCGCGAATTAGTGAGTTCCTGCGAATCAGTATAGGCACCGACGAAGCCATGAATATGCTGTTAAATGCCCTTGAGGAGATACTCGACTGAGCCACACTCTCTTTTGGGCTGGGATTGAGGTCGTGTATTAAAGCTTTTTCAGCACGACGCTACCAATGGAGTAGCCTGCGCCGAACGAGCATAATACGCCCAGATCTCCACTGATCAGGTCGGCGCGATGTTTGTGAAAAGCAATAACCGAACCTGCTGAGCTGGTGTTGGCATACTCATCCAGAATGGTTGGGGATTCGTCTGCCGTAGCCTCTCGTCCCAGAACTCGCTTGGAGATCAACAGGTTCATGCTCAGGTTAGCCTGGTGCAGCCACATGCGTTTGAGCTGATCCGGGTTGATGCTCAGCTTCTCCAATTGACCGGAAATTTGGCTCGCAACGGCAGGGCACACTTCCTTGAAAACCTTGCGGCCTTCCTGCACGAACAATTTGTCTATCTGGCCGACACCGGATTCATCACCACGATTCAAGAAACCAAAATTGTTACGAATATTATTTGAATAAATGGTTTGTAATTTGCTGTCTACGATCAAGAATTGCTCACCGGATTCAGCGGTATCAGCTCGCTCGACGATAACCGCGGTGCATACGTCACCGAAAATAAAATGCGAATCACGGTCCTGGAAGTTTAGGTGACCACTGCAAATTTCCGGATTTAACATCAGTACGCAGCGAGCACTCCCCGAAGAAACCATGTCTCGGGCCTGTTGGATACCGAAGGTGGCTGAAGAGCAGGCGACATTCATATCGAAGCCATAGCCCTCAATGCCTAAAGCATCCTGAATTTCTACTGCAATGGCGGGGTAGGCGCGCTGCAGGTTGGAACAGGCGACAATGACCGCGTCTATGTCAGCGGCGGTCTTGCCTGCTTGCGACATTGCTTCGAGTGCGGCAGTTACGGCCATTTCGCACTGTATAGATTGAGTATCATTTGGTCGATCAGGGAGACTGGGCACCATTCGCGCTGGATCAAGAATCCCTTCTTTGTCCATCACGTAGCGAGACTTGATGCCTGATGCTTTCTCAATAAATTCAGCTGATGAGGGGTCTAAAGCAGGCATTTCGCCGACTGCGATCGCATCTGCGTTGTCGCGATTATGTGCTTCAACGTAGGCATTGTAGGACTGAACCAACTCTTCATTGCTGATAGATTGGCTGGGTGTGTAAAGGCCTGTACCGCTGATAACAATGTCGTTCATGGAGCCTTCCTGATATTTCGATGCAATAAAAAAGCCGCTCATGCGGCTTTTTGATGAAAGTGACCCGCTTAGTCGAGATTATCTCCTGACACAGGGGCGGCTACAAGAACCCTACTAGCGTTTATCAATTTCAGTGTAGTCTCGTTGGGTGTGACCCGTGTAAAGCTGACGAG
>DS999223.1:261441-307160 GCA_000156295.1 marine gamma proteobacterium HTCC2148
CTCGTCAATACGGGAGACATCACCGATTTCTTCCAGCATATCCAGCACAGCCTCGTTAGCGCCTCCGTGGGAGGGCCCCCAAAGGGCAGCAATACCAGCGGCAATGCAGGCGAAGGGGTTGGCGCCGGAGGAGCCTGCCAGTCGCACCGTCGATGTGGACGCGTTTTGCTCGTGATCAGCGTGCAGCAGGAAAATACGGTCCATGGCCTTGGCCAGAACCGGGCTGACGTTGCTCTTCTCGCAGGGCACGCCAAACATCATGTGAAGAAAGTTTTCAGCGTAGCTCATGCTGTTATCGGGGTACATGAAAGGCTGGCCGATAGAGAATTTGTAGCTCATTGCTGCGATAGTTGGCATTTTGGCGATCAGGCGAAAGGCAGCAATTTCGCGGCTGCGCTCATCAGAAATATCCAGCGAGTCATGGTAGAAGGCAGAGAGTGCGCCAACCACGCCACACATAATGGCCATCGGGTGGGAATCACGACGGAAGCCGTTGAAGAAATGGGCCAGTTGTTCGTGGACCATGGTATGGCTGGTGACAGTGCGGACAAACGACTCTTTTTCTTCTTCAGAAGGAAGTTCGCCGTAAAGAAGCAGGTAGCAGGTCTCAAGATAGTCGGAGTGCTCGGCCAGCTGTTCAATGGGGTAGCCGCGGTGCAACAGGACGCCTTTGCCGCCATCGATATAGGTAATCTGTGATTCGCAAGCGGCGGTAGAGACAAAACCCGGATCGTAAGTGAACAAGCCCTGCCCGGTGAGGCTGCCCACATCTACAACGTCTGGCCCCAGCGTCCCTGAATAAATAGGTAGGTCAATAGCCTCGTCAATTCCATCGATAGAAAGAGTGGCTTTTTTGTCGCTCATAAAGGGGTCCTGCTTGATATATCCATGGGGTGCTCACTATAAAGTCTCAATGCTTTTTGTCAATCGGCCTCAAGCTAAAGTCGGCTATCTTGCGGGCGAAAAGACGCTAAAATCCAGGAACCGGTTTTTAGATGATCGCCGAAGATGGAAACAAATCAATTTATCTCGACAAACTCGGTCTCAAGTTTGTAATTGATACGCTAAGTCCTTATAATTTCGCGCGTTTTAGCTGCTCACTCTTTTTGAGCTGAGTGATCTGCAGCAGGCCGCTGAGCCGTACACACTTATCGCCTATTGGCATCAATGATGGTATCCAAAGTGAAAGATAATCGCCCCGTTAATCTGGACATCGGCACCATGCGACTTCCTATCACCGCGTGGGCGTCGATTACCCACCGCGCCACTGGCGTGATCCTCTTCGTCGGCATGGGCATTTTGCTCTGGCTGCTGGACACCAGCCTCGCCGGCCCGGACGGGTTTGCGTTTGTGCAGGAAAGCCTGGGCGGTTTCGTTGCCAAGTTTGTGATCTGGGGCCTGGTAACGGCCCTGATTTATCACTCCCTGGCCGGTGTTAAACACTTAATCATGGATTTTGGGGTGGGGGAAACGATGGAAGGAGGCATTCTTGGTGCCCGGATCGTCATCGCCCTGTCTGTCGTGCTCTCTCTGCTTACGGTGATCTGGATATGGTAAAGTCAGTAACAAGTTTTGGTCGTTCCGGCCTGTCCGATTGGCTCCTGCAGCGCGTTAGCGGTGTCATTCTCCTTGCTTATGCAATTTGCCTTGGCGGCACTCTTGTCATCGGTGTTAATTACGCCCAGTGGCAAGCTATGTTTGCAAGTACGGGCATGCGCGTCTTCACATTGCTGGCCATTTTGTCCCTCGCAGCGCACGCATGGATCGGCATGTGGGCCGTTGGAACCGACTACTTGACTGAGCGCATGTTGGGCACCAAAGGAAATCTATTGCGTTTGGCTTTTCAAATTGGTTGCAGTCTGGCGATCTTTGTTTATGTGATCTGGGGAACCCAGATCCTCTGGGGTTAAAACACTATGTCCGGAATTCGTACTCTTTCATTCGACGGCGTTATCGTCGGTGGCGGCGGCGCTGGTATGCGCGCAGCCTTGCAACTTGCCCAGTCTGGTTACAAGACGGCGGTAATCTCCAAGGTTTTTCCCACTCGTTCTCACACCGTTTCCGCTCAGGGTGGCATCACCTGTGCCATTGCCAGTGCTGACCCCAACGACGATTGGCGCTGGCATATGTATGACACCGTCAAGGGTTCCGATTACATCGGCGACCAGGATGCGATCGAGTACATGTGTTCGGTGGGCCCAGAGGCCGTTTTCGAACTGGAGCACATGGGACTTCCGTTCTCTCGCACCGAGGAAGGGCGCATTTATCAGCGTCCTTTTGGCGGCCAGTCAAAAGGCCCCGATGATCCGACCCAGGCTGCCCGCACCTGCGCCGCAGCGGATCGCACCGGCCACGCTCTGTTGCATACTCTTTACCAGGGCAACATGAAGAACAACACAGTCTTCTTTAACGAGTGGTATGCCACTGATATCGTTAAGAACCAGGATGGAGCCGTGGTTGGCGTCATTGCCATTTGCATGGAAACGGGCGAGACGGTCTACGTCAAGTCCAAGGCAACCGTCTTCGCCACTGGCGGCGCGGGTCGCATCTATGCGTCTACTACCAACGCACACATTAATACCGGTGATGGCATCGGAATGGCGCTGCGAGCTGGCTTCCCAGTTCAGGACATTGAGATGTGGCAGTTTCACCCCACTGGAATCGCCGGTGCAGGTACTCTGGTGACAGAGGGCTGTCGCGGTGAGGGTGGTTACCTGATCAATAAGGATGGTGAGCGCTTTATGGAGCGTTACGCACCTAATGCCAAGGACCTTGCCGGTCGCGACGTGGTGGCGCGATCAATGGTACTGGAGATTCTGGAGGGCAGGGGTTGTGGTCCTGAAGGCGACCATGTTTACCTCAAACTGGATCATCTGGGCGAAGATGTTCTTGAGTCCCGTCTGCCGGGTATTCTCGAGCTGTCTCGTACCTTTGCCCATGCCGACCCTATTAAAGAGCCCATCCCCGTTGTGCCGACCTGTCACTACATGATGGGCGGCATACCAACCAATGTGAACGGACAAGCGCTGACGGTCGATGCGAACGGTAACGATCAAATTATTCCCGGGCTTTACGCCTGTGGTGAGGTCGCTTGCGTGTCCGTCCATGGCGCTAACCGCCTCGGCGGTAACTCTTTACTCGACCTGGTAGTCTTCGGTCGCGCCTCCGGGCTTTATATCGAGAACGCCCTGCGCGACGGCATCGAAATGCGTGACGCGTCAGAGTCTGACCTGGAAGCTGCCACGGCCCGCCTCGATAAACTCAACAGCACCGATGCCACTGAGAATGTTGCCGATCTGCGCAAGGAACTGCAAAACACGATGCAGAACCACTTCGGCGTATTCCGTAATGCAGAGTTCATGCAAGAAGGCATAAAGAAACTGGCTGGGCTGCGTGAGCGTATTGAAAACGTTGGTCTGGCTGACAAGAGCATGGTGTTTAATACGGCGCGTATCGAGGCGCTGGAGTTGCACAATTTACTGGAAGTGGCGGAAGCTACAGCGATTACAGCTGAAGAGCGCAAAGAGAGCCGCGGGGCACATGCCCGTGAAGATTTCCAGGACCGCGACGACGAAAACTGGTTGTGCCATTCCATGTACTACCCAGCAGACAAGAGCGTTGGCAAGCGTGGCGTAAACTTTGAACCCAAAACCGTTGATACATTCCAGCCCAAGGCTCGGGTTTATTAAGAGGCAGAAGAAATGTTGCAAGTCAGTATCTACCGCTACAATCCCGAAACGGACGCCGAACCGTCCATGCAGGATTTCCAGATCGATACCAGCGGCAAGGATCTAATGGTTCTTGATGTGCTTGAACTGATCAAGGCGCAAGACACCACGGTGGGTTACCGTCGCTCATGTCGGGAGGGCGTTTGTGGCTCCGATGGTCTGAATATGAACGGTAAAAATGGTCTAGCCTGCATCACTCCGCTGTCCGAGACAGTGAAGAGTAACAAGCTGGTGATTCGCCCTCTGCCGGGTTTGCCCGTTATCCGCGATCTGGTGGTTGATATGGGTATGTTTTACGCCCAGTACGAAAAAGTGCAGCCCTATTTACAGAATGACACCCCGGCCCCTTCCATTGAGCGCCTCCAGACTCCCGAAGACCGGGCAAAGCTGGACGGTCTTTATGAGTGCATTCTTTGTGCATGTTGCTCTACCGCATGCCCGTCATTCTGGTGGAACCCTGATCGGTTTATTGGCCCATCTGGCTTGTTGCAGGCATATCGCTTCCTGGCAGACAGCCGCGATAATGCGACTGATGAGCGCTTGGCCCAGTTGGATGACCCTTTCAGTGTATTCCGCTGCCACGGCATTCAAAATTGCGTCAACGTGTGTCCCAAGGGCTTGAATCCGACCAAAGCAATCGGTCACATACGTAACATGCTTCTCACCCGGGCGACTTAAAACATTTAAGTTGCTTTAGGTTTATATGATAAGCGATTGAAAATAGTACGTATTTTTTAGTTGAAACTTGCCGCTGAAACCCAGCGGCAAACTTGTTTTAAGTGACTCGGCCACGTTCTTATCGGCACGTGGGTCGGCTGACTGCTAGACTTCGGATTTATCGGCCCAATGTTGGGCACCCAACCCCTATTCCGGAAGGGCTGAAATGCAAGAAAGCTCTATGGAACTCCTGTGGCGGAGTTCTCACATTGCAGGTGGTAACGCTACCTACGTTGAAGATCTTTACGAGTCCTATCTCAAGGACCCCAATGGTGTGCCCGAACAGTGGCGCGACTATTTCGACAAGTTGCCCCTGGTGGAATCAGACTTCGTTCATACCGAGGATATTCCCCACTCAGTAGTCCGCGATCGCTTTGCCCAAATCAGCAAAATGCGGGTGCGCACTGAAGCGACCGTCGCTCACGACTCTCAGGCTACCGAGTATGAGCGCAAGCAGGTTAGTGTGGTGCAATTGATCTCTGCATATCGGCAGAGGGGGCACCAGAAAGCGGACCTTGATCCCCTGGGTATCGCTGAGCGTGAGCATGTGCGTGACCTCGAGCTTTCGTTTCACGAGCTATCGCAAGCCGACTATGAGACTGTTTTTCAGACGGGAAGCCTGCATATAGGCAAAGCAGATGCCACTTTGGGAGAAATCCACGACGCGCTGGAGAGAACCTACTGCAAATCCATCGGCGCTGAGTTCATGCACATCGTTAACACTGACGAACGCCATTGGATTATGACTCGCATGGAGTCGGTGCGCAGTGCGCCCGATTTCGGCCGGGAAGTGCAGCTGACTCTGCTGCGACACCTGATCAACGCAGAAGGCCTGGAAAAATCGCTGGGATCGAAGTACCCGGGTACGAAGCGCTTCGGTCTGGAAGGTGGCGAAAGCTTGATTCCAATGCTGGAAGAAATGATTCAGCGCTCAGGCAACCACGGCGTGCAGGAAATCGTTATTGGCATGGCTCACCGGGGCCGCTTGAATGTATTGATCAATGTACTCGGTAAGAATCCTTCAGAGCTGTTCGATGAATTTGAAGGCAAGGTTGAGTACGAAACCTCTGGTGACGTGAAGTACCACCAAGGTTTCTCTTCCAACGTGATGACCGCTGGCGGGGAGCTCCACCTGGCTTTGGCGTTTAATCCCTCGCACCTGGAAATTGTGTCACCCGTAGTCGAGGGCTCAGTGCGCGCTCGGCAGGAGCGGCGCAAGGATGAAAATGGCGAGCTCGTTACGCCTATTGTGATTCACGGTGACGCTGCCTTTGCCGGTCAGGGGGTCGTGATGGAAACATTCCAGATGTCCCAGACGCGTGCTTACAAGACGGGCGGCACCATCCACATCGTGCTTAATAATCAGGTAGGGTTTACGACTCACAAGCGTGAAGACGCGCGTTCTACCGAATACTGCACCGACGTTGCCAAGATGGTGCAGGCGCCGATTTTTCATGTCAACGCCGACGATCCAGAGGCGGTCCTGTTTGTGACTCAAATGGCCGTCGATTATCGAACCGAGTTCAGGAAAGACGTTGTCATTGATTTGATTTGTTATCGACGTCGCGGTCATAACGAAGCGGACGAACCTTCCGTGACGCAACCTTTGATGTACCAGACGATCCGCAAACACAAGACTACGCGCGATTTGTACGCGGCCAAACTCGTTGGCATTGGCGCAGTGACAGAGGAAGAAGATAAGTACCTGGTTGACCGGTATCGCGAGTCCCTGGACAGGGGAGAGCCGCTGGTGAGCAGCCTGGTCAGCAAGCCCAACAAAACATTGTATGTAGACTGGTCTCCTTATATCGGTCATGTGTGGACCGATGAAGCCGATACCACGATCGATATTCATAAGCTGCAAACTTTGGCTCACGATATCAATGTGCCGCCGGATAACTTTCCGATTCAGCGCCAGGTCGCTAAAATTCTTGAGGACAGGCGGAAGATGGGAGCAGGGGCAGCGCCAATCAACTGGGGCTTCGCTGAGACCATGGCTTATGCCAGCGTGTTGGAGGCAGGTTACCCTGTGCGTCTGACCGGGCAAGATGTGGGTCGCGGTACTTTCTCTCACCGTCATGCGGTCCTGCACAATCAGAAAGAAGAAGGCAGTTATATCCCACTGCAACACGTGTCAAAGGACCAGGCTTCCTTTGATATTTACGATTCTTTACTTTCAGAAGAAGCTGTACTGGCTTTTGAGTATGGCTATGCCACAACTTTGCCTCAGGGCCTGGTGATATGGGAGGCCCAGTTTGGTGACTTTGCCAATGGCGCCCAGGTGGTGATCGATCAGTTTATTACCAGCGGTGAGCACAAGTGGCAGCGCCTTTGTGGTTTGACTATGCTGTTGCCTCACGGTTACGAGGGGCAGGGGCCAGAGCATTCGTCGGCACGTCTGGAGCGTTTCTTACAACTTTGTGCCGAGCATAATATTCAGGTGTGTGTACCTACAACACCTGCGCAGGTTTTTCACATGCTGCGCCGACAGGCCATTCGTCCTTTGCGCAAGCCATTGGTGGTGATGTCTCCCAAAAGCCTGCTGCGCCACAAGGAAGCAGTGTCGACGGTCGAAGATCTGGCCGAAGGGCAGTTCTATAACGTTCTGGACGAGTCCGATGACCTGGATAAGACCAAAGTCACGCGCGTGGTCATTTGTAGCGGTAAAGTCTACTACGACTTACGAGCCGCGCGCAGAACTCGAAACATCGACGATATCGCTATTATTCGGATGGAACAGCTTTATCCCTTCCCGGAAGGAGATTTGCTGGATGTGTTGCAGCAGTACCCGAGCTTGAAAGAAGCAGTGTGGTGTCAGGAAGAACCCATGAATCAGGGTGCCTGGTACTCCAGTCAGCATCATATGCGTCGAGCATTAGCCAACCACAAGAAAGAGGCTTATCTGCACTTTGTTGGCAGAGAAGGCTCGGCGTCAAGTGCGGCGGGTTATATGGCTCTACATTTGGAACAACTTGAATCATTTATCAACCAAGCCCTGGCACCTGAGGTGCCGCGGTAGTCATAGCGCGAAGGAATACTTATGGCGATTGAAATTAAGGCTCCAGCTTTTCCCGAGTCGGTAGCAGATGGCGAAGTAGCAGCCTGGCATAAGCAGGAAGGTGAGGCCGTTTCCCGCGATGAACTTATTGTCGAAATTGAGACCGACAAAGTGGTGATGGAAGTCGTTGCACCTGAAGATGGCGTGCTGGCAAAAATGCATGTTCAGGAAGGCGACACCATTGAAAGCGAGCAACTGCTGGCGACTTTGGAACAGGGCGTCGCTGTTGCCGCGCCAGCTGCAGAGGATTCTACTGCAGAGGTTCCTGCCATTGAGGCTGCTGCTGAGGAAGATGTCGCGGCCTTGTTGGGTCCCGCTGCCAGACAATTAGTGGAAGAACATCAGCTGGATATCGGCAAAATCTCGGGCACCGGCAAGAACGGACGAATCACCAAAGAAGATATCTTAAAACACATGAAAGACGCCGCCAGTGCCGCGCCAGTTACCGCCGCACCAGAGCCACAGCCGGCCGCAGTGCCCGATGTTCCAGTAGCACCCACTGGAGAGAGGGTAGAGAAACGGGTTCCCATGACCCGAATGCGGGCGAAGATTGCAGAGCGCTTGCTCAATGCTACTCAGGAAACAGCCATGCTGACGACCTTTAACGAGGTTAATATGGCGCCGATGATGGCCTTGCGCAGCAAGTACAGAGAAAAATTCGAGAAAGCGCATAACGGCACCCGCCTCGGATTCATGGGTATGTTTGTAAAAGCGGCCTGTGAAGCGTTGAAGCGATACCCCGAAGTGAATGCCTCCATAGACGGTAACGATGTTGTTTATCACGGCTATCAGGATATTGGTGTCGCGGTCTCTACCGAAGGAGGTCTGGTCGTGCCAGTGCTGCGCGATGCTGACTTTATGAGCGTCGCCGATGTGGAAGCTGCAATCCGCGATATGGGCTTGCGTGCACGTGATAATAAACTGACCATTGAGGACATGACTGGAGGTACCTTTACCGTCACGAACGGAGGCGTTTTTGGCTCACTGATGTCTACGCCTATCCTCAATCCTCCGCAGACGGGCATCTTGGGTATGCACAAGATACAGGAGCGTCCCATGGCCGTTAATGGTGAGGTGGTGATATTGCCGATGATGTACTTGGCATTGTCTTATGACCACCGCCTGGTCGATGGCAAGAGCGCAGTGCAATTCCTGGTGGCCGTCAAAGACCTGATCGAGGACCCGGCACGCATCCTGCTGCAGCTGTGATACCAATTGCATCCACTCAGGCCATGGCCGCGAGTGCATATTTAATTTTTAACGGGAATGAACATGTCTGATAAATTCGATGTAGTGGTCATTGGCGCTGGGCCCGCTGGCTATGTGGCTGCCATCAAGGCAGCGCAACTGGGCCTTTCTACTGCCTGCGTCGAGCAGTGGTTGGATGACAAGGGGAAGGTTCGTTTAGGCGGCACCTGCCTGAATGTTGGCTGTATCCCTTCTAAAGCGTTGCTGGACTCAAGCCAGAAATATCATGAAGCAGTGTCCGACTTCAGTGTTCATGGTATTAGCGTGGGTGAGACCACAATCGATGTGCCCGCGATGTTAGAGCGTAAAGACAAGATTGTTGACCAATTGACAGGCGGTGTGGCCGGACTGTTCAAACACAACGGCGTGACACCTGTTGCTGGCACGGGCAAGGTGCTGGCCGGCGCGAAGGTCGAAGTAACCGATAAGGATGGCAACATACAGATTCTGGAAGCGGACAATGTCATCATTGCCGCAGGATCACTCCCCGTAAATATTCCTCCCGCACCTGTAAATGGCGACACCATTGTTGATTCAACCGGTGCTCTGGAGTTTCAGGCTATACCCGAGCGCCTTGGCGTTATTGGTGCAGGGGTGATCGGACTGGAGCTGGGCAGTGTCTGGGGACGTTTGGGTGCTGAAGTGGTTGTGCTTGAGGCCCTGGATGAATTCCTGCCCATGATGGATGCCCAGATTTCCAAAGAAACAGCAAAGATATTAAGAAAGCAGGGTTTGGATATACGTCTTGGCGCGCGGGTTACCGCTTCCGAGGTCAAGGACGGTAAAGTGTTAGTGTCCTACTCTTCTGCCGATGGTGAGCACAGTGAAACCTTCGATAAATTAATTGTGGCAGTCGGTCGCCGACCGCGCTCCGAAGAACTGTTCTCCACCGACAGCGGTCTGACGCTTGATGAAAGAGGCTTCATTTTCGTTAATGAGTTTTGTGAAACCGAGGCGCCTCATGTTTATGCGGTAGGTGATGTAGTCCGCGGGCCAATGCTTGCTCATAAGGGCTCGGAAGAAGGTGTTATGGTCGCGGAGCGAATTGCCGGAAAACCAGCGCAATTGAATTACGATTGTATTCCTTCAGTAGTATATACCCACCCTGAGGTAGCGGCAGTGGGTAAGACTGAGCAGCAGCTAAAGGCCGAGGGCGTGCCTTACAAGTCTGGCACCTTTCCGTTTGTCGCCAGCGGCAGGGCACTCGCTGCTAATGATTCCGATGGTCTGGTCAAGTTGTTGGCCCACGAAGAGACCGATCGAATCCTGGGCTGTCATATTGTCGGCCCCTCAGCCGCTGACCTGGTTCAACAGGTTGTTATTGCCATGGAGTTTGGTTCCAGTGCAGAGGATCTGGCTCTGACCGTGTTCGGTCATCCCACATTATCCGAGGCGGTTCACGAAGCTGCACTGGCAGTGGACGGGCATGCAATTCACATCGCCAACAGGAAGAAACGTAAGTAGACTTCGCTCGCGCGCGTAAATCAAGAATAATCGCCAGCGTTCGCGAGTAACCAAGGGGCTTCTTGCAGCTAAGTCGCAAAAGCCGAAACTAGAGCAGCAATAGCTATTTAAAAAACAGGACAACACATGAATCTTCATGAGTACCAGGGCAAGCAACTGTTTGCCGACTACGGATTGCCGGTTTCTAAAGGGTATGCGGTTGATACTCCACTGGAAGCGGCAGAAGCGGCCGATTTGATTGGTGGCGACATGTGGGTAGTAAAAGCCCAGGTGCACGCCGGCGGTCGCGGCAAGGCTGGCGGAGTGAAGCTGGTTAAGACCAAAGATGAAATTCGCGAATTTGCCTCGAACTGGCTGGGCAAGAACCTGGTGACCTACCAGACTGATGAGAACGGCCAGCCGGTCAGCAAGATTCTGGTTGAGTCCTGCACTGATATTGCAGAAGAGTTATATCTTGGCGCAGTTGTCGATCGTTCTTCTCGCCGCATTGTTTTCATGGCCTCCACTGAGGGTGGCGTAGAAATTGAAACCGTTGCAGAAGAAACTCCAGAAAAGATTCTTCGCGCTACAGTTGACCCCCTGGTGGGCCCGCAACCCTATCAGGGACGTGAATTGGCTTTCCAGTTGGGTCTGGCAGGCGAGCAGATTAAACAGTTCGTGAAAATTTTCATGGGCCTTGCGCAGATGTTTATCGATAAGGATCTCGCACTCATTGAAATTAATCCGCTGGTGATCACAGACGAAGGTAATCTTCACTGCCTGGACGCCAAACTGGGAGTCGATAGCAATGCCCTGTATCGCCAGCCTCAGTTGCGCGAGATGCACGACCCTTCGCAGGATGATGAGCGCGAGTCGCATGCGGCACAGTGGGAACTCAACTATGTAGCCCTTGACGGCAACATTGGTTGCATGGTCAACGGCGCAGGCCTGGCCATGGGTACCATGGACATCGTTGCCTTACACGGCGGCTTCCCCGCCAATTTTCTGGACGTGGGCGGCGGTGCCACCAAAGAGCGTGTCTCTGAGGCGTTTAAGATCATTCTTTCAGACGACAATGTTAAGGCGGTGCTCATCAATATCTTCGGCGGCATTGTTCGCTGTGACCTCATTGCAGAGGGTGTTATTGGGGCGGTTGAAGAGATCGGTGTTGAAGTGCCGGTTGTTGTGCGCCTTGAGGGCAATAACGCGGAACTGGGCCAAAAAGTATTGGCCGACAGTGGTTTAAATATTATTGCCGCCACCAGCCTCACAGACGCTGCTCAGCAGGCAGTTAAAGCAGCAGGAGGAGCGGCATAATGAGCGTTCTCATAGACAAAAATACCAAAGTTATCTGCCAGGGCTTCACTGGTTCACAGGGCACCTTCCACTCAGAGCAGGCTATCGAATACGGCACGAAGATGGTCGGTGGTGTGACCCCCGGTAAAGGCGGGCAGGAACATCTTGGCTTGCCCGTTTTTAACACCGTTGTCGAAGCCGTGGCAGCGACTGGCGCAGATGCGTCTGTGATTTACGTTCCGGCACCGTTTTGTAAGGACTCAATCCTGGAAGCGGCCAATGGTGGCGTAAAGCTGATTGTGTGCATTACCGAGGGAATTCCAACACTTGATATGCTCGAAGCAAAGGTTAAATGTGATGAGTTGGGTGTACGACTGGTTGGGCCTAACTGTCCCGGAGTCATTACTCCCGGTGAGTGCAAGATCGGTATCATGCCCGGCCATATTCATCTGCCCGGGAAGGTAGGCATTGTATCGCGCTCGGGCACCCTGACCTACGAAGCGGTTAAGCAGACCACTGACGCAGGCTACGGACAATCGACTTGCGTAGGCATAGGTGGCGATCCCATACCGGGTTCTAACTTTATCGATATTCTGGAGATGTTCCAGAATGACCCTGCTACCGAAGCTATCGTTATGATTGGTGAAATTGGTGGTACCGCGGAAGAGGAAGCAGCGGCCTACATCAAGGCTAACGTGACCAAGCCGGTGGTGTCCTACATTGCCGGTGTGACAGCGCCCAAAGGCAAGCGCATGGGACATGCTGGCGCGATTATTTCCGGTGGCAAGGGAACGGCGGATGAGAAGTTTGCAGCCCTGGAAGACGCCGGTGTAAAGACCGTTCGCTCGCTGGCTGAAATCGGCACTGCTTTAGGTGAGATTACCGGCTGGTAATTGCAACTTTAAAGGCGCAACACGTTAAAAGGGCTCATTGTAAGATGAGCCCTTTTTCGTTGCTGCTGAACCCGAAACCCGTTCATTTGGTCATTACCGGCTTGACCATTTAAGCCGCTGATTTCCCGTTGCCGCCCTTGAAATCACTTTAACTGGCCCCCATATCTTCGTTACAGAGAATTCCTATTCAATTTCAATGAGTTAGCAACAGAGGTTAACAAATGACTGCCGATGTAAAAAAGGAAACCATGGGCTTCCAGACTGAGGCGAAGCAACTGCTTCACCTGATGATTCACTCTCTCTATTCCAATCAAGAGATCTTTCTGCGTGAGCTGATCTCCAATGCGTCAGACGCAATCGATAAGCTGCGCTTCGCGGCCTTGGCAGATGAATCACTATTGGAAGGACAAGGGGATTATCAGGTCCAGGTAGATGTCGACAAAGAAGCGGGAACGATCACGATTGCCGATAACGGCATCGGCATGAACCGGGACGAGGTGGTTGAGCACCTGGGCACCATTGCCAAGTCTGGAACCGCCGCTTTTATGGAGAACCTGACCGGCGACCAGCAGAAGGACTCCCAGCTCATAGGCCAGTTTGGCGTTGGCTTCTACTCTGCTTTCATCGTCGCTGACCGGGTAGCGGTTCATACCCGAAAGGCCGGAGACGCTTCCGACCTTGGAGTAGTGTGGGAATCCCATGGGGAATCCGAATTTTCGGTTGAGGCCAAGGACAAAGAGGCACGTGGAACCAGCATTACCTTGTTTCTGAAGGAGGGCAGTGAGGAGTTCGCAGAGGACTATCGTGTTCGCAGCGTAATTAAGAAGTATTCCGATCACATCTCGGTGCCAGTGATAATGCTCAAGCCTAGTGTGCCCGCCGCCGAAGATGAAGGGGAAGAGGTGACTGAAGCGGCGCCCGAGTACGAGGCAGTCAATGAAGCTACTGCCCTGTGGACGCGCAGTCGCACAGAGGTGTCGGACGAGGAATATAAAGAATTTTATAAGCACGTATCCCACGACTTCGATGAGCCGCTGAGCTGGAGCCATAACCGTGTGGAAGGGAAATTCGAGTACACCAGCCTGCTGTACCTTCCAAAACGTGCGCCTTTTGATATGTGGAATCGGGAAATGGCTCGCGGGCTCAAACTCTATGTCCAGCGTACCTTCATCATGGACGATGCCGAGCAGTTCCTGCCGTTGTACCTGCGGTTTGTGAAAGGGGTGGTCGACTCAAACGATCTGCCATTGAATGTCTCGCGCGAAATTTTACAGCAGGACGCGGCCGTAGATTCAATGCGTAGCGCCGTTACCAAACGTGTACTGGACATGCTGGGTAAGCTTGCCAAGAAAGACGGTGATGATTACGCGGAGTTCTGGAAGGAGTTTGGACAGGTATTAAAAGAAGGTCCGGCAGAGGACTTCGCCAACAAGGAAAAAATCGCTAAATTACTACGTTTCGCCAGTACCCAGACTGATACCGAAGCCCAGGATCAGTCACTGGAAGATTATATCTCTCGAATGCAGGAATCGCAGGAGAAAATCTTTTATGTGGTAGCTGAAAATTTCAATACAGCAAAGAACAGCCCGCATCTTGAGGTATTCAGGAAAAAGGGCATCGAAGTGCTGTTACTGACAGACCGTGTGGACGATTGGTTAATGAATCATCTTCAGGACTTTGACGGTAAACAGTTCCAGGACGTCGCACGCGGTGCCCTGGACCTCGCTACTGACTCTGATGAAGAAAAAGCAGAGCAGGAAAAGCTGGAGAAAGACAGTGAGGCTCTGGTAGAGCGCTTGGGTAAAGTGCTGGAAGCGCAAGTCGAAGAAGTTCGCGCTACTACTCGCTTGACCGAATCACCGGCCTGCCTTGTTGTGGGCGATCATGACATGGGCGCACAAATGCGTCGTATCATGGAGGCCGCGGGTCAACCTGTACCTGAGAGCAAGCCTATTCTGGAGGTTAACCCGGGTCACCCGTTGCTGGAGATGCTGGATCAGGAGCCGGATGAGGATCGATTTGCAGATTTGGCGTCTGTTGTGTTCGACCAGGCAAACCTGGCAGAGGGAGGTCAGTTGGAAGATCCCGCGGCCTATGTATCAAGGTTAAACAAGTTGCTGCTGACACTCAGCGGTAAATAGCCTCACCCTTCTCGCAAGAGGCCCCATCGTTTCACCGGGGCCTTTTGCGTCAGTCCATCGCGAACTATCTGTTAGACTGGAGCCCCGGTTCCAACTAAAAAATAATAATACGGATTGAGTATGTCGGATTCATACGCGGTTGCCGTGCTTGGCGGTGGCAGTTTCGGTACTGTTATCGGCAATATTGTCGCTGGCAACGGTAATCATGTTCAGCTCTGGCTGCGCAACGCTGGTCGTGCCCAGACTATCAATGAAAGCCACGAAAACACCGATTATCTTCCGGGCTACAGCTTGGACCACAAGCTGAGGGCAACCACTGACCTGCAGGAAGCTGTCTCTGCCGTAGATATCATCTTCGTGGCAGTGCCCAGTCAGTCTTTTCGCGAGGTGGTGCTCGAATTGCGCTCACTGATAGCCGCAAACACCCTGGTGATTAGCCTGACCAAGGGTATTGAACCCGGCAGCTTCAGCCTGATGAGCCAAATTTTGCTTGAAGAATTACCCGATAATCCCCGGGGTGTTCTGTCAGGCCCTAATCTGGCGGGGGAGATCGCCGCAGGTAAGGTATCTGCTTCGGTGATTGCCAGTGACCTGCGCTCCATTAACAGCCTGGTTCATGATTTGTTGCACTGCAATTCATTTCTTATCTACAGTTCACACGACATGTTTGGCGTCGAACTGGGTGGTGCGCTCAAGAACGTTTATGCCATTCTGGCTGGAGTCGGTGCGGCCCTGGGGTTCGGCGAAAATACTGTCGGTATGTTACTCACGCGTTCGTTGGCGGAGATGTCTCGCTTTGCCGTGCATATGGGGGCAAATCCTATGACATTTCTCGGTTTGTCCGGGGTAGGGGACCTGGTTGTAACCTGTTCCTCTGCTTTGTCGAGAAACTACCGAGTTGGGCTTGCCCTTGGCAAGGGGCAGCCGCTGGAAGAAATTCTGGGTGAGATGGACCAGGTGGCGGAGGGCATTAATACTCTGGGCCTCCTCAAAGCAGAGGCTGATCGGCGAGGAGTTCACATGCCTTTAGTCAAAGGCCTTTACGCCATTTTGTATGAGCATCGACCCGTTGTAGATGTGTTCGATGATATGATGCACACCGAGGAAGCACAGGACGTTGAATTTGTGACCCGTTAGTTCGATAGTCGAAGGAATAAGCATGATTCTTACCATCTGGCGCCATGGAGAAGCGGGCAGCGCCGTGACAGACCGAGTGCGTGAATTAACCGACCATGGACGCAGCGATGTTGACCGTGGTTGCCGTCGATTTGCGAACTACTGCGAAGATTACAAACTGCCAGTGCCCGGACGGTTGCTTTACAGTGAGTGGGTCAGAACCGAACAGACGTGCAATATTATTGAAACTCACTTTACGCAGGCTATTGCGCAATCTTCACGGGCGTTGATTCCGGGCTGTCGGCCCAACGAAGTCGATACAGCGCTGGAGGGTTTGCTGGCTGGTGGTGAAATCCCAGGCCATTTGCTATTGGTTTCCCATCAGCCACTTGTGTCATCGCTGATTGATTATTACCTGGGTGAATACGGACTGGTTGCGCCTTTGCTTCCCGGCGGGCTGGCAACGCTGGAAATGGATGCAGTAGGACCAGGCTGTGCTTCCCTATGCTTCAGTGTGCAACCGCCTCATTTCGAGACAAGCCAATGACGCCATCAGGCGCAACAGAACGTAGCTGGGAAGTTGATGGTTTGCATATTGCCGGGCTGTCCTGGGGAGATACTGAGAAAAAGCCCTTGCTGGCGCTGCATGGCTGGCTGGACAATGCTAATAGCTTTGCCATGTTGGCACCTCAGTTAGCAGACTTTCACGTTATTGCCCTGGACCTTACGGGGCACGGTAAGTCCAGCAGGCGTTCGGCCGATGCCACCTACCAGATATATGATGATCTTCCCCAGGTTTTAGGCGTTGTCCAGCAACTGGGCTGGGATCGCTTTGATCTTATCGGGCATTCCAGAGGTGCCATTATTGCCTCTATCCTTGCCGCCAGTTTTCCGGAAAAAATTCATCACCTGGTTTTGCTGGATGGGGTTTCACCACCGCCGCTGGAAGCGGGTGAATTCGTCTCTCAAATGCGCCGCTATGTGATTGATAAAAAACGGCTTCAGAACCGGCAGACACGGATATACAAAAGCATGGATCTTGCTGTGTCGGCCCGAGAGGAGCAGGGGCTCAACGCAGAGGCATCACGACTCATTGTTTGTAGGAACTTAACTCCGGTGGAGGGAGGCTTCACCTGGGCGACCGACCCTCGCCTGCGAGGCGCCTCGGCGGTCAAACTCACCCAAGACCAGGTGGATACAGTAGTGCAGGAATTAACGATGCCTACCTTGCTGCTAATGGCAGAGAGAGGCCTGTCTGAGACGCACTCGAGCGAGTTTACATCCTTGGGTGATCGGGTTTCTGATCTGGTGCTGGAGACATTTCCGGGTGGTCACCATTTCCATATGGAGCAAGGGGTCGCTACACTCAGTACCAGAATTCAGTCATTCTTGTTCAATGAGGAGTTGTAGCGAATGATAAAGGGCTTTATAGCTTTGTTGGTAATGTCATTGACACTGGTATCGTTTGCATATGCAGAGCCACCAGTGGAGCTGTTAGCACGCTTTAACGCTTATCCACACGCAGTAATCGTCAATCAAAGCGATGCGTCCGTGGTTGATTACGAGATTGGTTTAGGTGCCATGCAGAAGGTGAGAGGCGCCTGGCGTTTCAAAACGAGTGAACGTCTCAACGGTAGATTGGTGCGTTATACCTGGCAAATTACCGACGGCTTTAGCTCTAGCGAGGTGCTGGCAGAGCTCGAAGCGGCCGTAAAAGGTGGACAACTTCTGTTTTCCTGTGAGGGGCGCAGTTGCGGCCAGGGTGTGCAGTGGGCAAATCGGGTGTTTGGGGAGCGAGTGCTTTATGGCAGGGACGATCTGCAACGTTATCGGGTCTATGCCCCTGCTGAGGGCGACGAATACCGACTGGTTTTATTCAGCTCCGCGCGAACGGCTGACCGTCAGTATTTGCACGCGGAGCTGTTGGAAATTAAACCCTAGTGCGTTAGGTTCGCAACTGCAGTATTTGGAGGAATTCGTCTCGCGTCGCCTGGCAGGAGCGAAAATTACCGAGCATTGCTGAGGTTTTCATCATAGAGTTTTGTTTTTCTACGCCGCGCATCATCATACACATGTGCCGTGCCTCAATAATAACGCCGACCCCGGATGCGTTGGTCACATCCATAATGGTCTGGGCAATCTGGGTGGTCAGAGACTCCTGAATTTGCAACCGGCGAGCAAACACGTCAACAATGCGAGCTACCTTGGAAAGACCCAGCACTTTGCCGGTAGGCAGGTAGGCGACGTGACATTTGCCAATAAAGGGCAGCAGGTGGTGCTCACACAATGAGTAAAGCTCCACGTCCTGAACCAGGACCATCTCGCTGGACTCAGAGGGAAACAGAGCCTCGTTAACGACTTCATCAACCGATAAACCGTAGCCATGTGTCAGGAACTCAAAGGCCTTCGACGCGCGCTTCGGTGTATCGATCAAGCCGGGTCTGTCCAGGTCCTCTCCAATCGACTTGATGATTTCCGCCCAATGCTTTTCCAACGCTTATTCTCCCAGTATTTATAAGGGTTTTGGCCCACAGAGCCTACAGGTCGGGGATGGTATCAATCGAGCTTTGCCATAGCAAACCAGGCTTCATGGCGGTTAAACTGCACCTATGAAAGAGTTTTCTGCTTTACACGCTTCCGACCTGACAGTGGGCCAGGCCATCCAGTTCTGCTGGGAACGGCTGAATGACAGCGACGTGTTTTATGGCCACGGTACAGATAACCCCTGGGACGAGGCAGTGCAACTGGTGCTGTCTGTTGCGCAGTTGCCAGTGGATACGGATGACAGTGCGCTGCCGCACCCAGTCGCAGCGCTTCAGGCAGAGGAAATCCATGCGTTGTTAACTCGCCGGATCGACCAGCACATGCCGCTACCTTACCTGCTCGGGCGAGCGTGGTTTGCAGGTCTGGAGTTTTCCTGTGATCGCAGAGCAATTATTCCCCGCTCTCCCATTGCCGAGCTGATTCTTCGCGATTACCAGCCTTGGTATTATGGCCCGCCACCGCAGACGATTCTGGACTTATGCTGCGGCGGGGGCTGTATTGGCCTCGCCGCTGCCCACCATGGGCAGGCTAGCGTTGACCTTGCTGATCTGGATGCGGACTCACTCGCGCTAGCAAAAGAAAATCGTGCGCGGCTGCAGTTAACGGACAGGGTGGAGATTTACCAATCGGATTTATTCGATGAACTGCCTGAGAAACGCTATGACCTGATTTTGTCTAATCCTCCTTATGTCGATAGCGCAGACCTCGCCTCCATGCCTGCCGAGTATCATCATGAGCCAGAGCTGTCGCTGGGCAGCGGCCCAGATGGTCTGGCTCTCACTCGCAGGATCCTTTCTCAGGCGGCAAATTATCTACACGAGGACGGTTTGCTGGTGGTGGAAGTCGGCAATAGCTGGGAGACGCTGGAGCAGGTTTATCCGCTGGTGCCTTTTACCTGGTTGGAGTTTGAACATGGCGGCCATGGGGTGTTTGCCCTTAGCGCCAAGGAATTACAGGAATACAGCGCCAGTCTGTGTAGATAATCGGTATAATGACTGGCTTTAAACTCAGGTTGTGTAGGGTCAATGTCCGGTAACAGCATAGGAAAACTTTTCACGGTCACCAGTTTTGGTGAAAGCCACGGCCCCGCGCTGGGCTGTATCGTCGATGGCTGTCCTCCAGGTCTGGAGCTCAGTGCAGCAGACTTGCAGGGTGACCTGGATAGACGCAAGCCCGGCACCTCGCGGTTTACTACACAGCGCCGCGAGGCTGACGAAGTGCGTATTTTGTCGGGTGTTTTTGAAGGCAAAACGACGGGCACCTCCATCGGCATGCTTATCGAAAATACCGATCAACGCTCGAAGGATTATTCAGGAATAGCTAATACTTTCCGTCCAGCCCACGCGGATTACAGCTACAACCAGAAGTATGGCTTCCGCGATTATCGCGGTGGCGGTCGATCGTCTGCTCGTGAGACAGCCATGCGCGTTGCCGCTGGAGCGATCGCCAAGAAGTACCTGTTGAGCCGATACGGGATTGAAGTACGCGGTTATCTGGCGCAGCTAGGTCCCATTCGCGCGCAAACACTCGATTGGTCGTTGGTTGAAACCAACCCGTTCTTTTGCCCCGATGCTGATGCTATTCCGAAATTAGAAAAATACATGACGGCCCTTAATAAGGAAGGCAACTCAATTGGCGCGCGGATCAACGTGGTAGCGAGCAATGTGATGCCTGGGTTGGGCGAACCGATCTTCGATCGCCTCGATGCTGATATCGCGCACGCTATGATGGGTATTAATGCCGTGAAAGGAGTGGAGGTGGGAGCCGGTTTTGACAGTATTGAACAGAAGGGAACCGAGCATCGCGACTTGCTAACGCCCGAGGGGTTTGTCGGCAATAACGCGGGTGGTGTTCTAGGTGGCATTTCAAGCGGCCAGGACATTACTGTCAGTATCGCACTCAAGCCAACTTCAAGTATTCGCCAACCAGGGGCGACTATCGATACTCAGGGGCAAGCCATGGAAATGGTGACTCACGGCCGTCACGATCCCTGTGTAGGGATTCGAGCCACACCCATTGCTGAAGCGATGTTGGCGATCGTGCTTATGGATCATTTGCTGCGCCATCGCGGTCAAAATGCCGATGTGGTCTGCGATACACCTGCGATTCCTGCCGCCAGGCCAGAGTAAGCAGTTGAGTAAGGCTACCCGAAAATACTATCGCACCTTGTTGCTGGGCGTGGCAGCTATGGCTGCCCTGGTCTGGTCTGCGGTCGATCAGTTCGGCATTCCCTGGGCTGACATGCTCAATCTGCTGCTAACGACAGTGGCTGTTATCGGGATGGTTATTACCTGTGCTGCGGTCTGCGTTGGTTTGTGGGTCGGTCTAAGCAAACTATTGCATAAGGGCGAATAAGCCTATTCCAGGTCGATATCCAGAGTCATAGAGTTGGCGATTTCGTCCAGGGTGTCATGAAGATCATCCATATTGGTGCTTTCTGGAATCTGAGCGTCTATCCGGGCTTCAAACAGGAGTTCATTGCTCATGGCTGCACTGCAAACCTTGCTATCCATTTCCACCACGTTGATTTCGCGTTCTGCTAGCGCACGGGAAATTTCGCGGACTATTCCCAATCGATCGGGACCCAGAACAGTAAGAGTGATGGCTTTGGCTCCGTTAGTGACAAAATCATCCGAGGTGGGCGTGACCCGCACGCTCAGACCGCTTAGGGACAGGGCCTTGAGTTTCGCCTCAAGGTCTGCGCCGCTGGCTGTAGGCAGGGACACCAATATTAGTCCCGCGAACTTGCCGCCTAATTGAGAGAGCCTGCTTTCGTGCCAATTGCCACTATTGCTTTCGATGACGCTGGATAGTTGTTCCACTAATCCAGGGCGGTCATCGCCGATAAAGGTAATGATGTAGGATGTTGCCACCAATTTGTCTCCACATTAAAACGCGCAGGTCGTATATTAACCCGCAATTGGGGCGCACAGAAGGAGCAAGCAAAAAAGATGTCTTCGTATGTACAGGTCCCACTGAATCGCCTGAGTGAGGATGTCTTGCAGGCGCTGCTGGAGGAGTTCGCCAGCCGGGATGGCACCGACTACGGTGCCGTGGAGTTGACCCTGGAGCAAAAGGCGGGCAACCTGCGCCGCCAACTCGAAAGGGAAGAGGTGGCGATTCTCTTCGACACCGAAAGTGAGCAATGGGACCTGGTGGCTGCAGATCAGCTGCAGGCGCTATTACAGGACTAGCACAGCCAAATGTCGATAGATGCGGACCACATTCTGAATGCTACCGGGCTACTTTGTCCTGAGCCGGTCATGCTATTACACAACAAAATTAGGGATGTGGGTGTTGATGAGGTTGTGCTGGTGGTAGCTACGGACCCGTCAACTGAGCGCGACATCCCGAAGTTTTGTCACTTTCTAGGACATACTTTATTGAAGCAGGACACACTTGATGGCCAATATCGCTTCTGGCTGCGCAAGAAAGGTGATGATTAATGGCTGCTGCAATAAGTTCGCAGAGCATGGCATGTACCCGTCTTGAGTCAGTATTTAACGAATGCTTTCAACAGTCTGAGAATACACGCCTGCTCGGTGGCGCGGCGGAGCCATTTTATCAGCCGGCTGAGCCGGAATATGACCTGCACTTATTATTCTATCGAGAAGACTTTTTTGCCAGTGCACTGCACGAAGTTGCCCACTGGTGCATTGCCGGTGCACAGCGGCGCAAGCAAGTAGACTTCGGTTATTGGTATGCGCCGGAAGGGCGAAGCAACAAGCAACAAAAATCGTTTGAGGCAGTTGAGGTCAAACCACAGGCATTGGAGTGGTATTTTTCGCTGGCGTGTAGTTACCCTTTTCAAATCAGCGTTGATAATTTTTGCGACAGCGGTGAGCTACCCGATACTCGCTGCTTTCGAAGCAGCGTAGCTGCGCAGGCAAGGCAGTGGCAGTTCCATGGCCTGCCTGTTCGCGCGCTGCAGTTTTTTGAGTCGCTGGCCGACGAATTCAAAACCGGAGTCGATATAGACAGCCTTAATTTTGAGGCCGAGGCACTGGCCTGATCATGAAGCAGCGCGTCTGGCTACTGGACTCCTCCATCTACATATTTAGAGCCTGGTTCTCCATGCCTGATCAGTGGCATACAGCCGACGGAATGTCGCTAAACGCGGTCTACGGTTACGCCAGCTTCCTATGCGACTTCGTCAAGCGAACACGGCAGTCACCCTGGCTGGCTGCGGCCTTTGATGAAAGTTTGGGCAGTTGCTTTCGCAACGAGTTATATCCGGGTTACAAGGCCAGTCGAACCTTGCCAGATGAGGCCCTGGCGTTCCAGCTGCGGGCGTGCAGAACATTGACCGATTTATGCGGTATTCCCAGTTACGGTGGCGAGCGTTACGAGGCAGATGATTATCTGGCCACGCTGGCAAGACTTGCTCGTACGAAAAAGCTGTCAACCACCGTGGTCACTCGCGATAAAGACCTGGGGCAGTTGCTGGTAGAGAATAGCGACCAATGGTGGGATTTTGCATCTGATCAGACTCTGGATCGCGCTGCTTTTCAAGCTCGTTTTGGCGTCCCGCCTGACCAGTTCGCTGACTATTTGGGGCTGGTAGGTGATAGCGTCGACGATATTCCTGGGGTGCCCGGCGTCGGTGCAAAAACTGCGGCCGCTGTTATCTCCAGCCTGGGTGGCCTGGATGATATAGAACGAAACATAGACAGCGTTGCAGCACTGCCCCTGCGCGGTGCGTCGCGAATCAAGGACAGATTGCAGGAACATTGGCCACAGGCATTACTCTCCAGGGAGTTAGCGCGCCTGCAAAGTGAAATTCCGGGCCTGGAAAACCTGCCCGAGTTTCATCTGACCGCTGAGTCTACCGAACGTGTTGCTAACTATCTCGACTCGCTCGGCATCGGCGGGCCACTGGTCAAGCGTTGGCAGGCACTGGGGGCTGAGGTGTAAATATTGTGACTTTGCGTATTTTAGTAGATGAAAATATACCCGCGGTTGAAGCTATTTTAGGCTCCGGGGTCGATATCTTGCGATCGCCAGGTAGAAATCTTTGCCGTGATCAATTGCAGGATGTGGACGCTCTCCTGGTTCGTTCAGTCACTCGGGTAGACGCTAATCTGTTGGCAGGCACTCCAGTTCGCTTTGTGGGAACCGCCACTAGCGGGACCGATCATGTGGATCTGGACTGGCTACGATCTGCGCAGATCGGATTCGCCTTTGCGCCGGGTGCCAATGCCAATGCGGTTGTGGAATATGTGATTGCAGCCATTGCCTATAACGGCAATTACCTTGAGCGGTTACGAGCTGGTGGTACTGTCGGTGTGGTCGGCTATGGCCTCGTTGGCAAGGCGCTGGTGGCACGGCTTTCAGCTTTGGGTATAGCTTACCGGGTCTGTGACCCCTGGCTGTCGGAACCTAGCGTGCCCGGACACGCCACGCTTAAGGAAATACTCGCCTGTGACCTGATCTGCCTGCACCCGGAATTGACTCATAGGGAACCCTGGCCTAGTTATCACCTGTTGGGCGAAACTGAGCTGGCCGCCTTAGCCAAAGAGCAACTGGTGATCAATGCCAGCCGTGGCCCCGTCATCGGCGGCAATGCGTTGCTGGAAAGACTCAATCACCCTGATAGTCCTGCTGTGGTTTTAGATGTGTGGGAGCATGAGCCGCAAGTCGATGCTGAGTTGTTGGCAAAAGTCCAGCTGGGTACTGCGCATATCGCGGGCTATAGTTTTGACGCTAAGCTGCGAGCCACACACATGTTGTGTTCAGCCATGGTGGCTAGTTTGGGCATCAATCTGCCAGAGCTTCCAGACCAAGCACTTGCTGCCAGGAAACCTCTCTGTTTGCCTGAGCATCTCTCGATTGAAGATTCTCTCAGAGCGTTGATTCGCTGTTGCTATCGCATTGAAGAAGACGATCGTTTGCTGCGTCGTGCGACGCTGGATCGCGCTTCCGACACACAAGCCCTGGAGTTTGATCAACTTCGTAAACACTACGCGAAGCGGCGTGAACTGGCGGGGCAATCCGTCCTTGTTCAGGATTTGCTGGGCCCGCAGGCTAAACTGGTCAGCGCTATGGGCTGTGTCCCGATCGCTGGGGATGATTAGCTCATGCCTGCTTTAACTCTCGGGTTTATTGTCAATCCTCTGGCAGGTCTGGGCGGCAGCCGCGGACTCAAAGGCAGTGACGGTGCTGAGCTTCGCTCATTGGCAATGACCCTGTCTCCGACTGAGAAGCAGCGTTCAAATGAACGAGCTGCCAGGGCAATGCAATGTCTGTGCACTATCGAGCATGTCAGTATTTTGACCTGGGGCGGGGCAATGGGTGGGGATCTTTGCGCTTCGCTTGGGCTCTCACATCGTAGCGTTGGGCAACATAACGCAACGCTTAGCGCGGCCGCTGATACACGCCTGGCCGCCGAGGCAATCATGGCCGTAGGGGTAGATGTGCTGGTATTCGTGGGGGGAGATGGCACTGCCCGGGATATCTTCGATGTCGTAGGCGACAGCTTTCCTGTCTTGGGAGTTCCTGCCGGCGTAAAAATGCACTCTGGCGTGTTTGCTGTCTCTCCTGAAGCTGCTGGAGAGCTGCTTAAGGAGCTAGCGATGGGTGGTCTCGTCGGCTTGCGTCGACAGGAAGTCAGGGATATTGATGAGGACGCGTTTCGCCATGATCAGGTTCGTAGCCGCTTTTACGGTGATATGCAGGTCCCAGGCGAAGGGCGCTACCTGCAGCACACCAAAGTGGGTGGAAGAGAGAGTCAAGAGTTAGTGGCGGCAGACATTGCAGCATGGGTGACGGAGCAGCTGGACCAGGGGTTTCTGTATATTATTGGTCCAGGTTCAACGACGGCGGCGATTATGGCAGAGCTCGGTCTGGACAATACACTGTTGGGCGTCGATGTAGTGCGCGACCGGCAATTGTTGTTGGCAGACGCAAACGAAGTTGACTTACTCGAGATAATCGCCGAATACTCAGATCCGGCGAAAATTTTTGTCACCGCAATTGGTGGGCAAGGCCATGTTTTTGGCCGTGGCAATCAACAATTGTCGCCACAGGTTATCCGCGCGGTAGGCGTTGACGGTGTGTCCGTGGTGGCCGCAAAATCAAAGATCAGCAGTCTGGATGGTAGGCCGCTACTGGTGGATACCAATGACCCGCAGCTGGACGCAGAGCTCTGTGGCTACCGCGAGGTCATAACAGGTTACGATGACCGAATACTGTATCCGGTCGCGAGCATGGTTAAAACGGAGGAAGCATGAAAGACAACGAATACTGGCGTGACAAGCTCACTGAAGAAGAATATAAAGTCTGCCGCGAAAAAGGTACCGAGCAGCCATTTACAGGCGAATACTGGGATACAACCGAAGACGGCGTATACCATTGTCGTTGCTGTGGCGAAGCCTTGTTTATGTCTGACAGTAAGTTTGACGCAGGCTGTGGTTGGCCCAGCTTCTTTAGACCGGCAGATGCCGAGGTAGTAGAGGAAGCTTCAGACCATACTCATGGAATGACCCGAACTGAAATCATGTGTAAGAAATGTGGTTCTCATCTTGGACACGTGTTTGAAGACGGTCCCCAGCCCACGGGTCTGCGCTACTGTGTGAATAGTCTTTCGGTGAAACTGAATAATTGAGTGGCGTCCCCTAGGGGGTTCGAACCCCTGTTACCGCCGTGAAAGGGCAGTGTCCTAGGCCACTAGACGAAGGGGACATAGGGTCTCAATTGAGAGAGGCGCGCAGTTTAGGGTCCGTGCCAGGGGCAGTCAAGCCTCAGTCTGGGATTTTCTTGTCAGATTTTTTGCTGTAACTTCAGTGGCTTAGATATCAACTCAAGAACGACCTGTAGGGCCCAATGAAGATATACGGTGACGACATGTTCGGCAGGCCGACTTATTCCTGCACCCCTGTGACCTATGAGTCAGTGATCGCGCTGCAAATGCCTTCGGCAGGGCTCGCCGGGCTGGGATGTACCAGGGCAAGCGCCAGCTGCATGGAGATGCAAACTTCATGAAGATACTGCTGTTAGCCAACAGCGATCTGGCGAGCAATTATGCTTTAAACCTGCTGCTTCCGCGATTACAGGGTCACGAATTAAAGCTGCTATTGTCCTCCTCGGTCGGCAGCTCAAGCCAGCATAGACCAGAATTACAGGCGCTAAAGTTCTTTGAGCAACAACTCTTCAGTGAGCTCGTCTTTCCGCTTTTGTGCGAGACTTCCGCGCCGGGTATGACTGGCTTCGATGGATTTTCGCGCTTACTGTCTGAGCCAGTCTCGATTGAGAATAATATCAACTCGACGGCCAGCCTTGCGCGCGTTACGAGTTTTTCACCAGAATTGATTGTTTCGATCCGTTACGGCGGGATTCTCAAAGACCCGCTTATCGCCATGCCCAAGATGGGCGTGATTAATCTTCACTCCGGGAGGCTACCCCATTACCGGGGAGTAATGGCCTCGTTCTGGGCTATGTTGTCCGGCGATGAGGCACTGGGCACCACGTTGCATACCATTGATGATGGCAGTATCGATACTGGCAGGGTGATCGCTTCGACCAGCGCAGTGCTCGATAGAGAGAAGTCTTATCTTGGCAACGTATTGGACTTGTACGAATCGGGAGTAGAGATACTGGTCCAGGCAATTGCAGCTCTCGCTAGCGGGGAAACTCTATCGTGCATTGAACAGCAACAAGGAGGGAGCTACTACTCCTTCCCGTCGGCCCAAGATCTCGAGCGTTTTACTGCTATGGGCTATGTTCTTTACAGCCCGCAGGAAGTGCTTGCATTTGCCCGTGAGCATTATCTCGGTGGCCAGCAGGCAGCAGTTTTACAATAAACTTGAATGGGGATTGATTGATTGATGATTAAATACTTTTTTTCGTTATTAACAATGCTGGCAACCACATCGCTGGCAGCGCCATTGCTCACGACCACTCAATCCTGGGACGCCGGGAGTATTGCTTACCCAGTCGGACAGGCGGAGATCGCATCGATTGTCCTGCGTTTGGAGGAGGGCAAAGCTGCACCTTTTCACTGCCACCCAGTGCCAACAATGGGGTATGTGCTGCAAGGAACGGTGCAAGTGGAGACGAAGTCGGGGAGAACAACCACGATAGCGAAAGGCGATGCGCTGGTAGAGGTCATGCGCACCGTGCATAGAGGTATCGCTGTTGATGGCCCTGCTGAGCTTGTTGTTTTCTATGCGGGGGCGGAAGGTATACCTCATACTGTGCTGCCGTCAGATGATCCTGGCGGTGTGCACTGTGATGATTAACATCGCCGGCTACTTGTTGTTGCAGGGAAAAGCCCGTTGTAAGGCGTCTACCATCACCAGTGAAAACGGAACTTGAATACCGAGTTCAGAAAATTCCTGGTACTCCGCCGCTCGAGCTTTGAGTTCTTTTTGGAATAGCTTCAATGCAAGTTCGTCGGTCATTTGTTGATCGTCAGGAATACACCAGGACTTCTTGTTTTCCGGCACATCGCTGGAAGCCATGAACAGGCCGTCTAGAAGACCGTCTAGGTACATTCGGACCTGCAAGTCGATTGCCGCGTTATCTTTACCGTGTTTTTCCCGCATTTCATAATAACCATCGACTGTAAGGGCAGCATGGGCATTTCCCGCCAGTATGAAAACCAAGGCAACTGCGATACGTGTCATAAACATCACCCCTCCAGGGCATAGTCGGTTGGAATCAAGCTCGCCAATGGTGTCACTATTGTAGTTTTAACAGGCTGGCTCGCGCGTCTCGCAGGTTGAGTGTTTCGCCTCTTTCGGCAGCTTCGTAACGCATATCGTCGAGCTTTTGGTAGGCAGCTATTTCGTCGTCGGGCATGTAGTGCAGACACTCTCCGCCAAGGAACCACAGCAAGTCTCTCGGGAATGTCGGTGCAAAGTCCGGGTAGGTAGTGAACAGGCGTGATACCAGGTTGGGGCCATCTGCGTACAAGTCGCTGTCATCTTTCCCAAGGGTGGTAAAACGACCTGCGAGTTCCCTCAGCGAATCACCCTCGGGCAAATGTTCCAAGCGCTTTGTCATACTGGTTGAAAATTCTGCCAGTTGTTCCTGGCAATGTCTGGCATATTGAGAATCGTTCATGGTGAATATCGTCTAGTGGCGTTAATGCAGGTACAATGCGCGTTTTATTGAGGCGCCATAGTTTCCAAATGATACCAGCACTTACCATCAAAAACCTCTCTAAGGTCTACGACAACGGCTTTGAAGCCCTCAAGGGCATCAGCCTTACAGTAGAACAGGGTGATTTTTATGCGTTACTCGGTCCCAATGGTGCCGGAAAATCTACCACTATAGGAATTGTTTGCTCGCTGGTTAGCAAAACAGACGGACAGGTACAGGTTTTTGATGCCGATATCGACGAAGATTTTCCTGCGGCCAAAAAATATATCGGCATCGTGCCCCAGGAATTTAACTTCAACATGTTCGAGACGGCGTTTGATATTGTCGTCAATCAGGGCGGCTATTATGGCATGCCAGTCAAGCTCGCCCGCCAACGTGCTGAAAAGTATCTGAAAGAGCTGGGCCTTTGGGATAAGCGAGCGGTGGCGACACGAACTTTGTCGGGTGGCATGAAGCGCCGCTTGATGATCGCGCGGGCATTGGTACACCAACCGAAGTTGCTGATTTTGGATGAACCGACGGCAGGCGTGGATATTGAGATGCGCCGGTCCATGTGGGATTTCCTGCAAAAAATTAATGCCGAGGGTACGACTATTATCCTGACTACGCACTACCTCGAAGAAGCCGAAGCCTTGTGTCGGCATATCGGAATTATCAATCACGGTGAAATTGTAGAAGACACGTCAATACGCGAACTTTTGCGTCGTCTGCAACGCGAGGTATTTATTCTCGACAGCGTGGAGGACTTGCCAGAAGATTTGTCGCTTCCGGGTTTTGTTGCGCGGCGCATAGACGCACACAGCATGGAAGTCGAAGTCGAGAAAGGGCAGCATATCAACCAGGTCTTCGCCGCTCTCGATGCGCAGGGTATTCACGTGAGTAGTATGCGCAACAGGGCCAATCGGCTGGAGGAAATGTTTGTGAGCCTGGTGGAGGGTGCCGCATGAATGCCAGCGAACAATGCCGTGCTTTCATGACCATAGTGCGTAAAGAGATAAAACGTTACCTGCGTATCTGGCCACAAACCCTGCTGCCTTCGGCGATTACAATGTCCTTGTACTTTGTTATTTTCGGCTCGTTAATAGGCTCTCGCATTGGTGAAATGGGCGGATTCAGTTACATGGAGTTCGTAGTGCCTGGGCTAATCATGATGGCGATTGTTACCAATTCCTACTCTAACGTGGTGTCCTCGTTCTTTGGTTCCAAGTTTAATCACAGTGTGGAAGAGTTGCTGGTTTCACCCACGCCAAACTACGTGATATTGCTGGGTTACGTGGTCGGTGGCGTTACTCGGGGTCTGTTTGTGGCTATTGTAGTTACTCTGGTCTCCCTGTTCTTTACCCGTCTGCACATTCATAATTTCTTTATTGTCATTGTGATTGTGCTGATGACATCGACACTGTTCGCGCTCGCCGGATTTATCAACGCGGTGTTCGCCAACAGCTTTGATGATATTTCTATTATTCCGACGTTCGTGTTAACACCGCTTATCTACTTGGGAGGCGTGTTTTACTCGATGGATTTATTGCCGGACTTCTGGGCAGGTGTATCAAAACTCAACCCATTGGTTTACGTAGTTAACGCCTTCCGCTATGGCGTGCTAGGCGTCTCCGACGTTAACCTGCTTTTTTCTTTTGGCATGATAGGGCTGTTTACCGCTGCAGCGTTCGCCTTTAGCATGCACTTGCTTAATAGCGGCAAGCGCTTGAGGCAGTAGGCGAGTGAGCGATCCGAAGACGGAGTTACTGCTTGGGAAAAATGTTCCTGTAGTAGAAGCGTACAGCCCACAGCTGCTTTATCCCATTGCCAGATCAACGGCACGGGCAGAGCTTGGTTTGACAGAGGAATTGCCTTTTAACGGGGTCGACCTGTGGCACGCCTACGAGGTTTCGTGGCTCGATGAGCGCAACAAACCGGTTGTCAGGGTGGGGCGTTTCTTCATTCCCGCAGACTCGCCAGCGATGGTCGAGTCAAAGTCCTTCAAGCTTTATCTTAACTCATTGAATGGCTCTCGTTTTCTGCAGAGAGGGCGGTGCGTGAAACCCTCAAAAAGGATATTGAGAATACGGTCGGGGCAAGCATTGAGCTTGAGTTGCTGCCGGTTGATGCGGTTGAACTTGATGGTGGTATTCCAGACGGGCTTTGCATCGATGACCTGCAGATCAGTATCGACAGCAGCCCTCCAGGCGTGAATTTGCTGCAGGCAGGTGAGGAACTAGTCGAGGAGGCTGTTTACAGTCACCTGCTGCGCTCCCTGTGTCCAGTGACCGGTCAGCCAGATTGGGCCACGGTCTATGTTCGTTACCGCGGCAGAGCGCTGACCCATGAAAGTCTCCTGCGTTACCTTATTGCCTTTCGCAAACACCAGGAGTTCCATGAGCAGTGCGTAGAACGCATGTATTGTGATATTCACAAGCTGGTGAGCCCGGAATTTTTAGAAATACAGGCGTTTTACACCCGACGCGGCGGTCTGGACATAAACCCGTTTCGCAGTAGCGACGCCAATCCCATTCCACTATCCAGAATGAATCGACAGTAACTACCAATAGGGCACCGCTTCAAGGCTCGCGGGACTGGAAACTGATAGCGCTTATGGTATTATGCGCGCCCTTATGGTGAGGTGGCCGAGTGGTCGAAGGCGCACGCCTGGAAAGTGTGTAACGGGAAACCGTTCGAGGGTTCGAATCCCTCCCTCACCGCCACATAAGTCGTTGTTTTTATTATTTTTTTACGAATCGCAGCGCATCACAGGCCCATAATAGGCCCAATTCCTCGTCAAAGTGTTCAAGATCCAAACCTAATTGTTGCCCCACGATCCCGGCTAAAAGTGGCGTATCGTCGGGAATGAATTTGGCGTAATGACGGATCAACATGTTCTAGAGAAGATCCCCTTACGATGGACCTTTTTACCTGTCCTATACTTAAATTTTCATCCTGCTTTTGATGATGGCTGCTATGACGTCGACGAACTAGGGGTCAAGGTAGTCAATGTTCTGAAGGGTTTTGAGGTCTAGGGCACCGCTGAACAACGCTGTGATACGGTGGTGACAAGCTAACTTGAGGTTATGGGTTGGCGCTACACCGGTGAGGCAAGACCGGCCGTTAGGGTGTTATCAGTCCCCAGTTTGAGTTCTATTGCCACATAAATATGACTCGTGATGTCCGCTTTTTGCGCAGAAGGAAATTAATTTTTCAGCACCACTCGTTACTGTGCAGTGAGTGGACAGGGTCGGCGGTTTTTGTGGTAACTGAAGTGGCGCTTCAAATATAATGTCTCGCTGGAATGACATCACATCGCGCGGGGGTGAATGAATGGAAGTGAGCTGCTCAAAGCCGTCATCGGTTACGCCCGCACTGGTTTCAGGGATGGGTGTGGTCATTTGCATCTGCAGGAGACAGTGAATTTCTGCTCGCTTTTCAGTGACCTAAGTAGTCCGCATTTACGGGTTGCCTGCGCTGGTATTGCCTCGCTTCAGGGCGTTATTTTTCCAGAAGAACGGCTAGATATTCAAAATGCTCACCCAAAGCGGCGCCGCGAGTTCATTGCCGGTCGACGAATGGCACGACAGCTTAGCCAGTCACTGGGTTTTCCTGACTATTCCCTGAGGCGTTCTGCACAGCGAGCGCCTCTATGGAGACATGGAGCCACCGGCAGTATTTCCCATAGCGCGACGATTTGTGCAGCAGCAGTGGCACGTAAGGCCGCCATTCCGGCCCTGGGTATCGATATCGAAGCGTTGGGCCGGGTGAGGCCCGAGTTGTGGGGCTCGATATTTACGGAATCAGAGCAGGAATTTCTCTACGCGCTCAGCACTATAGAGGCGTGCCTGGCCGCCACAGTTATGTTCTCTGCAAAAGAGAGCTTTTATAAACTTCAGTACTCCATGACGGGCAATTGGGTTGGCTTTCACGATGTAGAGGTTAAGTTAATTGATGAGTCGCGCTGTCGAATTGCGCCCGTATCGAGTCAAGCTGATGTCTGGCATCAGCCCGATATTCACGTCGAGCGAGTTGGGTCAGATCACGTGGCAACGTTAATGCACATGAAGTGACACAAGTGACGTAATGAACCATAAGCAGCAGACAGCAAGTTATCGAGTCCCTAAGTGATTGAGTTTGCGGCTATTTCGGCTTACATTGCGCTTCCGCTTTTAAACAATTTTTGACCGCGAGATGGCATGAGAAATATACACACCTCAGTTTTGGAAGCCATCGGTGAAACGCCGATGATTCAGCTGGAGAGGTTCGGGGCGAGGGTCGAGCCAACACTGCTCGCAAAGCTTGAATTCACTAACCCCGGGGGTAGCATGAAGGATCGAGCAGCGCTTGGCATGGTGGAGTGGGCCGAGCGTGAGTATGCTTTGCAGCCACAGGACGAAATTATTGTATCTACCTCCGGTAATCTCGGACTTGGTATGGCGATGGTTTGTGCCGTAAAAGGCTACCGGTTAACCTGTCTTGTAGACCCCAAAGTAAATCCCTCCACCGAGCGGTGCATGCAACTTCTCGGTGCCGAGTTGGTAAAAGTTGATGAGCAGGATCATACTGGCGGCTACCACCTCTCCCGCTTAGATCGCCTGGAGTCTCTGCAGAAAGAGCGCCCTCGGGCTGTCTACCTCGATCAGTACGACTGTCAGGCCGCAATCGACGCCCATCGGACCACGACAGGTCCTGAAATCTTTGCTCAGGTTGAAGGGAAACTTGATGCAATAGTGATGGCGACAGGTACCGGCGGGAGTTCAATGGGGGTGGCCCAGTTTTTGCGGAAACATTCACCCAAGACCGAGATCTGGCTAGTGGACGAAAAGGGGTCGCTGGCGTTACCCGATAATGGAGGTGCAGCCCCTCGTTTTCTGAACGGGCTCGGTACCAGCATTGCTCCCGCAAACTTCGGGGGTGCCGAGGTGCATCAATATGTCGATCATATTGTGTATGTCAACGCCGAAGAAAGTATCGCCGCCGCAGCTGAGCTGGCGTTGTCCGAAGGAATTCTCGTAGGCGGCTCCGGTGGTGCCGTCGTTCATGTCATGAAAAATTTGGTTGCCTCGAATTTCCAACTCGGCAGCACAATACTGTCACTCATTCCTGATCATGGCAGTCGTTACACGCAAACTCAATTCGATCCGGAATGGCTTTGCTCGATGGGGCTCGATGTGCCCTCAGTTACTTATTCTACAGTTGTGAAGCAGGACGCTTAAGCAGATGACGTCGTCGACTCTTTTTCTGTCACAGAATGACCTGATTGCTGCGGGTGCAACCGATATTGATCTTATCGGGAGTGTTCTAACGCAGGCTTTTCGGCTTCACACGGAGCAGGATTTTACTGCGCCACCCAGTAGCTTTTTAAAGCGTTCCGACTGCCCACATGTTGCCGATCGCATTATTGGTCTGTCTGCTCATGTGGGCGGTGAATTCAACATGGAGGGCATTAAATGGGTCGCCAGTTCGCATGTAAACCCCGACCACGGTCTACCCCGGGCCAATGCAGTCATTATTTTGAACGATCCTATTCACCGCCTGCCTGTAGCTATTATGGAAGGTGGGCTTATCAGCGCAATGCGAACGGCAGTCGTACAAGGCTTGGCGGCTAAGTACCTGGCCAGACCTGACGCGCAAACGGTGGGTCTAGTTGGCGCCGGTCGGATCGGTGCGCTGACGTTGTGGACTTTGTCTCAGTGGTTTCCACATATCAGTGACTACCGAGTATTTGATGTATCGGCAGAACGAGCCCGCGCTTTCCAAGAGCACATGGAGCGGCAAGGCGTGAATGTATCGATCGTGAAATCTTTTCAAGCGGCGTTGGCCCCAGCAGATATTGGCATCACTGCCACTACTGAATCGACGCCCTATGTGACTGCAGATGAATTTAAATCAGGGTCGCTATTTATGAATGTTTCGCTGATGGATCCGCAGTTTGATTTCGTGATGGCTGCAGACAAAGTTATAGTGGACGATTGGGAGCAGTGCGTGCATTCGGATAGGGTGCTGGCCAGAATGCATCGAGAGGGATTGCTTGATCGAGCGTCCATTCATGGCGAATTCGGTGAAGTGGTGTGCGGCAGTATTGCAGGCAGGGAGCACCCTGATGAGCGAATATTCTGGAACCCATTTGGTCTGGCGATAGAGGATATAGCGGTAGCATCGGTGTTGTATGAGCGGTCGCTGGCACGGCCGATAGGCCAGTCGATACAGTTGGTCGACCAGGAGTGGGACGTCCTTTTTTGATGACGACGAATAGCTCGGGGGGCCGTCTTGAGTTTCTTGATGTGCTTCGGGGTGTAGCGTTATTTGGCATTCTTACCGTCAATGTCTTCAGTTTCGGTGCTGAGTCTGCGGCGTGGGTCACCGCCCCTGATAGGGTGGCGTGGCATATCAAGTATTTTTTCTTTGAGTCGAAGTTCTGGTCGTTATATAGCCTTTTGTTCGGTATGGGGTTCTACCTGCAAGTATCGTCCGAGGGCTATTCCATGATCAAAAGCATTCGGCGCCTGACCGCGTTGATGTTGATTGGTTGCCTGCATGCCCTCCTGTTCGAGGGAGATATTTTGATGCTGTATGCCGAATTAGGGCTGCTATTACTTGTAGCGTACCGATGGCCTACCGCGATGTTAATGTCGTTGGGCGTGGTGCTGTTAATGAGCTTTCCTTTGGGGCATTTTTTTGCGGGTGACCGGGGTGACGATTGGCCGGCTAAGGACCATGCAGAGGCCCTGGAGTGGCTTCAATCCGATCGGGCGGATGCGGTTGAAGCCGTGGGAACGCTTCCCGAGATTGCGGTTTACCATGCCCAGTTTATACCTGAGAGGTTCTGGGAGGATTGGCAGTATCCGGATTCTGGATTGCTAGTACTTGCCCACTTTATTTTTGGTTTCTGTTTCATGCGAGGCGGGTGGCAATGGCTGCGTGCCTGTTCTGGAATTCAATTGCGCAGGATGTGCCTGGGGTTCTGGAGCCTGGGCATTGTTCTGATGTGTGTGGAGCGCTACCTGACGCATCGGTATGGATATTCGCTTTTCGAAGGGTCCGTGGCCTCAGAAGGGCTAGTTTTGCTCGGAGATTTGACCTACCTACTGGCTACCGTCAGTCTTAGCGCTGCGTGGTTTTTGAGCGTATGGATCTGGGTTGACTGCGGAGCTTTTCGGCGGCTGAGAGCTTCTCTAGCGACTGCGGGGCGGCTGAGCTTGAGCTTATACCTTACCCAGACACTGGTATTTACCAGCGTCTTTTATGGATATGGGCTGGGTTATGCTTATCAATGGGGTCCGCTGTCAGTAATCTGCTTTGCCGTATTCGTCTTCTTTTTGCAGTTACTGCTGAGTGCTTACTGGAGTCGATACTTCATATACGGGCCAGTGGAATGGCTGTGGCGTGTGTTCACCTACTTTGAATGGGAGCCGATTCGGCGCAGCCCTGTCAATCGCTGACAGGTCGGTTCGACGGCCATATTTTCTTTAGTACCTGAGGTGTTGTCCTAGTCATAGTCAGCGCCGGATGGGAGCGGCATCGCAGGGTTGCCTGCGTGTATGCCACGGCTGAGGTGCATGGCTTTGAAAATAAGCGACTGGGGATGCACGGTGACGCCGGCTTCCAGGTTAGCACCGCCCATCAGCATTGAGCCGCAGTTAATAACAGTTCCTGCCCCTATCTTTGATCGCTTTACGGTCAGCAATCGTTCCTCAAAGCTGTGCAACTGCAATTGGCTGTTTACGATACAGTCGCTGCCAATGTCCACCGCGTGCCAGTCTGACATTTGAAGAGGCTGCCCGATCAGGGAACGTTTTCCGATTCGGCATCCAAACCTACGTAAAACTGGATTGGCTAGTGCGGTACCTGACAAGGCAGTGAGTGTGCCCGACAGAAGCTTGAAAAAGCAATCCTGCGCCAGAAAATAGCTGAAGTGGCGTATTGACCAAAAAGGTGTTGTGTTATCTCGGCCCCAGTGCGCACCCACCAAAATATTTTTCAACCCAAGCGCGATTAAGAACAACAGAAAAGGGGCGAAGAGGCTGGTGATCAAAGCCGCGGAGATGTTACTAAAGCCTAATGTGTTGAGCGTTATAAGCAATAGCCCCCCCAGAAAAACCGTGAGGCCCGGCACAATCGCAACGGAGGCGAAGTCATTCAATAGGAATCGTGCCAGAAATATTCCCAGAGAGGGTGATGGGTGAACAGGTTGTGTCCGCCGCGTTGTTGTACCTATTTCAAGCGGAGGGTTGCCCGCAAGCACGCGTGGGATGTCAGGGCGATCCCGGTACTGGTTCCGATATAGGTGAGGCCCGATGCCAGTGGAGACCCCCAAGAGAAGGTTTCCGGGCAAAGGACCGTTCTCTACCATGGCATTGTTGCTGGCGAAAAATCCTGCCGGCAAGTCAATCGGCCGAGCTAATAAAAATCCACCATGCTCATCCAGAACGTTGCAGTAGCAACCCTGCGCCACAAAGATATTGGCGTCAGCGGTGAGATGCTCTGGCAGCAGGTTGACCAGGGCGTCACATTCAGAAGCGCCCACTTTGGAAAATTTTACGCCGGCCAGGGCCCGAAGATATTGCCCCGTCAAGCTCCAGCCCCACATGTGCTGTATCTGATTCATTTTCTGTTGCCTGTAACGGGCGAGGGTACCATGCAGGCTGGTCGAGGAAATCCAGCCTGATCGTGTCGGTGTGAGGCGCAAAAATCCGCACAATAACAGTGAACTTGCCAGGACGCCCAGCCAGATGCCTACAGTACCAGCACCGGCAACCGCCAGTAGATCGGGCCAGTTTATCTGTTCAAATCCCAAAGTGGCTTTATTGAACGCGTCAAACCCTAGAATGTAGGTGCTTACAAGTGCTATAGCTGATCCGGGCAGAATGATCAGAGTTAACTCGAGCACCATTTGGAAAAAGACGTTGCGTGTATCTGTTATCCCCGCTTTAAAAGGGCCCATTTTGGTTGACTGCGGCGCTGTAAATGGCTGGGCGGCGCCGACTACGCGCCCCGGCACGCCATCAACTTGCACATTTTCACCGGTAATTGCGGATAATGAGGACATGGGCGTAAGCCATGAATTCGCGCCTAAACAGGCGCCGCTGTAGACCATGCCTCGGCTTCCGACACGTGCAGCCGCGCAAATATGAACAGGTTTGACGGTGCAGTGCTCACCCTCCCAGACCACCATACTGATTTGAGCTCCCGCTTGAATAATGGCGTTACGCTCTACTGTCAGTAATGACAGTGGGCCGAACCACTCTGTGCTTTGTGATATGTTTGCGCTCGCGTGAACGCTGGCACCGAGTTTACGCAACATCCAGTTGTAAAGCAGTTGACTGCGCAGTCCCTTGGATAATGGGCGTATAACAAAATCCGTTTGCTGTTCAGCCCACCATAGTTGCAGGTGCTGCGCCGAGAATTTCTGATATCTGCCGGGTGCGATTTCAGGCAGAAACCCAGACCAGCCCATAACCGCGCCCAGCGCCTTAACCCAGAGCAAGTTAACAAACGGGACCAGCATGTACAGGCCGTAAACAACGATTGTGGCGGTGATGAAGCCTGTTATGTCGCCTGCCAGAAGCAGTTCTTCTGGATTGACAATAGCCAGGCCCAGAACCGCGAAAACGAAGAGCGGCAGCCGAAGAGTTATGGCGCCGACGGCCTGCATCAGGCTGAAGTGACGAAACGCCAATGGCGTGTCTTGAGCTACGTCCCGCTGTTTTTGATCTTTAGACGCCCTCGCGCTGACTCTTTCATCGCGCGTTTTTGCAGCGGAGTCACTGTTGATGCCGAGATCTGCGATTTTTCCTGCACTGCGATGATCGCTAAGTAGACTCCTCACGCTGACGTCGTAGCCCGCGCTTTGCAGAGTCTGGGTGAGTTGGGCGACAGCGATAGAATGCGCGCCCCAGTCCATGAAATCGTCATGCCAATTAAGGGATGCACCCAATTCAGCCCGGCACATCGCAAGGACCGCCGGGTCTCTCTCGTGGTCACTTTCTGGGTCTTGTCCGGCAATCGATTCACCTGAACCGTCGGCAACGAAAAATTGTGATATCTGTGGCAGTGCTTGGCGGTCAATTTTGCCTGAGGCGGCGACTAGCTCGAATTTGTCCACCATAAAGAACCGAGTGGGTATGGCGTGGGGTGGGTGCGACCTGCCTATCAGTGCTTGTGCCCGCGAACGAATAGAAGAGGGCAGGGCTCTGATGCTGCCTTTTTCATCGGACTCCTGCCAGAGTTTAGGTGAGCGAACCAGCGCTACCAGTTCATTATTCTGACTACTCAGTACCGCTGTTTCGACGTCCGCGAAATGGTCTTGCAAGATTGACTCAATGGGCTGTGCTTCAACCCTGAATCCACGTACTTTTAATTGTGAGTCCAGACGACCATGGAAATGTACCCTCATTGTATAGGCATCAACATGGCAGCGATCTCCAGAGCGATAGAGACGACCATAGGTAGGATGGTGAATGAATTTCTCGCGTGTGATTACATCCAGATTGCGATAACCCCTGGCCAACTGACAACCACCGATGCAGAGTTCGCCTTCCTCACCATGCGGCATAAGGCGCAGCGTGCCGGGCTCAAGGATATGGTATGACACGCCGGGGAAAGGGCTGCCGATGGTAACGGGTTCATCAGGCCTGAGCAGTTGGCGACTTGTATCGGTGCTCACCTCCGTTGGGCCATAGGTATTAACTATTTGGCGGCGAGCCGCCGACCAGGCAGGCACGAGCGATGCGGGGAAGGCCTCACCAGCGGGCACGATGTAGCGACAAACCGGATAAGGTAGATCTGTTGCGGGCTTATCGGTGAGCGTTGAGAGCAGTACAGGCGGGCAAAACAGCGTCGTAATGTTGTGTTGCCGAAGTATAGGGAGTAGGCCCGGCCCGGAACGAAGTTCGGCCTTGGTTAATAAGACGACTTCGCATCCAGCGAGCCAGGCGCTATACATTTCTGAAATACTGCCGTCATAGCCTAGCGAAGATGTTAACGAGGTGGCATCGCTCTCTGGTACGAAGTCAAAAAACTGCGCATACGACTTGGCGAGGTTGATGTAGCCCGCATGATGACACTCGACGCCCTTCGGAACGCCTGTCGTGCCGCTGGTATAAAAAATCGAAGCCAGTCTCTCCTGTGGATCATCGAGCCAGGCGGGTGACTGCTCTTGACGTAGTGTCATGTCCTCAAGGTTCTGGGCAGCTGCGTCAGCATACTGGTTCGGTTGAAGCTCGTCAGGGCGCAATACGGGAACGTCGAGGCCAGCCACTGACTCCTCGGAAATCAGTAGCACCGGTGCTGCATCCAGCAAGGTTTGTTGGCACGCTGCCTCTGGTGCCTCTGGGTCCAGAAATAACTGTACGCCGCCAGCTTTTAGGATCGCCAAGTGGATCGCTACTATATCGGCTGTATTTTGTTCCAGGCGCACCGCGACTACTTGGTCCGGACCTGACAGATAGAAACCGATGCGATTCTTAAATTGCTCAGCTCGCTCGTTGAGCGCCCTATAGCTGAGCGTTTCGCCGGTACTCGCAACAGACAAAGCAGTCAACTCGGGGAAGGTAGCCGCTGATCGCTCAAACAACTCATGTAGCCATTGTGTATCCTGCTGGTGGCTATGAGTGCCCCAGGGGTTTTCGGGTGCTGGGTTGGACAAGAAGGGTTTGGGCGAAGCTGGACGAGTAGTCTCAGCTGCAATCAATCGATATCGGAACCACGCTGCGGTTACAGCCGCTGGAATGATCACCATCCATATTAGTGACATGGGTTAACGAAGTTCACTGTTGATGCATGGGGGTCAAGAAAAATAAGATTCCATTGCCCCGCGGCGGCGCGTATCAAGGGTGACGCAGTGAAAGCCTCCCCCCATCATTCTGGAATGCCTCAATTTGAGTGGGACTACGTTCATGCCCTTCGTTTCAAGAAGTGTTATCAGCGCCGTTTGATCGCTGTCGACCACCACTGTATCCGGACCGAGGCTGAAGAGATTCATATCGATCCATTCGCTGCCGATGGCTTTCTCGAGATAGGTTGCGCTGTGTCGGGCCTGGTTCTCCATAGGAGGGCTATAAATAACCTCCCATTCTCTCAGAAAATCTGGAATTGTCTCATCGTCTATCCGCTCTGGGTTTGCCAGCACCAGACCAGGCCTGAGAGCGACCAGTGTCGAGTCGATATGGCTGCCATAATATACGTCCCGCATAAAGTGAACTCGAAATTCGTCGCCCAGTGCGCGTTGTAGCCAGTAGCCGCCCATTTCATTGCCTGTTGCGCTAACTAAATAAAGTAGATCCCGACCAAAACGCAACACATTGGCCGCATCGAAAGCGGGTTCATGATTGCGAGGAGTGGGTTTGGAGGGATCAAAATCAAAAAGGCTATCAGCCAGCAGCGGCTTCGGCGCGCTGAACCAAATTGCGCCGTCCTGCAGGTATTCAACCAGCATGCTGCGATAACTGCCAGTTTCGATTGATCGGCCGCGTATGACATTGGGTGTCTCGATGATTCTGTCACCGACAACCAGAAGTACATCTCTGGGACAATAGTTGTAGTAGCCCTTGGATGCCCAAAGCGTAGTTTTAATGGTCGACGCATGTGGCCAGCGTTCAGGTCTCCTCACCACAATGCCCAGTGCGGTCATCGCATCAATGAAGAGCTGCAAATCCTCTTCCGTTTCGTCAATGATTTGCTGTGGGAAAGGGCCTTGGGGAATATCGTTGAGCTGTCGGTCCGGATACTCGGCTAATTGTGTACTTGGATCAGCAAAAGGAAAGTGGGCGTCAAGGGGGTTGCCTACAACCACTTCTTCGAGTGGGTCCCACTCATTACAGCTCCATAACTTCGACATATGGCGTTTGAATACTCGTGCGTTTTAAAAAAAAAGGCTGTCAGCAGACAGCCTTTATCGATGGACTATGCCCGCGTTCAGATCTCCGCAGTTTCCCACAGTGCGCTGCCGTGGCATGACATCGTTTCACCTTCCATTCCGGCGGCGTCAGAGTCGGGATAAACGTCCCAAAAAGCGCCGTAGGCAGCAAAGGACGGCCATTTGACAGTGTAAATAAGATCTGTGCCAAGGCCGTCGGCACCGACAGCAACTGGGAAATGAATTTGCTGTGTAATTGCATCACCTCCGGGTAACGTCGCTGCCGCCTTCTTCCAATCCGCAGCGTGTTTCAATACCTGCTCTTCAGAAAGGTCGTCGTTGAGCTGGCACTTCCACATATGAGTGGGCGAACCGGCATTCGCAAGTGGCGAAATGAGGCACAGTGCACTCAGGGTTGCTAATAAATACTTCATCGTTTTTCTCCTCGGCTTGTTATTGGCTGGGAAAAGACTATCAGGGGGTATTGAAGGATTCAATAGTATTAAGACATTTATCTTTGATAGCAAAAAGCCCCGCCGTTGGCGAGGGTTTTAAATCCCTTGTTGGCCTGACGCACTGGGTTAGTCAGCGGTCTGCAACTCCGGTCGGACCCACTTGCCAGAAAAGTAGTCTGTCAGTGGCGTGTAAATGCGCAGTGTTGCATTCCAGCCAGGATAAACAGGCAAATAATTATCAGCAGAAGGGTCACCGCCAAAGTTCACGACGGTGTCGCCATTGGCATCAGACTTGGCAAACGAGCTGTTTATATTGAAGGGGTCAGAGGCCACAAAACCCTCTTCGTCATAAACCGTGATCGACCAAAACGCAGTGGCTGCATGGGGCACCTCCCTAAGGGTTAGCGTCTGATGTTCACTCGAGTCGGACGTATAAAAAAGATACACCGCGCCCTCCTTCGGTTGACCACCCCAGCCGACCGCCACGCCTACATTAGCCATGTCCTGGTCAATTTCGTCCTGCTTACCGAACATGTCCTCTGATTTATAGCCTTTTTCGTCGCGCAGAATCTGCAACTCTTTGCGCATAGCCAGAATAGCGTCTTTGTCCCAGCGGTTAGTAAACACCATTTCCCCCGACGCGGCCTGCTCGACAGAAATCAGATCCTGAAGCTTGTTGGCCTCGGCAATATCCTCCTGATTCTGCATGTTCATCTGTGTTCTGAAACCCACCAACACATAACGGGAACCTGAATTGTCGCGGGTTAGCGTAAAGCTTCCGGGCTCTGTAATGACAAACGGCATCCAGTGACCTTCGTTAAGTACCTGCGCCGACTGATACCGGCCATTGGTCTCGGGCATTGAGATGGTGGCGGGAGTGGTAAGGTCCAGCAGTACCCATGAATACAACGTGTCGTAGTTCACTCGAGCAAACGCACGGTGACTGGGGTCAGAAGGCTTGCGCTCATGCATAAGCACACCCATCCCGTCTGTGCAGGTCGCCTTGGCGATCATCGAGATATATGGCCCGGCAAATAGAGACTGAGTCTCGGCGGTCGCGTAATTTTGAGAAGTCAGAGGGGTGAACTCTTCCGCTTCCACCCGCACTGCGGGCGCAGGACACTCCTTATCCTCTTGCGCCTGAACAGTCGGTAACCAGACAAGACATAGTGCAGCGAGCATACATAGCAACAACAGGCTTCCTTTCTTGGGCAGATGTCTCGATACGATGAGTGCGTGAGTCGATCCGGTACTGGATGGATACATTAGTTATTCTCCTTTTCTATCTAGTTCAGTTTTTCTCGCGGACTGAGAGCGTTAGGTGCCGCGCAAAGTGGTTGGGTTGATCAATTGCCCACCGGCAGGAGCGAGGGAATTCCCCAGCTGCCATCAAAGTACTCGGCCTGGGGCGAGTAAATGCGGAAGGTCGCGTTCCAGCCCTGATAGACCTCGAGGTAGTTCTCCTGATCGGGTGAGCCGCCGAAGTGCACAACGGTCTCGCCTTCATCGTTCGCAGTAGCAAAGGTGCTGTTCAGACTAAAGTGCTCGCCCTGGGGGTAACCGTCCTTGTCGTATACTGTGATAGACCAGAAAGCATTGTTGGCCATGGGCACATCCTTCACCAAGAGGGTTTGTGGCGCGTTGGGCTCGTCATCGATAAACAGGTAAATTGCGCCCTCCTTGGTTTGGCCGCCCCAGCCCACGGCGGGGCCAAAGTTGTGCATATCCTGAGTGATCTCGCCGCGAGCGCCGGCCATATCTTCCGAGGGCACTTTGTCGCGCACCGCGCGAGCTTGGTAGGCTTTCCGCATGGCCAGGATATCATCCATGTCCCAGGCGTCGCTGGCCACATAGCTGCCTGGGACTTCCTGTGCCACCTGAATCTGATCCTGCAGCGCATGCACGGCTTTTAGGTCTTCCTCATCACCCATGGTCACCTGAGTGCGGAAGATCACAATCGCGTACTGCCCACCCACGTTCTCCTGAGTAAGTTCATAGGTGCCGGGCCGTTGGAAGATAAACGGAATATAGTGCTCCTCGTCTAATACCTCGGCGCTTTGATAGCGGCCGTCGGTCTCGGGCAGCGTGATGATCGCCGGCGTTGTGAGGTCCAGAATCAAAAACGAATAAATGGTGTCAAAGTTGATGCGCAAAATTGTGCGATCAGTGGGGTCGGGCGTATTACGCAGGTGCATGAGCTGGCCCACGCCGCCGCTGCAGGTAGTCGCGGCGATCTTGCGCACATAGTCGGCAAAGATCACCTGGGTCTCGGCCAGCGAGTAGTTCTGCTCACTCACGCTTGTAGTGGGCCCTGCTTTTACTGAGAGCGCTGGGGCAGGGCAGTGGTCGTCAGCTAGCACAGTTTGCTGGGCGGCCATCAGCGCGCCTCCTAAAACCAGCATTGCACTGGAGCGAATGCAGCGTTGTAAAAAAGTGTTGGGGTTGAGAGCGAACATTTAAATTTCCTCCTTTTTAAGTTAGCGCAGTTTACTTTGAAAAACCATCTCAAGTGAAATGTGTTATCTCATTAATCCAGCTGTATATCAGGAGAATAAATCGGGAAAAGCTATAGCGCAAATAAATGGTCTTTTGGAAGTATATTTTCTCGATGACGGTACCGACTAAACTGCAAAAATTCGCGACATCACCGCCGCTTGCTCTGAAAAGTTGTGCTCGGTACTCATCTCGCAATGCATATCCATCTTTACTGCAAAAATATCGCTACTCATCAGTATGTATAAGTGGGCAAATTGATAATGATGAATATAACCCTGCTGGCCTATGAGTCAGCGCAGAACTATGACAGCAGTCGTTAATTGGGAGTTTTTTGGCACCACCGTAATATTATAATCAAAAGCGTACGTCTATGTTTGCTTCAACCTTGAACCGTAATTTAGAGTTTGGCGCGCGGGAAGACCTGCTATGGCGAGAGATTATAGTCGTTCACTGAAAAGTTCTTCTGCGAAATGCAACATTGTATGTTTGCCAGAGCAGCCTTGCTGCATCTGGACGCAGACAGTAACTCTGGATCAGACAGGCAGTGTTGGAGCAGCGCTAGAGCACCAGCTCTGCCATATTGCGCATTAGGTTCTCATCGCCATTAATCAGCAGGCTGGTGACAGGGGAGTTCTCCCAGTCTTTGAGTTTCTCTTTGACTCTGTCCAGTGGACCGCAGAGGGATATTTCGTCTGCAAACTGATCGGGCACTGCTGCTATACCTTCGTCTCTTTTGCCCTCAAGAAACAACCGTTGAATCTCATCCGCTTCATCAGGGAAACCCATGCGTGCCATCAACTCCTTATGGAAATTTCGCTTTGCTGCGCCCATTCCGCCAACATAGAAGGCAAGCATGGCCTTCACCGGATACAGGGCATCGTTCAGGTTGTCGTTGATATAAACCATGACAGTCGGCGAAATCTCAAACCCTTCCTTGGCGGCGACTAGCTGGTCAGCATATACATCCTGGCGATACGGAGAATAGTAAAGCGGCAACCATCCGTCGGCGATTTGTGCTGTCTGGGTGACGTTTTTAGGACCCTCGGCACCAATAAAAATGGGCACATCCGCTCTTACAGGGTGAGTGATCGGTTTCAGTGGCTTGCCCATGCCCCAGGAGCCAGGGCCCTCGTAAGGCAGTGGATAGAATTCACCATTACTGGTGACTGGGGCTTCTCTGGCCAATACTTGGCGAATGATGTCTACGTATTCACGGGTACGTGTGACAGGTTTGGAATAGGGCTGGCCATACCAGCCTTCAACGACTTGCGGTCCGGATACACCGAGGCCAAGGATCATGCGACCTCCAGAGAGCGCATCCAGTGCTAGTGCGGCCATTGCACAGGCGGTTGGCGTTCGTGCCGAAAGCTGAGCTACCGATGTGCCCAGTCGAATGCGCGAGGTTTGTGCACCTATCCAGGAGAGCGGGGTGAAGCAATCATTACCCCAGGATTCTGCAGTCCAAACTGAATCAAACCCAAGCTTTTCCGCCGCCTGTGCCAGTTCGGTGTGATTGTTCCCCGGGCACAGTGCTCCCCAGTAGCCCAGTTGTAAGCCCAATTTGAGTTTTGTCATCGAATTGCTCCTCTCATTGCGAGATACTCTACTTCAGCGTGAACAGGGCGAAAAGTGCCTTGCGGCCAAA
>DS999223.1:307482-323399 GCA_000156295.1 marine gamma proteobacterium HTCC2148
AAGCATTAACGGCGGCGTCGGTCGCTGCGCTTACGGTGTATGACATGTGCAAGGCAGTGGATCGAGGTATGGAAATATCCCGCATTGGCCTGCTGGAGAAACAAGGTGGAAAGTCAGGTCACTGGCTGCGCGGAGAACACGATTAATGTTGCGAGTGCTTTTTTTTGGTCGTTTCAGGGAAGAGCTTGACTGTGCCGAACTGAATCTGGTTTTTAGTGAGAACTATACCAACCTGCAGGGATTACAAGATGCTCTGATAGCAGAGCGGGGTGGTCAATGGCTGGAAGTGCTTGCCCAGGAGAATGTTATACGGGCAGTTAATCAGGAAGTAGCAACACAGAATGTAGCACTGTTCGATGGCGACGAAATTGCTTTTTTCCCGCCGGTCACCGGGGGCTGAAATGAGCCAGCCTTTGAGCGTCAGGGTGCAGGCAGAGGATTTTGATATTACTCTGTTACAGGAGCAATTACTGCAGGGCGAGGCAGCCGAGGGTGCTGTCGCAACTTTTACCGGCTACGTGCGCAACAATAACGAAAATCGTAATGTTCATAGCCTGGAGCTTGAACATTATCCCGGGATGACCGAGCGAAGCATCCAGCAAATTCTGGCACAAAGCGCCCAGCGCTGGCCGGTCATGGCGGCAGCGGTTGTACACCGGGTAGGCAAGTTGAAACCGGGAGAGCAGATTGTCTGGGTGGGTGTAAGTTCCTCTCATCGCGAGGCTGCTTTTGCTGCCTGTGAATTCATTATGGATTACCTGAAGACCCGAGCGCCGTTTTGGAAGAAAGAGCTGAGTCCCGAAGGCGAACAGTGGTTGGATGCCAGAACAAGTGATGGCGAACGTGCGAGCCGCTGGGAACACGATTAGCACCGATAACAATAACCGAAACAGGGGATGCTATCGGGTTCTATCTGGGGTCAAATGCCTCGCATATAACTGTGTATCAAGGAGTAACAATGAACATCGATGGACGTGAACTGCGCAATGCCCTGGGCCGCTTTGCCACGGGAGTCTGCGTGATCACCACAGTGGATGCCACGGGCAACGCAGTGGGTATCACTGCTAATTCTTTCTCTTCGGTGTCGTTGGACCCGCCCCTGGTTCTCTGGAGCTTGCAGAGCAGTTCTGATATCTATACCACTTTCGCTAGTCCACGCCGCTATGCCATTAACGTGCTCAGCTGTGAGCAAGCAGATTTGTCTAACCAGTACGCCCGTAAGGGCAACCACATTCTTGACGCTGGACATTATACGGTCGGACGCCACGGTTCCCCGGTCATTCGCAATGCGCTAGTCAGTTTTGAGTGCGAGTTGGAGGCAACCCACTCAGGTGGCGACCACTTGATTATTATAGGCAGAGTTAAGGACGTCGCAGCCAGGCCCAATGGTAAGCCGTTACTGTTTCATGCCGGCGCCTATTGTGAATTGCACTGAGTCTCGCCGTTGACCTTGATTGGCTTTATACTGCTTCCCTTTTTACGGCAAGCTCTCTTGAGGGCGGTGGTACATACCTGAATGAAATTCTGCACTGGCTGCGGTAACACCGTAGCGCTAAAGGTCCCCGATGGGGATGATCGTGAGCGATTCGTCTGTACCAGCTGCGAGTTTATTCACTATGTTAACCCGCGGGTTATTGTTGGTTGTCTGCCTGTACACGAGGGAAAGGTCCTGCTGTGTAAGCGAGCGATTGAGCCGCGGTTAGGGTATTGGACTTTGCCGGCAGGATTCATGGAAAACGGTGAAACAACGCCACAGGGCGCTGCCAGGGAAACCTGGGAGGAAGCAAAGGCAAAAGTCAGCAAGCTGGAACTTTACCGGATATTCGACGTGCCTTATATCAGTCAGGTCTACATGTTTTATCGCTGTGATCTTGATAATGGCGAGTATGGTGTTGGACCAGAAAGCCTTGAAAGCGCGCTCTATGCCGAGGATGAGGTCCCTTGGGACGAAATCGCTTTTCCAGTAGTGAAAGAAGCACTAAAAGAATATTTTGAGGATGCCCGCCAGGGGCATTACCCAGTGAGGGTTTCGGCTATTGAATACCGGAATCGAGCAAAAAATTAGACGGAGTAGACTATGGCATTTCCCAAAATCGGTAACATGGCGCCAGCGTTCAGCCTGCTTGACCAGGATGGCAACAAGGTAAGCCTGAAACAATTTCGCGACGAAAAAAACGTGGTCTTGTACTTCTACCCCAAGGCAATGACACCGGGCTGCACTGTGCAGGCTTGTGGAATTCGCGATAGTAAAAAAGAACTCTCTAAATTGAAGACCGTTGTTCTGGGTGTCAGCCCTGATCCGGTGGCTCGCCTGGGTCGTTTCATCGACAAGCAGGAACTCAATTTCTCGCTGTTGTCGGATGAGGACCACGCTATTACCGACAAATATGGCGCATGGGGGCTCAAAAAGTTCATGGGGCGCGAGTTTATGGGTGTGTTGCGCACCACGTTCCTGATTGGCAAGGACGGCCGGCTAAAGCATGTTATGGACAAAGTGAAGACCAAGAGCCATCACGATGACGTTATCACGCTGATCAAGGACCTTGGCCTGCATAAGTCCTGACCCTATGCTGACTTATCCCTTTGAGGACATACCCGCCCCGGGCGAGCTCAAAAAAGTGGCCGAGGGCGTCTATTGGTTGCGCATGCCACTACCCATGGCGCTGGATCACATAAACCTCTACTTGCTGGAAGATGCAGACGGCTGGTGGATTGTTGACACTGGCATGGCAGTGGGTCGCACTGAAGAATTGTGGGAACAGATATTTGAGCGGCATTTGCAGGGCAAGCCTGTGAAAGCGGTGATTGCCACTCACTGGCACCCTGATCACACCGGTATGGCTGGCTGGCTTTGTGATCGCTGGCAGGTTCCTTTTTATGCGACTCAGGCCGAATACCTGACAGGACTGGTTTACTCCAGGTCCGCGCCGGAACATTTTGGCTGGACAAATGAACGGCACCAGATGAGATCAGGGCTAGGTGATAAGGGTGTTGCTTCAGCCCGTCAGAGCATGGGGGGTATCGCTCGTATTACTCGACCGATGCCCACCTCATACTGTCGCCTGGAAGAGGGCACGCGACTAACGATCAACGGGCAACGCTGGCAGGTGGTCATAGGCCGTGGGCATTCACCCGAGCACGCCTGTTTGTTCAGTGACTCACTCAATGTACTGATTTCGGGCGATCAGGTGATACCTCGAATTACTTCCAACATTAGCGTGAGCGGAGACGAGCCTGAGGCTAACCCGCTTAAAGCCTGGATGGCCTCTCTGGAGCGGTTCCAGGAGGTTTTGCCTGAGGATGCGCTGGTGCTGCCCGCTCATAATGTGCCATTTTACGGTCTTCATTACCGCCTGAGGTATCTTGAGGAACATCATGAGGAACACCTTATTGCATTGGAAGAGGCCTGCCTCGAAGGCGAGCCCACTGCCCTGGAACTGCTTCCCGTGCTGTTCAAGCGAGACCTTGATGAACAGCATATTGGGCTGGCTATTGGTGAGTGCATCGCGCACCTCAATTACCTGTACCACCGGGGTCAATTAGAGCGCTCGGTGGATTCTGAGGGCAGGTACTGCTATCAGTCTGTAGATGAGACGCTGCCAATGCGATTGCGCAAGCGAAAGCATTCCGTCGAAGAGGTTGATCCAATACAGGTATAGCAATTAATTCAAATAGTTAGCGAAGATAATTAATCTCAAATATTATTAGTATTTTCAGAAAAAATTGCTGAGGCCAGATCCTTGAAAGGGCAACATTTTAGTATTCACCGTAGTAATAACGGCCGCTTGATTAAGATAGGGAGCTTTAACAAATGACCGACGAGTGTATTTTTTGCCAGATTCTTGCCGATAAAGCCCCCTGTCATCCCGTACATGAGACTCGCTATACCAAAACATTTCTTGATCTATTCCCGGCCACCCCGGGCCATTGCCTGATTGTGACCAAAGATCATTACACTGACATTTTCGATGCTACTCCTGAGGCGGTGGCTATGGTGGGTCATGTCTCGACCTTGATTGCACACACGCTCAGGGACGAGTTGCAATGCGATGGTGCAGGCATATTTCAGCTCAATGGCGCCGCCGCGGGGCAGAGTGTTTTTCACTATCATATGCATGTCATTCCGCGGAACGCGGGGGATGATCCCAGCATTCATAGCCGAACGCCGGGTTCCCCGGCAGAATTGGAAGCCATGGCTGAGAGACTCAGTAAGCGCGCATATTCCATGGGGGTCGAGGATTGAGACCTGCCCGTGGCAGGCCAAGACGCTATTATTTTTGATCAAGGAACTCAGCATGGAATATATTTCTGTTACCGACGCGATTGAAGCGCCAGGGCTACGTTTGGTGCTGTCGGCTGGGGTGCCTGGTCCTTGGGGGGAATCTGCGAAAGCACTTCTGGCCTATAAAGGGCTGGAGTATCAGCCGGTGCTGCAAGAGGGGGGCGGTGAAAACGCTGAGCTGCTTGCCTGGACAGGGCAAACATCCGCCCCGGTATTGGTAAGCGATAATTTGCCTGCTGCTTGCCACTGGCTGGACTTGCTAATGTTGCTTGAGCGACTTAAGCCGAATCCGCCGTTGTTACCAGAAGACCCCATGCAGCGAGCAAACGCTATCGGTTTATGTGCGCTGATTATCGGGGTCGATGGCTTTGGGTGGGCGCGGCGCATGAGTATGATTGAGCCAATGATGAAGCTTTCTCCGGTGCCTGAGTTGGCGCTGAGAATGGCGCACAAGTACGGTTATTCCTCCGATGCGTTCGCTACAGCGCCCGCTAGAATGAGACTGATCTGCGACGCTCTGGAAGAGCATTTGTCGCATCAGGACGGAGACTACTTTCTCGGCGCAAGCCCCGGTGCAGTCGACTTCTACTGGGCCAACTTCGCTGGGATGATTAAGCCGCTCGCGCCTGCGCTCAATCCCATGCCAGACTGGATTAGACCTATTTATACCGCCACCGACCCCGAGCAACAGGCTTGTTTGTTGCCAGCCCTGGAGGCCCATCGGGATATGATGTACGAACGACATATTGCGACCCCACTGGATTTTTAGGAGTTCCCATGCTTTCTCAGCAAGAAATATCTGACCGATTTGAAATTCAGGATCTGGTCTTCCACTACGCAGACCTGGTTGACAGTAAAAACATTAAAGCGCTGCGCGAGACGGTTTTTACTGATGATGCGCACATAGACTACAGCGCCATGGGAGGGAGTGTTGGCAACGTCGATGAAACGTTGGAGTTTCTGCAGGCGTCGCTTACCAATGAACTGTTTCCTGCCAGTCAACACCTCAATGCCAACGTGCAAGTTCATCTCGATGGCGATACGGCCACCGGCCGGGTAATGTGTTTTAACCCTATGCTGATGGCGATTGCAGACGGCCAAAAACAGATGTTCTTTCTCGGACTTTGGTATGTCGATGAGTATCGTCGCACAGGCAGCGGATGGCGCATTAGCCGGAGAACCGAAGAGAAAAGCTGGGTGTTCAATACGCCTGACTTTATGACGTTGTAGCTCGCGCATAGGGTATTCCAGCATTCGACTACAGCGCACCTTATCGAGGGAGTCAAACCATCGTGGCCAGAGTAATTACGCTAAACACTAATGGGATCAGGGCAGCCGCTCGCAAGGGCTTTTTTGACTGGCTGCCAAAACAAAACGCAGATGTCATCTGCATTCAAGAAACCAAGGCACAGCTCGATCAGCTGGGTGATCCTGTCTTTCAGCCCGAAGGTTATCATCGTTATTTCAACGACGCGGTGAAGAAGGGCTACAGCGGAACCGCGATTTATAGCAAGGTGAAGCCGCGCAAAGTCATTACATCGCTGGGCTGGGACCCGGCTGATTCTGAAGGCCGTTACGTGCAAGCGGATTACGACGGCATTAGCGTGATATCCCTGTATATGCCTTCAGGCTCCAGTTCTGAAGAAGTGTTACAAAAAAAGTATCGCTTCATGGACCTCTTTATGGAACACCTTAAAGGCCTGCGCAGAAAACGTCGCGAGTTCATCATCTGCGCTGACTGGAACATTTGTCACAAAGAAATTGATCTCCGCAATTGGCGCAGCAACCGTAAAAACTCGGGCTTTCTCCCCGAGGAGCGTGCTTGGCTGGACCAGCTTTACGACGAAGTCGGTTATATCGACTCCTTTCGTCTAGTGAATGAGGAACCGGATCAATACACCTGGTGGTCTAATCGCGGGCAGGCTTGGGCCAAAAACGTAGGTTGGCGTCTGGACTACCAGGTCATAACACCTCGCTTGGCTGACAAGGTGCTGGCAGCAGATATTTATACCGACGAGCGTTTCTCCGACCACGCTCCCCAGATCATGGACTACGATCTGGAAATCCGGCCATAGGCTAATGGGTTTGGAATTGCCCGGTGCGGCGAAACACTGTAAATTGATCGCGATTTTCACGTCCCCCAGGGACAAAGCTACAAGGTGTTACATATGAGTTTGTTTATTGCCAGTGCATATGCTCAGGAGGCCGGGCAGGCTCCTCAGGGTGGGGAACTTTTCCAAATAGGTTTCCTGGTGCTGTTGTTCGTGCTGTTTTACTTTATTGCCATTCGCCCACAACGTAAGCGTCAGAAGGAACACGGTGAAATGGTGTCGGCCCTGAACAAAGGGGACGAAGTGGTCACCAGCTCAGGCATATTAGGTAAAGTGACTGGCCTGGATGACAATTACATGGTGCTCAATGTCGCCAACAACGTGGACATGAAATTTCAGCGTGTACATCTCCACGCGGTGCTGCCAAAAGGCACCTTGAAGTCCATCGGTTAAACTGCTGTGGGCTGCGCAGATCTCGACTATCCGCGCAAAATTGAGCTGGCCCGCACACCAACCCCGTTACAATATCTGGAACGCGCCACCGCTCGGTGGGGCGGTGACCACCGCCTGTGGATTAAGCGTGATGATCTCACCGGTTGTGCACTTAGCGGTAACAAGGTTCGAAAGCTCGAATATATTACCGCCTACGCTCAGGACCACGGTTACGATACGCTGATTACCTGCGGTGGAATTCAGTCCAATCACTGTCGGGCAACCGCGTTCGCGGGAGCCCAACTGGGAATGCCGGTCCACCTTGTTTTGCGCGGCCGGCCGGAGCGCGAGCCGCAGGGAAACCTGCTTCTGGACCACCTTGCTGGTGCCCGAGTGAGCTGTTATCCAACTGCCCAATACGTTGAGGAGTTGGACGAACTATTTGAACAGTGGCAATCCTATTACGCCGAGCAGGGGCGTAAGGCGCTTGCTATTCCTACTGGCGGCAGTGATGGTATCGGCGTCTGGGGCTATCTGTCCGCTGCTGCTGAGCTTGCCAATGACATGCAGTTGGCAGGCATTGAACAAGCCCATGTCGTTTGCGCTTCTGGATCCGGTGGCACCCAGGCAGGGCTCACTCTCGGCGCGGCCCTACATCGCATGCCGGTTTCGGTTTGGGGTGTCAATGTTTGCGACGATGAGCACTACTTCCTCAATAAGGTGGCAGATGATGTCGCAGATTGGCGGTCACGTTACCCCGGGGGCCCAAATGCTGAGATTGAGACACGGGTGATAGATGGCTACGTCGGAGCCGGGTACGGCAAGGCGGGGCCTGAGGTTTTTGAATTGATCGCCGAATTAGGTCGCCTTGAGGGTATCTTGCTAGACCCCGTATACACCGGTAAGGCTTTTTCAGGCATGCTTGCGGAAATCGAGGCAGGTCGCTTCGACGGCTATCGCGACATTGTCTTCATACATACCGGCGGAGTTTTTGGCTTGTTTCCCCAAAGCGGTGGATTCAGCTGGTAAGATTTGAGCGGCCGCCAACAACAAAAATACACAGGGTAAATAGATGTCCGAGATAATTACAACGATCAATGGCTGGGCCTGGGGTCCGGTGATGCTGGCACTGCTGTTGGGCACAGGTTTCTATCTTAGCTTGGGCTTGCGGTTTTTGACGGTGCGCAAAATCCCAGCTGCAATGGGTCTGCTGTTAAAGGGCCGCAAAGGAGATGGAGCAGGGGATATATCTCCATTTAGTGCCCTGATGACTTCACTCTCAGCCACGATTGGCACAGGTAATATCGCCGGTGTCGCTACTGCCGTAGCCCTGGGTGGCCCCGGAGCGCTGTTTTGGATGTGGATCACCGCCCTGGTGGGCATGGCCACCAAATACGCTGAGGCGGTCTGTGCGGTAAAATTTCGAGAGCAGGATGAGAAGGGCAATTACAGTGGTGGCCCGATGTACTACATTCGTAACGGCTTGCACCCCCGCTGGCATTGGCTGGCGTATGCATTTGCCCTATTCGGTTCGCTGGCAGGGTTCGGTATCGCCAACACGGTGCAATCTAACTCTGTGTCGCAGGCACTGAACGATGCTTTCACTGTGCCTCCTCTGGCCACGGGACTGGTGTTGATGGTTTTAGTCGGCGCTGTCGTGCTTGGAGGAATCAAACGAATTGCCTCTGTCGCCAGCTACCTGGTTCCGATCATGGCCGTCAGCTACATTTTACTCAGTATCGTGGTGATCCTGATGAATATTACCGCCGTTCCTGCGGCGCTGGAGACTATTGTCACCAGTGCAATGAGCGGTTCCGCTGCAGCGGGCGGTTTTGCTGGTGCCAGTGTTTGGGCGGCATTGCGCTTTGGTGTGGCAAGAGGAATATTTTCCAATGAAGCCGGCCTTGGCAGTGCTCCCATCGCTCATGCCGCAGCTAAAACTAACCAACCTGTGCAGCAGGGCATGATTGCTATGTTGGGCACGTTTATTGATACCTTGGTGGTATGTACCATGACTGGGTTGGTGATTGTGATCATGGATGTGCTGCCCACAGGTGTTAGCGGCGCTAGTCTCACCTCGATGGCTTTTGGTAATGCATTGCCGGGTGGTGAGTACATCGTGACCCTGGGCCTTTGCCTGTTTGCGTTTACCACCATGATCGGTTGGTCTTTCTACGGCGAACGCTGCGTCGTGTTTTTAGTGGGAGCCAAAGGTGTATTGCCATTTCGTATTCTCTGGGTGCTGGCGATTCCAGTGGGTACGGTGGTGCAATTGGATATGGTGTGGCTAATTGCCGATACCCTAAACGCATTTATGGCTGTCCCCAATCTCATCGCCTTGTTGTTGCTGGGGCCTCTGGTGTTCAAGCTGACCCGGGAATACTTTTCCAGTTCTGATAACGAGCGCTGATTTCGTCTTAATCTTGTTCCGTATCAATTGTCTCACCGGCCTAACGTGTTTTTATTCGCCTTTTGACCATGCCTCTTAATACGAGGCCATTTTGAGGATTGTCCTGTGAGCGAAATTCTTTCCAGCGTTGAAGTCTGCGTTGATCGTATTGTCGAGGCCGTTGGGCCTGACATCCGTGTTGGCGCACCTCTTGGTTTGGGTAAGCCTGTGCAGCTGATCAATGCGCTGTATCGACGGGTAGCGGCCGACGCAGAACTTTCACTGCACATCTATACCGCACTGTGTCTTGAGGTACCCAAGCCCGGCAGCCATATTGAGGCCGGATTGGCTGACCCCATCATGGAGCGGATGTTTGGCGACTACGAGGAATTGGCTTTTCTGGCGCCTTTCAAGCGTGGGGAGATGCCTGCCAATATTCAACTCAGTGAATTGTATTTCAGGGCGGGTTCAATGAAGAAAAATGCCGCCGCACAGCAAAACTACATATCGAGTAACTACACCCATATCGCCAGGGACATGCTCGCAGCCGGCGTCAATGTCATGCTCCAGATGGTGGCCGCCAAGGATGACGGAGACGATCTTCGGATCAGTTTTTCCTGTAATCCAGATGTCTCCCCGGAAGTATTGCAACGAGTATCAGGTCTTGACCGTCGAGTATTTTTTGCGGCGCAGGTTCATGACGATTTGCCATTTATGAAACACGATGCGGAAGCGGCGCCAGACTCCTTCGACTGGATTGTTCGCAACTCGGACTACAGTAAAAAGTTATTTGCTGTTCCCAATGCAGCCGTGCCTTTGCGGGATTATGCCACGGCCTTGCACGCGAGCACCTTGATTGAAGATGGCGGAACCTTGCAGATCGGCATTGGTTCGCTAGGAGATGCGGTAGCTCAGGCCTGTATTGTACGGCATCGCAGTAATGACGCTTACCGACGCATGGTGGCAGACATTAGCGGCGGAGAGCCAGCCGCTGAACTTGATCTGGGCTGTTTCGACCAGGGCCTGTATGTCTCTACCGAAATGTTTGTTAACGGTATGATGCATTTAATTGAACAGGGCGTAGTCAAGCGCAAGGTTTATGACAACCTGCTGCTGCAACAAGGACTTAACTCAGGACAAATTTCAGAGGTGATTGACACCGCGCTCTGGCGCTATGGTCGTGAGAGTGGACTCATACCCCAGGTGCTCACTGAGTCATCGTTGGTGGAGCTCATCGGCTGGGGAATCATGCCTGCAGCGCTGAGTCTTGGCGAAGGCGACCTGAGTCTTGGCAACCACGTCCTGGTCAACGACATGGACGACACTGTCACAAAAGACAGTTTGCTGAGCGCAGTTAGCGGTAACGAACTGCGTAAGGGCCGCGTTCTGCACGGAGGATTTTTCCTGGGTCCGCGCGACTTTTATAACAAGCTTTGCGCGCTCGATGAAGAGGGACATGAGCGTATTTGTATGACAGGTGTGCAGCGCACCAATCAATTACTGCTGGATTACCCCCTGTACTGTGCACAGCGTCGCAAGGCTCGATTTATCAACACCGGTATGATTGCTTCCCTCAACGGCGCAGTCGCATCTGATGCGCTGGAAGATGGCACTGTGATCAGCGGCGTAGGGGGGCAATACAATTTCGTGGCCATGGCCCATGACTTGCCCGGGGCTCGCTCAATCCTCTGTATTAGAGCTACTCGAGGCGAGGGCAAGCAGTTACAGTCGAACATAGTTCCGTTTTATGGTTACACCACCATACCAAAGCACCTGCGAGATGTGATCGTGACGGAGTATGGTGTGGCCGACCTGCGGGGTCAGTCTGACGCCGAGGTTATCAAACGCATGATTAACATCGCAGACTCTCGTTTTCAAGATTCGTTATTGGAGTCCGCAAAAAGCCACGGAAAGCTGCCCGGGGATTACAGTGTGCCATTGAGTGCGCGCAACAATACCCCTGAAAAGCTCCAGGCTGTGATCAAACCACAGATGCAGGCGGATGTTTTTCCCGACTATCCCTTTGGAACCGAACTGACCGATGAGGAACTGGCGCTCGCGGCCAGCTTACGCCGAGTCAAAGCGCTGAGTGAAGAACCTGCCCAATTTATCAGTTCTACTTTTAGGGCTCTGCTGCATAACAGTGATGAGGATGCGGCAAAGCCGCTTCTGGAACGTCTCCACCTGGACCATCCGGAAACCACCAAGGACTTCCTGATTAAACAGTTGCTGTTACTGGAATTTGAGGAGCGAGGCATGCTCAAGGCTGGCTGACCGCCGGTGGCGGCAACCCCAGGAACTGGGTATGCTCTGTTCATGCCTGAAAAACTTGATGACAAACTGGTAATAGCCATTTCCTCGCGGGCTCTGTTTAACCTGGATGAAAGCCACCAGGTGTACCAGAGCGATGGGCTAAACGCATACTCCGAGTATCAGGTGGCACGTGAAGATGAGCCACTGGAACCCGGAGAAGCCTTTCCCCTGGTACACAAACTGTTGCGTCTGAATGAGCTGTTAGGGGGAGATCAGCAGGTAGAAGTGGTGTTGCTGTCTCGTAACAGTGCAGACACCGGGTTGAGGGTGTTTAACTCTATCGAGCATTATAATTTGACCATCAGCCGGGCCGCTTTTTGCGGTGGCGAAAGTCCCTGGCGTTACATCAATGCCTTTGGTTGCCAGCTGTTTCTCTCAAATGAAGCCGATGATGTTCGCAGTGCGCTTGAATGCGGGGTGGCCGCTGCGACCCTGATATCAGGAGCCAAACAGGACAGCGGCAATGACCAGCTGCGATTTGCCTTTGATGGCGACGCTGTTTTATTTTCTGATGAGGCCGAACGCGTCTATAAAAGCGAAGGCTTGGAGGCATTTACAGCCAGTGAAAAAGCCGCTGCGCGCCAACCACTGGCGGGGGGGCCATTTAAGCCTTTTTTATCGGCGTTACACCGGTTGCAACAGGCATTTCCCGCGAGTGAGGCACCTATCCGTACGGCGCTGGTCACCGCGCGCTCAGCGCCTGCCCACGAGCGAGTTATCCGTACCCTGCGAGCCTGGAATATCCGCATAGATGAGTCCATTTTTCTGGGTGGTCTTAACAAAACCGATTTTTTGAGGGCCTACCAGGCGGATGTGTTTTTTGATGACCAGCAAGTGCATTGCGAGTCAGCCAGTCCGCATATCGCCACCGGTCACGTGCCTCACGGAGTGGCCAACAACTGAGGCGAGGCGGCCGAACTCGGTTATGCCTTTTTAGTTTGGCTAAATCGCCGTTTAAGGTCTATTCTTTATAAGGCCCCCGTCTTTTACCCCGGGGGCTGCGGAGGCAAAAATGAAGCTGCAACAGCTACGTTATATTTGGGAAGTGGCGCACCACGAACTGAACGTATCCGCGACTGCACAAAGCCTGTACACATCGCAACCGGGGATCAGCAAGCAGATTCGCCTGTTAGAAGACGAGTTGGGTGTGGAAGTCTTTGCTCGCAGTGGTAAACACCTTACTCATGTCACGCCTGCCGGTGAAGCAATTCTAGAGGCGGCGGGGCAGGTATTGCGCACTGTGGAAAGTATCAAGCAGGTCGCCCAGGAGTATTCCAACGAAAAAAAGGGCAGCCTTTCCATTGCAACAACTCACACTCAGGCCCGCTACGCGCTGCCGGCAACAATCAGTGCATTTATCGACCGCTACCCGGATGTCTCTTTGCATATGCATCAGGGCACGCCAATGCAGATATCAGAGATGGCGGCAGACGGCACGGTCGATTTTGCGATTGCTACCGAGGCACTGGAGTTATTTTCTGATCTCATCATGATGCCCTGTTATCGCTGGAACCGCTGCATCCTCGTCCCCCGCGACCATCCACTCACCCAGGTATCTGTTCTCGGCCTGGAGGACGTGGCGGCTCACCCCATTGTGACCTACGTCTTTGGCTTCACGGGTCGCTCCAAACTTGATGAGGCTTTTGTCGAAAAAGGCCTAACCCCGCGAGTCGTATTCACGGCCGCCGATGCTGACGTGATTAAAACCTATGTCCGACTTGGACTTGGAATAGGAATCGTCGCCGGGATGGCTCATGACCCCGAAATGGACCCTGATCTGGTTGCGCTGGATGCGAGTCACTTATTCGCCAGTAGCGTGACGCGCATCGGTTGTCGTCGTGGCACCTTCCTGCGCGGCTATATGTATGAATTCATCGAAGACTTTGCTCCTCATTTGACCCGAGACCTGGTTCAGGAAGCCTTTGCGCGACATACCAAGGCTGAGCTCGAAGAACTTTTTTCTGATCTTAATCTGCCTGTCTACTGAATATCTTCTGCCGGGACTTGTGCCCTATAGCGCAAAGCCTTAGATTATTGCGCACAATTTGGTGCCCCTTGGGAGGGTGATACGTGGAATTGGCTTGTCTTGACCTTGAAGGTGTTTTGGTCCCGGAAATCTGGATCGCTTTTGCAGATAAAACCGGCATAGAGGAGCTGCGGGCTACGACCCGGGATGTCCCCGATTACAATGTATTGATGACGCAGCGCCTGGCAATTCTTGACCAGCATGGGCTCAAGATTGATGACATCCAGGAGGTGATAGCGACGCTTGAACCACTCCCGGGTGCCGTCGACTTTATCGCTTGGTTGCGGGAGCGATTTCAGGTCATCATTCTTTCCGACACCTTTTACGAGTTTTCCCAGCCGCTAATGCGTCAGCTCGGTTGGCCAACGCTGTTTTGTCATCGTCTGGTGACCGATAATTCTGGCCGGGTAGTGGATTATAAACTGCGACAGGAAGATCCAAAGCGAGCTTCAGTAAAGGCTTTGCACAGTCTCAAGTATCGGGTTATCGCCGCAGGTGATTCTTATAATGACACCACAATGCTGAGTGAAGCCGATGTGGGCATTCTTATTCACGCGCCGCAAAATGTGATTGAAGAGTTCCCCCAGTTCCAGTCGGTTGCTAATCTTGCTGAGCTCAAGCAGGCGTTTGTGGATGCATCAGAGCGCACTTTGTTGGTCTAGCAAGCAGTGCCTTTAACGGGTAGGGGCCTTTCCTTCGCTTGTTTTCAGCTCATCTCTTCCAGCACAGAAAGAAACTTTCCTACCTTATCGAAGGTTTCCTGGTACTCCTGACGCCACTGGGAGTCAGCGACGATGCCGCCACCGCCCCAACAGCGAATGTCATTGTCTGTACACAATAAACTGCGAATCGCGATGTTGCTGTCCATTCGACCATCTGCACTGATGTACATCACGCTGCCACAGTAAATTTCACGTGAATCGGGTTCCAGTTCAGCGATGATTTCCATTGCCCTGCGCTTGGGTGCGCCGGTAATAGAGCCCCCGGGAAAACTGTCGCGCAATAACTCGTAGGCTGAGCGGTCTGGGGACAGCTCTCCGCTAATGGTGCTGACCAGATGGTGTACGGTCGGAAAGCTTTGTACTTCAAACAATGCGTCCACGTGAATGCTGCCAGGAATACAGCTGCGACCCAGATCATTGCGAAGCAGGTCCACTATCATCAGGTTCTCTGCTCTATCTTTTGAAGATCGCCTCAGTTCTTCGACCGCAAGCCTGTCAGCGCCGCTGTCTCGATAGCGGGGGCGAGTGCCCTTGATTGGCACCGTTTGAACGTGATTACCATGCAAAGAGAGAAATCGCTCGGGGGACAAGCTCATCATGACATCGTTGTTTTCAAAGCTGAGATAGGCAGAGAAGGGGGCTGAAGCCGTTCTGCGCAATTGCCGATAAGCGGTCCAGGGATCGCCAGTAAAAGGGGCATTGAAGCGCTGAGCCAAGTTTACCTGGTAGCAGTCACCAGCATGGATATAAGACTGTACGCTCTCGAAAGCGCTGCGGTACTCGCTCTCAGTGAAGTTGGACTGGAACTTGCCGCCTAGTTGGAACTCTGTGTGCTTTACCCTGCGTTGGGACCGCAACCTGGACAGCACATCATTGCGATCAGCCTCGCGCATTGATGGTTGGGCCACCATCACCGCGCGCTGCAATAAGTGATCCTGAACGACCGCCCAATTGTATGCGGCCAAGTGACCCCGGGAGTTTCGCGTTGCAGGTGGCGTACCGCTGACTTGGTTAAGTGAATTTCCGCTATCGTAGCCAAGCGCGCCGAGCAGACCACCGCAGAACGGAATGTCCTGAGACGCCGGCTGAACGGCGCCATAATAGTCCTTGTGAAAGCGGCGCAGCTCATCAAAGTACTGCTGCCAGGCGGTTTCAGTTGCCGCTAGAGCGGGCTGTTCGGGGCAAGCGACAGGCTGGGCGCACATAATGTCATAGCGGCCGCTGCTGGAGTGCGGGTAACTGGAGTCGAGAAACGCGGCGCCAGGAAGCTCTCGCAGCGCTTCAAAGCGCTCACAGCTATCGGGAGAATAGGGGATTTCATCAAGGGATACGGTTTTATTCATTCGTCTTCGGGCCACTGACATATGTTGACACTGACCACAACCATCCTGTTGAACTCTGAAGTCTATTGGTTAGGTCGCTATTGTAAACTATAGTCGTAAACATCGCTGGATTAGCAAATATTTTCAGTGAAAACATGGCTTTACGAGCGCAGTTTGATTGACTTTATAGCCTCCTGCACTTAATGTATCACGCCCAAATTCTGGCAGTTTTATGGCAACATAAGGCTGTCTGCCACGTCTTGCCCAAGATGCCTCGCAGAAGGTGCCGCAAGCTCTCCCAGGCCCTTTGGCCGATTCTGGATCAAGGAATATGACGACAGATAGCAGCAACGACCTGATCGCAAGTTTGGAGAACCCCT
>DS999223.1:323446-523663 GCA_000156295.1 marine gamma proteobacterium HTCC2148
ACGTCCCTATGAGGCTTCAGGCGTTAAGAATACCCAGCGCCAGCACCAGAAGCACCGAATGACTGTATGGGAGCGCATCGAGTGTCTTGCAGACGATGAGCCTACCGTATTATTTCAAAACTGGGGACCCAACCTGGATGGCGCATCCCTGGTAACGGCTTTGATTCAGGTGAACGGGCGCGACGTGGCAATTTATGGCCACGACTTTACTGTGCGCGCAGGCTCAATGGATGCAACTAACGGCAAGAAGCTAGCGCGTTTGTTTGAGTTAGCTGCCAAGCGCAAGATACCGCTTGTGGGCATGAACGATTCGGCTGGCGCATACATACCAGCGGGCGTTGGTGGACTGGATGGATATGCAGATGCTTTCACCGCACTGCGGAAAATATCCGGTGTCGTGCCCAGTATTATGTGCATGTTTGGATTTAACGCGGGTGGCGGCTCATACCTGCCCAGGCAGGGTTCGTTTCTGATCCAGCCGGATAATACCTTTTTCGGCTTAACCGGCCCCGGTGTCGTCAAGTCTGTATTAGGTGAGGACGTTACCCCTGAAGAACTAGGCGGTCCGGGTGTCCACAGCCAAACGGGCGTCACTGACTTCGTGGTACCCGATGAAGTCGCGGCCCTGCGAAAAGTGCGTGAGCTGCTTAACTATTTACCCGCCAACAATGGCGAACTCGCCCCGCATCAACAATCGTCAGACCCCATGAAGAGAAAAACATGGGACATTGATATTTTGTTGAAGAAGGCGTTCAACTCGCCCACAGGCTTCAATACACCTTTTGACATCACCATCCTGATTCAGCAGTTGTGTGATCACGGTGATTTCCTGGAAGTGCAGCCGGAACGTGCACGCAATACCATTACTGCCCTGGGCCGAATGGGTGGCAATGTTATAGGCTTCGTTGCCAACAACTCTGCGGTTGCTTCCGGGCAGATCGATATTGATGCTGCCTATAAAAACGCGCGCTTTATTCGCTTTTGCAATCTCTACAATATCCCCATTATTTTCCTCGAGGACACGACCGGCTTCCTGCCCGGGCGAGAGCAGGAGAGTCGGGGTATCGTGCAAGCCGGTCGCGCCATGCTCGATGCTATTGTTGACTTGCGGACTCCGCGATTTTTGGTATTGATTCGCAACGCGTTTGGCGGTGCTTACGCGTCGTACAATAATTACCCCACGGGCGCTGATTTCGTGGTGGCCCTGCCTACAACGCGGGTCGCAGTAATGGGGCCTGCGGGCGTTGAATACGTCTATAAGGACGAGCTGAAAAAAATTCGTGGTGCGGTGAAGGGTAAAATCGCCGAGGAAACGGCTGCGCAGCAGGCCGCGAATCTCCCAGAAGATGAGGCCAGGGCGATGGCTGAAGAGTTGGTAGGGGGCTGGGTGAAAGCGCAAGAACAGTTGCTTGCCCAGCGCTACGAACAGGAACTGATGAACCCTGATGAAGCATTGAGCCTGGGGTCTATTTCCCAAATTGTCATGCCTTCTGACCTGCGTCAGGTTTTAGCGGAGCATATGGATTTTTGTTTGCGTCACTATGAGCCGAGTCCGCTGCAGTCAGTGCAACGTGAATTCCACTAACGGCCCCGTCATTAAGAATTGAGGATTAACACGTGTCTAACGAACACTATTTGAATAACTCACTGATTCACCGCGACCGTCGCCTGGGCCGTCGCAACACCTCCTGGGTGAACCAGTTTGATTGCACTCATATGTGCCCGTTGATTATTTGCCGCGGCCCAATCCGAAAAGAGGCCATGGATGTTTTTGAAGAGATGGGGATCGCTCACTATGGAATCTTGCTGTCTGAGAAAGATTCCATAGTTTATCAGGATGCCTTGGCCCCGGAGTTGCGCACGCTCACCGAACCAGACAGGGTTCACCGAGTGCCGGATTATACTGGTAGCAACAAAGAAGAACGTAATCAACGTATAGCCCAGATCATCAGTATTGCCAAAGACAACGGTTACAACTCAATCTTTGCCGGCTATGGTTTCATGGCTGAAGATGAAACCATGGTTGCTGCCATGGAGAAAGCCGGGTTGAACTTCATTGGCCCCTGTTCAAGAACGGTCCATGATGCAGGACTTAAGGACGAGGCTAAACGCACGGCGTTGAAGACCGGGGTATCTGTTACTCCCGGAATCGACAATGGAACCGCGCTGACCCTGTTAAAGAAGCACGCTGACGTGGCTGCTCTTAAAGCCCTGGCAGTAGAGCATGAGCTAGAGCTTGATCATGCCAGCCTGGACGATAATGCCCTCACCCTGGAAGACAAGGCGGACCTGGTTCTCGCAGCTTCATATGTCAAAGGGATTGATCTTTATACCGTAGACGAGCTCTGCCAGGCACTCACCGAAGCAGTTGAGAAAATGACTGCGGATTACCCACAGAATCGGGTTCGCTTGAAAGCGATTTCCGGCGGCGGCGGTAAAGGCCAGCGTATTCTCGGCATTGGAGAGTCCGCACGCACCCCAGAGATGGTCAGGGAAATTCTCAACGAAGTGAAAACCACCGGCGTTGGCGATAACAAAAACGTACTGGTTGAGCTGAACATAGAGACCACACGTCACCAGGAGATTCAGGCCATCGGCAATGGTCTCTGGAGCATGTCCATGGGTGGTCGTGACTGCTCCCTGCAAATGCATGAGCAAAAACTGCTGGAAGTTTCTGTCACTGTAGAATCCTTGCAGTCAGCTATTGAGCAGGCTGAAGCGGCGGGGCTGGTGGAAGAGATAAAGGTTCTTCAACAGGACCTGAAAACGCTGGAATCAATGGAAGATGAGGCGGCCCGGTTTGGCGAGGCGGTCGGGTTGGACTCCGTTTCTACGTTTGAGTGCATTGTCGACCGTGACAAACATTTCTTTATGGAAATGAATACTCGAATTCAAGTCGAGCACAGAGTGACCGAGCTCTGTTATGCCCTGCAGTTCACCAACCCTGATAATGCCGAGGATTCTTTTGTCGTTGAATCACTGGTGGAGATGATGGTGTTACTGGCAGCCCACGGACCCAAGCTGCCCAAGCCGATGCGTATCCTGCGTCACAATGACTCGGTCGAAGCGCGAATGAATGCGACCAACCAGGCCTTGCAACCCAGCGCTGGCGGCGTCATTGATTACTGGTCTGACGCGGTGGTCGGTGAAATTCGCGATGACCAGGGCATTAGCCTGCACAACCCTGATACCGACGTATTTATGAAATACACCCTGGCGGGGGCTTACGATTCCAATATAGCGCTGCTATTAACGGTGGGGGATACCCGCCTGGACACCTATGAGCGAATGGCGGAGGTTATTCGACAGACCACCATGCGCGGCAAGGATCTGGCAACAAACCTTGAGTTTCATTACGGTTTGGTGAATTGGTTTATAGGCCAGAACATTAATGCTAGGCCAACTACCCGGTTTATCGTTCCTTACCTGACAGCAGTGGGTGAACTTAAGCAACGGGCCAACAACCTGGATTTGGCTTACGCCTGGCAGCAGCTCTGCAAAGCGTCTCTAGAGGAGCTTGCAGGCGACCCTGCCAGAGCACTTCAGCATACTCTGGAACAAAAGCAGACACTGTTGTTGCGACCTCTGGAGTCGCTGTTGGCTGAGCCTCATATTCTTTCCGGTTGGTTGAGCATAAATCGCGATAGCTACACCTTGATCGACGATAAAATCAGCTGGAACGAAAACCCTATAGAATTGCTCGCCGATACTTATCATTTCCTGAATATGGACTTTGTCCATGGTGCTCCTGCCGCCAATATGATTTGGCACCACGACAACGAGATTCTGCAACAGGCGCTGGATTTCTATAACGAGCTCAATAATCGCCTGGATGCAGAGGACTGGATCGAGCTGCAATCGCTACTGGCAGAGTCGCAAGCACCCGCAGGTATTGATGTGCCGTTATGGTCTTCGATTCGTGCCGCTCACGTCGGCTTCCAGGCCGGCTTGGATATGCTGGCCGTGCTACCGAGCATTGCCGAGAAGACTCGCTATTTCGACCTGGCAGTAAACAACGACCTTACGATTAATATACCGGAGCGGCTTTTTGATGAGTCGCTGCAAGATGCCATGGCAAAAGTACTGGTGCCACCACCGGTTGCCAAGTCGGACGAAATTCTGGCTGAGAGTGGCGGGATGTTTTACGGACGTGAAACACCTGAACACGAGATTTATGTGCAAGAGGGCGACCACTTCGAAGCTGGCGACCCCTTGTTCATCGTCGAAGTCATGAAGATGTTCAACAAAGTTTACGCACCGTTCTCCGGGACTGTTGACGAGGTGCTGGTTGATACTGATGGGGTCATCATCAGTAAGGGCCAGACTATTTTCAAAATCACCCCGGATGAAAAAATGATAATTGAGTCGCCAGAGGACGTTGCGGCCAGGCGCCGAACCGTCACTCATGAATTTCTGACTCAACTGGCTTAGGAGGTACATTCAATGATTACGGCACTGGACCACATTGCGATCGCTGTCCCGGACCTCGAAAAGTCCATCAAGCGTTTTATGGATGACTTTGGTCTCACTTTTGATGGCACCGAGGACGTTATAGCGGCCAAGACTTCGACGGCTTTTTTTCCTGTTCCTCCAACTAATATCGAGCTCGTTCATCCGCTTAATGGCGACGGCCCTATTGCCGGTTATCTGGAAAAAAAAGGCGGAGGACTCCACCACCTTTGCTTTCGTTCAGACAATATCGAGGAGGACGTCGAACGCCTGACAGCCAAGGGATATCAGTTTTTGGGAGACGCTCCCTCTCCTGGCGCCCACGGCTCTAAAGTCATTTTTATTCACCCCAAGAGTTGCGATGGTGTGCTGATTGAAATCAATCAACCCGCAGACTCGCACTGATTATTGAGGTCAGGGGTCAAGAGTATCAGGCACGTCTGGGCAAGCCCGGCACCTGTATCTCAGAGCAGCGAATACACATAGATCACCGGTTCCACAGCAGTGGAGTAAGCACGGTGGCGAGAGGACACAAAAATGAGTGACAAGATTTACGACAAGAAGAGCGCTACTCCAGAAGCCTGGACAGAGCTGGCTACCAAGCAAATGCGCGGCAAGCCCCTGGAGTCGCTGACCTGGGAAACTCCTGAAGATATTGACGTAAAGCCTCTGTATACCGCTGCAGATACCGAAGATCTTGAATTCACCGATACCATGCCTGGCATGTCTCCCTATATTCGCGGGCCACAGGCCACCATGTATGCAGGCCGACCCTGGACAATTCGCCAATATGCGGGGTTTTCGACGGCGGAAGCGTCCAATGCGTTTTATCGTAAAGCGCTGGCCGCTGGTGGGCAGGGTGTTTCAGTAGCCTTCGATCTCGCAACACACCGCGGTTATGACTCTGATCACCCGCGTGTGTCTGGTGATGTGGGCAAGGCCGGGGTGGCCATCGACTCGGTTGAGGACATGAAAATTCTCTTCGATGAGATTCCACTGGATAAGGTTTCCGTCTCGATGACAATGAACGGCGCCGTACTGCCGGTGCTGGCGGGGTATATTGTTGCCGCAGAAGAGCAGGGCGTCAGCCAGGATCAACTCGCAGGCACGATCCAGAATGACATTCTCAAGGAATTCATGGTGCGTAACACTTATATCTACCCACCTGCACCCAGCATGAAAATCATCGGCGATATCATTGCTTACTGTTCGGGCAATATGCCTCGCTTCAACACCATTTCCATTTCCGGTTATCACATACAGGAAGCGGGAGCCAACGCGGCGCTGGAGCTAGCGTATACCCTGGCAGACGGCAAAGAGTATATTCGAACTGCGCTGTCAGCTGGCCTCGGTATTGATGACTTTGCGCCACGCCTGTCCTTTTTCTGGGGCATCGGTATGAACTTTTATATGGAAATTGCCAAGATGCGAGCCGCCCGACTGCTGTGGGCCCGCATTGTTGGAGAGTTCAATCCAGAGAACCCCAAGAGTTCCATGCTGAGAACCCACAGCCAGACTTCCGGTTGGTCACTTACGGAGCAGGATCCTTACAACAATGTGGTGCGCACCACTATCGAGGCAATGGCTGCAGTGTTTGGTGGTACTCAGTCGTTGCACACCAACGCGCTGGATGAGGCTATAGCGCTGCCTACTGAATTTTCCGCTCGTATTGCCCGTAATACCCAGCTGATCATTCAGGAGGAGTCAGGAATCACCAATGTGGTTGACCCCTGGGGCGGTTCATACATGATGGAGAGCTTGACGCAGGATATCGCAGACAAAGCCTGGGAGTTGATCGAAGAGATTGAGGAAGCCGGCGGTATGGCCAAGGCCATTGAAACCGGAATGCCGAAACTCCGCATCGAGGAAGCCGCTGCCAAAAAACAGGCCCGTATAGACAAGGGCGAGGACGTGATTGTGGGTGTGAACAAATACACCCTGGAGAAAGAAGACGATGTGGATGTGCTGCAAATAGACAACGAGGCGGTGCGCGAATCACAGTTGGCCCGACTGGGGGCGATTAGGCAGTCGCGTGATGAGAGCGCAGTTGAGGCTATACTGGAAGACATCTATCAGTGCGCGGTCAGCGGCCAGGGTAACCTGTTGGAACTGGCTGTAGAGGCTACTCGACGCCGCGCCACCGTTGGGGAGATATCTTTCGCTATGGAACGGGAATTTGGTCGCTTTAATGCTCAGGCCCAAACGGTCTCTGGCGTTTATGGTAGTGCCTTCCAGGAAGATGAGAACTGGCAGGGCATCAGCAAGGATATTGACGGTTTTGTGGAGCAACATGGACGCAGGCCCAGAATGCTGGTGTGTAAAATGGGTCAGGATGGACACGATCGCGGGGCCAAGGTCATCGCCACCGCGTTCGCCGACGTGGGCTTTGATATCGACCTGTCGCCTATGTTCTCTACCCCGGAGGAGGTAGCTCGCCAGGCCATTGAAAACGACGTGCACGTCGTCGGCGCTTCATCATTGGCAGCGGGTCACAAAACTTTGGTTCCCGAGTTGGTGACAGAACTTCGCAAACAGGGGGCCGACGAAATTGTTGTGATCGCCGGCGGAGTGATACCCAGACAGGACTACGAGCACCTTTACGCGGCTGGCGTAAAATGTATTTTCGGACCGGGAACCCCCATTCCTGTTTGCGCTCGTGATGTATTGGATGCAGTAAATAGTGCTCTGCTTAGCTAAATCATTGATAGTAACGCACCGGCAGTATGCCTATAGCTGGCACTGCCTCGGCAGTTCTGTCTCTACGACAACGATGGTGGTTTGAGTTGCAGGCTTTCGATCTGAATCAGCTTTTGTCGGGTAACCGACGTTCACTGGCCAAGGCTATCACCCTGGTCGAGAGCAAACTCGCAACACATCGAGACCAGGCTCAGGACATACTCGAACAAATTCTGCCGCACAGTGGCAACAGCATACGAATAGGGATTACAGGCGTTCCCGGCGTTGGGAAATCTACTTTCATTGAAGCCTTTGGCCTCTATTTGATCGCGCAGGGTAAGCGCGTGGCGGTTCTCGCGGTAGACCCCAGTTCTCCGATCGCCGGCGGCTCAATTCTTGGCGACAAAACCCGCATGGAAGAACTATCACGACGGGAGGAGGCCTATATTCGGCCAAGTCCTTCCGAGGGAACACTGGGAGGCGTGGCACAGAAAACTCGCGAGACTATGCTGCTGTGTGAGGCTGCGGGGTACGACGTCATCCTGGTCGAGACCGTTGGCGTCGGCCAAAGCGAATATCAGGTCGCAGGAATGGTGGACTTTTTTATGGTGTTGATGCTTCCCGGTGGCGGTGACGAACTACAGGGCATTAAAAAGGGCATTATGGAACTTGCTGACGCACTGGTGATCAATAAGGCAGATGGCGACAGTGAAAAACTGGCTAATCTCACTCGCCAGCAGTACACCAGTGCCATGAATTTGTTGCGCCACACCAGCTTCTGGACCCCCCGAGTAATGACCTGTTCTGCGCTAAAAGGCATTAACATCGATACTGTCTGGGGCATGGTGGTGGATTACTATTTCATGGCGCTGGAGGAATCGGCTTTTCAGGCCAAGCGCGCCGAGCAGAACCGCGACTGGATGCATCAGTTAGTCAACGAAATGCTCATGATGAAGCTCACTCGTAATTCAGAGATCAAGCGAATGCTGCCTGGCCTTGAGCAAAACGTAGAGGCACAAAAAATCACCGCATTTGCTGCTGCTCGGCAAATCATCGACAAGCTTTAAGTGCTGACACCCGGGCACAGCGAAGTAATCTCGGGGGCAAAGGTTTCACTATGGCTGTCAGCATAAGGCGAGCGACGGATTCCGATGCTGCTCCTCTTGCGGTCCTTGCAGAACAAGCATTTCGCCAAGCATTTACACAAGAAAATAGCGATGCGGATATAAACCAGCATTGTGAAGCCAGCTTTGGTTCTGATAAACAAAAAGCAGAAATATTGGATGCCAACACAGTTGTCTTGTTAGCGGAGTCTGGTGAGCAGCTGGCAGGTTACGCCCAATTACACGTGTGTTCGCCCAAGGCCTGCGTGCGGGGCAAGGCTCCAGCCGAACTCAATCGTATGTATGTGCTGGATGCTTGGCATGGACGTGGTGTAGCACAACAGATTATGTCGAAAGTGCTGGATGTCCTCGCCAACGAGGGCCGGGACGTCGTGTGGTTGGGCGTTTGGGAGCACAACGCCAAAGCCATTCGTTTTTATCGAAAATACGGATTCAGCGAGGTCGGTGAGCATGCGTTTTACCTCGGTGAGGACCTGCAGCGCGACCTTATTTTCGCGACAACACTCTCGGCGATATGAGCCTAACCAGCGCTGGCAGACTAACGCGGTTGGCCCGCATTCATGAAACAGGCTAATCTTCACCTACCTTCACTTGCCGACAGGGGCATACCATGCGTTTTTATGCTCTTGAAAAGCTGATCAATCTTCACGACGGTTACACTCAACAATTCAAGATCGATCACCTGCAACTGTTATTAACACAGCGGTTGGGGCAGCTTTATTTATTTGAGGCTAATTGCCCCCATCGAGGACACTCCCTCGAGGCAGCAATCATCGATAATGGCGTTATTCAATGTCCGCTTCACCAGTACCAGTTCTCCATTACAGACGGGGAATTGCTGAAGCAGACGGAGGAGCCCTGTCGTCGACTCAAGGTATGGAATATTGCTTACGAGGGTGTTGAGGTTGGAGTGATTCTGGGTAATGAACTCGATCCGTAGCGTGCAATAGTTCTGGGCTTTCATCAAAAAGGAGCATTCAAGTAATGAACTGGAAGATCTATCTCTCCGGAGAAATCCACACTGATTGGCGCGATCAGATCAAAAAGGGCTGTGAGATGCGAGACTTACCCGTGTCATTTTGCTCGGCAGTGACGGATCATGAAGCCAGCGATGCCGCCGGCGATGGTCTGGGTGCAGAGTCCAACAGTTTCTGGCGTGATCATAAATCTGCAAAAGTAAACTCAATACGAACAAAGCACCTTGTGCAGAGCTGTGATATTGCGGTTGTGCGCTTCGGTGATAAGTACAAACAATGGAATGCCGCCTTTGATGCCGGTATGTGTGCCGCACTGGGCAAGCCCTATATTACCCTGCATGACGAGAGCATTATTCATCCCTTAAAAGAAGTCGATGGCGCCGCCATGGCCTGGGCCCAGAGTATTGATCAGGTGATTGAAATACTGGCCTATGTTACTACCGCTGACTGATTCGATGTTCGGCGCTCAGCGCTCGCTGATGATTGCGCAAGGCCAGGCCAGGGATTATTGCACTATGGTCGATATGCAGTGGCAAGCACCTAGACACTAAGGCTGCGTAATTCCGGATCCTGTGTGCTATAGCGCCATAGCTCATCAAACAAATCCAGGTGTTTTTCTGTCGCAGCTCGCGAATCCGCTTCATAAAAGCCATCGTGATCCGCACCGCCGGGCTTGTAAAGAACACCACCCCGATCACGAATGATCACCGTCTGACCGTTCCAGTCTGGGTGACCTTCAAGCTTTCTGATTGCAATGAGACTGGGAATGCGGCGGGCGAGCGCCAGCAAGCGATGGCCACGACCAATCAGGCCACGGGAATCGGCTACTAAAATACGAACTTCAGATTGTCGAGAGCCTCTGGCCAGAGCGGAGAGCGCGCTGGTGAGTTCATCCTGGTCGAATACTGCGTGATCGAGGTGCGGGCTCAGGATGCTGACGTAGCGAGACGCGCTCGCGCACAGTTCTACCGCCACTGCATCGAAAGGGTGAGGATATGCTATTGCCTGTGGATATTCCTTATCCGCCATAGTGGTGTTTACCCGCAAGATAGATTGCTGCTTCGATAGTTTAGCCTACACCATAGCGGATCCCGGTCCTGCCTCCAAATTGGCCGAGGAGAGCATCAGAAAACCATTGATTATCAGTCGTTTAGACGCCTGCAGGGTATCGGGGAGGGTACAACATGAGGTATAGTTCGCGATCCAGAAATGTTACGTACACCAGCGCCATTACCACCTATTTGAACGTCAGAGGAAGCTATGCCATCTAACAGCAATACTATTTACTACACCCTTACTGACGAAGCCCCGTCACTAGCCACTTGTTCATTGTTGCCAATCGTGCGTACTTTTACCTCAGCGGCAAATATAGATGTGAAGATTACAGATATTTCTCTAGCAGGACGGATTTTATCGAGCTTTCCCGATTACCTTGAAGAAGATCAGCGAGTCGAAGATGGTCTGGCATTTTTGGGCGATCTGACTCAGGATCCTGCTGCCAATATCATCAAGCTCCCCAACATCAGTGCCTCTATACCGCAGCTCAAAGACTGTATCGCCGAATTGCAGGGGCAGGGCTACGCAGTACCCGACTACCCTGAGAATCCGCAGAGCGATGGAGACCACGACGTGCTTCAGCGCTACGGTAAAAGCCTTGGAAGCGCGGTTAACCCAGTCTTGCGCGAAGGTAATTCTGATCGCCGTGCGCCAAAAGCGGTAAAAGAGTTTGTGCGCAAGTACCCCCACTCAATGGGTAAGTGGAGCATGGCGTCACGCAGCCATGCTGATTACATGCGCGACGGTGATTTTTATTCGGCGGAACGATCGGTGACCTTTGCCGATGCTGAAGATATTCGTATCGAATTTATTGATGCCAACGGTGAGGTCACCGTGAAGAAAGCACTGTCCATGCAGGCCGGCGAGGTTTTGGATAGCATGCGCATGAGCGCAGCGGCACTGCGTGAGTTCCTTGAGCAAACTATGGATGACGCCAAACACTCAGGCGTGATGTGGTCGCTGCACGTGAAGGCAACCATGATGAAAGTGTCTCACCCGATCGTGTTTGGCCATGCAGTGACTGTTTTTTACAAGGACCTGTTTGAAAAGTACGAGACTCTGTTTGATGAACTGGGCGTAAACCCGAACAACGGGCTGAGTAGCGTTTATGAAAAGATCGAATCGCTGCCGCGCTCAAAGCGTGAAGAGATACTTGAGGATGTGCACGCTTGTTACGAAGAAAGGCCTGAGCTTGCGATGGTGGACTCTGTCAAAGGGATCACCAATCTGCATGTACCAAGCGACGTGATTGTTGACGCATCTATGCCTGCGATGATTCGCAACGGTGGTAAAATGTGGGGCCCAGATGGTAAAGCCAAGGACTGTAAGGCGGTAATGCCGGAGAGCACCTACTCAACGATTTACCAGGAAATGATTAACTTTTGCAAAACCAATGGGGCATTCGACCCTACACAATGTGGCTCGGTACCCAATGTAGGCTTGATGGCCAAAAAAGCAGAAGAGTACGGCTCACACGATAAAACCTTTGAGGTTGACGCACCGGGCACAATGCGCGTGGTCGATAGCACAGGCAACACATTGATGGAGCACACCGTAGAGCCAGGTGACATCTGGCGTGCCTGCCAGACCAAGGATGAAGCCATTCGGGACTGGGTAAAACTGGCCGTGAACCGCTCTCGTGCGTCCGATACTCCGGTAATTTTCTGGTTGGACCGTAACCGGGCTCACGACATTGAGTTGATCAAAAAAGTTGAAGTCTATCTCAAGGAGCATGATACCGAGGGGCTGGATATTCGTATCATGACTTATGTAGAAGCGATTCGCCGCAGCATGGAACGAATGATCCGGGGCAGTGACACTATTTCAGCTACCGGCAACGTACTGCGTGACTACCTGACCGACCTGTTCCCGATAATGGAGCTGGGCACGTCAGCTAAAATGCTTTCTATTGTGCCCATGTTGAAGGGCGGAGGCATGTACGAAACGGGCGCCGGTGGTTCAGCTCCCAAGCACGTACAGCAGCTCCAGGAAGAAAATCATTTGCGCTGGGATTCTCTCGGTGAATTCCTGGCTCTGGCAGTTTCGCTTGAAGATATGGGGATAAAGCAGGGCAATGCCCAGGCAACGCTACTGGCAAAGACCCTGGATGAGGCTACCGGCAAACTGCTTGCCAATAACAAGTCACCCTCTCGTAAAGTGGGCGAACTGGATAACCGTGGTAGTCATTTTTATCTGGGTATGTATTGGGCCGAGGCACTGGCAGCGCAGTCAGAAGATACTGAGCTTGCTGAACGCTTCGCGCCCCTAGCTAAAGCCATGGCCAACGCAGAGAAGGATGTTGTGGCAGAACTGGAGCGCGCACAGGGTAAGCCCGTGGAAGAAGAAGGGTACGGCTATTATCACGCTGACCGTGCCGCGGTTAAACGAATCATGCGTCCCAGTGCTACCTTGAATGCGATTCTGGCGGAAATAAATAGCTAAGAATCTATGCCACTGCTTTGAGAGCGGCAGCTTGCGCAGGGCTGTCGTCGGTTACAGTATAAACACACAGCCCGACTCGAGAAGGTAGTCCAGCCAACCACTGGACTCGGGATCAGCGCTGGCAGCGGCCAGTTCTGCCTTATCTAGTTTCCAAGCATCAGACAGTGCTATTTGTAGAGGCATGATCGACTCAGAAAAACTGCGGCTATCGCCATTGGCAAATACGACTACTCTGCCGGCTTCATGCTGCCATGCCAGCTTAGCGGCGCTGTTAAGCTCAATGCCGTTGGCTCCGTCGCTCAGTTGTGAGCGCGCCTCAGAAAGCTCACCCTCATCCGGAAACTGCTCGTAGCGTGGCTCGGTAGCCAATTCTCCAAACCAGTGGTTACCTTCGCTTTGATCCAGCGCGGCCTGTATCTGTGCGCTTACCCGGTCAAGATCCCGTGGTCTTATTTCGCCTGGCCGCGTCGCCACTTCGATTCTGGCGTCGCTATAGAAAAGGTCAGGGTCTAACTGTTCAATCAGGGCATCGGTGAAACGAGACACCATTTCAGTGATTCGCGGCGCGCGAAAACCGATAGAAAACGTGGTGCATTCCCCTTGAGCCGTGCCCCAGTGAGCGATGCCAGGGGGCACATACAGTATGTCGCCAGGCTCCAAAAGATATTCAGCTTCGGTGTTAAACTGACTAAGCAGTCGCAGACTATCATGATCCACAAGTGGGCTGCTGGAATCACAAAACTGCCCTGTTTTCCACAGACGATGTCCTTCACCCTGTAACAGAAATACGTCGTAATTATCGAAGTGGGGACCCACGCTGCCGCCATCGCTGGCATAGCTGGCCATCACATCATCTACTCTCCATTGTGGGATAAAATCCACCAGCTTTCGCAGCTGGGCCACCTCGGGGATATACTGGTCTACTGCCTGCACGAGCAACGTCCAGGGGTGTTTGCGTTGGTAGTCTGTAGCGGAAAAAGGCCCATGAAAAAGCTGCCAGTTGTCTTCCTGGTGCTCTACGATGCGTGCCTCTACTTCTTCTTCATATGCGAGCCCTGCAAGCTCGTCGCTACTGATGGGAGGCTTAAAATTTTTGATAGCGCCTCGAATTAGCAGCGGTGCTTTTTGCCAGTGCTGAGCCAGGAATTGCTCTTTGTCGAGGTTTAACTCCCAGTCGCTGCTCACCGCAACTAACCTATATCCCGGGCCTGGGACACGGCATTGCCTATATAGCTGCCCGGTGTTAATGCCAGAAGCTCCCGCTTGGCCTGCTCAGGAATATCCAGTTTGCTGACAAAATCCTGGATGACCGATTTGCTCATGTCCTGACCGCGGGTCAGTTCTTTTAGCTTCTCATAGGGCTTTTCAATGCCGTAGCGACGCATCACTGTTTGAATCGGCTCTGCCAGAACCTCCCAGCTGTTATCCAGATCTTCTGCCAGGCGCTGCTCGTTGAGCTGCAGCTTGCTAATGCCCTTGAGGCTCGACTGGAGCGCGATCAGGCTGTAGCCGGCTCCGACACCCATGTTACGCAATACGGTGGAGTCAGTCAGATCTCGCTGCCAGCGACTAATGGGGAGCTTGGCTGCAAGGTGTCCAAAGATGGCGTTCGCCAGACCGAGATTACCCTCGGAATTTTCAAAATCAATCGGGTTTACTTTGTGGGGCATGGTAGAGGAGCCCACCTCGCCGGCTATGGTCCGCTGTTTGAAATAGCCCAGGGAAATATAGCCCCAGATGTCCCGGTCGAAATCGATGAGCACCGTATTGAAACGTGCCAACGCATCAAACAATTCCGCCATATAGTCATGGGGTTCGATTTGGGTGGTGTAAGGATTCCAGGTGAGTCCCAGAGAGCTGACGAAAGACTCCGCACAGGCTTGCCAGTCGACATCGGGGTAGGCGCTGAAATGCGCATTATAATTACCCACGGCGCCATTAATTTTACCCAGGTATTGGACCTGGCGTATTAGGGTGAGTTGACGCCGCAGACGAGCGACAACATTGGCGATTTCCTTGCCCATGGTCGTAGGGCTGGCCGTCTGACCATGAGTGCGCGACAGCATGGGGGCCTCAGCGGCATCTTGCGCAATGGACGTCAGCGCTTCAACGACCTTTTCCATTTCAGGCAGCAGCACTCCATCCACGCCATCACGTAACATCAGGGCATGCGACAGATTGTTAACGTCCTCAGAAGTACAGGCAAAGTGAACAAACTCGGAAACAGCATCGAGCTCTGCGTTGTCCACCAAGCGTTCCTTGATGAAATACTCCACTGCCTTTACGTCGTGATTGGTGGTCGCCTCTATGTCCTTTATCCGCGCTGCGTCGCTTTCGGCAAAGCCTTCCAGAATTTCCTCTAGCGCGTGGTTAGCAGCAGAGGAGAGCGGCGGTACCTCAGGAATGCCATCGTGAGAGGCAAGGAATTGTAGCCAGCGAACCTCTACTAATACCCTGCGCTTTATCAAACCGTACTCACTGAAAGTGTCGCGCAGAGCAGTGGTTTTACTGCCGTAGCGGCCGTCGATAGGGGAAACTGCTGTGAGTGCTGAGAGGTCCATGAATGACTCCGAAGATGGGCGAAGGGTGCGGATTTTACACCACAGGAAGGTCTCGGGACAGTTGCTGACTGGTGTGCAAAATACGCTTACGTTCAAACAAGAGTCGCCAGCGTCTACCCCCCAGTTGTCGCCACAGGAAGGCGGACCGAATACCGGCTAACAGCAGCGCGCGAATAATATCTGCGTTTACACCGTCCTGAAGATGTTGAGCACTGCCAGATACCTTAATGCGAAAGCGCAATTTGCTCAGTGTGTCTTGATAGATACCTGAAACGCTGTGACAGACGTCGTTAACGTGACCGGAAAAATGTTCAGCTTTAAAGCTGGTGTGCTCAAGCCGGGAGTGCACAACAGACATCATGTCAGTGCTTGCCGCAAATTTACGCTCCAGATGAAGCATATTTAGCACATAGCGTACGATCTCACTATTCTCATCTGCTTGGCGGCTGGCCAGTATGGCGCTAAGGTTGTTTAATCCGAGCTTAACGCCGGCTAAGCCTCCGTAAATAGCACCAATGTTGTCAGCGTCAAACTCGAAAAGACTATGAATCGATGACTCCAGGAACTCAACGGGATAACTGCCGGTGCGCGACAACTGGTCCACCAATCGCGCTGCTTGGGCGACACCCGCCAGGGCGATGGTCTGCTGTTCCAATTTTGAATAGTCTCTGTTCATTCAAGCCGTCCTCTCGATCACGCCGCCACCCAGGCAGGTTTCGCCCAGGTAGAAAACCACTGACTGTCCCGGTGTTATCGCTCGCTGCGGGGCGTCGAATTCGACCTGGTAACCACCTTTCTGTTCAGTAATGGTGCAACTTTGATCGCTTTGTCGGTAGCGAACTTTGGCAGTACATTGCAGAGGTAGCGGTGGTGGCGCACCCGCCACCCAAAAAACCTCACCGGTGACCAGGCTTGATTTGAACAACGCAGGATGATCATTGCCCTGGGCGACCAGTAATACGTTGTTATCCAGGTCCTTTTCTACCACGTACCAGGGATCGTCTGTGTGGTTGGCCAGACCACCAATTCCAAGGCCCTGGCGCTGTCCAATCGTGTGGTACATCAGTCCCTGATGTTGGCCCAGATGCTCGCCGTCCAGACTCACAATGTCACCCGGTTGAGCGGGTAAGTACTGTTGCAGGAAATCACTGAAACGGCGCTCACCGATAAAGCAAATACCGGTAGAATCTTTTTTCTTTGCGGTAGCCAGGTCGTATTCTTCAGCGAGCGACCGTACTTCAGGTTTTTCTATATCGCCCACCGGGAATAATGTTTTAGCTAATTCCCTGTGACCGACTGCGTGAAGAAAATAGCTTTGATCCTTATTCGGATCCAGGCCTTTCAACAGAGTGGCTTGGCCGGCGGCTAGACCCAGTCGTGTGTAATGGCCAGTGGCTATCAGATCGGCACCAAGAGTGAGCGCGTAGTCGAGAAACGCCTTGAACTTGATTTCCCGGTTACAGAGGATATCGGGGTTGGGGGTTCGCCCGGCGCGATACTCGTCAAGGAAATGCTCGAATACATTGTCCCAGTATTCAGCGGCAAAGTTAGCGCCGTGTAACTTAATGCCTAGCTTGTCAGCGACTGCCTGCGCGTCGGCAAAGTCTTCTTTGGCGGTGCAGTATTCGGTGCCATCATCCTCTTCCCAATTTTTCATGAAAAGGCCTTCCACAGCATAGCCCTGCTCCTTCAGGAGAAGCGCAGATACAGAGGAATCGACACCGCCAGACATGCCGACGATGACTTTTTTCGATGCGTTAAGGCTCATTCGTATATGAGTTCCAGGGAGCTACTGAGTCCCTTGCGGTATTGCTCAATGGCAGCGACTACCAGCGGGCTTCGCATTCTATCAGAGTTAGCGAGAATTTCCTCGTAGCTCAGCCAGTGTACAGCGCTGATGTCGGGGTCAATACGGTAGTTTTCAAGCCGTCGAACAGGTTGTGCGAGAAAAGTGGTGCGGTGGTAAATAATGTCATTTGGCGCATGGTACAGCGATAATCCAAGCAAACCTGTGAGCTCAACGTCCCAGCCAGTTTCTTCCAGAGTTTCACGAACAGCCGCTTCGCTTAAGCTTTCACCCGGATCCAGGTGCCCCGCCGGCTGATTAAATACCAGCTGTTTTGTGGTCTTGTCGCGTTCCTCCACCATCAGGTATTTTCCCTCGCTGAAAACAACGGTGGCTACGGTGACGTGAGGAGGCCATTGCGCCATTTTAATTTCTCCTTGGGCGTCGTCTGGTGGGACGCATATTTGTGGTGGCCGTGGTGTGGGCGTCGTCGATTCGGTATTCGCCGGGTGCAATGTCGCCCAAGCTCCAATCTCCAACGGCTTGGCGCACAAGTCTGAGAGTTGGGAACCCGACTGCGGCGGTCATACGTCGCACCTGTCGATTGCGGCCCTCGCGGATAGACAGTTCAAGCCAGGAATCAGGCACAGATTTGCGTTCCCTGACCGGTGGGTGTCTCGGCCATAATGCAGGTGGCTCGATTCGTCGCGCCCGAGCAGGCAGGGTGAGACCATCTTTTAACTTCAGTGGTGCGCACAGCGCTGCTATCGACAGGTCGTCCAGTTCGCCCTCTACCTGCACCAGGTAGGTCTTCCACTGTTTGTGCCGGGGGTTAGCAATCTGCTGTTGCAGCTGGCCATTATCGGTCAGCAACAGCAAGCCTTCCGAATCATAGTCCAGTCGACCGGCTGCCCTGAACTCAGGTGCGCTGAGGAAATCCGCCAGGGTCCTGCGGCCCTCGGTATCGCTGAACTGGCTCAATACCCGAAAAGGCTTATTGAATAATATGATCTTGGCCATCGCTGAACCGGCTCCCGGGTCTCGCATCTGGAAACATCGCGTAGTAGCTGCTCCACGCTGTTTGCTGACTCAGCCAACAGAAGGAATCCCTCCCGCGTGCTATACTTTTTTCTGCCCCTATCGGGGCATTCCTCGATCTTCTTGTTCATCAACCCGGCAATAATGGAGTACAAACATGGGCTACAAACATATTCAGGTTCCCAGTGAAGGTGACAAAATCACTGTCAACGAAGATCACAGCCTGAACGTCCCAGACAATCCTATCATTCCTTACATCGAAGGTGATGGTATTGGTGTTGATATCAGCCCTGTCATGATCGATGTTGTTAACGCCGCCGTGGAGAAAGCCTATGGAGGCGACAAAAAAATCTCCTGGATGGAAATTTTTACGGGTGAAAAAGCCGCGGGAATGTACGACGGCGACTGGTTTCCCGAAGAAACACTTGAAGCGATTAAAGCCTATGCGGTCGCGATTAAAGGGCCCCTGACCACGCCAGTAGGTGGAGGCTTTCGATCGCTTAATGTAGCGCTGCGCCAGGAACTGGACCTGTATACCTGTTTGCGGCCAGTGCGCTGGTTCGAAGGTGTACCGTCGCCGGTTAAAGACCCGGGCGCTTGTAACATGGTGATATTCAGGGAGAACTCTGAAGATATCTACGCTGGCATTGAATACCAGGCAGGTACTGAAGAGGCCCAAAAGGTGGTTGATTTCATTATTAACGAGATGGGCGCAAGCAAGATTCGGTTCCCACAGAATGTGGGCATAGGTATCAAGCCCGTATCAGAAGAGGGTACCAAGCGCCTGGTACGCAAGGCCATTCAGTACGCGATCGATCAGGATCTGCCATCGGTGACCCTGGTCCACAAGGGCAATATCATGAAGTTCACCGAAGGTGCCTTTCGAGACTGGGGCTATGAATTGGCGCAACAAGAATTCGGTGGTGAATTGCTAGACGGTGGGCCCTGGGTATCTATCAAGAACCCTTCGACCGGTAAGGACATTGTTATCAAGGACGTGATTGCTGATGCCATGCTGCAACAAATACTGACCCGGCCCAGGGACTACAGTGTAGTGGCAACCCTTAACCTCAATGGCGATTACCTGTCTGATGCGCTGGCTGCCCAGGTCGGAGGCATTGGTATTGCGCCCGGAGCCAATCTGTCGGACACCATTGCCTTATTTGAGGCTACCCACGGCACTGCGCCCAAGTACGCTGGCCAGGACAAAGTAAATCCGGGGTCGCTGATACTTTCAGCGGAAATGATGCTGCGCCATATTGGCTGGAACGAGGCCGCAGACCTGATTATTAAGGGCATGAATGGGGCTATTCAGGCGGGCACTGTAACTTACGACTTTGAACGTCTGATGGAAGGAGCACGCTTACTGAGTTGTTCAGAGTTTGGACAGGCCATCAACAAATCCATGTGATACCCGCGTTTTTGTCGCAGATAAAGGCCCCTTAAAAAACGTGGGCTCTACTTTTTGAGTCTGCAAAAGCCGAGGCTTTGTCTAGTTTGCGGCCCCTTGAAAACCCGAGTATTGTATCCATATACAGTAATCAACAAGCATAGAAATAAGAGTGGTGCAGTGCAGTACATCCATACAGACAGTAACGTGCGTATGAGTAAAGAGGAAGAGGACGTCGATGGCGGCCTGGCGCTGCAGGAGAGTAAGCCTGAGCTTAAGAAGCCGCCTTTATTCAAAGTGGTATTGATGAATGACGATTACACTCCCATGGAGTTTGTCGTTGAGGTGTTGGAGTCTTTCTTCCGAATGAACAGGGAGCAAGCCACTCACGTAATGCTGACAGTGCATACGCAAGGCAAGGGAGTCTGCGGGATATTTACCCGTGATATCGCTGAAACCAAAGCTGCACAGGTCAATCAGTACGCCAGAGAAAGCGAGCATCCGTTATTGTGTGAAGTAGAGGCATCAGAGGGCTAAAGCCCAGGAGTAATTATGCTGAGTAACGATCTGGAACAGTCCCTGAACGACGCGTTTCGCGGCGCCAGGGCTAAGCGCCACGAGTTCATGACTGTGGAGCACCTGCTGCTTGCATTGCTAGATAATAACGATGCCATCAGGGTCCTAAAAGCTTGTGGCGCCGACATAGGCGGCCTGCGCGGTGACTTGGTAGAGTTCGTTGATGCAACCACTCCGCTGATACCGGAGGAGGACGAAGATCGCGATACTCAGCCTACCCTGGGATTTCAGCGGGTTTTGCAGAGAGCCGTTTTCCACGTGCAGTCCTCAGGCAAGAGTGAGGTGACAGGCGCCAACGTCTTGGTAGCCATTTTCAGTGAGTCCGAAAGCCAGGCAGTATTCTTCCTCAAGACACAGAGTATTGCTCGTCTGGACGTGGTGAACTACATGACCCACGGTATCTCCAAAGTTTCAGGGGAAAGTGAATCCAGCGAACCGGATCAATCCACGGACGCAGAAGGCAATGTGCAAGAAGAGGGCGAGGGCAATCCTCTTGACAGTTATGCCACAAATCTCAACAAGGAAGCGGCCGAGGGGCACATCGACCCCCTGATCGGGCGGGTACCTGAGGTGGAGCGAGTTGCACAGATTCTCGCTCGCAGACGCAAAAATAATCCACTGCTGGTGGGCGAGTCAGGTGTGGGCAAGACCGCCATTGTGGAGGGACTGGCCAAAAAGATTGTCGATGGCGATGTGCCGGAGATATTAAAAGATGCAGTCGTTTATTCCCTGGACCTGGGCGCTCTGCTAGCCGGAACCAAGTATCGAGGCGACTTCGAAAAGCGATTTAAGGGGCTGTTGGCGGAACTCAAAAACCGTGATCACGCTATTCTGTTTATCGATGAGGTGCATACTATTATTGGTGCGGGCGCAGCCTCCGGTGGTGTTATGGACGCCAGTAATTTGCTCAAGCCATTACTCAGCTCAGGAAAATTGCGTTGCGTCGGTTCAACCACATTCCAGGAATACCGAGGCATATTCGACAAAGATAAGGCCCTAAGTCGGCGCTTTCAGAAAATTGATGTCATGGAACCCAGCCCGGACGATGCTTACAAGATTCTGAAGGGGCTCAAATCCCGGTTTGAAGAGCATCACGGCCTACGGTACACCGACAAAGCGTTGCGCGTTGCCACCGATCTTTCGGCTCGCTATATCACCGACCGCTTTTTGCCTGACAAAGCCATCGACGTGATCGACGAGGCGGGTGCGTTCCAACAGCTGGTGGCCCCCTCCAAGCGCAAGAAAGTCATTGGGGTAGGGGACATTGAGACCGTCATCGCCAAAATTGCACGCATTCCTCCCAAGACGGTCAGCACAAACGACAAAGAAACGCTGAAGAAGCTGGAGCAAAATCTGCAGATGGTTGTGTTCGGGCAAGACCGCGCCATTAGCAGCCTTGCAACCTCCATCAAGCTGGCGCGAGCGGGCCTGAAATCCAGCGACAAGCCTATCGGTTCGTTTTTACTGGCTGGTCCCACGGGAGTGGGCAAAACCGAAGTGACCCGACAACTTGCCATGCAACTGGGATTGGAGCTTATCCGCTTCGATATGTCTGAGTACATGGAGCGGCACACAGTGTCACGACTCATCGGAGCCCCTCCAGGCTACGTTGGTTTTGACCAGGGAGGGCTGTTGACCGATGCGGTCACCAAGCACCCCCATGCGGTGGTATTGCTCGATGAAATTGAAAAGGCACACCCTGAAGTGTTTAACCTGCTCTTGCAGGTGATGGATCATGGCACCTTAACCGATAACAACGGGCGCAAAGCTGATTTTCGTAACGTTATTGTGATCATGACAACCAATGCCGGTGCGGAAAGTATCAGTCGGCGCACGATTGGCTTCACCAGCCAGGATCACAGTACCGATGGTATGGAAGCGATCAATCGCATGTTCACTCCGGAATTCCGCAATCGTTTGGACAGCATTGTGCAGTTCGATCCGCTGGGCGAGGACGTTATCCTGACGGTGGTGGACAAATTCCTCACTGAGCTACAAGGTCAGTTGGATGAAAAGCGAGTCACCATCGACGTTGATGAAGACGCGCGGCTGTGGCTGGTTGAAAAGGGGTACGACAAAAACATGGGCGCCAGACCCATGGAGCGAGTCATTCAGGAATACATCAAGAAGCCACTGGCGGAAATGGTGCTGTTCGGCGGGCTGTCACAATCAGGAGGCACAGCCCTGGTGCGGCTCAATAAGGCCGAGAATAAGCTTGACGTTGTAATGGAAGAGGAAGAGTTGGCTCTGGAAGAGAGCTAGCAGAGCCTTTTCTAATCAGGTAGCCCAGGCAACTGGGCTATCCGCAACACCACAGGCAAATCTGCAGCGTTATCGCTCGCGGTAAGTGATACGACCCTTGGTGAGGTCGTAAGGGGTCAGCTCCACGCGGACCTTGTCACCGGTCAGGATGCGAATGTAGTTTTTGCGCATTTTGCCGGAAATATGAGCAGTTACAACGTGCCCATTTTCCAATTCAACGCGAAACGTAGTGTTGGGCAGGGTATCTATAACCTCGCCTTCCATTTCAATTTGGTCTTCTTTTGCCATGTAGTGGCATTCCTCGATATAAAATCAGGGCGCAGTTTGCCTGAAACGTTCAACTGTTTCTAGTTTAATTAATGGCAATTCTAGCGAGTTGGGCGTCACCCGGGGAGGACACAAAGCGACTAGGCCAGAGGACTCCAGCGCCCTTTGAGGTAAAGCTCCAGAGGACGGTACTCAGATTTATAAGCCATCTTGCGACAATCCTTGATCCAGTAGCCTAGATAAACGTACTCCAGACCCATCTCCCGTGCCTTCTCGACCTGCCACAGAATGGCATAGCGGCCAAGGCTACGCTTGTCAGCCGTCGGTTCGAAAAAAGTGTAAATAGCGGAAAGTCCGTCCAGCAGTTCGTCCACAACTGAGATGGCAATAAGCTTGCCGTCCTCGTAAAAACGGAAATAGCGAGTGCACTCCCAGGCATTATCTAAAAATGACAAATACTGTTCGCGATCCGGGGGATACATGTCTCCATCAGAGTGACGTTGCTCGATATAACGTTTGTAGAGGTCATAGGCGGCTTCATCACGAATATCACCGGTCAATTCGACCTCCAGATCACTGTTGCGACTGACCGCGCGGCGTTGGGTGCGGTTGGGAGCAAAGCTGTCCACGAGGATGCGCGCGGGGATGCAGGCTTCGCAGCCACTGCAATGAGGGCGGTACAGGTGATTACCACTGCGGCGAAAACCCAGCACGGAGAGATTGCTATAGAGAATCTGATCGACTTCCTGCCGTGGATCGACAAATAAGGTGGTGGCTTCCCGGTCTTCCAGGTAGCTACAGCTGTGGGGGTAGGTCGTATAGACCTTTAAGTCCCGCAGTGAAGAGGTCACAACAATTCTCCGCAAGTTGCTGGCAATCGCCAGATCCCGGGATCGTGGTCGATGTCTATAGTGTGGGCAAGCATTCGCTCGAAGTCCAGTCTGCTGATGTTCTCAGCACCCAGCGAATTAAGGTGTTCGCTTTCAACCTGGCAGTCGATGAGTTTAAAGCCTCCGCGTTCGAGTATGTTCAGTAGGGCTACCAGCGCTACTTTGGATGCGTCCTGAACCTCGCTGAACATGGATTCACCGAAGAAGGCGCGACCCACGGCAATGCCATAAAGGCCGCCGACCAGTTGGCCATCGACATCCAGTACTTCCACGGAGTGGGCATGACCAATATGATGCAGATCGCAATAGGCTGCCAGCATGTCATCGCCTATCCAGGTACCCAGGCCATCACCACGTAATTGCGCACAATGACGCATGACCTGTTCAAATCTGCTGTCGACAGCTAATTGCAAGCGATCGCGTCGTAATGTTTTGTGCAGAGAACGGGAGATATGCAGTTTCTCAGGGAACAGCACTGAGCGCGGGTCGGGAGTCCACCACAGCACCGGTTGAGGTTCTTCATACCAGGGAAAAATACCCCGGCAATACGCATCTAGCAGACGGGCAGGCGTTAGGTCGCCGCCGACGGCCAGCAAGCCATTGGGGTATTCCAGCGCATCACTGGTGGGTGGGAATGGATCCCCGGTGTGGAGTTGGCGAATTGCGCGCATGATCCCTATTGAAACAGAATTGACTGAGCTCCGTCATCTTCACCACGGCGGAGCCCAGCAACTGGTACCTGCTTATACTGAAAGGTTATCCAGGTATTTCTCCGCATCCAGCGCAGCCATGCAGCCGAATCCGGCAGAGGTCACAGCCTGTCGGTAAACATGATCACCCACATCACCGGCGGCAAAAACACCCGGTGCGCTGGTGCTGGTAGCGTTACCTTCCAGGCCGCTTGTGATCGTAATGTAGCCGTCCTTCATGTCCAGTTGGCTGGCGAAAATATCGGTATTGGGTTTGTGTCCAATGGCAATGAACACACCCGCCAGGTCCACATCGGCAGTGCTGTCGTCTTTAACACTTTTAACACGCATACCAGTGACGCCGCTGTCGTCGCCCAGTACCTCATCAAGTACGTGATCCCACAGGATAGTCACTTTGCCTTCTTTTTCGCGCTTGAACAGGCGGTCTTGCAATACTTTTTCTGATCGAAGCGCATCACGACGATGCACCACGGTAACGTGTTCAGCAATATTCGCCAGGTAAAGCGCTTCTTCTACGGCGGTATTGCCGCCACCAATAACAGCGACTTTTTTGTTGCGATAGAAAAAACCATCGCAGGTGGCGCAGGCACTGACGCCTTTACCCATAAATGCTTCCTCGGAGGGTAATCCCAGGTACTGTGCGGATGCGCCTGTCGCGATAATCATGGCATCACAAGTGTAAGAACCGCTGCCTTTAAGTGTCATTGGGCGGGCGTTAACGTCTACTTCATCAATATGATCAAAGACAATTTCAGTGTCGAAGCGCTCAACGTGAGCTTGCATATCCTGCATCAGCTCCGGTCCCTGCAGCTCTGCGTGGCCACCGGGCCAGTTCTCCACTTCAGTGGTGGTGGTCAATTGCCCACCCTGTTGCATCCCGGTGATAACGACTGGCGTCAAGTTGGCGCGGGCCGCGTAGACAGCTGCGGTGTAGCCGGCAGGGCCGCTGCCGAGGATGATCAGGGGGATATGGCGTGCTTCACTCATCGATTGGGCTTCCTAGGTAATATCAGCGGCGTTGGCGCCACGAAAACGGGTAATCTGTCCCCTTAAATGGGGTCGACTATGGTACTTTAAAGGTGCGGATCCGACAAAGGTTCGGAAATTTTTAAAAAGAAGCCATAAGTCTTTGAAAAAAATACAGAATAAGGCGACAATTGGCTCACGCTATGAACGCAATAGCAGCCCATTAGCTGGGGACAGTGGGGAAGGACCATAACAGCCGTGCCAGAAACAACCAATACTGAATCATTCATGAATCCACGACTGCGTGAAGGCGCTTTCATCGGCGTGAGCGCCGTATGCCTTTATATGTTGCTGGCGTTAATCACCTATACCCCGCAAGACCCCGGTTGGTCTGCAAGTGGCTCGGGCGGCGAAATAGCCAACCTTGGCGGCCCTACGGGTGCCTGGCTCGCAGATGTTTTTTTCTCGCTCGTCGGGTATGCGGCGTATCTCTTCCCTATTTTGCTGGCCTATCGAGCCGTAATTCTCCTGATAGAACGCAAGGAAGAAAAAGGTTTTGACTGGCTGACGCTTGGTATTAGAACGCTTGGCCTGGTGCTGGTAATGATAGCGGGCACTGCTCTGGTTGCCATGAATGACAGTGGGAACTCTCCACTTCCCCAGGGTGCTGGCGGCATTCTTGGTCAGGCTATCGGTGGCTCGTTCATCATGGCGTTTAGCGCGGTCGGCAGCAGACTGATCTTACTGGCGGTGTTTTTGTTCGGCATGACCATTTTTACCGACTTAAGCTGGCTGCGGCTGATGGACCGTCTCGGCTCCCTGGCGATTACCTACTTTGACAAATCCCGCACGTGGTTGTTAAAGACAATAGAAGATTTGAAAGATAAGCGGAAAAAAGACAAAGCAGTTGAAGCGCGAAAGGTGGTTATCGAGCAGCACGTGGAGAAAGAAAAGAAGCGCAAGCCTCCCAAGATCAAACCGCTCAAGCCCAAGGCCGAAAAATCAGAGCGGGTAGAGAAAGAAAAGCAACAACCCCTGTTTGATGCGCCGGCCACGGGTGAAATGCCGCACCTGGGGTTGCTGGATGCCGAGATAAAAGACCCCAGCAAGGGTTATTCAAAAGAAGCGCTGGAGGCGCTATCAAAGCTGCTGGAGTTAAAGTTGGCGGACTTTGGTGTGACCGCCGAGGTAACGGCGGTTTACCCCGGGCCGGTGATTACGCGTTTTGAAATTCAGCCAGCAGCCGGGGTGAAGGTTTCCCGCATATCCAACCTTGCAAAAGATCTGGCGCGCTCCCTGGCAGTAATTTCAGTGCGCGTTGTGGAAGTAATTCCGGGCAAGTCTGTAGTCGGCGTAGAAATACCCAATGAAGATCGTGAGATAGTTAACTTCAGGGAAGTGCTAGCCTCGAAAGCTTTTGACCAATCTAAATCACCGCTTACCCTGGCTTTGGGGCATGACATATCCGGGCAGCCCGTTTGCGCAGATCTGGGAAAAATGCCGCATCTTCTTGTCGCCGGAACGACCGGTTCAGGTAAATCGGTTGGCGTGAATGCCATGCTGCTGAGCTTGCTTTATAAATCAGGCCCAGAGGACGTTCGCCTTATCCTGGTAGACCCAAAGATGCTGGAACTTTCGGTTTACGACGGTATCCCGCATCTGCTGACGCCTGTCATTACGGACATGAAAGATGCTGCTAATGGACTGCGCTGGTGCGTGGCGGAGATGGAACGTCGCTATAAACTGATGGCAGCGCTGGGCGTACGCAACCTGAGTGGGTACAACCGCAAGGTAATAGACGCCGAGAAAGCAGGCACGCCTATCGCTGATCCGCTGTGGACCCCCGATCCGATTTTTGCCGAAACTGACGAGGAGCAAACCCCGCCTGGTCTGGAAAAGCTGCCCAGCATTGTGGTGGTAATTGACGAATTCGCCGACATGATGATGATTGTCGGCAAAAAGGTGGAAGAACTCATTGCGCGTATCGCCCAAAAAGCCAGGGCTGCGGGAATCCACCTTATCCTGGCCACGCAGCGTCCCTCTGTCGATGTGATCACCGGTTTGATCAAGGCCAACGTGCCTACACGTATCGCTTTTCAGGTGTCCTCCAAGGTCGATTCACGGACAATTCTTGATCAGGGCGGCGCCGAGCAGTTGCTGGGGCACGGTGACATGCTTTACCTGCCGCCCGGCTCTGGTGTCCCGAACCGTGTACACGGAGCCTTCTGCTCAGACGAGGAAGTGCACCGGGTGGTTGCCGATTGGAAACGTCGTGGTCAACCGCTTTATATCAATGGCTTACTGGACGAAGGTGGACAGACACCCGTCACGGCAGGGGAACTTCAGGCCGGTTTATCTGACCAAGATGAAGAGAGTGACGCGCTTTACGATGAAGCAGTCCACTACGTGACCCAAAGCCGCAGGGCTTCAATATCCAGTGTTCAGCGCAAGCTACGCATTGGTTATAACCGGGCGGCCCGCCTGATTGAAACCATGGAAGCGGCGGGCGTCGTGACTGAAATGGGTACCAATGGCCAGCGTGAAGTACTGGCCCCGCCACCAGCCGAAGACTGATACGACCTACATGAAAAAAGTTTTGCTTCTTGCCGCCCTTGGTTTGTGCCTTGTCGCAGGCATTGCACGTTCTAACGAGTCCGCAACTGAACAACTGATTGTTGAGCTTGAGTCGCTTAACCAGTTACAGGGCCGCTTTGAGCAGACTCAGTTTGCGGCAGATCAAGATCAGCCCTCGGCACTGTCTTCCGGTCATTTTAAATTGCTCAAGCCAATGTATTTTTTGTGGGACATTGATAGTCCGGACAATCAGCTGATCGTGGCTGACGGAGAACACCTCTGGCATCATGACCGAGACTTGGAGACCGTGACCAGACGGTCGGTCGCGGGTCATGATCAACTGTCTCCGCTGCAGGTTCTCGCTGGTGACAGAGCTATATTAAGTGAGCGCTTTGAGGTCTCGCGGACAGGAGAGGGCAGGTTTTTATTAGTACCGATAGACGGTAGTCCGGGCTTTCGCTCGTTGACCCTGGTGTTTGCTAATGGGCAAATTAGTGCCATGGAAGTGAATGATCAACTCAACCAACGGCTCTTTATTCAGCTGCAGGATGTCGACAGCGATACTGCGCTGATGCCCGCTGATTTTGGCTTTGTTCCCCCGGAAGGGGCCGACCTCTTTTACCATGACCAATGACCTGTTCTCCGCCACCAAAGGCGCTGGTCAGAACAGTGGTTATCAGCCGTTAGCCGCGCGACTGCGACCAGCAGATTTGCAAAGTTACGCCGGGCAAAGCCATTTACTCGCGCCCGGAAAACCGCTTAGAGAGTCTATCGATCGACGGCAGCTGCACTCCATGATTTTCTGGGGTCCACCGGGAGTCGGTAAGACAACGCTTGCGCGCATTGCGGCGGAAGCTGCCGATGCGCACTTCCTGCAGATATCTGCTGTATTGTCTGGGGTAAAAGAAATTCGAGAAGCGATAGCCCAGGCTAGACAACATAAATCGTCTGGACGGGATACGGTGTTGTTCGTTGACGAGGTGCATCGCTTCAATAAGTCTCAGCAGGATGCTTTTTTGCCATACGTCGAAGACGGGACGGTCATTTTCGTAGGAGCCACCACTGAGAACCCGTCCTTTGAACTCAATAATGCGCTGTTATCGCGAACGCGGGTTTACAAGCTGCGTTCACTGGAGATCTCTGAACTGGTTGGCGTTTTAAAGCGCGGTATGGACGAGTTGGGTGACGCTGCCCAGGCATCCCAGCACTGCCTGGAACTGATTGCCACTCAGGCCGACGGCGATGCTCGTCGTTCCATCAACCTGCTTGAACTGGCCGCTGACCTTGCAGATGACGGTGAAATCACCGAGCAAACGCTTGAAGAGGTACTGCAAGCGTCTCTGCGGCGCTTCGACAAAGGAGGAGACCTCTTTTACGACCAGATCAGCGCATTACATAAAGCGGTGCGGGGCAGTTCTGCTGATGGTGCTTTGTACTGGTTCTGTCGCATGCTGGACGGGGGCTGTGACCCCTTGTACATCGCTCGCCGGGTGGTCCGCATGGCAAGCGAAGACGTCGGTAATGCGGATCCGCGGGCCCTGAGCATTTCCCTGGACGCATGGCAGGTTCAGGAGCGCCTGGGAAGCCCCGAGGGTGAGCTAGCAGTCGCCCAGGCAATTATTTACCTCGCCTGTGCTGCTAAATCCAACGCTGTTTACAATGCTTACAACCAGGCGGTGGCTGTAATAGGCGCAGGTGATAGCCATGAAGTGCCATTACACCTGAAAAACGCTCCTACCAGCCTGATGAAAGACATGGACTATGGCGCTGAATACCGTTATGCCCACGACGAGGAGGGCGGCTATGCGGCAGGAGAGAGCTACTTGCCCGAAGCCCTGAAGGACCAACAGTTTTATCACCCGGTTGATCGCGGTCTGGAAAAGAAAATACAGGACAAATTGCGGTACCTGCGCGAACGTGACAAAAGCAGTACAATACGCCGCTACGACTGAATCACGCCTAAAGCCAAATGAGATACCTGCTGTTTATTGCCCTGGGCGGAGCCACCGGCGCCGTCTCGCGTTACCTGCTCTCCAACTGGGCTCATGCCCTATGGGAGGGCAAATGGCCTGTGGGGACGCTGCTGGTCAATATGCTGGGCTCGTTCCTGATCGGAGTGGTTTTTGTTCTGATAGAGCGACAAATTCTGCATCCGGATTGGCGCAGTGTGCTGATGGTAGGTTTCCTGGGGGCCTTTACGACCTTCTCCACCTTCTCATTGGAAAGCATCACTCTGCTGGAGAACGGTCATACAGCTCACGCCCTCGGTTACATGGCGACCAGCGTTATTGCATGTGTACTCATGGCAGGACTTTCGATTTATATGACCCGCGCTTTATTCTAGAGCGCAGTCGCTACCCAGTTTTCCCAGATACAGGAATATTCATACAATGTTGGATATCAAAGCCGTCAGGCAGGATCCCGAAAACGTTGCGCTTGCGCTAGAAAAGCGCGGCTTCAGCTTCGACATTGAGCAGTTCAAGTCACTGGACGCGCGGCGCAAGCAGGCTGACGTACAAAGCCAACACTTGCTTGCAGAACGCAAGGCGGCTTCCAAGCAAATTGGCGCGCTAGTTGGGCAGGGCATGAGCGTGGACGACGCCAAGGCGCAGGTCAATGAAACCCTACAAAAGATCGCCGCCCAAATAGACGATCTCACCAATGAGGCTAAAGTAGTGCAAGCACTACTTGAAGAGCTGTTACTCGCTGTTCCGAATATTCCTGCAGATGAGGTGCCGCTTGGTGCAAGCGAAGACGATAACCTGGAGGTAGCACGCTGGGGCGACCCCAGGTCCTACGACTTTGAGGTCAAGGATCACGTGGCCCTCGGTGAAGACTTAGGCCAACTGGATTTTGAAACCGCAGGCAAAATCACCGGCTCACGTTTCAATGTGATGTATGGGGATGTGGCCCGAATGCATCGTGCTCTCATCCAGTTCATGTTAAACCAACACATTGAAAAGCATGGTTACAGTGAAATTTACGTGCCTTATATCGTCAACAGTGACTCCTTGCGCGGCACGGGCCAGCTGCCCAAGTTTGAGGAAGATTTATTTAAACTGGAGGGTGAGCAGGGCTATTACCTGATTCCCACTGCAGAGGTGCCGGTGACCAATGTGGCACGGGACCGTATTTTCGAGGATGCGGAACTGGGACAAGACGGAGTGAAGTTTGTTTGTCACACGCCCTGTTTCCGCAGCGAAGCGGGCAGCTATGGCCGCGACACCAGAGGCATCATTCGCCAACATCAGTTTGAGAAAGTCGAACTGGTGCAGTTTGTGCGGCCATCGCAATCTGATGACGCTCTTGACTCACTCACTGGTCACGCTGAAAAGATCCTGCAATTACTTGAGCTACCTTATCGCAAGGTGATTCTCTGTGGCGGGGATATTGGCTTTTCCGCTCGTAAAACCTATGACCTGGAAGTCTGGCTGCCCGCCCAGGATACCTACCGCGAAATTTCTTCCTGCAGCAGTTTTGGTGATTATCAGGCTAGGCGCATGCAGGCACGTTGGCGTAACCCGCAATCGGGTAAGCCAGAGTTACTGCATACACTCAATGGTTCGGGCCTGGCCGTAGGTCGCACGTTGGTGGCGATCATGGAAAACTACCAGCAGGCTGATGGCAGCATCGAGGTACCGGCCGTGTTACAGCCCTACATGGGTGGCGCTACAACCCTGAGCACCTGACATGCAGTATCTGCCGGTATGTCTGCAGTTACGAAACTCACCCGTAGTATTGGTGGGCGGCGGAACAGTGGCAACGCGCAAAGCGCGGCTGTTGCTGCGCGCGGGCGCGAGCCTGAATGTGGTAGCGCCGGAAATCGCCCCAGAGCTGGAACAGCTGCTGGTAGAGCATGGAGGTCACTGGCAGCGCGCCACTTACCGTAAAACTGACCTCGATGGTCGTGTGCTGGTCATAGCAGCGACTCCCCACCGTGAGATTAACGAACAGGTTCATGATGACGCCATCGCCCTTAATTTGCCGGTCAATGTAGTCGACTCTCCGGATCTTTGTACCTTTATTTTCCCCTCTATTGTGGATCGCGATCCCGTGATTATCGCTATCAGTAGTTCCGGCAGAAGCCCGGTGCTTGCGCGACAGCTGCGTAGCAAAATTGAAGCTATGGTGCCTGGTAGCTATGGACGACTAGCTGAGTTTGCAGGTCGACTGCGACACCGGGTGAAAGAAGCTCTGCCAGCGGAAACGCCAAGACGCTTATTCTGGGAAAAAGCGATGGAAGGCACGGTTGCAGAACAGGTGATGGGCGGACGCGAGGATCGTGCTGAGGCCTTGCTGGAGGACATGCTTAAAGATGTAGAAGCGCTACATTGCGGCGAGGTTTACTTGATAGGCGCAGGTCCGGGCGATCCTGACTTGTTGACTTTCAAAGCGGTGCGTTTATTACAGGCCGCTGATGTCGTGCTATACGACCGTTTAGTTTCAGGCCCAATTCTCGACATGGCGCGAAAGGATGCAGAGCGCATCTACGTCGGCAAAAAACGGGATGACCACGCTGTGCCCCAAGTGCAGATTAATCAACTTCTGGTAGATCTTGCGAAACAGGGAAAACGAGTGGCGAGACTGAAGGGTGGCGATCCATTCATATTTGGGCGAGGAGGCGAAGAGATAGAACTCCTTGCCCGACACGACGTGCCGTTTCAAGTGGTGCCGGGTATCACCGCTGCCAGCGGTGCCGCCTGTTATTCGGGCATTCCACTGACTCATCGTGATCACGCTCAGTCTGTGCGTTTTGTGACCGGTCATCTCAAAGACGGCAGCAGCAATCTGGACTGGCCGTCTTTTCAATCGGAATCAGAAACACTGGTGTTCTATATGGGGCTGGTGGGTCTGCCATTAATTTGTGAGCAGCTACAGCTTCACGGGCGCAGTGCAGCGACGCCAATTGCTCTAATAGAAAGGGCAACCACTGACGATCAACGGGTCATTACCGGCACGTTGGCAACGATGGTCGATATTGTAAAGCGCGAAAAGCCAAAAGCACCGACCCTGATCATGGTCGGCGGGGTCGTGGAATTACACGGTGAACTGGCCTGGTTCGGGGGTACTAACTAGTCAGTCCTATTCTTTCTCACTCACATTTGCCGCGTAATGCGTTTTTTTCAGCACCAGGGCATCGACTAGAACGTTGCCTGCTTCCGTCAGCAAGACATCCGGGGTTTCGTCTTCATCCGAGTCCGCAGTTTCACTAGCGGTGTCTTCACTGCTATCGCTGACATCAGCAACCGTGTCATCGTTTTGCTCAGCGACCTCTGCAACTTCATCCGTCTCTCCCTGTTCTACCGCTTCTTCCTCTTCGTCCAAAGAGGTGAGCGGTGCTTCGCCTTTGGCGACACGCCGCTTGTTTTCAATAGCCAGCGCCTTACTTTCCTGGGACTCCCGCAGGGCGATACGCTTCTCCTCGTTCAGAGGTAGCTGTTCCAGCTTGCGAGTCTGGGTTGCCATGGCAATCTGGTCTTCGAGGTAAACAAAGTCGGGGTTAGCTTCGCTGCGCTCCTCGTACAGATTAGTTATCAGGGGTAGCACCGAACTGAGGTCGTCATAGCGTCTATGACGCACCGAATTAATCTGGTCCCAGTTAAGGGCATGATCCAGTGAGCTTTCACCTATTTCTTCAGTGTCGAACAGGGAGGGAAACGCTAGATCCGGAACGACACCGCGATGCTGCGTGCTGTCGCCAGAGATTCGGTAAAATTTACTCTCAGTAATTTTCAGCTGCCCTTCGGTCAGAGGGGACAGGGTTTGCACAGTTCCCTTGCCGAACGAGCGGTCACCAACAATAATCCCTCGTTCATAGTCCTGAATAGCGCCGGCAAAAATTTCCGAAGCAGAGGCGCTCAGGCGGTTGATCAGCACGACCAAGGGCCCTTCGTAATAGTCGCTCTTCAGGCGTTTACCGTCTCGCCATACACGGCGAGACGAATGTCGGATCTGAACGGTAGGGCCATATTCGATAAACAGGCCCGTGAGTTCATTGGCTTCTTGCAAGGAGCCACCACCATTGTTGCGAAGATCAACCACCAGGCCATCTACGCCCTCGTCCTGCAGTTCCTGCAACAGCTTTTTAACGTCACGAGTAGTGCTCTTGTAGTCCTTGTCGCCCCGACGCATCGCTTCGAAATCAATATAAAAGGCGGGAATATCAATCACGCCGACCTTGATCGTATCGTCGCCATTGGGTATCTCAAGAATCTCTTTCTGGGCAGACTGTTCCTCCAGCTTTACCTCATTGCGCACAATTGTGATGGTCTTGCGCTCGTCAGTAGACTTGGATTTTCCGGGGATAACCTGCAGTCGCACGGTTGAGTCCTTGGGGCCACGTATCAGCTGAACAACCTCATCGAGGCGCCAGCCAATCACATCCTCAATATCACCTTCGTCGCCCTGGCCGACGCCAACGATTTTGTCGGAGGGTTCCAGGTCGCCTTGCTTATCGGCAGGACCCTTGGGCACCAGACGTGCGACCTTGGTGTATTCGTCTTCCGCTTGCAGTACTGCACCAATACCCTCTAGCGAAAGGCTCATGTTGATATTAAAGTTCTCAGAGCGACGCGGCGAAAAATAATTGGTGTGCGGATCGTAAAGCTCAGTCAGGGCATTCGCGTAAATTTGGAACACATCCTGATGGTTGTATTGCTCTACCCGCTTCAGCTGGTTGGTGTAACGGCGATTCAGGGTCTCAGGTATTTCTTCCGCTGACTTTTCCGCGAGCCTTAGACTGAGTACCTGATTTTTCAGGTGTTTACGCCAGCGCTCGTCCAGTTCTGGCTGTGCCGTTGCCCAGTCGCGGTCGTCTGTGTCGAGTTCATAGTACTCGTCTACCGTAAAATCCATGGCCGCAATGATTTCGGGCAGGTTCTCATTGATAGACTCAAGTCGAGTGCGCAGACGTTCCTGGAATCGATTGAATATAGCGAATCCAGCGTCCAGATTGCCCTCGGGCAACTGATCGTCCATAACGGTACGATACTGCTGAAACTCCTTAATATCGGCAGCGGTTAAAAACATTTTACTGCCGTCCAGACTGTCGATATAGGCATCCAGGTGCTGGGATGACAACTCATCGGTATACGCCTGTTTGGAGTAGTGGCGTTCCTCAAGTTGTTCAACCAGCTCTACGACGGTTTCCCGCTGTATATCGGTGTATTCAATGGCTGCAGCAGACGGGAGAGTGAAACTGCCGAAGATGAAGCTTGCTGACAGTGCCAGGCCAAGCGTCTTAAAGGAGGGACAAGGGCTCAAAATTTTATTTACCACCAGGTTATAAAAAGCAATCGCTAAGTGTACCCTTGCGAGCCTCTGGTTCAAGCTGGCAGTGGGCTTTTACTACGATTAAGACTAGCGTAAAAAGTTCAAGTTTGCTGCGGGTTTAACCTTTCTGACCAGTATTTACGGGCTATAGCGACCATCAAGGGCTAGACTATCGGCATGCATCCGTGGTTTTTCCCATTTTTCAGCCTTTTTCTCGGTTCCGCGATCTGGCTATCACCCGTGCCCGATGGGCTTTCCACCGACGCGTGGCAGTTATTTGCCATCTTCGCTGCTACGATTTTCGCTGTTGTTTCGGGTGCCGCCTCCATCTTCTTGGCCGCTATCGTGGCCTTGGCGGTCGCCATACTCAGTGGAACGCTCGATGCCGAGCGCGCCTACAGTGGATTTAGCGAGGGTTTTATTCTGTTAATTGTCGCGGCTTTTCTGGTGGGGAAGGGGGTCGTTAATTCGGGCCTGGGAGAGCGCATAGGACTCTTGTTGGTTCGGAGTTTTGGAAAATCTTCCCTTGGGCTCGCTTACAGCATGATTGCGACAGACGCATTAATTGCTCCCGCATTTCCGAGTAATACCGCACGCTCTGGCGTGCTTTTCCCGATCGTTTATTCACTGGCGAGCAATAACGGCTCTAAACCCTGGGAAGCGTCGCGTAGCGAGCTGGGGGCCTATCTGACGATGTGCTCAATGACCGGTCTGGGATTGTCTTCGGCGCTTTGGCTAACGGCAATGGCGGCCAACCCGGTAGGCGTGGCTTTGCTGGCTCAGCGAGGTGTGACACTTGATTTTGGTAGTTGGTTGCTGGCATCGAGCGTGCCTACTGTGAGCGCCATGCTACTGGTACCCTGGTTTTTGTATCGAGTGTTCCCTCCAGGACGACGAACCACCCCAGAAGCTCCCGAGCAAGCAGCTGCCAGCCTCGCTCAGTTAGGGGCATTAAGCCGCAAGGAATGGATAACCCTTGCCACGTTTGTCGGCATGGTGCTCGGGTGGGCGCTATCAGGGGCGCTGTCGCTGGACGCCACTGCGATCGCTTTTCTTGGACTCGCAATTTTAATGACAGGCGGTGTTTTTACGCTGGACGATATCAAGTCCTCTGGTGATGCCCTGGAAACGTTGATTTGGTTCGCGATCCTGTACACGATCAGCACCGAATTGGACCACCTGGGCTTCATGCAATACGTGGGTGACATTATGGGCAGTTGGGTGAATGGGTTTAGCTGGCCTATGACCTATGCCCTGTTACTCATCAGTTATGTCCTTATTCATTATTTATTCGTCAGCCAAACTGCCCATTTACTCGCTTTGTTCGGAGTATTCGTCGGCATATCGCAGCCCGATGTTCCCCTGCACCTGATGGGCATGATGTTGCTGCTAGCGACCAACTTTTTTTCGGTCATGACACCCCAGGCGTCCAGTGCCAATGTCATTTTTGCCGGCAGTGGCTACCTGACTGGACGCGAGATTTATCGCAACGGCGGACTGGTAACGCTCGCGTGCCTGATGGTCTATTTATTTATTGGTACGCCGTGGATATTGTTTGTACTGGGCTGAGTCACCCACTGGCCTTTAAACAAGGTTCGCAGAGGCCTCAGTAAATGTTTTAATAGCCGGCCGTTCAGTCTGCTCGAGACCTACATGACCTTATTTCGCTACCTGACCGCAGTTTCTCTGTGCGCTGTCCTGCTAATCACTGGTTCCGCCTGTTCCGGGTCTGGCAATATCGCTGATATTGGCGTCGCTGAGCGTGTTTGGGATAAGGGAGCAATGGTCACTGCTGCGAACCCTCATGCTGTTGCGGCAGGTGCGCAGATGCTGCGCCGGGGCGGACATGCGGTGGACGCCGCTATTGCTGCTCATGCTGTGCTAGGGCTGGTGGAACCGCAAAGCTCTGGCATAGGCGGTGGCGCGTTTATGCTGATTTACCAGCACGACACAGATAGCTTGTTATTCCACGACGGTAGGGAGACCGCGCCTGCTGCCGTTACGCCTGATATGTTCATGCGTGGAAATGAGACGATGGGTTTTATCGAAGCCTGGCAGAGTGGTATTGCAATCGGCGTTCCAGGCACCATCGCACTCTACGAGGACACCCACAAGAAATATGGCAAGCTACCCTGGGCCGAGTTGTTTGAGCCGGCTATCACGCTTGCTACTAATGGATTCGAGGTGTCACCTCGCATGGCGGGTTTTTTACCTCGGGTAGGCAAGATGGGCCGGCTGGATGAAGACCCCGGCTCTGCGGCATATTTTTTTCCTGACGGTGAACCATTGCAGGTGGGGCACCTGTTGAAAAATCCGCAATATGCCGCCACTTTGAATAGAATCGCGCAAGAGGGCAGGGACGCGTTTTATACCGGTCAAATCGCACAAGCGATAGTCGCAGCGGCGCGGGCTGAACCCAATCCGGGTACCCTGAGTCTTGACGATATTGCCAATTACAAAACAGCGGAGCGAGCCGCTGTTTGTGGCCCGTTCAAACGTATTCGTATTTGTGGCGCCACACCACCGTCATCCGCAGCGACTCAGATTATGATGATGGGCATGTACGAGCACTTATCGGCAGGGATGAGTGAACGAGACGACAAAATAGCTGCCTTTGTTGATGCACAGCGCATGGCCTATGCCGACCGCGATCACTTTTTTGGCGATCCCGATGCAGTTGATATTCCGCTAAAAGAGTTGATCAGTCCCGCATATCTGCAACATCGCGCGGCCAATCCTTTTGCACCGGGCGATGCGCCGATGCACGGGGATCCCGCGCGTTTTTCCGACAACAAGGAATCACTGTCAATCTGGTCACCAGACACCACTGCTGAAGTTCCCGGCACTTCACACCTCTCAATCATCGACGCCCAAGGCAATGCGGTCTCCATGACGGCGACGGTAGAGGCACCCTTTGGTTCGTCTCGCTGGGTTGCCGGGTTCTTACTAAACAACCAGATGACCGATTTTGCCAAGGAGTACCTCCCAGGCAGCAAACCCCAGGTGAATGCCATTGCGCCGGGCAAACGACCGCGCTCTTCCATGTCACCGACAATCGCCTTTGATCAGCAAGGGGAGCTGTTAATGGTGACCGGTTCCCCAGGGGGTAACAACATTCCCGCGTATGTCTTTAAGTCATTGGCTGCGGTGCTTGATTGGGGAATGACTCCATCGCAGGCAGTGACCTTTCCCAATATTATTGCCAGGGGGACAGACGTCAGGGTCGAGGTTAATGTGCCCCCAGGTCAGGATATAGCCAATAATTTAAAAGCCAGGGGTTACCGTGTGCAGGAACGCAATGGAGAAAATTCCGGTTTGCATATGATTTTGGTTACCAAGCATGCCCTGACCGGGGCCGCGGATCCACGCAGGGAGGGCACTGTTGAGTATTTGCCTGGTCCGACTGCCTTACAAGATCATTAGGAAACGGCATTTAACTGCGCCAATGTTTCATCCGTGAGCAAAGGCCGGGCCTCTAGTGCTTTCAGATTCTCCTGTAATTGCTCAAGGCGTGAAGCGCCAAGGATGACAGTGGAGACATTCGGGTTGTGCAGGCACCAGGCGATAGCAAGTTTAGGCAATGAGGTTCCCAGCTCCAGAGCGATTGGCAGCAGCTTTGCTACTTTTTGCATACGCTCCTGTCCGCGCTCGGATTCAACCATATGTTCACGCAGCCATTCGTAGCCTGGCAGTGAAGCACGACTGTCTTCAGGAACGCCCTCAAGATATTTTCCGGTGAGTGCGCCGGATGCAAGTGGCGACCAGATCGTGGTGCCCAGTCCGTACTTTTCATACAGCGGAGCGTACTCCACCTCGAAGCGTTCCCGATCCAACAGGTTGTATTGTGGCTGCTCCATGCTGGGAGGCGTCAGATGGTTTTTCTTGGCAAACTTATAGGCCTGGGTAATTTCTTCTGCGGTCCACTCCGAGGTGCCCCAATACAGAATTTTTCCCTGAGTGACCAGGTTGTGCATCGCCCATACCGTTTCTCCAATGGGAGTATGTGGGTCAGCACGATGACAGAAATACAGGTCCAGGTAATCCACCTGCAGGCGTTCCAATGCCTGATGGCAAGCCTCGGTCACATGCTTCCTGCTCAGTCCCTGCTGGGTGGGCAGGGGAGCGCTCTGGCAACCGAAAAATACCTTGGAGGAGACGCAGTAACTGTCGCGCGGTCGGCCCAGCGTTTTCAGCGCTTTGCCCATGACAATCTCTGATTGGCCCGCCTCGTAGCCTTCAGCGTTGTCAAAGAAGTTAATGCCCGCATCAAAGCAGGTACCAAACATGTGCTCTGCCAGCTTATGGTCTACCTGCTTGTTGAAAGTGACCCATGAACCAAAGGACAGTTCAGAGACCCGAAGGCCAGATGCGCCGAGATTACGGTATTCCATGTTGACTCCACTAACGAGAGGGGTTGTTTACGATGCGTCGCCCACTCTACAGCACTCGTTGTCGGCTTTTCCACTCTCAGTGCGTCAGCTTGCTCCACCGTCGATGCGAATGTTCTGACCGTTGATAAAGCCTGCGCGGCGGCTGCACAGAAAAGCGATCATATCTGCAACTTCCTCCCGCTCTGCGATCCTGCCGCAGGGGTTGGGAAAATCCCTCTCAACAATCAGTTTTTCTACTTCCTGCCACTGTGCGCTGCGACCGAGTTTCCGCGCCAACCGCGTATACCCGGCTTCAACTTGCTCAGTGCGAATCAGCCCTGGGGAGACTGTGTTGACAGTAATGCCCGTCCCGGCCAGCTCCTGCGCAAGGCTGGCGCCCATGACTGCCAATGCACTCTTGGCTGCGTAGTAGGCTGGTCTGGCAGCCGAGGGTTTAAACGTACCGGCTGTACCCAAATTGACTATTCGTCCCCAGCCACTGTCCTTCATACCATCAACCAGGCCGGAAGCCATGCGCAGTGCCGACAGTGTGTTGATCTGATAAAGCGACAACCAGGTTGCGGTGTCAGCATCTGTCCAGCGATGATTATCCGTCGTGCCGTAGTTATTGACTAAAATGTCGACAGAACAATCAAGCGCTGCAACTTGCTCCAGTACTTGTGCAGAGCCTTCCTCAGTGGTGATATCGCCGACAACCGCCATTGGCATAGGAGGCGCTTCGTCGTTGCCGTGATAGATGACCTGAGCCCCTTCAGCACTGAGTACATCGGCAATGACTTTGCCCGTGCGACTATCACTGCCGGTCACCAGCGCGGTTTTATTTCTCAACTGCAGATCCAAAGAATCACCTCTTGGCTTTCGTTAGCACTCGTTACCAGCTAAGGCGCAGGGGCCGGCGTTTTCCTAACCGTTGCGCCTATTGCCGCCGCCTGAATGGGCACGGGACCCGCCGTTATTGCCGGAGCGCCCACGACCGCGAGAGCCGCCGCCATTGTTGCGATGACCGCCCGAGCTTCTTCCCCCGCGCCCGTTTTGGATAGGCTCTGCTTTTATACTGGGATCCACATCGTAGCCCGGGAGATTGACCTTCTCGATGCTCGTGCCGAGTAGTTTTTCAATATCGCTAAGTAGCTTGAGCTCATCGACACAAACCAGTGAGACCGCGTGGCCTTCCTGTCCAGCTCGGGCGGTACGGCCAATGCGATGCACGTAGTCCTCTGCGACATTTGGCAATTCAAAGTTAACCACGTGAGGTAGCTTATCGATATCGATACCGCGGGCGGCGATATCTGTGGCAACCAGCACCCTGACAGAGCCCTGTTTGAAGTTTGCCAGCGCCTTGGTCCGCGCACCTTGTGACTTGTTGCCGTGAATAGCCGCTGAGGTGATGCCATCCTTACCAAGCTGCTCGGAAAGTTTATTCGCTCCGTGCTTTGTTCTGGTAAAAACCAATACTTGCTGCCAGTTCTCTTCGCCAATTTTCTGGGAAAGTAATTCTCGCTTTCGTTTTTTATCCACCGGATAAACGATCTGGCTGACCAATTCTGCTGCGGTATTCTGTGGAGTGACTTGAATCTCTGTGGGCTGGTGCAGGAATTCTGCTGCCAATGATTTAATCTCTTTTGAGAATGTGGCGGAAAATAGCAGCGTCTGGCGCTTTTTGGGAATGGCATTCAATACTTTGCGAATATCACGTATGAATCCCATATCAAGCATGCGATCAGCTTCGTCGAGCACCAATACCTCTACCTTAGAAAGGTCAATACTGCGCTGCTGTAAATGATCAAGAAGTCTGCCCGGGGTAGCTACAACGACATCTACGCCCTTAATTAACTTCTGCTTCTGTGGATTGATACTCACCCCACCGAAAATTACCGCGGAACGAAAGGGCAGGAATCTGCCGTAGTCTCGCACGCTCTCATGCACCTGCGCCGCCAGTTCACGGGTAGGTGTAAGCACAAGGACTCTTGGGTGGCGCTTTTGTCCCTCTGCGTGGCTGCTCTGAAGTCGCTGTAAAACGGGCAGGGTGAAGCCTGCCGTCTTCCCTGTACCCGTCTGGGCTCCAGCGAGTACATCCTTGCCTTTCAGTACTAGTGGTATAGCTTGCTGCTGTATAGGGGTAGCTTCATCGTAACCCTGTGTTTCAACCGCACGCAGCAGTTCGGCCGATAGGCCGAGATCTTTAAATAACATCTCGTGTAATGCTCCTGAGGCTCTATGTGAGCGCGCCTGACCAAAACGCAAAAACGTATTCGCGAGTGGTTCGGTCCAGGCTTGGAATTTTCTATGGTATCAAGCGTCACGGGATGTGATGCTGATGTTTGGCGCAGACCGATGTGCGCCAGGACGGCGCGGACTATACCAGAGCTCAGCCCAAAAGATAGGCAAGTTTTACTGGCAACTTACGTTATAGCTAAAGAATGCCAGAGAAACTTCGGTCTTTTATGAAGAGAGTCGAGTAAACTCCCGCGCTTGCTGAGCTGAGACACTGTTTTGACTCAGCTAAACGTCAGGCCCACCCACTCACGGAATACTGCAATGTCGGACAAATTTTTCTTCAAAGGCCGCCAGAATGCTCGACTGGACCACAAGCAATCTGGCTACACTGAAAAAGGTGCGCTCAAGACCGGGAGCAAAAAATACCCGTTGCAGTTAACTGTAGGGTCAGAGCAGCGCAAGGCAGAGGTAGCAGCACTCGTTGCCGAACATGCACTTTTTGCAGACATTCAGATCAACGAGGAAGCGGAAGAGCAAGAGAACATTGCTGAACTCATGGCACTGGTCAATCGAACGGACACTGTGAGCGTCAGCAAAACGCCCAATCGTAATGAACCCTGTTCTTGCGGCAGCGGCAAAAAATACAAGAAGTGCTGTGGCTAATGGATCGTTTATTGCGGCATCAATGGGTCAGGAAAGTGGGGGTCTACTCTCAGCCATAAGGCGATCCAGCTCTCGCTGCGCCGCTTTAGGTGCATCCAGGTCATGTAATTCAATCATTTCACAACCGTCGCGCACCATTTCATCAATTGACGTAGGGTAGTGCCTGCAGTCCTCAGGGCGCTCCTGATAGATACCACAGGAATATTTAAGATCAGCACCATCGACGCTGGCAGGCTCTGCCTCCAGCCACGGGCAACGCTTGAGTCGCTCGCCGCTGACAGGATCCATCCAAATTTCACCATTTGCCACATATTGTGCGATGTCTGGCCTGAATTGCTCCCAATCCTCAATCTCCAGCGCGCTGGCAGACAAGCCTCCGTCACTGTAGGCGATACAACATTTGCCACATTGATTGCATTCGCGCATCGAATTTTTACCCCCAGTGCTTGGCATTATTCGCGTTTCTTCAAAAATTTGCAGGACATCACAGCCCAGTTAGTTGCCAGCTAAATCCTGCCAACAGGTGGACCCATCCCTCATTAACCCCCCAGCGCCCCTTGCTTGCATGGGGAAGGCTGGGTAAAGTCTCGCGTCACTTAATCACTTCGACAACAGGCTGGCAATTAAGTCAGCCACTTATAAGGATATCACCATGTCAGATGCATTTAGTTCTCGCCAGATTCGCTCACTGGTCACCGAGGAGCACAGCTTAAAGCTATCCATTGAAACAGCTGAAGTTCCGCAGCCGGGGCCAGATGAGATCGTGGTGAAAATCGAAGCGGCACCCATCAACCCTTCCGATCTGGCCCTGCTGTTTGGGCCTGCGGACATGGCATCTGCAACATTTTCTGAACGTGATGGTGAGCCCGAGGTAGAGGCCCCCATTCTTCCCAAGCTCGCTGGCATGGTGGCAGCGCGCCAGGGCGAATCTATGCTGGTGGGCAATGAGGCCGCCGGCGTTGTCGTAGCAGCGGGAGAATCTGATGCGGCGCAAGCTCTGCTCGGTAAGACTGTGGCGATTGCCGGTGGCGATATGTTTCAGCAGTATCGTTGCGTACATTCAATGATGGCCATTCCTATGGGCGAGGATGTCACTGCACGTGAGGCCGCGTCCAGCTTCGTAAACCCTATGACCGCATTAGGAATGGTAGAAACCATGCGCGACGAAGGCTTTACGGCGTTGGTTCATACCGCCGCTGCTTCAAACTTAGGTCAGATGTTGAATCGAATTTGCATTGCCGATGGAGTCGACCTGGTCAACATTGTGCGCAAGCCTGAGCAAGTCGAAATATTACGTGAAATCGGTGCAAAGTATGTAGTGGATTCAAGTGCGGAGGATTTTGAAGAACAATTAACTGCCGCCATCATTGAAACCAAGGCGTATATGGCTTTTGACGCCACAGGAGGTGGCAGGCTAACGAACACCATCTTGACGTGCATGGAACGGGCCGCCTCGGCAGGATTGGAATACAATCGCTACGGGTCTGACACCATGAAGAAGGTGTATGTTTATGGACGCCTCGACCTGACTCCGCTCACACTCACCCCAGCCTACGGTTTTTCGTTCAACGTGGGTGGCTTTCTGTTAACCCCGTTCTTGCAGCGCATTGGAATTGAACGCATGGTCGGCTTGCAGCAGAGAGTGGCGAGCGAGATCAAAACGACATTTGCCAGTCACTACGTTGCTGAAATCTCACTAGCCCAGGCGTTAACGGCTGAAGCTATTGCGGTCTACGGGCAGCGTCAGACTGGACAGAAATACCTTATTTGTCCGCAGCACTAGAACCCTCTGCGACATCGCTGGAGCGCCTTGACAAGGCCACCAGCGATAGAGAGGCCTTAGAAGTCGAGGATGTTTATCCCATCCTCGACACTCACTTGCCCCGACCGCCCAACAGGGTCCTCTTCCAACAAGTGATTTAAGGTGTCCGCGTCAGCACGGGTATAGGCGAGAATTCGCTCACCGGTAAGGTTCTTCGCTATCACGATGCCTGTTTTAGGTCCGTGGCGGTCAAAAGCTACAGTGAACGCTTCAACGATTGCAGTTCCGACAGGATCTGCAGCCAGCGAAAGGCATGGTAAGTCGTCGATTTGTTTCTGTAGGGAGTCAGAATTGACGGTGACCCATTGTGAGTCGGCTGGTTCGGTTGAATACAAGCCTAGCGAGTGTTTGGTCAAATAGAGACCATTGGCCGTCACTAAACCAAATCCCTTGTCGCGCTTACGCAAGCGCGCAGTCATTTCGGCAATGCCGTGCAAGGAGTAATTGTTTCCGGGGCCACCCATATAGGGCAAGCCGCCGGTCACGGTGACACCACGTCGGTCCTGCGCAGAAAGGCCAATTTCATTGCAAGTGACCTGCACAGCACAGGGGAAGCAACTGTAAAGGTCGAAATCTGTCACCTCATCGATATCGACCCCCGTGGCCTCTGACAGCTTACTCCAGCCTAGACGGATAGCTGGAGATTCATGCAGACCAGGACGCTCACTAATGTGCCATATGTCGTTGAGGTCGACACCTCCGCGAAGGTATATCCACTGGCTGGAATCAATACTCAGTTCGCGAGCCTTACCCACTGTGGTCATCACCACAGAAGCACCCATATCCACCGCCAATATGGAGTTCATAGACTTGGTGTAGGGGTAGCCGATATAGCGGTTTTTCTCCGTAACGGTGCGCACCTGCTCAGCACTCAGGGCTTCTTGTGCCCAGGCGATTGGATTCTTGGCCGCCACATGACTCATGGCACTGCAAAGTTCGGCGAGCGCGTCCTGGTGCTCCTCTTGAGATCGGCCCAGGTGATGTCGCAAACTACTTTCAAACAAAGGGTAGGTATTGATCGGTTCGTAAAGGCTATAGAACTTCTCGGTTGCGTTCAGACCATCTCGTTCCTTGCCAATTGTTGTGGGTTCGGCTTCCTGCTCACCTGCCCAAGCTGATATATCATCGCCTGTTCGAAGCGATGAAAACAGGCTGGCTAATAGCTCCGCGCCCGAAATGAGCACAGCGTTATGTTCACCTTCAGCTAACTTCCTGGCAAAGTGATTGACCAGGTATTGAGGTGTGTTGCCGCCAATGACTCCCTGGTAAAAACAGGCGTTGGAGATACCCAGCCGCTGAGCTGCATGCTTACCCGGGTTCCTTGGAAACAAGACTTTCGTGCCGGGGTCGGTATCCGCGATAAATCGCACTATCGCAACAGCGTCAATGGCTTGAACTACAGTATCAGCGCCCGCGTCGGCGAGCGCGAGCCGGGAGACTTCAGTGATTGCGTCTATGGGTGTTCTGCTGGTGTCTGGCTTACGCCAAGTTTGTTGTCCTGCACCAACAATAATGGGTGTGTTATCAAAGCTTTTCATTTGTCGGTAGCACCACTTCACTTCTGCACAAGGGTTTCGGGTCAAAACCTTATAGACAGAGGGCTCAAAAATCTACCCGAACCAGCGTATAGCGCGTATTTTAATCACCTGTAAGTAGCCATGTGCTCATGGCTATAAGTAGGGTGCAATGTCAGGCCATAAATATTGCGCATTGAAGTCATTGGCCAGGTGGCACTGTCGTAGTATCGTGTTTTCATCTCAGAGCGAGATCATTGAATGAACTGGAGTTGGAAAACGCAAATGAATGAAACCGTTTTAGTGGAATTTGATAGCCGGGTTTGCAGGCTGACTCTCAATCGGCCAACCGTGCTGAACGCTCTGAATCACGAAGTGTTTTCACAGTTATTGGCAGCGATAGAGTCTATCGCTGCCAAGGGTGACGACGTGGGTTGCGTCATTTTGAGTGGCAGCGGTAAAGCCTTTTCTTCGGGGCATGACCTTAATGACATTAGTTCGGGTGAAGAAGCTCAGCATGCCGATTTTGAAGCTTCTGTGCTGGAGGCCCTGGCGTCATTGCCGCTGCCGGTTATTGCTCAGGTGCATGGCTACTGTTTCACGGGTGCGCTGGAGCTCGCTCTCGCTGCCGACCTTATTTTCGTAGATTGCGACACAAAATTAGCCGATACCCACAGTAAGTGGGGGTTAAGTCCAATCTGGGGCATGACCCAACGTCTACCCAGGCGTATAGGTGCGGCGCGCGCTAAAGATATGATGTTTAGCAGCCGACTTGTCCCCGCTGACGAGGCGCTACAAATAGGCCTGGTGGACCGAGTCTGTCCCGTCATTAGCCTTGCAGACGAAACCGCTGAGTACGCCCGCAAACTGGCGGAAAATTCATTGCACAGCCACCAGGTCTGCAAGAGCATCATCGAGGCCACCGATGGTTTTCGCATTCACGACGGGCTGAACTACGAATACAAAAATAGCCCTGGTGCCTGCAGTGACATGGCAGAACGACTGGCCGTTTTTCAGGAAACAGCCGCCGCAAAGAAAACGACTCGCTAGAACTGGGCCTGCACTGAGCTCTGCAGGTAAAAGTTTTGGCGAGGCTGTAAAATAGCGTGCCGATAGCTCGTATAATGATCGTCCAACACTTCAATTACGGTACATCCAATGTCACTAAGTTTTGATTCTGCAAGACTGCCCAACCCTGATCTGACAGAAGAGCATGAGGCCTGGCGTGAACAGCTGCGCCGCTTCATCGACAGAGAGATCATGCCTCACGTTGACGAGTGGGATGAACAGGGCTTTTTGCCGGAAGAGCTGTGGGGCAAGGCCGCCGAATTTGGGCTGCTTGGCCTGGGTTACCCCGAGCAATATGGCGGCATCGAAACCGGTATAGATTTATATCATCACAATATCCTCAGTGAGGAGCTTTCGCGCACCAGCCTGGGAGGACTGCCCAGTACCTTACTGTCCCACGGCATCGGTATGCCGCCGGTCGTTGCTTTTGGCAGCGAGTCGCTTAAATCGGAGATCATTCCCCCGGTGCTGGCGGGTGAGAAAAGAATATGCCTGGCGATTACTGAGCCCTCGGGAGGCTCTGATGTAGCTAACCTCCAGACCACGGCAGTGCGTGATGGCGAGCATTATATCGTCAACGGTAGCAAGACATTCATTTCCGGCGGCATGGGCTCTCATTGGGCGACAACGGGCGTACGCACGGGAGGCGAGGGCGGTAGCGGCGTTTCTGTGCTGGTCATCCCAATGGACCTTGAAGGCGTTAGCCGCACGCCCCTGAATAAAAAGCAGGGCTGGTGGTGCAGCGATACTGCCACCCTGTACTTTGATAACGTAAGGGTACCCGCTGGAAATTTGCTGGCGGAGGAGGGCAATGGCTTTCTGGTCATCGCCAACAACTTCAACGATGAGCGTCTGGCCATGGCAGTTATGATGGAGGCCTTCGCCCGGGTCTGCCTCGAAGATGCCGTTAACTGGGCCCAGGAGCGCAAGACCTTCGGAAAGAGGTTGGCGGATCATCAAGTAATAAGACACAAAATTGCAGAAATGAAGCAACGGATTAACGTCTGCCAGACCTACATCCAGCACTGCACTCGTCAGGTGATCACGGGCACGGCTGACTTCGGCGATATCGCACTGCTGAAGGTCCAATGCAGTCAAACGATGGAGTTTTGCGCCAGAGAGGCGATGCAAATTTTAGGCGGAATTGGCTATATGCGTGGCAATCGTGTGGAAAGGATTTACCGCGAGGTGCGGGTCAATGCGATTGGCGGCGGCTCCGAAGAAATTATGAGAGATCTGGCGTCCCGGGCTTACGGACTCTAGCTCAAAGCTTAAGCTCTCAATACATTGCAAAGTGCTAGTCGAGGATTTCTACGACGCCGGTATCACCGTCTAACTTAACCCGGTCGCCCGTGTTAATCACGCGGGTGCCGACCCGGCTGTTTACCACACAGGGCAAACCGTATTCCCTGGCGATGACTGCGCCGTGAGAAACTGCACTTCCCAGGTCGGTGATCAGTCCTGCGATCATGCTGAAGTAGGGCGTCCAGCCGATATCTGTGATGGGTGTGACTAGAATTTCTCCCGGCTTGAGCTCGGCTGCCTCTGCCAGCGTGTGCGCCACTCGAGCGATACCTTCGACCACGCCGCTGGATGCGGGGCGCCCCGATAGTGCAGCATCACCGAGATCCACTATTTTTTCCTGCAGGGGTAAAGCCGCCCCTACGCTGATTTCAGGGAAACTTAATCGTTGTTGAAAGGGAAGAGCGTCGCGTCGGCTTTGGACCTGTTTTAACATCGCCGAATCCGGCTCTGTCACAAAGGTAGCCAGTTCATCAAAACTAAAAAAGTAGACCAGATCTGCGTCAGGAAGAGTGCCTTCCTCTACCAACAGCTTTCCAAGGTCAACGAAAGCCAACTTGAAACGATGAGCCACAGCGACCAAATGAGATTTGGTGTGCTCCCTGCGACGCACGGCGTTATGTGCTTTAGGTAAGACCCAGCGCAGACCGCGCTTAAGACCGGCCATATCAATAGATGAGTGATGCGCATTGTGGGTAGTCGCGCCGGCAAGTCGAGCTCGGGCGCCCGCTTGCATACTCTGCACCAAGGGTGTGGGCTCTTCCCCCCAGGCGGGGTCGCGCATGCAAAGTTCGCGATAGCCGCGGTGACCGTGTTTAACCAAAAAGGAATCGAAGTCGCTGCTGATTGATTGCTCAGAGCGCAGCCAGCCCAGAGCATCTGTTGCAGTTACATCACAAAAACAGCTCGTTGCGTCGGGAACCGAGGCAATTCGGTCTACCAGTGCATCCAGTTCCAGAACCATCTCGGCGCTTTCCACGCCGCTGGCTCCGGCGAGCAACCGCATGGCCTCAGCCTGCTCTTCAAGCGTAGCGTTATTGCTCCGGCTGGAGACCATGTTTTCAACAATGGCAGACAAAAATCCTGATAAGGCCGAGGACTGTATATGAACTGCCATCGCATGTTCGTAGAACCAGGCCTTGCTCATCAGTTCTTCAATCATGCCTTTGGCGTTGTGCTTGCTGGACACCCGAAAGTTAGCCACTTCCTGGTCGAAGCGGGCGACTACCTTTGGTGCGGTCAGAGCGTAATGAAACAGACGCACTGTATTGATCATTCGGCGCCAAGTTGGCATGGGTGGCAAGGCCTTTAACTCAGGCACAGGACGACCGCATAGCGTCTGGGCAGTCTGTTCCGGCGTGGAACCAAGCACTCCGGCACTCATTACAATATTGCCGGTGAGGTTGAGAAACAGGTGCCCGTAGCCCCAGGCCGTGACCTGCCATTGTTTTGAAATCGCTTTTCTCGTACCTACCGTCACCTGCATGTGCTGCAAACCATAGTCGATACTCCATCCGGTAAAGGACCCCGTGAGAGGCGAAACTGCGCCTGGCATCATCTCACTGACGTTGCTGATAGTGACGACATCGTCAGGGCGGGGCAGGGGTGTATCGAACTCATTAAGGTCGGCTGGTAATTTTGTGATAGGCCGAGCCTGCAGCCAGAACAGCTCACCAGACGCATCTATAGCCCACTCAAGGTCCAGCGGTCTGCCTTCATGGGCCTCAGCCTGGCGCGCCCCACGAGCGATTTGTACGAGTTCCTCATTGGAGAGGATTGCAACATCATCTGCCAGGGACTGATGAATAATGTTGTCGCACCTGTCGACAGCGAAATGATCGGGCGTCACTTCGCCGCTCACCAGTGCTTCACCCAGCCCTTTAACCGCATCTATAACCATAACGTCTCTTCTGGCGCTAACAGGGTCTGCAGTGAACACAACGCCCGCGGCGCGGGCATTGACCATTCGCTGTACCACAACATTCATTGCTGTCTCGGCGGTGTCATCCCGACCTTGATATTGCATGGCCCGCGCGCTCTCCAGCGAAGAAACACAGTGGTTAATTGCCAAGAGCACTGCATCAAAACCTTCAACATTCAGCACTGTGTCGTATTGCCCTGCAAAGGAGTCCTCGGAGCCATCCTCGCCCTGGGCAGAAGAGCGCACCGCTACAGGATGGTCACCGAGAGCAGACCATGCTTCGCGCAGTCCTTGTGGGTATTTATCTTTTTGCGCACAGCAAACTACGAACGCAGGCGGTACCTGCAGCCCCATATCGAGCAGACGGGAGAGGCCGTAAGCCTTGCCACCGGCGGATTCGTCGGTGATTTGGTGGAGTGATAATAGACCTGGCTTTGCAGGGGATGACGTTATTCCCGATGTTTTTTGCATCTACGGCTGTGCCTGTTACAGAAGTCTGGATTTAACTAAAGGTAGGTGAATATACACTCAAACTATCGGGCATTGAAATATGAATGCCTATGACTTGGAACTGACAGCTGCAGACAACCCAGGCCCGCCAGGCAATCATCTTTTCAGCTTGGGTTGCCGCTGTAGCAGAGCGCGTTGACTTGACGCCAGAACCGGACCGCAATACCGCGGCTGAGCTTAACAATTCTTTACCCAGAATGGCTGTGGCTGCATGATACTGTGCACAAGACTTTTATCATTCCATGGTGGACCCAATGTTGATTCGTATGCGCCAGGCGACAGTGATCAGTTTAGTGCTCCTGTTGGCAGCAGTGGCGGCCTGCACCACAACAGATGAAATCATTATCGATAAAAAAGGCGTTAGCATGGCCAGCTATGAAGCAGATCTGGCGGAGTGCAGAGCGTATTCCAGCGAGGTCAAATCCGCAGAGAAGACCGCCAGGGGAGCCGCTTCCGGAGCCGTCATCGGCGGCGCTATTGGTGCCATAACAGGCGGCAGCAGCAGGGCAGTGGAGGGCGCTGGTGTTGGCGCCGTTACCGGCGGTGCACGCGGCGCAAGCGAGGGCGAGCGCGATGAAATTCAAGTGGTCAAAAACTGTCTCCGAGGTCGCGGATACCGGGTACTGAATTGAACTATCGTCATTCTTGGGTGCTCATTTCAAAATAACGCTCGTATGACACTTGTCACACAGCTATTCCCACACAGGCCACGCAAACATTCATCCAGGGCGGTATTTATGTGACGCCGTTGCTCTCAACAAAAAGAGGCATTGGATATCCGTCGCCAACTTTTAGCGTCACCCTCGTAACACCAGACCAAGGTCACGATCGATGGCAATTCTGCATGCTATTATCCTAACCACACGTAAGCAGGAACGCATTATGTCAATCGATTGCCGAACCAGACGTCATTGCGACCGGAGGCCCCTGGATCGAGATGAGGTTTTTGATTCACTGATACCAGAGGCACTGTCAAACAATGCCGAACTTGCCGCCAGAGGGCTGATATACAAGCGCCTGCCAGCTCTTACCTTCAGCGTCGATGGTCGCAGTGCCACCCTGTACGAACGAAATGGCGCGCTGCGCATCGAGGCAGGTGAGGCCTCTGAAAGCGCTGTTGTCAGTCTGGATAGTTCGGCGCTCTCGGATCTCGTGCAGGACTGGGCGACGACCATGGGATTGGCGATGAATTCGCGCGTCAAAATGACCCGGGGAAACTTTGAGCACTGGATTGGCTGGGAACCGATTTTCCGAGCGCTCTTCGATGGACGACCGGTTCACGAGCCTGGCGCAATCTCCATCTCTGACCGCAATGGCAGTGACCTGAACCTCAACCGAAGCTTCGAGCTTGATGATGACCCTGCTGAAATTTCACACTTTCTGCATCAGGCTGGATTTCTGCATCTGCGAGGTGTGTTTACAGAATGTGAAATGGCCGCTGTATCCGCTGATCTGGACGCATCGCTGGCGCGTGCGCGTCCTGATGACGGCGCGTCATGGTGGGCAGGAGATTCGAAGGGCGTACAGCAGGCAGTGCGCATATTATTTTTCCATGAACAATCTGCTGCATTATCTGAACTGCTCAGGGACGATAGACTCGGCTGGCTGGCCGACATTACTGGCGACAATCTTGGTGGGGATGATGAGGGTACGGGCTGGCTCGGCGCCGAGGGCCTGATTAAGCCACTCGATATCCAGACCGGCCTCTCGGACCTTCCCTGGCACAAGGACTGTGGTCAGGGTCGTCACTCTTATTACTGCAACGGTCTTACCATCGGTCTGTCCATTACCGGCGCAGACGAGCGCAGCGGCGCATTGGGCGTAGTACCGGGCTCTCATCGGGCCAACATACAACCTGCGGGCAAAGATGACAGCCTCGACCTGCCTGCACTAAAGCTAGTCACGCAGACTGGAGACCTGACCGTGCACTGCAGCGATACGCTGCACCGCGCGTATCCGCCCATCGAACGTCCACGCAAGGTAGTCTACACCGGCTTTCGGCAACCCCTAATGAAGGGAGATACCATGGAGGAAGTGCCAGTTGCAAAGCAGCGCGCGGCCAGGGCGCAGCTGACTAACGTGCAGAATCGCATTGCCGGGGCCGGAACCAACTCGGGTTAAGCCTTTTCCCACAATGCCCATTCACTGGTGCTAGTCGCAGAACTGCTAGCTTGAACGCCTAAAACCTCCGCTGATATGAGGCTTTGACCCTCTGCATAGTTCCAGCTACTCTTGGTGCAGGCCATAACAGCGACGCGGGTGTCGTCTAATGGTAGGGCCTCAGCTTCCCAAGCTGAAGACGCGGGTTCGATTCCCGTCACCCGCTCCACTGGATGCAGGCACCTATTGATTACAATAAAAGCCGGTCAGCCGGCAGGGTAGGATAGAACTATGCATATTTACTGCAGAAAACTTGCTCTTTCACCAATGGTATCCGGGCTGGCACTGGCCAGCGCGTTGGCTGCTACACCTCAAACTTTGCTCGCGCAGGACTCTTCTGCCACATTGGAAGAGATCATTATCACCGCACGTAAAGTCTATGAGCCTATGCAGGATGTACCCATCGCGGTCTCCGCGTTTAGCGGAGACACCATCGACGCACTGGTCATGCGTGACCTCCGCGAGCTGGAGGGGTTCGTTCCAAACATGGTGATCGATTCGGTAAGCGTTGCGCCTGCGGGCGCTGCCATTTACATACGCGGCGTGGGAACACAGGAGGTTGAGCGCTCGTTCGACCCGGCCATTGGCGTGGTAGTCGATGGCGTCCCCCTGTCTTTCGTCAACGGCTCAATGGCCAATACTTTCGACTTTTCTTCTCTCGAGGTGCTGCGCGGCCCACAGGGCACCTTATTCGGTCGCAACACTACGGGCGGTGTCATCAATATTACCCGCACGGCGCCATCGGGCGAGCTAGGTCTTAAATATGAACTGACTGCTGGTAACGACGATCGCATCGACGTCAAGGCGGTACTTAATTTCCCCATCGTAGACGGATTACTGGCCGGTAAAGTGGGCTTCGCTCAACAGAATGACGGCGGACTCAGAGAAAATAATGGCAAGCGTGTAGGCGACGCTGACAATCAAGAACTCAACGCTACGCTGCTGCTAACGCCTAACGATGATATGGATATCACTTTCACCTACGTTAACTATCAGGACGAAAATGATGGCATCGCCCTGCAGAACATTACCTCTTTGAACATTAATAATCCGATCAATCCGGCACCCGAGGTGCCCTGCGTGCTGCCCGAGGTTGTCTTTGGCCAGACCTGTGGCGATGATGTTAAAGACATCGGCAAACTCACCCAGGATTGGTTTAATCCCATCGATTTCGAGTGGGATAGCTATTCTTTAAATCTGAGCTGGGATATCGGCTTCGGCGTTGTCGACTGGATCACTGGCTATCAGGAAACTGATGAGTCTGTGCCTACGGACTTTGATGGCAGCTCGTTGAACTTCTTTCATGCCATTAGAGAACAGAGCTCTGAGCAAACCAGTACCGAGCTGCGCTTTTCCTCAGACAGTTTTAGTGACAACGTCGACTTCGTAGCGGGTCTGTTCTGGGTTCAAGACGAATATTTCCTGGAACAGCAAACATCAATTGCAGCCTTCGGCGGTCCAGCTGGATCCGTGTTCCAGAACCCCACAGCCGACCACGAGCGTGAAGCTTGGGCGGTATTTGGCGAGGTGCATATTGGCCTCGGCGAGAGCTGGACGTTGACCCTGGGCGGACGTTATACCGATGAGCAAAAAGAGTATGCGGGTACACAAACCATTGGCGGTGGCACGGACAATGGCTTTCCTGGCTTCCTGCCGGAAGGTGTCGATGACTTTTACGTCTACGGCAAACCTATCTGGATTCCACTGGGCGGCGCATCGGGCAAGGAAGACTGGCAGGAGTTCACTCCCAAAGTCGGTATAGATTACGAGGTGAATGACGACCTGATGGTCTACGCCTCTTACTCTGAGGGATTTCGCTCCGGCGGGTTCAATGGCCGCAACCAGAACCCAGATAATATCGGCCCCTTTGAACCTGAATTCGTTAACAACTACGAGCTTGGTATGAAGGGCGACTTTCTTGACAACACGTTGAGGCTTAACCTCGCTGCATTCTATGTTGACTACGAGGATAAGCAGGAGGAGATCATCGAGCCTGACGGCTTTGGCGGGTCCAACACCGTAGTGCGCAATGCGGCCACGGTTGAGTCAATGGGGCTGGAGGGCGAACTCACCTGGGTCGCCAATGAATACTTCCAGCTCAATGCCAACCTGGGCTGGCTGGACGCCGAGTATGACGACTATGTAGCCGACCTCACTGGCGATGGGATAGAAACAGACAATAGTGACCTTAAGCTGCGGCGTGTACCAAACTTGGTAGGTGGCATCAATGGCATCTTCAACGCGCAATTGGGGGCTGGTTACATTTCGGCCTTCCTGGGCTATCGCTACACCGACGAGTACTGGGTAGAGACTTCCAATGACCCCCGTGGTCTGCTGGGTAGTCGCGGCGTATTAGATGCCAATATCGCCTACGAGTGGGAGTGGAGCGACGACCGCACGGTTAAAGTCACCTTGTTCGGGCGCGACCTTGCCGACAAGGAGGAGTTTAACTCGGCAGTGATCATTCCTGGCACGATCGCCTTTGGCGCCGTCTCGGGTGGTCGTGAGTATGGACTGCAAGTATCAGGTAACTTCTGAGCAAAAAGCTGACCTGTTAACCCGCATAGATCTATCGTGCAGGTTAACGGGTATTGGTTACTCAAAGGGTGTATGTGTAACGTGGTCGCCAATAAACTAAAAATAATTGCGGCAATAGCGCTCACATCTGCAGTGTCCTGGGCTGCAGCAGGGTACGCCTACTTAAATGGTGCAAAAGGTGATATCGCTGCAACTTTATATCCGCTGCCCCCTCTCACTATTGAAAAACTTGGCAGTACCGAAGGGCCGGAACTAAACAGCTTGGCAGGGAAACCCTACTTCATTAATTTTTGGGCTAGCTGGTGCGTCACCTGCCAGGCCGAGAACATAATATTGCACTCGCTCGCGCAACAAGGCATACCTCTCGTCGGTATTGCACTTAAGGACTCAGAAGCTAGCGCCTTACAATGGCTGAAAAGCTATGGTTCACCTTATATCATTAACCTTCAAGATCCTGATGGTGTCTATGCAGAGGCAATGGGGGTCCAGGGGGCTCCAGAAACCTTCTTGATAGATGGCGATGGAAATGTTCGGTTTCACTACCAGGGCTTACTACAAGAAGCTGTGTGGGAAAACCGTATTAAAACCATACTTGATTCGCTGTCAGTTCGAAATGAACGCTAACCACCCAGATTTGGTAGCAGAAAGGGATTGGCGCCGTTGGCTGATTCCTGCGTTACTTGCCATCCCGGGTATTTTTCTGTCGCTTTTCCCTAGTATCGAAACAGCGAACCTGGAATTTGCTCTTTTTGACCTGCCTATACTGCTCGTTTTAATTTGGTTTGGCTGGCGGCGCGCACTATTGGCGACCGCTCTTGGCGCGACCATTGGAATGATTGCCTGGGGTGCATCCGAGCTACAAAGTTGGGTAGCCTTGTACGGTAATACTCTTCTTCTCGTTTTGTTCATAACGTCTGTGCGATCAGCCTACCCTCGCCTGGGATTGAGCATAGCGGGGCTTGCTTATTGGATACTGCTTGGGGTACCAATTACGATCCTGATTTTCTGGCTACAGCATTTTGATATCGACTATGCCGTGGTTAGTACTGGCCAAAGACTTTTTAGTGGTACGACGGCCATCACAGCGGCAATTACTTTGCATTTCGTCATACTCCTCGCGCAACACCGACTCCCTCAATCGCTCTATGGAGATAGGAATCGCTTAAAGATTCGAATGAATGAAATTACAGCCACTGCGGCCATAGTTGCGATGGCTATTCCGCTGCTATTTGTGCTTTGGGCAATGGTGAATAACGAGATCGAATCGGAAATAGAAACACTGTTTGCTGCGTCTGACGCTCGCTTCGAGAGCCTTGCACAATCAGCTTCGGCAAATCTTTCTGAACAGCGGACAGTTCTTTCACGCCTTGCGCCTGCAATCACTGAAGATATACAAGATGGCTCCTTCGTAAAACAAGAATTCGATGATTTGTTACTCGAGGCACTCAAGGTCAAGAACGTTCTCGGTTTCATTATTAAATCTACCGCTAAAACTGAAAGCCCTTACCTTAGTTCTAGTTTGATTGATATAAATTTGCCGGCTGGGGCATTGATTAATGCACTGGAGAGCAATGCGCCGGCAATTCCCATTCAGCTTGGTCAGGATGCCGCTGGACCGACTGCTTTTATAGCAACCTCGGGGTATCCCCAGTTAATGTTTGTGTATGCAAGCCAACTGGATTTCTGGGAATCGTTATATCGAGCCGATATGCTTGGATTGATGGGTAACAGTGTTGGAGGCATGATCGACCGAGTGAGCCACTTCCATGGCCCATCCACTCAGGAACTCTATGGCATAGCGTCAGATGCGCAAATAGTAAAAGAGGAATATGACTACGCCATCTGGATACCACCGGCCAGATCTGACAGCAGCGATGCTGTCTTCGAGCGCGTCAAGAGATTGAAGAACAGCTACATAACGTTTCAGGCAAGCGACGACCTCATCAACAGTTTCGACAATGAGTTATTTGATGTGGACTGTTTCCGCTACACCGTTGATTTTTGGTCCTACATTAGTGAAACACTGATCAATTTATCCATTTTAATTTTTGGCGCAACCGGGCTACTGTTACTCATGGCATGCATGATAGAAATCGTCGTTTGGCGCTTTTCTCAGCCTTTTCTTCAGTTAGCTGATGCGATGGAACGATTCTCAGAAGAACGCACATCAAACAAGAATGAAGTTTTTTCGTTTGATTTAACAGGCACAACCGACCTTTTCCAACAGTTGGCAATGGGCTTTAATCAAATGGAGCGGGCCGTGAATGCTGCCTCTGCAAACACTGTAGCCCTAAATTCAAGCTACGAGAGCTTGTTAAGTCGCGCCAAATTAGGGTTCATAGCCCAGGATCATGCCGGACGCATTCTATATGCAAATCCTGCAGCGGAAACGCTATTAGCTGAACCGGATGGACTGCCCGAAAAAATAAGCAGCGATTTTTTTGCTAGCGATGATGTTGCCTCGCTAACCATCAACCATAATGATCAAACGCTCAACCTGTTGGTGACTCAGGCACCGCGTCTGAATCTGACTGGAGAGGATGATGGTCGCTGGATTATTATCTCGGATATAAGCGCAATTAAAGCCACCGAAAGGAATCTGCTGGAAGCACAGCGATTAAGCACTCTTGGACAATTAACAACAGGCATGGCGCATGAAATCAATCAGCCTCTTCAGGCAATTACTTTAACGGTAGCGAATCTGCGCAGAAAGCTTGAGGCGCCCCTTGCAGAAAATCCAGCTGCTGAAGACAAGCTAGGGAAAATTGATCGACATTTGCGCCAAATTGCGAACCTGATTAAATTTATGAAAACTTACGGTGGCAGCGGATCAAGCACTGAAGAGATATTTGACCCTATAACCAGTATCGACGACGCCACGAAAGACGGTCAGCAAGACTATGCAAACACATTAAATATTGTGTTAAACGATATGACTGAGTCTAACTGCCACCTGCAGGGCGATTCTGGTCAGCTAAAGGTAGTGATTTCACATCTGCTCAAGAATGCTCACGACGCGGCGACGACTGTTAACAAACAGTCGCTTAGAACTATGACGATCACTGTGCGGACCGACGGCGCCTGCTTGCTTATTACAGCCTCTGATGACTGTGGTGGGGTTAAACCTGAGGTCTTACCTTATATCTTTGACCCGTTTTTTACGACCAAGGATCCAGACAAGGGTATTGGGTTAGGGCTGTCAGTGAGTCTGGGAATTATCAAGTCGATGGGCGGCAATATCTCAGCTGAAAACGCGCAGACGGGTGCAGAATTCCAAATCACGCTGCCTCTTGTTTAGTAAGTATCACAAATATAAGAAACCTTCCCTATGCAGCAGTATGCAGAGATTTATGCCAATGACTATTTTGTGGCGCCTCTGCTGATTGGACCGTGAATGCCTTGCTTTCAGGGTCACTGCGTTTGATGAGTGGGGTAGGGCAGTTGCCTGGGACCGGGAGCTGCTTCTCCTCGGCCTCTATGAGTCGCGCGCTCTGCGTACAGGATTGGCGACTCAAACGGCACACCAGATCGCTCTGCAGAAGGACGACACACTGAGTCAGCATTACCTGGCTCTTTATCTAAGCAAATCACTCGAGTTCTGATCCAATCAAAGATCGCGTGCCGCCGCACGGAACGTATTGATGCTTTTCCTGCAGGCTTTTTCATATTGGAAAATGTCCGCCGGACGGGATTCCCTGTCCTTCATAACCAGCAAGATAGACCGCCTTGTATGAGCGGTAGCGTAGAACTCATCATTCAAACAATACACCTACTTACCCGCAGGGCACTCCTGCAACTTTGGGGTAGGGGGTTTCCGCCTGCACGAAAGGTTCTCACGGTTTCTTGGAAACTGGCGCCTCGGTCGCTATTTCTTTTCAACTTTAGGTGTTCGTCCAAAGGTGAACGAACGAAAAAAGCTGAATGTCTGAAGAAATAAAAAGGCTTGATAAACAACAGCTTATAAATGGGTCTTTCCAAGTAATATTGGATAATTGCGTTCAATTTGCTCTCGTTAGACTAGGGAACACCTTTTTCAAGAAAACAGGTTAAAGATGTGTTCTAACTGGCTGAATAAATTTGTCTATTTACAATAGGCCATCATGAGCAGGCGGGGATGTTTCACAGAAACGGACGAACCAGCGCTATTGCTCTAAAGCTGACTGGCGACAAGGGTGCTAGGGGCCTATGGCCCGCTGAGGCTAAGTTAGCAAGGGTAAGGCACGATATGCTAGATCAACGCGAACACTTGATCCTCGATGTGTCCATGCTCTAAGGACTTACTCTGTATCCTGTTGCTGTTTCGCCAGTGCCCTCCCGCAGAGCCAGAAGTGCACGGTGCCCCACAAGCCCACCAGTGTAAAGAAGGCAAGTGCACGCTCAGTGCATCCTCGCCATGGTGAGGAGTGAGCAGATCGCTCAGCAGTCCTACCAGCAGGGGTCCCAAGCCCATGCCAATGAGGTTGAGGCACAACATCATGATGGCCGAGGACACCGCTCGCATTTGCACAGGCGACAGCGTCTGCACCATGGCGATGGTGGGCCCTATGACGTAGTTAGCCGCAAAACCCGGAATAATGAACAACACTATTGCCGTGACCAGGTTGTCGGCCAGTAAGCCGGCGATGAAGAAGGGCAAGGTGGCAAAGGGAACCACGGCGAGCATCCATATGCCGTGTTGGAAGCCGCGATGGGAGAGGCGATCGAACCACTTGCCAAAGGCCAGTGCGCCTATCGACCCCGGGATGCCAAACACGCCGGCCATCAGCATGCCGGTCTGGGACTGGTTGAGATCGTGGACCCTGATGAAGAAGGTGGGTAACCACTGCGTTAAGCCATAACTCACCAGCCCCGCGACCACGGAACCCGCGATCAGGTGTCGCATGGCGGGATTGGCCCACATGGTTGCCGCTGTGGTGAGTATGGGAGGGGGAGGCGGCGGCGTTTCTGTTTCAAAGGTTCCCCTCGCAGGCTCCCGCAATGACCTTGCCATCACAACGGCCAGTAATAAGCCGGGGGCACCCACGGATACCAGTGCGATGCGCCAGTTATAGGCCTCGGCGATCATCCCGCCGCCCACAAACCCCAGCATCATACCGAGGCTGCCACCCAGCATCAGGATAGCCATGGCGAAGGCCCTGCGCCGGGGTGGGAAGTAGTCGGCGATAATCGAGTGGCTGGCGGGGTTCACGCCAGCTTCACCAATGCCCACGCCGATGCGAACAATCAGCAGGCTGATAAACCCCGCAGCCAGGCCGCTGAAGGCCGTCATCGCAGAGAAGACAATCAGGCTGACAAGGATGATCCATTTGCGGCTGTACTGGTCTGACAGGCGAGCAATGGGCAGTCCCATCGTGGCGTAGAACAGTGCGAATGAGATGCCCCCCAGCAGCCCCAACTGGGTATCGCTCAAGCCAAACTCTGCTTTTATGTCAGGGAACAGGATCGACAGAATCATCCTGTCACACATCGACAGGGTATAGGCCAGCATAAGCAGTGTCAGTGTGGTGCGATGCCCCGGTAGAGGCAGACTGGCGGTGGGTGCGGCGGAGCCGGAAGCGTTACTCACCTTGCCACTCGTAAGGCGTCTTTGTGCTGCCGTTGAGATAGGCGCGCATGGCACCGGCCGCGTCCTTCGAGCGCATGGTGCGATCGAAGTGGCGCTGCTCTAGCAAGAGTGCCTCTTCGAGCGGCAGGCGAGCCCCCTGCTGGATGGCTTGCTTGGCGGCTGCCAGCGCTATGGGTGATCGCCCAGCAATATCAACAGAGAACGCCTCAACTTCGTCAAGGAAGCAATCCGTTGGGTAGATCCTGTGTACAAGCCCCATTTCCAGGGCCTGGGCGGGAGTCAGCAGTTTGGCGTGGAGAATCAGGTCGAGGGCCCTGGCTGTCCCAAGGAGCCGGGCATAGCGCTGGGTGCCACCGGCGCCCGGGATGATGCCGATGGACGTCTCGGGTAGGCCGACACGGTACCGGCCTTCAGCAAGAAGGCGAAAGTCACAGGCCAGGCAGAGTTCGAAGCCGCCGCCTGTGGCGGTGCCATTCATGGCCGCGATAGTGATTGCTGAGATCTGCTCAAGACGTAGGCACAATTGATGCATTTCGGAGAGCTCAGGTTCGCTCTCGCCGCTGGTAATAGTCCAGCTGTCGGTCTCTATATTGCGTTGTGCAGAGTCGGAGAGTTCCCCCACCTCATAGTGTGCGATGAAGACCCCCTCGCCAGCGCCGGTGAATACCAGCACGCGTACGGATCTATCGGCCTCAATGTCGTCCAGCAGGTGGAGAATCTCGCTGACTCCACCCGCAGTGAGTGTTTGTGTGGGTGGGTTGGAGAGTGTGCAGGTGACAATATGGCCGTTACGGGAGACGTTGAGGTAGCGATAGTTCATGTCAAGACACCTGGTGCCGATAATCGGCCGGTGTTGTCGAATTCCACCGTTGGAAGGCTCTTCGGGTATTCGATGCCCAGTGATTCGGTGATTCGTGTCTTCATTAGATATCCTCTCATTGTATTGGCGCCTCATCCCAAAACCCGCGCTCTTATAAAACGCAGCACTCGCTCAAAGACTCCTCTCTTGGCGGATGAAGGGTTTTTTTCAGCAAACTGTATACGCGCATTACTTTTCATCATGCTGAGATACGCGGCGGGAAGGAAACGCTTCAGTCGCCAGATGGTTCTATCGCTAAAGCGAGTTCCTGCAAGTATATAGTGCTTGCCCTTGCGGGAATCGTCGTAAACAGTTGCCGCGACACTCTCTGCGGTAATGCCTGTTCCGGCATGGAGCCTGGCCGCTATTTTTGCAGCATCAGGATTGTCACCGCGCATACCCTTAGCCAGGTTGCTCTGAAAGAACGTAGGGCATACAACTGACACTTTTACCCCATAAGGATCGAGCTCACTCAGCAGCCCTTCCGAGAAGGCCACCATGCCTGCCTTGGAGACGTTATAGGCTGACATGCTCCCCATATGTAATAGCCCGGCCATAGAAGCTACATTGATAAGGAGCCCTTTGCTTTCTTTCAACAGGGGCACGCAGATATGGCAGCCTTTCACGGCCCCCATTAAATTGATGTCCACAGTCCACTGGAAGTCTTTTATCGAAAACGTATCAATATCGCCGCTCGCCCCCACCCCTGCGTTATTGACCAGGGCATCCAGCCCTTGCCAGCGCTCGGAAATTAGAGCGACCAATTCCTGCCATTGGGTATCACTGGTGATGTCCAGGTGCTGAAAAAAACAATCGTTGGCATACTCCTCGTTTAGATGGGTGGCAATCTTGATTCCCTCCTCATCCTGAATATCAGCAATACAAACGGACCAGCCTTCACTGGCATACTTCTTCGCCAGGGCCAGACCCAAGCCACTTGCGGCTCCTGTAATAAGAATACGTTTCATCTAAAAGGCACTCCGATATTCGTCAAGGGATAGGCTGAACAATCGGAATTATTGCTACCCGCATTTTTGATGCGCGTCAGTTTACGCTTTAGTGGCGAACCCTGGTGTATCATTTACGGCCAAATCGAGATTGTCCGAATATGATTCTATAAAACTTTAGACGCTCAATATAATTGAGTCGCCAGCTTGCCCTAAGCAGTCTCAGACAAAAGTAGCCGAGATCATTCAAGATGAAATTTATCCAAGTCCTGAAGTTGTTGTCCAAACCGAAGTTGTTGTCCAAAATCAAGAACTCGAAAAGTTCGGACACCGGTAGCCCTTTTGTCAAAAGTTACAAAGACTTGATGGCAGGGGGCAGGGGGCAGGGGGCAGGGGGCAGGGGGTAGGCCGACGGCTGATTTTTATAATGCCGAAATGCTGAACCTGTTTTGGGAAACCACTCCGGAGGCGATTGCAACGTTAGTGCCGCCCCCACTAAAGCCAGCTTCAAAACCTGTGGTGGCTGCGTTTATTGCATACTATCCCGAGACTAACTTCAGTGTTCCGTACCACGAATCGTCTATCCTCATAAGAGCAAGCTATAAGGGCGAGGAAGGATTTTATTGCCTGTCCATGCCGGTAGACGATGATATGGCGATGGCGGGTGGCCGGGAAACTTGGGGCTACCCGAAGAAAATGGCAAATTTTTCGTTTTCGCGTGAAGGCGACACAGTGACCGGGTATACAGAACGCCACGGCATTAAATTCATGCAGGTTAAGGCCAAGCTGACGGGCAAGGTTAATAACGGCAATGCGGCCCTGGATGAGATACTCGGTCTGGGCGTTAAACCTGACGGCGAATTTTCTGACAAGGTCTATCTGTTTAAACACTCTCACTCGCCGGTAAAAACTGGAATATTTGACTACCCCCCCTTGTTGGTCGAGGGACATACGCGCTTTAGGCCAAAGACGTTTACCTGGGCAGAGACCGAAATAGAACTTACACCGTCGGAGTATGATCCCTGGCAAGAAGTCCCGGTTGAGCGCATGCTGGGCGGGTTTTATACGGTTGGTGATAACTCGATGTTACACGGGCGCGTGCTGCAAAAAGTCAATGAACTTGAATTTCTCCCATACTCTTTCTTGAAGTATGAATTTGACCAAAACAGAACCTGATCACTAGTCGATTTTTTTAACTCCAGGCAGCTTGTCGAAACTACAGCATTCCTTTGATAGTACTTGTGTTGTTGCCGGAGGCTTTACTCAAGGCGATGCCTGTCGCCGATAATCGGCGGGCGTGGTCGAATTCCACCGTTGGAAGGCTCTATGGAAGTTTGTGGCTTCGGCATAGTTCAGAAGATCTGCTACTTCAACGACGCTGAGTGATGTTTTACGCAGATAATTCTGGGCAAGCGTGTTCTTGATGTCATCGAAGATTGTCCGGAAATCTGTTCCCTCAGCCGCCAGGCGGCGCCTGAGGGTACGCTCGGTAACGTGTAGTTTTTGTGCTACTTCAGAGATACTGAGAAACCTCCCGGCTGAATGAATGAGTAAACGGCGCACGATCGCGGCGGTTTCTTCGACCTCTGTCATACCGTTAACTAATTCCTCGCACTGCTGACTGAACAGTACGTTAGTCGTTGGGTCTCCGGTTCTTACCCGTTGGCGTAACCATTGATCGGGCATAAATATCTGGGTGTGTTCCTGATCGAATTCCAGCGACGCTGAAAAGCGCTCCTCGTAGGCGTCAAAGTGCGCTGGCCTCGGATAATTGAAATACGCTCTGACGCCTTCGTCTGATCCACCGACCAATACTTCACTCATTCCACGCAATTGCGAAAAAACCGATTCGGTAACAAGCATCTGTTGGTAATTAGTGCCGGCCGTTTGCTCCAGACGAAGGATCAGCCCGTCGTCGTGGCCTATATGGAGCCAACTGGAAGAATCTATAAACGTTTGTCCATAGCGAAGAAAGAACTCCAGGGAAGCGCCTATGTTAGCGCAGCTCATGAGGGCGAAGCCGTAGGTACCGTATGCAGCAAGATCTATATCCTCACCGATTCGAAGCGCTAACAGGGGGTCTCCCGACATTGTCACTGCTGTTTCAAGGATCTCATGCACGGAAGGAGGCGATTGCCCGCTGGCGGCGGAATCACGGCCTAGAATAGCGGCTTCAATCAATTCAAGAGGGTCAATTCCGAGTCTTTCCATCCTGGCTCGAAAGGCCTTGACCGCGAACTCTCGCATAGGGTCATAGTTCATGGATTCTGCTCCTGGATGCCTGAGTTGTCACCGTCATGGAGTGCCCCTTGATGTTTTCATAAGCTTTCGAGCAATTAGAAGGACGATGATTGTAACCAGAATCAAAGTGAAAATTATACCGCTCGGGGTGTTCAAACTATTCTTAAGCTTGGCTTTGATACCGTTCCGTAGAATCTGAACTGGCTGATGATAGTTATGTGGCACCGGTATCACTCCGTTTACACTGGCATAGGTTTCATATTCGGAAAGTAAGTCAAAAAATATGGCTGTCTCAACAGTTTCTAATCGTTCAGTTTCCCCTGGGTCTTGTGTGATGTTGTAGAGATGCCAACGGTTGTCGTTTGTGCCGCCTCGATTTAGGGTGATTTTATAGTCGCCTTTGATGAGAGCTGCGTTGCCGCCAATCTCATAGGCGATAACGTCTTCATGAGCATAAACAGAGTCTTCTGCTGCAGTGATGATAGGTAGCAGGTCTCTGCCTGTGTTGGCCTCGATTGTTCTGCCTTTGTATTGCGTGCCGGGGTGCTGGGTGCCTGCCAGTGCAAGAATCGTGGGCGCCAGATCTTTCACAAATGCTTTGCTGTGGCTGATACTCCCCCGGTGAGTGTCGGCAACCTTTGGGCCGCTTACAATCAGGGGTACGCGCATGCCGCCTTCGCCAGAATAAAATTTGTAGTGACCTAAAGGTGAAGCTGCCGCGCTGCCGAAACTGACCCCCAGCGTGTTGTAACTATAACGCTCGCCCAGTGTTTCGAAATCGCGGTTGTATCCCAGCAATTTAATCCAAAGCAGGGGCAAGTCTGCGGCTGCTGGACCGTTGTCGGAAGTGAATAGAATGATCGTGTTGTCGTATTGGCCGGAGTCTCTTAGGTATTGAATGAGACGGCCGATATGATGATCCATGGCATCGACCATGCCGGCGTATACGGCCATTCGCTTGTCATTGTAACGTTTCTCCTCCTCAGAGAGATCATCCCAGTCTGCTGTTGATGGCATCCGCTTCATGGGGGCGCTGGCGGGTAAAAGTCCCAGACATTTAACGGCTTTCTGGCGATTTTTGCGCAGCGCATGCCAGCCATCTTTATAGCTTCCAATATATTTTTTGGTGAATGCTTTAGGGGCTTGCACGGGTATGTGTACCGCTTGAAACGACACATAAGAGAAAAAGGGCTTTCTGTTTGTTCTAGTGGTATGCAGATTGTTCTCCAACTGCTCAATGGCTTTATCGACGATAAATTTGGAAGAATAAAAGTCTTCAGGAACGGTGATTTCCTTACCGTTTTCTAACCAGAGAGTTTTTTCATAGTGGGGAACGTAAGATTGCTGTGTCCAGTTGTCGCCTCCAGAAAAAGGCATGGTGACCGTTTGCTCGAAGCCACGGTTTATCGGCAGTAATGATTCGTCTGCATACCCTAGGTGCCATTTGCCGGCCAATGAGGTGTTGTATCCTGCATCCTTCAACAGAGTAGCGATAGTGACGACGTTGTGATTGAGTGTCCCGCGATAAAACGGTGAGTGGGCTTGCTCGGGTGTCAGCGCTTCACTGATATTGGCCACACCTGCTCGATGGCTATCAACGCCGGTTAATAGCATGGCACGAGTTGGGGCGCAGCTGGCCGTTGTATGAAAGTTACTGAAGCGCAGTCCGTTTCGTGCCAGATGATCCAAGTTGGGCGTGCTGATTTCACTGCCATATGAACCTATGTCTGAATAGCCTAAGTCGTCAGCAAGGATCAACAGAATATTGGGCCTACTATCTATGTCTGGTTCGGCAAGGGCGTAGCTTACACAGCACAAACTGCAGATCAGGGAAATAGCGCCACTGCATTGAGCAAGGTACGATCTAATTGACGAAATAATTGTTTTCCCCTGATGCGCTGTACCAGATAGGTGACGACCATGCGCGTTCCTGAATAGTCGCTGGCAGGTCTGAGCGAGGTTTTTCGCCGGCGCGGATGGCATCCCATGTAGACCAGCGACACACTGGATTCTCCAGTACGCGCACGTAATAAAATGCTTCTTGCCCGGCGGTAAAGTTAGGGTCTTGCCATAATGTTTTAAGCTCGCTTGCACCCACATTGGCTGTTCTGGAGCAATCATCCAGGTTCACTTGCGCGCCGTTGTCCGGACAACGATGGGTCTGTGGATCTACGCTTAGCCCATCGGAGCAGGCCACATCAAACACCTGTTCCTGGTGTTCACCGTTTTCAAGCCAGCCCTTGATAATTTGCACGCGTTGCAATTTGGCGGTATTTGGGTCGGCTGCAGCCCAGGTTAAAAATGTGGGTTGGCGGGCAGCGTCTGCCTGCAGGGTGGCACCCATGGTGACGCCGTTCTGGTAAGCAGTGCTAACTAAGTCGGGGCTGTTTAGTTCTGCTTTATCCAGATCATATCCCGCAAAAAATCGCACCTTCATTCGGGTGCCGCTGGTGGCGAAGGTTTCCTTACGGCGAAGTGCATCGTAAATGGCTTCGCGGGTATTCTCTTCTGCCCATACGCCGGCAATGCCAGACGCACTCCAGAGTTTGTAGCCCGGGAAGTTCAGGTAGGTTTCTCCATCAACCTCTTCGGTCATGTCGGGTTGCCCAAGTTTAACCAAGGTGCCGTAGAAAAAGCTTGCGGGTACGGAGCCGCGTTTTTCAGCTGAGCCGTCCATTACGCCAACTTTGCCGAAATGATTATCCTCCGCCAGCGATGCAGCGGCTGTGTGCGTATCGCTGGAGCCGATGACGCCAAATTTGTAGGGGTTCGCGTTATGGGTTTCGGCGATGGCAAGGCCGCGTTGCAAGGCGTCACGCACATAACCACCTGGAGCAACGCTGGGTAATGCAGTGCCAACGCGCAGAGGGTAGATTTCGAAATTGCCCCACTCGTCATTGGGTGACAGTAGCGGGTGGGTGTCAGACGTACCTTTTGCCTGTGTGATTTCGACCAGGGGTTCGTTGCGTATGCGTTGTTCTGCGTAATTCTTATCAATCGTGTTCCCGGTGAAATCAGTAAAGGCGAACATCGCCCCGTTGGAACCATTGCTGTTGTGCGGAATCGCCAGGCTTTCTATGCCTTGCCCGCGCAGCTTATCCATCCAATCCCAGAGTCCGGCGGGATCGATACTGTTTAAACGGGAGAAGGGCACAGCCGGCAAATGGTCTGTGCCACGGAAAATTACATTGCGATGAAGATTCCCGAGCTCGGCAGTGGAGGGGGTGTACTCATAGGCAGCAAAGGTAGTGAACCGGCCAGGACGGTAGGCTTCGTTGGCGGCCTCGACTGTATTGAACCACGCAGATTTGCTGACACTATCAATAACGTTACTGTCGAAGCTTCCATCAAGCAGGCTAGCGACGACGTCATTGCGAAAATTGTTGAAGATATGATTTCTTTTGACAAGATCGAACAGCCCACCATCGACCGAATCATTGATATTGTGATAGGACTTCGATAATTCGTATTGTGAGAACTTAGTGTTGGTGTCTGCCGCTTCGTTTATTAGACCCAACATCATCCCGTGATCTGTTACGGCGTAAAAATCCAGCGGCTGTGCCAGTTGAACTTCAAAGCCACTGGGATGCGTGATCGGTTCTCCCTGAGCATAGCGGTAGGCATCTGCTGGTGTGGCAGTGGTGCCAAACGCCGATGCATCGAAGGACAATGTTGTATGCACATGCAGATCCCCGAAATAGGCATTGCGGTCCGGGTTGGTCGCAGGGCGGGCGCTACTGGGCCCTGATGAAGATAAGGTCGACGAGGGCGGCGAGGGAAATGAAATGATCTCCTCGTTGGCCGGAATAACAGCATTGGTCGTGCGGTAGTACTCTTGCGCTTCAAGTCGCTTTTGCGACTCAGCCTGGTCTCCCGAGCAAGCTGTGATTAACGCTATACCAGCTATCGCTCCACTTGTGCGAACTATTCGGCAAATCATTGTGTTGTCCATCTCGCCACTCAGGGTTATGTTCGTTGATCGAGCGCGCTATTTGCGGGCCAATATAGCAATCATCTTTTGCGCGGTTTCTAAACCGGAGTTTTGATTCTGCCCGGTGATAAAGCGCTGCTCTGCATCGATGGCCACGTGCGTCGCGAAAACATCCCGAAAGGCCGTTTGGCTTTCAAATACCGCACCAGCTTTACGCAGCTCCGTTTCTGGATGCAGTGGGGTAAGTTCAATGTCCAGCTCTTTGACCTGTTTGTCGGTGACGCCTGTCATGGCACGGCCGGCTATCAGTTTGTTGCCGTTAAGGTCTTTTACGTTGATAAAGCCCAAGGCACCGTGGCAGACAGAACCCATGAGTGGCTCTTTAGCGCCGTAATAGGCTTCGCCTATTTTATCGGCCAACACTTCTGAATAACCCAAATCGTAAGCTGCACCCCAACCGCCGACAATAAAAATGGCGTCGTACTGGTTGAAATCGACGTCAGATATACGCAGGGAGTTTTCCACCTTGGCGAGTAGAATGGGGTCATCGAGGTAACGTTTGTCTTCAGGGCTGATCATGGCACGGCCCAGGCCGCTGGGGTCCACTGGAATTTGACCGCCCTTAATGCTGGCGACATCAATCTGCATGCCGGCATCCAGATAGCTGTAATAGGGGTGTGTCAACTCTGAAAGAGCGATACCGGTAGCTTTACCCGTTGTTTCTCCCGGAGCATTTAGCACCCCGTGACTGGTGGTTACTATGAGTGCGCGCGTGCCGGCAGGCAGTTGATGGGTTTCGCCTGTGTACTCCGGGTGTAAGCCAACCTTGTGCATGATGGTCGGTAGTGCAATGACAAATACTGCGATAGCGACAAGGAACGCAGCCCCAACTTTAAGTATTGTGTTTTTCATGGTGTGGCCTCTGATGTCAACGAAGTTCCAGTTCGCTGTATTTGTTACGGTTAAATTCCAGGCTGGCATAGTCTTTGGTGTAGCTGTCGTTATTCTTCCAGGGCTGTCGGTCACCGCTCTTGGGCATGATGTCGCGCGCTCGAAGCACGTAGCCTGCGTCAAAGTCCAGTAATGGCACCTCATTCATTTCATCGCTTGGCGTTGGAATGACGTGGCTGTAGCCACCGCGCTTCATCTTCTTGAGTAGTCCGCAGACGTATTTGGCGGTGAGGTCGGTTTTCAGCGTCCAGGAGGAATTTGTGTAACCCACGCTCATGGCTAAATTGGGTACGCCTTCGAGCATCATGCCACGGTAAACAAAGCGCTCTGTCGGATCGATTTCCTCACCGTCGATGCGGTAGGCAATATCGCCACCGAACTTCAGTTTCAGGCCGGTGGCTATGACGACGATGTCTGCGTCCAACTGATTGCCGGATTTAAGGGCGATACCTGAGCTATTGAAGTGATCGATGTGATCAGTCACCACTTCGGCTTTGCCTTCGCGGATGGCGGTGAACATATCCCCATCGGGCACCGCACACAGACGTTGATCCCAGGGGTTATAGTTGGGCGTGAAGTGGGTATCCACGTCGTACTCGGGGCCCAATTCCTCGCGGACCTGGTTGAGCAGGTAACGGCGTAATCCGGCGGGTTTCTTTCTGGACATGCGGTAGATGTATTGCTGAAGTAATACTTTCTTCCAGCGGATGGAGCGGAACACCCAGCTACTCGGCATGAATTCACTGAAGGGTTTGAGCCAGGGATCTTCGGCGGGCACATTGGCTATATAGGTGGGTGAGCGCTGTAGCATTACTAAACTGGCGGTGTCATTAGCCATACTCGGGATCAGTGTTACCGCCGTAGCGCCACTGCCAATCACCACAACACGCTTGTCTTTGTAATCCAGCTGCTCTGGCCAGAACTGGGGGTGAACAATTTCGCCTTGAAAGTCATCTACTCCCGCAAATTCAGGGGTATAACCCTGCTCGTAGTCGTAGTAGCCGGTGCAACTGAGAATAAAGCGGCTGCGGATGGCCAGCTGCTCTTCACCGTCGGATCGAACCACTGTCACTGTCCAGAGTTTATCTTGTGAACACCAGTGGGCCGACACGACCTTGTGGTTGTAGCGGATATGCTGATTAAGATCGTACTCGTCTGCCGCTTCTCGGATGTAGTTGAGAATCTTGTCGCCGTCAGCGATGGCGGATTTGTCAGTCCAGGGCTTAAAGCCATAACTGTAGGTGTACATATCGCTGTCTGAGCGAATGCCAGGGTAGCGGAACAAGTCCCACGTGCCGCCGCTCACTGCGCGGGCCTCCAGTATGGCAAGGCTCAGTTCTGGCATGGTGCGACGCAACTGGCAGGCACTGCCGATACCAGCAAGGCCGGCGCCTACCACAAGAACGTCAACGAATTCGACATTTTCAGTCATGGGTGTGTTTTTCGGTCGTGTTTCGAGAGCTGGCAGTATAAGTGTCGCTCAAGGGTCGCGCTATATCATATTCGGACATGGTATTTGAGCGCTCGAGCAAGAGCACAAATGTGCGTGCCAGAATAGGGCAGGTATCCTGAGTCTGTGCCGAGTTTGGAGACTGAAGTTCTCGGCAGATTGTCCGAATATGATATTCGCGGGCTTGGGCGCGTAGATATAATCCAGTTCACCTAAGAAGATTGAACTTCCCAGGTCCTGGCCATCTGGTGAGAGGCAGTGTCATGTTGAAAAAATTTGCTCTGGGGGCGTTTGTTGTCCTTGCCCTGGGCGTTGGCGTCGCTGCCGTTAAATTTCTCATCCCCATGTACACCGTTCTCGGTAAGGTTGGGCCCGGCACCGCACCGCGCGACCTTGCTCAGCAGGATGACAGCAAGGTGGTGGCGCCCTATCTCAAAGCCTATGCGGAGCCTGCCCCAGAGCAGCCGACTGCCGATACTATGACTCCCGGTTCTATGGCTACCGGTGAGGCGAACCTCTATTGGGGCGAGTTGCATCTGCATACCACGGAAAGTTTTGATGCCAGTATGATGGGCAATAAACTCAGTATTGAAGATGCCTACCGTTTCGCCAAAGGTGATCCCCTGGTGGGCCCCGGAGGTGAGACTATGCAGTTGAGTCGCCCCCTGGATTTTGTCGCGATTACCGATCACGCCGAAGGCTTCGGTAGCCGCACGCATTGCGATGATCCAAACCTGTCGCTGCGTGAGCGCGCGACTTGTTGGTTGATGGGCATGGACAACCCTGCCTTATTTTCTATCTTTGTCGATGGGGCTCGTGGTACAGCCGAAGCTGGCGATCCTTCGCAGCCAGCGGGTGTTTATCAAGCCGAGCTCCGTCAGCCTCTCGATATGAGCCAAATGCCTACCTGTAAAGGGGGCAAGGATGCGGCTCAACGGTGTTATGACAATACCTACAGGGATTGGGCACGTTATGTCCGGCTTGCGGATGACTATTACGAACCCGGAGAGTTAACCACACTGATTGCTTACGAGTTTTCGCCAGGGTTGCCGGACCAGGGTAAGCACCATCGCAATGTTATTTACCGTTCCAACATTGTACCTGAACGGGCCATTTCCAGCTTTGATGTACCCAATGCCATTGAGCTGTGGAAGGGGCTTGAGGCGACTTGCGATAAAGCCGACGGCTGTGACTTTTTGACCATACCCCATAATCCGAACAAGGCCTGGGGGCTGACCTATTCCCGTTACACCTGGGATGGCCAGCAATACGGCGAGGACGACTGGCGTTTGCGACAAAAACGCGAACCACTGACCGAAATTTTCCAGATCAAAGGTTCTCAGGAGTGTGCGCTGGGCGTCGGCGCAACGGATGAAGAGTGCGCCTTTGCCCAGGTGCTGGACCCATGCCAACCGGGCGAGACGACCGGTTGCGCCTTTCAAACCGGGTTCGTTCGCCAGGGTATGAAGGTGGGTCTGGAGCTTGAGATGGAGTTTGGTTTCAACCCCCTGCAAAATGGTTTTGTAGCGGCAACAGACAGCCATAACTCCAATCCCGGGGATGTTGAGGAGTGGGATTACCGTGGATCGGCAGGCACGGTTCAATCTCCTGCATTGCGCCGCCTTAGGCACACAAACAAGGGCGAGAAAGCGTACAAGTCCTCTCTTAAATTCAACACCTCGGGTGGCCTGGCCGCAGTTTGGGCACCCGAAAATACCCGGGAAGCCATTTTTGACGCGCTTGCACGCCGCGAAACCTATGCCACCTCGGGGCCTCGCATCGCGCTGCGTTTTTATGCCGGTCGGGACATCGATGAGGCGATGATAGACGCCCCCGGCTTGGTGCAACATCTGGAGGCGACGGCAGTTCCCATGGGAGCGGTTTTGACCACCAATCAGCAGCCAGATTCTCCGGCGTTCCTTGTCTGGGCGGTTAGGGACCCGCTGGATGCCCCCCTGCAGCGCATTCAAATGGTCAAGGGCTGGATTGATGATACGGGCCAGACACATGAAAAGGTGGTCGATATTGCTTGTACTGAAGGCCTGCAAGTAGATCCGGCAACAGGTCGCTGTCCAGACAATGGCGCCAGTGTTGATCTGGCAAGTTGCCAGTTTAGTACAGGTTCCGGCGCCACAGAGCTAAAAACCCTTTGGCGTGATCCGGATTACACCCCTGATCAAAGTGCTTTCTACTATGTGCGCGTGTTAATGAATCCCACTTGTCGCTGGTCAAGCTTTGATGCTATTCGCCTTGGCAGAGAACCTCCCCAGGGTGTGCCTGCAACCATTCAGGAAAGAGCATGGTCCTCTCCGATCTGGTCAGACGGTTAACTTTGAGTTTAAGGCTATAAAATCATGAAGAAACTTGGATTGGTCGCGCTGATTATCTTGCTCCTTTTGATTGGCGTTGTTGCTGTCGGCAACCACCTTATCCTCGACAAGATAGGGCCGGAATCTGTGCCGCGGGATTTAGCTTTGCAAGACGACAGTAAGGTTGTGGCCCCGGTTGTTCAACCTGCTGCCAATGGTGAGGCGCCCAGCAGCGGTGGGGAATTGAATCTGTATTGGGGCGAGTTGCATCTGCATACCGCCGAAAGTTTTGACTCCTCAATGATGGGAAATAAACTGGGTATTGAAGACGCTTACCGTTTCGCTAAGGGCGAACCCTTGATAGGCGCTGGCGGTGAGACCATGCAGTTGAGTCGCCCTCTGGATTTTGTGGCAATTACCGATCACGCCGAAGGCTTTGGTAGTCGTACGCACTGCGATGATCCAAATTTGTCGCTGTTCGAGCGTGCGGCCTGCTGGGTCATGGCTCAGGATAGCCCGATATTTTTATCCCTGATTGTTGAGGGCGCTCGCGGTGAAGATGAACCTGGCGAGCTCTCACTGCCGACCGGTGTCTACCAGCCAAAAGCTCGCAAAGTGCCCGGTGTGGACAGATTTCCTACCTGTAAATGGGGCGATAGCACAGTCGAGCGCTGTTATGACAATGTCAGTACGGATTGGGCACGCTATGTCCAGCTAGCCGATGACTATTACGAACCCGGAGAGCTCACCACGCTGGTAGCCTACGAGTTTTCACCGGGTATGCCGGATCAGGGTAAACACCATCGCAATGTAATTTTCCGTTCTAATAGTGTGCCTGAGCGGGCGATCTCCAGTATTGATGTGCCCAATGCTATTGAACTCTGGAAAGGGCTTGAAGCTACTTGCGATAAAGCAGATGGCTGCGATTTTTTGACCATGCCCCATAACCCCAATAAAGCTTGGGGGCTGACATATTCCCGTTATGCCTATGATGGTAAGCAATACACTGAAGACGATTGGCGCCTGCGTCAGCGACGTGAGCCTTTGACTGAGATTTACCAGAATAAAGGCGCATCAGAATGCGCGTTGGGTGTTGGCGCCACGGATGAAGAGTGCGCCTTTGCACAGGTCCTGGACCCCTGCCAGCCGGGTGAGACCACTGGCTGTGCTTTTGAAACAGGGTTCGTTCGCGACGGCTTGAAGGTGGGTTTAGAGCTTGAGCAAGAGTTGGGTTTCAACCCTCTACAAATTGGCTTTATTGCTGCCACTGACGGTCACAACGCCAACCCTGGGGATGTTGAGGAGTGGGACTTTCGTGGGACGGTAGGCACAATTTCTTCACCAGCGGTGCGCCGCATGAGCGGTACTAACCTGGGTGATAAAGCGTACCGATCCATGCTCAAATTTCATACCCCGGGCGGCTTGGCCGCAGTCTGGGCCCCCGAAAATACCCGCGAAGCCATTTTTGATGCCCTCGCACGTCGGGAAACCTATGCCACCTCGGGGCCACGTATCGGGCTGCGTTTTTATGCCGGTAGGGGTATCGATCAAGCAATGATCGACGCGCCCGACCTGGTGCAACACCTGGAAGCTGAAGCTGTGTCTATGGGGGCGGTGCTTCCGTCCAGCCAGCGGCCAGACCAACAGTCAGAGTCTCCGGAGTTTCTTGTCTGGGCGGTTAGGGATCCTATGGATGCCCCGCTGCAACGACTTCAAATGGTTAAAGGCTGGATCGATGATGCAGGCCAGACACATGAAAACGTGGTCGATATTGCCTGCGCCGATGGCCTGCAAGTTGATCCGGCCACCGGCCGCTGCCCTGATAATGGCGCCAGCGTTGATTTGTCCACCTGCCAGTACAGTGCTGGCTCCGGTGCTACTGAATTAAAAACCATTTGGCGCGACCCGGATTACGATCAGAATCAAAGCGCTTTTTACTATGTGCGCGTGTTAATGAATCCCACTTGTCGCTGGTCAAGCTTTGATGCCATTCGTCTTGGCAGAGAACCAGACCCGAGTGTACCGGCAACCATTCAGGAAAGGGCCTGGTCTTCGCCTATTTGGGCTGGCGGGCAACTCTGAAATCAACCACCAGGCATTAAGGAGTTGGGGCTGATGACCCAGCAAGACTATCAATCAGAGCTTAATGGCTATTACCAGAACTCGACTTGCGCTACAGAATATGGCGGTGTCAGGCGCCAGAAACATGCGAGAAGCCCCGGCCTGAATATTCAGCCCGGTGAAACTCTGAAGGTCACCTCGCGCCGGTTTGCCAAAGGCAAGTGGGTGGTCGGTACCGTCAATGCCGATAACCGCCTATTTATTTTTGGCTGCTCTGTGCCTTCCCAACCTGATGTGTCCATTGGTTGGGTAGAAGAGCTTGACCCGATTACCCTTGAAACGATTAGCCAGTCCCCTGAATTAACCACCGGCGGACATAACTGGTGTGGTGGCGCTGCGGTGCTGGCGGACGGCACCATTATTACCGGCTTTGGTAATCGCATACATAAACTGACCCTCGACCTTGAGCTGATTGCGGAACTGGAACTGCCGGTGGATCATGCCCATAACGGCATCAGTTTGCTATCCGATGGCATGATGATTACCCGTAACCTCGAACACGATCACGGCAAAAAATCAGTCTTCACGGTGTTTGATACAAACACCTTGCAGGTGGTCAAAAGAGTTGAATTTGTTGGCGCCTCTATTGGTCGCTTCTGCGTTGATCCGACACCGGACGGCGACTATGTCTACGCCACCACGCCGACCCATATTCATCGCCTGATCTATAAAAATCAAAATCTGGTGCTGGATCAAAACTGGAACGCCTCCTACGATCTACCCGATGAAAACCAGAGCTTTGCCTGGTGTAACACCGTTGGCGATGACAGTGTCTGGTTCATGGATATGGGTGACACTCCACCACTAGAAACGATCATGCGTGCCTATCCTGTTGGAACCCAACCAATGGCCTTTTCCAAATCCTGTAGTGCTCCGGTGCGTGTACACCGAGTATCCACTACGGATAGTAATTCAACCGATGTGTTAACGCCGTTTGAATTACCCTATGGCGGGCACAACTCATCCCCGCTCTACGTGCAAGATAAAAAAATCCTGTTGACCTTTGATACAAATAATAGAAAAACCGGCGCCTGGCGATTTAATGGGCCGGGGGACTTTGAGGAATTGTGGGTTCACGATATCGCCAATTCCAATCAGGTGTTGTATTACCCCGACACGGGTGAAGTCGTGCTTGATGATGTGCTGGATGATAAAACCGTTGATGCTGTTGTTATTGATATAGAAACGGGTGAAGAAAAAGGACGTACAGCTACCGGCACTCGTTACCCGGCAGCCATGGCCTTTTACCCTGGTTTGAATCGTGATTGCTACTCGACCAGTGGTGCAGAGGGTGTGTTGTACCGAGTTTTCGTCTCTTAGAGGCAAAGAAATTAATAAAAAGTAAGTGGTGAAGGAATGAAATTAAAACCGATAAAAATTTGTGCTGCTCTGGTGGTGATGTTAGCCGTTGCCGGTGGCAGTTACTGGCAGGTCAATTTCAATAAAGACTGGCGTCAGCAGTACGCCTACAGCAAAGGTGTGGACGCACTGATTTACGCGTTTCCCTATTATTTGAACACAGTGCTTCGCTATAAGTGGGGTCAGCCTGACGCGCCAGAGGGTCAGCAAGTACCGGTGGACGCGATAAACAAGTTCTGGCACGCGACGTTTGTCGATCCTAAAAACTATCGCGACGGTGGCGCGCCGAATGCCGATACGCTCTACTCACCTGCCTGGATATACGCCAAAGAGCAGCCGATCATTATTACGGTACCGGAGATTCCGGGTGACCGATATTTTGCAATTGAACTGGCGGGTTTTGATTCAGACAACTTTGCCTATATCAGCAAGCGCCTCCACGGCAATGGTGGCGGTAACTATGCCATCGTGCCGCCGAATTGGCAGGGAGACTTGCCCGACGATGTGGAGTTTGTAGCCCATAATCCAACCCCCTGGTTTTATGCCATGGCCAGAATTTATGCTGACTTCAATGGCCCCAGTGATCAGGCAGCGGTTGCAGCCATACAGTCACAAATGCAGATTGTGGGCTTGAGTGACTGGGGTAAGGAAAATCCCCCCCGACCTGCGCACCCGCCTGTTCCCGATGTCGGTGATCTGAGTGATGTTCTGCTTGAATCCGATGTGGTGAGTTACATTAAAAAAATGGTGATCTCAGACCCGATGTCTTTCTGGCGCACCGTCAATCACGCGATGACCGTCAATGGTGTGCCTGAGCGTGATCAGCGCTATTTGAAAGATTGGGCCGAGCTACATATTGGACCGGACCAGGATGTATCCCAGGCTGAGGAAAATGAGCAGGCAGGTCTGGCCAAGGCAGTGCTTGATGGCATCATGATCATGCGCGCCTACAGGAGCAGTGAAGATAGAAAGGTCAACGGTTGGGGTGTGCCACCAGTGGGCTTCGGGCGCTCCGGCGTTCACGGAAATTTTTATATGCGCGGAGCCATTCAGTCGATGCGGGGCATTGTCGCCAATGATGCAGAGGAAGCCATGTATATGGCCAGGGATAAAGATCAGAACGGCGACAGCATTACCAGCGAGCATACTTACGAACTCCGCTTTCCGTCGGGACAAACTCCGCCAGCCAGGTATTTCTGGTCACTCACAGTTTACGACCAGGACGCCAACCTGATGCTCAACGACTATGACCGCTATGCCATCAGCGGTAACTCAGAGGACTTGATCTACGAAGACGATGGCAGCCTGCGGATTCTGATCGGTGGCAAGCCTCCTGAGGGAATGGTTGGCAACTGGTTACCGGCGGGTGAGTCTTTCACTCGAGTTACATTGAGAGTGTACGGCCCCGAGAAAGCCATGTTGGAGCGAAGCTGGAAGCCGCCCCAGTTGAAGCGACTTTAATGAAGCCGCGCAATATAAATGGTCTCGAGGATGACAATTAGAGTTCCGAATTATGCTTGAACCAGAGAACAATCCCACCGCCTCTTACTTCGTTGACCCGCCGCGCCTGCTACGCTTTTTCGTGTCAAAGAGACTTAGCCGATTTGCAAACGCCCAATGGAAAGCGAAGAAACGAGCAGCCGCCGAGAAGAGTCGCAATGCCGAGGGGCGAGCTCACGTTGTGGAGTATTTCCACCAGGTGGACGATCCCTACTCGCACCTGATGGCGCAGGTAGTCGCGCAGTTTGCCGAGAGTTATGACATTGAAGTTGTGCCGCATCTTATCCGCGCAACTGGCGGCCGCAGCCAGCCTGAGGAAGAAAAGCTGGCAGTTTGGGCACGCCGTGACTGTGGATTGATAGCGCCGCATTATGGCTTGAGCTTTCCCGATAATGCTGGGGTGGTGCCTGAGCCTGAATTGCAGCAGGCGGCTAATCGAGCGCTTACAAAGCTTGGCGCAAAAGATTTTCTAAATCAGGTTGAAGGTATTAGCACCAGCTTATGGTCAGATGGCTCTATCGATGCTGGTCAGGTGACTGTGGAGGAAGCTGAAGCGGCTATCAAGGCAGGGTCTGCGCGCCTGGCAGAATTGGATCATTATTCAGGCGCGATGCTTTATTACGCTGGCGAGTGGTACTGGGGCGTTGACCGACTGTTTCACCTGGAGGAGCGCCTGCGTGAATTGGGTGTGTGTAAAGAGCCGGGTCAGCCCTATATTGCACCCCGGCCTGAACTGGACGTTAGGGGGGTTGATGCCAGCGGATTGCAATTGCATTTCTTCCCCTCTCTGAACAGCCCCTATACCGCAATCATTTATGACAACACCATTGAGCTCAGTCGGGCCTGCAAGATAAACCTTCACCACAAACCTGTTCTGCCGATGGTAATGCGGGGCGTCCCTGCCACCCCGGACAAGGTTGCCTATATCTTCTTTGATGTAAAGCGCGAGAGTGAATTTCTGGGTGTGCCTTTTGGAAACACGGTAATAACGATTGGCGAGCCTACCCGGCAGTGCTACTCACTAATGCCCTGGGCCAAGTCGCTCGGTAAAGATGTAGAGCTCCTCAGCACCTTATTGCGCTATGCCTTTGCCGAAGGCAAAGGGTTACACAAACAAAAATACATAAAGCAAGCGGTAGAAGCAGTGGGGCTGGATTGGTCGGAGGCCCTTAAGCACCTTGGCGGTGAAGACTGGAAGCCGTTCATAGAAAAACATCAGGATGAAATGGTGGAGGGCATGGGCCTTTGGGGTGTGCCTTCCTACCGGCTTTGTGGCCCCGACGGTGAGCCTGATCTGGAAGTGTGGGGGCAGGACCGGTTGTGGTTGGTGGCGGCAGAGATTCGACGTCGCGCCTCGCTTTAGTGTTTCTCCAACCTGATTCCTTATATTAGTGTTTTTCCAACCACTGGATTTATGATGACTGATTTGAGACTTGTAGGCAGCTCGGTATCGCCCTATACACGTAAAGTGCGCGCGCTTTTACGTTATCGGCGCATTCCTTTTCAATTCGTTAGGAAAGGGGGGCGAGAGTCAGAAGATCTTCCACCTACACCGCTGCCACTGATTCCCTATGTCATATTTCCAGATCAAAGCGGTGAATTGACAGACGCTGTGGGCGACACAACGCCTATTATCAATCGCCTCGAGGATGACTATACGGCGCGCGCTGTGCGGCCAAAGGATCCGGCACTGGCCGTGATCGATGCATTGCTGGAAGAGTTCGGTGATGAGTGGTTGTCTAAATGTATGTTCCATTTTCGTTGGTCAAAACCAGCGGACACACAGACCTCGTCGTCCTATCTGGCCTATGCCATGAATATGACGGCGACACCCGAGCAGGGAGAGGCGTTTGCCAGGATGTTTGCCGAGCGGCAGATTTCCCGGATTGGTGTGGTCGGGTCGAATGAAACAACCGGCCCTCTCATCGAAGAAAGCTGGCAACGCTATCTGGAAGTGTTTGATAGCCACCTCCAAAACCAGCCGTTTCTTTTAGGTAATCGTCCCGGTGCAGGCGATTACGGCTGCTTTGGTCAGATGACCATGCTTGTGTTGACCGACCCTACGCCTCAAGCGGTTTCTCGTCGTATCTCACCCCGTGCTTTTGCATGGACAGAAGCCATGGAAGACCATTCCGGGTTGGAGGTCGATGACTCAGATTGGATTGACCTGGATGCGCCACCAGAGACACTCAACGACTTGCTGTGTGAAGTTGGTCGATTGTTTGTGCCATTCATGCTCGAAAATGCCATGGCTGCGGCAAGCGGCGACAAAATGTTCGAATGTGAGTTGGATGGACGTCCCTGGGTGCAAGAGACCTTCGTCTATCAGGCCAAATGCCTAAAGTGGTTGAAACAGCGCTACGATAATCTTGGTGAAAACGACAAAGAGCGTCTCGATAATGTTTTGTCTGGAACGGGGTGTGAAGCGTTGTTTGCAGAATAATAAGCAGGTTAACGGGTTTTCGAAACCGAACTCCGAGTTGGGGCCGAACCCTCTTGGTCAGGTCACAAAGCGTGACCAGGTATCCTCTGGATAATCAATAAGCCTGAAAGTAAGAAAGTATGTCCATGTCTTTATGGGGGATACCAATGATGTCTATACTATTCTGACCGCGCAAATAAAATACAATGTGCTGGCCCTCAGGAAAACTATAGTACCCCTCAGTAATATCAGTTCGATGCCTTCCATGAGTGGGATTCTCGGCGAGCCAGATAAAACGATTCTCCAGGTTTTTCAGGTACGCATTTCGCTGGGCCCTGCCCCAATGTTGCTGAGTGTAACGGCCGATGGATTTCAGGTCTTCCTCTGCCCGTGGTGTAACTCTGTATTTTGCCACTAGGCTTCATTGTCCAAGTCACTTATAACAGCGTCCATTGAGAAATCATCGACAAAGTCGCCGGCTTTAGCTTGCTGCGCGCCCTGAGCCAAATGAGCCCTCAAGGCTTCCAGTTTACTTTTTCGTTCTTCCAAGGTGCGAAGTGCATCACGAACAACTTCGCTGGCTGAGCCGTAACGACCACTGGAGATTTCGTTTTTGATAAATACTTCCCAATGCTCACCTAGACTTAAACTTGTGGTAGCCATATGTGCTCCTCGTATTCATAAATAACAAATATGAATATATTTCAGGCAGAGGAACAGTGCAAGGTGTAGTATCTACGGATGCAGGTAAAAGCATCTAACCTATTGATAATGTGAAAGAAATTACTATTCGCCAGGGGCAGGGTGGCAGGCAATGTCGATTGTCCTAATATGATACTCGTAAAAACGAGATCCCGAATACACTAACTGCCATAAAGTTAATAGAGAAGTATCGGAGAACTCGTCATGAAACCAGGTAGGCACTACAACCATAGATACACCTCCCTCGCATCAGCTGTCGCTATAGCGCTACTTGGCAGTAGTACAGTGGCTCAAGCTCAAGACGCAATGCTGGAAGAGATTATTGTTACCGCCCAGAAACGTTCCGAATCAATCCAGGATATCCCATCAACGGTCAACGTGATCGATGGCGATGCGCTCAAGGACTTCAACGTATTCTCGTTTACCGACCTGGATGCATTGACTGCGGGCCTTAACATCACCAGTTTCAACGGGCGCAGCGGCCGCATTGACCTGCGCGGCATAGATTACAACCCTAACTCTGCGGCGGAAGCTACCGTTACCACCTATTGGAACCAGGCAGTCGTGGATTCGAACGCGGTGTTTCAGCAGATGTTCGATATTCAGCGCGTGGAGGTGCTGCGTGGCCCCCAGGGCAGCCTGGCTGGCCGTACCTCACCTGCTGGAGCCATTAACATCCACACGGCGCGACCGAACCTGGAGGAAATGGAAGGTGAGATCCGGGCCACGGTTGCTGACAATGATGGCGTGAATACGCAGATAGCAGTCAGTTTTCCGGTGATACCCGGTGAATTGGCCGTGCGAATTGCCGGCGTATACGACGAGAGTGACCTCGATGAGATCGAGAACGATGTAACCGGGGAGACCACCCATGACGAATCCAAGGCCGGTCGTCTCAGTCTTAGCTGGTTACCGACGGACAGCTTAAGCGTTGACCTGGCGGTCCAGTACCTGGAGCGTGATAACGATGACATTTGGGTGCTGGAGGGCGCCCCGGCGGGTGACCCGGATCTGCAGGACCCAGATGGTGTACTGCGGGAGTTGGATGCGTTCGACCGGCGGGGTGCGCTGGTTGGCCTTGATAACGGTATAGAAAACAACACCGACGCTGACTACTGGAACTCTTCACTGGTTCTGGAGTGGGACCTAGATTCCCATACCATCACCTCGGTGACGGGCTACCATGATACGGATTCAACTTTTGAGTACGACCAGGCAGTAGGGAATGCCAACCCGGAAAACGTTGCGCGTCGCATAGCGTTAGATGATCGTACCGATTGGTCGCAGGAGTTACGCATTGCCAGTAACGATGGCGAAACCTGGGATTACATGCTGGGTGCCTACTACGAAAACTCGGATATCGATTTCAGTCAGGAGAATTATCTCATCCCCGCGGCAGCCGGGGCTCCCCCGTTCGGCGCGAGCGGCAGTACTAAATTGGTGTTCCCGGCGGAAGCAGAGCGCTGGGGGCTTTTTACCCACAACCAGTTCTATCTCACCGATGCCTTGACCCTGCAGGTAGGCCTTCGCTACCAGGAGGTTGATCAGGATCGGGAGCTGTTTGCTGTTGCTGGCGCTGACGGCTTCTCACCTCCATTCACCCCGGATACGCTGCCTGCGGGCAGTTTGATTCAGCAGATCCTTAGCGATGGCAAAAAGAATGAAAATGAGGATTCTGTCACGGGCCAGGTTACCTTGCAGTATGCCCTCAATGATGACCTGAACGTGTATGCGCTGGTTGGAACCGGCTGGCGACCTGGCGGCCTGACAGTTACCCCGACGGTGGTGCCCGAGGACGTTCTGCTATTTGAGTCGGAAGACAGTACCTCCTACGAACTGGGCTTCAAGAGCACCTTGATGGAGGGGGCATTAAGGCTGAACGGCTCTCTCTACTACCAGGATTTTGAAGACTATATTTCCCGCCTCAATGCACTGAACGTTCGTGGCGAAAGTGGGGATATCGACGTCACTGGCCTGACGGTAAATGGTGATGCGAAAGTATGGGGCGCGGAGATGGATCTAACGGCGCTTCTCAGTGAAAACTGGTACTTGGGAGGCTCCCTCAGTTATAGCGACGGTGAGTTCTCCGATGGCATCGAGCTTCCCTGTAGTGAGTTCGACGACAATGGCGCACCTGTGATCCCGGCAGGGCAGCCCGTAGCACTGTGTGACGTGGGCGGCGATGCCATCGGTTCCGTCCCGGACTGGACGGTCAGTATCAATAGCGAGTACAGCATTCCGTTTGACAGTTTCGAGGGTTACGGCCGTATTCTTTACACCTACACAGGCGATCGCGATAGCCTGACGCTGCAGGAAGAACTCGACTCCTACTCCCTGGTGAGCCTGTACCTAGGCGTACGTGCAGACCAGTGGAGCGTTGAGTTGTTCTCCACCAACGTGTTTGATGAGGAAGCGCTGCGTGGCGGTGGCGGTAGCCAGGCCACACCGCTGGTGCGCCGGGCGCCGACTGGCTATGGCCAGCGCTACCCTGTTCCCGGTCGCCGGATTGGACTCACTGCCAGCTATAGCTGGTAGTGTTTTAGGAGACTGTTAGATGATCAAAGTGCATGGCGTGCACGGCTCCCCCTACGTGCGCAAAGTTTTTATTGCACTGGACATCAAGGATGTCCCCTATGAAATAGTTAGGCAGATGCCTTTCTCCGAGGATGCTGAATACCTCAAGATCAATCCGCTGGGCAAGATTCCCTCTCTGGTGGATGGAGACCTGACACTGTGCGACTCCAAGGTGATCTGCCAGTATCTAGATGACGCCTATCCAGAACCCAGGCTTTACCCGATGAAGCCCAACTATTGGGCGATGGCGCTGTGGTACGAAGACCTGACGGGGGGGCGTGTGTCCGAATTGGCAGCCAGTATATTCTTCCAGCGTTTTATGCGCCCTCTGGCATTCAAGCAGGAGCCGGACGAAGAGCTTATTGCCCGCATTATCGAAAAGGACCTGCCTCCCATGTTGGACTATCTGGAAGGCCGGATACCCACAGAGGGCTTCGTCTTCGGCGATTTCATGATGGCTGACCTGAGTATCGCGAGTCCATTTATCAATGCAGCTTATGCGGGCTACGAGGTAGATGAGTCGCGCTGGCCGAACCTGGCGGGTCTCGTCGCGCGGGTGAGGGCGCAGCCGCAGGTGGCGGCTGTGCTGGAGAAGGAGAAACGTGCCCTGGGTCTTGATTGAAGATGTCGTGAAGATGACGACCATCGACAAAGAGTTCACCATGAAACTCCTTTTGAATGCGCATCAACTAAGTCCAACTCGGTCTTTTGCAACAGCGGATTGGTCAGAGTAATTCGGCAGAGGTGGTCAGGGTATTCCGGCAAGCCGGTCAAACGGTCGCAGCGCCCACATCAGTGATTCGAACAGTCGGGATGCCTTGATAGGAAAAATAGCGGGGGAGGGCCGCAGTTTTTGGACGGGCATAATTGAACATCACAATCCGGCTTCCTCCAGTTAACGCAATGCATGCCTGGACTGCTAATCTGATCCAATCAAAGATCGCGTGCCGCCGCACGGAACGTATTGCTGCTTTTCCTGCAGTTTTTTTCATATTGGAAAATGTCCGCCGGACGGGATCCCCTGTCCTTCATGACCAGCAATATAGACCGCCTTATATGAGCGGTAGCTTAGAACTCATCATTCAAACAATACACCTACTTACCCGCAGGGCACTCCTGCAACTTTGGAGTAGGGGATTACCGCCTGCACGAAAGGTTCTCACGTTTTCTTGGAAACTGGCGCCTCGGTCGCTATTTCTTTCCAGCTTTACTTGTTCGTCCAGGGGTTGTGCATAACTGTGTGTCCAGATCATTTATTTAACATAATATATATTATGCGCACATGTGGATAAACATCCGAACAAGCTGCTGCAGCCGTATTTAGCTTGTTTTAAGGGCTTTGGGCCGCTAAACGTAATTCCAGGCGCCTCTGAGCACCGGCACTCTCGCTTGGCCACATTGCTTATCAGGGACATATAACTGAACGCTCAGCATTGAAGGCGTACGAAGATGATTGTGAATCTCGTTCGGTTAATCAGAGTGACGTTGCCGGTGAATCCCGTGAGCCTTCTCGGTCACTCTCGCTAACGCCGTGTTTTCCCTGAGGACTCTCTATCGCCAGAAGTTTCGCGCGCGTCGACAATGGGCCGTCGTCGCAATCACGACGCGACTTATCGTTTTCGCCAATATACGACGCGCTCCTACGCGCATGGTTTTACTTTTGGCGACACCCAGTGCACGCCTGTGCAAGCTCGAGCACGTCGTATTAAGGCATTTTTAACGGATACCGAAAGATTTGGCGCAGTCTGTGGCCTGGGCCTTCGTTTTAGCGAAACAGCTGCCACAGCAGTCTGGGCGGTTAGGTGTACTGTGATTAAGCAGTAATCTCGGTTTAAGGCTGGCACATGGGCTGGTGCGCCAAGAAGCATGGTTGGTCACCGTCAAGCTTGGCTTAGCTAGCAACCCTCATCGCTTATCTGGCAGGCATGCTGTCCCAATTCACTGCTAAACACGTGTTACGCACTATCCAGAGCGCCAGATCATCGAAAGAATGGCGCAGTAGAGCCACATGCAATTGTTTGCATGATGCTCGACGGGGCCTGATGCGCACTTAATAAATATATTATGTTAAATAGATGAATTGAGGCGGTGTGCAGTTGAAGCGTTTAACCAACATGGCTCTAAAGCCGATTAAGGGAATATCTGTGTTCCAGAGCAAACTGCCCATGTTTGTTTCTGCGCCCTTGGGAGTAAGCAGCACCAGTAAACATCTGCTAGTTAATCTCTAGCAGCTCCACGTCGAAAATGAGCGTTGACCCCGGCTTAATGGCGCCTGCTGAGCGGTTTCCATAGGCCAACTCACTGGGAATAAACAAGCGGATCTTCTGCCCCACTACCATGAGCTGAAGTCCTTCCGTCCACCCTTTAATAACCTGACCAAGCCCAAACTCTATCGGCTCGCCCCGCTCCACCGAGCTATCAAAGACTGTGCCATCGAGTAAGGTACCGTGGTAATGCACCTTTACTGTATCGCGGGCTTCAGGGTGTTGCTGACCGGTTCCCTGCTCCAATACCAGGTACTGCAATCCTGAGGCTGTGGTGATCACGTCTTCCGCATCTTTATTGGCTTCCAAGAAGTCCGCGCCCTTCTGCTTGTTCTCCTCGGCTGACTTCTTGTTCCCCGAAGTAAACTGCAGGAAGACAAAAAACAGAATTACGATAACAACGACAACAGCAATTTTTGACACGAAGACACCTGTGAATGAAATAGTTAACTTTCTTGTACCAGCATTCTACCGCACCCTGAAGGTGTTTCCTGCCAAATTCGCAAAAGTATGTGAAGAGCTGAGAACAATCACCGGATCACCAATGATGCCTCTACGGAGGGTTTTGGCAAATCAGCTTCTCGTGGCTAGCAAGAATCGAGTCCCCGTTCTCAGGCTACTGCCCTGCTCCATTCGCAGCACGCACTGAATCACACATGCAACTGCCTGAGAGTTTGCTCACGGTTAACTCCAACACTTGCGACTAGATGTGAATCCGGCAGAAAACGCGTACGTTTCTCACGCGTCTGCGTTCAGTTGCAGGCCATATTCGGCTGAAGCATCAATAATCCAACGGCACAAATAGTCCGAGAAGCTGCGGCGCATGACCAAGTCAAAGGATTGATCTGCGTTTTTGCTGATCAAGGCCGAGGCCTTGGCAAACGTGGTTTGTACACATTGGCCAGAACGAAAATGTTCAGGATGAAAATCGTAAACGCTGGACTTCTTAAGCAACTGGCCCACTGCCTCGCCCGACATGCGAATCTGGGTTTGTCCGCCACTGATGTCTACAACGGAAAAATGGCCCTTTAGCGTCTCACGCAACTGGCTTTCGGTATTTCGTCCTGTACCTCCAGGGACGATTGCCAGCCACTCGTTGGGACCCAGCCAATACAAGCCACTACCGTCATTACAGTTAAAGGTGCAGGGCTCTAATGGCAGCTCTACTCCCAATACATCTGTCACACCTCGGCAAAATTCTTGGTCACTGGGGTCGCCACGCAAATTTAAGTGCACCCTGTGCACGCGCTCCCCAATTGTAATGCCGGCTTGCGGATGCTGGCTATTCCCTACCGCTGAAACGTAATGCAGCGGTGATTCCCTGTTAACTGTCACAGCTTCACTCTCCTGCGTGGCTTGCGTCACCTCAGACATTTTGACGATCTCCTTGAGGGTCGTAAAATACCGAGCTGACAATTTCTGCAGGCACACTGCGTCCATCAGCCAGCGGACAATGAATGGTCTCCCCTATCCGCTTATGCCCACCTTTAACGACTGCCAGGGCAATGGAATGACCCAGATGGGCGCTATAATAGCTGGAGGTGACGTGGCCCTGCATCGCCATCGGCAGAGGCTGGCTGGGGTCAACAACAATTTGTGCGCCTTCGGGTAATACTGTTTTAGGATCCAGAGTTTTCAGCCCCACCAGTTGTTTACGATCTTCACGCTGACAATCTTCTCTGTTCAGGCCTCGATGGCCAATAAAGCTGAAATCCTTGTTTTTGCCAACCACCCAACCCATGTTCAAGTCCTGGGGGGTCATTGAGCCATCAGTGTCTTGACCGACAATGATGAACCCTTTTTCCGCTCGCAGTACGTGCATGGTTTCAGTTCCATAGGGCGTAATGTCAAACTCCTGACCTGCCTCATAAAGTTTCTCCCAAACATGACGACCGTGATGCGCTGGAACATTGACCTCGAAAGTCAGTTCTCCAGTGAAACTGATTCGAAATACTCGCGCCGCTACATCAGCGACCGTACCGTCGCGCCAATCCATAAACTTGAATGCATCTGCAGACAGGTCGATATCGTCACACACTTTCTCTAATACTTTGCGCGCATTGGGGCCGGTAATGGTTGCTGTGGCCCAATGATCGGTCGCTGAAGTAAAGAACACATTGAGTTCGGGCCACTCGGTTTGGTGCCATAATTCCAGCCAGGACAAAACGCCCGCAGCGCCACCAGTGGTAGTGAACATCAGGTAATGATTTTCAGCCAGACAAGCGGTAACACCGTCGTCAAACACCATGCCATCTTCTTTCAGCATTAGACCATAGCGGCACTTGCCTGCCGCCAGTTTTAGGTAGCCGTTGGTGTAGACCCGGTTAAGAAATTCCGCTGCGTCCGAACCCTGAATATCAATCTTGCCGAGCGTGGAGGCATCCAACATGCCCACGCTGTTGCGCACAGCCAGACATTCGCGGTTCACCGCCTCGTGCATCGACTCGCCTGGCTTGGGAAAATACCAGGGACGTTTCCACTGACCTACATCCTCCCAGTGCGCGCCCTGTTGTTCATGCCATCTGTGCATTGAGGTGTAGCGTTCTGGGTCAAACAATGACTGAACGTCCCTGCCCGCGATAGCACCAAAAGTGGTGGGTGTATAGGACGGCCGAAAAATCGTGGTGCCTGTCTCCGCAATGGTCTGCCCTAAAGCTTTGGACAAAATTGCCAGACCGTTGATGTTGCCTAGTTTGCCCTGGTCCGTACCAAAGCCCAGCGCGGTATAGCGCTTGACGTGCTCAACCGATTCGTAACCTTCCCTGGCAGCCAGCTCGATTCCGGCCGCAGTGACATCCAGTTGGAAATCGACAAACTGACTTGGGGCGCGGCTGGTAGGTTTGCTATGGGGCACAAGAAACAAGGGTTGCTGTGGCTCCTGCGAGGCCTCATCAGCACCGGGGGCTGTAAATTCGACGACACCATCACCGAAGCCAGCGGCCAGTGCGGCCTTCGCGCCCGCAGCAGCGCCCTCTTCCAGGCAGCGCGTAAGACCATAGGTACCCCGAGCGGCCCCTGCAGAACGTTCCTGTTGGACACTCTCGCCTGGCACAAAGCCCACCACCTGGTCGCTCCACTGTGGTCGAGTACCGGTGTGTGAACTCAAATGAATGACAGGGCTCCAGCCACCGGAACAGGCCACCAGGTCACAGTCCAGGCGAAGCGTCTGTCCGATAATTGAGCTGCCGTCCACACTCAAAGGCGCAATGACCGCGGCTTTGACGCGTTTTTTACCGACCACCTCAATGACTCCATGACCGCAATAGAGCTGTATATTCAGGTCGGCCATGATCTGATTCAGGTCGCCGCCTGGTGCCATCCGGGAGTCAACAACCGCCACCACCTCTCGGCCCGCTTTATGCCAGTTAATCGCGGTTTGGTAAGCGTCGTCGTTAGAGGTAAACAACAGCAATTTATTGCCCGGTAGCACCGCATAGCGATTGACGTAAGTTGCCACTGAAGAAGCCAGCATGACACCGGGCACGTCGTTATGGGCAAAGACCAGGGGGCGCTCTATTGCGCCGGTGGCCAGAACGACTTGACGGGCACGCACCCTATGCAGGCGTTGCCGCGTTCCACTCTCCGCGCTAATGCCAAGGTGGTCAGTGCGACGCTCAACAATCGCTAGGAAGTTATGATCGTAGTACCCAAACACGGTGCTGCGCGGTAACCGTTGCACGTTAGCGAACTCATTCAGCTCTTGCACTATTTGCGCGAGCCAGTCGGCTGCAGGCTGTTGATCAACGTGGGAACTGGCTCCCAACAGGCTGCCGCCAAATTCACTTTGTTCGTCGGCAATAATAACTCGCGCACCGCTGCGTGCAGCTTCCCGAGCGGCGACCAGCCCCGCTGGGCCTGCACCGACCACTAATACATCGCAGTGTTGGTTCAACCGATCGTAACTATCTACATCCGCTTCGACAGGCGCTGAGCCCAGACCCGCTGCCTTGCGAATAAAATGCTCATAGGTCATCCACAGCTTCTGCGGACGCATAAAGGTTTTGTAGTAAAAACCTGGCGGCAGCATCCGCTTAAATACTCCCATGACACTCATCAGATCATAGTCGACACTGGGCCAGCCGCTGACACTGCGCGCCTCCAGCCCTTCATACAGCTCTACCTGGGTAGCCCGGAGGTTGGGTATTGTCTGCGCGCCACTGCCCAACTGCACGATGGCGTTAGGCTCTTCGGCGCCATGACCGACGATACCGCGGGGGCGGCCGTATTTGAAACTGCGGCCCACCACGTTTACGCCGTTAGCGAGTAATGCTGAAGCGAGGGTATCGCCTTCCAGCCCCTGATAGCGTTTTCCGTTAAAGCTAAAGTTGAGCGGTTTGGCATGATTGACGCGCCCGCCGCTGGCTAAACGATTGATCTGCATTATTGCAGTTCTCCGGCAGTGCTAATGGTTGCCGCGTGTGCCGGCTGTTCGGAGGGGCTAGTGCCCATGGGGTAACTTTCCAGCACCTCATAGGTGACAGTATTGCGAATGACATTGAAGTATCGACGACACCCCGCCGAGTGCTGCCACATCTCGTGATGAATACCCCGTGGATTTTTACGGAAGAAAAGGTAGTCCCCCCACTCTTTATCTGACGCCGCCTGCGGATCAGAAGGACGCTTGATATGCGCCTCGCCAGCGTAGCTGAACTCCTCTTCCTCGCGAGTTTGCTTACAGTAGGGGCAGTATATTTGCAGCATCTGGTCGTCCTTAGTGCGCGACACCGGCAGCGCCGTGTTCGTCAATGAGAGCCCCGCTGTAAAAGCGGTCAATATTAAAGGCCTCGGCCAACGGATGTGGCCGGTCGTTAGCCACCGTGTCAGCAAAGACATAACCCGAGCCCGGCGTTGCCTTAAAGCCGCCGGTGCCCCAGCCACAATTAAAGAACAAACCCTCAACTGGAGTTTTGCTGATGATGGGACAGGCATCGGGGCAAGTATCGACAATCCCGCCCCAATGGCGGTTCATTCGGACGCGGCTAAACGACGGAAATAGCTCGCATATGGCCTGCAGCGTATGCTCTATCACATTGAAAGAGCCACGCTGTCCATAGCCGTTATAACTGTCCACTCCAGCGCCAACTACCAGGTCGCCCTTATCGGACTGGCTGATGTAACCGTGCACTGCGTTGGACATGACAACTGTATCCAGGCAGGGCTTTAAAGGCTCTGACACCAATGCCTGCAGGGGCCTCGATTCAATCGGCAGGCGCAGGCCGGCCATAGCCGCCATTACACCGGAATTACCCGCGGTGACACAGGCCACTTTGCGCGCGCCAATAAAACCATTGGCGGTTTCGACACCAACGACAGCGCCATTGTGGCGGCGTATACCAGTAACCTCCGTTTGCTGGATCAGGTCCACGCCCAGAGCGTCAGCTCCCCGTGCATAACCCCATGCAACAGCATCGTGGCGGGCAGTCCCTCCCCGAGGTTGCCAGGAAGCTCCTAATATGGGGTAACGTGCGTTCGGCGAACAATTCATCAATGGCACTCGCGCTTGTACTTCTGCCGTTGACAGCACGACACCATCGATTCCATTCAGGCGATTAGCATTGACCCGGCGCTGGATGTCGCGCATGTCCTGCAAAGTGTGTCCAAGATTAAGCACACCGCGCTGACTGAACATCACATTGAAATTTAACTCCTGGCTTAGGCCCTCCCACAGCTTAAGCGATAATTCATAGAGCTGGGCGGCCTCGTCCCACAGATAGTTTGAGCGAATGATGGTGGTATTACGTGCAGTATTGCCGCCCCCCAAATAGCCCTTCTCGACGACTGCAACGTTGGTGATACCGTGCACTTTTGCAAGATAGTAGGCGGTAGCAAGCCCGTGACCTCCCCCGCCCACAATGACCACATCGTAGTCTGACTTTGGAACAGGACTGCGCCAGGCTCGCTGCCAGTTCTCATTGTAAGTCCGCGCGTGATTGAACAGCTTGAACAGCGAATACTTTTCCATGACTTTCTCGTTCTGCGATCTACTGACGTATTGGTGTCCAAGCTACGCTGGCAGACTTAAAGCCAGCGCAATTGGGTAGTGACGAAAAATGGCCTGCCATGGCCGGATCAACCTTTCACGAGCGTATTGTCCGGATCATACAGCGCCTTGTACCCTACCGACTCGACCGTCATCGTGAACTGCTCGCCCAGGTACTCCGTGATCATCTCCCGGCCTTGCTGACAATATTCGGACGGAAGATACCCCAGCCCAATATTTTTGCCGATACTGGGGCCGAAAGAAATACTGGACAGATAAGATCGGCGCCCTTTTGAGTCGATGGGCACCTCTCCCGACTGAGGATCGATTAAAGGCGCATTGCCAACTGGGTAACGAGCGAGGCCCTGAGAGTCGACATTATCGTGCATCACTAATGTGCATAAATAGGCAGCTTGCTCTTCCAGCTCTCGCTGTTGCAGATAAGCCTCCTTACCGTAGAAGTCCGCTTTCTTTACCACCGGGCGCGCCAGGCCCGCTTCATACAGGTTGTACTCGGTGAGCAGATCGGCATTCTGCAAGCGCAGGCTTTTTTCCATGCGCCTGCTGTTTGCGTAAGTTTCAATACCGACGGGCGTGACTCCCTGCGCATAAATGATATCCCACAGGGCGAGGCCATAGCTGAAATCGACGTGTAGCTCCCAGCCTTGTTCGCCCACATAGGAAATTCGAAAGGCTTCTACAGGAATGCCCTGCAGGGTAAGTTTTCGTGTCGACGCAAAGGGAAAATTTTCATCATCCCAGGCCACGGGGTCGTCGGCGACGGCCTGAATCGTCGCACGCGCGTTCGGACCCCATACACCCAGGCAGGCAACGTGATCTGAACGATCGTCGACGTAAACATTCCATCCTTTGTCCTGAGCCATACGCCGCAGCCAGGTATAGTCCCGATGCCCTGCGTCGGCGCCATCAATGACCCGGAATCTATCTGTGGCATGACGAATAACAGTCAGGTCAGCGCGCACACCGCCGCGCTTGTCCAGAAAATGCGTATAAACGCCTTTCCCGATAGGCGTATCGCCACCAACCTTTGCGACACAAACATATTCCATTAGCGCTTCCGCGTCGGGGCCGAGCACATCAATAACTGCAAAATGAGACAGGTTGATCATGCCGACGTTATCCGACATTGCCAGCTGCTCGGCGTTGGACACTCGCCAGAAGTGCCGACTATCCCACTCGTGCTCTCGCACCGGCACCCGGTCTGCGTACTTTTCCAGCAGAGGTTCATTAGCCGCGTAGCCGTGCGCGCGCTCCCAGCCTGCCAGCTCCATAAAGTGACCACCCAACTCCTGCTCACGCACCCAGAATGGACTGCGCCTGAGGTTGCGGCCCTTCGAATAAGGTTCCCGGTTATGCACAGCCGGATTGTAGATTTTGAACGCGGATTCATAACAGCGATCATGGACGTAGGATGAGGTCTTTTGTATGGGGTAGTGCCTTGCTGTATCAACCGCATAGTAATCGCGCTCAGCAATACCATTGGTCATCCAGTCCACCAATACCTTGGCAATGCCCGGCGCGTCCTTAACCCATACAGCGACGGCATACCAAAGCCCGCGAGTCAGGGTCGATTCTCCAATCGAGGGACCGCCATCTGCGGTGACCTGGAGTAGGCCATTAAAGGAGTGCTTTTCGTTGTACCCCAGTTCGCCAAGGATCGGGGTCAACTCGATTGCCCGCTCCAATGGCTCCATGATTTGTTCGAGTTCAAGATCGCGTTGTGACGGAGACCAGTGAGAATCCCCTATCTCGGGAAGATTGCGCGGGTGCAATAACCGGGGTTCTTTTTCCTCGTAATATCCCCACTCGATCTGTCCGCCATCGGGGGTCTTTGGATCACCCGTATCGCGCATGTAGGCAGAATTACCCTGGTCCCTCATCAAGGGGTAGCCGATATGTTCCCCAGTGCCTTCAAACTCAGTGTATGGACCAAAGAAGGTCAGCGGATGGTCCACCGGCATGACGGGCAGGTCTTCTCCTGCCATCTCCGCGATCGTTCGGCCCCACAGGCCTGTACATACAATCACGTGATTAGCTGCGATATAACCTCGACTGGTTTCAACTCCCACAATGCGGCCATCCTGGATATCAAGACCAGTGGCGCTGGTATTGGCAAACGATTGCGCCTTACCTGTATTCACAGCGTTATCAACCAGTATACCTGCCACCGTTTGCGATCGTGGCTGCACTAAACCGGCATCGGGGTCCCACATGGCACCCTGCACCATGTCCTCCTCCAACAGCGGGAAAAGCGCCTTGGCCTCAGCTGCACTGATCATTTTTACATTGGTGCCAAACGCTTTACCTGAGGCTACCTTACGCTTGAGTTCCATCATGCGGTCATCGTCGCCCTTACGCGCGACTTCAAGACCGCCAACCCGGGCATAGTGGCCCATCTTTTCGAAGAACTCGATGCTGTATTGAGTGGTATAACAATTGAATTTGCTGTGATCAGTAGCGTAACAAAAATCAGATGCGTGGGAGGTTGAGCCAATGTCGGTTGGTACAGAGGTCTTGTCGATGCCGACTATGTCATCCCAGCCACTTTCCACCAGGTGATGCATTACGGACGCGCCCACGATTCCGCCAAGGCCTATGATGACGACGTTGGATTTTGCCGGTAGTTGTGCCATGCCCATCCTCTATTACAAATGAAGGGCACGCGAGCCCCTAATCACGATATAACTCGTAAAGCTGGCCACTATTAACACGCTAATTTGACTTCTCCAACCTTTTTGAGAAAGGCTAGTCGCTATGCCGTAAGTACGTGTCGCATCTGAAAAGGGACTGGTGCTTACCACCATTTAGCGGCGGCCAGAGCCTACTCAAGCGACGCCTTGCAGTACCTGCGCAAAGCACTTGGGCTATTGCCGAACGAGGCGTTCATCCCGCGGTGGTTTGCCATAGAACTCGCTGTAACACTTGCTGAAATGAGGCGCAGTTGAAAACCCGCAGCTTACCGCTACTTCGACAACCGACATATTTGTTTGCAGTAACAGCAAGCGAGCTCTATAAAGCCGCAACTCCAGGTAGTAGCGCGACGGCGCACAGTGCAGGTACTTGTCAAACAGGCGCTCCAGTTGGCGACGCGAAATACCAATATAAGACGCAACATCATCAAGACTCAGAGGCTCTTCAATATTGGCCTCCATCATCGCCACGGCATCGACGAGTTTCGGTTGGCTCGCGCCAATCAAGTACTGCAACGGGGCCCTCTGAGCATCTCTCTCGGTACGCACTCTTTCGCAGGTGAACTGTTCAGAAATATCCTGAACCAGTTTGTGCCCGTGAATTTCAGACACTAGATTCAACATCAAGTCGATAGAACTGATCCCGCCTGAGCAGGTGTAACGATTGCGGTCAATCACAAACAGGCTGGAGGAAATCAACAGACGAGGAAATTGCTCCCGAAGGCTGGGAAGGTTTTCCCAATGAATGGTGCAGCGATAGCCGTCCAGCAAGCCCGCTGCGGCCAGCGCGTAGGTGCCAGTGCACAAGGCTCCCAAAGACACATCCTTGCTCGCCAGCTCTCTGAGAAGTTCAAACAACGCAGGAGAAACCCGTTTTTCAATATCGTAACCTCCGCACACCAACATGATGTCCATGGGGCCGACAGTATGGGGAGATCCGTCGAGCACCAGCTCGATGTTAGCGCTGGAGATTACCGGCTCACCATCCAGGCTTAACACCGACCAACGGTACAGCTCTTGCCCGCTTTGTCGGTTAGCCATGCGCAAGACTGCCACCGCATTAGCAAAGGTACTAAGCGTATAGCCAGGTACTAGCAGGAAGCCAATGTGAACCGGGGGTTGGATTAAAGGCGCTGGCTCAGTCATTCGCCTTCTGATCCCGATTGCGAAACGCGTCTTCGATCAGCGCTTTGATCAGGGCTAAACCCATAAGGCCCATAATCAGCGAAAACGGCAGTGCACCGACCAGCATTGAAGTCCTCAGGGCCTCCATGCCACCAGCGATCAGCAGTACTGCAATCACCAGGGTTAAGGCTACTCCCCAAATGACGATATGCACATGGCCTTTCTGGCTTTCGTCGCCACCAGAATTAATGGTATTAACGATTAAAACCGCCGAATCAGCAGAGGTCACCAAATAAGTCAGCAGCAGCAACACGACCAGGGAACTCATAATGGGCATCAAACCATCTGAAAGCATCAGCTTGAGAGTGGCGAAGAGCTGGGACTCCTGTCCCGCCGACAGAATAGCGCCACCGGCGCTGCCATTTAACTCAAGATCGATAGCCGTGCCACCGGCAAAGGTGATCCAGATAAAACACATCAGTGACGGTGCCAGCATCGCGCCGACGATAAACTCGCGAATGCTGCGGCCGCGGGAAATGCGTGCAAGAAACAATCCGACGAAAGGTGCGAAGGCGATCCACCAAGCCCAATAAAAAACAGTCCACGACGTCGACTGCCAATGATAAAGCTCAGCGGCAGGATCAGCGGTGGCAGGTGCCCAATAAGTTAGCAGCATGGACGGTAAGTTAATCATGTAGTCCCAGATGCCGATCAGCAGGGACTTGAACGCCAGACTGGTACCGCCAAAAACAAGTAAAAATGCAAGCAGGGTAAACGACAGCCACATATTCAGGTTAGACAGCCATTTGATGCCTCTGCTTACGCCCGAAAGGGCAGAGAGCGTTGAGGCCGTCATGATGACACACAACGCAATCAGCATTCCGGTATTCGTGGGCGAACCATTACTGTCCATCAACCATGGCGCTCCGCTGATTTCATACATTCCGGCGGCAAACTGGGAAACACCGAAACCGATGGTTACCGCGACTCCCAGGATCGTAGCTATGACCGCTGTGATATCAACCGCGTGTCCCAGGCCGCCGTTAAGCGACCGCCCGAACAGGGGCGCCAGCCCAGACCGAATCGTGAGTGGCAGACCTCGATTGAAGCTGAAAAAAGCCATGGACAAGCCCACCAGCGCATAGGCGCCCCAAGCACTTAGACCCCAGTGAAGAAAAGACCATTTGAATGCGTGCCGAACATTATTGGCACTTTCGCTTTGTGCATAACCGAGAATGGTATCTGGATTAACACTGAAATGATAAAGCGGTTCTGCAGTAGCGAAGGTAAGCATACCAATACCGATACCAGCGCCAAACATCATGGAAATCCATGAAAACCGTGAAAACTCGGGTTGCTCGTCAGGCTGGCCCAGCTTAATCGAGCCAGTGGCGGGAATCACCGCTAACAGGGTGCAGGTGGCCAGAAAAAACGCGACGACATACATGTACCAAGCGCCAAAGCGGGCGAATGACCAGGTCTTTATCTCACCCAAGATTGCCCCTGCCTCCTGGGGGAACACCGCAGCCCAAATAACCAGGGTCGCGATGATCACTTTGGAGCCAATCGCGACAACCTTATTGAAACCAAGGTAGAAACCGCTCTCTTCTATCGCGATTTCTATTTCTGCATTCACGTCTGATATAGCGATGACTTTCTCCTCACTCGGAATCGATTAGCCCCGCAGGGCCTCCACTTTCACCACTAATTCAGAAGGGACGACGATACCCTCGGCATCTGCCTTTTCCCGATGACGCCGACGCCGTTGCCCTGGCAACTGCGCTTCGGGCTGAGACTGGACAGCCTCGCAAAGAGATTGAATCTGGCCTTCAAACAAGCCACCGGAAAAAAGCTGTGGATCGAGGGCGAGAAAAAACTGGCCTGTTTTCGGCGGCCCACCGGCAGTGCCAGAAAACGGGCTGGCATTGATTCCCAGCGATGCCCCGGCGAGTGCTGCCGCCATGACTTCAACCAGCAGCCCTACCCCAAACCCTTTGTAGCCGCCGCTGGGTGCCATAGAGCCCTTCAGCGCTTCATTGGGATCTGTCGTTGGATTGCCCTGCGCATCTTTCGCCCAGTGGTCTGGAATAGCCTCACCCTTGCGAGCGCGCGCCATAATTTCGCTCTTTGCAACAACACTGGCACTTTGATCAACCGTGAACGTCGCTCCCTCGGGCCCAGGCACCGCCAGCGAAAAAGGATTGGTTCCTATCACCGGTGTGCTGCCACCTGCAGGAGCGATAGATGCTGGTGCATTGGTAAAGCCCAGGCCCAATAAACCTTCCGCAGCGAGCCGCTCTGTATGAAACGCCAACACACCGCAGTTATAAGAATTGTTGATACCCAGCGCCGCGCAACCGTTAGTGCGAGCCATTGCAATAAGTGGCTCAAAGCCTGCGCGTATCGCCGCATGAGCGAAGCCTGATCCTGCATCTACCATGACACTGCCCGGCCGCGGCGTCTCGACCACGGGCTGAGCCTGGCCAATCACCTTCCCGAAGCGCAGGTGTTCGCAATAGGTAGGAACGTACACCAGGCCATGGCTACTAATCCCGTCGCGCTCTGCTGCAGCAACCCCGGCTGCAAGTGAGGATGCTTGTAAGGCTGAGGCACCGCAGGCTTGTAATGCCTGGTCTGCAAGCAGTTCAACTTCTTTGAGAGTCATACTTTGTTCGGTCATAGCGTTATCCTGACTGCAGAGTGAGATCGAGTTGGTTGGCCAACATTGGCAAATGTCCTGACAATACCTCCATCATCGCATTCGCCGCAGGCGACAAAGTCCAGTCCTGACGCAGTATCACACATATTTCCCGTGTTTCAACGGGGTCGACCATAGGCAAGGACCTCAGATCATCTTCCTGTGGCATCGCGAGCGTCGGTAACACAGTGACACCGACATTGGCCTTTAGCATCGCAAATAGTGTGTTGGTGGTCGTGAACTCGAATTTGGGATTGCCAATATAGCGCTGCATTTTCAGGGCTTGGGTCAGTCCAGTGCTCAGAAAACTCAGGCCCTTCAGCTGCTCCCATGTCACCGGAGCGCCCTCGGCCGCCAGTGGATGATCTTTGTGACATACAAGCTCAAACCGGTCTTCCATCAATGGGCGAAACTCGAGCTTACTATTGGGGTGCCACAGGCTGCCGATGCCAAAATCCACCTCGTTACGCTCAACACTGCGCTGCACGCCCTGGGCATTATAATCGCTGACATGAATACTGATATCCGGAAATTTCTCCGTGAATTCGCTTATAACGTCGGGCAGTATGCGCGTCGCCACAGACGGCAGTACCGACATGCTGACGTGGCCGCTTCGGCAGTCGGCCGTAGCAGTGACGTCGTAGATCGCCATATCAAACTCACGCAGTAAGCGCTCCGCAACGGGAATGAACTTCTCACCCGCTGTAGTAGGCGTCACTTTGCGCGTCGTCCTCTCGAACAATTTAAGGCCGACGTAGCTCTCCAGCTGCTTAATTGACAAGGTCACCGCAGGCTGTGAGCGCGAAAGCTCATCGGCCGCACGGTTGAAGCTGCCGTGGCGGGCGACCACCACAAAGGCCCGCATGTGATTCAGGGTGATGTTGTGATGCTTGATGGCAGCTACCCTCCTTTTTGAGTCGGCTGATCCTCATAAGATATATAAGGTAGCAATATAAATCCATTAAATTAATTGATTGGACTTATTAAAGCAAAAACATCGAAAATTCATCCTGACAACCGTGCACCGACAACACAGAGGCTGGGGAAGTTAATTTAACGCTGGCAGGCTAATGCAGCGTTGCGCTGGCGATACCTCAATCTCTATTGATTACACACTGGAACTGCTTTTTACGGAACTCCCTATGAATGACAAAGTCTTTGGTCACTTAATTGATGGCGAATGGGTTACAAGCAACGAAGTCACCACCAATACGAGTCCATCCGATACCAGCGATGTCATTGGACAGTATGCAATCGGCACTGCCGATGATTGTACCCGGGCCATCGCAGCTGCAAGGCGTGCTGCCACTGCCTGGGGACGCAGCGGATTGGAAGAGCGCAAAGCGATACTTGACACCATCGGTGCGGAATTGATCGCACGCAAGGATGAAATCGGCCGTTTGCTCTCTCGCGAAGAAGGTAAGCCACTGGCAGAGGGCATTGGTGAAGTGGCCCGCGCCGGGCAGTTTTTTCAGTACCACGCAGCACAGGTCCTAAGCCCTACAGGTGAAGCGGTAGATTCTGTTCGCCCTGGCATCGAAGTAGAGGTGAAGCGCGAAGCGCTGGGAGTCATCGGAATTATTACCCCCTGGAACTTTCCGGTGGCAGTCGCTGCCTGGAAAATAGCACCGGCCCTAGCCTATGGTAATGCCGTTGTCTTAAAGCCCGCAGAATTGGTTCCCGCCAGCGCCTGGGTTCTCGCCGATATTATTGATCGCAGCGGTTTACCTGCAGGCGTATTTAACATGGTCATGGGGCCCGGTCGCGAGGTGGGCGAAGCCCTGGCGACATCACCGGATATTGATGCCATTACCTTCACCGGCTCAGTGCCCATCGGTAGACGTATTGCCCGCAACGCTATAGAAAATATGACCAAGATTCAGTTAGAAATGGGCAGTAAAAATGCCTTGGTTGTGCTCAACGATGCCGACCTCGATGTGGCGGTGCAATGTGCAATTGCGGGTGCCTTTTCCGGTACAGGACAAAAGTGTACCGCTTCGTCCAGGCTTATTGTGGAGGACGCTGTCCACGATGAGTTTGTCGACAAACTGGTGGCGGCAATGCAGGGGTTAGTCGTTGGTGCCGCCTTGGACAGCGCGACTCAAATAGGGCCAGTGGTGGACTCCAGGCAATACCAACAGGTGCTGGATTACATCGAGCTTGCCAAGCAGGAGGGAGCGACATTAGTTCAGGGCGGAGAGGCTATAACACTGGACACTGAGGGTTACTTCCTCGCCCCCACCCTTTTCACCAATACGACTAACGAAATGCGTATTAATCGGGAAGAAGTCTTCGGTCCCTTAGCCTGTGTAATCAAGGCTACTGACTACGATCATGCGTTGGAAATTTCCAACGACTCAGAGTTTGGGTTGACCTCGGGCATTATCACTCAATCCTTGAAGTACGCTTCCCACTTCAAGCAGTATTCAAATTCCGGTTGCGTAATGGTGAACCTGCCAACCGCTGGCACCGATTATCACGTGCCATTTGGCGGCAGAAAATCCTCTAGCTACGGCCCTCGAGAGCAGGGTCAGTACGCGCAGGAGTTTTATACCATTGTAAAAACCAATTACAGCAAACCCTATTAATCGGGAGAGCTCGATGCACGATTCCAACGTCATTATCGATGGACTTCAATACATTAACTGGGATCGGCCCCTATTCGAACGGGCGCGTGATAGCGGAATTAATGCCGTACACGTAACGGTCAGTTACTGGGAAAACAATCGCGAGACAATCAGCAACATCAGTCAGTGGCACCGACATTTCCAGAATCACCATGACCTGATTATGCCTGTGCGAGAAGCGGCAGACATCCTGGAAGCAAAACGATTGGGCAAGCTTGGTATTATTTTCGGCTATCAGAATTGCTCCCCCATCGAAGATGATTTGGGGCTGGTCCAAATTCATTACGAACTGGGCGCTCGGATAATGCAGCTGTCATACAACAACCAGAGTCTTCTGGCCTCGGGTTGTTATGAGAGTGAAGACACCGGTGTTACCCGCTTTGGCAGAGAAGCCATAAAAGAAATGAACCGGGTTGGCATGGTCATCGATATGTCTCATTCCGGTGAGCGCTCCACGCTGGAAGCGATCGACCTTTCCCAGCGTCCTATTGCCATCACCCACGCAAATCCGACCTTTTTTCACGATGCACTGAGGAATAAATCAGATCAGGTGTTGCGCGCCCTGGCGAACTCAGGCGGAATGCTGGGCTTTAGCATGTACCCGTTCCACCTGAAAAACGGTTCCGACTGTACCTTGGAAGACTTTTGCCAAATGATTGCCAGAACCGCTGACATGATGGGTATCGATAACATCGGAATTGGCTCTGACCTTTGTGAGCAATGGGAATACAGCAAGCTTGAATGGATGCGCAGCGGGCGCTGGACCTTTGGGGCTGATTACGGTGAAGGCTCAGCGGGCAACAAGGAATGGCCGCAGCAGCCAGGCTGGTTCCGCGATTCGCGAGACATTAAAAATGTTGCCGATGGGCTGGCCCAACAGGGTTTTTCGCAGGAAGATGTCAATAAGGTTATGGGCGGCAACTGGCTACGCTTTTTTGAACACTCCTTTGGGCCCTCACAGTAACAAACTGAGCAACTGGCAGATACTGCGGACTACTGTATGACAAACGACACTGCATTGGCGGTTCAAGATCCAGCTGATACGAGCAGCCAGCCGGGCGTCGATTGGCTGACTTTTGCGCTCAGTGGGGGCTTTCTGGTGCTGTTCGTCGCTGTCGCGCTCATTGATATCGATAGCCTTTCCAGTTACGTAGGCATTGCCTTTGGCTGGTCGACTCGACTGTTCGGTGCCTACTGGCAGTTATTACTGCTAGTCACGTTCTTCATCGGTTTGGCCCTAGCCATCTCCCGGGCCGGCAAAGTGCAACTGGGAGGACTCGACGTGCCTGAGGTCAGCAGCTTCAAGTGGGTCAGCATGATCCTCTGTACCTTGCTGGCCGGCGGTGGTGTGTTTTTCGCCGCAGCAGAACCTATGTCACATTTTGTATCTCCCCCGCCTTTTTATGACGTGACACCCGCATCCAACGAAGCGGTTTATCCGGCATTGGCCCAAAGCTTTTTGCACTGGGGCTTTCTTGCCTGGGCAATACTAGGCAGCCTCACTACCATTGTGCTGATGCATCTGCATTACGACCGGGGCCTGCCACTAAAGCCACGCACATTGCTCTATCCCGTTTTTGGTGACAGGGCCATCAACAGCTGGCTTGGCTCTGTGGTGGATGCAGCCTGTGTAATTTCTGTCGTTGCCGGAACGGTCGGGCCCATCGGTTTCCTTGGTCTACAGGTGAGTTACGGCCTGTCACAATTGCTGGGGACCGCAGACAATTATGGGGCACAATTTTCAATTATATTGGCCCTTATTGTCGTTTATACCGTATCAACCGTGACCGGAATTCAACGAGGCATTCAGATCTTGAGCAAGCTAAACATCCAGATAGCGGTTGGACTGATGCTTTTTGTCCTCCTTGCGGGGCCCACTGCATTCATCTTCAGCAGTTATTTGAAATCGTCACTGCTGCATCTGCAAGCATTTGTGCCCATGGCCCTGTTTCGCGCTGATCATCAGTGGCTGGATTCATGGACTGTTTTTTTCTGGGGCTGGTTCCTGGGTTATGGACCATTAATGGCCATGTTTATTGCACGAATTTCTCGCGGGCGCAGCATTCGTGAAATGGTCGTTGCAATCTCCATCATTTCACCGATTATCACCACCTTCTGGTTCACGATCGTAGGCGGTTCGGGACTAGCGTTTGAACTGGCGAACCCCGGAGTTATTTCAGAACCTTTTGCCGGCTCCAACATGCCAGCTGCACTGCTTGCGATTACTCAGCAATTGCCGTTTGGCGCAATCATCACCACTGCGTTCCTGGTGTTAACATTTTTGTTTGTCGCCACCACGGGCGACTCCATGACTTACACTATTTCTATTGTTATGACAGGCGACGATCACCCTCCCATCGCCCTACGCGTGTTCTGGGGCATTATCATGGGAGTAGTCGCGATGATCCTAGTCTCCATCGGTTCCGGAGGGATCTCTGCGCTGCAGTCGTTTATCGTAGTGACTGCGGTTCCTGTCTCACTGATTCTGTTACCTTCGTTATGGGCTGCGCCGAAAATCGCCTATGCCCTTGCCCGGGAGCAAAACCTCCGATGAGAAATGTTACGCAACAATTGAATTTCGCACACAACGATCTTGCGGTGTCGTCATGTTAGCTGAGCACAGGATGACTTCTTATCCGCTGCGCGACCCCAGTGAGGTGATGCAGTTGGAGCGCCTGGGAGCGCTGCACCAGTTCAGGTTAAGCTTCATGCGTAGCCTGATTCGTAGACTTATGCATGAACAATGGGAAATTGAACCCAGCACATTTCAACTGGATGACAGTGGCTATGGCACAGTCGTTTATAGGGTCAAAGCAACAAATCACGTCTTCAGCTTTGTTTTGTTTTCGAATTACCTCAGCGACGAAGACCGTAACGACCGGGTCATTGCCAGCCAATGGGATTTGACTATGGCCCTTTGCATCGGTGATCTTGATGAACAGCAAGTCGAGCAACTGCGGGCGAATGTGCCAAAACAGGAAGCAGGCAGGGTTGATGCCAACACGATCGTACTGTCACGAGCTAATCGCAGCTCGCGAAACTTCGAATACGTAGTCAATGAACTGGCAGCCGGACGGCAGCCCTGCTCTGATATCCTCAAAAATGTGGGCTACCTGTATCGCACGACAGCAGTGTATGGCAGTGGCAAATTTGGCATGGCCGACTGGGGAAAAATCCGCAGCGAATACCCTGATTTCGCCAGACCTTTCGCAGCAGAAATGTTCACCTGTTACATGCTGCGACATTTCAGCGTAGAGCAGGCGGAACATCTCGCAAAGGTTCGTTCGCCAAAAACCGCAGTATCGATGAACACCGACGTGCGCCGTTATATTGGCATTGGTAATGCAACCGGTCTGGGCATGGCACCCTACCTGATTAGACATCCCCAATTAATCAGCCAATGGATCACGGTGCGGGAAACTGCGATTGCCCGGGTTTTGTCCGAGGGGCAAGTCACCGCCGAACACCTGCAGACACTAGGCATACTTGCCAATAAAGCGCGGCAGCATTATCTGGAAACTACGGTACCTGATGAAAGCCAGACTCAGCGAAACCACACCTTGGTTGACGAACTGGCTGCAATGCAACACTGGCTAGAGCAGCATACTCAAATCACTGGCTGGGACAAACTCACAGCCCACGCCAAGCAACACTGGCACATGGAAACCCAGGAACTGATTCACTCCCTGCTTATGGAGTTGTATCCGGACCTTGTGGATGAGTTGGAAGACTCCATGTGTGCAGAGGAGTGCCCAGACACCACACCGCAAATGCCGCTGGAGGACCTGAAACAGCTAATTGAAGCGCGTTATGCCTGGGCACTGGATGTAGATTTCGAGGAACCAGATGCTCAGTATCTGTTCTGGTATCGGTCCGAAGAAAAGATGGAACCACGCATTGGTGAGCGCTTTTCTGAGGAAGGCGCCGACCGGGAAATGCCGTTGTTGACTATCGCTCGCTCCGTGCGTCAGTGCTATGACCTGCTTTGCAAGGATTTGCGACAACACCCGAACGATGACGTCGTGCACTTTTTAATGCGAGAACCTGAAATGAAAGGCATTATCGCCCGCGTCCAGACTATGGGCCAGGAGTGTTACGGTGACATACAGGCCAACCTGGCAGACCGGGAAACACTGCCGATACGATTACTGCGTTGCAAACTGTCTTTTTTCGGGGTCAGCAAGTTTGACCCCAAATCAAAATTCTGGGTTCGTAATACCATGTTTCAGGGCGCCCCCCTGCTGACTCAAATCGGCGAGCCTTTTTTCGATGACTGGATATTCCCATTGGCACCCGAGCAAACGCAGTGAAAGTGTCGAAAAATGAAATAACAGCCTTGCTGAAACAGGTATTCGAGGGCTTAAAGTTCCGCTGTGGAGAATATGAAAGTGCAGCGGATATGATCGTGTGGGCTGAAATGTGTGGGCTCTCGGGCCTACTAGCGCTGCGTCATAGCTTGCCATATCTGACTGAACAGAGCCCGCCACCGCTGCGCAGCATTCATGAGAGTGAAACCAAAGCCGTTCTCGATGCTAACAACGGCAGCAGCCTCAACTGCGCTGATGTGGTGATGAACCTTGCATACACCAAAGCACTCGCACAGGAGTGCTGTAGCGTTACTGTTCTGAACTGTCATAACCGGAAGTTATTCATTAAGACAATTGCGGACTGTGGCAACAGAGGTATGTCGTGCCTGGCTTACTGGCGCGACGCAATTGATCCAGTGGCACTCCATGTTGTCATCACGGCCGCTGACTCAGACGGCATGCCGTGCTACTCGACCTATAGGCTCAGCGAGCAAAGTTTCCTTGAAGACTCGCAACGACAGTCGCTATTTGTTGAATGCAGTACTAAACCGGTAACGCCGGATGATCACATAGGCTCATTGATAGCTGATGGCGATAATCCGGCCACAAACGTCCTGCCTGCAGCCCTGCAGAACAACTACCACGCTTCCCTGATGCAGGGCCTGTCCATAGAGGAAGACCTCTGGACTCAACTGCAGGCGTTGGCGCAAATAGTTCTGGTGGAATCATCAGAACAGTCACGCATGGGCGCTGGCGCTTGAGCACAATGATGTTAACCGGAACTGCGCTGTCAAGGCTGACCAATCCAGACTACAAGTGGCTAGTGACCCAGCCAGTTACCTTCAGGGGTGTTCTATGCCTTTTGGCTTACTAAAATACGGACTCAAAAAGCGGTATCCGGGCAAGCATCAGTTCACACCCGCGACAGAGCTCAAGAAGCACTACGATGTCGTCATTATTGGCGCCGGCGGACATGGTACCGGTATCGCGTATTACCTCGCGAAATACCACGGCATTACCAATGTCGCGATATTGGAAAAAAGTTACCTGGGCAGTGGCAATACCGCGCGCAACACCGCCGTCATTCGTTCCAACTACCTTACCGAAGAAGGCGTCACCTTTTATCGCGAATCGGTAAAGATGTTCCAGAGCCTGAGCAACGAGTTCGATTACAACATCATGATGGAGAACCGGGGACAACTGACCCTGGCTCATAGCGATGCTGCTATTCGGAGTTTTCGCTGGCGCGCCGAAGTTAACCAGCACCTGGGGGTGCGTTCGGAGCTGGTCGATCGACAGACCATCCGTGAACTAGTGCCAAGCCTGCAGATGTCCGAAGATGTTCGCTACCCCATTCTCGCAGGACTGTGGCACGCGGACGGAGCCACGGCTCGCCATGACGCAGTCGCCTGGGGTTATGCCAGGGGCGCCTGTAGTCGCGGCGTAGAACTGCACCAGTTAACCGAGGTAGAAGATATTGAGGTGACTGAAGGTAGGGTCACCGCCGTGCGAACTAACCGCGGACGCGTCTCCTGTGGCATTGTGGTGCAGGCAGTCGCGGGTGCCAGTTCTATCGTGGCGCGCATGGCGGGAATCAAGCTGCCGATTCATTCTTATCCGCTGCAGGCAATGGTGACGCAGCCATACAAACCTCTGTTGAATCCGCACGTCAGCTCACCTCAGGTGCATGCTTATATACACCAGACTTCCAGGGGTGAGTTCGTCATTGGTGGCGGTTCGGACCCCTACCCTCTTTACAACACACGCGCGACACTAGACCAGCGCGAATCGCTGGCGTCTGCGGTACAAGAGCTTTTTCCCTTTCTGTCTCAGGCGCGCTTAATGCGTCAGTGGGCGGGCACAACTGACATGACGCCCGATTACAGTCCGATTATGGGCCTCAGTCCGGTACAGAACTATTATCTGGACGCGGGCTGGGGAACCTGGGGATTCAAAGCCACACCCATTTGTGGCAAAACCATGGCGGAGCTGGTGGCCACGGGCTCACCTCCAGACATTATCAAACCGTTCGAACTAGAGCGTTTCTACCGCTTCGAACAAATTAACGAAGCCGGCGCCACCGCAGCCAGTCACTAGGGGCATAGCAACACCATGAAAATATTGAACTGCCCCTTGAATGGGCCTCGTAACATCTCGGAGTTCACCTATGGTGGTGAATTTCATTCCATGCCAGACCCGGATAGCAGCACAGCCAGAGAGTGGGCCGAGCACGTATTTTTTCACGACAATAATGCCGGCGTCGTTATCGAGTGGTGGTGCCACACGCCAAGTTCCTACTGGTTCCTGGCGGAGCGCAATACAATCACTGACGAATTATTGCGCACATTCCCTGCCAGCGAGGCAGCTGGCGGTATGGTGCAGGGCGACGATCAATGATGTCTTCAAATCGATTACCTCCTCCCTATGGATTACTCCTTGATCGCAAGCAAGAGCTTAGCTTTCGTTTCGATAACCGAGACTATCGGGGTTTTGAGGGTGACTGCATCGCCAGTGCGCTGGCTGCCAACGGGCAATGGCTATTAAGCCGCTCCTTTAAATACCACCGCCCCCGCGGACCGCTGACAATGGCAGGGCAGGACGCAAACACACTGGTACAGCTACCTTCAGACCCGAATGTATTGGCAGATCGGCAGCAGATATCTGCAGGGCTGGAAGTGCATGCGCAAAATGTCAGCGGAACGCTGGAGCGTGATCGCGCGGCATGGCTTGAACTTTTTTCTCGCTTTCTGCCTGTTGGCTTTTACTATAAAGCCTTTTTCAAACCGAAAGGCATTTGGGAAAAATGGGCTCCGCTGGTGCGAAAAAAAGCCGGCCTTGGTGTCCTTGATCAACAGTTCGAACCGCAATACTACGACAAGCAATACCGCTTCTATGATGTTGTGGTGGTTGGCGGTGGCCCAGCCGGCATGGAGGCAGCATTGCAGGCGGCCCGCTCGGGTGCTGAAGTCCTGCTGGTGGATGAAAATCCGACTTTAGGAGGATCGCTCAATTACGCACGCTTTGATGCAGAGGGTGAGTCTGGCAAGGCACTGCGTGACACACTGGCCGGGAAAATTGCGGCACTGGTCAATGTGGAGGTGATGACAGATGCCATTTGTAACGGCTGGTTCGCAGATAACTGGCTGCCAATAATACAAGGCAAACGCCTGCACAAGGTCCGCGCAAAAGAAACCATCATGTGCGTTGGTGCGCTGGAACAACAGGCAGTATTTCGCAACAATGACCTGCCCGGCATCATGTTGAGTAGCGCTGCCCAGCGTCTGATTCACCTTTACGGTGTGCGCCCGGGTACCACGGCTGTTGTAATAGCTGGCAATAATGATGGCTACGGAACTGCGCTGGATCTAATCGACGCGGGCGTAAACGTAAGGGCTGTCGTTGAACTACGCCAGCAGCCACAGTATGACGAAGTGGCTAGAGCCGTCATCGACAAGGGTATCCCCATAGAAACCGGCTCCGCCGTCTATGAGGCGCTAGCAGCGCCGGGCAAAAATCACCTTGGTTCAGTGGAAGTTCGTAAAATTGCAGGTGAAGGACGCTGTGAAGACAATGGTGTAACGCTGCAGTGTGACCTACTGTGCGTGGCCGTTGGTTACACTCCAACTTACCAGTTGGTCTGTCAGGCAGGCGGCAAACTCAGCTATGACGATGATAGCGCAATGTTTACCCTCACTCATTTACCGGATGCATACCAGATAGCCGGGTCTGTAAACGGTCTTTGGAACCTCGATGCTGTGCGTGCGGATGCGCGGCGTGCTGCCTTGATTGCCTGCAATGCCATCGGCTCTGTGCACCAAGAAGTGCCCGCAGCGGTAGCGGCTCGCGACGGTAACAGCCCCAACTTCAGCTGGCCTATTTTTCCTCATCCCCAAGGCAAGGAATTTGTCGACTTCGATGAAGACCTGCAGATCGACGATATTATTAACGCCACACGCGACGGATACGAACATGTGCAGCTGGTTAAACGTTACTCAACCTGTGGTATGGGCCCCTCTCAGGGCCGTCACTCAGCTCTGGCAACAGCGCGATTAGTCGCATCCGCAACTCAGAAAACAATCGCTCAGACAGGAGTGACGACCGCTCGCCCACCCTTTGCGCCGGAACGATTAGGTCACAGTGCGGGGCGCAGCTTTTACCCACAGCGTCGCAGCAACATTCATTATCGCCACATTGAAGCAGGCGCGCAGATGCTGCAAGCAGGCGCCTGGGACAGACCAGCGTACTACGGGTCGCGAGAACTCCGGCAGGACTGCATCAATGCAGAGGTCAACCACGTGCGCAATAAAGTCGGCATAGTGGATGTCTCCACCCTTGGTGGCATCGACGTGAGAGGTCCCGATGCCGGCGAATTCCTCAATCGGTTTTATACCTTTGGTTTCGTTAAGCAGCCCGTGGGACGCGCTCGCTACGCGCTACTGACCAACGAGGCCGGCGTCGTCATTGACGACGGCGTTGCCTGCCGTTTTCATGAACAGCACTTCTACGTAACCGCAACCACGGGCGGCGTCGACCGCGTGTACCAAAGCATGCTTAAGTGGAATGCTCAATGGCGCCTCAATGTCGATATAGCCAATGTGACCTCAGCCTGGTGCGGCATTAATATTGCCGGCCCCAACTCGCGACAGGTGTTACAACAGCTGTGTGATGACGTCGATCTCAGCGCGGATGCATTCCCCTATATGGGCGTTCGCGAGGGCACAGTAGCCGGTGTACCGGCACGCCTGGTGCGCGTTGGCTTTGTCGGTGAACTGGGGTTTGAAATTCACGCGCCTCAGCACTGCGGAGAATACCTTTGGGACGCTCTTATGAAAGCGGGCGACTCCCATGAGATCAAGCCCTTTGGCATTGAGGCGCAGCGAGTGTTGCGACTGGAAAAATCTCATATCATCATTGGCCAGGATACGGACGCCATGTCCAATCCGATGGAGGTCCAGATGAACTGGGCTGTTTCGCGCAAGAAGCCATTTTTTGTGGGTGGCAGAACTATCGCCGAACTGGAAAAAAAGCCCTTGCAGCGCACTTTGGTCGGGTTTGTGATCAATAACGCCTCCGCACCCGTCCCATTAGAGAGCCATCTTGTTCTGGACGGAGAGCAGATGGTGGGACGTGTCACCTCCTGTAATCACTCTCCCACCCTTGGCAAACCTATTGGTCTGGCCTATGTTCCAGTAGACATGGCGGAGCCCGGCTACGTGCTTTGCATCAAGGCTGCCGGCGGCGTAAAAGTGGATGCTGAAGTTGTCTCCACTCCCTTTTACGACCCGCAAACCCAGCGTCAGGAGCTTTGATATGAGTGACATATCCGCCGCGTCGCCAAACCCTGAGCGTTTTATACGTCGCAGCCAGTTGTACCGATGGCATTTAAAAAACAACGCTGAATTCGACACAGCAGACGGTTCAGTTACTCATTATGCTGACTTGGCAAAAGAATCTGAGAGTGTCGGTCAATTAGGTCTTGCAGATTTATCCAACTTGCCCCGAACGGGTTTCAAGGGACCGGGTGCAGCGGAATGGATACTGGGTAATGGTGTTGCATTACCAGAAGCCCCGAATCTCGCTCATGCACACTCGGACTCAAGCCTGCTGGTGCGCCTCTCGCATCAAGAACTATTGGTCTTATCAGATCTAAAGCGTCAAAGCATGCTGGCCGACACACTACCGCAGAACTGGTCGGTAGAGGCATCACAAGGCGTCTCCTTGCTCCCCAGGGCGGATTCCCATTGCTGGTTTGCGCTAACAGGAATTCATGCGGCGGAGATGTTCTCCAAAGTCTGCGCGGTAGACCTGCGCCCGGGCAAATTTGCCCAGGGCGAAGTCGCCCAGACATCTATTGCTCGAGTCAACGCAATCATCGTTCGAAACGACCTTGGACCTACTCCCTGTTTTTACATTCTGAGTGATGTCAGCTCAGCAGAGTTTTTATGGCTCTCCTTGCTCGATGCGATGTTGGAGTTCGAGGGCGCAGCGGTCGGCACGGCGGCTTTGAAAGCATGCAAAGACGCAGCGATAGTCTAACGTAACTAAGAAACGCACGGGCGCATGCACTCCAAAAGGATGCAACCATGGCAATTCCCAATCGCTCAACCTATGTCATCGTCGGTGCCGGTATACATGGCCTGAGTACTGCCTACCATCTGGCGTTGGAACTTAAGTCTCGGGGCATTGGGTCTGGCAAAGACATCATCGTATTAGACAAGACTGGCGTGTGCGCCGGTGCAAGCGGCATAGCCTGTGGAGTCATCCGTAACAATTACTATCAGAGCTCCATGCGCGAGCTAATGGCGCACAGTGTCAAGGTCTGGGAAAGTGATCCGCAGGCTTATAGTTACCACCCTGTTGGCTACATGCAGGTCAGTTGTGAGCGCATGCATAGCGACGTCGCTACCATCTATCAGCAGCAGCAGGCAATTGGCTATCAATCCACGTTCGTCGAGGGTAAAACCGATTGTGAGCGTTACATGAAGGGCATCTTTGATGACTGGCAGGCCCAGGGAATCACATCAGTCTTACATGAAATGCCAGGCGGGTATTCTAATAACACCCGGGCAATGCTCGCTTTAGCGGCCAAGGCCGAAGGCGAAGGAGTACAAATTTTTTCGGGGGTAGAGGTCACAGGCTTTAGCCGCGACAACGCAGGAAGTATTAGCGCGATTGAAACCAGCCGGGGCGTCATTGAATCCGACTACGTGGTGATTGCCGCCGGGCCCTGGGCCGGTAAGTTCTGGGACATGCTGGAAATGCCAGCGACCATTAGTATAAAAAGCCCAACAGATGGCAGCATTGCCAACGGTGTGCCTATGTGGGTGTATTGGTCTCTACAGGAAGGCACTCTGGGCGTAGACCCGAATATGCAAGTGAGCAATGATGGAACAATGCCGCCGGTCATCCACGTTGATACCGATGCTCCACTTTACTCAGATCTCGATGGTTCATTGATTACCAGCGATATGTGGGGAATCTACTATAAACCGGACTTCCATTTTGGAGGTATACAGGGGGGCGCTGCACCATTCATCGTCGAGAAAAACACCGACGAAATCGCGATTGATCCCTACGGCCCGGAGTCACCCGAATTCATTGTAGGCAAGGATTTTGCGCATATGTGGGTCTCTGCACTAGCTCACTGCCAGGCTCGCTTCTCGGGTAGCCTGGCTGTCTACAAGAATGAACCCTCGGGCGGAATCGGCGCATTCACGCCTGATAGTTTTCCAGTGTTCGATACTATTGGTGACAATTGCTATTTTATCGCAGACTCTAATCACGGCTATAAAATGTTGGGAGTCGGCAAACTGGTAGCAGGAGAAATCTGTGGAGATCCACAGCGCCTACTGCAGCCCTTCCGTTTCTCCCGCTATGCGGAGGGAAAGCTGCATCCGATTTCCAACAGCCCTTTCCCGTGGAGTTGACGCCGCCTGGAACTTGCGTGCTACACGCTTTAATACTGTACAGCGAAGACGTATTGACCCTGCTGGTCTGCTACAGTAGCCCTGCCGAAGCAGACCCTTAAGCCATTGCGCTACTGTAGTGGTGGGCGAGCCAGCTGTGAAAGTGATGAGTTGGCGCGTCCATTATCGGGGAGAAAACACCACCTTGAAAACCCGGTGACTGACGTCCCTTCTGCATCCCTTCAACGACACGAACATCTTCAGAAAACACAACACGCCAACTTTCCATAACCGCAGCGCGACAGCCCGAGTAGGCGTCGCCTGTCGCCTTTTCACCGACATAATACAGCTGCAATTGCTCTGCAGTTCGGTTGTTGGCCAGTGGCTGGAGAATGACAGCAAAGGCATGGTCCGCCTGCAAGCCAAGCAAGACGTTGGGGTAAAGAGACAAATATTCCGCTTGTCGGATTTGCTGCGGCGGCCAATTCGAAAACTGGGGCAGCATGGTGCCAGCAGTCTCGGAAAGCGTGTAGGTATAACTGCCCTGACCCGACATCGTGTTATCGATGATGTTGTAGTGCTGATCTAGTGGGGAGTACTTATTAAGGTCAGGATGAACCCATGGTAGGTGATAGGCCTCACAATAATTTTCAACCGCCAGTTTCCAGTTAGCTCTTATATCCAGAGTCATCCTGCTCCCGCAAGCGGCAACCTGCAGTTTATCCAGTCCATCTTCACCAACGAACTGCTCCCACCTTTGTGCCAGCGGAGCAATATAATCATTGAAACTTTCGGCCTGGCCAGAAAGATTAATAAAAATAATACCCATCCACTCGCTGGATCGAACGGCCTTCAACCCATGGTTTTCACAAGAGAAACCCTCTGTAGTATGTACGCCGACACCACCGATGTGAGGCGTTCCTCTGAGCTCTCCGTCCAGGTTGTAAGTCCAGGAATGGTAAGGGCAGCGGATTGAGCCCGCAACGCTACCCTCCTCCTCGACCAGCACCATACCTCGATGGCTGCAAACATTGTGGAATACATTTAGATCACCGCGCTTATTACGCATGATGAGCAGCGACAAGCCCATGAAATCCAGTGGCTTCACATAAGCGGTGTCTTGTAACTCACTGGTGTAACCGATCGCAGCCCAGGTATTTCCCAGTATCTCGTCGCGCTCGAATTCGAACAATTCAGAATCAAGGTAAACCGAATTAGGCATGCCTCTTGCTTCAGCGATGGGCTGCAGAACCGGATCGATATCAGTTGCGGGGATAAGCGACGGTTTTTTTAAAGTTGTCATCTGCTATTCCTATACTGTATGCGCAAGAGTGCGGATCAGCAGCAAACTATGGCTAGGAATCCGGGGCAAGCTCTGGCCCCAGAGCTTGCTTCAAAGGACTGAGCCAGGGTTCAAATTGCTTCCATTGCTCGATCGCGGTATCGAATATCGGCTGCCGAACCTGCTCTGAAGAAGGCGTACGGACGTTGCGTTCGGTTTCATGGAAATTCATGCAAGCCTCTTCAAACTCCAGTCCACAAAAATCAAGCATGCGTCGCACTTGTGTTTCAAGATCCTTGACGACGTCTTCATGCTGAACGCGCAGGACAAAACCAGGCAACACTTTGTCCCAATGTTCCATCAGATCGACATAGTCGCGGTAGTAGTTGCCCAGGTCGGGCAGCGAGTAGCTGAACAGCTGGCCGTCAGCAAACAACTGTTTGTAACCACTGAAACAACAGGCCATGGGAGCGCGTCTGGCATCGATAACTTTTGCATTGGGAAGAATCAGCGAGATCAGGCCAATATGGCGAAAGTTATTGGGCATCTTGTCGATAAACAAAGGTGCACCCTGGCGATGAATTTTGGTGTCTTCAATAAACTGTTCACCGAACTCCAATAATTGCTCTGGGGGAATGCTCGCAAGGTTGTCCGGGTAAGGCGTGCCACTTGCCCTACCCTGGCGGCGCAAGCGGCTCGCCAACGACAGTACATTGGGCAGCTCCAGTGTGCCGTCAACCTGGCTGTGTGAAGAGAGTATCTGTTCCAACAGAGTAGATCCCGCTCGTGGTAAGCCTACGATAAAAATGGGATCAGGCGCCTGACAGCCGGTATTTTCACGAGACGAAAAAAGCGACTTGGTGCAGGCTTGTTTTTGGGCGGCAAATTCTTCGGTGGTATCGTCGGCGTGATAACGAGACTGCGCTTGCTTCAGTTCATTGCCGCTGGCGTAATAGCGAAACGCGCCCTCAAAGTCATTCTGATCTTCAGCGGCTTTACCCAGCGCAAAGTTGAGGTAAACACGATCCATCGGAGCCAGGTCATCGCTGTCGGTAATGGCATGCATTGCCGCTAGTTCATTATCGCTAAAATGATAGGTCTTCAAGTTCGCCAGCGAATAATAGGCCTCACAGTGATGGGGCCGAGAGGTCACCGCTGATTGATAGGACTCGATCGCCGCCTCAGTGTCACCGCTGGTCTTGAGTGCATGACCCCGTGATACATACGTGGTGGGATCGCCTGGCAGAATCCCAAGGACCTTTTCGAAGGTCGCCAGAGCGTTCTCGTAATCGCCAATCTGCATGCACTGTATCGCATGCAGTGATTGAAACTGCGGGTTAGCGGGCGCGATTTCCAGCAGTCGTGCAGACTCATCGTGTGCATGCGCGAAACGCTGCCGCTTCTGCAATATTTGCACATAGTCGAGGCGGACGCGCATGTTATCCGGTTCAAATTCTGCAGCGCTTTCCAACAGAAATTCTGCATCTTCAAGAACTCCCAGGCGCAGACCAAGTTCTGCGAGCAAACGCATTCCTTCTACATTTTTCGGATTTTGTTGCAAGAACCGACGGCACAGATTCTCCGACTTTATTAACTTGCCCTCATGCATCATGTCCGTTGCGGCGAGTATATGCGGGTGAAGAGAGTGCAAAAAATCGAGCTGAGCGCTGATCTGGTCTTGCCGCTGACGTGTGTCGTCGTCGGGTGATGATTGCAAGATTGTCAGTTGAGATCGCCAACTGGCCTCTAGCGCGGGATTAATCGTGCAGGCACGAACATAGGCAGTAAGCGCGTCCCTGGTGCGTCCATGGCTCTTGCGCAGATGCCCCAGTTCCTGATGCGCCCGGGAAAACTCAGGCGCAAACGAAATCAAGCGCAGCAAACGTTCTTCAGCCTCTGCGAGTCGCCCCATGTGACGAAAGCACACGGCCGCCATGTAGAGTCCATCAACTGAATCGCGGACGTCTTCCGGGAGGCCCTCAAGTTGTTTGAGCGCAGCAGGCAACTCGCCTGCTGAAATAAGCTTCTGTATCTGCCCAAGATCGTCGGAAATTTTAACGGAGTTAACTGGCATAACTATCCTGTCGCCTGAATGAAAAACGCCCCGGGATCGGGGCGTTTATTGTTACACAAGCCGACTCGAATAGTCAGAACTCATAAGAGAATCGAATACCGCCGTTCGTTGGCCGAGCGTAAGCAAACCGGCTGCGATCGTTGACGTAGTTGGCGCCCAGTGCCGCTTCCTCATTCGTCAGGTTATCGATAAACAGTTCTGCCATCCAGGGGCCGCTGGTAACGCCGCCACTAATGCCAACCATCAGCCAGGAATCAAGTTCATCCCGGTTCATCTGAATGATGTCGCTGTAAGACGTATCTGAGTAGCTGATATAAGGCATCACGTGAGCCCAGATATCATTACCCGCCTCCCACACATATCGACCTGACAGCGTAGCCTGGAATTCTGGTGCATACGCCAGCTCAGACCCTTTGATAACATCACCTGTAGGAACCAGTACCTTGGTAATTTCGGTATCCAGAATCGAGAATGCACCGCTGATGGTCAAACGCTCTGTTGCGAGCCAGCTCACGTCACCTTCTATACCCTTAACCTCTGCATCTGCCGCGTTGTCCGAGAAGAAGAGGTTGACGATACTGGTATCGAAAATAGTCGTCTGTAAGCCTTCAATTTCAATCATGAAGGCCGCTCCATTGAAGCGTAAATGACCGTCTAACAGGTCAAGCTTCCAGCCAACTTCATAGTTAGTGACATCATCACTTTGCACGTCGAAGGGCACGGTATAGCCGGTTGCCGCCTGATATGCACCACCAGGGCGGTTAAGCAGCCCAGGACGATAGCCCTCAGACCAGGTGACGTACCACAGCTGATTGTCACTGGGTGTCCAGGCAAAGCTCACCTTACCAATGACACCGTCATCCTCGCCCTTGTCAGGCGCATTTACTGAGTTGACAATCCGGTCGTAATTAGGATCGTCCGCAGCGGGAAGATTGTCGTTACTGTAAACTGGCTTGTCCTCGTAGAGAGTGCTACAAGCGCCTGGGTTACCTATCCAGGTGAACTGTCCGTCTCCGTCATAAAGGTCGTTTATATCAGTACCGAATGAGTTGTAATCTACGCCACTCATGCCACAGAACGAGGAGTTGGCACTGCCTTCAAAATCAACCTCGTAATCGTACCAGCGCAAACCACCGGTAATCGCAAAATGGTCGCCCAAGTCCATCGTCAACTCACCAAAAACACCCAGTTGCTCGTCAGTACGCCGGATATCGTTGCGGAAAATGACGCCCTGGGGGAACGGACCGGTATCTGACCGATAGCCAGGAGAGGGGAATGTCTTGTTGTCCACAAAGCCAAAGCCATCTCCGCTACCGCCGCCCCAGACATCAACATATTCCGAGTTGTAATAAGTGAAGTCGTTGCGCTCGGTGAACTCCATGTCACTGTAGAAAACGCCTCCTGTTGCACGCAAGGGGCCATCGCCATTGGTGGTAAAGCGAATCTCATGGGTCATTATCTCGCTAGTCGAGACGGAGCCCACTGCGAGCGATGGTGCGTAACAAGTGCCCGTCGGGACGTTCCCGGGGGAATAGCTGGTATAGGATACGTAATAGTCACAGACGTAATAGGGAATATACTGGCCGATATACAGGTAATCCGTGTAATCGATATTCTGCTCGCTTTCACGGTCGGTATAAGCACCGGCATAAATCAGGTCCAGGGCACCCATTCGCCCTTCTAAGGTCCAGTTAACGTTGTAGAAATCGTCTTTGATTTCTTCAGGCTGGAACCGCTGGATTTCAAAATCGCCCAGCTCCGGATCTACATAAAAGGTACCGTCGCTCTCAATGGATTGATCCATGTAACCAACACGCAGGCTCCAGTCTTCAGAAATATCCCAAAGACCGCTCAGACGGAACCCGGCGTAGGTAGTATCGTTGAAATCTTCCTCCACCAGCGTGCCATTATCCAGGGTGTTAAATTTGACATTGCTCAGGTCGGCACTGCCTGGAAGCCGCCACGGAAATCGGCAACCGGCACCCCATTACTGCGCACTGTGCCAGCCGGCCGGAATCGAGCGCTTTGCTCTGTAGAACGCGTACCATAAACGTTATCGATATAGCCGCCCATGTTATCCACATAGACCGTGCCACGAATAGCGAAGGAGTCACCCACTGGAACGTTCAAAGTGGCATTGACGTTATTACTCATCTCGCCGTCTTTGGTGTACGAAACACCGGCCTTAACATTACCGGAAACACCGTCCATATTAGGTTTGTTGGTGATTAATCGTACGGTACCCGCCTGCGAACTGGCGCCAAACAGTGTTCCCTGGGGACCGGCAAGTACTTCAACCCGATTAATATCAGCCACGTATACATCGAGGTTCCTGCCTGGTTGCGACATGGGTTGCTCGTCGAGGTACATTGCCACGTTAGGCACCAAGCCCGCGACACCTGCAGTAGTCAGGTTGGGCGTGGTCGAGGCGACACCTCGAATGTAAATGGTGTTCTGGCCTGGGCCGGCACCACCTGCCGTCACTCCGGGCAACTGAGTAAGGTAATTAGCGAAGTTTGCTATGCCAAAATCATCCAATGAGTCTTCAGTGATTGCAGAAACAGCAACCGCGATGTCCTGTGTGCTCTCGGTGCGCTTGGTTGCGGTGACGATCACTTCTTCTAGTTGCGCCATGGCCAGACTCGACTGACCGGCAACCACCCCTGCTGTAACCACTGAAAATACAGCCCTGCTCAAGGTCTTCTTATGGAACATATGTCTTACCTCAGGTTTCTTTGAATTATTTATTTATAAAACCGTGGCTCACTGTTTTTGCAGTGACCTGATAGCAACAGCCACGCTGCTACCCTTAAACTCTTCTCTACTTTACCAGACTCCAATTAAAAGCCAATTAAAAGGACAAATGTATTAATATCTTTTATTTATTAATTAATGACATTGATAATCTGCCAGCTCACTCCAATTTAACCATAAAATTCGCAGCCAGCCGGGTTAATCGGCCCCTGAACTGGCCTGGGAACGTCGGCGCCGGCGTCGGCTAGAACCGGTGTCTGGCTGTGCTTGTTTTTGTGCTGGTGGCGCCACTTCGGCATACAAATTAGGAAACGGGTCGCTCTTGTGAGGAAAAGCCATAGCCTCAATAAAATACTGCTGAAATTTAGCCTCTACGGCGGTCTCAATCTTCTCGATGTCGCCCACCACAGCCTCAATGACCCCCCTGGACTCTCTGTTGAGTAGCGCGATCCGCGCTCCTGTTCCGGCAGCATTGCCCGCCGACGAGACCTGATTCAATGCACAATCTGGAATAAGCCCTAATACCATGGCATGTTTGACATCGATCTGGCTGCCAAAAGCACCCGCTAGCCGGATACGCTGTATAGATTGTGTTTCGATTTTGTCCATTAATAGCTTAATACCAGCGTAGAGGGCCGCCTTGGCCAATTGAATCTGCCGGATATCATTCTGGCTCACGCTGATCTCCGACTCTCCCTGATGCAATACGTAGGACCAGGTACGATCATTCTCTATGATGCGCGTGCTTCGGTTGCGCAAACTGCCGTCAACCACCCCGTCAGCACTAATGATTCCGGCAAGGAACATCTCCGCCACCACCTCAATGATGCCCGAGCCACAAATGCCGGTGATACCAATTTGCCCTGATTGCTCGGCAAATTCAGGGTCGTCGGACCAGAGTTCGCAGCCAATGACCTTGAACCTGGGTTCCAACGTCTGTGCGTCAATTCGAACACGTTCAATTGCACCGGCAGCGGCGCGCTGTCCACAGCTGATCTGAGCACCTTCGAAAGCCGGCCCGGTAGGACTCGAACAGGCTAACAGCCGGTTACTGTTGCCCAATACGATCTCTGCATTAGTACCCACATCGACCAGCAAGGTCATCTCGTCTTGCAGCTGAGGTTCTTCCGAGAGGATGACCCCTGCGGTGTCTGCCCCCACGTGCCCGGCAATACAGGGCAACATGTACACCCGGCCACCAGGGTGCATGACCAGATCGAGATCACGAGCAAGGAGGTTCAGCGCGGCATCAGTGGCCAGCGCAAAGGGCGCCCCACCTAATTCGACTGGACTAATCCCTAACAAAAGATGATGCATGATCGGGTTTGCCACGATGGCAATTTCCAGCACGTCATCTGTACTGGCTGCGATATCTGAGCTGACCTGAGCAATGAGTTGATTGAGTGCCTGGCGGATGACCTGGGTCATCTCCTGCTCTTTGCCTGGATGCATCATCACATAGGAAACCCGACTCATCAGATCTTCACCGAATCGAATCTGCGGGTTCATCAGGCTGCCGCTGGCGAGAACCTCACCACTCACCAGGTCACATAAATGAGCAGCAACTGTCGTCGACCCGACATCGATTGCCACACCATAGGCCTGGTCATGAAAGCCCGGCCATAAGGCCATGATCTGCTCACCGCGATACACCGCTACAGTCACCGACCAGTTGCCCTTGCGCAGCACTGGCTGCAGGGTGGGCAGCAGCAGGGGATCGCAACCCAGTCCGGTCAGTTGCCACTCTCGCTCAAGAGCTTCCAATAAACGTTCGAAATCGCCCCTGGGGTCGTGCATGTCCGCTTCATCGACCTGCACATGATACATATGGATAGTGGGGTCCAGGCGAATATCCCGGTGCTCGGCATCCTTGCGGACAACCTGGCGGTGAACCTGGCTCTCGGGTGGCACGTCAATGACAACGTCCCCGAGCAGGCGAGTATGGCAACTCAGTCGCCTGGAATCCTGCAGTGGTTTTTTGCGTTCACCGTAGCGTTTCTCGACTTGGGTAAATGCCGACAAATGTTCTGCCTGGGAAACGATTTCGTGCTTTGGGAAAGAACCTTCAGTACAGGTCACCTGGCAGCGACCGCAGAGCCCGCGCCCGCCGCACACGGAGTCAATATCCACGCCGAGTACGCGCGCCGCCTCCAAAAGTGGTGTGCCTACATCGAAGCTACCGCGACGACCCGATGGCGTAAATACCACCTTCACCTGTTCTGCTGTCAAAGCAACACCTTTGCTTTCGCTTTCATACCGGACAACTCAAGCCCTGCGTCGTCGGCGACCGCGACCACCACGCGCACCCTGGTCCGCACCGTCTGCAGCAGGCTCGCGATAAGCCCGAATCCAGTTAGTACAATCCGGGTCATGCCCCATCATGACATCGGCACCACGCACAGCCTGCATGACTTCCGCATGCAAGGGGCTGGTAATCGCTGAGGTCATTCCTGCGGCAATAGCCATATTGAGGAAAGAGCTATTGATACCATTACGATTCGGCAAGCCAAAGCTCACATTAGACGCGCCGCAGGTCGTGTTCACCTTCAGCTCTTCTCTCAATCGCCGCAACAGATGCATCACTTGCTTGCCCGAGCTATTGATTGCCCCGATGGGCATTACTAGCGGATCCACCACAACATCACTGTAATGAATGCCATAGTCCGCAGCCCGTTCAATAATTTTTTTCGCCACTTCGAAACGCTCGTTGGGATCTTCAGAGATACCCGTCTCATCGTTGGAAATGGCCACTACGGCGGCGCCGTATTTGGCCACCAGAGGCAGCACACGTTCAAGCACTTCGTCTTCGCCAGTAACAGAGTTGACCAGCGCCTTGCCCTGGTAAACTGCGAGTCCTGCCTCCAACGCCTCGACAATGGACGAGTCGATAGAAATGGGAGTGTCAGTGATCGACTGGACCAGCTGTATGGCCTCGGCCAAAATTGCGGGCTCATCCGCCAACGGTATTCCCGCGTTCACATCGAGCATATGGGCGCCCGCTTCGACCTGGGCCAGGGCATCGGCCTCTACTCGACTGTAATCCCCGACTTTCATCTCCTCAGCGAGAATTTTTCGTCCAGTAGGGTTGATACGTTCACCAATAATGACAAACGGCTCATCGAAACCGATTTTGACTTCCTTACTGGCTGAACTGATCACGGTTGTTGTCATACGTCTCTCCACTGCGTTGCCGGTGCCGAATCCGGATGCGACTTTGGTTATTTTTTTGAGTCTGCTGTCTGCTCAGCCTGGCCAAATGTATCCTGATAAATCCTGGGTTCCCAGGGGCGTCTGTCGCCAAGCACACCGGTTTTTTCGACGATTTCAGAGACCCGGTGTTCTTGCCGGTAGGCCATGATGTGCACGCCGGCAACACCCTCGATTTCACGTACCTGGTTAATCATGTCAATACACACATTAGTCCCTTCCTGAGCCTGATTCTCGGCGCCTTTCAAACGCTTGATCACAGCATCGGGGATATGAACCCCGGCCACATTGGAGCGAATCCACTCAGCAGATTTCGCCGAAGCCAATGGCCCAACACCGGGCAGGATGAACACTTTTTCATGGAGCCCCATATCCCTAACCCGGGACATATATTCCTTGAACATCTCAATATCGAAACAGTACTGGCCCTGAACAAACTGGGCACCAGCGGCCACCTTTTTAGCCAGTCGCAGCGGTCTGAAATCATAGGGTGGTGCAAAAGGGTTTATTGCAGCTCCCAGAAATACCTGGGGAGGATGAGTGAGCTTTCTGCCGCTGAGGAACCGGGACTCATCGCGCATCCCGCGAAGCATTTCCAAAGAGGTCATACAATCCATATCAAAAACAGGCTTTGCCTCCGGATGATCGCCGGATTGCACCCCGTCGCCAGTCAAGCAAAGAATATTGGATACCCCCATAGCCGAGCCACCCAAAACATCGCCCTGTATTGCGATTCGGTTTTTGTCACGGCAGGAGACCTGCATCACGGTTGAGTAGCCACGGCGCGTCAACAATGCGCACATGCTGACGCTGGACATATGACAATGTGCGCCGGAGCCATCGGTCGCGTTGATTGCATCAACGTAACCATCAAACGCACTGGCCCGATCATAAACTTCCAATGGATCGGCGGAGTCAGGAGGAGCAATTTCAGTCGTAACGGCAAAAACGCCTGCGCGCAGCACGCGTTCCAATCGTCCCGGAGAAACGTGCCCGGGAAGAATCGGCAGGTTTTCTCCCGCCGCAGGCTCATCTTCAAATCGCATTATGCTTATCCAGCTCGCTGATCAATTGTTTGGCGCGCCTCGCGCAACCACGCTGAGCTACCCTGCAGACTTGCATCGACCGGGCCCTGAATAATTTGGATAGCCTGCTCTCCATCTGCCATGCGCTGACTGCCCTCCCACGCAGTTACCCAAATACAGGTCATATCGGGCTTTATTTCACAGCTACCATCCCCGCGAACGCCGCCACAGGGACCATTGCGCAGTGTCTTGGGGCAGTTCATGGGGCAGGTCATACCGGTAGAGCCCAGCGTACATTGACCGCAGGACTTTGAATCAAACAGAAACCCCTTCACGGGCTTTTCAATCACTGAAATCCAGCGCTCGGCGCGCGTATACCCTATTTTTACAAACACAGGATGCAGGGCAACTAAAGCCTTCTCCATTGCTGAATAAAGGGTATGAAGCAGACTGGAATGACGGGCCGACCACAGGCGCACACGGTACATCGTTATCTCACCCTGTAACCCACGTCAGCGACCATTTTCGACAGCACGTCATCGCTATAATCCGACTCTATGCTGTCAGCGACATTTTTGGCTATGTCTTCGAGACTACCCACACCGGCATGCGGGGAAGATCGCCTGCACCAGTCCTCCATGTAAGCGTCGCTGTCGGCTTTGCCAGCGCGCATGGCAGCCTTGTCTATTGCCTTTTGAAAGCGCTCACTGAGCTCCACTGTCGCACGCTTACGGCGGTGCTTGATGATGACCTGGGCGGGAACATCGCGCCAACAAACAATCACTTTTTCCATTGCTAAATCCACTCACGCATATGCAATCACCTGAGACCGAAGGCCTTTTTCAAGGTCTCCGTAGCCACAGTGGCGGTGTTGGAACTCCAGACCCAGGCGTTCTGCCGCATTGCGCGCCGCCGCTAAAATCTGCTCATCGCGGCGCTGGGAGAGGTAAACAACACGCTCGTAGTTCCCGAAATAGTCCTGGTGCAGCTCAGGGTGTAAATCCAGCTTAAGGCCCCGAATAACCAGTCGCTCAAAGTGCTGTGCGAGAAAATCGGTGAGATAAAATGTGCCAGCGCACTCATCGGCCATCTGGTTAAACTGAGCCTCACCCGCATAAAAGGAGTAACAATGCGCGCCAGCGAGACGCTCTATGCCCTCTTCCTCCAGCACCGCATCAATAGCACCACCGGTGCCGCAATCGGCATAGGCGACGAAGATGTTGTCGTATTGGGGCCTGTAACGTTGAATCTGTTCGCGCAATTCTCCCGGTATCTGTTGCGGCCTGTTATGAAGACCCGCGTCCAGACACTGTATCTTGATGTGGCCCCAACCATTCATCGCTTTTAGCTGCTGAATTTCATGGGACAAGGCCCCACAGGCAATGACAAGAATCGGCGCTGGTGCATCCGTTGAATCCACGGCTCCATCGGGTTGGGCCCGCTGATCTGTGGGGACTGCATCAGCCACTGGCAGCGGCCCTTCGCTCGGCGATCAGCCGCACGGCAGTGGTGGCCGCTTCCGCCGCATCTCGACAATAAGCATCAGCACCTACAGCCTTACCAAATTCCTCGTTGAGCGGCGCGCCCCCTACCAGGACAATGTACTTGTCACGCAGCCCCTGCTCTACCATGGCATCAATAACCACTTTCATATACGGCATGGTCGTGGTCAGTAGCGCGGACATACCCAGAATATCGGGCTTGTGCCGCTCAAGCGCACTGAAGTACTCCTCGACCGAGTTGTTAATTCCAATATCGAATACGTCCAAACCAGCGCCTTCCATCATCATGGCAACCAGGTTCTTGCCAATGTCATGGATATCACCTTTCACCGTGCCGATGACCATCGTGCCGGCTGACTCAGCACCGGTTTCCGCCAACAGCGGTCGCAGTATCGCCATGCCACCCTTCATCGCATTGGCTGCGAGCAGTACTTCGGGAACAAACAAAATGCCGTCGCGGAAATCGATACCAACAATGGCCATACCCGCGACCAGTGCCTCTGACAACACTTTGTCCGCAGGCCAGCCGCGTGCAAGCAGTATTTCTGTGCCCTCTATGATTTCTTCTTTGAGACCGTCGTAGAGATCATCGTGCATCTGCTCAACAAGTTCATCATCGGCAAGCTCCGACAGGACAACATCTTCCTCGTCATCATCCCATTCATTCTGATCATTCGCATCATCAGTCATCAACCCTATACCTCTGCCTAAGCCAGTTAACTAGTAGTCTTTATCGGGGAAAGCCGCTTTACGGCGTGCCATGAAGTCCAGCAGTGCCTCATCAATCGCGGGATCGAGTTCCGGCGCCTGATAGTCATTAAGCGCTTTCTTCCACAGCACATTGGCACGTTGAGCACAGTCCAGCTCGCCTTCTGCCGACCATTGTTCAAAGCTGTTATTGTCGGCGACCGTTGAGCGGTAAAATGCATCCTCGAAATTAGCCTGAGTGTGCGCTGAGCCCAGGAAATGTGCGCCGGGTCCGACTTCGCGTAGAGCATCCATAGCCTGACCGTTTTCTGACATGTCCATGCCTTTGAGCAACACCTCAATCATGCTGGCCTGGTCGCAATCCATGACAAATTTCTCGTAGCCCATGGATAGGCCACCCTCCAGCCAACCGGCGGTATGCAGCATGAAATTGACACCGGCCAGCGCGGCCGTTTGCAGCGTATTGGCAGACTCATAGGCCGCCTGCGCATCAGCAGTCTTTGACGCGCACAGACCGCCGCCGCTGCGAAAAGGCACGCCCAATCGGCGTGCCAGGGCCGCCGCGGCATACAAAATGAGACTGGGTTCCGGCGTACCAAAGGTAGGCGCCCCGTTTTGCATGGAAACGGCGCTTGCAAAGGTACCAAAAATCACCGGCGCCCCGGGCTTCACCAGTTGGACAAAGGCCATGCCCGCCATTGCCTCGGCCAGTATTTGAGTGGCGGTGCCTGCGGTTGTAACCGGGGACATTGCGCCTGCAAGGATGAACGGCGATATCACAGTGGCCTGATTGTTACGAGCATAGACTTTGGCTGCACCCAACATCGTGGCGTCAAACGTGAGAGGAGAGTTGGCGTTAATCAAGCTGGTGCAAACCGTGTTCTGCTGGATGAACTCCTCACCAAATACCACCTTTGCCATGTCCACAGTGTCCTGGGCGCGGTCGGGGTGGGTTACCGACCCCATAAAGGGCTTATCGCTGTATTTGATGTGACTGTAGACCATATCGAGATGGCGCTTGTTCACCGGAACATCTACCGGCTCACAGACCGTACCGCCGGAGTGATGCATACTGGGCGCCATATAGGCGAGCTTCACAAAATTCTGGAAGTCATTGAGCGTGGCGTAACGCCGCCCTTCGTCCAAATCGCGCACGAAGGGTGAACCATAAGCAGGCACTAAAACCGTGCGCTTGCCGCCAATAATGACGTTACGAGCAGGGTTACGAGCATGCTGAACGAACTCGGAAGGAGCCGAAGCCTGAATGATTGAACGGCACATTCCACGAGGAAATCGAACTCGCTCGCCGTCTACATCCGCACCGGCATCTTTCAAAATCGAAAGCGCTTCCGGGTCATCGCGAAACTCGATGCCAATTTCTTCCAGCACCGTATCAGCGTTATATTCGATGAGCTCAAGGCTTTCCTCATTGAGCACATCAAAGTACGGGATATTTCGGTCGATGAATGCGGTAGTCTGCACCTGTGCCTGCTGTCGGGCAGCGCGTTTGGCGTCCCTACCTCGGGACTTTCTTCGTCCGGCTCGCTCGCTCATTGATTCGCTTCCATTTCGGGCGCCGGAGTGCCCGATCAATTACTCGTATCTGCGAGATATTGAAACAAACTGGATAGTCGCGCATTCTAAGCTACGACACGGTAATGTTTATTTACGACAAGCCAAAAACCTTCGATTTAGTGCCTGTTCGGTATCGAGCTTGCACGATACGCTATCCTAAGGCTTTCCCCGGCAGCGGCTTTTTTAGCTCCAATGTCAGCGAGCGTTCACCAGGTCGGCGAATTTTACCAGCCTCAACTCTGGCTTCGGGCTCCCCTGCGACAACTGATAGCGAATCGCCAGCAAGCCCTCTCGATTGCCGGCAGCATCTAGCCAGTTGCCTGAGGATGGCTTTTGATGGGAAACAACCACTCTATAGCGGCCATTTTCTGTCGTGATTTGGTGATTATTCAAACCCACCTGCATGTGCCTGTCATCAAAGGACTGCATCCAGCGATTTTGTAAGGAAACACTCCAGTAATCGACATCGGGCACCTCACCCTCTATTACCAGCGCCTCGTCATCCTCAAGGTAAAACCAGCTGCCAAAATATTCGTTATCGAAGGTGGGATAGAACACGCCGCCAAACTCGGGACTGTACGACTTGGGTGGATCAATCCTGTTGGGTGCCGCCGACAGCATCTCACCCAGCGCAATTGCACCACTGAGTGTATCGTTGAAAAACGAGGTAGCCTTGCGCAGTGACATGGCGAGTTGCACGTCATTGGCTGGCCTGTATTGGGGCCCATCAAGATTGCGAATATTGAACGTGGCCTCCAACTTACCCTCCCTGTGGTGATAGTACTGACGCACCATTATCATGTGCGCATCGTCGTCCAGTTTAAGCCAGTTCTCGCCTTCATTCTCTGGCGGATTACTGGCGAGCAGAATAGTAAAATTCCCCTCTGCATCAAAAGACATAGCTTCGTTGGAGATATTGGCTGCTGCCCGGTTCCAGCCATTGAGCTGGCTGCCATAAATCATGAAACCCAGGTATTGGGCCTCGCCCCCATTGCCTGAAATTTCGTAACGATAGTCTGGAGACAGTTCTGCGGTGTGATAGATGGCATCCGGACTGTCACCTAAAAACTTGCGATAGCCATCCATCCAATCAGTAAATTCAGGCTGGGCAGCGCTGCCTTTGGCCAATTTCATCTCTAGTGAGGCTGATGCTAACTGTGCCAGATATTGCAAGCCATCTAACCTTTCTGCCTCGTCGGGGGCGGCTGCAAACACGCTCTCTCCGGCCGCCTCCAGGCTCGCAGTAAACTCTCGCCAGGCCTGGGCCGAGTCACTGTCTCCCGCCCACTGCGCTGGCGGTATGCTAATAACCTTTCGTGACTGAACACTTCCTAGTAGATAGGCTCCTACCACGAGCACCAGCAGGATAAATCCAAAAATTACATTCTTCACTGACGGAAGTACCTCCATGACAAGCGGATCATTATAAGAACAAGCACTAGCCCAATCACAGCGGCGCCCAGCAGTTGATAAAAATACGGCGGAAACCAACGCCAATTCGAGCTGAGCTCTCCGGGCATTGATTGCAGGCGAGCATGCAGCGCTTGAAACGCGCCTGCGCCCCCCTCCCCCAAGCGATCCAGATCCAGTGGATATTTTTCGTGGGGATCAGACTGCATATCGAAAAAGTCGCCATTATCATAAAGCTTCCAACGGCGATCAAAGGCGTAGCGTGCGGGCGCGGCTGTTGGCCAGAAGGGTTCGTAATGGATGAAGATGCTGTCTCGCTGCCGCACCTTTTGCCCAGTGAGTGTCGGGACCAGGCTCGCGCCATCACCGGGATAATCAACAGGGAGGCCTGCCTTGGCCAGTTCAGCGAGCGTAGGCAGGACGTCATTCAAGTTAACCAGGCTATCGCTATTCAGGCCAGCGACGAGTCTGCCAGGGCCCCAAGCGACAAAGGGTACCCGTGATCCGGTATCGATCGTTCTCCCTTTTGCACCACGCACGTTGACACCACGCTGACGGCTGACAATGTCACGTCCTGTGCCATTGTCGCCAATAAAGAGAATCACGGTTCGATTTGCCAGGCCCTCTGCTTCGACTCTGCTGCGCACCTTGCCCACCAACTTGTCCATGTAAGTCATCATCGCGGCAAACTTTTCCTGATCACTGGCCGCTTCATTGCGCATATCAGGTGTCGTTACCCAGGGGTCGTGTGCCAGCACCATGGGGTAGTAAATAAAGAAAGGCTCAGCTTTGTGCTGGCTAATGTAATTCAACACGTAGTCATTAAATACGTCAGGACCAAAGGTTGAGGAATCGTGCTGTATTACTACCCCGTTGTGACTGAGCTCGGGTGCCCAGAATCGCGAGCCAGCTTCCTCATTAACCATCTGCCACAGGAGAAACTCTTCAAAGCCTGCCGCCACCGGCAAGGAACCCTGAATATTTTCAAATCGATTGTTGTAAAGCTGCCATTTGCCTGCGACCGCAGTGTTGTAACCAGCATCTTTCAGGAGGTGCGCAAACGTGGTTTCCCCGGGATCCAGGTAACCGAAGTGCTTGTAGTTACGAAAGTTGTATTGCCCCGTCATGATTTTAACCCGCGAAGGCGTACACAGAGGCTGTGCATGGGCGTACTCGAATCGCACGCCGTCTCGCGCAAGTTCATCAATATGCGGCGTTAAATATGATTCACCACCATAGGCGCTGATTGTTTCGGCACCCACATCGTCAGCGAGTATGAGAATAATATTAGGCCGAACTGCGTCACTGGCCCCTGCTAAAGTCGCGGTGAGCAGCCAGAGCAAGACTGCTGTTGCTGCGAAAAATCGACGCTGCGCGGGAATGTTCATGGTTATTATTTCACCCTGATTTCCGAACTTGCCTGCCAGCCATAACGCACGGCTTTGACTCGCACCTCGGCACCGGCAGGTATCACCACAGGCTGGTGGTATAGCAGCCAATTATCGCCGTCATTCAGGCTGTAGCCAATTGAGCTCCCCGAGGTTGTCGTTTCGACGGTCATAATATTATTATTGATAGCGATAGACGGTGCACTTGTGACAGGCCGCTTTCCTGCTGGCTGGAACTGCTCTACCAAGCGGGTTTCAGCTTGTCCTTCTCGGTCCCCTATTTGTGCAAGTTCATCGACGAGAATTTCACGTAGGCGTTGTAATTCATCCGCGTAAGCCGGGTCGCCCACCAGATTGGTGAGCTCGTGGGGGTCAGTCTTGATGTCAAACAGTCGTTCCTCCCCTACCGACTCAAACCAGCGCGCCTGGTCTGTATTCAGTCGCCCCGCGTTATAGAGCTGACGCATTTCGCGCACCATAGCAATGTTATCTCTGAATTTGAGCGAGTGGCCCATAGCCAACTCGGGGTTCCAGCTGCGAATGTATCTGAAACTTTCATCCCGAACGCTGCGCTGACGATCGGGAATTTCGTCAATGCGGTCCCGGGATGACAGAACGTGGGTCCTCGCATTTACTGTACTGTCGAGAAAATTCTGCCCATGCAAGTAGTCAGGTGCCTCGACACCGGCAAGCGTGAGTATAGTGGGTGCAAGATCGACGAAGCTGAGCAGACGTTCATCCAGCTCGCCCTGGCGCAGATGTCCCGGACGCCATCTATCGGGCCAGCGAATAATCATTGGCACGCGGGTACCCGCGTCATGCAGTTCGCGTTTTGCTCTGGGCAAACCATCGCCATGGTCAGTGGTCCATATAACGATCGTATTATCAGCGACCCCATCGGCCTCTAATTGCGTCAGTATTTTTCCTACCCTGCGATCCATCAGCGCAATGTTGTTGTAGTGCCTGCTCATGTCCTCACGGACCGCAGAGGTGTCAGGGTAATATGGCGGAACCTCCACCTGTTCCGGTGAGACAACTTCAGGCATTTCTCCATCCATTCGCCACCAGCGCATACCCTGCATAACGAGATGAATAAAACTGTTGGGCATGTTCCCCAGCGGCGTGAACACTCCACTCTCATGGGTTTCCATAAAATTGATCAGCCCAAAGAACGGTTGACCTGCGGCACGATCTCGCCAGTCCATCGCTTCGCTGGCCTCAGCATCCCAGATCGTAAATGGACCGCTATAGGCATTCGCGTGGCTGAATTGGTAATCAAGTTTGAAGTCGGTATAAGTGTAGTAACCAGCAGCGCGCAGTAGCTCTGGATAAGCTTTTACGCCGTCTGGCGGCACCGCATAATAGCCACCTTCAGGGCGACTGCTGGTGCGCATATGTTGCGTACCGGTTGCTACCTGGTGCATCCCCAGTATGTGCGCCGCCCTGCTGGGTGCGCATACGCCGGCGGTGGTAAACACGTTGGGGTAGCGCACGCCCTGGGCTGCCAATGCGTCAAGATTGGGAGTCACCGCTATGGCATCGCCAAAGGCACCGACCCGTGCACTCATGTCCTCGGCCATCAGCAACAGAATGTTCGGACGTAATTGCACGGCAGCCGAAACGCTGTTGGTGCAAACAAGAATGAGCAGTCCTTGCAGCAAAAATTTCACTGCGGGTACTCCACAAATATCGGTGATGTCCACGCTCGTGGCTCAGCGGGAGCAGTGCAGTTATTGTCCCTGGCAGCCCTAACGCCGATGCAATAGTTGCGTTTCAAGCATTGTCCCGATTCAGTGTACTCGCAGGCAAAGGGATCGCCGCCTATTAAAGGCTCGGCTGCCTGGATAACCCTGGCATAATAAATAGCAGCGCGGCCCTGTTCAGCGTAAAGATGGTCTTCAAACTCGGCAACGCAGGCCGCTCCGCTAGAGGGGCAGTCGAACGTTCTCCACGGGTCTTCTACTAGCGGGGCAATTTTTTCGTCCGGCCTTACTTGCGGACGAATTTTCACAACTTCAATGCGGCTCAAGGTCTTACGCTTTTCGCCTCCAGGGCGATAACACTCACCACCGCACAAAGACTGCACACGGTCCTTACCCAAAGCTGCTATTGCATAATCCGGGCAACCAGCAACTTGCTCGAATGCGCCCAGGGCTTTGACTCGGAATCGCGGACTTACTGGCATCATTACTTCACTACCCATCGGGACTTCTCCCGCAGGACCGTTGATCAAGTCAAACCATACCAGCATCCGATCTCCGGAGGTGGCGTAGACATTACGCGTATCCAGTGCCTGCCAGATGGCGTCGCGGTCTCTGCCATCAGTGTGAGCTGCTATCAACCCACCCGTATAATAAAACGCACCTCTTTCCCTATCGGCCCTGAACCTGAAGTCCTCTTCTCGGCCAACGCTCTTGCTGTCGGTATACAACACCCGGTTAGTTTCTTTGTAACTACTGCCTGGGCGACCCTGATGGCCATCGCTAGAACCAATCATGCCCATTCTCGCCCGCTTAGGCTCACCTTGTGCGTCAAAGCCCAGGGCCAAGCTGTATTGAGCAGACATTCTGGGCACATAAGCGGCGCTGGGCTGAAAGCTGTTCTGTAGTTGTCCGCAGCCCTCCCAGTCGTCGAGGACGGTATCTTTGATCGTTTTGCGTCCTGCCAGCGGGCCTTTTTTCAAATACGCTTTCATCATACTTTCGACGGAGTCATCACACATAGCAGACTCTGGCTCGCTACACCGACTGCGAGTGATTTTTTCGGCCTGTCTGCAGCATGGCGTAAAGTCCGCGGTTGCAAGCGGGCAGGAAACGCCGCCATCGCTTGCAATGGAAATTCGGTCGAAGTCGACAAACAACTCGGAGTTACCATGACCAGAAAAGACTTCCATCAATTTTTGGTAGCGCTCTTCGTATTCGTCCAATTGACTCCTGAAATCTGCCGTTAGCGGGTTAACGTTACCCCAGGCCAAACCATGAGGAATGACAATACTATCGAAGCCCCACTCATCGAGTTTGCGGTAAAGGCTGGTCGGTGTCAGAGCGATGTCTCGACAGGAATCCGGTAATTGATGCGCCGGCACACCGTCAGGGCAAACCGGCACCGAGCTTCCCTCGTTGGAGTACCAGCCAAAATCAGAGGCTACATCCAGGTCTTCGAGAAGGCTCATCAAACCGATGACAACGCTTGGGACCTTGCTGATGTCATATGTAGCCTTGGAAGCGATGGGGCGCGTAGGAGTCTTGCCCTCTTCCCAGGTTCGGATTACCACATTTTTATGACCATAGTGACTGGGAACGTCGTCGCTATTGCCGTTAGACCACTCCCAGCCGACAAAAGACACCATATCCGGGTTCGCTGGGTCACCAGCATTATCATTACAGGCCTGAATAGTTTTTACCGTATCGGCCCATACCCTTGGAGTGAGGCTCTCAGCGTGATCATTGATGCTCCAAAAATCCAGCGCCGAGCAGTAGCGAGCAAAATCGCAAGCATCTGCAGGAGTCACTCGTCCTGTGCCCTTCAGCAGTTTTGTATTGAATATATAGGCGTCCAGCGAATAATTGCTGTGGTTATGCAGATCACCAAACAAAATCCGTGACTCCGCCTTCTCTCGGGTAATCAACGGTTGTGAAATTACCCTGGGACCTGCATTGGGAGCCTCGGACTGCCATGGCTCTCCAAACCAACCACTGCCGATCGCGTGAAACCAAAGCAGCGCGATTGCCAAAGCTAGTACAACGGCCAATAAAAGCCTTTTGATCATACCCATGTCTCTTACGTATTAATGTTCTTATTGTTATTGCAGCAACATCTCCGCAGCCCTTATCAAATAGGAGTGATACCAGGGTGCTTCAGGTTCTTCAGCCGGCACCGCATAATCCTTGCGCAATTTTTTTAATCGCTTTTTCAATTCCTCGGTCAGTACCGCGTATTGCGGTTCACCATAAAGATTGACCAGATCGGACGGATCGTTTTCAAGGTCAAACAATTCCCACTCACTATCCTGATAGTAATGAATCAGTTTGTAACGCCCGGTATTAACACCATAGTGACGAGCGACGCCGTGAAAGCCGGGGTTTTCATAAAAGTGATAGTAAAGATCCCGCTCCCAGGCTAAGTCGGGGACCTCCAAAAGTGGGCGTAAACTGACGCCATGCATCGGCGAGTGAGCAGAAACTCCTGCCATCTCAAGTATTGTTGGTGCGAAGTCAATGTTTTGCACCATGGCCTCGCTGGTGATTCCAGGGTTTATGACGCCAGGCCATTGCATTAAAAGAGGAGTTCTGGAAGAAACTTCATCCATCCAGCGCTTATCGAACCAACCGTTTTCTCCCAGGAAGAAACCCTGATCAGAGGTGTAGATAACGATGGTATTGTCGCTTAGCCCCAATTTTTCCAGGCGATCGAGTAAGCGACCAATTTCCCTGTCCATGCTCTTAACCGAGGCCAGGTAGGTCTTGATGTAGCGTTGGTATTTCCACCGGACAACATCCTCGGGGCTCAGGTCGCTGTTTTCAAAAACAGCATTGCCCTGCGCAAAAGCATCCAGCCACAGGCGTTCCTGATCAGCAGTCATGTTGCGCGCCTTACTGAGCTTGACATCCTTCTCTGTCATGTTCTCGGCAATACTCATACGTGCCTGCTGACGAGCCTGCACCTCACCGGTCATGGAACGAAAAAGTGTTGCCGGCTCTGCGACCTTTTCGTTGTCATCCCAGGAAGCCAATTCCGGGGGAGCTGGCATCCAGTCTCTGTGTGGTGTTTTGTGGCTATAAAAGAGAAAAAACGGAGCGTCATCCAGCACTGCGTCGTCCAGCCATTTGATCGCGCGGTCTGTGACCAGCTCCGATACATAACCAACCGACTCCTGTTCACCGGAGGCGCTACGAAAAACAGGGTTGTAGTAGGAACCCTGCTCAAAGTTATTGTGGATCACCTCCCAGTGGTCAAAGCCCACAGGATCACTGTAAAGGTGCCATTTTCCAATCACCGCGGTCTGGTAGCCCGCCCCTTGCAATAAACGAGGAAAGGTCTGCTGCTTACCGTCGAACGCACCAGACCATTCATTGCTATAAAAACCATTGCCGTGACTGTGCTTGCCTGTAAGCATTGTGGCTCTGCTGGGCCCGCAGATTGCGTTGCCCACATAAGCTCGATCAAAACGAATGCCGTTGTCAGCTATGCGGTCAATGTTGGGCGTTTGCATGAGGCTGTCATCGTAAGCGCTGACTGCCTTCGTCGCGTGATCATCAGACATAATAAACAGGATGTTAGGTCGCTCTGACGCGAGCCCGATCATAGGCAGAGCCAGAAGCCAGGCGGCAACACCGCAACGAAATCTAGGCATGCTTGCCATGCTCACTAAGCGCTCTGGTCTCGCAGATCAACGCCGCCCTTACATCTCGATCATTCCAACAACGCATGACGATAGCCTTCTGGATGAAATCCATTGTGATGACTAATCATACCTGTTGCGTCACTTTCGTCAGCATTTTTTTGACACAATCAGGGCCAGAGTACGGTGCTAGCTTTCCGGCAACTTGCCGCGACCACGCCAAAGAAAGAAAAATACGGGCAGCACAAGCAGCGTCAGTACAACGGCACTCACCATTCCACCGACCATAGGCGCAGCAATGCGGCTCATGACTTCAGAGCCAGTTCCAGCGCCATAAAGAATCGGCAATAATCCTACTATCGTTGCCGCAGCCGTCATCATGACCGGGCGTACGCGAAGGCCTGCACCATCAATGACCGCATTGGCAAGTTCGGACCGACTGGGTTCTGGTGACTCGATGAGCAACTTATCGTAAGCCTGATTGAGATAGACCATCATGATCACACTGGTCTCAATCGCAACCCCTGCCAAAGCGATAAAACCAACTCCTACAGCAATCGAAAAATTAAAGCCTTCCCAGTAAATCAGCCAGACACTGCCAACCAGTGCGAATGGCAATGTGCCCATCAAAATAGCGACCTCTGCGACAATACGGAAATTGATGTACAGCAACAGTGCGATGATGGCCAGAATAACGGGCACCAGATAAACCAACTTCTCCTTCGCTCGCTCCATGTACTCGTACTGACCTGACCAGACGATGGAGTAGCCTGTGGGGAGGTCCAGTTGCTCTTTTACCGTTTTACGGGCTTCGCTCACATAAGTCCCAATGTCAACGCCATCGATATCGACAAAAACCCAGCCGTTAATGCGTGCATTTTCGCTTTTAATGCCCGGTGGTCCATCCTCAATTTTAATCTGTGCCACATCGCCCAGTGAAATTCGCTGTCCAGCGGCGGTGATGACAGGTAATTGGCTCAGCTGTTCGGGTGAATCCCGGTAAGATTGCGGATATCTGATGTTGATTGGGTAGCGCTCAAGTCCCTCGACTGTCTGTGATACGTTCATCCCACCTACGGCGGTAGCCACGACTTGTTGCACATCGGCGATGTTAAGGCCAAACCTTGCAGCTCGCTCTCGATCTATGTCGACTTTTATGTAGCGACCACCAGCGACTCGCTCTGAGTAGACCGAGGCAGTGCCCGGTACATCCTTGAGTAGTGTCTCTAATTGCTGACCAATTTCCTGAATAACACGCAGCTCGGGGCCTGCAATCTTTATACCTACAGGCGTTTTAATGCCGGTAGCGAGCATATCGATTCGGGTTTTTATAGGCATAACCCACGCATTAGTCACCCCTGGCAATTGAATTAGCGCATCTAACTCATGCTTCAGGTCTTCCGTACTCATGCCCTCACGCCATTGCTCCCGCGGCTTTAACTGGATGAAGGTTTCGATCATGGTGAGCGGAGCTGGATCGGTCGCGGTATCTGCTCGGCCAATTTTTCCAAACACGCTCTCAACCTCTGGCACAGTGGCTATCAACTTATCGGTATGTTGCAGAATTCGACGAGCCTCACCGATTGAGATACCCGGATAGGTAGTGGGCATATACATGAGGTCACCTTCGTCTAACGGGGGGATGAACTCACTCCCAATATTGACTAGCGGCCAAGCCGTAGTGGCCAATACCGTTGCGGCTAAAAACAGAACGGTTCTAGGGAAGCGCAGTGTTTTTTTCAGCACAGGTACATAGCCAGCTATAAGCGCACGGTTTAAGGGATTCTTATCCTCTGGTAGCACATTGCCGCGAATAAAATATCCCATCAGTACCGGTATCAAGGTAATAGATAGCGCCGCCGCTGCCGCCATTGCATAGGTCTTAGTATAGGCCAGGGGCGTGAACATTCTCCCCTCTTGCGCCTCGAGAGCGAATACGGGCACAAAACTCACGGTGATGATAAGCAAACTGAAAAACAGTGCCGGGCCTACTTCCGATGCTGACGCTGCGACGACATGCCAACGATTCTCATCAGTCAGTGGGGTTTTTTCCATTTGCTTGTGCATATTTTCTATCATCACAATTGCACCGTCGATCATCGCCCCTATCGCTATGGCAACGCCGCCCAGAGACATTATATTGGCATTAACACCCTGCAGGTGCATGACGATGAAGGCCGTGAGAATGCCTATTGGCAGACTGATAATGGCTACCAACGATGACCTCACATGAAACAGAAAAATCATACACACCAGTGCCACTACTACGAATTCCTCAAGCAGCTTCTGCCAGAGATTCTTCACTGCTCGCTCAATCAAACCAGAGCGATCGTAGACTGTAACGATCTCCACGCCGTCAGGCAGACTTTGTTTTAACTCCTCCATCTTTGCCTTAACGTTATTGATGGTGTTTTGAGCGTTTTCGCCATACCGCATTACCACGATACCGCCAACAGCCTCACCCTCTCCGTTAAGCTCGGCAATACCCCGGCGCATCTGTGGACCGATACCAATCTCAGCAACGTCTTTCAAGCGCAGGGGCGTGCCATTCTGGTTAACGCCCAGTGGAATATTCCCCAGATCCTGTTGGTTTTGAATGTAACCAGTAGCGCGTACCATGTATTCCGCTTCTGCCATTTCGATAACAGATGCTCCAATCTCCTGATTGCCTCGCTTAATGGCCGTTTGGATATGACTCAAGGGGATATCGAAAGCGCGTAGTTTTTCTGGATTAACCCTGACCTGGTATTGTTTGACCATGCCGCCCACCACCGACACTTCAGACACACCAGGGACGGTCTGAAGTTCGTACTTGAGGAACCAGTCCTGCAAGCTGCGCAATTCGCTGATGTCGTGCTGCCCGGTCCTGTCAACGAGCGCATAAAGATAAACCCAGCCCACGCCAGTCGCGTCGGGTCCAAGTTGTGGACGAGCAGCAGCTGGCAGCGAGGGAGCAACCTGACTCAAGTATTCAAGCACGCGGGACCTGGCCCAATAGAGATCAGTATCTTCGTCAAAAATCACATACACATAAGAGTCACCAAAAAACGAATAGCCCCTTACTGTTACGGCACCTGGCACTGACAGCATGGCGGTGGTCAATGGATACGTGACCTGATCTTCCACGACCTGAGGCGCCTGCCCAGGAAAGTTGGTTTTGATGATGACCTGAACGTCCGACAAATCCGGAATTGCATCTACAGGTGTATTACGAAGCGAGAACAGCCCCGCGATGACTAAAACAAAAGCTGCGAGCAGCACGAAAAGTCGATTGAGTACAGACCAGTGAATAATGGCTTTAATCATGGTGCTTCGCTCCAGAACCTGCCCCTTCGATCGTGGGTCTCAGACGCTTATGCATGTCGTGCATACTATGGTCAACTGCATCTGCTGGCTCCATTCTAAGAAAGTCAGACGTTTTGCTTGATTCCGAGTCCAGCAAAAATTGCGCGGAAGTGACGACGCGCTCACCGTTCCTCAGTCCTTCTATAATTTCGGCATTATTCTCATCCACACGCCCAGTCTTGACGCTTATTGATTTGAATCGGCCCTTGCCCAACGCCAGGACGACGCGATTCTGATCGCCAGTGCGAATCAATGCCTCCCTGGGAACGACCAGCGCGTCAGCCTTGCTGTCAGCCTGAAAGACCACTTGGGCAAACATGTTAGGCAGTAACACCCCATCTGCATTATCAAAGCGCAGTCTGACCCTTAGTGTTCTGGTCTTTTCGTCCAGCGATGGATAAATGTAGTCAACCTCGCCATGCCATTCCCTGCCCGGCAGATACTCCAACGACATATGAACAGGCATGCCAATGCTCACCAAAGCAGCTTGCCGCTCGAAGACCTCTGCCTCAACCCACACCTGATCCAGCGCGCCTATGGACATCAAAGTGGTCCCTGGCTGAACATAAAAACCCTCTCTGATGTTAAGGTTATCGACGACGCCTGCCTGTGGCGCATAAAAGGTTATGGTTTGCTGAACCTGGCGTGACGTTTTGAGTTCACTCACCAGCTCCGTGGAAATCTGCAGCGATTCAAGCCTGTCTTCTGCGGCACGAAGAAGACGTTCATTATTACGGTTCAGCACCAGCAGGTACTCCTCCTGAGCGTTCACCAGCTCAGGCGAATAAAGCTCATACAAGGGCTGTCCCCGGGTTACTGGGTCGCCAGAAGCTTTCACATGTAGTTTTTCGATCCAGCCCTCCACCCGTGGGTGAATGTGGATCAGCCGGTCCTCATCGTACTGGACATACCCAACCGTTCTAATGCGGGTTTGCAGGGGTTTCATTACCGCGCTTGCAGTCCGAACTCCAAGATTATTGATAATTTCAGGGGCTACTAGAATCGTCCCAGCACCCGCTTCCGAAGCGTCGCTATTAGCCGGGTAAACCGGAACAAGGTCCATGCCCATAGGAGATTTTCCCGGCTTGTCGCGCCTGAAATTGGCATCCATGGGAGCCACCCAATACAGCGGCTTTTTCTCTGTTGAAGCTGCGTTGTCGATGCTTTCGGACACAGCGTCATTTATCGACAAGCTTGTCAGGTAATGGCTCAGTGCGCCGGCCAACAGCATGCCCAACACAAATACGGATAAGGGAATTTTGAACTTATTCATGTGCGTTCTCCAGCAGGCTTGACTTGTGCCTCTGCAAAAAAGTAATTGAGCTGTGCGATTGTTTTCAAACGATCGACATCGATATTGAATGCATCGATACGGGCATTGAGTTCGGCAATATGTGACCTGACAACTTCTGCGAAGTCACCTTCCTCGTTAGTGTAGGCCGTTAGCGAGGCGTCTGCCTGATCTTGTATCTCCTTGAGCAGTCGAGTCCGGTATAGCGCTCGCCTATCCTCAAGTCGCAATAACCGTGAGCGTTGAGTCTCGAAAGACGAGACCATTGTTCTAAGTAAAAGCGCTCGCTCTGTTCTAATCGCTTCTGTCATCGCTGCTGCAGACTGTACCTGCTGGTCTTGTCGATTGGAGGTAAAGAGCGGAACGTCGAAAGAGAATCCAACCGAAAAGAAATCCGACCTGGCAACGCCGTTAGGATCATCGTCGCGGTAACCATAGCTGGCGTTAAGCTTCCATTGTGGCTTGTACTTTTGCTCAGCGATTTTGATACCGGTAGCACTGGCATCAATTTTCAGGTCAAGGCTCACAATCGCTGGATGAGAAATGAGATTAGATGCGATCTCTCGGAGATCAGGCTTGTGGTGCGTGTTAAGCAAGGCTGGCCTGCCCAACGTGATCTCAGGTAGCTGTTCAGGTATTACAAAGTTTTCCGTCGCCAAATTATGCCATTCACCCGATGCCGCGGTGGGCGCCGCCATCAACCACTCACCTAATTTAGCCAATGACATCTCCAGGCGCTCATGCAAAACACTCAAGCGATCCTCGATACGGGTGAGCTCTAACTGAGCCCGCACGAGGTCGGTCTGTCGGGTCTTGCCCACGGCGGTGGCATAGCTCGATTCAGCCACATCGACCAACTGTTCGAATAAAGCCCGATCGTCCTCGATCAAATCGATAGTGCGTTTAGCTTGATAGGCATCGAGCCAAAGATGGCTAACACTCACAGCGACTCGTGCTTTTCGGTTCTGCCGCTGCAACGGTTGTTGCGTGCCCATAACCGCCAACTGGCGTTGTTTTAGGCCCAGCGTCTCGCCGCGGGGTAAGGTTTGAGTCACTCCAACCTTAAACTGGGTCATCGCCTCCTGGTCAAAGTCGAAGCTGTCAGTGGGTAAATTGGCGAACCCAAGGTTGACCATCGGATCTGGCATAGCACCCGCAGCAGTGCTTTGAGCATGTAATGCCTGTTCTCGATGCACGCTGCCTTGCAGCCAGGGATCATTGTCCTGTGCAAGCTGTATGGCGTCGTTAATGGACATGCCGGCATGTGAAGCCAGTGGCAACAGCATGAGGCCCAGACCGCAAATAATTCTCGCTACGGCTGTTAACCGAATTCCCGGATACTGATTTATTATCCACTCCATCGAACTCTCTCCTGGGTGGTAAAACGATTTTCACGCACAGCGCACAGCGACTGCTGTTCGACTGGCAAGTACTTTACGTTTTGAGGAATGCAGGTGACGTCAGGCTAAAAAAAAGACGTACCTGTCCTGTGTTAGCTCGTTATGGGGGGCTTAAAAAGGGTAGAGGGAGAGAAATGAGGAATGGGCGGCTTCAATGCTGCTTTGTTCGGTGCATTAGGTACCATCCCTGCAACGACAAAAGCAGGTGGCAATGCGACGACAGAGAGACAATCGAGCATGGAGCACATACCATCGCCACAACAGATGGATGCGGCTTCCACATCAGCTGGGCTCATGTTGTGTCCAGTGTGGTCGTGATGCTCCATCTCCACGGCGGGCATGCTGTGGGTAGATGTATCCATCATAGCGCAATCGTTACTGGCAGCGGTCACTGACTGCAGTAATAAAGCTCCCACCAAAAAAGACAGGACAAGACTATTTACATTTTTTAATCGCTTGATCATTATTGTGCTGACTTTAGCATCTCGAGTCTTCGCCAACGCGGCCGATGATTATTTAACCTTCTCTGAGTATATTTGACTTTTGACGTGTCAGCCAGTGAATAAATACAGGCTAAAAGGTGACATTTGCCACCTCCGCCTGACTCGAAATTTAAGGCAATAGGGCTAAAATTTGTAGCGCAGACCGACATAGCCGGCCGTCCCGCTAGTGTTGAAGCCGCCCACCTCTTCATATTTTTCGTCAGTCAAGTTCTCCACCCGACCGTACAAATGCAGAGCATTGACTACCCGCCAATCAGCGCTGAAATCAAGCGTTTCGTAATCATCCAGAGCTGCGCCGCTGGTACTAACCGCGTCGTAAGCGCCGCGTAGATTAACGCCCAACATCAAACGGTCAGAGGCCGTCTGCCACGTCACACCCAGATTAAACATTTGCTCTGGACGACGGGCGCGTTGCTCACCCTCAGAATTATTAGTTTCGTTATAGGTGTAATTGCTATTGAGGCTGAAACCAGCTCCCAGTGGAGCAATGGCTACCAGTTCAACACCCTTGGAATCCGATGTACCATTTTCTTGCAAGTAGCCCGAGAAAAACTCTAGATCATAAAAAATCTCATTGTCGATTTCCTGGTCGAAATAGGTCGCCTCCAGGTAGAGGCCATTGTCCAACGCCCAGGTCAGGCCAATATCGTAGCCACCACTTTCTTCCTCCTCAAGATCAACCAGGCTGGCCGGCGGATAACCGCTATCATTGGATGCAATTTCAAACAGACTGGGAGGGCGGAAGCCGGTGCCGTAGGCTGCTTTCAGTTTCATCTCGCCAGTGCCGACCGTAAACAGGTAGGCTCCACTCAAGCGATACGTGGTGTGCGTACCGAAGTCTTCATTGTCATCGTAGCGCACGCCAGCGGTCACAAAGACATTCTCCAGGTGGTTGCCCTGGTATTCAAAATAATAGCCGTCCTGGTCGCGCTCATGAGCGTTGTAGCCATCGTCGAAGGAATCCGTGCGCAGATCTACACCGTAGACCAGTCTCACTGATTCAGAGGCGCCCCAGGAGCCTAAATAGCTGGTGCGTTCCACCTCACCCTCGCCTCCAAACGCGGGCAAGCCCTCGGTGTAGAACTGACTGTCAGTTTCCGATTTGGTATATGCCAGGTTATGCGTCAGGCTACCTTGTTGAAAATCAGCGCTTGCGCGCCAGGCCTGTTGCTCGTAATCGTTACTACAATCATTGGAGAGCAGGAAATCGGCGTCATAACAATCATCGTACTCGCCCTCCCCATCTACATCTCGAGCAACGATTTCAAACCGTAAGTCCTCGGTCGCATTCCAGCCTAGTCGCCCGTGAAAGGTAGTATTGTCATAGCCATCATTATCTCTGCTGATATCGCCGGTTGTCGCATTAAATCCTTCCGTACTGTAATCGGCAGCATTGGCAGAAAAATCTACCGTGCCATTGCCGCCAGCGACATTAGCGGAGAACCGCTGGGTGTCGAAACGGCCGCCCTCTGCTTCTATCGATCCGGCAAGCCCCTCTCTGGTAGAGTCGGTCTGAATATTGATAACGCCGCCAGCATCGGCCCCATACATCAGGCCCTGGGGACCGCGCAGAATTTCAACGCGACTGATGCCGGCACTCATCAAGTGCTCAAACTTGGGGCTTATCTGAATACCCGAGGGATCCGAGATATCAATGCCGTCAATATACGCACGGGTACGATAGCCTTCTTCTCCGCGAATGCGCACAGTTGAAGGCGCACCCATACCACCAGTATTGGTCACAGTGACCCCCGGTTGGGTGCGCAATACGTCGTATAGAGAGGCGTAACCGCGAAACTGAATTTCACTGGCAGCCAGGACCGAAACGGACGTTCCTATTTCACGCAGCGGCATGGGAACCCGCGACGAGACGACAATAATCTCTTCCAGTTTGTTGTTAGTTTGGGCAGCAACGCTGCCAGTAGCAAATGCCAACGCAAGTGCGAGTGAAGGGGTAAGCTTGTTCAATTTAAGTTCCTCAATTGCCAGTATTTGGGCGACTGAGGGAGGGAATCCAGGAGACACAGCAAAAGTGCTGGGCAACCATGTATGAAGCCCTCCGCTCCATCGTTGCTCAGTTCTGGCTGGTTTCGGGCTCTCAGCTAAAGCTGTTGACCGTTGCGGGGGCAGCGGAGGAGTATGCCTGGCATCACCTCACTTCCCATTTAACCTGTTTTACTTAAGCAATGCGCAAAAGCGTCACAGGCACCTGAACCGGGGACGGACTTTATGGAAGTTACCTAGTACTGTCAATCTCACAGGTATTAATTGACTCTTTCCACGGGAGGCAAGCGCCAGTTTCCCTGAAGAAAGCTCTGGTCGGGCAGATAGATTCTCATCGTCAGCGTAAATGGCCCCGAGGGGACAGGCAGCCAATTCGCTCCGGCACCTTCAGGAGCATTGTGCTGGATCGCAATATCCAAAGATCCATCCGGATTGTAGGCCAGCGGATCCCTATCCCCCAACGCATATCGATCAATGGAGTTTTCGACCAGAAACCCCTGCTCGTCGTACACGGTAATTGACCAGAACGCCTGAGACGGAGGGGTTTCCCCCGCCGGAAAATGCAACTTATACGCTTGCGAGCCTGTCAGCGCCTGACCATTCTCATCGACTTTAGTATTGGGATATACCGCCTCCTCAGGAGGCAGAGCGCCCAGGCCCACCATGGCCACACCCGTTCGCACGCCATAGTGCGTGCCGTAAACTCCTATAAGATTGCGCCTAACCGACCAACCGTTCTCAGTTGCAGGCTGCTTCTCGAGCTGACGAATAACGCCCTGATGAGTGAAGTGCTTCGCCTTGTCGAGCAACCAGCCAGACCACGGACCTACGCTAAATGTCTCTCCTGGAACCAGGCCGATATCAGCAATGGTAGCCAGCATCTCACTATCTGCAGGCGCCGGTGACTGAGTGGTCAACAATGTTGCAAACAGCGAAAAGAACTCCACGCCGGTCATGTCTGCAATTTCCCGATAAGGATCCTTGCCGACATCGGAAGCAGCAATGTCCTGAATTTTGTGAGGTATAGACACACCACTTCCCCACTGCTGCAATTGTGTTAGTGCGAATTGTTCCTGTAAACGCGCGACATTTTGAACGTCACTGGGGCCGTTGGTTTGAATGCGGCCAATCAACCACACCATTTTCGTGGGCGACTTGATTGTAATCAGCTCTCGCGGCACCTCACCCTCCCAATTCGGACCGGTGATTAAATAACTGCCCGCCGCTGTGCCATAGCTGCGCTTGCCCACAGTGGCGAACACATTGGTCCATGCATCCATTAACGGCATAACATAGTAACGTCCCTGGGTGTCGGGCACAGTCAAGACCACAGCGTCTTCGCTTAAGTCCAGCCAGGCAATGCTATACAGTGTGTCGTTATTGGGACGCACGACGTGACGGAATGTGTGGTCGGGAAATCTACGCCCATGGGTGAACCCATTGTGATGGCTATCGGCGACAAGCGCTTTTCGCGTGAGCTCCATAACAACCAGCGGATAACCGTAAATATAAGCCTGTGCCGCTGCTTTGGCCTGTTGCAATGCGTCGTAAGCCGCAACCAAAACCAGAACGACTCCAACGACGACAGCAGCTTTGGTCCTGCCCTTCATGGCACTCGCGCCTTACGCGCTCCAAGCGTGAGTGACATTGAAGATATTTGCTCTGGAGTAGACATAATTGGCCTTGGGCATGTTAATAATGTTGCTTCAGTGTCCTACATGCCTGCAATTGAATAAAGTGGACACCGACGTTGCGGAGAAGAAAGATGACTGACAGTCGAAAACTTTGGGAAAGCTTACTGGACGAGTTACAACACCGGCAGACGAGCGCCGAGGCAATGGGCGGTGCCGAAAAACTCGAAAAGCAGCGCGCGAGGGGTCGCTTGTCCGCGCGAGAACGAATCCATCGCTTGTTTGACCCCGGCACCTTCATGGAAATTGGCGCGTTGGCTGGCAGCAATCATCCCGGTGGCCATCCTGCCTTGGCCGGTGACGGAATTGTCGGCGGCACCGGGCTCGTTCACGGCCACAGCGTGGTAACACTGGCAGAAGATTTTACCGTGAAAGGTGGGTCAATAGGTCACGCCAACGCCGCAAAGCGCACCCGCCTCGTACGATTGGCACTGGAACAACGCCTGCCGTTAGTGATCATTCTCGATGGCGCTGGTGAGCGCGCGGGCAATACCGAGGAACGCTACCCCAATACCCCTAATGATCTGCAGCTGGTTGCCGATCTTAAGGGTCAGGTTCCGGTAGTCAGCATGGTGATGGGGTCATCAGCCGGCCATGGCGCGCTGACCGGTATGTTCGCAGACTTTATTGTAATGCTTGAAAATGCAGCCCTATTTACCGCTGGCCCACCCCTGGTAAAGGCATCGCTGGGACTTACCGCTACACCTGAGGAACTGGGAGGTGCTCAAATGCATGCCACCCAAAGTGGCGTAGTCCATAACCTGGCGGCCTCTGAAGATGAGGCTTTTTCGCAGGTGCGCTACTACCTGTCACTCATGCCACAACGCAGTGGCGAGCAAGCCCGACGCAACACTGAATCAATCGCCGCCCAATCCGACGTTAGGGAAGATATGTTGGATTTGCTGCCGCCCTATGGCAACCAGACCTACGACATGCGCAAGGTAGTGAAATCGCTGGCAGACGCCACGTCCGTTTTTGAACTGCAAGCTGGCTTTGGCGGCTCCATACTTTGTGCGTTGGCTAGAATCGGTGGTGTCCCAGTGATGATTGTAGCCAATCAGCCAATGTTGCTGGCGGGTGCTATTAATCGACAAGCTGCAGAGAAAGCAACCCATTTCATCGATGTGGCTAACGATTTCGACTTGCCTTTAATCATGCTTTTGGATAATCCAGGCGTCATGCCAGGGCCACAGTCAGAGAGCGAGGGCATACTCAAAGCCGCCGGCCAGATGTTTGCCGCCCAGCGTCGCTACAGTGGGCAAAAAGTGGTGGCGACCTTGCGCAAGGCCTTTGGCTTCGGGTCTTCGGTTATGGGTATGAACCCCTGGGATAAACAAGCAATCAGCCTCGCGCTGCCTTGTGTTTCGCTCGGTGGCGTTCCCGCCATCGGCGGAGCTGCCGCCGCAAAAGCCAGCGCTGAGGAGGCAGGCCAGTTACAGGAGCTACAGTCTGCCGCCTGGGTTCCTGCAGACGCCATGGCTTTTGACAAGGTGGTAGACCCGCGACTCCTGCGCAATGAAATCATCAATGTCCTGCATCGAGATTGAACACCCCCGGTTGCGAGACGCTAAGACTGGGAGCGAATAGCAGCTGCCAGCGCCAGGCAACGTTTAGCCTCTTCTACGTGCAGGGCTTCAACGAGCTTGCCGTTAATCACAACAACACCTTTGCCTTCTTTTTCTGCCAGCTCGAAACCTGAAATTATTTCGGTTGCGGCGGCCTGCTCTTCCGCACTGGGTGCAAAAACTTCATTGGCAATTGCCAATTGCCGGGGGTGAATAAGGCTCTTACCGTCGAACCCAAGGTCTCTGCCCTGTAGGCAGGAAAACCGCAACGCTTGCTCATCTTCAAGGTCCAGCTGCACGCCATCAATCACCTCAAGGCCATTCGCTCTTGCGGCATAAACACACAAGTTTAAAGCCGCAATAAAACCAAGCCGATCCGGGGTGTGTCGCACCCGCGTCTCTTTTGCGAGATCTGAGGTGCCCAGCACCAACCCCCGGAGCCGGGGATGGGCTGAAGCAATCTCTGCGATGCTGAGAATGCAGCGTGGCGTTTCCGCCATCAACCAGATTCCAATATCCCGGTGACAACCAGCAGCATCTATCTGAACGATGGCATCGCAAACTTCAGTAGCGCTGGAAATTTTAGGTATAAGGATGCCGTCAGGTGCGGTACCAGATTTGGCGAGGCTAAGAAAATCGTCTATCGCCCAGGGTGAATCCAGCGAGTTTGTGCGCACGATAATCTCTCTGTGGCCATAGCCACCCGCTTCCAATGAATCCACGACCTGGCTTCTAGCCTGTTGTTTAGACTCTGGCGAAACTGAGTCCTCCAGGTCCAGAATCAGGCAATCGGCAGCCAGGGTGCGGGCTTTATCCAGCGCCCGTCCATTGGAACCGGGCATGTAGAGCATGGAACGTCGAGGTCGAACTGGCATATCTATTTCCACTATTTTTTGTCAGCGCATACCATATCAGGCAAACGTCGAGACTCAAGGGCTGTGCTTGTATGATCACTATTGCAGGCGGATTTGGCAGATTGCGCCCTATGGCTGATGAGTCAGCTTAATTAGAATCAACAAAAATGACCCGGGACTTCGCTATGGATATAAATCTGGATACCGCAACAAGTGGCCCCCTGAAGGGGATACGCGTTCTCGATATCACATCAATGATTACCGGACCGCTTTGTAGTCAGATGCTGGGCGACCTTGGCGCAGACGTTATCAAAATCGAACCCACACACGGCGAGGTATCGCGTTGGATGATGCCCCCGGAAAAAGGTGGGCTGACTGGCTTTTACTGCCAAATGAATCGCAACAAACGCAGTCTCGCGCTGAATTTACAGTCAGAGGAAGGCGTCGAGATCCTCACCCGACTGGCCAAGGACGCTGACGTTGTGGTGGAAAATTTCCGCGCTGGGGTTGCCGACCGGCTTGGGATTGGTTACGAAGCTCTCAGGGCGATTAATAACAGACTGATATACGCCGCAATTTCAGGGTTTGGTCCGTCGGGCCCTTACTCCGATCGCCCCGCTTATGACCCGATCGCCCAGGGTCTGGTGGGAATGATGCATATTCAGGGAAAACCCTTCGGCGGAAAACCACAGCTCATCCAGTCAGCGATCGTCGATAAAACAACAGCAACTACCGCCTCAGGCGTGGTTCTCGCTGCGCTATACGCGAGGGACAGCATCAACGGAACAGGTAAAGGCCAGCGAGTCGATATTCCAATGATAGATGCCTATGCCGCCAACTCGCTGCCTGACATGCTGCCGGTAGACAGTTTTCAACCCACAGACATGCCCGACGCAGAGCCCCTGGCGGTGCTGCGCACATTCGCCACCCAGGATGGTCATATAGTCGGAATGGCATTACAGGACAATCATTTCAAGGGTCTCTGCGAGGCGCTTGAGTGTCCAGACTTGTTGCAGCGAGAGGGCATGCGGAATGTGGGCGAACGCATTGCCGAATTCGGCCCCTGGTTGGATGCCATCGAAATAGAGATTGCCAAATGGCGCACCGATGAGCTGCTCGCGCGCTTCGATGCTAAAGGAGTGCCCTTCGGCAAGGTAAAAACTATTCGCGAATTTGCCGAGGACCCTCAAGCCCAGCACAACCGCACGATATTTGATGCCGAGCACCCGGAACTTGGAACCCTGCGTTATGTGCGTTATCCCGGGCATTTATCAGAGACTCCCGCCAGCCTTACCCGACATCCACCAAGGCTGGGTGAGCATAGCGCAGAAATATTAGCTGAGGCCGGTTACGGCGAAACGGAAATACGTGGCTTACGGGACGCCGGGGCAATCGCTTGAGATCAACCGGGCAGTGGCGCAAGCGCATCGCCACCGGGTGCCCTTCTGCGCAGACCCGCGGGTAAATCCCTGGCCACCTGACGCAGCAATCGCTTACGATAACCAGTGGCCTGGCGATAGGCCTCCAGTGAGGGAAAGCGGCACATTACGAGGAAAGCATCCTGGGCTAGCACCAGTCGCGATACATCCTTGTAAATACCGAGATAAGACCCCAACATTGCAGCCATTGAACGACTAAGGTGCATGTATTCGCTATTGATCACTATTCCCTGGCGACTCATGATCGCTCCCAAGCCCATTGCCAGTTCCAACCGTCGCTTAAGGCCTTCGCCACCCTCTTGGTAAAGCACTGCAAGAAAATCCATGCCAAGAGGTTCCAATGTTGAATCGGCCAGCGCACCTTGAATCAGTACACATATTTCTTTACGTTGACTCTGTAGCTTTTCCGGTTCGGTTCCCAGTGCGATCATGGCGTCGGCTATTGCCATCGCGTCAGCGGCAAATATCGCCTGTAAGTACCGCAGCGCGGGGCGCCAAATATCACTGACGTCGACGCTGTTCCCCCAATCGATAAAATGCAGCTGTTGATTTTCTCCCACCATGAGATTGCCCGGGTGAAGGTCACCGTGAAACTCCTGATATACGAACAAATGTGACAACACGGTGTGCAGGAATGCGCGACCTACTTTACGCCTGGCTTTCAGTGCTTTGCGCTTACCCATTCCCCGAAATGCTGTCGTCAAACTGCTTGCTGGGTCGACATACTCCATTTCAATGATGCGCCTTGTGGTCTGGTAGACCTCTGGCACGTGCCAGCCGCCGGTGTAACTTGCCCTTTCAGCAAAGCGCGCCTGCACCCTGGCTTCTGCCTCAAAGTCCAGTTCCGCGCGAAACCCCTCTACAAACACATCGACCTGATCCAGCCAGGACGAAAGAAAAGGCGATAGTTTGGAGTGCGGAGCCCAGTACTGACTACTGAGTATCGCCAGTTTTATCACAGTCTTCCCAATAAGAAACTCGCGTTCAAGATTATGCCGGCCTACTTTAACAACGACTGTCTTGAGTTCCTGGCGACCACGACGATTCCGCACCGGTTTCTCGGCCACGTAAACTGTCGCAATGGAGCCTGACTTAAGGGGTTTTGATGCATCAAAATCGTAATATCGTTTGCCCGGCAGCACCCCAAAACTTTCAACAAATGCCTGCTCTACCTCCGCTGGTGTCATTGGTTCTACGTCTTCCTGAAAGACCTCAAGGGCCTGGCTGATTTCGTCGGGCAGAAAATCAGAACCAGAGGCGGCTACCTGGGCCATTTTGATAAAAAACGGACCAAATTCGCGCACCATTTGGGCCACTATCGATGCCTGGGTCTTAAAATCTTCAGGGTCGGTGTCAAAGAACTCGCGAATGTAAGCCAGCGCACCAATCTGACGGCGGAAGATATCCAGGTCAGATTTGAGAATATCGGTCTGGCTAACAATGTCCTGCAGGTGTGCACTATTAGCGTCGCGAAGGTGTTTAAGCTGATTGATCACTTCGACCAGCAGTGGTTCATACGCACTGACCACGATGCGAGCTACGTCCAGACTGATTTCACCCAGACCTTTAAGCTCCGGCTCACTCATCAACTCATTGAAGAAAGACCAGAAGTCTTCAGTCAGTTGCTCGGGGATGGGTATCACCGCGCGCGCCGTTACCTGATCCATCAGAAAGCGCAACAGGCTCTCCGTGCTCTCCTCGTTAGGCAGGATATTATCCTCGCGCAGGCGGCGGGTAAGGTCAGTGAGTTGGGCTGTGAGCGGATGATCTTGCAGGGCGAAAAACAGTGCGTCCAGCGCTGCCCGAAGCTCTTCTTCGGTGACGTCTGCCCTGCGATTAATCAGACTGGCCAGTGGCCGAATAGCGACATAGATTTTGGCCATTCCGGAAGCATATTTCCCAGTAGAACGAAGCACCTTAGTGGTCTGTTCCCGCAGCACTGGAAGCCATTCCTCCAGGTCAATGCTGGTTTGTTCGTCCCTCGCGGGGTCGGATATCGGCAAAACGGGGTCCCTGCCGGGTTAGACGGCAATCGTGAATGTCAGGGGAGAGGTTCGTAAAGCTGGACTACAACGTTATTTGCGAACGCAGGCGCATTGTCTATTATCAGTAGCCGCTGAACAAGGGGCTAGCTGAAGTTCATGGCAGGACTTGCTTGAAAGGTTTTACCTTGATTTTTTCGGTGACTCCACCAACGGTATAAGGATCCTCCTCAGCCCAGGCTTGTGCACTCTCTAATGAATCAAAGTCGGCCACGATCAGACTACCGGTGAAACCCGCCGTCCCCGGGTCATCGGCATCTACGGCAGGATGCGGTCCCGCAACAAGCAGACGCCCCTGATCCGCCAGTGCTTGCAGGCGCTCGAGATGGGCGGAGCGATTGGCTTTTCGCCCGGCGAGGCTATCAGCGACGTCCTGGGTAATAATGGCATACCACATAACTTTGTATCCTTAGGCTGTGACTTTAAGGTAAATGATGGCGGCCATTATGCGCTCTAGCCCTGGCCTTTTGACAGCCCCTCAGCAAACTGCTGTGCCAGCATCTTGCGCATCCAAGCATTTGCCGGGTCTTCCGCGGCGCTGCGATGCCAATAGAGGTTTAGAACCAGGGACTCCACCTGAAATGGAGTTTCTACGACATGCAGCTCAGGATGATCGATGACCGAACCTGGGGCCGTCCATAACAAGTCACTTTGCGCGGTAATCGCGGCTGCGACCGCATACTGCTGCACACGAACGACGACCTTGCGCCGATGGCCAATAGCGTGAAGCGCCAGATCAACCTGCCCCCTGCCCCGCGGCCTTGCAGAGACATGCACGTGTTTTGCCGCCAGGTATTGATCGATGTCCAGATCAACTTGAGCAAGCGGGTGCGCCTTGGCCATAGCAACACGGTATAGAAGGCTACCCAGGTGCAGTTGCCCCAACTCCCGGGCATTGACCTGGGGTGCATCCAGCAAAAGGTCCAGGTCTCCCGATTTCAGCTGTGCCACTGCGGAGGCTCGATCAAGGTAATAAGCTTCTATGGTGACGCCCGGCGCCAGCTGTGCCAGCGCATTATGTAGCCCTGGCAACACCATGTTCTGGGCCACGTCACTCATACCCAAGCGAAATGTCATTTCCGCTGATCCCGGGTCGAAGCGCTGACCGCTCAGCGTTGTCTTTTGCAACAGCCCCAGCGCTTTTTGAACGTCGACGCTTATCGCTTCGGCAACCGGCGTCGGCTGCATACCTCTCGGGCTGCGGACAAAAAGCTGATCATCGAAGCTTTGTCTCAGCCGACTGAGCGCATTCGATACTGCTGGCTGGGTCAGGTGCAGCGCTTGCGCTACTCGGGTAACACTGCGTTCACGATAGAGTGCGTCGAATACAACGAACAGGTTCAGATCAACCTTATCAAGCCTCATGGCGCTCCTTATTATTGATTTTGTGAATAATTATTCATCATATAAATAAATGACAGTGATTTACAGCAAAGGCTTATGATGGGCCATCAAGCTTTTTTAAAAGGAGACCGAAATGTACCAATTCAGCGAGCACTCGCAAGAGCTGCAGGCCCGTCTGCAAACTTTTATGGACGAGCATATCTTTCCCAATGAGGACCAATATGCCCAGCACCTGCATCACACTGATAACCGCTGGGCTCCGATACCCTTGATGGATGAGCTGAAAACTAAAGCCCGAGAGGCCGGACTGTGGAACCTCTTCGTTCCCCCGGGGCTCGCCCAGTTCGCCGACCATGACGGCATGTCCAATCTTGATTACGCTCCGCTGGCTGAAATGATGGGGCGGGTTTTGTGGTCTCCCGAGGTATTTAATTGCAACGCGCCTGATACCGGCAACATGGAAGTGCTAATGAAGTATGGGACCGAGGCGCAACAAGAGCAGTGGCTGACCCCGCTGCTGGCGGGAGAACTGCGCTCGTCCTATGCGATGACAGAGCCCCAGGTAGCTTCATCGGATGCTACCAATGTTGAACTTCGCATAGAACGCGAAGGTGACGAATGGGTGCTCAATGGTCGCAAGTGGTTCATCACCAATGCCATGTATGAGCGCACCAAAATATTCATTGTAATGGGTAAGTCAGACCCTGAGAACGAAAACCGGCACAAACAACAAAGCCAGGTATTGGTGCCCAAGAGCACCCCCGGGTTGGAATTGATCAGGCCGCTGACGACACTGGGTTACGACGATGCCCCCCTGGGTCATGCAGAGCTGCTGTTCACTGACGTCAGGGTGCCACTTGAAAACATACTTTTGGGTGAAGGCCGTGGATTTGAAATCGCCCAAGGGCGACTGGGACCGGGCCGCATCCACCACTGTATGCGCCTGATTGGCATTGCCCAGCGCTCATTGGAACTCGCCTGTGTCCGCGCTGAGGCTCGAACAACCTTTGGCCGTGCCCTGTCGCAACATCAATCGGTTCGAGAGGAGATCTCGCGATGCTTTTCCGAAATTGAAATGGCCAGGCTTCTGGTGCTCAAAACTTGTGCGCGCATGGACGAGCTAGGCGCCAAAGGTGCAATGGACTTGATCGCTGCGTCCAAAACCAGTGTCCCAATCATGATGCAACAGGTGATTGACCGTTGCATGCAAATACACGGCGCAGGCGGCCTAACCGAAGACTACTGCATGGCGGAGGGATTCAATTATGCCCGCTGGTGCAGGCAAGCGGACGGTCCCGACCAGGTGCACCAAATGGCGCTGGGTAAAATGATCATCAAACGCTATAGCAATGGGTGATGGGCTGATGTCAAAGACACTTGAGCAACGTTTCGGCCTGCAAGGGAAAACAGCGTTAGTGACCGGCGCCTCTAGCGGCCTGGGCGCCCATTTTGCAAGGGTGCTGGCTTTAGCCGGAGCATCTGTAGCAGTTGCTGCCCGGCGCAACGATAAGCTTGTAAACCTGGTTCAGGAAATCGAGGACGCCGGTGGTCGCGCCTTTGCAGTGACTCTGGACGTCACGGCTGGCCACAGCGTCACCGCTGCCATAGCAAGTATTGAGGACACGCTGGGGCCGATAGACATTCTGGTAAACAACGCAGGCGTATCCGGATCCCGCCACAGTCTCAAGGAAGACGAGACGAACTGGGATTTTGTCATGGACACCAACCTCAAAGGCGCATGGCGCGTCGCACAAGCCGTCGCCAAGCGCAGCGTAGAACTATCACAACCCTGCAGCATCATTAACATCGCGTCGATTCTGGGGCTGCGTGTAGGGATTGGGCTCAGCACCTACTCAGTATCGAAAGCCGCAGTAGTACAACTAACCAAAGCGCTTGCATCGGAGCTTGCCCGCAAGTGCGTTCGGGTAAATGCGATTTGCCCCGGCTATTTTGCCACCGAGATGAATTCAGACTACCTGCTGTCCAGCAGCGGACAGGAATACCTGGCCAGCACCACCGCCGGACGAATGGGGGAGTTGGATGAATTAACGGGGCCGCTGTTGCTACTGGCATCGGAGGCAGGAAGCTTTATGAACGGCACAGCGATTCCGGTTGATGGCGGCCACTTGGTGGGTTCACTGTAGTTTTTCGCTATTGCCCAACCGCAGCGATTTGCAGGGTAAGGATGAAGTGGCAGTGCAGTAGACAAAAAAAGAGCGGCCATCCCTGGCCGCTAATTCCGCGTGACGTGCACTCTCATGCACGACTTCAGTATTGCTCCGGCGGGCACCATTCGCCATTACAAACAATTACGGACACTGGTTGCGCATCTTAGGGATTTCCTTTATTTTCCTAGCTAAGTGATTGAAGACGTGACCTTTTTATTCAATTAGTCACCATGACGGCGACTTTTTTCCACGGATGTTTGAACATTAGCATGGCGCAGATACGCGACACTGAAAACCAGACCATCATTCCCTTACGTTCACACCACACCTTCGGCCGCTCCGGCGATCGGACAGACACCTTAGTCAGTAGTCCCATAACCTCCCGAATTCACCTGGCTCTTGAATGGGACGGTCAGCGCTGGAACGCTCGAGATCTCAGTAAAAACGGTACCTGGCTGGGAACGACAAGACTGTTAGCCAATGAAAACACCCCGCTCCAGGCCGGCGACATGCTTCACCTAGGGTCTCCGGACATGCCGCCGTTAGAACTAATAGATGACTCCGCGCCGTTTTCTGCTCTTCTTGGCGCTGGTCACGCGCCGTCCTTAACTCTGCAGTCCTTTGTCTTTTTACCGGACCAACAGACGCCTGAAGCGGTGGTGAGCTATTCTTACCAGCAACGCTCCTGGGTCGTTCGCTCCATGGACCAAGACACTTCTGCACAATCATCTGACATCCTTCATCACGGGGACCGGCTTTCATACGCTGATATGGAATGGCAAGTATTTCTCGCGGAAACACAGCAAAGCACTGAAATCAGCCAAACCCCCGAAAACAGCATTGAAGACATTGAATTTGTTTTCGATTTAAGCCAGGACGAAGAAAATACCGCCCTGCATCTGAAATTAACGAATCGCGAGCTAAGCCTTGGAGAGCGTTCACATCACTATCTGCTGCTACATCTAGCACGCCAGCGAGCGATGGAAGCGGCCAACGGCTTTGATGGAAAGTCGCAGGGATGGATAGACAACGACCAGGTTAAAAAAGATCTGGGTATGGATATGCCTCACATCAACATCATGATTTTTCGAGCTCGCAAGCAGATCGCAGAAAGCATGGATGATAGTTTTGATTCTGAGCTACTGGTAGAACGCGGTAAAGGGCGTATGCGTTTCGGTGGATCCCAGTTCCAAATATTCAAGGGTGAAAAGCTTGCATTCGCCCTGCCCCCGCCTGATGCACCTTAGGTCATGAATGTGACCGAAAGTAGACCACATTGAACACTACGTCATTTGAGCACAGGCTTTGCTAACATCAGAAAAAACCTAAATCGAGCCCCGCATGAACGCTAAAGTTTTTTTCCGAACGGGACTGTTCCTGTTTGCAGTTTTGTTAATCACTACTCTTGTCAACGTCACCTTCGACGACACCGACCCTTGTGCTAATCCGAACGCAGACATCACCGCTGCCATTCTTGCCGATGCTGACGGTGACCAGGACGCTCTCGCCAACAGGGCCATTCTCATGCGTGGCAAGTGCCCGCAAGAAGAGCTTATCGAAGTAGAGGAGGAGGAAGAAGAGGAACAAGTTCAACCACCATCAATGCAGCCGGTAATGGCTTCCGCGCAAGTGATAACAGAAGTCACCAAACCACCTGTAACCGTATCTACGAACACGGCAAAAGAGATCATCGACCATCGATGTATTGTCTGTCACGGCTGCTATGACGCCCCCTGCCAGCTCAAGCTCGAAGCCCACGCAGGCCTTGCGCGAGGCGCCAGCAAAGACGTCGTTTATGATGGCGGCCGGCTGCGCGCGGGCAACCTCACCCGCTTATTCGATGATGCACTCAGCGAGCAACGCTGGCGTGACAAGGGTTTCTATTCGGTACTGGATAAAGAGCAGCCTGAGCGTGGTGTGATGTATCAACTACTGCAACTGAAACAGGATCACCCGCTGCCTGCACAAGGTTCTGTTCCCGAAACATTCGACTTCTCTCTTTACCGGGACCAACAATGCCCGAAGCAAGAGGAGTTTGATGCCTATGCAAAGAAGAATCCGCTGTGGGGGATGCCCTATGGACTGCCTGGACTCAATAAAGACCAGCACGCCACCCTCAGTCACTGGTTGAAGCAAGGTGCTCCGCAACCCGATGCTTCAGACTTGTCCAGCAACAGCCAGACACTGCTGCAACGGTGGGAAACACTGCTCAATGGCAATAGTCTGCGAGAACAATTAGTCGGCCGCTATTTGTACGAACACCTGTTTCTGGCCAGCCTCTACTTCGAACAAGACAACCCACGAAGCTGGTTCCGTATCGTTCGCTCGCACACGGGCCCGGGCAAGCCACTAGCCCTGATTGCAACCCGACGACCTTTTGATGACCCGGAGGTGGATAGGGTTTATTACCGCATTCAGCGCATGCCCGACACTAAACTGGCCAAGACCCATATGCCCTACAGGATGGACCAGCAGAGAATGGACTGGGTACGAGACCTGTTCGTCAAACCAGACTATGAGGTCAAGCAGCTGCCGAGCTATGCTCCAGCAGTGGCTTCAAACCCGTTCAAGTCATTTCAGGCACTGCCAGTAGACTCCCGCTACCGTTTCCTGCTGGAAGAGTCCCGCTTTACCATCATGAACTTTATCAAGGGCCCGGTCTGCCGAGGCCAAATTGCCTTAAACGTGATCGACGATCACTTTTGGGTCATGTTCGCCAACCCCAATCATCAGGATGTCGATCTCGATGCCCAGTTCCTGGCGCAGGAAACCGATAACTTGCGTCTGCCAACACCCGCCACTGGGACCATTATGGATATCGTACGCTGGCGCAGTTATGCCAGATCCAATGCGCGATACCAGCAAGCACGATCCAAACTCATTGGCGAACTACTCGCTGAGGGTCAGAGCCTGACGCTTGATTCTCTTTGGGACGGTGACGGTAACAACCGCAATGCGTCCCTGACAATTTTCAGACACTTCGATACGGCTTCCGTTGTCACGGGAATGGTGGGCAATGTTCCAAAGACCGCCTGGGTAATCGACTATCCTCTGCTGGAGAGAATTCACTACCTGTTGGTTGCAGGTTTTGATGTTTATGGCGCAGCCGCTCACCAGCTTGAGTCGCGTCTTTACATGGACTTTCTGCGCATGGAGGGAGAATTTAACTTCCTGATGTTTATGCCTGAACAACAGCGCATGGAAATCCACGACCATTGGTACCGGGATGCACGCAAAGGCTACAGAACTAATTTTATTAAGCTCAATACAATGGCGGCGGAAACAACAGACATCAATTATTCGACGGACGATCCCAAGTCAGAATTACTCGAAAAAATGCGTCAGCGTATCTATGGAGCGACCGCTGACCGCTTCGACTACCACCGCGGAGCTGCCTCCCCAAGCGTTGTAGCAGCTCTGGAATCTCTTGAGAACAGTATCGGCAGACATAACGGACTGCTGCCTAATGTCAGCTTCATCAACGTAATCGGCGATTCCAGCGATGAGTTTTACACCGTATTGCGCAACACTGCACATTTGAACATTGCCGGACCTTTTCAGGAAGAAAAACGGCGCGCGCCCGACGAGGATAACCTGACCATCGTCAGAGGCTTTATCGGCGCCTATCCGAATTACTTCTTTCAAGTAAACGAAGGTGATATCGCCCGCTTCGCCGCGGACATAGAGGCAATGAAAGGCGCAGAAGATTACCTCAGGCTAAGCGAGCGTTATGGCGTGCGCCGCAATGCGCCGTGGTTCTGGCGAATTGCAGACAAAGTGCACGCTCGATCACAATGGTTAACGCCTATCGAGTACGGTATTTTTGATCTTAGTCGTTATCAGGCTTATTGACTAAAGCGGCGGGCGCCCCTGCCCCCGCTGCCAAATCTTCAAAAATGCGCTCTCCAGGGCCCCCTCTGCGGCCAGGCCCATTTTTTCCTGCCAGTTTTTCTTCAGCACGAAGCGCACGTCAAAAACATCCCACTCTTTAAGGTGCTCCTGAACAACGGCGTCTGAGGTCTTCAATTCATCAACCAGACCCTCAGCGACCGCCTGCTTGCCATACCAGACTTCCCCTGTCGCCACTTTGGCAATATCAAGCTGCGGCCTGTTAGTGCTCACAAAGTCCTTGAACAGCTCATGCGTTTTTTCCAATTCCTCAGAGAACTTTTCTCTACCCTTGTCTGTGTTCTCACCGAACATGGTTACCGTGCGCTTGTACTCACCGGCGGTGAACAACTCAAAATCGATATCGTTCTTCTTCAGCAAACGATGAAAGTTCGGCAGCTGAGCAAGCACACCGATAGACCCTATGACGGCAAAAGGCGCCGCCACGATACGATCTGCAACACACGCCATCATATAACCGCCACTGGCCGCTACTTTGTCTACCGCAATGGTCAGTGGCACGCCCGCATCACGAACACGCTGCAACTGACTAGCGGCCAGCCCGTAGCTATGAACCATCCCTCCCGGACTTTCAACTTTTACCAGCACCTCGTCGCCATCCTCTACCTGATTGAGAACCGCCGTTATTTCCTCACGCAGATTATCAGCCGCACTGGCTTTGATATCGCCCTCAAACCCCAGGACATAGAGTCGCTTGCGTTGCTCAGGTGCTTCATCCTGATGCTTACGGGCTTTTTTAGCGGCCTTTGCGTCTTTCTTCGCCTGTTTCTTTCGGGCCTTGCGCTCCAATTTCTGTATTTCGGGATCTGCTACAACATGCTGGAGCTGCTCATTGAGCTGATCGTATTTTTCATTGAGGTCACGAATTTCAATGTGCCCCTCATGCTGCTCAGCCTTGTTGCGCTGTCCCACCGAAACCAGCCCTGCGACCAGGATAAGAATAGCCCCCACCAAGGTGACGGCCTGGGCGAGAAACAATCCGTATTCGTATAAAAATTCCAAGTGCTACTCCGGGTTCAGGATAAAGAATCAATGTGTTGTTTGATCAGCTGACCTGCCACCGAGCTTGGAGGCGGTATCATTGGCAAATCGGATGGGTGAAACCATTGGGCATCAGCAATTTCAGTGGGTTCGCAGACGATATCACCGCCTTCGTAGTCGGCAAAAAAGCCCAGCATTAGCTGATTGGGAAAAGGCCAGGACTGGGATTGAACGTATCGGAGATTACCCACTGTCACGCCAACCTCTTCGTGAACTTCACGAACCAGTGTTTCCTCCGGCGTCTCCCCCGCCTCTATAAAACCTGCCAGAGTGCTATACATCGCGCTCGGGTGATTCACATTACGGGCCAGCAACATCTCTTCACCGCGGGTTACCAGCACAATAATGCATGGGTTTATACGCGGGTAATTGGTGGTGCCGCAGGGAGCGCAGCGCATGGCACGATCCTGCGGATGTAGTTGCATCCTGTCGCCACAGCGTCCACAAAACTGATGGTCCCTTTCCCAGTCCAGCAGTTGCGCCGCCCTGCCGGCCAGTGAGAACAAGCGCTCGTCTACCCGGCCCAGTATCTGCCACAAGCTGCCCAACTGATATTCCATCGGGTCAAGATCGTGCTTTTCTTCTATTTCAAGCGCAAAGCAGGGCTGTTCCTGCCAGTAACCCATAAAGTGACGCTTGCGTTCGACCCATCCATCGCGCTGAACAATGTCTTCGTCCAGCAGGCACATTTGGGGGGAGCGCATATAGCTCACTAATTTGCCGCCCTGGAATACAACATAGACTGCCGGGGAAGCATTAGTAGGAACTCTGTGATCGGGTCTGAACATGGCATTTCGAGGCTTGAAAACGACCGGCTATAGTATGCGCCGCGCGGCATCAACTCAAGTGCGGCATCCGCTTAATAAAATGCTGCGAAAGCAAGGAAACTGCTCACAAATTGTCGTAGAATGCTTTTTTATTTTATCTGGCCGACCTTCCTGACATCATGAGCGACTCTACCGTAAAAGCCTTTTGGCAAAACTTCCTGGGTTCGTCCCCCGTCTGGTACAAGCAAACGATCATTGTGTTCCTGCTAGTGAACCCAATCTTGCTAATGCTTGCAGGCCCCTTCATTACGGGTTGGGCGTTAATAGGAGAGTTTATTTTCACCCTGGCTCTCGCCCTGCGCTGCTATCCATTGCAACCCGGCGGTCTGCTCGCCATACAGGCAGTGTTACTGGGAATGACATCCCCGGAGATGGTGTTTAAGGAAACCCTCGCGAATTTTGAGGTTATTTTGCTGCTGATGTTCATGGTTGCCGGCATTTATTTCATGAAAGAGATGCTGCTATATGTCTTCACCAAAATACTGTTAAAGGTGAAGTCCAAGGTTTTACTGTCTCTGCTGTTTTCCCTGGTCGCAGCCGTACTATCTGCTTTTTTAGACGCTTTAACGGTCACTGCAGTCCTAATCAGCGTTGGCGTTGGTTTCTACTCGGTTTATCACAAAGTGGCATCAGGCAAGGGCTTGGGTCATGCGGATCATGATCCGTCCCAGGATGATGCAGTGCAGGAGCACAATCGCGAGGACCTGGAAAACTTCCGTGCATTTCTGCGCAGTCTGCTAATGCATGGTGCGGTTGGAACCGCTCTGGGCGGCGTTTGCACTCTGGTCGGCGAGCCTCAAAACCTGCTAATTGCCACGGTCGCTGACTGGGACTTCATTACCTTTGTAACTGTAATGGCGCCAGTTACGATGCCGGTACTGGTATGTGGCCTCATCACCTGCGTGTTGCTGGAGGTGTCCGGTAAATTCGGTTACGGCGCCAAGTTGCCGTCTCGAGTTCGTGAAGTACTTGAAGAATTTGAAGAAAAAGAGGCCTCTCAGCGCAACTCGCGCACTAACGCGCGACTGGCTGTGCAGGCCGCTGTTGCTGGCATCCTGGTATTAGCACTGGCTATGCACTGGGCCGCGGTGGGCCTGATAGGCTTGATGGTCATTGTGTTGCTGACCGCTTTCAATGGCGTCGTGGAGGAACACCAAATTGGCCACGCCTTTGAGGAGGCCCTGCCTTTCACCGCACTGCTGGTCGTGTTTTTCGCCATCGTTGCTGTTATTCATGACCAGCACCTCTTTACGCCGGTCATTGACAGGGTACTGGCTATGGAAGCCGATGTTCGCCCCGCTATGTTCTTCCTGGCCAATGGCGTATTGTCGATGATTAGCGACAACGTGTTTGTCGCCACCGTCTATATCTCTGAAGTAAAAGCTGCCCTCGATGCAGGGGATATCACACGCGCCGAATTTAATCAGTTGGCAATCGCCATTAACACGGGCACCAACCTGCCTAGCGTAGCCACTCCCAATGGACAGGCCGCATTTTTGTTCCTGCTCACTTCTGCCCTTGCTCCACTTATCAGGCTGTCCTACGGACGCATGGTAATTATGGCGTTCCCCTACACGCTGGTACTGGGTTCCGTCGGGTTGCTCTGCGTGAGCTTGTTTATCTAAGCATTGAAGCGACGACCAGAGCCCCTTACAGGGGCTCTTGGCCTGGTATTTCTTTCCACAGCACCTTTCCGCCACTCGCGCTGCTGATTGCCTCCAGCTGGGCCTCATGTGCCGCCAGTTCCTCGGTTGACGCAGCAATGACCGGGAGTGCCTGCCTGCCTGCATCAAGGCGAATAATGCGCTCGCTTCGAGATGCCCCACTTTCTGCACCGGAGTCGTTGTCTGAGAGCTGCAGGGCGGTCTGCCCACCCGTCATCAACAGGTAAACATCTGCCAGGATTTCGGAATCCAGCAAAGCTCCGTGCAAATCTCGCTGCGAGTTATCAACACCGTAACGCTGGCAGAGCGCATCAAGACTGTTGCGTTGCCCTGGGTGCTTGCCCCGGGCCATGACCAGGGTATCTACAATTTTGCAGCGGTCTTCGAGGCGCGGCGCATCGGGCTCTAGTCTCTGGATCTCACTATTGAGAAACCCGAGGTCAAAGGGGGCGTTATGAATAACGAGCTCCGAACCTTCTACGAATTCGAGAAACTCCCTAAAAACACGTTCAAAAGACGGCTTATCCTTGAGGAACTCATTCGTAATGCCGTGAACCTCAATCGCCCCCTGATCAATTTCGCGATTGGGATTAATATACTGATGATAATGATTGCCAGTGAGCCGACGAGTGTCTAACTCAACACAACCAATCTCAATGATCCGGTGTCCCTGGGAAACTTCAAGGCCAGTAGTCTCGGTGTCGAGTACAATTTGTCTCACGATCTGGGTTTCCTTGTGCGCATTAGGTTAGCTCGTCAATACCACGATTAGCCAGTTGATCAGCAATTTCATTCTCACGGTGGCCGCTGTGGCCTTTTACCCAATGCCAATCGACTTGATGACGCTGATTCTGTTCATCAAGCGATTGCCACAGATCAACGTTTTTAACAGGCTTTTTATTTGACGTTTTCCAGCCTTTCTTTTTCCAGCCCGGCAGCCAGCTGGTAATCCCGTTTTTTACATAGATCGAGTCTGTAGTCAGTGCGACCACGCAGGGCTCTTTTAGAGCCTTTAAGCCTTCTATTGCGGCCTGCAACTCCATTCTATTATTGGTTGTCTGGGCTTCTCCACCGTAGAGTGATTTTTCTTTACCCTGAAAACGCAGCAACGCGCCCCAACCGCCTGGACCCGGGTTACCGCGACATGCGCCATCAGTAAATATCTCAATATTTTTCAATGCAGGACTTCCCCAGTGGAGTTGCGACTGATGGCACCGGGGGAACGAGTTGGTGAGTTGGGTGCGGGACTGGGGGCAACCACAGGTTTGGGTACCGCCAGATCTATCAACTTCTCACCGTGGCGACGCAACATTGAAAGCGGTCTGTTCTGTGCGGCCACCTGTTTGATCGCAGCCTGCATATAAAGCCCGCCCAGCGGCAGCTTATGGTCTACGCACCATTTGTCTAATGATGCGGTCGCTGCCCTGAACCTGGCCTGCCCCGTTGGCGGAACGACATACAGGTGATTGCCTTCTCGCAGTTCAAAGCCCAGCAGGTGCAGCCAATCGCTCAACCGACTGATGCTGACGGGTCTGTGGGCCTGCCAGAACGACCGCTTTGACAGCCCCTTGATCCGGGTAACAAGGCCGCGCAGGCTATGAGGGTTGAAGCCCAATATCAACAGCTGGCCCTGGGGCGTCAGGATACGATGCAGTTCGCGCAACACTTGGTGCGGGTTATCGACAAATTCCAAAGTGTGATGAGCAATTACAACGTCTACGCTATCGCTCTCCAACGGTATTTCACCGGCTTGGCAAATCAGGTTTGTGCCCTCCCCGCCCGAATCGCAAGCCATGATACGGTGGTTAATTCGACAGGCGCCAAATAGGGGATCCCCCGATAAAGGGCCTATTTGCAGGATATGGTAGCCAAAAGCGTTGTCGAGCTGGGGCTGCAGGGCCTGCTTTATTTGCTGCAGCAGGTATTGACCTCGGTCGCTGTCATACCAGGTTTCCAGTTCTGCCAAAATATCGTTAAACTGCGCACTCATGGTGCAGGCCCCATCTCATCTGTTGCCGAGTTACCATGTTACTGTATTTCCCGCCATTTGAAACGGTATCCCATGCTCTGTATTCACCCTATTCCCGCCTTTAACGATAACTACATCTGGTTAATTTGTATCGATGGAACTGATCAGGCCTATGTCGTGGACCCCGGCGATGCCGAGGTTGTCGAGCAAGCACTGGAAGAGCGGCAGCTGCAGCTTACCGGGGTTCTTATCACCCATCATCACTTTGATCACGTTGGTGGTCTGGCTGACCTGAAAGCAAAATACAATCCCGTCGTCTATGGACCGGATAACCCCAGCATTGACGGATTGGACCATATTGTCAGGGCCGGTGACGTGATCGACGTCTTGGGAGCGAGCCTTGAGGTATTGGAAGTACCCGGCCATACCCTGGATCACATTGCTTACTTTTTAGCTGGTGATGCGCCCTTGGTATTTTGCGGCGACACGCTGTTCGCCGGCGGCTGCGGCAGGGTTTTTGAGGGGACTCCGGATATGATGCATGCCTCCCTGTGCGCGCTGGCAGAGCTTCCCGCCGAAACACGCATTTATTGTGCCCATGAATACACCCTCGCCAACCTTGCATTCGCCCAGGCAGTGGAACCGAATAATCCCGCTCTGGCCCAACGTGTTGTCGCGGACCAGGCCAGTCGAGCAGCCGGTGAACCCACTGTACCGTCAACGCTCGCCCTTGAACTGGCCACTAATCCCTTCGTGCGTTGTGAAACTCACGAGTTACAAAACTCCCTGCGCCAGCAGGATAAGCTCATCAGCGACCTGCCTGCCTCGGTTTTTGCCACGGTCAGAGGTTGGAAAGACAGTTTCTGAAAATAATACAGTTTTCTATGGCCAGCCTGCTCGTGCTGATTACAATAACTCGCCTAGAATTCACTTTAATTATAAGGGAATAAATCCCACAATAAGTAGTTAATTATCAATATGTTATATCGATTTATTACAGTATTTTATATATCAGTTTTTCTGGCAGCCTGTCAGACAATGTCAGTGCCGGACCGGCCCGTGGCAGAAACTCCGGTTCCAAACCAAAACCAGGAGCAAGAACTTTTCTCCAAGACAGTTACCTCCTCCACGGAGAGTAAAAAGCCACCCAAAGACCTGTGGGTGCGCATACGCAATCAGCTGACCTGGCAGTCCATACACAATGAACAAATTGGGCATGCTCGCGACTCCTACCTGCGCCAACCCAACTATTTGTCGGTGGTTGCTGAACGCGCCGATTTGTACCTCTATTTCATTGTAGAGGAGGTGGAGCGCCGGGGACTGCCAATAGAAGTGGCGCTTTTGCCATTGGTCGAAAGCACTCTTAACCCTTTTGCTACCTCGTCTGAACGAGCCGCAGGCCTTTGGCAAATCATGCCCGCTACTGGTAAGTATCTCGGCCTTGAGCAAAATTGGTGGTATGACGGCCGCAGGGATTTAAGGGATTCGACCCGCATCGCGCTCGATTACCTGGAAGCCTTGTACGCTGAATTTGATAACGATTGGATGCTCGCTCTGGCCGCATACAACTCTGGCAAAGGCAGGGTTGGACGCGCCCGCAAGGCCAACGCCAAGGCGGGATTACCTACGGATTACTGGTCACTGAAACTGCCTCGAGAAACTAGGCATTACGTACCGAGACTCATTGCGCTGAGCCAGATAGTGGCTTTTCCTGATGCCTTTAACGTTAAGATTCCACCGGTTCCCAACAAACCTGCCTTTATCGTGGCGGCCACAGGGGGCCAAATTGAACTGGCCAGAGCCGCCTCGTTGGCTGAAATCGAACTGCACTCCTTGAGGGCTTTAAACCCGGGCCAGCTGCGCTGGGCAACGTCACCGGATGTCGCCCAGGAGTTGCTGCTACCAGTAGGAACAAAAGCACAGTTTCAGCTCGGGGTTGCCAGCCTTACTGAAGCTGATCGAGTGCGCTGGGAGCACTACAAAATCCGCAGCGGAGACAACCTGATAAACATCGCTAAAAGATTTGATACCGAGGTTGGCCTGTTGCGCGAAGTGAACAATATACGGGGCAGCATGATCCGTGCTGGCGACACTCTCATGATCCCTTATGGTAGCGATTGGGCCAGTAGCCTAGCCATGGTTACCAAGCAAGAGCGGCAGCAACAGAGATACCGCGTTCGTCGGGGCGACTCGCTTTACAGAATTGCCGGGAAGTTTAACGTATCGGTGAACGATATCATTTCATGGAATGCGCTAAACCCCGGCGACTACCTGCAGCCCGGGCAGCGCCTTACGCTTTATGTCAGCGGAGGCTAAGCAGACATGGTTGCCCCTGCGCTCACCCGGCTAAATTGTCCGCAGGGAGAATTTGAGCTGCAGCGCTACCCAAGTCGCAATCGCGAACCTTTGCGTGCCTGGTGTGCCGCCGATGTATTGCTCTTGGAAGCGACAAAAGCATCCTCGGTAAATACGCTGGTGGTCAACGATGATCATGGGGCGCTATCGCTGCCGCTGAGCGCCAGCGCAATGTGGACTGATTCTGCCCTTGCGGCCGAGGCCCTGGCGCAAAATAGTTCACTCAATGACCTACCCTCACCAAAAGTCATCTGGAGTACTCAGCTTCCCAGGCTTCCTGTTGATCGAATTGTACTGCGTATTCCAAAGCAGCTTCCCTACTTCGAGTTCCAGTTGGCCCAGCTTGCTACTGTGATGCCTGCGGGTACGCAACTGCTTTGCGCCGGCATGGACAAGCATCTGTCTCCCCATACAGCGGCGCTGATGGAGCAGCAACTCGGCCCTGTTGAGCGACACCGCGGACGCCAAAAGGCGCGTCTGTTCAGTGCCACGCTGCCAGGCGAAGCCAAGGGTCCATCGCCATCAGAGGCCAGCTACCACTGCGACCTTATCGATCAAAAGCTGACAGGGCTTGCCAATGTGTTCAGTCGTGAAAAGCTCGATCCGGGCAGTCGCCTGATGCTTGAAACCTTGCGCCGGGCAGAGCCGGTGGCCTCAGTCGCAGACCTTGCATGCGGTAATGGCCTCCTGGGCATTGCTGCGTTGCATTTTAACCTCGCCAGCAGTGTGTTATTTGCCGATGAATCTGCCATGGCGATTGCTTCTGCCCGAGCGAATGCAGCGAGGGCTGCCAGGCACGACAGCGAAGCTGCGTTTCACCTGGGTGACGGGCTGCAAGGAATAGAGCGTAAGTTTGATTTAATAGTATGCAACCCCCCATTTCATCTGGGGCACACCGTAGATGACTTCGCAGGCCGCCGATTACTGCAACAAGCGGCCCATTCATTGCTACCTGGTGGCAGTTTACTGCTGGTCGCTAACAGGCACCTTGATTACGCGCCAAGCCTTCAACGACTATTCAGGCATGCTGAAGTCATGGCCCAGAATGCTAAATTTGTCGTTTGGCGGGCCCGCCACAGTTGATTACCGTTCGCGGCACAGCTATGTTATGCCCCCTGTCCCGCTCGTCGCTATAAAAGCAGCGCGCGTAGTGATAGCCACAATACACCAAAAGGAACACGACCTATGAGTAGCACCATTAACAAATTCCTGGGAGCAGCCTCGTTGGCCTGCGCTGCATTGCTGATGCCACTATCGGCGGTTGCAGAGGAAGAGGCCAACCAAGGCAATGTTCGCGCTATGGCCATGTCCGTGGAAGCCATTGTCACCGACATCGACCTCGAAACCCGCCAGGTGAGCCTCCAAGGGCCCGACGGTAACATCATCACTATGACCGCCTCCGAAAAAGTTGTGAAGCTGGAGGACGTCAGCGTGGGCGACGCACTGCGCGCCACTTATCTAGCCGCTTTGGAGGGTGAACTGCGCGAACCGACTGAAGAAGAATTGGCACAGCCCTATGTAGTAGTTCAGGACGGTGGTGTGGGTGAAGCTGATGGCCAACCGGTAGCAGGCGCAGCCCGCCTCATTCACGCTGTTTGCACCATCGAGGGCATGAATCGTCTGCTGGGTACCGTCACTATCATGGACTCCAATGGCAAGATTCATGTCATCGCTGACGTAGAGCCTGAAAAAATGTCCAATGTGACGCTAGGTCAGACTATTGTCATGACATTCAGCGAGGCATTGGCACTCACTCTAGAGCCCGTTGCTGCAGAGTAAGTCAAGCTTCCGCTTGCCGGCCGGATTGACTTTCGGTCGGCATATCCCCCGTTCATCCCCTTAAAAACTCTGCTACTGCGCGCTTTACTCCAGTGACTGCACGGCTGTGCCCTGCGACTGCCGAGTATGACAATATGGTCGAATTGCAGCTCCGTGCTAGCAGGCAGGGATTTTTCCTGTCTGCCTCGCTACAGTAGGGGCTAATAGCAAATGCAGGGAGAACAAGCAGTGAAGTTTGTGCTATCAACGTCTTTCACCAAAGTAGCCCACCTGACCGAACTGGCGCCAGTGGCTGACACCCATGGCTGGCATGCCATGTCCTTCTCTGATCATGTGGTCAACCCGGAACAGATTAATACGCCTTATCCCTATACGGAAGATGGAAGCAGGCGCTGGCAGGCATTTACCGATTGGCCTGACCCCTGGGTGATGATCGGCGCGCTGGCCGCTATTACCAAAAACCTGCGCTTTACTAACAATGTGTTCGTGTTACCCATGCGCAATCCCTACCTGGTTGCGAAGGCGATTAGCACTGCTGCCATTATTTCCAACAACCGGATTACACCGGCATTCGGCGTCGGCTGGTCTCGGGATGAGTTCGAGCTTATGCAGCAGGACTTTACCACCCGTGGCAAGCGCACCAGCGAGATAATCGAAGTAATGCGCTTGCTGTGGAGCGGTGAAATGGTCAGCTATGAAGGCAAGCACTATCAGTTTGAGCCACTGGAAATGAACCCTGCACCTTCAGCGCCAATACCCATCTGGATTGGGGGCATATCGGAACCCGCTATGCAGCGGGCGGCAAAAATAGCGGACGGTTGGGTGTCCGACTTGCAGCCTTCATCAGAAATCATCGAATCAATTGAGAAGATACGCGTATGGCGCAGAGAATATGGACTCAATGGCGAGTTTGACGTTATGGCGACGCCATCTGATGCCTGGAATGTGGAAGGATACAAACGCCTGGAGGACGCGGGGGTCACCCATATCATGACAATGCCCTGGCCGTTTTATCATGGCGCCAGCGAGTCCCTTGAGCACAAAATAGACAGCATTAAACGTTTTTCTGACGATGTCATTAGCCAGTGCGGCTAGCGGTCGAGTTCTGACAAATGATGCAAACAGGCCATACCGGTGAAGTACAGTGCACAGCGCACCGGTTCGGGACCAATCTCTGACATGGCGTCTCGATAACAGCTCAACTGATTTTTGTAACGGCCGGCTTCAACCTGCAGAAAAGAGGCTGCGCTCACCCCTGCTTCCGGGGTGCTGCTCTTGTAATCGATGATCCAGCGAATACCGGTATCCCTGTCGACGAAAGTCCTGTCAATGACGATGTCGCGAGGTTGACCCGCCTCCTGAATGGTCAACGTCAACTCGCTGTGTGCCTGAGCGTGCTGCGCTGACAACACCCAGCGCCCCCCGCTCTCGTCTGCAAGCGTCGACGCAACTGCATGCGAGACCCTACCAAAGGCTGCCTCCAGTTGCTCTTCCGCGAGGCCCATAGAGGATAGCGAGTGCCTCGCCAGCTCAGCTAATCTCACGGGCAATTCATCAGGCAGAGACGCCAGTAAGCTCAGCTGCTCAAGTACTTCATGGATTACTGTGCCTACATAGCGATCTAACCAATTGAGCGCTGGATCGGGAATATTGGCTCCTTGTGGACTGTCCTTGGGCATCAAGGGCAAAGTTGCGGGTGACTGCGACAGCCGCAGCAAGCCCCTGCTGATCTTAGACTGTGGCTGCACGCTGGTCATTGGCACATGCACAACTGCCTGGCGCTCAAAAGTCGCCCAAATAGGCGCTAGCAAAGCGCCGTCTCCAGGCGGCTTGAATTCCGGCTCATCCTGAGGTCCAGCATCCTCTCCGCCTCCAAGGCAGGCGCTCAGTGTCAGTTTTTTCACTGCTCGCGTGGCTCCCACGTACAGCAAGCGAGTGGTCTCCAGACGAGACTTTTCCTTGCGCTGCTTTTTCAGGAAATTGTAAAGACCGGGAGTCTTGTCGTCCGAGTGATCATCAGCTGCGAGCATAAAGCCCAACTCCCCCGTTTTGGAGTTATGCTCGTCCCACAGCAGGATATCTCGACTATCACCTCGAGTGGCACGCGCCAACGCTGGGATCAACACCCAATCGAACTCCAGTCCCTTGGATTTGTGCAATGTCATGACCTGTAGCCGTGCATCTGGCGCATCGCCGGAGGCGTAAAGACGTGATATGCGCTGCTCCAGCCAATCGATATTCAGGCCTTTGCCTTCAGCATCAGCCAGCTGCAATAGGCTCAGGAAGCGCTCTGCATCAGCAAGAAAACGCTGCTGGGTAAAACAGGCTGGGCCACCCAAGTGCAGCCAAAGCTGTTCAATCCAGGCGCGCAGGCCCAGACGATCACGCCTTTGCTGGGCCCACAACAGGCATTGGCCAACGTGGAGCAAGCGCTGCTTGCCTTCCGCGGAAAGCCCCGCAGGAAGCTCTCTGTTGCACAGCGCGCCATATACATTCTGCCATCGAGGATCCTGTGCGGAATCTGCCAGGCATTTCATATCTGCAAGGTTCAAAGCGCACCAAGGAGCACGCAACACCGCATACCAGGCAACCCGGTCTCCGGGGTTCACTAGTGCCCGGCAAAGAGTCATCAAATCGACAATGGCCGGGGAACCTGCCAGCGCATCCATCTCCTGCGAGGCGAAGGGAATATCGCGCTGACGCAGCAATTCAAGTATCGGTGCCAACTGAGGACGGCTGCGTCCAAGGATGGCTATAGACCCAAGGTTAGGATCAGCTAAGCCCAATGCTACTTGTTCCACCAACCACTGTGCTTCCTGCTCTTTCGCCTGCTCACCCCAGAACCCATTCAGGGACACTGCCAGTTCTGCGCCAGCAGGTTTAACTGCTATTGCGTCGGTAAAGCTGACTCGCCCTCGATAAACATTGTCTTCGGCAGGAAATGCATCACGAAAACTATCGTTAACCCAATCGACGATGCCCTGCTCCGAACGAAAGTTACAGCGCAATGAAAGGGCCTGGAGAGTCACTCCATTGAAACCCTCCTGACGTGCTTTCAGGAACAACCCCACATTCGCATTGCGAAAGCCGTAAATCGACTGCATTCCATCACCCACAATAAACAGAGTGCGCGGCGCGGCTGGGTTTAGCGCATTGTGCTGGCCCCAACCCCGAGTCAATTTGCTGACCAGATTGTATTGGTTAATCGCAGTATCCTGGAATTCATCGATCAATATATGTTCAATGCTGTAATCCAGGCGCAGTGCCAATTCTGTGGGTTCATCGTCTTCCCCCAGTGCGTCCAGTGCAGACAAAGCCACCTGACTGTGGTCAACCAATGAGCGTCGTTCGAAAACCAGTAACAGACAGGCTGCTAACAGCGGTAATACATGTGAAAGATGCAGCACCATTTGCCAGGCGTCATTATGGTTATCCATGCGCGGCAACCAAGCCAGGCCGCCCAGTTCACCTGCCAAGCCTTTCACCTGACCCATGCGCGCAACCAGATCCACAAAATGTGCCTTGCGTGCCTTGGCATCATCATCTCCGGTGGGAAAACCGTTTCTAACATTCACTGACTTACGAAAGCTGCCTCCCTGGGTCAGAAATAGCTGACCCATAAAGCGCCAAAGCTCCATATTGTCTGCGCTGGCTGCAGGGAATTCATCAGGAATGCCCTCACCCAGGTTTTCCCGTGCATAACAAAGCAGGTCAAAAATTTCATCTTGCCATGGGTCTAATACAGTGGATAAGTCTTGCAGTCCCTCGGTCACCACAGACTCCACGGTAGCCCTGAGCTTTACCTCCGCCTGTTCTGGAGAGCGCTTGGCACCCATATACAGATGCCACTGATCACGCTTGCCCAACATGGTAACCAGCAGTTCCCTGAGTCGATCCCAGTTGTTATCAAAGTGAAGGAGTAAAATATCCAGGTCCGTCGCCTCGGATCGCGATGTGCCCGCGATAGAGAACAGTTCGGAAACCGCTTCCTTATAGAGTTCGGTAGCATCATCGACCGCCTGGGCCTGACCGCCGAACCGGCTGAGTATCGGCATTTGTCGAGTCAGGCCAGCACAGAAGCTATCAATGGTCTTGATGTTAAGTCGGGAGATATCTCTGGCAAGATGCCATTGCTCTCTGTCACTGCTCTCAAGTGCCGCCAATGCCAAGTCTCTTGTGACCCGCTGGTGTTCGCCCTCCACTGCCACTTTATCTCTGGCCGCCTGCAGGGCCTGCAATACGCGTTCTCGCATCTCGGCAGCCGCTTTCCTGGTGAAGGTAATAGCCAGCACTTGCTCGGGCCGCTTTACTCTTGCGAGCAACGCAAGAAAGCGCTGTATGAGTAATTCTGTTTTGCCTGAACCGGCCGGCGCGGTGACGCAAAAACTGCGAACAACGTCCAGTGCCTCTGCTCTGTCATTGGCGTCCGCTATTGTCACAGCACTTCCTCCGCACTGACATCAACCCGACAAAGCGCCTGCAAACCGCAGTAATTACAGGCCGCAGGTAGAGGGTCGACCTGCGCGTAGCCAGCTAAAAAATCGGTTGCCAGTTTGCCCAGGTTTTGCTGCCACTGTGTCATCAAGGATGACCAATCTTCGCAGTCAGAGTAGCGTTTTACCGCCTTGGCAATATCGCTTTGTACCCCGGCGATGCCCTCAACAGAACCCAATCCCTGCATCCGGCAATCGCGAGCACGAACCTGGGCAAACGATAAGGCCTGGACGTTTTCAGCCAAGCCATAGAGAGGTAGTTGGGGCTGCGACGGGCGCTCCCCCAACCAATCTGCCAGACTGCTGCGGCCTGACTTGTAGTCGATAACAATGCGAGAACCATCCTCCAATTCGTCCACTCTATCCACTCGCAAGCTTAAAGAAAGCTCGCCGAGCTTAAAATCGATCGGCTCCTCTCTCGCGACGACTTTGAAAGGATTACGTGCAAGCTCCAACTGCACCCACTGTGTCATCAGCTTTTGCAGACGCTGCGATTCAAGGTCCAGGCAGTGCATACCGACTAGCAGCCGCACTGACTCGGGCACAGCATTTATTGCAGCTGCCGATGCGCTTGCGATTTTTTCGTCAAGCGCCTCTCGCCCCAATGCGTGCAAGGCTGCACTATCGTTTATCTCGCCCCAAAGCACATAAAGGGCGTCGTGAAGAATACTGCCTCGATCAGCAGCGCTAAGCCCGGCGCGATAATCGCCCAGCGGCTCCAGTAACAGCCTCTTACTGGCAAAGGCGCGAAACGGACAGTTGGCCTGCTGTTGCAAGATGCCGCTGCCACCGCGGATATGAGACATTTCCGATTTTGAAACCATCGGCGCTTGAGCATTCAGGTTTTGCTCAAGGCTGCTTGCTGACGCCTGCGCTAACCATTGTTCAGGAATCAGCACAGTGGCTTCCATATGTTCCAACGGAAAGGCCCCCAATAGCGGGCTGGGAACTTCTGGAGCACCGTCCAGTTGACGGGAGTATGACGCTATAAAACGATCGCAAGCCGCGCGATATTGGTCGGTTAAAGTCGAAGCGTAATTCCACTCACGCTCACTGCTGCTGTGTGGCATATCATGTTTACGCTGCAAAGCCATCGGTATAAATGGGTTCGGCCTGGAGGGGGCTGGCCAGCGATTACCCTGGAGGCCGCAAAACCAGATACTGTCGAATGGCAAACCGGCAGCTTCCAGGGGACCCAGCACCTGTATCCCACTATCGGCCGTTTGCGGCTGGGAGATTCGATTCTGGCAACAGCGCTTCAGCATTCCAAGAGCAGTATGAAAATTGACCCTTCCCGCCAGCGAGTCCAGTCCGGAAAATTCCTGCAGCGCTTTGTACCAGGCTTCAACTTGCTGGAACTCTAATGAATCCAGAGGCCCCTCTCCCGGCCAGGCCCAAACCCCAAGGACGTCACAAATACTCTTTACCCAATCAGACGGCCGCTGAGTGAGGCGCTGTAAACGCAGTTCACTGCAGCTGGCCAGCCGTTCACCCATTGCCAGGCCCTGCTCGCCGCCCGCCTTGACACTGCGTGACAGAAAACGGAGGCGGCCCAAGTTCAGCTGTTCTTCGCCGTCATCAAACAACTGATGTAACAGACGAACGACTCGGTCAGAGTCCGCTTCATTGCAATCGGTAAATCTCGAATTCACCAGTCCCAATAAATCTGTCATGGGCAAGGTTTCACCGCAAACACTCAATATTCGCAGTGCATCCCGTATGACCGGCGCCCGGTCAAGTGTGATGCCAGTTGAGAAATTAACTGGCAGAGAGTTGTACTTGTCACCCAGACTGTCGAATTCACGCCGCATTAGAAATTCCAATGGAGCGCGATCTCCATTCATGTCTGCCAGCAAGATGCCCAAACTACAGTCGGGATCATCCTGGTACTCTTGCGCTGCCCAGCGCGCTATCGCACTTAATTCCTGCTGCCGGTCAGCATAACTGCGAGCCTGAATCGTGGCCTCTCCTGCTGCGCTGGCAAGCTCCTGAACCGCGGATGCCAGATGATTGATGCAGCTGCGCTGTAAGGGAGAGAGGTCATCAAAGTCAACCAGCACGACTTTAGGAAGGTCTGAGCCGGGCGCTACCAGCAGCAATTGCTGCCAGCGGTCTTCCGCCGTGACGCAACCCAGCTGGGTAATTTTGCGCTCAAAGCTACTGAGCCAGCGTGCAAAGGTACTGCAGTCAGCATCCAGAGTGAATTCGCTTTTTACGGCGGTGGCCTGCATATCCACCCTGGCGCGTAACAAATTGCCTCTGGCTTGTTTTGCCAGGTCTTCTGCTGAAGATGTCTGCAGCAGCCTGTAATCGCCATTTTGTTGTCGGTCCGCCGCAATGACTTTTGACCAAAGCTCTTTTTCCTGCAGTAACGACAGAGAGGTTTTAGGCTCGATATCGCCAGACACTATCGCGCTCTGCCAGCAAGCCTGCAGCCAATGGTCCAGAGCTTTGACCGCAACGGGCTGCCAGACTGACTTGCCCGCAGCGATTTGCAGGCGATCCCAGTCGGCTTTGATTCGACGCGCCAGACGCTGGTTCGGCGTCAGCAACAAATGCCCGCTCTCTAGCCACGGCCGCAGGCGCGTAAGGTCAAAGTGTTTGGAGGAACTGCTGGAAGAGCTATCTGTGGGCACTGTTAAAAGCCTCCTGCTGCGCCAGGGCCGGCGCCTACCCAAATCCGGTGTGCTGCTATAGAATAGCGCGCCCTTCCCTTCTGGGGTCAGGCATCAACGATTTACTGTATCAGGTAACAAGCATGAGCAACAACGAAGTACACAATATCAATGTCGATTCCCAGGGAGTTTTAGTGACCCCCGAGCAACTTTGGGAAGCCCTGCCCATGTCTGACGTCGTAAGCCAAACGGTCGCAGACAGCAGAGAGGTACTTGCGAACATATTGGACCGTAAAGACCACCGTCTATTCGTGGTGGTCGGTCCTTGCTCCATTCACGATACCGACGCAGCCATGGATTATGCCCGCCGCCTGAAAGCACTGGCAGATGAACTGGATGACACTCTTTATATTGTGATGCGAGTCTACTTCGAGAAGCCTCGCACTACTGTGGGATGGAAAGGCCTGATTAACGATCCCCACCTGGATGATTCTTTCAAAATTGAAGAGGGTCTGCATATAGGTCGCAAGCTGCTCCTTGATATTCTTGAGCTCGGCTTACCTACATCTACTGAAGCCCTTGATCCAATTTCTCCCCAGTATCTGCAGGATCTGATCAGTTGGTCCGCGATCGGCGCTCGCACCACCGAGTCGCAGACTCACCGTGAGATGGCCAGCGGCCTTTCGTCTGCTGTGGGCTTTAAAAACGGCACCGATGGCGGGCTCACCGTCGCCACTAATGCCCTGAACTCAGTCTCCAAACCACACCGGTTCCTGGGCATTAATCGCCAGGGCCAAGTCTCTGTTTTTACCACCAAGGGCAATAGCTACGGGCATATTGTGTTGCGCGGAGGCAGTGCAGGACCTAACTACGATTCGGTGCACATTCGTCTGTGTGAGGAAGCCCTGGAAAAAGCCAAGCTCGCCAGCAATATCATGGTCGACTGCTCTCACGCCAACTCCAGCAAAAAGCCCGAGTTACAACCGCTGGTTGTCGAAAACGTGGCCAACCAGTTGGTTGAGGGCAATGACTCCATAGTGGGCCTGATGATCGAGTCAAACATCAATGCCGGCAACCAATCGATCCCCGACAACCTTGGCGAGTTGCACTATGGCGTCTCGGTAACGGACGGCTGTATCGATTGGGAAACGACTGAAAGTTGCCTGCGAGAACTGCAGGACAAGGTAAAAGCAGCGTTAAAAAGTCGCCAGAAAGACGTGTAAGGGCGTGATGGCAAGCCTGCGCATTGCAGCGCCGCTTGCCCCGGTTATCCCCCGCGCAGGCGGGGTTCCACAAATTCGCTTAGTAGTACGCCTGCGACTTGTCTGTGTGATCTGTCATATCGCGTACACCGGCTAATTGTGGCAATTGCTCCAGCAGAGTCTTCTCTACCCCGCCCTTCAGGGTTTGGTCAACCGCAGAACAGCCCTGGCAACCTCCGCCAAAACGTAACACTGCAAAGTTGTCCTCGGTAATTTCAACCAGACTCACTTCGCCGCCATGAGCTGCTAGAGCGGGATTCACCTCGTTATAGAGCACGTAGTTAATCCGGTCCTCCATGGGGCTATTCTCGTCTACCCTCGGCATCTTGGCATTCGGAGCCTTAATTGTCAGTTGACCACCCATACGATCTTTCGAGTAATCCACCAGCGCGTCTTCGAGGAAAGGCAGCGAACGACCCTCAAACCAGGCGGTAAATTTTTCAAACTCGTGCACCTCGTCCTCGTCTACCACATCGCCTTCTCGACAATAGGCAATACAGGTCTCCGCGCGCGGCGTTCCGGGTTGGTTGATAAACACTCTTACGCCCAGGGCGTCTTCCTGTTTGGTGAGTAGCTCAGCCAGATAATCCTGGGCAGATTCTGTGATTGTTACCATGTCTCGCTCAGTCCGAGTAATTCAGTCGGGTATTCTAAGAGAAATGGGGCGTTCAGGCGAGTTTTCAAGTCCGAATAGACCATCAATCTATATCAAAATATTTTGATATAGATTGATGGCTCTGCTAGGATGCGGTTCTTTTCAGTATGAGCAAACGCCGCCCCATGAGTAAAACTTCCGAACAACACCTCATTCAATCACTACAGCAGCGCATTCTGGTGATTGATGGCGCCATGGGCACTATGATTCAGGAAGAAGGTCTGGAAGAAGCCGATTATCGCGGAGAGCGCCTCGCCAGCCATTCGTTGGACGTGAAGGGAAATAACGATCTACTTTGCCTCACGCGTCCCGATATTATCGAAAAAATTCACCTTGAGTACCTTGAAGCGGGAGCGGACCTGATTGAGACCAATAGCTTCAACGCAACTTCTATCGGTCAGGATGATTATCAGCTGGGGCATCTGGCTTACGAGCTAAACCTCGCTTCGGCGAAAGTCGCGCGCAAAGCTGCGGACGCGGTGACCGCGCGGACACCAGACAAGCCCCGATTTGTTGCCGGCGTGCTTGGCCCAACACCGAAAACTGCTTCAATCTCACCGGACGTTAACGATCCAGGCGCACGCAGCATCACCTTTGATCAACTCAGTGAGGTATACCTCGAGGCGACCCTGGCGTTGATAGAGGGCAATGTAGATTTACTGCTTATCGAGACGGTTTTTGATGCACTCAATGCAAAGGCGGCGATTTTTGCGGTAAAGGAAGCGTTCGATAAAACGGGCATTGAGCTTCCCATCATGATTTCGGTCACTTTCCCGGATATCAGCGGTCGCGTGCTGTCAGGACAGAATCCGGAAGCATTTTATAATGCTATCGCTCACGCTAACCCGCTGATCGTAGGCAGCAACTGCGGGCGCCGGTACAGCGAAATCCGCCCGTTCCTGGAAGAACTATCGAATGTCAGCGATTGCTACTTCAGCGCACACCTCAATGCGGGCCTACCCAATGCTTTTGGCGAGTTCGACGAAACTCCTGAAATCATGCACGACGACTTTCGCGAATTCGCTCAACGTGGCTTTCTTAACCTTGCAGGTGGCTGCTGTGGCACAACACCGGCGCATATCCGCGCTATTGCAGACGCTGTAGCAGACGTCGAACCGAGAAAGCTCCCTGATATCGCTCCAGCATGCCGCCTGAGTGGTCTTGAACCTTTCAACATTAGCGCTGACAGCCTGTTCGTCAACATCGGGGAGCGCTGTAACGTAACCGGCTCGGCGAAATTCAAGCGATTGATCCTGGACGACGATTATGAAGCCGCCCTGGAAGTCGCGCGGATTCAAGTCGAAGATGGCGCACAAATTATCGATGTCAACATGGATGAAGGCATGTTGGACGCCGAAAAAGCCATGGTTACATTTTTAAATTTGATCGCTTCAGAGCCGGATATATCCCGGGTTCCCATCATGGTTGACTCCTCAAAGTGGAGCGCTATTGAAGCTGGATTAAAGTGTATCCCCGGCAAACCCGTGGTCAACTCGATAAGCCTTAAAGCCGGAGAAGAAGAATTTATTGAACAAGCTCGACTGTGCCTGCGCTATGGTGCTGCGGTAGTAGTGATGGCTTTCGACGAAGATGGCCAGGCCGATAATCTAGAGCGCCGCAAGCAAATCTGTAAGCGCTCTTATGATCTGCTAGTCGATAAAATTGGCTTTAACCCCAGAGACATTATTTTTGATCCCAATATTTTTGCGGTCGCCACCGGTATTGAGGAACACAACAATTATGCCGTAGATTTCATCGAGGGTACCCGCTACGTCAAGCAAGCACTCCCTGGTGCACTGGTTTCCGGTGGCGTCTCGAACGTTTCGTTCTCGTTCCGCGGCAACAATGCGGTACGCGAAGCTATTCACTCGGTATTTCTCTACCACGCAATCAAGGCCGGAATGGATATGGGCATCGTCAATGCCGGCCAGTTGGCTGTGTATGACGACCTACCTGACGACCTGCGCGATGCCGTTGAAGATGTGGTGCTCAACCGACGCGAAGATGGCACGGAAAGGTTACTAGACGTCGCTGAACAGTACCGGGAAACCGGCGGAGCAGAAGGCCGCAAAGAAGATCTCTCCTGGCGTGAGCAAGACGTTTCCAAACGAATTGAACACGCCCTGGTCAAAGGTATTAACACTTACGTCGTTGAAGATGCGGAGGAAGCTCGACTCCAGTTTGATCGCCCCATACAAGTCATCGAAGGGCCATTGATGGATGGCATGAACGTGGTCGGCGATCTGTTTGGCGAAGGAAAAATGTTTTTGCCGCAAGTGGTAAAAAGCGCGCGAGTAATGAAACAGGCTGTGGCTCACTTGCAACCCTTCATCGAAGAAGAAAAATCCGGAGGGTCTTCCAGCAACGGTAAAATTCTGATGGCCACGGTAAAAGGCGATGTGCATGACATCGGCAAAAACATCGTTGGTGTTGTGCTGCAATGTAACAACTTCGAGGTCATCGACCTGGGCGTCATGGTAGCCTGCGAGGAAATTCTGCGCGTGGCCAAAGAAGAGCAAGTAGATATTATCGGGCTTTCTGGCTTAATCACGCCATCCCTGGACGAAATGGTTCATGTGGCATCTGAAATGCAGCGACTGGACTTTCACGTTCCACTGCTAATAGGCGGCGCAACTACATCTAACGCGCATACCGCTGTGAAAATTGAGCCCCAGTATACCAATGACATTGTCGCCTACGTGCCCGATGCTTCACGCAGTGTATCGGTGGCAACGCAATTAATGAATGAGACTAAAAACAGGTTCATTACAGAGCGTCGAGAACAGTACAAAACCGTACGTGAGCGCATCGCCAATCGGGAGCCAAAGGCCAAGCGACTCAGCTATGCCGAGGCAGTTTCTCGCGCACCGCAACTGGAGTGGGACAATTACCAGCCTCCTCGCCCCTCTTTTGTAGGCACCCGGGTGTTTGACGAATTCCCCTTGCAGGGCCTGATCGACACGATTGACTGGACACCTTTCTTCATTACCTGGGAATTGGCTGGCAAGTTTCCAGCGATTCTCGAAGACTCCATTGTTGGTGAGCAGGCAACAGAACTCTTCCTCGATGCGCAGGCCATGCTGAAGCGAATCGTCGACGAGGATCTACTGACGGCTAAAGGGGTCATCGGATTTTGGCCTGCCGCCCGCAAAGGCAGTGACGACGTGGAACTGTTTAGTGATGAATCTCGCGGCGAGACCCTCGCTACCCTGCACCATCTGCGCCAACAAACAGACAAACCAGGCGGCAAACCCAACCTGAGTCTGGCAGACTATGTTGCACCCGAGGGCAGTGGTATCGAAGACTATGTCGGCGGGTTCTGTGTTACTACCGGCCATGGAGTCGATGAACTCGCGGCCCAGTTCGAGGCTGATCATGATGATTACAGCAGCATTATGCTAAAGGCACTGGCCGATCGGCTGGCAGAGTCGTTTGCCGAGCACATGCATAGGATGGTGCGCAAAGAGCTATGGGGTTACGCTCCGCAAGAGTCGCTGGATAACGCCGAACTGATTCGTGAGCGCTACCAGGGCATTCGCCCTGCCCCCGGTTACCCAGCCTGTCCCGATCATACCGAGAAGGCGACACTGTTCAAGTTGCTGGACGCAACCAAAAACGCCGACGTGACATTATCAGACAGCTACGCGATGAGTCCCGCCTCCTCAGTAAGTGGCTTCTACTACGCGCATCCGGAGGCAAAGTATTTTGCCGTCGGTAAGATCGGCAAAGACCAGGTAGAGGACATCGCCACTCGAAAAAATGAGTCGTTTGCTACAATGGAGCGCTGGCTGCGCCCCAACCTGAACTACTGATAAGAGAGTTTTTACAATGAGCGAACAGGACAACAACGCCGACCGCAAGACCTTAAATCCGTTTCAGGTAATCTCCAGCGTGTTCGCTGCCGGCCTCGGCGTTCAAAGTAGCAAAAACAGAGAGCGAGACTTCAATCAGGGGCGTGCAGGCGTGTTTGTTGCAGCCGGGGTGATTTTTACCCTAGGCTTTATCGCGGTGATGGTGGTGATCGTACAGCTGGTGATAAAAGGAGCGGGTCACTAAATTAGCGCCGCTCCTTTGGATGTCAGGATGGCATTCCTGAAAGCCACAGGTACATGGTCAGAACGACCAGTGAAATTACCGCTGTGGCGGCTATCGCGTCTGCTGAGCCGTCGCCATCTTCTTGGTTATTGATATCTTCAGTCATTCTAGTGTTCCTGTATTGAGTCTTGAGCGGCCGCCATTATAGCAGCTCGTCAAAGAATCCCAAGCACAGACTTGCTCCTGATATCTTGTTCTAACCTTATGAAAATTATAACTATTTGACTGGAGGCATTTTCTGGTAAAGTGCCGCCTTCCAAAACTGCGCCACACCCTGCCACAGAAACACAGGAACCGTAGATGTACGTTTACGACGAGTACGACCAGAAAATTGTTGATGAGCGTGTCTCCCAATACCGGGACCAGACACTGCGTTATCTGGATGGAAAGTTAAGCGAAGAGCAGTTTCTCCCTCTGCGCTTGCAAAATGGTCTTTACGTCCAACGCCTGGCGCCGATGTTACGGGTCGCAGTCCCCTATGGACTCCTCAATAGCCATCAGCTTCGCAAGGTGGCTCAGCTGTCGCGCGACTATGATAAAGGCTACGTTCATATCAGCACGCGGCAGAACATCCAGTTCAACTGGCCGGCGCTGGCAGAAGTGCCTGACATGCTGGCGGAACTGGCAACCGTGCAGATGCACGCTATACAAACCTCGGGCAATTGTATCCGCAACACCACTACGGATCAGTACGCCGGTGTCGCCACCGATGAGCTTGAGGACCCCCGCCCCTGGTGTGAGATTATTCGCCAATGGTCTACCCTGCACCCCGAGTTTGCATTCTTGCCCCGCAAGTTCAAAATCGCCGTCTGCGGCAGCGACGAAGACCGTGCGGCTATTCATGCACACGATATTGGCATTGAGCTGGTGCGCAACAACGAGGGAGAAAGTGGCTTGCGTATACTGGTGGGCGGTGGCCTTGGTCGCACGCCCGTCATAGGCGTTGAAATATGCGACTTCCTAGAGCCCAGCCATCTACTCACCTACCTGGAAGCGATTTTGCGGGTTTACAACCAGCACGGACGTCGCGACAACAAATACAAAGCCCGCATCAAGATTCTCGTCAAAGCCATGGGTATCGCTGCATTCCGTGAGGCGGTAGAACAGGAATGGAAAAGCCTGAAAGGTGGGGCAAGCACACTCACCCAGAATGAAATAGATCGCGCTAAATCTTTCTTCACTGAACCCGCTTACGCCAAGCTGGATGCTGCTGAGACAGCCGCCACGCTCAACTCACAATGCAAGACTGATCTGATTTTTGCTAACTGGGTCAAGCGCAACACGGTGGCACATCGAGTCAGCGGTTACCGAATTGTTAACATATCACTTAAAGCCACTGGCTACGCACCAGGTGATATCACCGACAAACAGTTAGAATTAATCGCCGACCTCGCGGACAAGTACTCTTTTGGCGAGGTTCGCAGTACGCATCAGCAAAACCTGGTACTGGCGGATGTGGAGCAAACCCAGCTCAAAGATTTGTGGCATTCCCTGCAAAAAGCCGGACTTGCCACGGCTAACATTGGCTATCTGACAGACATGATCTGCTGTCCTGGCGGAGATTACTGCTCTCTTGCCAACGCCAAATCTATTCCCGTTGCGGAGGCAATACAGTCGCGTTTCGACGACATGGACTATGTTTACGACCTTGGCCCTCTGGAACTAAACGTCAGTGGATGCATGAACGCCTGCGGGCATCACCATATTGGCCACATCGGTATTCTCGGGGTTGATAAAAAAGGCCAGGAGTTTTACCAGGTAAGCCTGGGGGGGCACCAGGGCAAAGATGCATCCATAGGCAAAATTCTCGGTCCCTCCTTCAAACAAGACGATATGCCTGAGGTGATCGACAAGCTTCTCACTACGTTTGTGGGCTTACGCCAGCAAGAAGAAACTTTTCTAGAGACTTATCGCCGGGTCGGCATCGGTCCCTTCAAGGAGCGTGTTTATGCCTAAGCTAATTAAGAACGGCAAGATTATTGAAGACCAAAGCCCGGAGGTATTAGATCTGGAGCAATGGCTACAAGCGAATGACAGGGCCACCCGCGCTGTGATGCTGGAGCCCGGCGAGACCCTCGCGCCGCTGCTGGAGCACATAGACGACATTCCACTGGTACTGGTCAACTTCCCGACCTTCATGGATGGCAGGGGGTTTTCTTACGGTAGAGAACTGCGCGAGCGCGGATACCGGGGCGAATTGCGAGCCGTTGGGCACTTTATGCGCGACCAGCTAACCTATCTTTCTCGCTGTGGCTTTGACGCCTTTCAATTTGAAGATGAGCAAGAGTTAGAAGAGGCACTGGCAAGTCTTGCCGATTTCAGCGAATACTATCAGGCATCTGTTGACCAGCCAGAACCCCTGTTTCGGCGTCGCGCCTGAACGGATTTCCTATCCATCAGTGGATTGTTACACTCTCCCTGTAACTGTTGCTCCCCTGCGGGCGATAATACGGTAGTTGCAAGAATAGAACCTGGAGCCACTGGGTTGCCGTCGTTGCGGAGACAACGAAAGAAGATCAACCGGAGCCGCGCCTGAATGGATGTATCGATCACATTCTCTTTCTTCCTGATATTCACCGGGGCCGCTGTCTTTGCTTCCCTGGCGCTGGCCACCCGGCAGCCGCTGCTTATCGCCTACATCGCCCTGGGCGCATTTATCGGGCCCTATGGTCTTTCCCTGGTGACAGACACCAAGCTATTGGCTGACATCGGTCACATCGGCATCATCTTTCTGCTATTTTTGCTGGGACTGGACATGCAGCCCCAGGCGCTCTGGTCTACCTTACGAAAGTCTACGGTCGTTGCTCTGGCAAGTTCCGTGTTATTTCTCGCCATGGGCTTCGTCGTTGCCAAGCTGTCTGGCTTCTCCGACCTCGATGCGCTGATCGTCGGGACGGCAATGATGTTCTCCTCGACTATTATCGGCATCAAGCTACTGCCAACCACTGTGCTTCATCATCGTCATATAGGTGAATTGATGATTGGCATGCTATTGCTCCAGGACTTGCTGGCGATTCTGGTATTGGTAGTGCTGTTTAGTGCTGCGGGAGAAGGCGATGGAATGGGCAGTGCACTCGCTCTCTCGATGCTCGGCTTGCCCTTGCTTGCCGGAAGTGCTCTGGTCATTGTTCGCTTTGTCCTGCTACCCTTAATCACGCGCTTCGACCGCTTTCATGAGTATATTTTCCTGCTGGCACTGGGATGGTGCCTGGGCATGGCAGAGGCCGCAAAGGCATTGGGACTGTCGGAAGAAATAGGAGCGTTCATTGCCGGTATCACTATCGCTACCAGCCCTATTTCCCAGTACATTGCCGTTAACCTGAAGCCATTGCGCGACTTCTTCCTGATCTTATTTTTCTTCTCCGTGGGCGCGCGATTCGACCTGACAATGCTGCAATTGGTGTGGCTACCGGCAGTCGTTCTCGCAACTCTGGTACTGACCGTAAAACCTGCAGCGTACCGCTGGTTACTCAAGGGGGTGAGCGAAAAGCGAACCCTGGCATGGGATCTTGGTTTCAGGTTGGGGCAGGCATCGGAATTCTCGCTATTGATTGCCTACGTTGCTGCGAGTGCGGCACTCATCAGTGATAAAGCCTCATTATTGATACAGGCAACGACGATCATAACGCTGGTCGCTTCTTCTTACATTGTCGTATTCAACTACCCTACTCCGATCGCCATTAGCGACCGTCTGCGGCGAGACTGAGCTAAAACGTTTCGCCGGGGCTGAGGGACTTAAAAAGGAGGTCGACCTTGCCAAGGCGCAACGTATCCCCATCAGTCAATACGCCCCGGTCGATTTTCTCACCATTGATACGTGTACCGTTGGTAGAGTTCAGGTCCTCCACATGCCAGGTATTTGACTGGAGAGTCACTCTGGCATGCACAGAAGAGATGGTGATGTCGGAAACTTCAAGGTCGTTGGAGGTAGCGCGACCCAAGTCCCATGTGCTTTTACCAGCGGGCAGCGGCAGCAAAGTATTGCGCCCCGACTGGCTGACAATCATGAACACCGCGGCATTTTTATCAGCGCCCACAGATTGTTGCCGCAGTTGATCAACTAACACACCGACTAGCTTGCTGTTGGTTTGTTTGCTATCGACGGGGGTTTCGTCTTCCGACCAGCCAGGCGGTTTGGGGTAAGACATTCTTAGGCCCGTCACATTGGGATCGAATTGATCAACAACGTAGTTCTCATCGATCGCAGCCAGTCGGCCGCCGACGATGGTACCCTGATCGGAAGCGCCCGAGTCCACGACCAAATAGTAGACCTGCCCGATATAAATAATATCGCCGCCGCCAATAATCTCTGGCTTTCTCAGTTGCTGCCCGTTTAATGTTGTGCCATTTGTAGACCCGAGATCCTCTATCGTGAGGCGCCCGTCTCGGCGGGTGATCTTTGCATGCTGACGAGAGGCTTCACTGCAATCAACTACAATTTCGCATTCCGGACCCCGGCCCAAAGTAACAGAGCTGCTGATAAGTGGTATCGCTTCACTACTGCTCATGTTCTTAAGGACAAAATAATCTTTCATAGAGGCATTCCTTAACCGGGCTATTGCCGGTGGATACATCCCTGGCTTCGAGACAGTGACCCGGAGGCCCTTAAGTCCTTGGGCCTCGCGTAATAACGGGCCAAAAAAAACCGGCCTGATCGGCCGGCTTTCACTGGCTCCAGTCCGAATTATAGCTTACTTTCGAACTCAGGCAGTGCATCGAATAATCCGCGACAAGTCCATATCGCACTGAAAATGGGGCGTCTCATCTTATGATCGCGACAATAACTTCGAATCCTTCATACCGGGCCAGGTGCTGGATCGCACGGAGATCCCCACGGCAATATATAAGTCAGGAGCAACAATCTTGCCGGTCTGGCCGACGTGCATGTCGTTTGGCACAAAGCTGCGTCAACAGCGGCGCGAGATGCACCGATTGCTGCACCCAGCTTGTCAGCAATACCGTCCAACAGCTTGAAGTTTTCGCCATTCTGCATACCGCGGCCACCGGAGATAACAATATCGGCGGAGGTAAGCTCGGGGCGATCTGATACAGCGACTTCTTCACCAACAAACGAAGAAATGCCGGCATCGTGCGCTGAGTCAACCGCTTCAACCGCAGCAGAACCACCTTCAGCAGGTGCTGCGTCAAAAGCAGTGATACGAACGGTGATCACTTTCTTGGCATCTGCGCTTTTAACGGTAGCGATAACATTGCCTGCGTATATCGGACGCTTAAACGTGTCAGCTGATTCGACAGAAGTGATCTCGGAAATTTGCGCGACATCCAACAACGCGGCAACCCGAGGCATCGTGTTTTTGGCATCGGCTGTCGCCGGGGCAATGATGTTGTCGTAGCCAGCACCAACTTCTGCGATCAGCAGGCTAACATTCTCAGCCAACTGGTGCGCGTAGGCCGCATTGTCGGCAACCAGCACTTTACGAACGCCGGCGACAGAGGCTGCTGCCTGGGCTGCACCATCGCAACCTGCACCTGCGATCAGAATGTCGATGTCGGCGCCCATAGCCTGGGCTGCGGTCACCGCGTTAAGGGTGGCACTCTTCAGAGAGCCATTGTCATGTTCTGCAATTACCAGAGTACTCATGAGATCACCTTCGCCTCGTTCTTCAGTTTATCGATCAACTGATCTACATCTTCAACTTTGATACCCGCCTGACGCTCGGCTGGTGGCTCGACGCCTACCTGGGTCAAGTGGGAAGTAACTTCAACACCCAGATCAGCGGGTGTGAAAACATCCAGCGGCTTCTTCTTTGCCTTCATGATATTGGGCAAGGAAGCATAGCGCGGTTCATTTAGTCTCAGGTCAGTGGTCACAATCGCTGGCAGGTTCAGAGACAGAGTTTGCAGACCCCCATCTACCTCACGGGTGACATTCATTTTATCGCCATCAATCACTATTTCTGAAGCAAAAGTACCCTGAGGCATGCCGGCTAGAGCGCCCAACATTTGTCCGGTCTGATTGTTATCGCCGTCAATGGACTGCTTACCAAGAATAACCAGCTGCGGCTCTTCTTTAACGACAACGCCCTTGAGCAATTTGGCAATAACCAGAGGCTCTACGGCGCCCTCGGTTTGTACCTGTATGCCACGATCGGCACCCAGCGCCAGCGCAGTGCGAATCTGCTCCTGGCAGGGCTTATCGCCAACGGAAACGGCAATAACTTCAGTCGCTATGCCTGCTTCTTTAAGGCGCACGGCCTCTTCAACTGCAATTTCACAAAAGGGGTTAATAGCCATCTTGACGTTATTAAGGTCAACATCACTACCATCGGCTTTGGCGCGAACTTTGACGTTGTAATCAACGACGCGCTTAACGGCAACAAGAACCTTCATGGAATCTCCATTAGTTCAGTAGGGGTGGGTTTACGGTGCCGGAGTGATCAATACATCGCCCGGTACGTGCTAATTCGGCGAGCTATGTTGCCCACATTGTACCTCCGGGTCAATAGCCATTCGCGACATGAAAATGCTCCAAATGAGACAGATCAAGGATATCCATCATTCATCCCTGTGATGGCCTTTTATCCATCAAAATTATATACTTGCGACCTTTTTTGGAAGCACTGATCCAGGCCTTACCGGGCTCCAGTGCACACAAGTAAAAGCGCTATAGGGCACAGGCCCTGATGATAGCCCGCTACGAGAGAGGACACCGCTGTGGAACGCGAATCTATGGAATTTGATGTTGTGATCGTTGGCGCAGGCCCTGCGGGCCTGTCCGCTGCCTGTCGCGTCATGCAACTGGCTCAAGAAAAAGAGCAGGAAATCACGGTATGCGTGGTAGAAAAGGGCTCTGAGGTCGGAGCGCACACTCTGTCAGGCGCTGTTCTGGAACCACGCGCCCTGAACGAGCTATTCCCCAATTGGGAAGAGATGGGCGCTCCACTAAATACCAAAGTCAAAGGTGACAAGTTCTACTTTTATACCAGTGCTACCGGCGCCATTACTCTGCCGAATTTTCTTATTCCCAAGCCTACGCATAACGAAGGCAACTACATCGTCTCTATGGGCAACGTCTGCCGCTGGCTGGCAGAACAAGCTGAAGGGCTGGGCGTAGAGGTTTATCCTGGTTTTGCCGCCGCTGAGGTGCTGTTCAATGAAGATGGCAGCGTCAAGGGCATCGCTACAGGCGATATGGGGATCAGTGAGTCTGGAGAACACAAAGACAGTTACATGCCAGGCATGGAGCTACATGCAAAATACACCTTGTTTGCAGAGGGCTGTCGTGGCCACCTGGGCAAGCAACTAATACAGAAGTTCGCACTGGACGCAGGCAAAGATCCCCAACACTACGGACTCGGGATCAAGGAAATCTGGGAAATTGATCCCTCCAAGCACGATGAGGGTACCGTAGAACATGGTCTCGGTTGGCCCCTGTCAGAAAATAGCGCAACGGGCGGCGGCTTTTTGTACCACGCTGAAAACAACCAGGTGTATCTGGGGCTAATTACCGACCTCAACTACTCAAACCCGCACCTGAGTCCATTTGAAGAATTCCAGCGCTGGAAACATCACCCTAGCGTGAGCAAGTTACTGGAAGGCGGCAGTCGCCTGACTTATGGTGCGCGCGCGATCACCAAGGGCGGGTACAACTCACTGCCCAAAATGCACTTCCCCGGTGGCCTGATTATTGGGTGCGACGCAGGCACGCTCAACTCAGTGAAAATCAAAGGCAACCATACGGCGATGAAAAGCGGCATGATTGCGGCAGAGTCGGTGGTAGACGCAATCCTTCAGGGCGAAGACCGCAAAGCCGACCTCGATAGCTTTGCCGAAAGTTTCGAGGCCTCCTGGGCCTATGAGGAGCTCTACACCACTCGCAACTTCTCCGGCTTCATGCATAAGTTTGGCTTCCTGATCGGCTCCGCCATGGTGTGGCTGGACCAAAACGTGTTTGGTGGCAAACTGCCCTTTACGCTCAATGATGACAAGCCCGACTACGCCACGATGAAACCCGCTGCAGAGTCAAAGAAAATTGACTATCCGAAGCCTGATAGCACTATCAGTTTTGACCGTTTGTCTTCGGTTTTCCTCTCCAACACCAACCATGAAGAAGACCAACCCTGTCACCTCACATTGATAGACCCCGAAGTTCCGATCAATGTAAACCTGCCCACGTGGGACGAGCCAGCACAGCGCTATTGCCCGGCAGGCGTTTACGAAATAGTTGAAGACGACGCAGGCAAGCGTTTTCAAATCAATGGCCAGAACTGCGTGCACTGCAAGACGTGCGATATTAAAGATCCTTCGCAGAATATTGTATGGGTAACACCTGAAGGTTTTGGTGGGCCCAACTACCCCAACATGTAGCGCTCCATGCTCTGGCGTTAAAACCAGGGGACTGCAATGATCTAAGGCGAGCTAAGGTTCGCCTTTTTTTATTGAGCTGCCGGGCTGACTCCAATGAGTCAAGAACCTAAGTGAGCTGGAAGGAAAATGCGCCGGCAGACACCAGTCCGTTGTCATCGGCACAGGCTGCCAGACGATACCAGGCGCCACGAGAAAACAGGGCAGTCAGACCATGCCAGAGCGTGACTGCTGCGACATTATCGACGGACGGGTCGACAAATAACTGATATTCATCGCCAAGCGTAATCACTTTTCCGGTATTTAACGTTAACTGTAGATCGCCGTCGCCAATCTCCGCGTCCGTCACGATTAACGGATGCAGTTCTACCTGTATTCGCCACTTTTCGGCAGGCGTAACAAGATAGTATTCACCGTCTTCTTCTCGTCGCAAAATACTGGCAAACAGATTACGGAGGGACACCCTGCGAATAGGCTCTCCGTCATGAAACCAGGCGCCGTCGCGAGCAATACGAATGTCTATATCCCCGGAAAATTCCGGCTGCCAGAGGTGCAAAGGAGGAAAGTCGAAATCGCGACTTCCCTCGACCTGCTGGCTGATAGCCTCTAAATCATCTGCCATCTCTGTGTCGCTCAGAGGCGCCCGGAGTCAGGCGCAGTCACCAATCATGCGTACATTAACAACGCCTTCCAGCGCTCGCATTTTATCCAGAACTTCGTCTGAAGTATGGCCCACTACATCAATAAGGTTGTAGGCGATATCATTACGGCTTTTATTGAGCATATCGATGACATTAATATTTTCATCCGCCAGGATAGACAGCACACTGCCAAGAATCTTGGGAACGTTTTCGTTAGTAACCGACAAACGACAACCGGAAACACGTTCCAAAGACAAGTTGGGGAAATTAACTGAATTGCGAATGTTGCCGTTTTCGAGAAAATCCTTGAGCTGATTCGCCGCCATGATGGCGCAATTATCCTCTGCCTCGTCGGTACTAGCGCCAATATGTGGCATCAGAATCACATTATCTCGACCAATAAGCGCCGGTGACGGGAAGTCGGCGATGTATTTGCGCAATTTGTCACCATCAAGCGCCTGCACCAAAGCTTCTTCATCGACGATTTCCTGGCGGGCGAAGTTCAGCAGACAGGTTCCCTCCCGCGTTGACGAGAGAAGCTCAGCGTTGATAAGCCCACGTGTGGAATCCAGTACAGGTAGATGCAGGGTAATGAAATCACAGCGCCCAAACAGCGCTGACAGGGTGTCCGCCTTGCGCACCTGACTCGAAAGCCGCCACGCAGCTTCAACAGAAAGCGCTGGGTCGTAACCGACCACGTCCATTCCCATCGTCAGCGCCATTTCAGCAACCATTGAGCCAATAGCACCAAGACCGACAACGCCTAGCGTTTTACCCTCCAACTCACTTCCTTTGAACTGCTTTTTTTGCGCTTCGAGAGTCTTGTTCATCTCGGTCTTATCAGCCATTGCTGACAAGGTATCAACGTACTGAATTCCCTCGACGATTCCGCGAGAGCCGAGCAGCAGACCCGCAGCCACCAACTCTTTTACTGCATTGGCGTTGGCGCCCGGTGAATTGAAGACCGGAATACCACGCTGGCTGCATTCAGCGACCGGAATGTTATTAACGCCAGCGCCTGCTCGGCCAATGGCTAATACCGAGTCGGCGATATCCTGTGCCTGCAGCTTATGACTACGCAACAAAATTGCATCCGGGTGGGAAAACTCGCTGGCGATCTCGTAGCTATCCCGCGGCAGTCGCTCCAGCCCCTTGAGTGAAATCTGGTTTAGTGTCAGTACCTGCTTGGCCATGTCTGTATAGTTTCCTTGATTACAATACGCTGATATCAGCGGAGTCTTGTAGACCTTGCCTGTATTCATTGTCGATCAGCTGGCCGTACTCGCCACCCACAATTTGTTCCAAACCAGCGCGATCAGACTCCGGCAAGCTCGCGAGCTCTCCCGGGCTAACCCTGGTCACTTCATAAACCAGCGCGTCGCCGTTGGCGCTAAGAACGTAATCAATAACTGAACTTCCCTCAGCGGGCGCCGCTAATTGAAACGCGCTCTGCAGTATGTCGGCTGGCACCATCGTGTTGCGACGATCCGCCGCCAATTCGACCTGCCACTGGTACCCCGCACTTGTAGCATAGGCTTCAACCTGCTCTCCAGCTCGCAAGCTGCTCGTCGCCTGCACCGCAGCTGCGTCGACCGCGGCCCTGGCGCGCTCGTCAGTCAACTGCGCGACGATAACTCCCTGAACGTCCTCCAGCGGCATCACCTCTGCCGGATGATGCGCTCTAACACTCAGGACTACCCAGTGGTCCTGATCCAGCTCAATGACATCACTGTTGTGACCGGCATTGAGCACGTCGTCAGAAAATGCAGCAGCGATGAGGTTGGCGTTTGCAAACAAACCGTCTTTCTGGTCTCTACTGATCTTCTCGGTTTGCCCTATTTGCAAGGAAAGTTCAGTGGCCGGATCAGCGAGGCTCTCTGCATTAAAAGCCAGATCTTTTAGCGTCTCAACCATCCGCAACAGCTCAACTCTTGCCTCAGACATGGCCAACTGCTCTTCCAGGCCAGCGCGCAACTCTTCCAGCGGAGGCGCTTCGCCACTGCGGCGCTCGGTCAGTAAAATAATGTGCGTTCCGGCATCGGTCACCACCGGCGCCGATATCCCGTTTAACTCAAGCTCTGCGATGGCCTCTTCCATCTCTGCTGGGAAAGCATCGCCGCTGGTAAAGCCCAGGTCACCTCCTGAAGAAGCCGAACCGATATCATCGGAAAGCTCCTGCGCGACCGCAGCAAACGCTTCACCTGCAGCAAGCCTGGACTGAGCGTCTGAGAGTCGCTCCTGGTAGGACGAATCACTTTCATCACCGCCCTGCTCAAAAAGGATGTGAGAAACGCGATTCTCTGTTTGGTACTGACTATTGGCAATTTCCTGCTCATAGGCATCAACAATCATCTGCTCTTCCACAGCTTCACGAAAGCTGTCGCTGCGCAGTTCAATGTAATCCAGTTCAACAGCCTCTTCAGAAAGGAAACTGTCAGAGTTGTCAGCATAATACTGCTGGATCTGTGGGTCGCTGATAACCGCTTCGCTGGCATGAGTTTCCAGTGGAATTGTGATGTAACGCAGGTCGCGCTGCTCACCCACAATGCGCGCATTTAACTCAAGTTCGCCGGGAGTCGCAAATTCACTGCCAGCGAGTCCGCTGCGCACCTGACCCACCTTGATATCGTCAGTCAGCGTCGTCTTGAACAATAGAGGGGTAAAGCCTGCCTCCCCGAGCCTTGCACGATACAGCTCCGGGGAGAACTGACCATCCAGCTGAAATTGCTCCATACTGCCAATCAACGCACCTACCTGCGTGTCAGAAACAGTTAGACCCATATCGTCTGCGGACTGCACCAGCAACTTGCGCGAGATCAGCGTCTGCATTGCTTGCTGGGACAGTAACTGATCATCCAGCATTGCCGGATCCAGGTTTTCTCCCATCATTGAAATCAGCTGACGCTTTTGGTTGTTTACGGCCTGTTGTAGTTCCTGCGGGGTGATTTCTTCACCATTCACCTCGGCCACGGCACTGCCGCCGCCGCCCAACAGGATAGATTCGATACCAAAGCCGGCGAAAGCGACGACAATGATACCGACGATGATCTTGGCCAAGGTGCCCTGGCTATTTTTGCGTATGTCTTGGAGCATGGGTTGTTCTCTCGACTCTTAAAAAAAAAGCGCACCTGATAAGTGCGCCTTTCTATGCGTTCAAGGTCTCACCGTCGTGACATAGCAGTCAGTCGCAACGGATGAGGGATGCCTTAGGAGTTAACGGCGTCCTTGAGTGCTTTTCCGGCCTTGAAGCTAGGCACTTCAGACGCCTTGATTTCGATGGCGGCGCCAGTTTGTGGGTTGCGTCCTGTGCGGGCACTGCGGTGCTTCACAGAGAATGTACCAAAGCCAACCAGAGAAACCTGGTCGCCCTTCTTTAAGGCATCGGTCACGCTGTCGACGACTGCGTCCAGAGCACGGCCAGCGTCGGCCTTGGACAGGTCCGCGGCAGCGGCGATTGCATCAATCAGTTCAGTTTTGTTCACAGTTATCCCCTTGGAATAGTGGTCAGCTTAATAAGTTATCTTTCGGCCCGGGGGTGGGCTAACAGTTCATTTGTCTATTTTCATGCAAGATAGGCTGCAAGCCTTGTTGCAACAGCGTTTGAGCAACTCTGGCAGACGCAAAGACTGTATAACAGAGCGGGAATCCCGGTCAACAACGAACCCGCCTGTTAATGCGTATTTATGCGATTTTTTTCCTCTTCGGCCCCTTCCGGGCCTCCAGAGATGGAGCTTGCCATGTAGTCTTCGTCGCTCAGCGGCTCTGGCATAGATTCCAGGGCGATTGAAAGCACCTCGTCAATCCACTTAACGGGACGAATATTGAGGTGTTCCTTGATATTGTCCGGAATCTCTTTCAGGTCGCGTTCATTTTCCTTGGGAATGATGACTGTTTTAATCCCGCCACGGCGAGCAGCCAGCAATTTTTCCTTCAGCCCGCCAATAGGTAAAACCTCACCTCGCAACGTGATTTCGCCGGTCATCGCAACGTCTGCGCGCACTGGAATTTCAGTGAGCACGGAGACCAGCGCTGTGCACATGGCAACACCCGCACTTGGACCATCTTTAGGCGTAGCACCTTCGGGTACGTGGATGTGAACGTCGTGCTTCTCGTGATAGTTTGCTGGAATACCCAACATCTGGGAACGACTGCGAACAACGGTTGTAGCAGCCTGAATCGACTCCTGCATGACATCGCCCAGAGAGCCGGTTTTGACGTGGCGCCCCTTACCGGCGACCGCCACAGCCTCAATCGTCAGCAGCTCACCACCCACCGATGTCCAAGCAAGCCCGGTGACTTGGCCAATCTTGTTTTCTTCCTCAGCAATGCCGTAGTTATGCTTACGAACCCCCAGCAGGTCACTGAGCATCTCTGCATTGACCGTGCTGCCGCCCTTTCTCTCCTCAAGCGTAATCGCCTTTACCATCTTGCGACAAACCTTGGCAACTTCACGTTCCAGAGCACGCACACCGGCCTCCCGCGTGTAATAGCGAATAATGTCAGTGACTGCGTCTTCTGCAATGAACAGTTCGTCCTTCTTCAGTCCGTTGAGCTTAATTTGCTTGGGAATCAGGTAGCGCTCGGCAATATTGAGCTTTTCGTCTTCGGTATAACCCGGGATCCGAATCACTTCCATTCTGTCGAGCAGCGGTCCCGGTATATTCATGGTGTTGGAGGTACACACAAACATCACGTCGGAGAGGTCGTAGTCCACCTCCAGGTAGTGATCGTTAAACGCGTGATTTTGCTCAGGGTCCAGCACCTCAAGCATCGCCGAAGCTGGATCACCGCGATGGTCCATACCCATTTTGTCGATTTCATCCAACAAAAATAGAGGATTTTTGACCCCCGCTTTGGACATTTTCTGCAACAACTTGCCAGGCATAGAACCGATATAGGTGCGGCGATGACCGCGGATTTCAGCCTCGTCTCGCACGCCACCCAAAGCCATGCGCACAAACTTACGATTAGTAGAGCGGGCAATCGATTCACCGAGCGATGTCTTGCCTACACCAGGAGGGCCTACCAGGCACAGAACCGGCCCCTTCACTTTGCGCACCCTCTTCTGCACCGCAAGGTATTCGACGATGCGGTCTTTGACCTCATCCAGGCCATAGTGATCTTCATCAAGAATGCGAGTGGCGCGTTTAAGATCATGCTTGACCTTGCTGCGCTTGGTCCAGGGTACGCTAACCATCCAATCAATGTAGCTGCGAACGACTGAAGCCTCTGCGGACATCGGTGACATCATTTTTAACTTGCCCAACTCTGCCTCAGCCTTTTCTTTGGCTTCGGAAGGCATCTTGGCGTCTTCAATGCGCGTTTGCAGCTCGTCGAGCTCATTGGGAGCCTCGTCCATTTCGCCCAGCTCTCGCTGGATAGCCTTCATTTGCTCATTGAGGTAGTACTCGCGCTGGCTTTTCTCCATCTGTTTTTTGACGCGACCACGGATGCGCTTTTCCACCTGAAAAAGGTCGATTTCCGCCTCCATCAATCCCATCAGGTGCTCTAGCCGGCTGCGAATACTGGAAATTTCAAGGATGCGCTGCTTTTCTTCCAGGTCTACGCTCATGTGTGCTGCAATGGTGTCAGCCAAACGACCTGGTTCGTCAATGCCGGTCAGGGAGGTAAGTACTTCCGCCGGCACTTTTTTGCTCAGATTGACGTATTTCTCAAACTGGCTGTTGGTGGAGCGAAGCAAGCCCTCAACCTCACCTTCGGGAATATCATCACTGACAATCTCGCGTACGCTGGCTACGGCAAATTCACCCTCGTCATCTACTGCATCGACCGCAGCGCGAAAACCGCCTTCAACCAGTACTTTAATCGTGCCATCTGGCAGCTTCAGTAGCTGCAAAATATTAGAAACAGTTCCTACCTGATAGATGTCATCTGCACCCGGGTCATCATCAGACGCATTGCGCTGAGCCGCCAGTAGCACCTGCTTATCGTTAGCCATGGCATCCTCTAATGCCTCGATAGACTTTTCCCTCCCCACGAACAGGGGCAGCACCATGTGTGGATAGACAACCACATCGCGTAATGGCAGCAGAGGAAGCTCAATAACAGAGGATGAACCCATAATAATCTCCGGGTTGGGCGGAAAAACAAACGTTGTATAACAGTAATGGGGTTTGTTACCTGAAATACAACCGCCAGGGGCTCGCCCTGGCAGATAAACCTGCGCCCACCAGAAGTGGACGCGAACTACCTATTCTTCAGTGGAGGCGGTGCGAACCGCAGGTTCACTGCTCTGATAAACCAGCAGGGGTTCGGAATCGCCCCGAATGACTGACTCATCGATAACCACTTTACTCACATCATCCCGCGAGGGAATGTTGTACATGGAGTCCAGCAGTATGCCTTCGAGAATAGATCGCAAACCGCGAGCACCGGTTTTTCGTTCCATGGCTTTTTCAGCCACAGCGTGCAGACCGTCTTCCCTGAAGTCGACTTCCACTCCTTCCATCTCAAACAACTTGCTGTATTGCTTGGTCAGCGAGTTTTTAGGCTCTGTAAGAATCTGTACCAGCGCTTCTGCATCCAGCTCTTCAAGCGTCGCAATGACGGGCAGACGCCCGACAAACTCTGGGATCAGACCATACTGCACCAAATCCTCTGGCTCGAGTTCGAACAGAAGCTCGCCTATGTTGCTGGTCTCGTCCTTGCTCTTGACCTCGGCACCAAAGCCGATGCCGCGTTTTTCTGAACGGTTGCGAATCACATTGTCCAAGCCGGCAAATGCACCTCCGCAGATAAACAGGATATTGGATGTATCAACTTGCAGGAACTCTTGCTGGGGGTGCTTTCGCCCGCCCTGAGGAGGCACGGAGGCCACAGTACCTTCAATAAGCTTCAATAGGGCTTGTTGAACTCCCTCTCCCGAAACATCTCGGGTGATGGAGGGGTTGTCTGACTTGCGAGATATCTTGTCAATTTCGTCAATGTAAACGATGCCCACCTGGGCCTTCTCTACATCGTAGTCGCACTTCTGCAACAGTTTCTGAATGATATTTTCCACGTCCTCGCCCACGTACCCAGCCTCAGTGAGGGTGGTGGCGTCAGCGATCGTAAATGGCACATCCAGCAGACGGGCGAGCGTTTCGGCCAGCAGCGTTTTACCGGACCCGGTCGGGCCGACCAGCAGGATGTTACTTTTGCCCAATTCCACCTCTTCCCCACGGGTCTGGCTCTGGGCGTGACGCAGGCGTTTGTAGTGGTTATACACCGCCACTGACAATACCTTTTTGGCTCTTTTCTGACCGATCACATACTCATCGAGTATGCCGTTGATTTCCTGAGGTACCGGGAGGTGGTCCTGAGGGGTGTCGCCCGCGCTCTCCTGCACCTCTTCGCGAATAATGTCATTACACAAGTCGACACATTCATCGCAAATAAACACCGAGGGACCAGCGATCAGTTTGCGCACTTCATGCTGGCTTTTGCCACAGAAGGAGCAGTACAACAGCTTACCGCCGTCGTCGCCGGAATTGGTGGTTTCGTCACTCATTAAGCCGCCTTACGCAAAATTAGCTGAATTGGCATCATCGTAGACCCTAAGATGATGTTTTTTCCGGTGTTTTGCAAGTCCCAGAGGAAGCGAAAAGCAGGATTAGTCAGGCTATTGCCCGGCACCGCCCCTGCTTGTCACAACTTCGTCCACCAAACCATAAGCCGTGCTCTCCTCGGCATTCATGAAACGATCGCGCTCAGTGTCCCGCTCGATGACTTCGAGGGGCTGTCCGGTGTGCTCAGCCATTAACTGGTTAAGCTTCTCGCGAATGATCAGAATTTCCTTGGCTTGAATTTCGATATCGGTAGCCTGGCCCTGCGCCCCACCCGAGGGTTGGTGAATCATGGTGCGCGCATTGGGTAAACAATAACGCTTACCCTTGGCGCCGCCACACAGCAGGAATGCACCCATAGACGCAGCCTGACCAAGACACATAGTGCTCACGTCCGGCTTGATAAACTGCATTGTGTCGTAGATAGACAAACCAGCAGTGACACTGCCGCCGGGTGAGTTGATATACAGATGGATATCCTTGTCAGGATTCTCCGACTCAAGAAACAGCAGCTGGGCCACGATCAGGTTGGCCATATGATCTTCAACCTGGCCTACAACGAAGATCACGCGCTCTTTCAGCAGTCGAGAGTAGATATCGTAGGAACGCTCCCCTCGAGAGGTTTGCTCCACGACCATAGGCACAAGGCCAAGGTTGTCAATGGTTTGAGAATTGCGCCCGTCTGGCTGATATGGCATAGCGTACAGTCCCTAAATAATGATTATGCGTTTATTGGCGACGCGCTGTACGCCGCCATCGGGAGTGGCACTATCAGGCTTCTTCCTGACCTGCAGGGGCGATTGCCTCCTGATAACTGCACTCCTTCTCTGCTATCTTGGCACTCTCGAGGAGTTTTTCAACCACCTGGTCCTCAAGAACCTTAGATTCTACGGACGCAAGCTGGTCTTGATTGGAGTAGTACCAGTTAACGACCTCTTCCGGCTCCTGATAAGTAGAAGCCATTTCCTCAATGGTGGAGCGTACTTTGTCGCCGTCCGCTTGCAGTTCGAACTTGCCAATCAACTCAGCAAGAACTAATCCCAGCTTGACCCGCTTCTGAGCGTTTTCAGTAAACATGTCATCAGGCAGCAGCGATTTAAGGTCCATGTCTTGACCGCCGGCGCCACCAAATTGCTGGAACATCTGGTTGCGCAGGGCATCCACTTCCTGAGCGATGAGCGCGCGAGGAATTTCCACACCTTCATGGGCATCTACAACGGCATCCATGACCTGCTGTTTCACTTTGGCGTCGATCGCATTCTTTAACTCGCGAGCCATGTTCTCTGCAACTTCCTTACGAAACTGCTCTTCACCGCCTTCTTCAACGCCATACTGCGAGAACAGCTCTTCATTCAGCTCTGCGGGTACCATCTCTTCAACGGCATTCACGGTCACTTTAAACTCGACCGCTGCGCCCTGCAGGTCCTCGCTTTGGTAGTCTTCCGGAAACGTCAGCGCGAGCGTTACTTCTTCGCCAGCTTTGGCACCAACAACACCGTCTTCGAAGCCAGGAATCATGCGCCCTGAACCCAATTCAAGCTCGGAACCCTCAGCGCTTCCACCTTCAAACGCTTCACCCTCTCGAGTGCCGGCAAAATCAATATTAACCTTGTCGCCATCAATCGCAGCGCGCTCTACAGCATTCCAGTTGCCCTGCTGCTTGCGGAACACTTCGATAATGTTATCGACGTCTTCTTCAGTCACTTCAGCGACTGGTTTTTCAACATTGAACTCCACCATTTCAGTGACTTCAACGTCAGGAAACACCTCAAACGTCGCGACGTATTCCAGGTCTTTGCCGGCGTCCAGAGACTTGGGCTCGATGCTGGGTTGGCCAGCGGGACGGAGCTTTTCTTGAATGACTGCCTCCTGGAACGACTGACTCATAACCTCGCCCAGAACCTCCTGACGTACGCCCGGGCCGAAGCGCTGGCGCAT
>DS999222.1:0-2230 GCA_000156295.1 marine gamma proteobacterium HTCC2148
CCAAGGCGTCCAAGCCACTGATCATCATCGCTGAAGATGTTGAAGGTGAAGCGCTGGCCACCCTGGTAGTGAATAACATGCGCGGTATCGTAAAAGTTGCTGCCTGTAAGGCCCCTGGCTTCGGTGATCGTCGCAAGGCTATGTTGCAAGACATCGCTATCCTCACTGGCGGTACTGTCATTTCTGAAGAAGTAGGCATGGACCTCGAGTCGGCTACCCTGGAGCACCTGGGCAGCGCCAAGCGTATGACCATGGACAAGGACAACAGCACTATCATTGACGGTGCAGGCGACGCAGCTGCTATTCATGCGCGTGTTGGCGAGATTCGCACCCAGATCGAAAATACCTCCTCCGACTACGATCGCGAGAAGCTGCAAGAGCGCGTAGCCAAATTGGCGGGCGGTGTTGCAGTTATCAAGGTTGGCGCTGCCACCGAGATCGAAATGAAAGAGAAGAAAGCGCGCGTTGAAGATGCGTTGCACGCCACTCGCGCCGCGGTTGAAGAAGGTGTGGTAGCTGGCGGTGGTGTTGCACTGGTACGAGCTATTGCCGATATCGCAGAGCTCAAAGGCGACAACGAAGACCAAAACCACGGCATCGCGGCAGCACTGCGTGCAATGGAAGGTCCTCTGCGTCAAATCGTTGGCAACGCTGGCGACGAAGCCTCGGTTGTCCTGGATAAAATCCGCCAAGGTGAAGGTAACTACGGCTACAACGCGGCTACCGGTGAGTACGGAGACATGATCGAAATGGGTATCCTCGATCCTGCTAAGGTCACTCGTACAGCATTGCAAGCTGCTGGTTCAGTTGCTGCGCTGATGATCACTACTGAAGTGATGGTTGCGGACTCTCCTGATGATGGCGCTGGTGGTGCACCTGCCATGCCTGATATGGGTGGCATGGGCGGCATGGGCGGCATGATGTAAGCACCGCCTCTGCAAGCAAATCGAAAGCCCGGCATCCGCCGGGCTTTTTTATGTCCATGAATGAGCGGTATGTTCCAAGGGACACAAGGCCGCTGGCAGTGCTTTCGCCCCCGGTCCGAAGTCACCCCAAAACCAAGCTAGCCAATCCTCCCAACATCAATTAACGTTATCATCTTACTTTCAGCACGATCACCAGGAGCGCCCAGTGACCCCAGTCGTACAATTCGCAGAAGAAGACAAATATGCCCTGATTACCCTGGATGATGGCAAAGCTAATGCAGTGTCATTCGCCCTGTTAGAGCAGTTAAATGCAGCACTTGATCAGGCTGAAGCGGTTGGCAAAGTCGTTGTCATCACTGGTCGCCCGGGAAAGTTTTCTGCAGGCTTCGATCTTTCGGTGATGGGGCAGGGTGGAGAACAGGTATTGAAACTGGTTAGCGGCGGTGCCGATATTGCCAGCAGGATTCTGCAGTTTCCCACTCCTGTGGTAATGGCTGCTACCGGTCATGCGTTGGCAATGGGCGGCATTATGCTGATGACCGCCGACTATCGTCTTGGAATTGCAGGAGACTACAAACTGGGCCTCAATGAGGTTGCGATCGGGATGAGCATGCCGCGCTTTGGCGTAGAAATTGCCCGGGCAAGGCTGGATCCGGCGCACTTTGAGCTTTCGGTCAATTGCGCGTATCTGTATGACGCGGAGGGTGCTGTGGAGGCGGGCTATCTCGACGAGGCGGTGGACTCGGGTCAATTGATGTATCGAGCTGTTGCTGTCGCTGAGCAGCTCTCTGGCTTGGATATGCAGGCTCATCAGAATACCAAAAGCAGAGTGCGGGCCCCTCTGCTTCGTGCGCTGGAAGAGGCAATGGAGAAAGACTTTGCTGATAAAGGTGGCCTATAGAGGGCCTATCCAGGCAAACGCCTTTAATAGGAATGGTGAAGACGACGTTTCGCGCTTCGGAGCAAAGTGTATAATAGCGTCGGCAACACAAAAAAAATGAAAAGGGGTTAGGGTTATGAGCAGTATTGTTTTGGAATTTGTTTTTCGTTGGGCACACGTCCTGTTCGGTATTACCTGGATAGGTTTGCTCTACTATTTTAACTTTGTGCAAACAGAGTACTTCAAAGAAGCCGAAGCAGACGCCAAGGCCGATGCCGTTAAAAAGCTCGCTCCGCGCGCGCTGTGGTGGTTCAGGTGGGGTGCAATGTTTACCTTCCTGACGGGACTTGTCCTGCTGCACCAGGTTGGCGCTACCGTCAACATTATGGGCATGCCAGCGATATGGATGGGAGCACTTGCAGGT
>DS999222.1:2369-174509 GCA_000156295.1 marine gamma proteobacterium HTCC2148
TCTGGCCCTGGAAGCCAATGCACTGTTTGGCAAGACTGGTCCAATGACCAGTGTGAAGGGTGTCATTCACTGTAGTGTCGGCGTGACTGCGGTAATCTGGGCACTGCTGGCGTTTCTTTAGACACTGAGTTGCTACACAAGCCCGCCCCGTTCAGGGCGGGCTTTTTATTGTCGATAAAAGGCATCAGGCCTGTTTATTTCCCCAAATTCACACTGTGGCAGGGAGCCGTTGTCCTGTAAGATACTGCCCATCTCAAGAGAGGCCTTTTATGGCACAGATATCGGGTGATAAGAAGTACAAGCGCATTCTGCTCAAGCTCAGTGGCGAAGCGCTGACGGGTAGCGAAAATTTCGGCATCGACCCCAAGGTTTTGGACCAGATGGCCCTGGAAATAGGGCAGCTGGTGGGTATCGGTGTTCAAGTTGGCTTGGTTGTGGGCGGCGGAAATCTATTTCGCGGCGCTGCACTGCAAAGGGCTGGCCTTGATCGCGTCACCGGTGACCATATGGGTATGCTGGCCACGGTGATGAATGCGCTAGCTCTGCGAGACGCCCTGGAGCGCTCTAATATATCGACACAAGTCATGTCCTCCATCCCCATGAGTGGCGTGGTTGATCATTACGACAGACGCAAGGCGATTCGCGCCCTGGGCAATGGTGATGTGGTTATTTTTGCCGCTGGCACTGGAAACCCGTTCTTTACGACTGATTCATCGGCTTGTCTTCGCGGTATAGAGGTGGATGCTGAGTTAGTGTTGAAAGCGACCAAGGTAGATGGGGTCTACTCCGCTGATCCGATGAAAGTAAAAGATGCGATTAAGTACGATCGCCTCACCTATGATGAGGTGTTGGATAAAAAGCTCGAGGTCATGGATCTTACTGCAATTTTGCTGTGCCGGGATCACGAGATGCCAGTGAGAGTTTTTGAAATGGAGAAACAGGGCGCACTGCTGAACATTGTTCGTGGCGGTCAAGACGGCACTCTGATCGAGGGATAGTCGAGCCTATAAAGGAAACTGAATAATGATTGACGATTTAAAAAAAGAAGCCGACGAACGCATGTCCAAGAGCCTCGATGCTCTGAGTCACAACTTCAATAAAATCCGCACGGGGCGGGCTCACCCCAGTCTGCTTGATGGCCTGCGCGTAGAGTACTATGGCGCTGAAACGCCACTGAACCAGATGGCGAACGTGAATGTGGAAGACGCTCGCACGCTGTCACTGACTGCCTGGGACAAAACCATGATCCCGGCGATCGAAAAAGCGATCATGAAATCCGATCTCGGACTGAATCCGGCAACAGCGGGTGAAGTCATCAGAATTCCTATGCCCATGCTGACCGAGGAAACGCGCAAGGGTTATATCCGTCAGGCTCGGCATGAGGCTGAGTCTGCACGCGTATCTGTGCGCAACGCTCGTCGCGATGCCAATGCGATGCTCAAGGAATTGGAAAAAGATAAAGAAATAAGCGAGGACGATGAACGCCGTGGTCATGATGGAATTCAAAAAGTGACTGACAGTTACATTGCCCAGGTTGAAAAGATGTTGGCTGCTAAAGAAGCCGACCTGATGGAGATCTAGGGTCTAGTACCCTGGAACTTTGACCTTTATGTCCAGTGGCGCCTTCCCCAGAGACGAGTCTGACGCAGGGCCGATGGTAATTCCTCGCCATGTTGCCATCATCATGGATGGCAATAACCGTTGGGCCAAACGCAATGGTGTTCCTGGGCCTGCCGGCCACCGCGCAGGGGTTGAGGCCGTGCGCAATATATTGCGTGCCTGCCGTAACCACGGTGTCGAAGTGCTCACAGTCTTCGCTTTTAGCAGCGAAAACTGGGGGCGTCCGCTCCCCGAAGTTCGTGCTTTGCTGGCCTTGCTTTCACGCTATCTGCGCAGTGAGGTGCGCGAGTTAAACAAGGACGGCATCCGCCTGCGTTTTATTGGTGAGCGCACCCGGTTCAGTGCGCGTTTACAGCGCTTGATGCAGCAGTCCGAGCACTTGACCGCCGGCAATACTGAGGCGACGCTGGTGATAGCGGTTGATTATGGTGGTCAATGGGACATTGCTCAGGCTACGCAAAAACTCGCTCTTGAGGTGCAAGCTGGCCGGCTAGTGCCCCAGGATATTACCCCTGAATTAATCGATAGCCACATCTCGGTGGCAGATCTACCCAGACCAGATCTCTGTATTCGTACTGGCGGTGACGCCAGAATCAGCAATTTCATGCTCTGGCAATTTGCCTACAGTGAGCTTTATTTTACCAATACACTTTGGCCTGACTTCGGCGAGCTTGAGTTTGCCCGGGCGCTGGCTGATTACAGTCGTCGCGAGCGTCGTTTCGGATTGCGTGATCCAGACGCTATAGCGGCAGGGGGTTCACTCGATGCTTAGACAGCGGGTCATCACTGCCCTGGTTATGGTTGGACTGTTTCTGGCTGCAGTTGTGTTCCTGTCAATCAGTGCTCTTGCGGTAGTACTCGGGTTACTGGTTTTGGCAGGTGGCTGGGAGTGGTCTCGCATGGCGGGTTGGGAGTCTGGCCTTGCCCGGGCTCTGTTTGTCTTTGTGCTGGCGGCAACGCTGGTCGCCCTGGGGATTCACTGCCAGTTGCTGGCAGAACCTTCCCGAGAATTAGTACAACCTGTGTTGGGCCTGGCTTGTCTGTGGTGGTCTTTCGCGCTGCTGTGGGTAAAGAGCTACCCGGGCAGCGCAATGATGTGGAGTAATCGGTTCATGCGCAGCCTGATGGGGCTGTTGATTCTGGCCCCTGCCTGGACGGCGGCCGTTTATCTGCTGAGTTACCCCATGGGCGGCATGCTGATGGTGTTGATGGTGCTTATTGTGGCGGCGGCAGACATTGGCGCTTACTTTGCCGGCAAGGCCTTGGGTAAACACAAATTGGCGCCGGAAGTCAGTCCGGCCAAGACCTGGGAAGGTTTTTGGGGCGGTGAATTGGCGGTGGCTATTATCGCGCTCCTGGTGTGGTATTTCCTGCCTGCTCAAGGTGCACATATCAGTTTGTTGACCGCACTGACAGTGGCGCTGGCGACCAGCATGGCCTCGGTGGTGGGCGACTTATCTGTGAGTATGGTTAAGCGCGAAAGTGGCACTAAGGATAGCGGCAGTCTGCTGCCCGGGCACGGTGGGGTATTGGATCGTCTCGATAGTTTGTGTGGCGCCGCCCCTGTATTCGCTCTCGGCCTGCTGCTGGCGGGGTGGTGAAGTGACAGCCTCTCTGCGCCAGGTCAGTGTATTGGGGTCCACCGGATCGATTGGGGTGAGTACGCTTGATGTCATTGCCAGACATCCGGGGGATTTTGCAGTCTACGCATTGGCCGCCAACCGGTCAGTGGAGGCGATGCTGGCGCAATGTTTGCAGCACCAGCCTCAATTTGCGGTGATGATGGACGAAGTCGCTGCCCAGCTACTGAGTGATCAATTACCCGCAGATAGCCAGACTCAGGTCTTACAGGGAGAAGCTGGGCTTACTCAAGTGGTGACGGCTCCTGAGGTCGATAGCGTGATGGCGGCTATTGTGGGTGCAGCTGGCCTGCCTTCTACGCTCGCTGCCGCGAACGCGGGTAAAACCGTGTTGCTGGCCAACAAGGAATCGTTGGTCATGGGCGGACACCTGCTGATGCAGGCGGTACGAGAGTCCGGGGCCAGACTTTTGCCCATCGATAGCGAACACAACGCTATTTTTCAATGCATGCCAGTGGATGAGCAGGCCCGCCCGATGCGCGACGGAATCAGCAAGGTGTTGCTGACGGCCTCTGGTGGGCCTTTCCGCAGCTGGACTTATGAACAGATGTACGACGCCACTCCCGACCAGGCCTGTGCCCACCCCAATTGGTCTATGGGGCGTAAAATTTCAGTCGATTCAGCCAGTCTGATGAACAAGGGGCTGGAGTTTATTGAGGCCTGCTGGATTTTTGACCTGACCCCGGATCTGGTGGACGTCGTTGTTCACCCACAGAGCATTATTCACTCTATGGTGCAATATTTAGACGGCTCTGTGCTCGCGCAGTTGGGCAATCCGGATATGCGCACGCCCATCGCCTATGGACTGGCTTGGCCTGAACGGCTGGTCTCCGGGGTAGCGCCACTTGACCTGATTGCCACCGCCCGTCTAGATTTTGAGGCGCCTGATGAATCCCGTTTTCCCTGTCTGCGTTTGGCCAGGGAGGCAGTGGCCGTGGGTGGCACTGCCATGGCCGTTTGCAATGCCGCTAACGAAATAGCAGTGCAAGCATTCCTGGATGAACAACTTCGATTTACCGATATTCCCTCTATTATTGAGGGTGTAATGGAGAAAGTGAGCATTGTTGAACCCACGGCCTTGAACGTGGTCGAAAATGCAGACAACGAAGCCAGAGAGGTCGCACGTGACCTTCTGGCAACTATGACCGGGCACACCCCGGAAGCGAACCTGGCCTGATGGACATGCTTTACACTATTTTTATCACCCTTGGCACACTGGCCGTTTTGGTTGCGGTGCACGAATACGGACACTTTTGGGTGGCCCGTAAGTGCGGAGTTAAGGTGCTGCGTTTCTCTATTGGTTTTGGTACGGCTCTGGCCAGCTGGAAAGATAAGCAGGGAACCGAATACAGTGTTGCGGCCATTCCTCTTGGCGGCTACGTGAAGATGCTTGACGAGCGCGAGGGCGAAGTTCCCGAGGAGTTACTGGACCAGACGTTTAATCGCAAGCCTGTGCTTCAGCGTATCGCCGTTGTTGTGGCCGGTCCGCTGGCCAATCTAATACTGGCGGTTGTCGCTTATTGGTTCCTGTTCATGGCGGGGGAAACAGGCTATGCACCGGTTGTTGGTGATGTAGAGATCGGGTCAATTGCCGATGTGGCCGGTTTGGAAGCCGGACAGGAAATAGTAGCGGTTGACGATATCGATACTCCCACCTGGCAGGCCCTGAGTTTTGCCTTGCTCGATCGGATAGGGGATACCGGTACCATCAATTTTACGGTCAAGTACTCTGGGTCAGATATGGTTTACCAGTCTGAAGCTGCGATTGATCGCTGGCTTTCAGAGCAGGAGCAACCAGACTTGTTCGGCGGCCTGGGCCTTATTATGTACACCCCGGACGTGCCACCGGTTATCGATAGCATTGTTGACGGTGGTCCGGCGCAGCGCACCGGATTGCAGCCGGGTGACCGAATTCTCAGCGCCGATGGCGTTGCTATGGAAAAGTGGATGGACTGGGTAAAACACGTTCGCTCCAGGCCGGAACAAGCGATAGTTCTAGAATACGAACGCGGAGAACGCTTGCTGACCGGGGAAATCGTGCCCGATCGTCTAACCGATGAGGATGGCGTCGATTTTGGTCGGGTAGGGGTCAGCGTAGCGATTCCGGAGATGCCCCAGGAACTGGTTCGCAGTTTCGACCGTGGCCCGATTGAAGCCGCTGGGGCCGCCGTGGTTCGCACCTGGGATTTGATGGGTTTCACCGTAAATTCTATTAAGAAGATGATCATGGGCCTGATATCGCCAAAAAACTTGAGCGGTCCCATTACCATTGCTAAAGTGGCGTCCGCCTCGGCCAAGTCCGGCCTGGAGTCCTATATAGGCTTCCTCGCTCTGCTTAGTGTCAGTCTAGGAGTGTTAAACTTGCTGCCTATCCCTGTGCTGGACGGCGGTCACCTGCTTTTTTATACGGTAGAGCTATTGGCTGGACGCCCAGTACCTGAGAAAATACAGGCGCTGGGTTATCAGCTAGGCCTGTTTCTGGTGCTGGGAATGATGATGCTGGCCTTATATAACGATTTTACGCGCCTGTAACTCTGGCCGACGAAAAAACACGATAATAGCCTCGCAGGCGTAACCCGTTGATTGAGTGAATTTTGATAAAAAGACTGACCCAATATCTGGCGCTGGTACTGATTTTTTCGGTCCCCGTCGCCTCTGCCGAGACATTCCTCATCTCCGATATCCGGGTGGAGGGGTTGCAGCGTATTTCCGCCGGTAGCGTTTTCGCATCGCTACCTGTCGGTGTTGGCGATATGGTCGATGAGTACGCTATTCGAGCGTCCGCCCGAAGCCTGTTTGCCACCGGTAATTTCGACGATATTCGTATTGGCCGCGACGCCAATGTGCTGGTAGTCGTGGTGGCAGAGCGCCCCAGTATCAGCGAAATTAATATCGATGGTAACAAGGCCATTGAAACCGAAGCCCTGCTGGATGGCCTTAAGGGTTCTGGCCTTGCCGTCGGACAAGTGTTCCAGCGTTCCACGCTGGAAGGTATGCAAATGGAACTGCAACGCCAGTATGTGCAGCAGGGTCGTTATGACGCTTCCATTGATACCGAAGTGCTTCCTGAGCCGCGCAACCGGGTGGCGATTAATATCGATGTCGACGAAGGCACCGTGGCCGCAATTAAGCATATCAATGTGGTTGGTAACGAGATATTTGTCGACGAAGATCTTGACGATATTTTCGAGTTGAAGACCACTGGGTGGCTTTCATTCTTCACCAATGACGATAAGTATTCCAAAGAAAAACTCACCGGTGACCTGGAAACCCTGACTTCCTATTACATGGACAGGGGCTACCTCCAGTTCCGGATTGACTCAACCCAGGTGTCGGTGTCTCCCAATAAGGAAGAGGTGTATATCACTGCCAATGTCAGCGAAGGTGACAAGTTCACCGTGGGAACGGTCGATTTATCGGGCGACCTGGTGTTGCCAGAGCAGGACTTGCGGCGCTTCCTGTTGGTTGCAGAGGGTCAGACTTTCTCCCAGCAGTTGGTAACTTCCACTGAGGAGTACATGACGCGACGGTTGGGCAATGAAGGCTACAACTTCGCCAAGGTGACTGGAATACCGGAGGTTGAAGAGGGTAACAATGTAGTTTCTATGAAGTTCTTCGTTGACCCCGGTAAGCGCACTTATGTCCGTCGCATCAGCTTTAAGGGAAACATGAGAACTGCCGATGATGTGCTGCGCCGGGAAATGCGGCAGATGGAAAGTTCACCTGCTTCTGCCTCCAAGATTGAGCAATCGCGGGTGCGGCTTGAGCGCCTGGGTTTCTTCAGCCGTGCCACCGTGGAGACCCCGCAGGTTGCAGGACATGACGATCTTATTGACGTGGAGTTTGAGGTGGAAGAGCAGTCATCCGGCAGTATTGGTGCCAGCTTTGGTTATGCCCAGGATGCGGGGTTGATTCTCGGACTGAATCTGCAGGAGGACAACTTCATGGGAACCGGCAAGCGGGTCGGTATTAACCTGAATTCGTCCAAGTACCAGGACATTTACAGCTTCAACTACACCAATCCCTACTTCACAGAGGATGGCGTCAGCCGCGGCTTTAACCTGTTCTATCGCTCTACAGACCTGTCAGAAGTGAACGTTGCCAGCTATACAACTGATACTTATGGGGCAGCACTAAACTTTGGCTACCCGATTAAGGAAACCCAGCGTCTGGGCTTCAGCTTTGGTATTTCTGATACTGAAATTACCGCTGGCCGATACGCAGTGCAAGAAATTAAGGCCAGTCCGCGTTTGGAAGAAAGCGTCGATTATTGGTTCGACAGCACTCAGCTGCAGGACGGGACGTTCGCCGATGTCGAGGAGGTCATGCCGATTGCAGACATCCCGTTTGACTACCTCACCATCCCCGAAGAACTGGGCTTTTTGGATGAAAACGGAGATAACTATCTCAACTGGACTGTTACCTCCAGTTGGAGCCAGTCCACCCTGAACCGGGGAAGGATGGCGACCCGCGGTACCTCGAACTCAGTGTCTTTTGAGGTTTCTATGCCCGGGTCGGATCTTGAGTTTTACAAACTGATCTACCGCGGTGAAATTTATATTCCTATCAGAGGGTCTTGGACCGCGCGCCTGCGGGGCGAGCTCGGTTATGGTGATGGATATGGAGACACTACAGAACTGCCTTTCTACGAGCACTTCTTTGCTGGAGGCTTCGGCTCGGTGCGAGGTTTCGAAAGCAATACCCTTGGTCCAAGGTCGACACCGGCTGAGTTGTATACCGCTCGTCAGCCAGTGACCGGGATTGATGATGAAGGCAATCCCACCGAGATAGGTGGGCCGAACGGACAGCAATTTGGCTACGTCGGTAATGACGGGAAGCTGCTGGTGGAAACCCTGCGAGACGACCCCGATCCCTTTGGCGGCAACGTGTTAGTTGAAGGCAGTGCAGAATTGTTGTTCCCGCTGCCGTTTATCAAGGATCGGAGCAAACTGCGCTCCGCATTCTTTGTGGATGTAGGCAACGTGTTTAATACCAAGTGTGCCCCCAGCCAGGTCAATTGCTTCGATGTTGATGCGGACGAGCTGCGCTACTCAGTGGGTGTCGGTGTTACCTGGATAACCGGTTTTGGCCCGATGACATTCAGTCTTGCCAAACCACTCAACGCAGGCCCTGAGGACGAGGAAGAAGCCTTCCAGTTCACTCTGGGTCGTGGATTCTGATTTTAATATCTAAACCATGGAGATAAACGTGTTTAAATTTTTGAAAGTTAGTATTGTCGCATTGGCGCTTACCGTGCCCGCCGTGGCAATGGCACAAGGCAAGATTGCAGTAGTCAACCTGCAGGAAGCCATTCTGCAAACAGACGCCGCTCAACAGCGCCTCAACGAAGTTCGTGGCCAGGACGATTACAAGGCAGATAAGGCCGAGTTCGACAAGTTGAAGAAAGAATTTGATGAGCTGGTGAAAAAATTCCAGAAAGATGCGGCAGTAATGAGCCAGGAGCAGCAGCTCGCTGCGCGGCAGAAGCTCGCCAACAAGCAGTCAGACCTGGAGCACGTTACCGGCAAACTGCAACAGGCGGAACAAGGCGCAGGTCAGGCCCTGCTGCAAGAGTTGTCACCCAAAGTGCAGGAAGTCCTGCGCGATCTGATCACTACCGAGGGTATTGGTCTTCTACTTCAGCAATCTTCTGTCATTCACGCTGACGCCGGATACAGTATCACCGCCAAAGTTACTGATAAGCTGAATCAGCTGCCCACTCAGTAATATTGTCGTGATGACTCTCGGGGAGTTGGCGCAACGATTTAATCTGACCTTGTCAGGTGACGCCCAGCGCTCCGTATCGGGTTTGGCCACTCTAGGCGGAGCCGGGCCCGATCATGTCAGCTTTATTGCCAGCAGAAAATATCTTGAGCAATTAGCCGATACCGCTGCGGCAGCAGTGCTTATCCACCCCGATTTCGCCGATCAATGCCCTGTTGATACCCTCGTCACCGAGGATCCCTATCTCGCTTTCGCAAGAATGACCTCGTTATTTGATCGGTCTTCCCGGCCTGCAGAGGGCGTGCATCCAGCCGCAGTGGTTTCTGCTGAGGCTGAAGTCGCCGACAGCGTCAGGATAGCCGCCAACGCGGTGGTGGAAGCTGGCGCAGTTATTGGGGAAGGAGTTGTCATTGGTGCAAATGCCTATGTCGGCGCAGGCAGTCGGATCGGGGCTAATACCTGCCTGAATCCCGGTGTCATCGTTTATCACGATGTTTGGCTGGGTGCGCGTTGCATCGTCCACAGCACTTCGGTGTTGGGCTCAGATGGTTTTGGTTTCGCGCCGGGGCCAGAGGGTTGGGAAAAGATCCATCAATTGGGAGGGCTGCGAATTGGGGATGATGTCGAGATTGGTGCCGGTACCACTATTGACCGTGGTGCGCTGGAGCATACGGTCATTGAAGACGGTGTCATCATTGATAACCAGGTGCACATTGCGCACAACTGTCGCATCGGAAAAAATACCGCGATCGCTGGTTGCACCGGTATGGCAGGAAGCACGATCATAGGCGCTAACTGCACCGTGGCGGGCGCTGTTGCCTTATCGGGTCATATTGAAATCTGCGACGGCGTCCATATTACCGGTATGAGCATGGTGACGCGGTCTATTACCGAGCCAGGCGTCTACTCTTCCGGTGTCCCTGCGTCACCCAATAGAGAGTGGCGCAAAAATGCGGTGCGTTTTTCACAGCTGGACGGCATGCACAAGCGTCTGGCGGCCATTGAGAAAGGAAGCGCGCCCTAGAACAAGGAAACATCTCCTGATGATGGATATAGAACAAATTCGGCAGCATCTGCCGCACCGCTATCCCTTTCTTCTGGTGGATAGGGTGGTAGAGCTTAATCTTGGTGAATCCATCGTTGCCTACAAGAACCTGACAATTAACGAACCTTTTTTTGACGGGCACTTCCCCGGTCAGCCAGTTTTTCCCGGCGTTTTGCTCGTTGAGGCCATGGCTCAGGCGGCTGGCATTCTTGGTTTCAAGACCATGAACAAGACTCCGGCAGATGGCTCTATTTACTATTTTGTTGGCGCCGACAAACTGCGTTTTAAGCGGCCTTGTGTGCCTGGTGACAGGGTAATGCTGCGGGCTTCTATCATTTCTGACCGCCGTGGTATTTGGAAGTTTGCTGTCAGTGCAGATGTGGATGGAGAACTGGCAGCCTCTGCGACGATTCTCTGCGCTGATCGATGATTCACGAAACCGCCATTATCGAACCGGGTGCTCGCCTAGCCGACGATGTCAGCGTTGGGCCCTGGTCTTTGGTGGGGGCTAATGTCGAAATAGGTCCCGGCACGATCATTGAACCTCATGTAGTGATTCGTGGCCCTACTGTTATCGGGGCAGGTAATCACATTTATCAATTCTCCAGTATTGGCGAGGCTACTCCCGATCTTAAATATCGTGATGAACCGACCAAGCTGGTAATCGGTGACAACAATGTTATTCGCGAGAGCGTGACGATTCACCGGGGTACCGTGCAGGATCGGTCTGAGACCACCATAGGCAATGAAAATTTACTGATGGCCTATGTGCATATCGGCCATGACTCAATTTTAGGCAATAATACGATCCTGGTGAATAATACTGCCCTGGCAGGGCACGTGCGCATCGGTGACTGGGCAATCCTCAGCGGCTATACCCTGGTGCATCAGTTCTGCAAGATCGGAGCACATAGTTTCAGTGGTATGGGCACAGCCATTGGTAAAGACGTGCCTGCCTACGTCACGGTTAGCGGTTCGCCAGCCGAGGCCAAGACCATTAATATTGAGGGCCTGCGTCGCCGAGGTTTTTCTGCTGAAGCGATCAGTCAATTACGTCGAGCTTTCAAAATTCTCTATCGACAGGGCCTGACCCTCGAACTGGCGCTACAACGCCTCGAAACTATGCTGCGGGAAACACCAGAGATTCAGGTGTTAATCGATTCCGTGCGCTCCTCGGAGCGAGGCATCGTTCGCTAAATCCCGGGAGGCACTTTGCGTATTGGCGTACTGGCCGGAGAAGCCTCCGGTGATATCCTCGGATCCAGAGTCCTCAAGGAGCTGCGGGCACAGTGCGATGAATTGATCGTGGAAGGCATCGGCGGTCCGTTGATGGAAGCACAGGGCCTTACCAGTATGTTCCCCATGGATCGCTTGTCGGTCATGGGCTTTGTCGAACCGCTTAAGCGACTTCCCGAGCTATTGCATATTCGCCGGGCCGTGTTCGAGCATTTTCGTGACAACCCACCCGATATTTTTCTGGGTATAGATTCTCCCGACTTTAACTTACGGCTGGAGCGCAAGCTTCGTGAGCAGGGAATCAAGACTGCTCATTTAGTGAGCCCCTCGGTCTGGGCCTGGCGTCAGGGCCGAGTCAAGAAGATCAAGCAGTCGGTAGATCTCATGCTGTGCCTGTTTCCGTTTGAGACCCAGGTGTATCAGGACCATCAGGTCCCCGTTCGGTTCGTTGGACATCCTCTGGCGGACGAGTTGCCCAATCGTGTGGACGCCCTGGCTGCGCGTCAGGCCCTGGGGTTGGCAACTGATAATAAGTTGCTGGCCATGTTACCTGGTAGTCGCAGTGGAGAGGTGAGTCGTTTGGCGCCCGCTTTTTTGGCTGCCGCGCGGCTGCTTTGGCAGCAGAACCCACAGTTACGTTTCGTTATGCCTGCGGCTAACACTGCACGTGAGGTCGAATTAAAGGCTCTTTTGGCACAACAGCCGGACCTCCCTGTCACGCTGGTTTGCGGACACTCGAGAGAGACGATGGCCGCCGCTGATGCCGTTCTCCTGGCATCTGGCACGGCCACCTTGGAGGCCGCGCTGATCAAGCGACCGATGGTAGTGACTTATCGCATGGCGGCTTTTTCCTGGTGGCTGGTGACGCGGCTGGTGAAAATCAGCTTCGCGGCATTACCTAACGTATTAGCTGGACGTTCAGTCGTTCCCGAATTGCTGCAGGATGCGGCGGTTCCTGAGGCCATGGCGGCAGCGATTGAACCGTTACTGGCTGATGAGGCGATAGCGAACCAACTGCAGGCTTTTGACCGTATCCATGTGCAATTGAAGCAGGGCTATGCGGCCAAAAGCGCAAATGCCTTATTGCAGCTTCATGAAGGAAACCCGGTTGATGGATGATCTGTTTCAGGTGAGTTACAAGGGCATAGATATTGCCGGGGTTGACGAGGTAGGGCGGGGGCCGCTGGCGGGTGATGTTGTCACCGCCGCCGTTATTCTCGATCCTTCAAATCCTGTCGAAGGCCTGCGTGATTCCAAAAAACTCAGTGAATCGCGGCGCGAGGAGCTGGCAATAATAATTCGTGAAAAAGCGATTGCCTGGTCTATTGCCAGGGCGTCTGTCGCTGAGATCGATGAGCTGAATATTCTTCAGGCGTCACTGCTGGCGATGAAGCGGGCGGTGGAGGCACTAACACCCCAGCCAGGATACGTGCTGGTCGACGGTAACCGACTGCCTCAGTGGTCTTATCCTTCAGAGCCTGTGGTGAAGGGAGATGACAGGGTGCCTGCTATTGCAGCCGCCTCGATACTGGCGAAGGTGCAGCGCGATAACGAACTGGTTGCGCTGGAACAGAAGTATCCAGGCTATGGTTTTGCGGCACATAAGGGATATCCCACCGCCGCTCATCTGCATGCATTACAGTCACTGGGAGTGACACCAGTTCACCGTCGCAGCTATGCACCAGTGCGGAGAATTATCGAAGCCCAGGGTTGAGCGTGGTCAGGGCTAGTGCTATTTCAGTCCAGTAATTCAAATAATTTTACCACTCGTTGTACCCCGGAAGTGTCGGCTGCCTCGGCCGCAATACGTTCTGCTTCGGTCCGGGTGGCTAGCCCCATCAGATAGACGACGCCATTCTCGGTGACTACTTTGACCCGATTTCCCTGAATGTCTCCACTGGCCAGCATGAAGGATTTTACCTTGCTGGTAATCCAGGTGTCTGAGGTGCGCGTCATGCCCGAACTGGGAGCAGCGACCTCCAGTTCGTTGTAGATGCGCCTCACTCCTCGCACTTCCTTTACAACGCCGGTGGCTTGATCTTTCAGTGCCTGGGTGGAGACCTGGCCCGCAATGAGCACATAGCCGTTATAGCTGACAATGACCAGGTGGGCCTTATCAAAGGCGTCGTTGGCGGCGCGAACATTGACCATAGCCTTGGTTTCAATGCTTTCATCCTCCAGCCAGCGGCCCATTGTTCTCTCTCCCTCCTCTTCTTCAATGGGCTCCGCTTCCATTGTGGCAAGCATGCTGCCGCAGCCACCGAGACTGAGTAAGCCAATGCTGAACAGTGCGAGTAGTAGGCGTTGAGTCATGATTTATGTTTCCTGGTTGTAGTCGCCAAAAAGGCTTAATTCAATAAGTTGATACAGGCTTTGCAAAGCCATCGTGTGCAGTTCGATATGCTTTGAACGGGAAGGTGCCTGGATCTGGATGCATGGGTCACCGGCGTTGAGCAAAGAGGCCAGGTCGCTGTTTTCGCTGGTGATAAGCGCCACCGTTAACATGCCTCTCTCCCGTGCTGCCTCTAATGCTATCGGCAGGTCCGATGATCCCGGGCCGCTGTCGATGAGGAGTAACAGGTCGTTTTCCTGGCCGAGTGCGCGAATTTGACGAGCATAGAGCTGCGCCCGGTCGTCGCTGCCGGTGGTGCCGGACAAGATGGCGCTGTCAGCGCTGAGGTTGAATGCCGGTAGAGCGGGGCGCTCATGCTCAAGGCCACTGAGCAGGCAATGGCAGAATAACTGGCATAGCGCTGCGTCTGGCCCATTGCCGCAGCAAAAAATTTTGCCGTCTTGCAGTAGCACCTGAGTGATGAGTTCACTGCTCTGGGCGATGGGAGCCGCCAGTTGATCCACCGACATGGCAATAGATTCAATGGTGTCTTGAAAACGCTCGGCAATGATCTGATAGTAGTCCACTGATGCCCCTGGCTGATTCAGTTGGTAAAGGCCCCGCGTATCCACTGCGGGCTATCGTTCGCTGTGGATTGTCGCGGCTCAAAGGTGATCACGTCAAATCTACAGGGCAGATTTGCAAGTTTTGTGTGGCGTTGCAGAAAAAACTGGGCAGTGCGCAGCAATCGCTGTTGTTTGCGATAGTCCACCGAGGCCGCTGCTGTTGCGAAGCGCGGGTTTCGGCGCGCCCTAACCTCAATAAAGACCAGGTAATCATTCTGCCTGGCGATCAAGTCGATCTCACCGCAGCGGCAGCGATAATTGCAAATGAGGACCTCAACGCCTTGCTGTGACAGGAAGTGTGCGGCGCGTCGTTCGTACTCATCGCCTATCTGCTTCATGCTGATCCCCTGCATTAACTGTGCTCAAGGGACAGTGTAACTACAGTGACTTGAGACGGTCGCCATCAAATCTGGCCGGCGGCAGTTCGCGCACTATTTGCAGCTGTGAGTTCATCGTCAACAAGCCAGTGTCTCCGCGAATGAGTGCATCTGGTCCTGCTTGCAGTTGTACCAGACGCGATTGCAGTAAATAGGCGTCTGCGCCCAGGGCATTGAGTCGGGTGTAGTAATCGCTGTTGGCGCCAACAAGGGATTGTTGCAGCGCTGGGTTAGAGCCCAGTAACCAGGGCAGCTCGACAATGGTGGTGCCGTTCAAATCCTGGTTGCGACTGTCATCTCGTGCACCATACGCACTGGAGCTTGCGTAAACCGGCAACGCACCGGCGTAGTGGAAGGCCAGTAGCGGCTTGATTGCGCGTGCCTCTTCTGGTGTGCGACTCAACATAAAGACAGTGTCGAGGTCTGCTCGTCGCCTGGGTGTAAACTCCAGGTTGATGGCCAGCATGTCGCGTAGTTTGCGACGCCGTTGCTCACTTGCTTCGATGCCCAGGCCACTTTTGACGCTACTGGAATAGTCGTCCTTACCGGTGTAACTGATCACCTGAGTGGTGGTGCCTCCCAATGCCCGCCACTGCTCGTCCAGGGCCGATTCCATTTCGTCGCCCCAGCGACCCGCCGGGCGGAGGACCAATGCGCGGCGGCCACCGTCGCCAAATGCCAAGTGGGCCAGTTGTCTGGCTTCGTCTGCTGGCGCCAGCGATAGCTGTACCAGCGCGGTAGTGCTTGTTGCGACCGGCTGATCAATGCGGTTCAGGGCAATGGTTGGTACAACTCGATTGGTTTGTTTCGCCAGCTCAGCGACTGAGGCTTTGCTCAAGGGGCCAACCACTAGCTGCGCACCCTGCTGAACGGCGGCCGTGTAGGCCTCGGTCGCAGAACCATACAGGTCTGAGTCAATCACCTTCACTTCTGTTGGGGCATCGCCCTTGTCTCTGGCCGTGAAATAGTGCGCCAGATAACCGTCGCGAATGGCTTTACCTGCTGGTGCGAGACGGCCGCTCAGCGGAAGCACCAGCGCAACCTGTTGTGGCGTCACTGCAGGCTCCAGCATGTATTCAAGGCCGCCAGGAAGCGGCGAAGCAGCAGGGTGGCCAGGGTAATTGATCTGCCAGCGCGGCAGGGCAGTGCTGAGCGTCGTTGCATTTTCATTGGCGATGTTTGCCAGTTCCAGCCAGCCTAGCCAGGTTGGATCTGCAGCGCTTGACCTGGCCTGTGCAATCTCGCTTTCCGGGCTGCGCTGCAGGTCGTGCCATAGGCTGCGCTTGAGTCCGGGCAGGTCCTTTGCCGGTGCAATTTCCATAATGCGGACACCCAGGCGCGCGCTGTCCAAGTACGCTCTTTGCAGACTCAGCAAGTGCCGCTGAAAATTGTATGATCGATAGGCAATACCGAGGGCGACCTCGGGGCGGTCCAGCGCTTTCAGTCGGGTACTGGCCTGAACCTGATCCCCGCGCACGTAGTCTATTCTCGCCAGCAGGTAATCCCGATAATCCCTGTCGTTGCGGGTGAGCGCTTCCTCGTCTAGTAACGCTAAAACGGTGGAGGCGGTCATCCAGTCAAGCTGTCGCAGTGCTTCATCAGCCTCAGCAAATTGTGGGTGGAATTGCGACGGCGGCAGCTGCACATTTGTTTCGCTAGTCTGATTCTTAAATGTGCTTTGAGTGGTGGAGGTGCCGGCACTCTTGTCTTGTTGCGGCGCAGAACCGCAGCCCTGAAGCAGCAGGGCTATTAATGCCAGGACGGCCGGGTGAAGAAACTGGGATTGTTTTACTGTCATGCTATGCTGCGTCGCTCAATAAGGTGTGATTCACCATCGGGGTGAGATGCACAGTATAAGGGGAAAACGTGGAGACCGGGCTGTATATTGTGGCCACGCCCATTGGCAATCTGGGAGACATGAGCTCTCGCGCCGTCGAGGTTTTATCCGGGGTTGATCTTATCGCCGCTGAGGACACCAGACACAGTCAACGCCTGTTGCAGCATTACAGTATCGATAACCCATTAATGGCTTATCACGACCACAGTGACCCGCGAGCCCAACAGCGAATTGAGAGTACACTGGCCCAGGGAGGGAGCGTCGCCTTGATCTCGGATGCGGGGACTCCACTGATATCAGACCCCGGTTACAGATTGGTTCGCGATATGCAGTCCATGGGGTATGCGGTGCGCCCTGTGCCCGGACCCAGTGCGGTGATTGCGGCTCTGAGCGTCTGTGGTCTGCCGACCGACAGCTTTCGTTTTGAAGGTTTCCTGCCCGCCAAGGCGGGCACGCGAGCCAACCAGTTGCAGGATCTGCAAAGCGAGCACGCTACCCTGGTGTTCTATGAAGCCCCTCACCGCATTGTTGCGACTCTCGCTGCCATGTCCGAGGTGTTTGGGCCCGATAGAGAGGTGGTTCTGGCGCGCGAAATTACCAAAACATTCGAAACTGTGCGCAGAGGCACTCTTGAGCAGTTGCTCACTTTTGTGGCAAACGATGCGAACCAGCAGAAGGGCGAAATTGTGCTGGTGGTCGCGGGCAAGCCTCGTGGCGAGGTCGAGCTGGATGAAGCGACACAGCGGTTATTGCGAAGGCTGGCGCAAGAGTTGCCGGCTAAAAAGGCATCGGCGGTTGTGGCGGACTGCACCGGGCTGAAAAAAAAGGATCTCTATAATTATTTGCTGTCGGTAAAAGGCGATTGAGTCACTTCGCCAGTGCTGTTAGTCTTGCCGCCGAGTCGGTCAGACGATCGCTTTCCGGTATTTACCGGGGGGAGGAAAGTCCGGGCTCCATAGGGCAGGGTGCCAGGTAACGCCTGGGGGGTGCGAGCCCACGGAAAGTGCAGCAGAAAGTAAACCGCCTTTGCGGTTCTTGTTTTCAAGACCAAAAAGGTAAGGGTGAAATGGTGCGGTAAGAGCGCACCGCGCGGCTGGCAACAGGCGCGGCGATGGTAAACCCCACCCGGAGCAAGACCAAATAGGAATCCTATAGCCGTGGCCCACGGTGGATTCGGGTAGGTCGCTTCAGGCAGCTGGTGACAGCTGTCGCAGATGAATGGTCGTCCACGACAGAACCCGGCTTATCGACCGACTCACCTTATCAGGCCCCTCAACCTTACGGTTGAGGGGCTTTTTTATGCCGTTTTGGACTATAGAGATCGGTTTTAAATAAAAAATCGGCATGTAACTTAAAGTAAAACCTTAGCATTTGGTCTTAGAGGGCTGTTTTGGTGAGCTATTTGCCTCAATTCAGTTCGGCTTTTCCTGCAAAAAAGTCTCGTAACGGCCTGAATTTATTGCGTTTTTTCCTACTTGTCCTTGTTGACGATCTGCCGTTGTGCGCCTATAGTGTCGAAAAGTGGATATAAGTGGGTAAAACTGTCTTTTTGTGGAAGATGAAGACAGGTGAGTGGGGGAATCTAACGTGTTTCGTGGTGTACAGCACATAAATATGGACGCGAAAGGGCGGCTGGCTATGCCAGCACGCCAGCGTGAGCCATTGCTGTCCCGGTGTGATGGCCAGATTGTTGTCACTATAGATACCCAGTCCAAGTGTCTCGCGGTGTATCCCCTGCCCGAGTGGGAGCGCATTGAGAAAGATATCCAGGGGTTACCCGCCCTGAATCCCTCGGTCAAGCGCTTTCAGCGCCTGGTGTTGGGGTATGCCACGGATATTGAATTAGATAGCAGCGGCAGAATGTTGTTGCCTCAATCACAGCGCGAGTACGCGCAGCTGGATAAAAGGCTGGTTCTGGTAGGGCAGGGCAATAAGCTTGAGATCTGGTCTGAAGCCCTTTGGATGGCCGAGCAGGAACAAGCGCTGGAGGACTCTGGTCCCGACGCTGTGCTGCCCGACGAACTTCTCTCTCTCAAGCTGTAGGTGGCCAACATGCACCAGACAGTATTACTACGAGAGGCAGTTGAAGCTCTGGTAACGGCGCCCAGTGGTGCTTATGTCGATGGTACCTTTGGTCGCGGCGGTCACAGTCGTTTTCTGCTGGATCAGCTTGATGACAACGGCCATCTTCTTGGTGTGGACAAAGACCCTGTTGCCTGTGAATGCGCAGCCCAGCTTTCCTCCGCTGACAGTCGCTTTAGTTTTTACCATGGTTCCTTTGCCGATCTCCCGCAGCAGTTGCAACTGATGGATATTGACGCGTTCGATGGCATTTTGCTCGATTTGGGTGTCTCCAGTCCGCAGTTGGATGAGGCAGGTCGGGGCTTTAGTTTTATGAGTGATGGTCCACTGGATATGCGCATGGACACGTCCTCTGGGGAAACGGCTGCGCAATGGCTGTCCTACGCGGACACGACCGCAATCGCTGAGGTGCTTAAGGAGTATGGCGAGGAGCGCTTTGCCAAGCGCATCGCTGCTGCCATCGTGAAGGCGCGCGAAGTTGAGCCACTGACCACAACTGCACAGCTGGCTAAAGTAGTGAGCGAAGCCAATCCTCGCTGGGAGAGGCACAAGCATCCGGCCACCCGTGCCTTTCAGGCAATTCGCATCAAGGTCAATCGTGAGCTGGAGGATCTGGGTGATCTGTTAGCTTCTTCCCTGGATATGTTGAAAGTCGGCGGTCGCCTGGTAGTTATCAGTTTTCACTCGTTGGAAGATCGCATGGTGAAGCGCTATATGCGCGATATGGCTCGAGGAGAGCAGCTGCCTGCGGGTGTGCCCGTCACAGATGCGGCGCTTAACCGCCGGATGAAGCTGGTGGGCAAGGCGACTAAGGCTTCTGATGCAGAAGTGGATGAAAACGTGCGTTCTCGCAGTGCGGTCATGCGAGTGGCGGAGAAAATCGCATGACTGCCCGGGTCGCAGGAAAAACGATGGTCACGGCCGCGATTGGTGCTGGCGATCCCGCGCAAGGTCGCGCGCTACTGTGGCTGAATGTTGCCGCGTTGCTGCTGGTGCTGTTGTCTTGTTTTGCGGTGATTCATTCCACCCATGCAACGCGTGAGCTTTACACTCAATTGCAGGTGTTGGAATCCCGGCAGTGGCATTTGCAGGAAGATTATGGGCGTTTATTACTGGAAGAGAGCACCTGGGCATCACACTACCGGGTAGAAAAGGTGGCTCGCACTGAATTGGGTATGGCGGAGCCGGACCTGGCGCACTACAAGGTGGTGCGGCGATGAAGGCTGTGTCTAGAAAGACGCAACCGAAGAAAACAGCGCTCTGGCGCCTTTATCTTGTCGTGGGTCTGCTGCTCTCGATGCTCTCACTGCTAATCGGTCGTGTGCTTTCTCTGCAGATCCTGGAGACCGAGCGGGGCTATGCGTTTTTGCAAAACCAGGGTGAAGCGCGGTCCTTGCGTAGTGCAGAAATTCCCGCTTATCGTGGTGTGATTACTGACAGACGGGGAGAACCTCTTGCTGTTAGTACGCCCGTCGTTTCCATCTGGGCGGATCCGAGTCGATTGGCCGATAGTGAGAGAGTGCCTGAGTTAGCGCAGTCACTGGGTATGGAGCTGGATGAGCTCAAGGCCAAGTTGGTGCGCTATGAAGGCAAGCGCTTCATGTACCTGCAGCGGCATCGTGTGCCTCACGAGGCTCGGGAGATCCTCGGCAAGCGTTTCCCCGGTGTTTATGGCGAGCGTGAGTACCGTCGTTTTTATCCGGCCGGAGAAGTGGCTGCGCAGTTGGTGGGATTCACTAACGTCGATGACGAGGGTATTGCCGGCGTTGAGCTTGCCTACGACGAGTGGCTTCAAGGCGCGCCCGGTAAAAAGAGATACATCAAGGACCTGCGAGGCAAAATGGTCAGGGACATCGGCGTGGTAAAGCCCGCCAGCCCGGGCAAGGATTTACGCCTCAGTATCGACCTGCGGCTTCAGCAGTTGCAGCACCGCGAGTTACGTAAGGCTGTCACCGCAGCAAATGCCGAATCCGGCAGTGTCGTCACCCTGGATGCACAAACCGGTGAAATTCTCGCCATGGTCAATTATCCGGTATACAACCCCAATAGTCGCAAGAATATGAAAGCGGCCAATATGCGCAACCGGGCGATTACTGATACGTATGAACCGGGTTCAACCATGAAGACCATGACGCTGGTGGCGGCGCTGGAAAGCGGACGGTACACCACTACTACCATGATCGATACCGCCCCCGGCTGGATCAGGGTCGGCCCGAAAACCTATAAAGATCCTCGCAATTACGGCGAGGTTACGCTGTCCCGTGTGATTGAAAAATCCAGCCAGGTAGGCGTGACCAAAATGGCGGTTGAGCTGGGTCATGAGCCAATATGGGAAGTCTTCCAACGCTTTGGGATCGGCGAACCCATGGGCACCGGCTTCCCTGGTGAAAGCAGCGGCATGCTGCCCAGTCGTCCGCGCTGGTACTCCACCGAAAAAATTTCCCTCGCTTTTGGTTACGGTATTACCACCACGCCTTTGCAGTTGGCGCGGGCTTACACAGTTTTCGCCGCAGGTGGACTGCAGCGCCCCGTTTCTTTGTTAGCGCTGGATGATGGCGAGTTACCTCCTGCCGAGCGTGTTATTTCCGAAGATGTTGCCGAGCAGGTGCTAGGTGTGTTGCATGCGGTAACCGGAGAGCACGGCACGGCGCGCAAGGCCAGGGTCGGCGGCTTTCAGGTCGGAGGCAAGACCGGCACCGTGCGCAAGGTAGGCCCGGGCGGTTATATCGAGGATTCTCACGTGGCATTGTTTGCCGGTCTTGCGCCGGTCAATGACCCGCGTGTGGTCACGGTAGTGGTGATCAATGACCCGCAGGGAGAAAATTATGGTGGCGGTGCGGTAGCAGCGCCCGTTTTCTCCGCAGTGACCCGTGGCGCTTTGCGTTTACTGGGCGTCACGCCCTCTGAGTTTCCCCAGGAGCTTGCAGTGAATCGCTCACAGCGTGGAGGTGCAGCCTGATGACATCTCTGTCGCTGGCAGGTGTTCTGGATATGCCGTCCTGCCCGTCTGCCGAAACCATGATCAGCGGTGTGCAGTTGGACAGTCGCCGGGTGAAGATCGGGGATTTGTTCCTGGCGGTTCCGGGTGAGATACACGATGGCCGCCAATTTATCGAGCAAGCGGTGGCCAGTGGTGCCGTCGCCATTGTCGCCGAGCCACCGGTGGCCGGCTTTGTCGAAGCGCTTCAGGTGCCTCTGGTAGAGATGCCAGAACTGCAGCAGGAGTCCGGTTTCATTGCATCTCGTTTTCATAAAGAGCCAAGTGTGAGCCTGCACATGATAGGCGTGACCGGCACTAACGGTAAAACCACCACCAGTCGCCTGGTGGCCCAGTTGATTCGTTTGCAGGGAAAATCCTGTGGAGTGATTGGTACGCTGGGTGCGAGCCTGAATGAAGATGTGGCGCAAGGCGGCAACACGACTCCTGATGCGGTGTCTCTACAGCAGCAGTTAGCAGACTGGCGTGACCAGGGTGTCTATGCGGCGAGCATGGAAGTTTCCTCGCATGCCATGGTTCAGGGTCGGGTGAACGGGGTGGGTTTTGAGACCGCTGTCTTTACCAACTTGTCTCATGATCACCTGGACTATCACGGCAGCATGGAAGCTTATGGCCGCGCAAAATTAGCGTTGTTTGCGAACGAGGGCCTGAAGCATGCCCTGGTGAATCTGGACGATGAGTTTGGCGCCCGGGTTTGCGATGTTGTTGAACCGGGTGTTCAGCTCATCACCTACTCAGTGTCCAATCCGCAAGCAGATGTATTCGTTGAGCAGGCGGATTTTAGTGCCGGCCGGGTGACCGGTGTGTTGCGCACGCCCTGGGGAACAGGTGAGTTTGTAAGTCCGCTGCCTGGCGATTTCAATCTGGCTAATCTCGCAGCGGCAGTGAGCGCCGTTACTCTGGCAGGCGAACCGCTGGCCGAAGTTCTCAAAAATGTATCTCGTCTGCGTCCTGTGCCGGGTCGTATGCAGTCCCTGTCTAATACGCTGGGACTGCAAGTCATTATTGATTACGCCCACACCCCGGATGCCTTGGAGCAGGTGCTCACCGCGCTAAGGCTCCATGTCGACGGTCAATTGGTGGTGGTGTTTGGGTGTGGTGGCGACAGAGATCGTGAGAAGCGCCAGGTAATGGGCCGAGTCGCCTGTGCGATTGCCGATAAGGTGTTGGTGACTAGTGACAACCCGCGTGGTGAAGACCCTGCGGCGATTCTTGCCGACATAGAGGTGGGCTGCAGTGGCCAGTATCTGTTGGAGGTAGACCGTTCCACTGCAATTAAACGCGCCGTTAACGAGGCGGGCGCTGGTGACTGCGTGGTAATAGCCGGCAAGGGACATGAAGATTACCAGGTGGTAGATGGCGAGTATCTTCATTTTAGTGACGAGGAGCAGGCCCTTGCAGCGTTGGCAGTGAGGGCGGGTAAATGATGCGCCCTATGCGCCTTTCTGAATTGCAGGAACCTCTCCAGGGGCGCATTACCGGAGAGGATGTTTGCTTTACCAATGTCTTTACCGATAGCCGTCAGATTGCGAAGAACGGTTTGTTTGTGGCTTTGGTCGGCGAAAACTTTGATGGCAACGACTATGTTGAAGCGGTTGCAGAAAACGGTGCGGTAGCGGCGCTAGTGAGTCGTTCCAGTTCGTCCGCTTTGCCACAGCTGTGCGTAGAGGACACCCAGACAGCGCTGGGCCGTTTAGGCGCTTTCAATCGCGACTTGTACACCGGTCCATTAGTTGCAATCACCGGAAGCTCCGGTAAAACCACTGCCAAAAATCTTATCAATGGCGTGCTTTCCCAGCGCGGCGCTACGCTGGCCACCAACGGAAATTTCAATAACGAAGTGGGTGTGCCACTCACTTTGTTACGGCTGAGCCAGGAGCATGAGTTTGCTGTAGTTGAAATGGGCGCGGCGCGTCAGGGCGATATCAGTTGGCTGTGTGAGCTTGGTCGGCCTTCTGTTGCGGTATTGCTCAACGCAATGCCTGCGCACATGGAGAGCTTCGGCAGTTTGGAAACCATTGCCCGAACAAAGGGAGAAATTTTCGATGCTCTTGCTGCTGGCGATGTTGCAGTAGTTAATGCTGACCAGCCCTGGGCAGAAGACTGGAAGGCGCGAGCCGGAACGGCAACGATTCTAGATTTTTCGTTGAACGGTGATGCCGCAGTCGTCGCCACACAAATTGAGTCTCACGGCATTGCGGGTAGTTCATTTGTGGCAGTCACGCCAAAGGGGTGTGTTGACGTTTCCCTGCGGCTTCCGGGCGAGCACAACATAGCTAACGCTTTGGCGGCCATCGCCGTAGGCCTTGCCTGTGAGCTGGCTCTGGATGAAATCGCGGCCGGCCTTGAGTCGGTTGCACCGGTAGCAGGTCGGCTTTCAGTGCAGGTTGCCGCATCAGGAGCGCTGGTGATAGACGATTGCTACAACGCTAATCCGGGTTCGGCGCTAGCCGCCATCGATACGCTGGCTGCGAGTGAGGGCCAGGGGACGCTGGTCATGGGCGCAATGCTGGAGCTGGGCGAAAATAGCGTTGAGCTGCATCGACAGCTTGGCGTCCATGCACGGGAAGCAGGCCTGGCTCAATTCTGGGGTGTGGGTGCTGAGCTCAAAGTTGCCGTGGATGCATTCGGGGAGCGTGGTCGCTGGTTTGAACACTGTGATCAAGCGGTCGTGGCCGCCTCGGCGTCGTTTTCACAGGGAGACACTGTCTTGATTAAAGGTTCCCGTGGTGCGCGCATGGAACGGGTATTGCAAGCCTTGGTCCCCGATCAAACGGAACGGGAGAGCTGACTATGTTGTTGTTGCTAGCGGAATACCTGGCCCAGTATCAAAATGCATTTACTGTTTTCCAGTACCTGACCCTGCGCGGCATCCTCGCTGCAGGCACCGCACTTGCCATTTCCCTCCTGGTGGGTCCCACCATGATTCGCAAGCTGAGCTATCACCAGGTTGGGCAGGCAGTGCGCGATGACGGTCCGCAAAGTCATTTAAGTAAAGCGGGTACACCGACCATGGGCGGCGCGCTGATCCTGGTCGCTATCGCGATTGCGACGCTGCTTTGGGCTGACTTGAGCAATCCGTATGTATGGGTTGTATTGCTTGTCACTGGCGTTTTCGGCGCAGTTGGATGGGTAGATGATTATCGCAAAGTCGTAGAAAAGGACTCCAGAGGCTTGCCCGCTCGTTGGAAATACCTTTGGCAGTCAATAGCAGGCCTGGCAGCTGCTCTTTACCTTTACCTGGCGTTTGATACGCCAGTGACCACGGAACTCTACGTTCCATTTTTGAAAGACTTTTCGCTGACGATGGGGCCGTTGTTCGTGGTGCTGGCCTACTTTGTGATTGTCGGTTCCAGTAATGCGGTAAATCTCACCGACGGGTTGGATGGTCTGGCGATTCTGCCGACCGTCATGGTGGGTGGCGCGCTGGGTATCATTGCCTACCTCACCGGTCATGTCGACTTTGCTCGTTACCTGCAAATCCCCTACGTAGCAGGCAGTGGGGAGCTGGCGGTGTTCTGCGGCGCTATTGCCGGCGCAGGTCTCGGCTTCCTCTGGTTTAACACTTACCCCGCCCAGGTCTTTATGGGTGATGTAGGTGCCCTGGCGTTGGGTGCGGCACTGGGAACGGTAGCAGTGATCACCCGTCACGAAATCGTCTTTTTCATTATGGGCGGCATCTTTGTGCTGGAAACTGTTTCGGTGATCCTGCAGGTGGCCTCGTTCAAGCTCACTGGCAAACGCATATTTCGTATGGCGCCAATTCATCACCACTATGAATTGAAGGGTTGGCCCGAGCCGCGGGTCATTGTGCGCTTTTGGATTATTACTGTGATGTTGGTCCTGTTCGGGCTGGCGACGTTAAAGCTGCGCTAGGGCTGAGGGAGTGATACAGGCAGTGGCATTGGATTTAATAGCAAGCAGTGAACATCGGGTAGTCGTCGGCCTCGGCGTCACCGGTTTGTCCTGCGCGCGCCACCTGTATCGATTGGGCGTTAGCTTCTCGGTTGTCGATACTCGCAGTCAGCCGCCGGGACTGGAACAGCTGCGCCAGGAAATGCCTGAAGTGGCTGTTTATGCTGGCGAATACCCCGATGAGCTGATTGCTTCGGCCACTGAGTTGATTGTAAGTCCCGGTATTGCAATCGATGAGCCGGTGGTGGCGCATGCAGCGTTAGCAGGCGTTAAGGTGGTCGGGGACATTGATCTGTTTGTCCGCGAAGCGAAAGCGCCGATCATTGGTATCACCGGTTCTAACGCCAAGTCTACGGTGACAGAGCTGGTTGGTGATATGGCTCGCCGCGCCAAATTGAATGTCGGTGTAGGCGGCAACCTGGGAACTCCGGCGCTGGATCTGTTGGACGATGAGCGGCAGCTCTATGTACTCGAGCTATCCAGTTTCCAGTTGGAAAGGGCGGGGAAATTGGGCTTGGCAGTGGCCGTTGTATTAAACCTCAGTGCTGACCACCTGGACAGGCATGGCAATATGCCGCGCTACCATCAGGCCAAACACAGAATATTTATGGGCTGTTCTACAGCGGTCGCTCACAGTGACGATCCGCTGACCGTTCCACTGTTGGAAGATTCAGTTCCAGTAGTGGGTTGGCGACTGGGCGAGCCAGCGCTTAATGGTTTTGGCTTGCGACGGGATCAGGGCGTTGAGTGCCTGAGTCATGGCTTCGAACTGTTGATGCCCGTCACTGAGCTTGCCATGGAGGGCCGTCACAACGTGGCCAATGCACTGGCGGCGTTGGCGCTGGGCCATGCCGCTGGGCTGCCATTGGACGCCATGCTCGATTCCCTGCGTCACTTTGCAGGACTGCCGCACCGCTGTGAACGGGTTGCGGTTATTGAGGCCGTATGCTTCGTCAATGATTCCAAGGGTACCAATATTGGCGCTACGAATGCAGCGCTTACCGGGATTGGTGGCGAACACAATATTGTGCTGATCGCCGGGGGCCAGGGTAAAGGGGCCGACTTCAGGGAACTGCGCGGTACCGTTCAAAAACATTGCAAGCACGTAGTGTTGATCGGAGAAGATGCGCCGAAAATCGAAGCAGCGCTGGCCGATGTCGTTGAGGTGACACGAGTTGACACCATGGAGCAGGCCGTGGCTCTGGCGGAAAAACAGGCCTCGGCTGGAGATATTGTATTGCTCTCGCCTGCCTGTGCCAGCTTCGATATGTTTTCTGGTTACGTGGCAAGAGGCGAGTCTTTTGTGGACTCCGTCGGCAGGCTTGGGGGCGATCAGTGAATCGAGCCGTGCCCACTCCAGCCGCACTAATGCCAGATCCAGGCATTATCGTGCTTGGCCTGTCACTGGTGCTGGTCGGTTTGATTGCGATTAGCTCCGCGTCTATCGAATACGCGCAGATCAATTACAACAGCACCACTTTTCACACCAAGCGCCACTTGATCTACATGGTCGTCGCCGGGATTGCCTCGGTTGCAGTGTACCGAATTCCCCTGCAGTTCTGGGAGGAGACGGGCTGGATATGGTTGTTCGCAGCGCTGGGCCTGTTAATTCTTGTACTGATTCCGGGAGTTGGTCGTGAGGTTAATGGCAGCCAGCGCTGGTTACCCCTGGGTCCTTTTACCCTGCAGCCGTCTGAGTTTGCCAAGCTGGCTATGATTGTTTACCTGGCCGGTTACATGGTGCGCAGGGAACATGAGGTTCGTCACCAGTGGCAGGGTTTTCTCAAGCCCATGGCCGTGCTGTTCGCCGCCACCTTATTGCTGATGGTAGAGCCCGATTTCGGGGCCACGGTTATCGTCGCTGGCAGTGCCTTTGGCATGTTGTTCCTTGCCGGGGTAAAGCTCGGCCACTTCCTGGTAGTGCTTGCAGGTGCGCTCGGTGCGCTGTTGGTATTGGTTGTCAGCGAACCCTATAGAGTGAAGCGTTTGACGGCATATACAGACCCTTGGGCTGATCCTTATGACACTGGCTTTCAACTAACCCAGTCGTTGATCGCCTTTGGTAGAGGCGAGTGGTTTGGCGTTGGCCTGGGTAACAGTGTGCAGAAGTTGTTTTATCTGCCCGAGGCCCACACTGATTTTGTGTTCTCTATCTGGGCCGAGGAAACCGGTTTTATCGGCGCCCTGACGGTCATTTTGCTCTACGCCGCCCTGATTGGTCGAGTGCTCTGGGTGGGCCGCGCAGCACAACTGGCGAATTATCCGTTCGGCGCTTACCTCTGCTATGGCATTGCGCTGGTTTTTTCAGGCCAGGCCTTTGTCAATATGGGCGTGAGTTCAGGCTTGCTCCCTACCAAAGGCTTAACCCTTCCTTTCGTCAGCTACGGTGGCACCAGTCTGATTATCTGCTGTGTCATGTTAGCTCTGGTATTGCGCGTTGATTGCCAGGTGCGCTTATCGGGGGGGCGATCATGAGCAGCGGCCTCAAGGGCAAAGTGCTGGTGATGGCCGGTGGCACGGGAGGTCATGTTTACCCAGCCCTGGCTGTCGCAAGTGAGTTGCGCGTGCGAGGTTATCTGATTGAGTGGGTAGGCACCCGACGAGGGTTGGAACATCGTGTTGTGCCCGCTGCTGGCTTCCCCATTCATTATCTTTCTGTGCGAGGCGTTCGTGGCAAAGGGGTTATAGACCGCCTGATGGGACTGCTGTTTCTGGCGTGGTCTTCTCTGCAGGCCTTATGGATGATGCTGCGCAGTCGACCGAACTGCGTCGTTGGTATGGGTGGCTACGTGGCGGGTCCTGCGGGAGTTGCCGCGTGGTTGTTTCGCCGTCCGCTGTTAATACACGAACAGAATGCGGTGGCGGGCACCACCAATCGGCTGCTGGCTCCAATGGCTAAATCTGTAATTGCGGGCTTCCCGAGTGCTTTTCGAGATGATATTGAATTTGAAGTGATTGGAAACCCGGTGAGGGAAGCGCTGGTAGAGGCTGCAGCAGCAGCGCAGTACAACTACAACGGCAAGCGTCCGCTGCGTTTGCTGGTGTTGGGGGGAAGCCTGGGCGCCAAACCAATAAACGATGCATTGCCAGGTGTGGTTCGCCGCTTGTTGCGCGGACGCCGAGTCGACCCGACTGAAGTTTGGCACCAAACCGGCGATGCCCATGCACAGACTGTGATCAAAAGTTATGGCGATTTGATTAGCGATACGGTGCGTGTTGTGCCCTTTATCGAGGATATGGCCGCAGCATACGCCTGGGCGGACGTGGTGATTTGTCGGGCGGGAGCACTGACAGTTTCTGAACTTGCGGTGATGGGCGGCCTTCCGTGCTCGTGCCGTTACCCCACGCGATCGATGACCATCAGACGGCTAACGCCCACTCCCTGGCTGATCGCGGTGGCGCCATCCTGTTGCCGCAGAGCGACATGACTGAAGACGCTTTGATTATCGCGTTGCGCGCCTACATGGACCACCCCGAGCGTTTGCGCACCATGGCAGAGGCGGCTCGAAAAGCCGCGGCTCCCGAGGCTACACAGCAAGTGGCCGATGAAGTGGAGGCGCTGATTGATGCCGCTCGATAAGAACGTTTACACAGTCCCCGAAATGCGCCGCATTCGCCGCATTCACATGATTGGTGTGGGCGGCACGGGCATGAGTGGCATTGCCGAGGTATTGGTTAATCTGGGGTATCAGGTGGCCGGTTCCGATTTGAGGGAGAGTCCGGTCACTGAGCGCCTGCGTGACAGAGGTGTTGAAGTGTTCATTGGACATCGCGCCGCAAATGTCGGAACTGCTGATGTGGTAGTGAGTTCCAGTGCCGTCGATGAAAGCAACGCGGAGGTGGTCGCCGCAAGAGAAGCCCGCATACCGGTCGTGCCTCGCGCAGAAATGCTCGCGGAACTGATGCGCTATCGCCATGGTATTGCGGTAGCCGGTACACACGGCAAAACGACTACCACCAGCCTGATTGCCAATGTCTTTGGCGAAGCTGGTTTGGACCCAACCTTTGTGATCGGTGGCCTGGTGAACAGTGTTGGCAGCAATGCGCAACTCGGTGCCAGTCGATTCCTGATTGCTGAGGCCGATGAAAGTGATGCCTCGTTTCTTCATCTGCAGCCCATGGTTACCGTGGTGACGAATATCGAAGCTGATCATATGGACACCTATGGCGGTGACTTCGCGGTTTTACGCAGAACTTTCCTCGAGTTTTTGCACAATCTGCCCTTTTACGGTGTGGCGGTACTTTGCATTGATGACCCGGTTATAAGAGAGCTGCTTCCCGAGGTTAGTCGGCAGGTGGTTACCTACGGATTTGCAGATGATGCCGATTTTCGGATCAGCAATATGCAGCGCGACGGCTTGACCACCGGATTTACTATTAACCGTCCTTCTAACGAGCCACTGCCAGTCACCCTGAATATGCCGGGTCTGCATAACGTGCTCAACGCTGCCGCAACGGTGGCTGTGGCTTGCGATGAAGGATTGGAGGACGAAGCGATTCAGTCAGGATTGGCAGGCTTTGCCGGCGTTGGACGACGCTTTACCCGCATGGGTGAGCTGAATTTGCCTGGCGGCACTGCCTTGTTGGTCGATGACTATGGCCATCATCCCACCGAGGTGCGTGCCACGCTGGATTCGGCGCGACAGGCCTGGCCGGAGCAACGGGTTGTGATGGTTTATCAGCCCCATCGCTACTCCCGGACCCGTGACCTGTATGACGATTTTGTATCGGTACTTTCGCGTTGCGATGTGTTGATTTTGTTGGAGGTCTACGCGGCGGGGGAGGAAGCCATTCCCGGTGCTGACAGTCGCAGCCTGGCTCGCAGCATTCGTCAGCGCGGGCAGCTGGAGCCGATTTTTGTCGAAAACATCGAAGATGTGCCACAAATACTTTGTTCGGTAGTAGAGCAGGGTGATGTTGTCGTTACCCAGGGAGCGGGCAATATTGGCGCACTGTCCAAAGAGCTTGCCGCGATGAGCTTTGAGCAGGGAGCACGGTCATGAGTGGGCAAGACCTGAAGCGCATGACGATCGCGGTTTTGCTGGGCGGCACCTCTGCAGAGCGAGACGTATCCCTGCTAAGCGGACGTACCGTCTCTGATGCTTTGCGTGGGCTAGATTATTCTGTGCGCGATGTGGACCCGGCCGATGCAGATTGGGTCGCACAGCTGCAGGGAGTGGATTATGCCTTTAACGCCCTGCATGGTCCCGGTGGAGAAGACGGCACGATACAAGGTGCCTTGGAAGCCCTGGGGATTCGCTATACCGGTTCAGGTGTTCTGGGTTCTGCCCTGGCGATGGACAAGCGGCGCAGTAAGCAGCTGTGGCAGGGCATAGGCATTGCAACTGGCGGCTTTGAAATGCTGGACGCCGATACCGACTGGCAGGCTGTGATAGACCGCCTCGGTAAGGTGTTTGTAAAGCCTGCCTGCGAAGGTTCATCCATTGGCATGGCACCGGCAAGCGATGCAGAGTCGCTGCGCACGGCTTATGAAGGTGCCGCGGCCTACAGCGGTGGAGTGATGGCAGAAAAGTTCATTAATGGTCCCGAGTACACGGTCGCCATATTGGGCGATGAGGCATTGCCTTCTATCCGCATGGTGACGGAAAACGAGTTTTACGATTACGACGCCAAGTACCTGTCTGACGATACCAGCTACCACTGCCCCAGCGGCTTGAATGCGAGTGAGGAGGCACAAGTGGGGGCAATGGCTCTCGCGGCTTTCCGCTCTCTGGGCTGCGCAGGTTGGGGAAGAGTCGACACTATGCGTGACAGTGATGGACGCTTCTTCGTGCTGGAAGTGAACACCATTCCCGGTATGACCTCGCACAGTCTGGTGCCCATGGCGGCGCGACAGGCAGGTATGGAAGTGCCGGCATTGGTGGAACGGATACTGACACTGGCGTCGGAGGCGAAGCACTGATGGGTCTTGCAATCAAGCTGCCTCAATTACGCTCCCGGCCACAAAAACCCGGGACTGAGCAGCGGACGCGTCGGCCAGACCAGCGGCCCGAACGCAAGCCTAAATCGAGGCAGCCTGCAGCGGAGCAAACGCGCAGGACTCGCAGTGCCCCGGCCAAAGGGGCAACACGCAAGACGACGGCCCCGGCCAAACGGCCGTCTATCCGCTTTAACTGGCTGAATCGCATTTTGATTTTGGTTGCCACAGGGGTGGTGACAGTAGCGGTTCTGCAGGCCTATATCACTCTGCAAAGCATTCCAGTGGAGCGTATCTCGGTGACTGGTGAGCTTGAGCACACACAGACGACCGCGGTTCAGGACATGGTTTATCCCGCATTAACCGGCGGCTTCCTGGGCGCTGATCTGGCCCAGGTGCAGAAGCAATTAGAGGTCTTACCCTGGATTCACGAAGCCACGGTCCGGCGTGTATGGCCCAACGCTCTGGAAATACATGTAGTAGAGCAGTTGCCTATCGCCAGATGGGGTGACACCGGTTTCCTGAATCACGAGGGCGAGGTGTTTCGCCCCAGTCAAAGAGATGCGTGGCAGGCCCTGCCTACATTAACTGGCCCGGAGAACACAGCGCCAACCCTGATGCGCACCTATCAGCGGTTGGTGGATTCGTTGGCCCCTCTGGGGCTGAGCTTGAGTCAGCTGTCAGTCGATGATCGCGGTGAAATAGCGGCTGTACTGGCGGGTGGTCAACGCATTGCCATTGGTAGGGACGATTTTCTGGAGCGAATGAAGCGGTTCAAAGCCGTATTCAGGTCAGAGTTGGTGGCCCGGATGACGCAGGTGTCCAGTATAGATTTGCGCTATGAGCGCGGAGTGGCGGTGTCTTTCAAGACCGCCGTAGAAGTACCGGAAACAAACAGCAATAACAAGAAGGCGTAGAGGGAGACACTGCCATGGGCAGCGCGCAGGACAAGAAAATGATCGTTGGGCTCGACATAGGTACCTCCAAAGTGGTGGCGATTGTCGGCGAGGTCGGCATGGATGGTGAGATCGAGGTGGTGGGTATTGGGTCTAATCCGTCCAAGGGCATGAAGAAAGGAGTGGTCGTTAATATCGAATCCACCGTGCAGTCGATTCAGCGGGCAGTGGAAGAGGCTGAGCTGATGGCCGGGTGCCAGATTCACTCCGTTTACGTGGGGATTGCCGGCAGCCATATTCGCAGCCTTAACTCCCATGGCATCGTTGCCATTAAGGATAAGGAGGTGTTCGGGCACGACCTGGAGCGAGTGATTGATGCGGCGCAGGCCGTGGCAATTCCTGCTGACCAGAAAGTGCTGCACATTCTGCCCCAGGAATATGTGATCGATAACCAGGAGGGCATTAAGGAGCCGCTGGGAATGTCCGGCGTGCGCCTGGAGGCCAAAGTGCACCTGGTGACCTGCGCCGTCAATGCGTCGCAGAACATCGAGAAGTGTATTCGCCGCTGTGGTCTTGAGGTAGAAGAAACGATTCTCGAGCAGCTGGCTTCCAGCTATTCCATTCTCACCGAAGACGAGCGGGAACTGGGTGTTTGCCTGGTTGATATTGGAGGCGGCACTACTGATATCGCTATCTTTACCGAGGGCTCTATTCGCCATACCGGGGTGATTCCCATTGCGGGAGACCAGGTGACTAATGATATTGCCATGGCCCTGCGCACACCTACTCAGCACGCTGAAGAAATCAAGATCAAGTACGCCTGTGCCCTGACCCAGCTCGCGGGAGCTGATGAAACCATCAAGGTGCCCAGCGTGGGTGACCGTCCGCCCCGGGATCTGTCGCGGCAATCGCTTGCAGAAGTGGTGGAGCCTAGATACGACGAGTTGTTCACCCTGGTGCAGGCTGAGCTGCGTCGTTCCGGCTATGAGGACATGGTACCGGCGGGCATCGTGCTGACCGGGGGCACTTCCAAGATGGAAGGCGTCGTGGAATTGGCAGAAGAGATATTTCATATGCCGGTGCGGGTGGGTTATCCGCAATCGGTACAGGGGCTAAACGACATTGTGCGCAACCCGATCTACGCCACCAGCGTGGGCCTGTTGCAGTACGGCGTAGACCACATGGAAGAGGGGGGCGCAGGCTCCGTTCGCAACAGTGGTTCAGCGGAGAGTTGGATCAGCCGGGCGAAAGCCTGGATTTCAAGCAATTTTTAAGCGGTAAACCGTCGTGTGAAGACGCGGCATTTTAATAAAAGGGGAAGAACCATGTTTGAGCTAATCGACAACGTACCAACCAATGCGGTGATCAAGGTGATCGGCATAGGCGGAGGCGGCGGCAACGCTGTGAAGCATATGATCGATCACTCGGTCGAGGGCGTAGATTTTATCTGCGCCAACACCGATGCCCAGGCCCTTTCGGACATTGAGTCCAGAACAGTGCTGCAACTGGGCGGCGACATTACCAAAGGCCTGGGAGCAGGCGCCAACCCTGAAATTGGTCGCGCGGCAGCTATGGAAGATCGCGATCGCATCGCCGAGTCCCTGCACGGGGCTGACATGGTGTTTATCACTGCTGGTATGGGTGGCGGCACCGGCACCGGCGGCGCGCCCGTCGTTGCCGAGGTTGCTCGCGAAATGGGCATTTTAACGGTAGCCGTGGTGACTCGTCCTTTCCCCTTCGAGGGTAAGAAACGGCTGAAAATTGCCCATGAAGGTGTGGCAGAACTGCAGCAGCACGTGGATTCTTTGATCACTATTCCCAATGAAAAATTGCTGGAAGTGCTAGGTAAAAATACCAGTCTCCTCGATGCATTTAAGGAGGCAAATGATGTATTGTTGGGCGCTGTTCAGGGGATCGCTGACCTGATTATCCGCCCCGGTATGATCAACGTGGACTTCGCCGATGTGCGAACCGTTATGTCGGAAATGGGTATGGCGATGATGGGCACTGGTAGCTCCAAGGGCGAAAATCGCGCTCGCGAAGCCGCAGAGAGAGCCATAAACAGCCCCTTGTTGGACGACATTGATTTACAGGGTGCTCGCGGAATTCTGGTTAACATTACCGCTGGCCTCGATCTCGCGCTGGGCGAATTCGCCGAAGTGGGCGATACCATCGAGGAATTTGCATCCGAAGAAGCAACAGTTGTAGTCGGTACGGTTATCGATCCTGATATGACCGAAGAGCTTAAGGTGACCGTTGTTGCCACTGGGCTGGGCGCTGAGGCGGCGAGAACACCGCTGCAGGTAGTAGACAGCGCACCTAAGCCGGCAGTGGCTTCCACGGAAGCCGACGAGGCGCCCGACTACCGGGATCTGGATCGCCCCGCGGTGCAGCGCAGACAGCGCGCCGCAGGTGGCCAATCTACAGCTGTTGCAGCGGACGCAGACGAGGAGTATTTTGATATTCCTGCGTTTTTGCGTCGGCAGGCTGATTAGCAGGTCGCAACCCGGAGGTGTTCCGGAGCGACCTGGCAGCCGTTAGACAGCAATAGGCTACGGTTAGGGTAATTATGATTCGACAACGTACGTTGAGAAATGCGATCAAGGCGACTGGCGTCGGCTTGCATACGGGTGAGAAGGTCTACCTGACTTTAGCGCCCGCGCCGGTGAACACCGGTATTGTGTTTCGCAGAGTAGACCTGAATCCGGTGGTGGAAATCCCGGGTCGGGCCGACAACGTTGCCGATACCACTCTCTCCACCGGTCTTCTCGCTAATGGCGAAAAGGTTTCCACGGTAGAACATCTGATGGCGGCTTTGGCTGGCCTGGGTATTGATAATGCCTATGTCGATGTCAGTTCGCCGGAAGTGCCGATTATGGACGGCAGTGCGGGTCCGTTTGTGTTCCTTATACAGTCCGCTGGTATTGAGGAGCAAAACGCACCCAAGAAGTTTATTCGCATTAAACGCAAGGTCACAGTCGAGGATGGCGACAAGGTAGCCAGCTTCCTCCCCTTTGATGGCTTCAAGGTCTCTTTTACCATCGATTTTGACCACCCTGTTTTTCGCGATCGCACTGCCCACGCCGATATCGATTTCTCAACCACCTCCTTTGTGAAAGAAATCAGTCGAGCCCGCACCTTTGGCTTTATGCATGAAATCGAATACCTCCGCTCCAAGGGCCTTGCCCGGGGCGGCAGCGTAGACAACGCTATCGTGGTCGATGAATACCGCATCCTCAACCAGGACGGCCTGCGCTACGACGATGAATTCGTGCGCCACAAGGTGCTGGACGCCATTGGTGACCTGTACCTGCTTGGTAACAGCTTAATTGGTGAGTTTCGTGCCTACAAGTCAGGTCATGCCCTCAACAATGCATCCCTGCGCGCCTTAATTGCCCAGCCCGATGCCTGGGAGGTCGTGACTTTTGAAGATGAGGCCACAGCCCCTATTTGTTACTCATTGAGCCCTGCCGCCGCCATTTAGGCTCAATTCTCGCCGATACCCCCAAATTGGGCATCAGTTCACACCCCGGGTTTCAATCCATAGCGTCAGAGGGGGTTTTGTGGCATAGTCGCCCACCGATTTGCCTCGATTTCGTCTAAATGAAAGTAATTCTCATTAGTCGCAAGCACGGTGGGTCTCGCTCCGTTGAACTGGGGCGTTGGTCCCGTGCGCTACTCTCCCTTTGCTGCCTGGGTTTACCCTTGGGCATGATTGCGGGCGGCTTTATGCTGGGGCAGGAAAACGAAGCCAATTCCATGCGGGGCATGGCGTTGGATGGCTTGCAGGACGAGCTGGAGCAGCAACAGAAAGAGCTGGCAGCCCTGCAAACCCAGGCTGAGCTTAAAATGCAGGCTATGACCCTGAGCCTGGCGCGGCTGCAGGCGCGAATGACTCGTCTCGACGCGCTGGGCCAGCACTTGACCGCTATGGCCGACTTAGAAGAAGGCGAGTTTGATTTTAGTCAGCCGCCTGCCATTGGTGGTCCCATTGGTGCTGAGTTCAATGTTGAGTACGACACGGGTGACCTCAGCGCGGAGCTGGGCTTGTTCCAGGCGCAATTGTCAGACCGCGAGCAGCAGTTGGAGATTCTTGAGTCGCTGCTAGCCAATCGTAAACTGGAAGAACAGAGCTGGCTTTCAGGCCGGCCTGTAGAGAAGGGCTGGATTTCTTCTCATTATGGCAAGCGCAACGACCCCTTTACCGGTAAGCCTGCTTTTCACCACGGTATCGATTTCGCTGGTAAGGAAGGCACCAATGTTATAGCCGTCGCCTCTGGCGTAGTCACCTACACGGGCAGTAAGTCCGGCTATGGCGAAATGGTGGAAATTTCCCACGGTGACGGCTTTGTCACTCGCTACTCTCATAATAAGGAAGTGTTGGTTAAATCCGGCGATGTCGTTCGCAAGGGCGAGGCCATCGCCCTGATGGGATCCACTGGCCGTTCCACTGGCGCTCACGTACATTACGAAGTCTATAAACACGGCCGTTCGGTCGACCCCTCGAGCTACGTTCGACGCACCAGTCGCTGACGCTCCATTGACAACTTTTTAATCTGCTCCCGCCCATCTGTGTCAGTTGTGCGGTCTGAATCCTATTTATGACAAGTTGAAAGCTGATGATTAGCAATTTTCTGAAAATGATTTTTGGTTCCCGTAATGATCGGGAGCTGAAGCGTATGGGCAAGGTAGTCAAGCGAGTGAATGCCCTGACCGATGAGATCACGGCACTGAGCGATGCTGAACTGGCGGCCAAGACTGACGAGTTCAAACAGCGCCTGGCAGACGGCCAGAAGCTCGATGACATTCTGCCCGAAGCGTTTGCCGTAGTTCGGGAAGCGGGCGATCGGGCACTGGGGTTGCGCCACTTTGATGTGCAGCTCATTGGCGGTATGGCTCTGCACGAGGGCAAGATTGCAGAGATGCGCACCGGTGAGGGTAAGACCCTGGTAGCAACGCTGCCTGCTTACCTCAACGCGCTGACCGGCAACGGCGTACATTTGATCACTGTGAATGATTATCTTGCTAATCGCGACGCCCATTGGATGGGACCCTTGTACGAGTTCCTGGGCGTGTCGGTGGGTGTCATTCGTTCTGGTCAAGCGCCTGAACAAAAAGCCGCTGCCTATAGCGCAGACATTATTTATGGCACCAACAACGAATTTGGTTTCGATTATCTGCGTGACAACATGGCCTTTACCATGGAAGACCGCATGCAGGGCCAGTTAGCTTTCGCCATTGTGGATGAAGTGGACTCTATCCTGATTGACGAGGCCCGCACGCCGCTGGTGATTTCTGGTGCCTCCGAGGACAGCTCAGAGCTGTATAAAAAAATCAATCGCCTGATTCCTTCTCTCAAGCCAGACCTTGAAGACGAAGCGGGACACTACACTGTCGATGAGAAGCAGCGGCAGGTGGAGCTGACCGAATCGGGTCATGAGTTCATCGAAGAGATGATGATTCGCGAGAAGTTGCTGGAGGAGGGCGATAGCCTTTACGCTGCAACAAACCTCAACTTGCTGCACCACGTGAATTCGGGGCTTCGGGCCCACGTGCTGTTCCAGCGCGATGTGGAATACATTGTTCAAGATGGCCAGGTAGTGCTGATTGACGAGCACACTGGTCGTACCATGGCTGGGCGGCGTTTGTCCGAAGGTTTGCATCAAGCCATTGAGGCAAAAGAGGGCGTTAATATTCAAAGTGAGAGCCAGACATTGGCTTCCACCACCTTCCAGAATTACTTCAGGATTTACGGCAAGCTCGCTGGTATGACGGGTACCGCTGATACAGAGGCTTTCGAATTCCGCCAGATTTACGGATTGGAAGTGCTGGTGCTGCCTACTAACGTAAAGCAAAAGCGCAACGACATGAACGACCTGGTCTATTTGAGCCGGGAGGAAAAGTTTGGTGCCATTGTTGCTGATGTTAAAGAGTGTATGGAGAACCAGGCGCCAGTGCTGGTGGGTACTGCATCGGTCGAAACCTCGGAGGAATTATCCGCGCGTTTCCGTGAGGCCAAAATCCAACACAAGGTGTTGAATGCCAAGTACCACGAACAGGAAGCTGAAATTATTGCTCAGGCGGGCCGGCCAGGGGTCGTTACCATTGCCACCAATATGGCTGGTCGAGGCACTGACATTGTTCTGGGTGGCAACCTGGAGGCGGAGATCACTGCCGCAGGTGAAATCAGTGAAGGTCGCAAGGCTGAATTGACCGAGGCCTGGGGACAGCGCCATTCGCAAGTTCTGGAAGCGGGCGGTTTACACATCCTGGGTACTGAGCGCCACGAGTCTCGTCGTATCGATAATCAGTTGCGTGGCCGAGCAGGTCGCCAGGGTGACCCTGGTGTCTCCCGTTTTTATCTGTCTCTTGAAGACAACTTGATGCGTATTTTTGCCTCCGATCGGGTGAAAAACTTCATGCAGGCCCTCGGTATGGAAAAGGGCGAGGCTATTGAACACCGCATGGTGACTAACGCTATTGAGAAAGCTCAACGCAAGGTTGAGGGACGCAACTTTGATATTCGCAAGCAGTTGCTGGAATACGATGACGTGGCCAACGACCAGCGTCAGATTATTTACCAGCAGCGCAATGATTTGTTGGGCGAAGCAGATATCTCTGAAACCATCACCGCCATTCGCGCCGACGTGGTAAATGAGGCGGTCGACAGCTATATCCCACCCATGAGCGTGGAAGAACAATGGGACTTGCCAGGGCTGGAAAAAGCGCTGGAGACTGAGTTTGCAGTGCCACTGCCCGTGCAGCAGTGGCTGGAAGAGGACGACAAACTCCATGAAGAGGCTCTGCGCGAGCGCATTGCTAGCGACGTTCAGGCGGCCTACGACCAAAAGAGCGAGGACGTTGGCCCTGACATGCGCAAGATCGAGAAGCAGATCATGCTTCAGGTTTTGGATACTCTGTGGAAAGAGCACCTGGCCACTATGGACCACCTGCGTCAGGGTATTCATTTGCGAGCTTATGCCCAGAAGAACCCCAAGCAGGAATACAAGCGTGAATCCTTTGCCCTGTTCGAGGAACTACTCAGCAGTTTGAAAATGGAAGTGGTTCGCTTCCTCAGCCATGTGCAGATTCAGCGCCAGGATGAGGCCGCGCTTATTGAGCAACAGCGGCGTAATGCAGCTGATCGAGAGAAGCTGGCATTTCAGCATGCGGAAGCATCAGGGATGCCTCCCGAGACTGTCGAAGGCCAACCCGCTGAGCAAGCGCCTATGCCAGAGACTTATGTTCGCGATCAGCCCAAAGTAGGCCGCAACGACCCATGCCCTTGTGGCAGCGGTAAGAAATACAAACAATGCCACGGCAAGCTCTCCTAGAGGCTTGATGCGATGGCTGTAGGCAACGACAAGCTCCCTCACTTACTGCCCGTTTCGGGGGTCAGGCTCGCGACCGTATCGGCGGGCATCAAGAGCGCCGGACGCAAGGATCTGGTGTTAATGGAGCTGGCTGCAGCAAGCCGTTGTGTGGGGGTGTTCACTCAAAATGCGTTTTGCGCGGCACCGGTTACTGTCGCTAAAGATCATCTGCAGCTTTCAGATAATCAGCCCGGCTACCTGATCGTTAATACTGGTAACGCTAACGCTGGAACAGGCGAGCAAGGTATTGCCGATGCTCGCAGCTGCTGTGCTGCAGTTGCTCAAGTTGCAAATACAGAAGCATCACAGGTGCTGCCTTTTTCTACCGGCGTAATTGGTGAGCCGTTGCCAGTAGAGTTGATTGCTGACGCTATTCCCGCTGCCGTTGCAGGTTTGGCAGATTCCGGTTGGGCTGATGCCGCCGAAGGGATTCTCACTACAGACACGCGGCCCAAGGGTCTTAGCGTTCAATTCAGTTGTGATGGTCAGGATTACGTGGTGACCGGTATCGCTAAAGGTGCCGGAATGATTCGCCCTAATATGGCGACGATGCTGGGTTATGTTGCGACGGACGCAGCAGTTGAAATCGCCATACTGCAGAAAATTTTGTCTGAAGCCACAGCCATGTCGTTCAATCGAGTCACCGTAGACGGCGATACATCGACTAACGACGCCTGTGTATTGGTCGCGACCGGTGCGGCGTGTAATGAGCTTCTGGCGAACGCCGATCAGCCTCTCTATCGAGCGCTGGCCGACGCAGTGCAGGAAGTGTGCGTCTCGCTCGCCCAGGGGCTGGTTCGTGACGGAGAGGGTGCCAGCAAGTTCGTCACCGTAGAGATTAATGGCGGAGTGAACGAGCAGGAATGTCTTGATGTTGCGTTCACTATTGCCCACTCACCGCTGGTGAAAACTGCACTGTTTGCATCTGACCCTAACTGGGGACGATTATTGGCTGCTATTGGCCGTGCCGGACTGGCAGACTTGAATGTAGATCGCGTCGGACTTTATTTGAACGATGTACTGATCGCAGAAAACGGCTGCCGCGCTGGGTCTTACACAGAAGCTCAAGGCGTCAAAGCTATGGCGCCCGAGAATATCGTCATTCGGGTAGAACTCAATCGCGGCGAAGCAACTGCCAGCGTATGGACGACTGACTTTTCCTACGACTACGTGAAAATCAACGCAGAATACCGCACCTGATATGCAAGTCGTGCATGTTGCTGTTGGTGTGATTCTGGATGCAGAAAAAAATATTCTTCTAACCCGTCGACATGATCATTTGCACCAGGGCGGTCTCTGGGAGTTCCCTGGAGGAAAGGTCGAGCAGGGCGAAAGTTTAGATGCTGCCCTCGCCCGTGAATTGCATGAGGAGCTGGCGATCAAACCAGTGAAGACCTCGCCCCTGATAGAAATTCATCATGACTACCCGGACAAATCGGTCTTTCTTGATGTACATGTGGTGTGGGAGTACAGCGGTGAAGCACAGGGGGTCGAGGGGCAGCCCATGGCGTGGGTGTCTGCTGCTGAATTGTCAGACTATGATTTTCCGGAAGCGAACAAGCCCATTGTTGCAGCGATCGTGCTTGAACTTACCTAGGTGTTGTTGAGTTCAGGTTGAAGTTCAGGACCTTTTATTTTCGAGCGGAGCGCCTGCTCGAACCCTCTCCGGGCATGACCGCGAATGACTTAGGTGCCCAGCTCTGCCCTCGCCAAAAACTGTACATGCAGTGCTTCCACCACTGACTCCAGTCGCTCAAGCGACCCTGAATTGTCGATCACAATATCAGCCATTTCTACGCGTTCGGCGCGCTTCATCTGTGCCGCCATAATCCTTTTCACCTGCCCCTCGTCATTATCATCCCTTGCCATGGTGCGTTCCAGTTGAACGTCTTCAGGAACATCAACTACTGCGACGAGTTCTACCAGCTCCCGCTGACTGGTTTCGAGTAACAAGGGCGAGGCAAATATAGCGTAAGGCGAGGTGACTGCCTCCAGTTGGTCGACGATTTCCTGGCCGATCAAAGGATGTGTTAATTGCTCTAGCCAACTTCGCTCGGCGTCGTTAGAGAATACTCTTTGTCGCAGAGCAGCCCTGTTCAGTGAGCCGTCCGCCAGAAGAATATCCGCGCCAAAGTGATTTGCTATCGCAGCAAGAGCAGGGCGCCCTGGCTCAACCACCACGCGTGCAGCAATGTCTGCGTCAACGACTGTAATTCCCCGGTCCTCAAACTTGCGCGTGACGGCTGATTTGCCGCTACCAATACCGCCGGTGATACCGACTACCAATGACATATCAGTTGAGCCCCGCCGAATTCAGGTAGGCCTCGGTGATGAGGTCCCCCCACAACAATGAAATCCATCCGGCGGCGGCCAGGTAAGGCCCGAACGGAATGGGTATTTCCTTGCCGCGATTTTTAAGGATCATCAGCCCTATGCCTACAACAGCCCCCACCAGAGATGACAGTAAAATAATTAGCGGCAGTGCCTGCCATCCCATCCAGGCTCCCAGCGCGGCCAACAGCTTAAAGTCGCCATAACCCATGCCTTCCTTGCCGGTGATGAGTTTAAAAACCCAGTAAACGCTCCATAGAATCAGGTAGCCGGCCATCGCCCCGATCACCGCATCGCCCAGGGTCACGTAGGTGCCATTAAGGTTGAACAGAAGCCCCAGCCACAGCAATGGCAGGGTAATGTCATCTGGCAGCAGCTGGTGATCTACATCGATCATCGTCAGCGCAACCAGAGACCAGGTTAAAAACATCGCGCCAAGTAGTGCCCAAGATGCCGGGAAATACCACGCGAGCGCCAACGTCAGTAGACCCGTAATAAGTTCCACCGTGGGATAACGCAGGGAGATTGAAATGCTGCAGTTAGCGCATTTCCCTGCTAGGAGCAGATAGCTTAGCACCGGAATGTTCTGCCAAGCCTTGATCGGCGCCTTGCAATTGGGACAGTGCGAGTTGGGCACTGCCAGCGTCAGTGTCTGGTTTTGCTTTTCCCCCTCAAGGTCGAGCAATTCGCAGCAATCACTGCGCCACCGTGACTCCATCATGATGGGTAGGCGGTGAATAACTACATTGAGAAAACTGCCGACCACGAGCCCTAGAGAGAGTAAGGCAAGGTAAAGCAACCAGCTGTTCTGGTTGAGTGCGTCTAACATGGAAGCTGTCCCGTCGCTTAGATTACAGATCCCAGCATAAATATTGGCAGGTACATTGCGATCAGCAGGCCACCCACCAATACGCCGAGAATGGACATGATAAGGGGCTCAAGTAATGAACTAAGGTTGTCGACGGCATCGTCTACTGCTTGCTCATAGTGATCAGCGACCTTGCTAAGCATCTCGTCTAGTGCGCCAGATTCCTCACCAATGGAGACCATTTGCATTAGCATATTAGGGAACAGCCCTGTGGCTTTGATGGAGTTATACAGCGTTGTTCCTGTGGTCACGTCGTCTTTGATTTGTCTGATTCCTTTCTGGTACACAGAGTTACCAGCGGCTCCCGCGGTCGATTCCAGGGCATCCACCAGAGGTACACCGGCGGCGAAGGTCGTGGCCAGCGTACGGGAGAAGCGTGCGATTACTGCATCGTGCACAATGCCACCTACAATGGGTGTTTTAAGCCACATCTTATCTAAAAACTCCGAAAACTTGACTGATCTAAATTTGGCTTCCCGGAGTGCGAAGCCTATGGCGGTCATGGCAATTAGCATGATGAACCACCACTCCTGAACCCATTCGGAAAGATGCATGACAAATAGGGTAAATGCCGGTAGGTCCGAACCGAAATTCTGGAAGGTGCTGGCAAAAACCGGGATTACTTTGATCAGCAAGATTAGCGTTACAACAACAGCGACGGCCATTACGGCGATTGGATAGGTCATCGCCTTTTTGATTTTAGCCTTGAGCGCTTCAGTTTTTTCCTTATACGTTGCAACGCGATCAAGCATCACTTCCAGTGTTCCAGACTCTTCCCCTGATGCGATCAAGCTGCAGAACAATTCGTCGAAATGCCTGGGATGTTTCGCTAATGAAGGGGCCAACCCAGTACCTGATGCAACATCGTTCATGATCTCGACGATTAGCGTTTTCATGCGAGGCTTTTCTACACCGTCTGCAACGATCTCAAAGCTTTGCACCAGCGGTACACCGGCTTTCATCATGGTGGCGAGTTGACGCGTAAATATAGCAATGTCTGCCGCTTTAATTGCTTTGCCCTGGCCTGAGCCAAAAAGAGGCTTCGGCTTCTTTTTAACGGACTTGGGCTTGATGCCCTGGCGACGTAATTGAGCCTTGGCCATTGCGCTGCTGACCGCCGAAATCTCTCCTTTACTGCTGCGGCCGTTCTTATCGGTACCGCTCCAGGTAAAAACGTCACTTCCTGTTGCTGTTGCCATCGTGCTTACCGCCCCTTTCGTATTTCCATATTTCTTATTCAGTCAACCGTTATGCGGTTGGCCTCTTCCAGTGTGGTCACTCCCTGTGCCACCTTTTCCAGCGCCGATCTGCGAAGAGTACTAAATCCTTCCTCGGTTGCGGCCTCCTGGATTTGCAGAGAATTGCCTTCTTCCATAATTAGTGTGGCAATTTTCGGGGTTATCCTGACAACCTCGTAGATACCCACGCGGCCCTTGTAACCCTCGTTACAGGCATTGCAGCCTACTGCATGAGTTATGGTCGCGTCCGCTAATTGTTCTTCAGTGAATCCCTCGTTTAGCAGCGTTTCGTGAGGAATTTCAGCGGGTATCGCGCACTCTTTACACAGCCGTCGCGCGAGGCGCTGAGCAATAATCAGGTCAACGGAAGTCGCCAGGTTGAAGGCGGGAACACCCATGTTGAGCATTCGAGTGACGGTTTCTGCAGCGCTATTGGTGTGTAGAGTCGATAACACAAGGTGGCCTGTTTGAGCAGCCTTGATCGCAATTTCCGCTGTTTCCAGATCTCGAATTTCACCGACCATGATGATATCGGGGTCCTGGCGAAGGAATGAGCGCAGCGCCTCGGCGAAGTTAAGACCGACTTTGGCGTTTACATGAACCTGGTTTATTCCCGTCAGATTAATTTCAACCGGGTCTTCCGCTGTTGAAATATTGCGTTCGGGCGTATTGAGAATATTAAGGCCTGTATAGAGTGACACAGTTTTACCGGAACCCGTGGGGCCGGTGACCAGAATCATGCCCTGGGGTTGGTCCAGTGCTTTGAGATACAGCTCTTTTTGATCCGGTTCATAGCCTAAGGCGTCAATGCCTAGTTGCGCGCTGGTCGGGTCCAGAATACGCAGTACGATTTTTTCCCCAAACAATGTTGGTAGCGTGTTCACACGAAAATCAATAGCTCGATTGCGAGATAGCTTCATCTGAATGCGGCCATCCTGCGGCATTCGACGCTCGGAGATGTCCATTTGCGACATCACTTTAAGGCGAGCTGCCAGGCGACTGGAAAGATTGCGAGGAGGCTTTACCATTTCTCGCAAGATGCCATCGGTACGAAAGCGGACTCGGTAATCGTTCTCATAGGGTTCGAAATGAATATCTGAGGCGCCTTGCTTAATTGCGTCAATTAAGACTTTATTGACGAAGCGAACTATGGGGGTCTCGTCGACCGCATCGTTTCCCTCGTCAGCATCTGTGCCTCCAGCACTGGATACATCGATATTATCGAGGTCGTCTGCTTCCAGGTCACCAAGCCCATCACTCAGACTGTCCTGGGTTTCGACCCAGGCTTCGATCATCTTGGAGAGTGCTCTTTCCTCGAGCAAGACCGCATCAGTGTTGATGCCCGTGTGAAATTTGATTTCATCCAAAGCGGCCAGGTTGGTGGGATCAGACACGGCGATGAATAGTCGGTTACCTCTGCGGTAAAGTGGAAGAGCATGATGCTTTAACACCAGGTCCACCTCTACGAGGTCAGCGGGCATGGTAGAACGATCAAAGCAGGTCGTATCGAGTTGCGGTACGCCAAACTCCTGGGCAGCAACTGCTGCGAGCTGCATACTGTCGACATTTTTCTTCTCGACGAGGTATGTCACCAGCGGTAGCTGCTCCATGGAAGCTTCGCGCTGAGCATTAGAGGCCTCGTCGGCAGAAATTAGCCCCTCGGCGACCAAGCGGCCTGCCAGGCCACTGAGTTGTCCGATTCCTTTGTCATTCATCTGTGCTACATCCCCAAACGAGGTAAAATACACGAGCTAGTTTACTTCAAGCAGGCTTCGCCAGTATAAACTTTGCCAGCGGACGCTCATAGCATTCTATGACTCTCAAAGTTAGAAAAGTCAACATTCTATGCAATTGCGCAGCTACGGGCTATTTTTGAGTGAACCAATCACGCCAGATCTGACAAAAATTGTCAGTAACAGCCTAATTCGGCTAGTGATCTGTGGCGGTTTAGTCTGAAAAACACTGCTACGAAAAGATGTAACTCATTGAATTTAAAGATTAATAAGATTTTTTGAACTGAAGTTGAAGAACATTGGCTTGTTAAATGCATACTGACGACTAAGCCTAAAGGATTAAAAGTTACTCACGGCTGTCTCAAAAAGTGCAATTTATCTCTCAACGGAGTAGGGAAATATGAACATCCAAAAGACAACTCAAAAGGGTTTTACCCTTATAGAACTGATGATCGTGATTGCGATCGTTGGTATTTTGGCAGCCATCGCGCTGCCTGCTTATCAAGATTACATCGTGCGCTCAAAGATGTCTGAGCCGACGGCGGCATTAGCCGAGGCAAAAACGACGATTGCTGAATATTATGCGACAAATGCCCAGTTGCCCGTTACCGCTGGTAAACAAGAAACGTCTTACGGCTTAAATACGGGGCCTCGAAATACAGACGTTCTCGACTATGTGTCAGTGAGGGATGTACCGGGTTCAGGGGTTCTGGTCTACGCTGTCGTTAAAGCGGGCACATGGGGCGGGACCGTGGCCGAACGATATTCGTTTGCCCTTTCCGGTACTACGAATGCAGATGGTAGTATGAAATGGACGTGTAAGCCTGGCGATGGCGCAGCGGAAAATTACGGAGCGACTGCAGACGAGGGTCCAGTGCCAACCAAGTATCTTCCTGCAAATTGTCGTGGATAGATTTCGGAACATGGCGTGAGTTCGACGCCGTACTATAAAGCCCGGTTAGCCGGGCTTTATACGTTTTGACTTTTCACAAAATTTCTCTTGCAGGGTGTTACGGGCGCTCTGTATAACTCTTGCATGCTGTTTCAGACCAATCGTATTTTATTGCTCGCCGGTGTTTTTATTGCGCTCGCTTATTGGTCGGGACTGACTGGCCCTTTCTTTTTCGATGATTTACCGAATCTCACTGAAAACTATCGCCTCATCAATCTAGATTCTACCGAAGCCGATAGCTGGCGAACGGCCGCCTACAGTTCTACCGCTGGCATGTTTTATCGACCGCTTAGCATGATAACTTTCGCTGCGAATCTGGCTTTTTCTGGGGAGTTATCACCATTTTCGCTGAAGGCAACGAATCTTGCTTGCCATCTACTGATAGCGTTTAGCGTTTATTATTTTTGTGGCTTGGTGCTTCGGAGTCCGGTGCTTGCAGGTAGTAAATTTTCTGAACTGGATCAAAAGTATATAGCCATTTTCGCAGCCGCCATCTGGGCTTTACACCCTCTTCATGTGTCGACTGTCCTTTACGCTGTTCAGAGAATGGCCCAACTCTCCACGTTAGCGGTATTGGCTGGGCTGATTGTCTTTTTAGTCTATCGCTTAAAGTGGGCAAAATCAGGGTGCACTGGGGGCGAACTCTTGGCGGCGGCGCTATGGACGATCATTATTTCGATCATGGCCGTTCTTTCCAAGGAAAATGGCGCGATATTGATCTGGCTGATTCCCGTGCTGGAATTAACCCTTTTCAGGGGGCTGTGGGCTGGTAAGACACACCGTGTGTTGGAAGTATCGACTTGGTTCATTTTTCTGACACCATTGCTGTTGATTATCGTTGCTTTGGCAATCGAGCCCTCTTTAATAGGGGCGAGGTTCGGCAACAGAGAGTTCACATTAGAGGAGCGCCTGCTTACTCAGTCGCGGATTCTTTGGCAATATCTTGGGTGGTTAAGCTGGCCTGATATCCGTAACATGGGGTTCCACCATGATGACATCACTCTCTCTTTTAATTTACTGAACCCCATAACAACCTTAGGCAGTTTAATTGCCTGGTTCTGTGCGCTTGTTGCAGCCTGGCGTCTTCGCGATCGCTCCCCGTTGGTTATTTTTGGGCTTCTTTTCTACCTCGTATCTCACAGTATTGAGTCAAGCTTTTTACCACTGGAAATGGTTTACGAGCATCGCAATTACCTACCCAGCGTAGGGTTAACGGTTGCGTTCTCGTGTATTTTTTGGATGTGCGGTAAGCGATTAGCTCCAGAACGAGTGGGCTTTGTTGCAGTGTTAATGACACTTGGACTGTTCGCCCTCTGTGCCATGCGGTCGATGGTCTGGTCAGACTTTCAGTCACTGGCATACTTCAATGTCAAGAATCATCCGAATTCCCCCAGAGCCAATTTTTTGTACGGACAAATGTTGTATGCAGAGTCAATTGCCTTGCGCTCGGTAGCGTCGGAATCTGATCAGCGAAAAGCTGGCATAGTATCTGCGAGATCTCATTTTGAAAGAATGCATGAACTCTCTCCCAGGGACTTTGCTCCTCTTGTAATGCTTCATCAGATAGACGGGCAATTCTTTCCAGAATTACCTGACGGTGAACAATGGCTGTCAAAGTTGGTTGACTTGGCCGAGTCCCGCCGTTTGCAGGCCTCCGACAGGACGTTTGTTGATGTGCTGATTAAGTATTCCATTAGTGAATCTGGCTTGGCGCATATTCAAGAGGTAAATAGCATGCTCAACACTCTGCTGCTGCGCTACCCCAGCAACTCAGGCTTGGTTTTGATGCAATATGACTTATTGAGTGGCATGGGGGGGAGTTCAGAGGAGCGGCGTGAGGAGCTACTTTCGGGCTATTTACATCGATACACCGAGAGCATCGCGATTCAGATGGCGGCCGCTAGACATTTGCATAACTCAAATTTAGGCGAAGCGTACGTTCATTTAGGTAAAGGTCTGGCGCAGGATAGAAAGCGCAGATACCTGTCCTCACTCAAGCGAACCTTCGAGCAATGATGAAAGAGCGGATCGGCCACAAGAGAGGAAATAATTTTTTGTCGGTGCTTCGGATTTTATTTTTTCTTGGTGTAATGGCTTTTACGGCCTGGGTTTACTTCCCAGGCATTCAAGGCCCAGTGCTGCTCGATGATCATTCCAGCGTCACCAAGATTGGAGATTTAACCGACAGTCCTGAGCTTGCAGTTGATTACATATTTGGAGATCGTTCGGGTGTCATGGGGCGTTCGCTCAGTATGGCCACTTTTGTTTTTGAACGCATGGTTTCTGACCGTGGGATGCCTCTCTCCAAGTCGGTAAACGTAGCTCTTCATTTATTTAATGGTAGCTTGATTATTGCGCTATTGTGGCAGTTGTTTAGGTTTGCCGGCTTTTCTGGCTTTCATTGGCTGTCGCTGATCTTAGGCGCTCTCTGGCTGTTGCACCCGCTTTTAATAAGTACGGTGCTGTATGCAGTCCAAAGGATGGCAATGCTTGCCACTACCTTTATGTTGCTCGGTTGCCTCAGTTACGTTTCATGGCGATTAAAACTAATAGAAGGAAAGTTTTCCTGGTGGCGCCTCGGATTGCTGCCGGTGTTTTTGCTGCTCGGGCTTTTCTCTAAAGAAAATGCGATCCTGTTGATTCCAGTCGTGCTTCTTCTCGAGGTTCTTTGGTTTCAGTTCGCCGGTCCTGACGGCAAAATCATCCCAGTTCTGCGTAATCTTTCGTGCTCTTTGATTGTCATCGGGCTTCTCGGTGCGGTGACAGCTGTTTTGCTCCGCTGGGAGTGGTGGCAGGCGAAATTTAGATGGCGACCATTTACTTTGGAGGAGCGGCTACTGACGGAAAGTCGGATTCTTTGGGATTACGTTGCACAGTGGTACATACCAGACGTGTCAACTATGGGCATATACCACGATGATATTTTGCTGTCTCGATCGTTCTTCGAACCAATCTCCACATTGTATTCTTCTGTTGCCTGGTTGTTGGTAGTCATTTTTTGTCTGGCGCTCTGGTTTACCCGCTTGGGCCGCTATCTCGCTTTTGCCATCCTTGTTTACCTCGTGGGGCACTCGATAGAATCGACAATTTGGCCGTTAGAACTTTATTTCGAGCATAGAAATTATTTTTCTTCTCTGGGCCTTTTGCTTATTCCGGGCGTGCTGATAGGTCTTGCGACTAAAAAAGAGCCAAAAGTTGGCCCTCCTCTAACAGTCGGCTTGGCTTTTTTTGCCATTATACTTTGTATGCAAACCAGCTCACAGGTGACGATATGGTCTAGTCGGCCACTATTCGTACTTGCAAATGTTAGTGGGCATCCCAACTCACCCAGAGCCAACATCGACATGGCTGTGCAATTAGCACGATTTGGAAATTCTAATACGGCGCACGAATATTCTAAGAGAGCGTTTGAGGCCTCGAGTATAGAGAGAAAAGGAGAGTACTTACTGAGGAACGTATCACTGAGCTGTATTGCAGGAGAAGCTGTTGATCGTCGTCAGGTCGATCAGATTGGCGCTTTAGGTGAATACCGCCCATTTGGTTCAGTCACAACACTGCTTGTTTTTGCAAGGTTGGTGCAAAATGGATCCTGCAAAATAGACGATGCCATGTATACCGCCGATCATTTAGAGCGCTTGTTCTTCGGCGACGATAGTAAGTACACGACGTCAGCGAAAAACTATTCCAATCTGGCGGTCTTGGAGAACGGGCTGGGTAGGTACGAAAATGCACTAATCTATATCCAGAAGTACTTGGAGAAAATCCCCAATAACTCGCGTGGGTTGCTTATGGAACTGCATTTCGCGGTATCCCTAGAAAAGGAAGATATCGCCGAAAAGGCAATTCAGAAGCTGAACGAGCTAATGGATCAGGGTAAGCTGTCGGTTCAAGAGCAACAAACATTGGCAATGTATGTAAGGAGTTAACTTTGGATTTTAGTATTATCCTGCCAGCTAAAGATGAGGAGCAGGGCCTAGCCGTTACCCTCCCATCTCTTAAAAAAAAATATCCACGCGCTGAGATTATCGTTGTTGATGATGGATCCAGTGATGGAACTCTAGTTATCTGTGAGCAGCATGATGTAGTGGTGGTTAGTCATCCTTACAGTAAAGGCAATGGCGCGGCCATAAAATCCGGAGCACGAGCGGCTACCAAAGATTACCTCGTGTTTATGGACGCGGATGGACAACATGATCCTAGTGATGTAGAGAAGCTTGTATCCAAGTTGGAGGAGGGCTACGACTTGGTGGTTGGGGCTCGAAGCGGGCGTCATTCTCAGGCCAGTTTCGCTCGCTGGAGTGCAAACAACTTCTACAACAAGTTAGCGAGTTGGATGGTTAACAGGAGGATCGATGATCTGACATCTGGTTTTCGTGCGGTTGATCGTAAAAAATTCCTAAGTTTCCTCTACCTATTACCGAACGGCTTTAGCTATCCTACAACATCTACGATGGCGTTTTTTCGGGCAGGCTATTCGGTGGGTTTTGTTCCAATTGACGTTGCTCAACGTCTTGGAAAGAGCCATGTTAGTCTGTTACGAGACGGTGTCCGGTTTTTCTTGATCATCTTTAAAATAGGCACGCTATATTCCCCACTAAAGGTTTATTTTCCAACTGCTTTTTTTATGGCGGGGCTAGGAATAGCAAATTATGTCGTGGCGAATTTGAGTGCTGGCACGCTCCGCTTCACGAATATGAGCACCTTGTTGATCCTTACTGGAATGATAATTTTTCTCATCGGTCTTCTGTCCGAACAAATAACCAACTTGCAATATAAGGACTCGAAAGACGAATAAAGACTTTTTCGTTTGATTGTTGGCTTTCGCCCAACGGCATGAGGAGACTCGTAATCCTAAACTGCAGGTTGTAATTTTGGTATCTTTCCTTGCTGAGTGGTGTGGCCTCACGCGATAAGCTGCCATAGTTGAGGCAACTTGGATGGAACTAGGACAAGGCACTGGACAATAGAAGAAAAACACTAGTCATTAATAAAAAATTTTAGTACCAGTATGGCTTGCTGGCGGCATCACTCACTGTCCTTGTGGCAAATTTTTTTTGCTGATTGCTTTTTTGCCTAACTCAACGTCGATTTCCATCGGTGCCGGTGAGACCCTGGGTATTGGCTTGTTTGAGCTGCTGCTAATTTCGGCAGTTTGGTACGCCAGTATTCGCTTCAGCCTGAAAGTTGCCGGCCCGGTTTATGTCTTCAACTGTAAAATTCAATCGTTTTTTGCCGGCGATTTGGGCTCGAGAGTGAGGCTCAGAAAAAGCGATCTATTTCAGAGTGAAGCTGCCTAAATAAACCGCAGCCTGGCATTGTTAGCAGACCATATTAAACGGGTTGATATAGCGGCACAGAGCGTGCTCGACGGATCAGAAGAGGCGGGTCGGGAGAACTTACTGGCCGAGCTGCGCGGTTTCAGAGAAGTGGAGGACTGATCGATGTTTGCCAGCAATGACGCCAAAGATAAACTAAGAGATTCATCCCCCTAGTCCGGCTTCACCCTGATAGAGCTCATGGCCGTGGTTGCAATTGTCAGCATTCTCGCTGTCATAGCGCTTCCTGCCTATCTCGATTACGTTACACGTTCAAAAGTTAGCGAAGGCTTGGTGTTTGTCTCTGAGGCAAAAACAACTATCGCTGAGTATTACCACACGAATAGGGAGTTCCCACTAGACAATGAGACGGCGGGTCTCACGCAGGCATCAAGCTATGGCCGCTATGACTTTATAAGAGGTCTGAGTGTTGGGCCTGGTGACGGTATCATTACAGTCACATTCAAGCTGCAGGGAACCCAAGGCGATGATAAAGATTTGCAGCTAATTGCGGATACCTCCGGAGTGGAGGTTGTATGGGAGTGCAAAGCACCTGACACGCCAAGAGGGATAGGCAGTAATTTCGTGCCGCCCAGTTGTCGTGGATGATAACGCCCTTCCCAGATTTTCTTGTACGTAATTGCCTAAGCTGGAGCAGATTTAGCGGGCCTTCGCCTCCCTCCTGCGCGCATGCAAAACCGGCTCCGTATATCCACTAGGCTGCTCCATTCCCAGAAACACCAGATCGCAAGCGGCCTGAAACGCCATATTATTGGCAAAGTCGGGCGCCATATTGTTATAGGCAGGATCACCTGCATTCTGTTCATCAACCACAACCGCCATTCGCTCCAGCGTTTCCCGAACCTGCTCTTCTGAACAAACGCCATGCCGCAGCCAGTTGGCCAGGTGCTGGCTGGAAATGCGCAGCGTTGCCCGATCCTCCATCAATCCTACATGGTTGATATCGGGAACCTTGGAGCAGCCGACACCCTGATCAATCCAGCGGACCACGTAACCGAGGATACCCTGGGCGTTATTGTCCAGTTCGCGCTGTATGTCTTCGGCTGATAGGCCTTCAGCGCCCTTCAAGGGGATGTCGATGATGTCGTCAACGGAGGCAGGTGCTCGGCCTTTCAGTTCTTCCTGTCGCTCGGCTACATTCACTTCGTGATAATGCATTGCGTGCAGTGTGGCTGCGGTGGGCGAGGGCACCCAGGCGGTGCTGGCGCCGGCCATGGGGTGGCCTATCTTGGTTTTGATCATTTCACCCATCAGGTCAGGCATGGCCCACATGCCCTTACCAATCTGTGCTTTTCCGATCAGGCCACAGGCCAGTCCTTTGTCGACGTTCCAGTCTTCGTAGGCGTTAATCCAGGGCTCCTGCTTCATGGCGCCCTTGGGTGTCATCGCACCGGCTTCCATGCTGGTGTGGATTTCGTCTCCGGTGCGGTCCAGGAATCCGGTGTTGATGAATACCAGACGATCTTTGGCGACGCGGATGCACTGCTTTAAATTAATCGTGGTGCGGCGTTCTTCATCCATAATGCCGACCTTGAGGGTGTTGCGGGCCATGCCCAGACCATCCTCGATGCGATCGAATAGTTTGCAGGTAAAGGCGACTTCATCGGGGCCGTGCATCTTGGGCTTTACGATGTACACACTGCCTGTACGGGAGTTGCGCGGCGCGCTGTCGTCTTTATTCAGGTCGTGCAGGGCGATCATGGCGGTGAACATGCCGTCCATAATGCCTTCGGGGATTTCATTGCCTTGTGCATCCAGAATAGCTTCGTTGGTCATCAGGTGACCGACGTTACGCACGAACAGCAGGCTTCGGCCAGGCAAGGTCAATGTGGAGCCATCAGTGGCGGTGAATTGACGATCAGGGTTCAGAGTTCGGGTGAGGCTTTTACCGCCTTTCTGAAACGCTTCTGCGAGGTCACCGCGCATCAGGCCAAGCCAGTTGCTGTAAACGACCACTTTGTCTTCGGCGTCAACGGCAGCGACAGAGTCTTCGCAATCCTGGATCGTGGTCAGAGCGGATTCCAGACACACATCTTTAACGCCGGCTTTGTCGGTGGCGCCAATCGGAGTGCTCGGATCGATCTGGATTTCGATGTGCAAGCCGTTGTGGCGCAGCAACACGCCGGAAGGGGCATCGGCATTGCCGGTAAACGCAACGAGTTGCTCCGGGTCCGCAAGTGCACTGATCACCCCATCATTTAGCTCTACCTGCAGCTTGCCATCGACTATGGTGTAAGCCACTGCCTGCATGTGGTCGCTGCTAGTGAGGGGGCAGTGTTCGTTAAGAAAGTCACGAGCATAGGCAATGACCTTATCGCCTCTGACCGGGTTGTATGCGCCCGCGCGCTCAGCGCCACCTTCCTCTGAGATCACATCGGTGCCGTAAAGCGCATCATAGAGGCTGCCCCAGCGGGCGTTGGCGGCATTGAGCGCAAAGCGTGCGTTCATTACCGGTACGACCAACTGCGGACCTGCGAGAGTGGCGACTTCAGGGTCTACGTTTTCCGTGGTAATCGAAAAGTCGTCTCCCTCAGGCAATAGGTAGCCAATTTCCTGCAGAAATGCCTTGTAGGCCGCCTTGTCATAGTCTGCGCCGGAGTTGGCGCGATGCCATTGGTCAATCTTCGCCTGCAGATCCTCGCGAACCTGCAGTAATGCACGATTCTCTGGCGCCAACTCGGTGATCACCGATTCCAGGGCCTGCCAAAAATCGGCTGCGGCAATACCGGTGCCCGGGGCGATGTCGTTCTCCAGCAAGTGGTGGAGAACGGAGGCAACTTGCAGGCCACCCTGCTGGATACGATCTGTCATGATGTTGTCCTTGTGATTTTGCCGGAGTCAGGGGTATCTCCAGTATTGGCTGCGAGTTTAGGAGGCAGAGTTAAATTTAGCTAATTTATCGTTTCTATCGCGGGCATTCCCGATGTGAATTTCACAGAGTGGGTTCCTGGCCATCAAGCTCTCTCGCCGTATCGGCAATTAATTTTCGGAGCCAGCGATTGGCCGGGTTGTGCTGAAGCAAAGGGCTCCAGGCCATTTTCAGTTCCAGCGGGGGTATGTCCAGGGGCGGATCGCGCAAGACAACTCGTGGGTTGTCGCGTTTGAGGAGCGCCGCTCGAGTGGGCAAGGTGACGATCAGGTCGTTCTGTTCGGCCAGCGTCATTGCCGCTTGGTAGTGACGGGTAAAAACGCGAATTTGGCGTTTTTTCCCCAGCTTGTTGATGGCTAGATCTACCCAACCCAAGCGCTGGACATCATCCGGGTTAACGCCAACGCCCACACCCATGCCGGTTTTACTCACCCAAACGTGATCGCCTGCGAGGTAGTTATCCAGGGTGAAATTTTCCAGCATCGGGTGATCAACGTTGAGGATGCAGGAAAAAGTATCGTCCCACAGGTGAATTTGGTGAAAGGACTGGGGCATGGAGTCAAAGCGGTTAATGACCATGTCTACTTTGCCGCGCTCCACGTCCAGGAAGCTCACGTCTGACGGGGTCATAATGTCCAGAGTGATACCCGGCGCGAGATCGCGAAGCTTGGCGAGCACCGCCGGAAACAGGGTGGCTTCGCCGTAGTCACTGGCCATGATTCGAAATACGCGCTGTGCCTGATCGGGCTCAAAATCACTACGGGGCTGCACAGCCTTGTCGATTTTGCTGAGTACTTCCCGTACAACAGGTTCCAGCTCAAGCGCGCGTTCAGTGGGGGTCATGCCGTCACTGGTGCGAACCAGCAGGGGGTCGTCAAACAGCTCACGTAAACGCCTCAGTCCGTTGCTCATGGCAGGCTGGCTGAGGCTGAGTTGGTTGGCCGCCTGGGTGACGTTGCGTTCGCGCAATAGAGCATCCAGGTAAACCAGCAGGTTCAGGTCGATTCGATTGACGTTCACGTCTTCTCCGTATTCACTTTGTGAATGATGAAAATACTGTCTATAGCTTTGGGGAATTATACCTATAGGGATAAAATTGCCAACGGTTTTGAGACAGCCGTTTCCTTATCGCCTCACCTGTACTACCTTCGCCACCGACATTTAGATCATTTCAGGAGTTACCATGGGCACATATCGCGCACCCGTAGAGGATATGAACTTTCTTATTGACGAGGTTCTGGATGCCGAAAACGCACTTGGGACTCTCCCGGATTTTGCCGACTACGGAGTGGGCTCAGAACTGACCACGGCTTTACTGGATGAGGCTGCAAAGCTGGCGGGTGATGAGCTAGCGCCGCTGCGCCGGGTGGGTGACGAGCAGCCTGCGGTTTGCACCGATGGCGCAGTGACTGCCCCGCCCGGGTATGATGCGGCCCTGCGGCAATTGGCAGAGGGCGGTTGGATCGGTATTTCATCGGACCCCAGGTATGGCGGCCAGGGTTTACCGGAAATTTACAACACGGTCGGTCACGAAATGTGGAACGGTGCCAATATGGCTCTCGGGCTGGCCCCCATGTTGAGCAGTGGTGCGGCGCTGGCCATTCATGCCCATGGCACAGAAGCGCAAAAGCAGACCTACCTGGAAAAAATGAACACCGGACAGTGGATGGGCACCATGAACCTGACTGAGTCAGGTGCAGGGTCTGACCTGGGTGTGATGAAGGCCAAGGCAGTGCCAGAAGGCGACCACTACCGTATCAGCGGCCAAAAAATCTACATCACCTGGGGAGATCACCAGTCCACAGAGAACATTATTCACCTGGTGTTGGCCAAACTGCCCGATGCCCCTGAGGGCAGTCGCGGCATTTCATTGTTTATTGTCCCCAAGTTCCTGGTCAATGACGACGGCAGCCTGGGTGAGCGCAACGATGTTTATCCGGTATCTTGCGAACATAAGCTGGGCATTCACGGCAGTCCCACCTGTGTCATGGCCTTTGGTGATGACGAGGGCGCTATCGGCTATTTATTAGGTGAAAAAAATCGAGGCCTGGCTTGCATGTTCACTATGATGAACGAGGCGCGTCACAAGGTGGGTGTGCAGGCGCTTGGTGCGTCCGAGGGCTCCCTGCAGAAAGCGGCTGCCTATGCTCGCGACCGAGTACAAGGCGGCGTCCCTATTATCGAGCACCCCGATGTAAAGCGCATGCTATTGACTATGAAATCCATGTGCGAAGCCATGCGCGGGTTGGCTTACACCGAAGCCGTTACTATGGATTTGGCCCATCGCGGCCCCCAGGAAGATCGCCCGCTTCAGCAGTCCCGTATTGACCTGATGATTCCCGTCATCAAGGGTTGGCTTTCCGAAGTGGCGCAGGAAGTAACCTCACTGGGCTTGCAGGTTCACGGTGGTATGGGTTTTGTGGAAGAAACTGGCGCAGCACAGTATTTGCGCGATGTGCGGATTACCCCGATTTATGAAGGCACTAATGGCATTCAGGCGGCGGACCTTGTGTCTCGCAAGTTGGGTCGAGATGGCGGCGCTACAATGGAAGCGATGATGACCGAGGTGAACGCTACGATCACCCGCCTGCAGGCAGCCGGTGATGCTCGCCTGACGGGAATCGCCGGGTCGCTTACACGAGCCATGGCAGATCAGGAAAACGCCACCCGGATTGTGTTGGCCGAGCTCAAGGAGGACCCCAATGTTGCCCTGGGCGCTTCCTTCGAATATATGATGCAAACAGGCTACTTGTTTGGAGGCTGGCATTTAGGTCGATCAGCCCTTGTTGCTTTTGAGCGCCTGAAAAACGGCAGTGATAACCCCTTTTACGAAGCTAAAATTGGTACTGCCCAGTATTACGGTGAGCAAATTCTTCCTCGCTGTGCGGCTCATGCTGGCGCGGTTGCCGGTGCTCGCGGGGCGCTGCAGTCGTTCCAGCAGGAGTGGATCTGATCATGGTGCGTATCAGTACCCCTGATCTCACTGACCAGTGTCCCGCGGCGCGGGCCATTGAACTACAGTTCAACAATTACGGTGCGGTCAGGCAGTTCGCTGGCCCAGCGGTGACGATTAAATGTCACGAGGATAATTCACTGGTGAAAGCGCTGGTCGAAGAGACAGGAAAAGGGCGAGTCATCGTTGTTGATGGAGGCGGTTCACTGCGCCGGGCCTTACTGGGTGACATGCTTGCTGAAAAGGCAGCAACAAATGGTTGGGCTGGGCTGGTGATCAATGGTGTGATTCGCGACGTGGACGAGATTGGCAGAACAGAACTGGGCGTGCAGGCGTTGGGTACTACACCTCTCAAAACAGAGAAATTAGGCGTGGGACAGCGCGATGTCCCTGTTTCTATCGGCGGTGTGATAGTAAACCCCGGAGAGTATATATACGCCGACAACAACGGCGTCATTGTCAGCGAAACGGCGCTGCTATAGCAGCCTCATTGAAAGATCCAGTGCCTTGCAGTTTTTCGTGAGAGCGCCAATCGAAATGTAGTCGACTCCGGTTTCTGCAATAGGACGCAAGGTTTCGTCGGTCACGTTGCCAGATGCCTCAAGCTCGGCCCGTGCCCCGGTTGCAGCAACGGCGGCGCGCATATCTTCAAGTGAAAAATTATCGAGCATGATTCTATCTGCACCGGCGGCGAGCCCTTGCTCTAGTTCATTCAGGCTTTCTACTTCCACTTCTACGGGTTTACCGGGAGCATTCTCTCGTGCGGCCAGAACAGCATGAACGATTCCGCCACAGGCGTTGATATGGTTTTCCTTGATCAGGAATGCATCGTAAAGGCCCACGCGATGGTTGTGGCACCCTCCGCAGTGAACCGCGTATTTCTGGGCGATGCGCAGGCCGGGTATGGTCTTGCGGGTGTCCAGTAACTTGACTCCGGTGCCTTCAACGAGCGAGGCATAGTAGTTGCAAATACTTGCCGTTCCCGACAGTAGCTGGAGAAAGTTCAAGGCTGCCCGTTCTGCTGTCAACAGCCCGCGTGCGGGCCCGGAAACAGTGAATAAGCTGTCGTTTGCCGACAAGCGATCGCCATCATGCGCCAGCCATTCCAGCGAGATCGACGAGTCCACTTCGGCGAAGACTGCATCTACCCAGGCCCGACCACACATTACTCCGGCCTCTCTGGTGATCACCAAGCCATTGGAGCGGGCGTCCGCGGGAATCAATTGTGCGGTGATATCGCCATCGCCAATGTCCTCAGAGAGTGCAGCCAGAATATTTTCACGTATCTGCTGTGGCGTTGGCGTGACCTTGTGGCTTGTTGTCATGGCTGCTTTGCGCTTCCAAAAAATAGGCGCTGATTGTATCAGGGCTGCCAAATGCTCGCGACAGTTTGCCCGTTGAGAGGGCTGATAGACTCCCTTATGATGGAGCAATGGGGGATGCCAATAATAAGTACACCGTGATAGCAGGCTGGTTAACTAACGCCAGGCGGGTTCCTTCAGATAATTTTGAACCCCGCCCTTCCGGTTTTCAGCCTGAACTGCTGGTTATCCACAATATTTCACTGCCGCCTGGGCAGTTCGGTGGCGACTGCATAGAGCGTTTTTTTGGCAATTGCCTGGATTGGGATGAACATCCTTTTTTTGAGGAAATTCGTGATGTGAAGGTATCTTCCCACCTCCTTATCCAGCGAGGCGGTGAGGTTCTGCAATTTGTCAGTTTTGATGATCGGGCCTGGCATGCCGGAGTTTCACAGTATCAAGGTAGAGACAACTGTAACGACTTCAGCATAGGCATTGAGTTGGAGGGCACTGATGAGCTGCCTTATACCGATTTGCAATACCAAAGCTTGCAGGCGATAAGTCGTGCCCTGTTTGCTACTTACCCCGGCCTGTGCGCTCAGCGCGTCGCGGGTCACTGTGATATTGCTCCCGGCCGTAAAACAGATCCGGGGCCCGCGTTCGACTGGCAGCGTTACTTGCAGCCATTGACTGTCAATGACAAAAAGGAGTTTGGTGCATGACTTTTCTCGCCCTGATTATTGCTTTGGTTTTGGAGCGCTTGTCTCCACTGGAGGATTGGCTGGATGGAGGCGGCTGGTTTGATCGATGGCAGGGGCAACTCGCATCCCTGGGTTTGGGTGGCGGTCTGCAGGCGGTGTTTAGTGTAGGAGTCCCTGTGGTCCTTGCACATCTGGTACTCAATGCACTGCAGCCTCTTCTTTTCGGCCTGGCTTGGATGGCAGCGGCGGTGTTATTGCTGCTTTACAGTTTTGGGCGCAGCAACCTTGGAGCGTTTCAAGAACGGTATCGTAGCCAGTGTCGTCGAGAGGACTTTCAAGCGGCATGGTTGGCGACCTCTTCTGAATTTAAGTGGTTCGAACCGAAGGAGCAACTGGACGCGATATTGATTCATAAGCGTATTCAACAAGGCTTCCTATATGAGAACTATCAGCGTTGGTTTGCTGTTTTATTCTACTTTCTGTTGCTCGGACCACTTGGAGCCCTCGCTTATCGGTTGCTGTATATGACCTGTGAGGGCGAAGCCTCCCGGCAACATATATTGTTTTACGTCGACTGGGTTCCAGTGCGTTTGTTGGCTGCGGCTTTCACGCTGACGGGTAACTTTGTCGCCAGTGCCGACGAGTTATGGGATGCCTTGCGAGCGCCGGGGATGTCCTCTTCCGAGGTTTTGTTTACCGTTGCCATGGCGGCCACCGGGCAGGATAGGGTGCCGGACGAGGAGGGCGGACTCAGCGGGCAGCGAGCCGCCATCGAGAACGAGATGTTTGCCGCGCTAGTAAGGCGCGCGAGTGTGTGTTGGGTTGCGGTGATAGCGGGTCTGGTTGTGATGTTCTAGTCCGTCGATTCTCCCCAAGGGGCCAAACAGGCAGAATTTCCGGTAGCTGCTAAGCTCAGGGAAGGACAGCTCATAAAGCGGCCCAGGTCGCTGCCAAGCCCATGCCTGACGACTACAGCGAAACGACGCTGCCGACGTTGCGTGATGCCATCGCTGAGTCGGTTGCCTCTCCTGGTCTGCAGTGCACGATAATCTTTCATCCCTGCGTGGAACGCATCGGGCAATGTGCGTTGCTGAGCTGCGCGCAAAAAGAGCATATCCTCGGTCGTCAGGCCCCGTTATTTTGCGCAAATTCTGCTACCAAGCCCTTACCGTTGGAAGATCCGTACATCAGTCGGCATGCGCTGGCAGTCACTGTCGAGGATGATGGAATCACCCTGTGCCGCTCTGCTGCTGCCAGCCGCTGTCGGGTTGCGGGGGAGGAGCTACTACAGGCTGAACTTTTTATAGGCAATGCGCGGCTTGCGGCAGGCGTGCCATTGGCTTTGTCGCATACGGTGGTGCTTATGCTGCGCCGAACATCTGTCCTTAAGTCGCCTGGCCCTGCTGCTCTTGATAGATCGCTGCTGGGAAGCAGTGCTGTCATGGATCGATTGCGAGAGGAGGTCATGCGCGCCGCCTGCAGTGATTCGGATGTCCTGATAATGGGTGAAACCGGCGTGGGTAAAGAACTGGTTGCTCAAGCCATCCACTGCAATAGTCGTCGGTCCGACGAACCGTTGGTGAGTGTCAACATGGCAGCGGTTCCAGCCGGGCTTGCCAGCGCTTTACTGTTTGGCAACACCAAAGGCGCGTTCACCGGTGCAGACAAGGCCCGCGCCGGATACTTTCGGGAAGCCCAGGGAGGAAGTCTGTTTCTGGACGAAGTCGGGGATACTCCTGAAGAGGTTCAGCCGCTGTTACTTCGCGCGCTGCAGCAACGCGAGATACAGGTTGTTGGCGGCAGTGCGCGCAAGGTCAATGTGCGTGTGATTTCCGCGACAGATGCTGAAATTGATGGAGCGTCGTGTAATTTTAAGTCAGCACTGCGGCACAGGCTGGCCGCGATTGAACTACGGTTACCAGCGTTAGCGGAGCATTCAGAGGACATTGGTGAGCTTCTCATGCACTTCCTTTCCAGGGCATGCGAGCGCGAGGGGCGTAAGGACTTGCTGCCTGCTGCCCACAGTGCCGCTCATTCCCTGGCCCGATGGGCTGACTTGTTTCACCGCTTCAGCTGTTATCACTGGCCGGGCAATATCAGGCAGTTGGAAAATTTCGCCGGGCAAGTGGTGGTTGCTAGCGATACTCAATTGCGTATCCCTGCACCCATAATTGCAGAAATCGATGTGAAAAAATCAGCGGTTGGGGCCTTTGTCGAGAAGGGCCCCGGGGTTTCAGCTAAACCGCGCAAGCCAATGGACATCACGGAAGTAGATTTTGTGAAAGCCATGGAGCACAGCCTGTTTGAAGTTGCGGCGGTAGCTGGTGAACTGGGTGTCAGTCGTCAGTCAATCTACCGTCGAATTGATGCGTCAGCCAGATTCCGACGGGCTTCGGAAATTCCCATGCAGGATATTCAAACAACACTGGCCAGTTGCGGTGGCAGCCTGGGTAAAGCGGCGTTCAATCTGGAGGTTTCCGCTTCCGGGCTGCGCCAGCGACTGCGCTCCTTGGGGACTCCCGCATGATCAATTTCCGTGTCTGATAACAGTATCGGGCCCTACCGTATTGTGCGCCTGATAAAAAGCGGCGGTCAGGGTCAGGTTTACCTCGGCTATGATGGCCGTCTGCAACGTCAGGTGGCTATTAAAATTCATCAGTTGCCGGAGCTACGGGCGGCGCGCAAGCAAGCGCTTGCCGAGGCTCGTAAGGCTTCTCGAATTAACTGTCCCCGCGTTGTACAGGTCTACGATTTAATGGAATCCAGCGATCACCTGGCGATTGTGATGGAGTATGTTCCCGGCTGTGACCTGGAAGAATTGCTCAGGCGATGCCGCCTTGAAGTGGCCAGTGCTTTGACGGTTGCCACTGACATCTCGGTGGCGCTTGCTTCTGCGCGTCAGCAGAAAGTCGTTCATGGAGACCTCACAGCAGCCAACGTGCTGGTGAATCGACAGGGCCGGGTAAAGTTGACGGACTTTGGTATTGCTCGTGCGGTGGATGACTCAGTCCTGCCACTTGCAGGTAGCTATAGCGCTTTGACGCCAGAACATCTGCAGGGCGGGCCACTGGATGTGCGCACCGACCTGTTTGCTCTGGGTTGCCTGTTGTTTCGGATGCTAACCGGCGAACAGGCATTTTTCCGGGATGGCCGCTTGGACACACAACTGTTGCTCGCGGAGCACAGGCCGGTATTAACAAGCCGCCTCGTCCTTGAGGCAGGTGTTCCCCCTGAGTTAGATGCGCTGGTCAGCCACCTGTTGCAGAAGAGTCCGGCGAATCGGCCCAACAATACCCATACTGTTCGACGCGAGTTACGCAAAGCCCAGCAACAGTTGCCGCTGGCTCAGTGTGATAGTTTGCAGCGACAAGCCAGGCCCTACTTTCGCCAGGAGTCGCCAGAAGACATTCCTTTGGAGATTCCTGTGCAACTGAGGGAGCGGGGTAAGTCTGCTCTTAAGGGCTCCTGGCCTAGAAGCACCGGCAAATGGTTAAAAGCTTTGCGTGCGTCCACTCGGATTGCAATGGGCGCCAGTGCTCTCGCTGCGCTGGTAATCGTGACTGTGTTGGCGATGCAGGTTTATCCAACCCGGGTCCATTTTGAAGCACCGGCCTTGAGTCTGGAGCACCACAGGGAAATACCTAAACCCATTGACCAGCAGTGGCTAATGGACAAAGTGGTTAGCGCGGCTGAAGCGGAACTTGGTCCTATGCAGGTGAGTGGAGCGGTTCGTCCCAGGGCTTATTATGCAGAGCTTGCCGCTGCTGAGCCGGAGCTCGTTCTTAGCGTCAGTCTGCGCTGCAGCGAGGCACTTTGCCTGTATTCGATTTCAGGTGCGCGAGGTGAGGAGTTTGACTATCGCCAGGTCGCCATCGCGCCAAACCTGCCTGAGGAGGTTTGGGCCGGTCTTATCGTCCAGAGCACGCGCTCGTTGCTCGAGTGACCTTTAAAGTTGCCATGCAACGCTGGCGGCGAGAAGCATCTGAGAGCCAAAATAAAGCGGTGTACCCCACAGACCATTGATTCGGTCGGCGCTTACAAATTGGCGCCTGGCGACAGCCAGATCAGAAAAAGCGAAGCCCCAGGCGCCACACAAAATCAGCAGCGACCCTGCGTGCCCCCAGGTGCCACCTGCGAATATCAGCATAGCGGCGATAACAATGATATAGGCGGGAACCGCCGCTCGCATAAGTCCCTGTAAATGCGGTCTCAACCAAAATAAAACCAGCACGATCAGGGTCAGCGCCGGTAGACAGGCGATCGCTATAGCCATGGTGTTCAAAGGCAGTTGGGTAAATGCGACGGCATAAAGCAGATGACCACAGAGGAATGCAACAAGCCCTGCTAGAAAGGCAGCTTCCGCTTCAAACATCAGCAACACATCTCCAACGGCGCAAAGTACCAGTCCGAAGAGCAGCCACTGTCCGTAGTTCGACTGGGGCGCGCCGAGTAAGACCGCTAGCCAGATAAACGCAGCCGCTGCCAGCGGTTTAAGGGCGAATCGACCTCCCTTGAAATCCTGAAAATCGCTGGCTACCAAGCCGCTCACGCTAAGCAGTGAGAGCAGCAGGACGGGGGCAAGGGTAGCAAGAGATGTGGGTTCAGAGGCCAAGAGCGAGTACCTTATTAAACACGTTTTTGTTGTGCGGGAGGTTCAGCTTATATTTCTGAGCCGTTCGCAGCAGATAACCTGTGATGAAGTCAATTTCTGTGCTGCGTCCTGCTGCCACGTCTTGCAGCATCGAGGACCGATTATCAGCTGTTCCCGCAATAACAGCCGCCACGTCTTCGTGCAGCGTGGCTGCAGTAGTATCAAACCCTGCTGCAAGGCTGACCTCAGCAATTTCATCACAAAGGTTGCCAACTTCCTGTTTGAGTTGTTTGCGCCTGGCCAGCTCTCCATTAAGGCATTGGTGGATGGCAGTCAGCGGATTTATTGCGCAATTAATAGCCATCTTGTGCCATAGGGCGGTGGTAATGTCGTCATCCCACTGGCAGTCCAGAGATGTTTTCCTCCAATCTTCATGCCAGCTGGGCTGAGGTAAGCCTTCGGCACTGCCAATACGCGTAATGCCGCGTCCCGCGTGGCGTATGTGCAGAGTGTCGAGCCGGTAAGCGCCTTCGGTACTGGTGGCATAGTAGATTGGGTTATCGGGCACAATGGCCTTAACTGCAGCGGCATAGCCCATACCGTTGGTGGCAAACAGGATGGACGCCTGCTTGCCAATGCGTGGGGCAATGCTTTTCACCGCGTCTACTGCGTCCTGTGCCTTGGTGGTTATTAACAGATGGTTGATCTCGCCGGTGGACGCGGCATGGTCAAGTTGCACCGTCAGTTCATTACTGGAGTTTTTCGATTCTACTGTGAGTGAGCTGGAACCCGCCTCTGGCCGGTGGCGCAGAAGCAGAGTGACGCGGCAGCCAGCCTCAACCAGCTGCGAAGCGAATAGGCAGCCCATGGCGCCCGCACCCAGTATGTGCCAGTGATTGCCGTTCAAAATGCTGACCTGAAGCCTTGCGTTGTAAATTGGCCGTGGGCCATTACCATAGGAGTTCCTGAAAGTGCTTACAGTTGAGGAATTGCACTATGCCATCATTTGATGTGGTTTCGGAAGTAGACCTGCACCAGTTGACCAATGCAGTAGACCAGGCGGGTCGTATTATTGCCAATCGCTTTGATTTCAAGGGAGTTGACGCGAGCTTTGAGCGAGATGAGCGCCTGGTGTTGATGACCGCGGAGGCCGAGTTTCAGGTTACCCAAATGGAAGATATGTTGCGCAGCGCGCTTATCAAGTGTGACATTGACCCAGGAGCAATGGATTGTGGTGAGCCGATTACCACCGGCAAACAGGTTAAGCAATCGGTGCAATTGCGTCACGGTCTGGACAGTGATCAGTGTCGATCAGTGATCAAGAAAATCAAGGAAGCAAAATTGAAAGTGCAAGCCCAGGTGCAGGGTGAGCAGGTTCGCGTGACAGGTAAAAAACGCGATGATCTGCAGCAGGTAATGGCTATTTTGAGAGAGGGTGACTTGGGGTCGCCATTGCAGTTCAATAATTTTCGCGATTAAGCCAGCTTATCTTCAACTCGCGGCAAGCGAGACTCCAGTACAGCGGTCGCGAGCTCCGGCGTTGCTTGTTCAAGATGCCAAAGTAACTCTATATAGCGATAAATCGTTACAAATAAGTGAAGTTGGCCAGTCTCCTTCTGGTCGGGTTTTCGCTGCAGGTAATAAAACAAGAATCGTTCAATTTGCCCTTTATCGTATTGCTGCCCCTCGCAGGCAACTGCCAGGTCGAACCAGGGACTGCCCATGGCAACATACTCCCAGTCGAGGGCAAACAGTTTCCCTTTACTGACGATCAGGTTGGCCGGCAGCAGATCGTTGTGGCACAGCGAAGCAGGGGTGTTACTGATTTCGCTTCGGTTCAATCGCTTAGCAATCGCCCTGCGGATGGCCTCGGGCGGCAATGGCTTTGCGGTGCGTCCAAGCTGATTCTCGTATTGCTTGATTCTGTTGCCAAGGTCCAGCTTGAGGTGTCTTGCCGGCAGATGGTGAATACCGAGGCAAAGCTGCGCCAGGTCGGCAGGCGTTGGCACTTGCTTGGCATCCGCGGTGAAATAGTCGCACACCATAGCGCCAAGCTCCGGGTTGAAATAGCGGGGCATCGGTGCCAATGCGACATTACCGGCTGACTGCTGGGCGAGATATTCCACATTTCTGTTGATCCCGTGACGAGCAGGGTTTACGCCATCAATGCGCACTACATAGTGCCGACTGGCCGAGCTAACCAGGAAATTATGGTTGCTGAGACCTCCACTCAATGGGCGATCCAGATGAGGCGCTGCTTGCAGCGGCGGCTCGCAGCGCCAGTGCTGCCATTGGGCTAGGGTCTGCTCGAGTTTCAGTTTTACAGCCGCAGAGCTATCGAGGGGTTTCACTCGGAAATTTCTAGCTCACCGGGGATAAACTTGCATACCAGTACCTGTTTGCCGAAGCGTTCTGTACTGGCTCGGAGGCATTGATCGACGAGTTCGATGACAGTAGCCCAATCACCGCAAACCTGAGTGCTCATAGCGTTGGAGACCAGTGTCACTCCAGGTTTTTTGGCAGCATCTTCAATAAATGCTCTGATGATGGGAATGTAATTTTCCTGCAGCGGGTACAGGCTCATTTCAGCGGTTAATTTCACGCGAGTAATCTCCCTGGAGGGTGTTGTTCCCAACGACGCAAAAGCGCCAGCCGGGTGAACGGGTAACAGTTAACGGTTGCGGCGTTGCATACAGATTGTAGGAAGCATACACTGGAAAGCATATAAAATTTCCTCCGGAAAAGGATTATTCTGGCTGATAAGCGAGATTGACGATGGCGGAAGAAAAAAGCTACAGCGGCGTGCAGCGCGAGGAGATCGAGGGTGCACCGCCAGCTGCGTCCAGCGCGGAGTTGCTCGAGCTTCGTCTCGCAGAACGTATTAGCGTCAATCGCTACCTGTATCAACAAACCCAGCAATTGGAACGCATGCTGCTGGACGCTAAAGACCTGCAATGCCTGCTGGAAGTTTTGCTGGTCAGTCTTCCCAGGCACTTTTCCTTTCGCGCTGCCGAACTCTGGCTTTATGACCCTGAAGATGTACTCGCTGGCCTGATTGTTGGTGGCGAGCGCTATGGTCACTACCTGCAACTGCAGCAGGATGCATTCGAGATTCAGGAGCTCTATTCCCTCGAGCCGGGAATTGAAATTATCGACGTAACGGACTCCAGGATGTTCGAGGTACTCAAGTCCGAGCATGGCATTGATTATGTTCTGTTACTGCCACTGATAGAATCCGGGCGCCTGATCGGCAGTTTGCATCTGGGTTTACAGGAAGACAGTCTGGCTTTCGGAAACGCGGAAAGCGACCTGCTCTCGCACCTCGCTATGATGATTTCGCGCTGCTTTGCCATGTCGGTGACGCATCAGCAGATATCCCAGCTGACGATGCTGGATCCCCTGACCCAAATCAGCAACCTGCGTGGATTTGAGCGCGATATCGCTCGCGAAATCGCCCGGGCACGGCGGGCGGATCAGCCTGTATCGGTGCTGATGATCGATATTGATGAGTACGACGACTTGCACGAACATTACGGGGAGGTGCGAGGTCATTTTGTGCTGAAAAAAGTGGCCGAGCGCATTTCCTCAACTTTGAGAGCTACGGACATGATGGCGCGTCTCTCTCGTTCACGCATGGCTGTTTTGATCCCCGGAATTGGTGAATCCGTGGGAGGCGACATTGCCGAGCGTATGCGCCGTGACATTGAGGAGTTCGCGATTGACGATGGCCGTGGCGCCGTATTACAGGTTACTGTCAGCTTAGGCAGGGTAACTTGGGACCCCAAAGCTTACCCAGCGGTCGATATGGTCCAGTTGGCCAAACAAATGGAGGCAGCCGGGCGTAAAGCACTTGATGATGCACACGTCAAAGGCGGTAATCGACACGTACTTTCACGACTTGCCACCCTACTGGTATAAGGATGCACCTTGGCGAAAAAACTGGAAAACCTTTTTGAGAAAAACCGCGCCTGGGCGGACTCGGTAAAAACAGACGACCCTCAGTTCTTTGAGAAACTCGCTGCCCAGCAACACCCAGAGTATTTATGGATAGGCTGCTCCGACAGCAGGGTACCTGCAAACCAAATTGTAGGCCTGCTGCCTGGCGAAGTATTCGTTCATCGGAATGTGGCTAATATTGTCGTGCACACTGACTTCAATTGCCTCACGGTGTTGCAGTATGCCGTAGAGGTGTTGAAAGTGAAGCACGTCATTGTGGTCGGGCATTTTGGCTGCGGCGGTATAAAGGCTGCCTATGAAAGTGCTGACAATGGGCTTGCCGACAACTGGTTGCGTCATATCAAGGACGTACAGTTTCGTTATCAGGATGAGCTGGATGCCATCAGCGACAAGGAAGAACGCCTTTCCAGACTGTGTGAATTAAACGTTCAGACTCAGGTCGCCAACGTCTGTCATACGACGATTGCTCAGGGGGCATGGGCCAGGGGGCAGGAATTGTCGGTACATGGCTGGGTCTACAGCCTCCGCGACGGCCTGCTCCAAGACCTGGATTGCTCCGTCAGCAGCTCTGCGCAAATAGCCGAGGCGTACCGCGTTATCAGTTAACCGGTATTAATCTCCCGTGGCTATGATGGTTGCGGATAAAGAGGCGATTCAGTGAACTATGCCCATCTACTGTCTCCCGGCGCCATCGATAGAGAGCGCCATTTGCAGTACTCGTGTTGTCGCCAGCAGAATCTTAGGAGCGGCACTTGACCCCGAAACGCATTGCCCGCTTGCGTGAGGTCTTGAATCGGCGACAGCCAGATCTCACGGTGGTTACTGATTTTGTTCACAAGCAGCGTAATCTTTCTGCCATCGTTCGCAATTGTGATGCAGTGGGAATACAGCGTATGCACGCAGTAATTGGGACAGAGGACTACAAGACATTTCGCGGTACCGCGATGGGTTCGCACCATTGGGTAGATGTTGACACGCACCAAAATCCGGCGGTGGCCTTGGATGCTTTAAAAGCAAGTGGTTACCAGTTGGTTGCCGCCCACTTTGATGAGCAGGCCGCTGATTATCGGCAAGTCGATTACACCCTGCCCACCGGGATTTTGATGGGCGCTGAGCGTCGCGGTGTCAGTGCGATAGCGCTTGAGCGGGTGGATCGCTGTATTACGATTCCCATGGTGGGTATGGTGGAGTCGTATAATGTGTCGGTGGCGGCAGGCATTATTTTGGCGGAAGCTCAGCGTCAGAGAGAGGCGGCGGGCATGTATGCGCAATGCAGGCTTGAAGCGTCCAGCTGGGAACGACTGTTTTTCGAGTGGGGCCATCCCCGGGTGCGGGATTTTTGCAGGGAGCGTGGTTTGAGTTATCCTCCGTTAGATGCAGAAGGTGAGATCGATAACCCTTCTGGTTGGTATGCCGATGTGCGTGAAGGAAGGGCGCCGATGGAGGACAAAAACAATGACTAACCTGTTTCTACTGTTGCTGGCAATTTTTGGTGGTATTGCTGTGTTATCGTTGGTGTTGCAGCGTTTTGCCAGTCCGATGGAGCCAGACAAAGTCAATCGGATCAGTCGCTGGATATACCCATTGGTGGGTCTGGCACTGGTGCTGGCGACCGCTAGATATTTTTTGCAGGGCTAACGGGCGAAAAGCTTCAGCTTTGGCTAATGTTTGCGGGAAAATTTCGCAGCTCACCGCGGTTTTAACTTTGACCGCTGACCCCTATAATCAACGCAACACCTTAATTCCGGGCATTGGCTCGGTCAGTTCATTTCCTCTAACCAAGTGAGTGCCAATTGCCAGCTCAGTGGCTTAATAGTTCCAGCGATTTCGGGACGCGATTAAACAACTCGCTAGAGTCCATTGCACGTTTCGTGACCGAGCCAGCCATCGCTCGCCGCCTGCGGCAGTTGATTATGCTGCTGTTGTGCCTGTGGTTGGCATTATCTGTGGTTAAACTATTTTGGGCGCTGTATCCCTCGGCGGATGTCACTCCACCTGAAACCCTGGATGTGATTAACCCGGTAAGCCAGATTCCCATGGGTGCTGCGCCTGCACCTGTGGACATTGCGCAGTTGCAATCCCGACACCTGTTTGGTGAGGTCAGTGCAGATGCTCCGGCGGCCCCTGTTTTAGAGGAGTTAACAGCAGTCCAGGAGTCTCGGGAGGGTATTGAAAAGGGCGCCCGGGAAACGCGATTACAATTGGTTTTGCGCGGTGTTATGGCGTCAACACAAGACGGTTTGGGCCACGCCATTATCGAGTTTAAAAAGAAGCAGGCTGTCTATGCCGTTGAAGATGAGTTGCCGGTGGGTAGGAAAGTCGTCTTAGCCAAAGTGATGCGGCGCCAGGTGGTGCTTGATAATGGTGGTACCTATGAGTTGCTGACCTTGTCGGAGGAAAATGAGCTGGACACCTTGATTCAGCCTTCGCTAAAGGACCGGGTCGCGGTCAACCGCGGAGCCCCTGCTGTTGTCGACAAGCGCAAGGATCTGGGAGCTGCCCAGTTAGCGCAGGAATATCGGGATCGCCTTTATCAGAATCCACAGTCTCTGGCGGAGGTTGTTTCGGTGAATGCGGTGCGTCAGAACGGAGATTTGCTGGGTTATCGTATTTCACCGGGAAAAGACAGGGCGCAGTTTTCTCAATTGGGGTTTAAATCCGGGGACCTGGTGACCGGCGTCAATGGGATCGATCTCAATGATCCTGCCAATACCATGCGGCTATACCAAACCATGCGTACCGCCAGTGAGGCGGTATTTGACCTTCAGCGCGGAGAAGAATCGGTTTCTCTGAGCGTCAGCCTGCAGTCGAGCCAATAGAACGTGATTAAAGCAAACACAAAGATAGGACGACCATACGTGAACTCAACCCTGCGCCGGATTCGCTTTGCACTTCTTGCCCTGCTGCTCAGCCTGGCTTTGCCTTCGGGGCATCTGCTGGCACAGGATTTTACGGTCAACCTGAAAGAGACAGATATTCAGGAATTGATTAAATTCGTCGCGGAAGTCACAGGCACCACAATCGTGGTGGACCCGGCGGTGAAGGGCAAGGTCAAAGTGGTGTCCAGCAAGCCGGTCTCCAAAGATGAACTGTACGATTTGTTCCTCTCTATTCTGGAAGTGCATGGCTACACTGCTGTGCGCTCGGGCGGAGTGGTGCGGGTAATTCAGAGTAAGGATGCGCGTTCATCACCCGTTTCAGTGGCCGATGACGGCCCTCGTGGTAGCGATGAGTATATGACTCAGGTTATCAGGCTGGATAATATTTCAGCGGCCAAGTTGATTCCCGTGTTGCGCCCGCTGGTGCCGCAGCAGGCGCATATGGCAGCTTATGCACCCAGTAACGCCATTATCATTTCTGACGTATCTGCCAATATTGATCGCATAAAAGACATTATCCAGCGTATGGACCGTTCAGCGGTGCAAAAAACTGACATTATCAAGTTGCGCTATGCCGTAGCAGACGATGTCGTAGCCATGCTCGACAAGCTGAATAAGTCCGAGGCCAAGCAGAGTGGCGGCGCAGAGCCAGAAGTACTGCTTGTCGCAGACAGCCGCACCAATAGCGTGCTGGTCAGTGGCGATGAGATGGAGCGGGCGCGCATGAGCCAGCTGATCAAACACCTGGATACCCCCCTTGAGCAAAGCGGCAATGTCCGGGTAGTTTACCTTGAATACGCGGAGGCTAAAGAGATCGCCGAGGTACTGACCCGGGTAATGCAGAATATCAATAGCCTGGAAAACGCTGACGGCAAGGCGCAGCGCAGCAACGCCAAGACGGCTACAATTGAAGCCGATGAAGGCACTAATTCCCTGATAATTACTGCCGAAACAGACGAAATGGCAGCCATTGAGTCAGTGATTCACCGCCTCGACATTCGGCGAGCGCAGGTACTGGTAGAAGCCATTATCGTGGAAATGACATTTAGCGAGGGCCAGGACCTTGGGCTGCAGTGGTTGTTTGCTAATACTGATAGTGGTTTTTACGGCAGCAATATCAATTCACCCAGCCAGGCGCAGCAGCTTGCAGGGGCGCTTAATCCCGACAATGGCGATGAAGCCACTCCGTCTAATGACAGTGAATTTGATGTAGGTGCGCTTGCCGGTGCCCTGGCTAGTACGCCGGGGCTCTCGCTGGGCTGGGGCTCGGTTGATGATGACCTCACCATGACGGTCATCCTCAATGCGCTGAAGACGCAGGGCAATGCCAATATTCTCTCAACGCCGAGTCTGCTGACACTGGACAACCAGGAAGCCTTTATCACCGTTGGCCAGAACGTGCCGTTTATTACTGGCTCTTATACCAACTCGGGAAGTTCTGATGGCGCCTCCAACCCATTTCAGACAATTGAGCGGGAAAATGTTGGTATTACCCTGGCAGTGACGCCCCATATCAATGAGGGAGACTCGGTAGTCCTTGAAATTGAGCAGGAGGTGTCTAACGTCATTATCGGTGCTTCGCAGATATCAGAAGCAGCGGACATTATTACCAGCGAGAGAAAAATTCAAACCAAGGTTCTGGCTCAGGACAGCAAGGTCGTGGTGCTGGGAGGCTTGATTGAGGACAATGTGCAGGACGGTCAGCAAAAAGTTCCGATTCTGGGCGATATCCCCTTTCTTGGCCGGCTTTTCCGCACTGACAGTGTTGATGTCAGCAAGACCAACCTGCTTATTTTCATTCGCCCGACGATTATTCGTGACAACGCGCAACTAGACGGCGCCACGGCTGACAAGTATCGCTATATACGTGATCAACAACTGTTGCGTCGCGAGCAGGGCCTGATGTTCCTCGATGACGGCAATCTGCCGGTATTGCCTGAATGGGAAGAGCAGATTCAGCAATTGGAGGAGATCAAGGAGGCGTCCAGCGTTGCGGAACCTGAGGCCAAGTAATGTCTGAGCCCGATATTGCAAAGGCACCGGTATCTCTGTCGCAGTCGCCGGGTCACCGCAGCCTGCCGTTCAACTTTGCCCAGCAGCAGGGTGTATTGCTGGTAGACAGCAGCGATGGTCCTCACGTGCTCACTCACGGACAACCCGCTGTGCAAGTGTTAACCGAATTGCGACGTTTCCTGGGTGAGTCTTATACCACCGAGTGCGTGGATAGCGATGAATTTCAGCGCCGTCTGACAGTGGCTTACCAGCGAGACAATAATGAGGCCGTGCAGATGGCAGAGGACATCGGCGCTGATGTCGACCTGTCGCGGCTGGCCGATGAGATTCCCGAGTCTGGCGACCTGATGGACGCGGCGGACGATGCGCCGATTATTCGTCTAATTAACGCGATACTGTCCCAGGCCGTGCGCGAGGAAGCTTCGGACGTGCATATCGAAACATTCGAGGACCGCCTCAGCGTGCGCTATCGTATCGACGGTGTGCTGGCCGAGGTGTTGTCTCCCAAGCGCGCTCTGGCGCCCCTGCTGGTTTCCCGGCTGAAGGTGATGGCCAAACTCGATATCGCTGAAAAACGAGTGCCCCAGGACGGACGTATTTCCGTACGCATCGCTGGCCACGCGGTGGATATCCGTATGTCGACCATTCCTTCGGCACATGGTGAACGTGTGGTGCTGCGGCTGTTGGACACTGCCGCTGGGCAGTTGAAACTGGAACAGCTCAACATGAACGAGCAAGTGCTGGAGGCATACCGTCGTCACCTGCACAGTCCCCATGGAATTATATTGGTGACGGGTCCTACTGGCTCGGGCAAGACCACAACGCTTTATGCCGGACTCAGTCACATCAACGAAAGCTCTCGAAATATCATGACCATTGAGGACCCGGTGGAATACATGCTGCCCGGCGTGGGTCAAACCCAGGTCAATACCAAAGTGGACATGACCTTTGCCCGGGGATTGCGCGCTATATTACGCCAGGACCCTGACGTGGTGATGGTTGGCGAGATACGCGATCTGGAGACGGGTGAAATCGCTGTTCAGGCCTCGCTCACCGGTCACCTGGTTTTGTCTACCCTGCACACCAACACAGCCATTGGCGCAATCACCCGGCTTAAAGATATGGGTATTGAACCGTTCCTGGTGTCCTCCAGTTTGTTGGCGGTGATGTCCCAGCGTCTCGTCCGTCTACTCTGTACCGCGTGCCGCGAGGCTGCACCTGCAACCAAAGCGGAGCGCGAAGTGCTTGCGCTGGAAACCGAGAAGGAAGTGCAGTTGTTCCACCCCCGTGGTTGCGACAAGTGTAATTACACGGGATATCGTGGCCGTACTGGTATTTATGAAATGATTGAGGTGGATGACAAGCTGCGGGGCATGATCTACGAAAACGCCAGCGAGCAGGAAATGCTGGCGCACGCGCGTCAGGCTTACCCCTCCATGCAAGCGGACGGACGCAGACGCATTCTGACGGGCGAAACCAGTTTAGCGGAGGTCATGCGAGTGACCTCGGTGGCTTGAGGCCATTAAAACACTATGACAGCCTATCGTTATCGTGCGCTTAACACTGACGGAAAACTCACCAAGGGTTTCCTTGAAGGAGACTCTGAGCGCCAGGTAAGGGGACAGCTTCGCGCCCGCAGTCTGCGACCGGTCGAAGTGATAGAAGCCAATCGACCGGCAGCCAGTAACTCTGGATGGCGGCTGCAGTTTTTCCAGCCGCGGATTTCTGCCGGAGACCTGGCCATGCTGACTCGCCAGCTTTCAACTCTGGTGTTGTCCAGTTTACCGTTAGATGAAGCGCTGCAGGCTGCGGCTCAGCAGAGCCGTAGTTCGAGGATCAAGGGAATGCTACTGCAGGTTCGCTCGCGGGTTTCAGAGGGTTATACCCTCGCCTATGCGATGGCCGAATTTCCGCTGGTCTTCAATGAAATGTACCGTGCTATGGTTGCCGCGGGAGAACATTCCGGGCACCTGGGTCCGGTTCTGGAGCAGTTGGCTGACTATACGGAACAGCGTCAGTACACCAGCCAGAAATTGAAGATGGCAATGATTTACCCCTTCATTCTGGTCGGTGTTGCCATCGCTGTGGTGGTAGCGTTGATGATTTTTGTGGTCCCCGAGCTGATTGGTATATTCGCTCACTCCAGTCGGGAATTGCCCTTGCTGACCAGAGCGCTAATTGTCTCCAGCGATTTTTTTCGCGAATGGGGCATTTGGTTGTTGCTGGGTATCATTGTATTGGTGGTTTTGGCGCGGCAGCTGTTACGCAGTGAGTCCAGGCGTCGCCGGTGGCATCAATTACAATTAAAAATCCCGGGCTGGACACGATTGGTCACGGCCATCGATACTGCCCGCTTTGCCTCCACGCTGAGTATTCTTATGGCCAGTGGTGTACCTCTGCTTGATGCATTGCGCATTGCGGGGCAGGTACTGACCAATCTGGTGTTGCGCGAGGACAGCAAGGCGGTAGCAGAACTAGTGCAAGAGGGCAGTAGCCTCAACAGGGCACTGCAGCAAAGCGGTCGTTTTCCGCCGATGATGGTGCATATGGTAGCCAGCGGAGAGGCCAGCGGCGAGTTGGAAACTATGCTGGCTCGCTCTGCAGATAACCAGGAGCGGGAACTGGAAATGACGCTTGGAACGATGATGGCCTTGTTTGAGCCGTTGATGGTGGTAGTCATGGGTGGAATGGTTTTGATGATTGTGCTCGCCATTCTGCTGCCGATTTTTGATTTGAATACTATGGTGAAGTAACGATATGAAAGCGTTAAGAAACGGTGGATTTTCGCTGGTCGAAATCCTGGTGGTTCTGGTGATTATGGGGCTCCTGATCAGTGTGGTCGCACCTACGGTACTTAATCGGGCTGACGAGGCGCGAGTACAGAAGGTTTATGCAGATTTTAAGGCAATTGAAACGTCACTGAAGATTTATCGATTGGACAACTACGTTTATCCCACTACGGAACAGGGTCTGGAAGCCCTGGTAGAGGCCAGTTCTCTGGACCCGGAGCCACGCAACTTCAAAAAAGGCGGCTACCTGTCCGAACTGCCCCTGGATCCTTGGGGGCGCCCATATTTGTATTTGAGTCCCGGTGAAAACGGGGAGGTCGATATCTACAGCCTGGGCGCCGATGGCCTATCCGGTGGAGAGGACCAGAACGCCGACATCGGCAACTGGAAATCTGAGGACTGATCATCGTGAAAAGTCTCCGGCAGTGCGGCTTCAGTCTGCTGGAACTGTTGGTGACTCTGTTCGTTGTGGTACTGGTGACATCGCTGGTGACCTTGAATGTTGGATCAGGTGACCGGGACGTTTTAGCCCGCGCGAGCATCGAGGGTTTAGCGAAGAGCGCTAATTATGCGCTGGATGAAGCCCAGTTTTCCGGGATGAACTACGGTTTGCTGCTGCAGATGGAAGATGAGGCTGGCCAGTGGCGTTACCACTATGATTGGCTGGAACAGACGCCGACCGGATGGCAAGCCCCGACTGCCGGTAAAGATGTGTTTTCCCCCGGTGATTTACCCTCAGGCATTGAGTTGGAGTTGGAACTCGATGGTGTTGTTCAGGAGCAGGAAACCCTGGTGATCACTACCCAGAATCCTCAGCCCCAAATTATTCTCTATGCCAGCGGCGAGACCCTGCCTGGCGCCCTGGATATGCGTGCCAGCGATAATGGCGAGCTGCTGTGGCGCATCGAGTGGAATTTGCTGGGAGACTTCAGGGCTTTGCAAGGCGGTGAACCCACCGAAGAAGATTTCCAATGACCGGTCTGCACAGGAAACATGGCTTTACTCTGGTAGAGGTGATGGTTGCTCTGGCCGTTGTTGCCCTCGCGCTGCCGGCATTGATGTTTGCATTACAGCAGCAGGTGGATGCAACTGGTTATTTGCGCGATAAGTCGATTGCACACAATGTTGCGGCCAATAAATTAACAGAGGTTCGGATTCTGGCGTTTGCCCGCGGTGATTTGTTGAAAGGCAAGGAATCCGGTGTCGTTACTATGGGTGAACGCGAGTGGTACTGGTGGATGGAGAGCAAGCTGACGGAAGTGCCTCTGTTTTACCGTTTGCAAATTGACGTGGCGCTGGACGAAGAAGATGTTAATGCGCCGCTGCATAGTCTGGTGGCGTTCCTGCCAGCAGATCTTGAAACCGATACCGAAGTAGCGCCGGGCAATGAATAGATCAGTCAGCAACGGCGGCTTCACGCTGGTGGAAGTTCTGATCGCGCTGGCGATTACTGCCTTCGTGTCGGCGATAGCCTACACCAGCTTCAGCACTGTATTAAGCGGTGTAGAGAGCAGTCAGGTTACGGCGGAGCGCGTGTATCAGCTTAACCGCGCCTGGATGATGATCTCCCGGGATCTGGAGCAGTTTGTCGCCCGCCCTGTTCGTGATGAGTTCGGCGAACTAGAGCCTGCTCTTCAGGGCGGGATCGCTGCGCGCTTCCCGCTGAGTTTTACCCGGGGAGGCTGGCACAATCCGGTGGGTCATGCCCGATCTGAATTGCAGCGAGTCAACTACCGGGTTGAGGAAGAAACCCTGTGGCGCGATAGCTACCCTGTGTTGGACCGTGCGGGAGAAACGAAAACGCAGGCAGTCGCTTTATTAGAAGGAGTACAAGAGCTGCGGGTGCTGTTTCTGGATGGTCCAGGGAGCGTGGACACAGTGGGCAGTAGCTCTGAGCTCGATAGTCGAAGTTGGCCAGAGAATTGGGTGCTTGATACCAGCCAGCCGGGCGCTGCTCTCAATCCACCGTTGGCTGTGGAGTTAACATTACAATTGAGTGACTGGGGCGAAATGAGGCGGATCTATGCGTTACCGCCACTCTAGCTTGCCATCTAATGAGCGCGGTGCAGCACTGGTAATGGCGCTGTTGATCTTTGCGCTGAGTGCAGCATTGATCGTGGCGATGAAAAGCGATTTTGAGCGCGTCTACCAGCGCGGTGCCAATGTGTTTCTTGCAGAGCAGTCCCGCGCGTATCTGCGTGGAGCCGAAGGCCTGGCAAGCCTGGCGTTGCTGGCTGACTATGACGTAGACAAAAAGGCGGATCAGGCAAGAGACAGCCTGGATGAAGTCTGGGCCAGAGAGGAAGTGCCTTATCCACTCGATGAAGGGGGTTGGCTGTCGGGAAAACTGGAAGATTTGCAGGGCCGCTTCAATCTTAACCACCTGGCAGAGCGCGCTGAGACCGGGCAGGGTGATAATCGCCTTACCGCCGCCCAGGCCCAATTTGTTCGCTTGCTCATGGCGGTCACGCAAGAGCAACTGGCGGAAGGTGAAGCTATAGCCATTACTCAGTCGATCGGCGATTGGCTGGATACCGATGCACAGCCTCGGCTGCAAGGCGCTGAGGACGATTACTATGCGGGGATGACACCGCCCTATCGCGCGTCTAATCGTCCTATGCTAAGTGTGACAGAGCTGCGTGCGGTAAAAGGCCTGAGCCCGGAATTATTCCAGCTGCTGGAGCCTTGGGTGACCGTTTGGCCCCAGCAGCCGGGTGTTATGAATATTCATACAGCGCCGGCAATGGTATTACGCTCCATCGGCGCAGATGATAGCCTCAGGCCTCTGAGTGAGGCTGAAGGTTTGGCTTTGGAAAGTTACCGCTGTCAGTCCGGGTTTGCTGACCTGGAGGATTTTCTGAATCAGCCATCGTTAGCCAGTAGCAAAGACAACATGCCTAAGATGCGTGATCTTTTGGGCGAACAAAGCGAATATTTCCAGCTGCGTGCAAGAGTGGAAGTTGCCGGCAGGAACCAGCGCTTGTACAGTGTGCTGCAGCGAAAAAATCGTCAGGTGAGCGTTCTTTCCAGAACTACCGACGGCAAAATTTCTATACCTGGATCCGAGAGAGAAGAGACTTGCGAGAGATCGCCATAATTCGTTCGATTGAGGGACGGCTTGCCTGGTATCCCCCTGGATCCAGTGACGGCCCCCAATGGCTTGACCAGGAGTCTGGCCAGGCGAGTCTGCGAGGTATTATTGCTCAACGCAAATTAATGCCTGTGTTTGCAGTGCCTGGCGAGGATACGCGGCTACTGCGTTTGCAAATTGCCGCTGAAGAACGCCGTCATCTGGCCACTTCCCTGCCCTTTATGCTGGAGGAAGAGTTAAGCCAGGATATCGATGAGGTGCATTTCGCGACCTGTGCGCTGGACAGGCTGGATTTTGCTGTCGCGGTCTGCAGCAAAGAGAACATGAATGCTTATCAGTCTTCGTTAGCATCTTACCCCGGCGTGACTCAATGGTTACCTGAGCCTTTGCTGCTTCCCTGGCAGGGAGGTGAATGGTGTCTGGTGTTGGAGGGTGACCGAGCTATCGTGCGAACAGGTGCTTGTGAAGGTTTTTCGGTAGAGCGGGAAATGTTGTCGCTGATGCTGCATGCGCTAACCCTGGAGGGCGCGGCTCCAACGGCAATTATTGTGTATGGTCAGGACCAGGAGACCGATGCTGCCTTGGTCGATGAGGCTTTGCGAGACAGGGTTCAGTGGCGTCAGGGTGATTTGTATGCCGCTATGCTAATTGCAGAGTCACCAGACCCCGCCCTGAATTTGCGCCAGGGTGAATGGGCCGTGCGCCTGCCGCTGGCGCGCTGGTGGCAGCACTGGCGCGTTGCAGCCGTTTTGTTCGGTGTTGCGGTTCTGGTTCATCTGTTCGCAACCGGGTTGGACTATCGACACCTGAAGCAGGAGAACCTGGCACTGCGCGGTGCTGTGCAATCGAGTTATCGACAGGCGTTTCCCAAAGGCGCGGTAGTGGATGCTGAAAAGCAGCTGCGCAGGCAACTGCAAACCATGACCGGCTCCTCCGAAGCCAGTGGATTCGTCAGCCTGATGGCACGGGTGGGTGAAGTCGTTGCGACGGCGGATGGCAGCATCGTTAGCATTAATTACAACGATAAGTCGGGGGAGATGCGGCTTAATCTGCTGGCCGCAGACTATGAGGCTGTTGAACGCATTCGTACCGGAATAGCCGAGAGCGGCCTGCAGGCGACGCTGGAAAACAGTAGCGCTCAAGGTGAGCGGGTTCGCGCCAGAATGCGCGTAGGAGACCGTTCATGAAACAATGGTTTACGGGGCTCACCCAACGCGAGCAGTTGAGCCTGTTAATTATGGGTTTGGCCGTTGCGCTTTACCTGGCGTTCGTTATTGTTATCGCGCCCTTGTCGCAGGCTCGCGATCGTATGGTTGTGCAGAATCGCGGTGTAGCGGAATCGCTACAGCGAGTGGAAGTGCTGGTGTCGCAAATATTGCACTTACGTGAGACTGGCAACGGCAGTTCCACTAATCGAAACCTGGCCAGCCTTGTTAACCGGTCGACCTCAAGCTATCAGCTGCAGGTAAATCGACTGCAACCCAATAGTCGCGGAGAGCTGCAGGTTCGCCTGGAAAACGCGGTATTTGATGATCTTATTGCCTGGCTGTACCAGGTTGAATACAAAGAGGGCCTGCGAGTGCTGGAAACCTCTATCACTCAGGCTGGAACTGTTGGCAGGGTTAATGCCACCGTAAGACTGGCCCAGGGATGAGCCGGTCGAAGCTCATTCCCAGCTTATTGCTGGGCCTGTTATTTTTGCTAATTCTATTGGCCAGCGCGCCCGCCCGCCTTTTGTTGGCTATATTGCCGGCGGAGCAGCTCATTCTTCAGGGACTCAGCGGTAGCTTATGGGAGGGCACGGCAAGTCGCGTGCTGGTGAAGAGTGGCAGCGGGTGGCTTCATCTTGGAGCCAGCAGTTGGAGTCTCAGCCCCCTATCGCTCGTGGTCCTCGCCCCCCGTGTTGAAATTAGTAGTCATTGGGGGCGTCAAACCCTCAATGCTGTGGCAACTCTGCACTCGCGCAACGACATCGAGTTTAGCGATGTTGACCTGTTGCTTGATGCTGCCCTGTTGCAGCATTATCTTCCGGTCGGACTAGTGGGAGATATCGCCATGCAGTTTGAGGAAATCACTATTCGCAACCAATACCCTGAGAGCGCTACAGGGCGAATCGTCTGGCAGAATGGTGGTTGGATGTCACCCCAGGGAAGTCGCCAGTTGGGGAGTTATGCGGTCGATGTTCAATCCTTGGCCAGCGGTGGTCTCGCCGGAGAGGTCATCAGCCTTGCCGGAGATCTTCAGGCCAATGGTCCGATTATACTGGATCAGGAAAATTACAGCGTCGACGTACAGTTATCGGGATCTGGGCTTGATGATCCACAACTGCGACAGGCATTGCAGTTATTAGCGATTCCTGAGGGTGATACTTATCGGGTCAGACTCAAGGGCAGCCTTTAGTCGCTGGTTCAGTAGATCAGGCGGAGCGAGGTCGCAGTTACAGGCTGTCCTGTCTTATAATTCAGCAATTCAACAACCATGGAATAAATGAATGAGTAACGATGATTTCAAGAAATACGAGTGTGTAATTTGTGGCTTCATCTATGATGAAGCCGAGGGCTTGCCTGCTGATGGTATTGCTCCCGGCACACGCTGGGAAGATGTCCCTGAGGATTGGGAATGTCCCGACTGTGGTATCTCCAAGTCTGATTTCGATCTCTACGAAGAGTAAAACCCCCGGGGGCGAACGCCGCTTCGCCCTCTGTTCTGAAGCACTGCTTCCGGTGTAGATTTCGGTTACACTTGCCGCCGAATTTGCACCGGAATATATTCTATGAATGCTATTGCTGATCGCCTGAAAACTGTTCGCGCCCGAATGGCGGAAGTGGGCTGTGATGCCTTGATTGTGCCTCGGGCTGACGAATACCTCGGCGAGTACATCCCTGCTCACAATGAACGCATGCTGTGGATTTCCGGTTTCACCGGCTCGGCGGGAGCAGTAGTAATTCTGCAAGACCGCGCGGCGATATTTGTCGATGGCCGCTACACCGTTCAGGTACGTAACGAGGTTGATTCCCAGCTCTTTGAGTATTGCCATTTAATCAAGGAACCTCATGCGCAATGGATTGCTGACCAGCTGAGCGACGGCGCTCGCGTGCTTTGCGACCCCCGAATGCATAGTTTGAACTGGTACCGAAGCACTCAGTCGACGCTGGCAGCGGCTGGATTAAATCTGCTTGCAGACACTGACAATGTGATCGACCACTGCTGGTCAGGCCGGCCTGAACCGAAGATTGGGCCAGCACTATTGTTGGAGGAGGCCTTTACCGGCAGCTCTTCGGCTGCAAAGCGTCGTCGTATCGCTGCCGATGTGGCCGCCAAGGGTGCCGATGCAGCATTGATATTTGCGCCAGACTCGGTGAGTTGGCTGTTGAATGTACGCGGTACGGATATTCCCTGTCTGCCCATACTGCAGAGCTTTGCTTTGCTCGACACGAAGGGTGACGTCACGGTGTTTGTCGATGCCGGTCGTATCCCTGAGGGGTTTGCCGCCCACGTTGGAGAGGGCGTGCGAATATTGGCCGAAAGCGCCGCGCAGGAAATTTTGCTTAGCTATTCAGGCCAGCGTCTGTTGGCCGATCCCGATAGTGCGAATGCCTGGACTCAGCTGACTTTGGAGGCCGGCGGTGCTCAACTGGTATCCGCTCCAGACCCTGTTTTACTGCCCAAGGCCGCTAAAAATACGGTAGAAGTCGAAGGCGCGCGGCAAGCACATCGCAGGGATGCAGTAGCCGAAGTTCGTTTTCTGGCCTGGCTGGATGCGGAAGTGGACGGCGGCATACTGCACGACGAAGCGGCTCTGGCAGACAAACTGGGCGCATTCAGGGAGGAAGGTGATCAGTATCATGGTCCGTCCTTCGATACGATTTCTGCTGCCGGGGGCAACGCTGCTATGTGCCACTACAATCACTTGAACGTGGCCACTCCGGGACAGTTGACTATGAATAGCGTGTACCTGGTCGATAGCGGCGGACAGTATACGGACGGCACTACTGATATCACGCGAACGGTAGCAATCGGTGATCCAGGAGAGGATATTCGTCGCATGTTTACCCTGGTGCTCAAAGGCCATATCGCTCTTGATCAAGCTCGCTTTCCCGCAGGAACCACAGGCACTCAGCTGGATGCTCTGGCCAGGCAGTTTCTGTGGCGAGAGGGCTTCGACTACGATCATGGGACCGGCCATGGTGTCGGGGCATTCCTCAGCGTGCATGAAGCGCCTCAGCGCATAGGCAAAGCCCATAATCCTTTTGCCTTACTACCGGGAATGATCGTTAGCAACGAACCGGGGTATTACCGTGACAACTGCTTTGGTATTCGTTGCGAAAACCTGGTGGTTGTTCGCGAGGCTCAAGCCGCTGGTGAGACTCTCGTTTACGAATTTGAAGCACTCACTTTGGTACCCTTTGATCGACGGTTGCTGGACCGCTCCATACTGACTGCAGATGAGTGCGCGTGGATAGACAACTATCATGCCCTCGTGGCGACACAGATTGCGCCTCTGCTGCAGGGCTCAGCCAAAGTCTGGCTGGAACAGGCTACTCTACCGCTGTAGACTGAGCCGACACATAACAATAATTGGAGACATAGACCATGGCTGGACCTGCTGGCGAACATTGGTCATCTCGGTTTGCATTTTTGATGGCATCGGTGGGCTTCGCTGTCGGCCTTGGCAACATCTGGCGTTTTCCCTATGTAACGGGTGAGAACGGTGGCGCAGCGTTCGTTATTATTTATCTCGCCTGCGCCTTTGGTATTGGTGTTCCTATATTAATGGCCGAGCTGCTGATCGGTCGGCGTGGTAAGGGCAGTCCGCCCAACGCCATGGCAGTGGTAGCAGGTGAAACCCATCGCTCCCGTCATTGGAAAGTTGTTGGTGGAATGGGCCTACTGGCCGCCTACACTATTGAAATCGTTTATGCCGGCGTGGTCGGGTGGGTGCTGTGGTACTTGTACAAGGCGATTACCACGGGGTTTGTGGGTGTCGATGCGCAGATAGCCGAAGCGACCTTTAACGGAGTACTGGCGGACAACGTGGGCATGTTGTTCTGGACGCTCGTTGGTTTAGCGATAACGGGTTATATTATTTATTCGGGGGTAAAAGACGGTATCGAGCGCGCGGTGCGAATTATGATGCCCGCCATGTTTTTATTGCTGCTGGGACTTGCCACCTACAACTATTTTGCCGGCGGCTTCGGTGAGGCGATTCGCTGGTTGTTTACACCTGATTTTAGCAAGATTGGTCCGGCAACTGTGTTGGCTGCCATAGGGCAGGCATTCTTCTCTATCGGTGTGGCGATGGGCGGAATGATGACGTACGGTTCCTACCTGCCGCGCTCAATTTCTATTACCCAGTCGGTGCTGATTATCGTTGTCGCCGATACGCTGGTGGCACTGCTGGCAGGCCTGGTTATTTTTCCGGCGGTATTTAACTACGGTCTGAACCCCGCTGCCGGTGCTGGCCTGATTTTCCAGACCTTGCCTGTGGCCTTTGCCCAAATGCCCGGAGGTTATGGTTTCAGTATTCTGTTCTTTATCATGCTGTCGGTGGCAGGAATTACTTCTATGGTGGGCCTGGTGGAGTCAGTGAATTCATGGGTGGAAGAACGTTTTAGTATTTCTCGTCATAAGAGTGCGATGATTGTCGTGGGTTCAATTGCGGTGCTCAGCATCATTAGTTTGATGTCTTACAATGTAATTGGCGGCGTATCTATGGGCGGTCGCAATTTCAACGACATCATGGACTACTTCTCTAATCAGATTCTGCTGCCACTGGGTGGGCTATTGATTGCTGTCTTTGCAGGTTGGGTTATCACTAAAGAAATTTCTGCTGATGAGTTGGGTATCAAAAACGGCGTGGGTCACCAGCTATGGTATTTCCTGATTCGTTTTGTGGTGCCACCTGCATTATTGGTAATTTTCGTGATGGGTGTCAGCGAGTAGAGTCACTTCGATCGCTGACCGCATGGTGGGAAACGCTTATAGAACGGGAGAAAAGAGTCGCGCTACTGCCATTCCCAAGGTGAACCAGGCAGGCTTGTTGGCAATTTCTTCTTTGACTACCAGTCTGCTGCGATCAAAATCCCGTTCCAGCATCGACTCCACCTTTCTGGCGAAAAATAAGTCGTGCACGAGTAAAGTGATTTCAAAGTTGAGGCGAAAAGAGCGATTGTCAAAGTTAGCGGTACCTACTCCTGCCAGTTGATCGTCCATCAGCAAGACTTTCTGGTGCATGAACCCGCCCTGGTAGCGATATACTTTTACGCCGCAGGCAATCAACTCATTGGTGAAAGACCAGTTCGCCATCGCTACAACCGGGCCGTCCGGTTCATCGGGAATCATTACTCTGACATCTACGCCGCGCAGGGCTGCGAGTTGCAGTGCAGCGACAATGCCGCGGTCAGGCACGAAGTATGGGCTGGCAATCCAGATACGACGTTGGGCGGCGACGATAGTCTGGTGAAACATGAGTCCCGCTTCTTCGTATTCGCTGGCCGGGTCGGAAGGAAATACCAGTACCGTGCTTTCTCCTGGTGCGGTTCTTGAGACGCTCCAGTCGACCTCCAGCTGTTTGTTTGTCGCCCATAGCCAGTCAGTCGCGAAAGCTTGCTCAGTGCCTAGCACTGCGGGGCCTTCGACCTTGGCGTGGGTGTCTCGCCAGTGGCCTACTTTTTTGTCCAGTCCCAGATATTCATCGCCGACATTGTGACCGCCAACCCAGGCCTGCTTTCCATCGACAACAACAATTTTTCGGTGGTTGCGAAAATTCAATTGAAAGCGATTGCGTCTTCCCTGGGTTGTATTGAATGGCTCCGCTTCTACGCCGGCCAATAACAGCTGTTTGCGAAGCTTGGAGCGGTGAAATTGGCGACTGCCGATTTCATCGTAAAGCAGGTAAACAGAGACTCCGCTCTTGGCCTTATCCGCCAGAATGCGACACAATTTTCGGCTCAGGTCATCGTCGCGAATAATATAAAACTGAAAAAGGATGTATTGCGTTGCTTGCTCCAGACCTTTCTCGATGCTGGCAAAGGTAGCATCGCCATCAACCAATAGCTCGATCTTGTTGCCGGCTGTGGCCGGCATTCGAGCAAGATTGAACAAGCTAGTGTAGAACGGAGTATCACTGCCAACGGGGATCACATGTTCTTCAATACTGCTGTTTGTACGCAGGATCAGACGCTGGGCTTCCCGCTCTATTTCATCTCTTTTCTCAAGGTAACCGGCAAAGCGATTGCGGCCAAAAATCAGGTACAGCGGAAGACTGAGCATGGGAAAACTGAGAAGAGATATTGTCCAGGCGATAGCACCTTGGGAAGTGCGACCATTGAGTATGGCTTCCACTGCGCAAAACAGGGCTGCAATGTATATCAGCACCACGCTAAGCGTGACTATTTGCGCAAGCAGTGTGAACTCCATAACTTACTCCAACAGGGTGTTTCGCAAAGTGGTGATATCCGTATCATCAAGGCCCAATGCCTGGTGCACGTAGTTGTCGAAGCTGCCATATTGTTCGTCGATAGTATCAAAGGCAGCTTGCAGCCAGGCTTCTTCTACCCCCAGTAAAATGGCGATCTTGTCAGCGGCTTCTTTCCCCTGGAGCAGGCGCACCAGGCTCAGCTCTTGTTGGCGGGCGGCGATGGCGTAGTCGCGACTTAGCATATAGTCTCTCATGATAACGTCGTCGGGCACTCCGAGTAGTCGCAGTAAAATTGCAGCGGCGAAACCCGTGCGATCTTTTCCAGCGCTACAGTGCCATACGATGGGCTGTCCCTTGGCTTTGAGCACTTCCTGAATGAATTGGCTGAACTGGGGGGTGAATGTTTTGGCGAACTCACGGTTGGCTTCGATCATAAACGCAGTGGGCTCGAAGCCAGAAAAATCGCCGCTGTCGAATCGTGCGATGATTTCTTCACCGACACTATTGTCTCCTCCGTCCATGATAGGAATCTCGACGATTTTGAACGTAGACGATTTGGCAAACTGATTGGGTTCTTCTTCTTTTTCGGCAAGCGAACGAAAGTCGATCAAGGCTTTGAGGGTGAGGCCGTCCAGAACTTTCTGGTCTGCCCGGCTAGTCTCAGCGAAATTGCCAGAGCGATAAAGCTTACCCCACCTGATCTTTCTGCCTTGTGTGGTGGCGTATCCGCCAAGGTCGCGAAAATTGCTTATTCCCTCAAAATTCAGCACCCGATGAGCTTCCCGCTGTTCAGCGGGAAGCCGCGACGGGATAACAACCGGTTCTGATGGAATGAACTGGATAACGGTTATCGATAGTGCAAGGACGGCAAATGCCGACCAGAACAATTTCTTCTTATTCAAGGTTTCTCCGACTTGGTCCCGCGTGTTCAATGGGGATGAGCATAGCATTGCGCGAATCGACGCGCATTGCGGGCAGTATGCCATTCGCTACTGCCCAACGGGGTTATCCCCTATACTGGATCGGGTGACTGTGCTTAATGAACATTACGGAGATCTCGGTGCTTGTCTGGTTATTATTGACCGGGACAGCCAGCTCGTTCTTGAGTGTCTTGGAACCCTGCCTTTTGCTGTGCCGGATGGCGTCAAGGGTCGGGGTTGGCATGATGTGCTAGGAATTCCTGCCGATAGTTCAGCGGTGGTTAGTCAATTCATTGCCGCAGGTATCGCTGCAGCCTTGCCACCAGTAATCGTGGGAGCCGGCGCAGATGGCGATTTTTTAATGGGCGGCATGACCATGCCACAGCAGTGGCATGGCAAAAACGCCGCGCTATTATTTTTGCGACCTTTGACCACTCCCTGGGGGCTTGAGGCCGAGATTGACGTGGTCGCTGGTGATATTGTCGCGGTGGTGGGGGTTGATCACCTTGAGTTCAGTCCTGCCTGGGGCGTGCCTGAGATCGAGAGCCTGATGATGGAACTCCGCTGCGGACTGCGGCAAATACTCAGGGAGGAAGACTGGCTGGGTTTGCCTGAGGGCAGCACTATTCCTGTCGTACTGCGAGGTCTGGAGCCTGATACAGCCCTGAATGTTTGTCGTGCCTTGTCTTCTCACCTGCATCAGTTTCTTGCCGGATGTGACGCCGGTGCTCAGTACGCCAGAACCTGTATAGGCCTGTCGCAGCGGCTGCAGGGCCAGACTTCACTGAGTGCGCTGGTTGCTGCCAATGCTGCTTTGTTGCAGGCGCAGGCGGGTAGCGTCGAGCAGATACGCTATGCCAGCCCATGGGATCCACTGGGCCAGGCTGCACGTTCATTAAGCGCCACTGGCGCCTTCCGAGATGCATTGCGCGATGAGCGGCACTGCCGATACCTCGATGCACTTACCGCCCTGCCGCAGTCCCCCAGGCGCCTGTCCGACTACTGTGCTCGAGTGCTGGAGGCCACTCTCGAACAGGAGGGGCTTGGCGCCGCAGTGCTATTAAAACAGGGCCTCCATCACGAGCTGCTCTGTCTTTCGGCGGCAGTGCGTAGCGAGAAAGGTATTGAATCAGGTTCAATTGAACGGTTGCCGCGCGCATTGCAGGTTGCTGTCCGCGCCCTGGATGCGGCAGCGCTGGCGTCTTCTCCAATGACCTCCAGCAATGGGGTTCTCTCCCTGGCACTGCGAACAAGTGCAGGCCTGCAAGGGGCTTTATTGCTATTGCAAGCAGATGAATCGGTTTCGCCTTTTCGGCCTGACCCTGCAGCGCTGCAGCTAATAGCGACTGCCCTTGCGAACACTAATGCGTCTGCCAAACCGTCTGTGGAAGAAGTGGGGACTCACTTGCCTACTCCCCGAAAAATGGAGAAGGGCATTGAAGGCTATGTGCTGGATAACATGGAGGGCGCTATCGATCAGGCGGTTTTTTTGGCGAAGGTTGATATGCCAGTTGCCATTATCGGTGAGCAGGGCACGGGGAAAATGTATGTAGCCCAGGTTATTCACGCTGAAGGTGGAGGTGCACCGGAGGCACTAGTGCGCCTGGATTGCCGTGCGTTTCGTAATCGCAATGAGGCATGGACTCGGATTAGTCGCGAACTGGAACAAGGTCAAGGCAGGTTGTTGGTATTCAAGTCGCCGCAGCTGTTACACCGGGAAACCCAGAGTCGGCTGGCCAGGCAGTTGGCATCAAGAATCTCCAGTGATGACGGGGGCAGTCACTACCTGGCTGCCAATCGCTACTTGGCGCTGTTCCCTGAGGATCTAGAGGCACTGGTGGCCCAGGGTGTTCTGGATGAGCGTTTGGCCAGCGTGTTTGCGGGTTACCCCATTATTGTGCCGCCCTTGAGGGAGCGTCCACGGGCGGTCTTGCGTTGGGCACATAAAATACTGGAACAGGAGAGTACGCTGGCTGATCGACGCGTGTCGGGGTATACCCCCGATGCCGAGCAGGCGCTCTTGCAGCATGGCTGGGCCGGCAACATCAGTGAGATGCGCTCGGTCATCACCGCGGCGCTGGAGCGTGCCGACAAAGAGTGGATTACACCAGTGGACCTGGGTTTGTTCATTGGAATCTCGGCTGACGGCAAGGCCGCCGCCGCTAAGGAACGTCCGTTTCTGGCGCGACATGAAGAGGAAGAGTTGGCTCAGTCGTACTATGCCCCTACGCTTCTGGAAGAACTGCGCATGACCTTGGGACAATCGCTTGCGGCTTCTCTTGCGACGGACACCCTGCACCCACTGGGGGCGTGGCTAGATGATGAGATTATTGAAGCTGCACTGGACCGCTGTGGCGGTGATCCCCGGGGCGCAGCGGAGTATTTGGGCACCCGTAGCCGTAATATTGGCCGCTGGATGCCCAAGGTCAGGCAAAGTGAGCAACAGCGCGAAGCAAGTCTCCTCTGGCAGGAGAGTCGCCGATTGATCCGAGAGTGGGTGGCGGGGTCATCACCTCAGGAGGAGGCCCCGCAGCAATTGGCGCAGGATTTACTCATGGCGCTGTTAATGCAGCAAGGCGGTGATTTAAATGTTGCCGATAGAGCCCGGGTGATGGGCGTTTCAACACCGACCTATCAAAAGCGGGTTAAACAGCTGCTACAGAGCGTTTAGAGAGGATTAATAAACATGGCGGAACACCGTAAAAGCCTGGACGACTGTGCCAGGGAGTACGCTGAAATGTCACAGGATAAGCTGCCCTCCAGTCTTGGGTTTTCAGCCCGTCTCAACATGCTCTGGGACTTGGCTGGGGTCGCCCCCAGTCAGTTTGAGGGCAGGGTGCTTGGCGTCATGGCCATCAATACACAGTGGCGGGAAACGGAGATTAGAAAGTGGTTGCAAAAAGACGTGCTACCTCCCCGCAGCGATCTTCGCAATATGGTTATTTTTCTGGTCGCGCAACTGGGTGAGGGTCAAAGTGTTGAACGCTGGGAGGCATTTTTGATTTATGGCGCGCCAGTGGTCTCCTCTCCGGTAAATCACGCGATGTACCGCGAGGATCAGGCTCGCCGTGAAATTGCCTCGCTGATTTTTGCCAAGTTGGCTGATGAGTACGGGATTCCGCCTTCCGCCTATGACGCTGACAAGGCTTTCCAGCGCTGCTTGGGCTTGATGCACAAGTTCAATATCTATGAGATGCAGGACTTTCAGCCGGGCCACCTGGAGCCCTTCAAGAATTACATGTTTCCGAGCGAGTAGCCTCATTTTCTCTAGTTGGTAGTGATTTTCCGTAATTTCTGGAGAATTGCCCTTGTTTTCGCCGCCATATTGCCCCTTGCGGTCCGTAGGGGCGCTCGGCAAGGCGATTCCCTTCGTTTTCTGCACAAATCTCCAGTTTATGGTTGCCGGTAGATTTCGCCGCCTGAAATACTGTCGGGGCTATAACCCATGTGAAAACTCACACTACTGACACGAAGTGAGGGCAGTAATGAACGAACAAACCGAAGAGATGGACATCAGCGGCGTAAAAATCGCCATTGTAGATGATGCCAAGACGATTCGTATGATGATGTCCCACACCCTGAAAGGCATGGGCTGTGAGGTCGAGTGTGCAGAGGACGGTTACAAAGCCCTGGGTATGCTGCGTCGCTTCAAGCCAGACCTGATCTTCCTGGATATTACTATGCCGGAACTGGACGGATACCAGACCTGCACGTTGATCCGCAATGCGGAAGACACCCGGGACACGCCGGTGGTGATGCTCTCCTCATCAGATGGAATTTTTGATATCGCCAAGGGGCAAGCTCGTGGTGCAACAGCCCATGTCACTAAAATTCCCCCTGAGAGCGTTTTGCGTCAATTGATCTTTAACCACACCAAGCAGCGTCGCGCTGCCTGATCGCATGGCTCCCTCGGCTATACAGTCCCTGGATGCTCTCGAGCAACGCTTTCGTGAGGATGCGGTGGAGGCCCCAGTGCAAGATCTGGAGCGCATGGAGTGGGTGGGCACCTGCCTGAGTATTGCTGGTGTCCCGTTGCTGATAGGTGAAGGTGAGCTTGAGGAAATTATTGAAACACCCAACGTGATGGCTATTCCCGGTACCAAACCCTGGGTTCAGGGTGTGGGCTCGCACATGGGCGGGCTTATTCCCATCATCAGCGGTGATGTTTTTTTTCGCAAACGACCTTACAGCGGCCGCGTGCGAGATTACTGCATGGTATTGCGCCGCCCTGGCTTTTATTTCGGTATTACCCTGAGCGGATTAGAGCGGGATATGAAGTTTTTGGTGGAAACTCGTGACATGACAGTGACCACCGATCCCGATTTTGCCGAATACACACTGGGCGGTTTTCCCGACCAGGATCGCGTGCTGGCGGTGCTTGATATCGATAAATTGATTGCGGACAGCGACTTATCCAACGCTGCTGCTAATGACCCTGATTCACCCGAGGAACGGACCAATGATTAAGACAGAAAAAATTGGAGCCAACAAAATGCGCGCCTTGCTAATGGGGCTGGGTATTCTGGCCTGTCTGGGAGGAGTGGCCTACAGCTTTTTCATCATACAACAAGAGTCAGGGCACGAAAGTCACTACGGCACCGCCACTGATGAGTTGGCTAGCCTGGCTCGTCAGGTTGCTATAAGCGTCCAGGCGACAGAGCAAGGCGACGAACAGACTTTTATCGAGCTCGCTGACCAGGAGGCTCAGTTCGAGGCGCAATTAGCGCTTATTGATGCGCCTGAGCTTAATGACGAAATTAGCATCGTTGATCTGAATTGGCAGCCGGTCAAGCGTGCGTCGCAGACACTGTTGGAAGCAGCTCCACGTATTGTGTTTGTTCGCGGTGTTGCTACCGAGCTGGAAAAAAATATGAAACCCATGCAGCGCGAGCTGTCATCGGTTGTCACCGTGTTACAGCGCCAGCGAGTCTCTCCAGAAACGCTGGTAGCAGCGCAAAAGGCGCCCTGGATGTTGGAGCGTATGGCTCGTAATATCGACCGCATCCTGGTTGGCAATGCTGATAGTCAGGTCGCTGCCGACCAGTTCACCACAGATGCAGCCGACTTCTTCCGGATTATCGAGGGCTTGACCCGAGGTGATGAACTGCTTGGAATTAACAAGGTAAACAACACCTCCGCGATTGAGGCGTTGAGTAACGCGTTTCGTTTGTTTTCGGGTGTTTCAACTTCTGTAGACCGCATCGCAGGCGCCTCAACAGAGTTGCGCCAGGCGGCATCTGCCCGTAAAACCATCGCCGAAAATAGTGTTCCGCTTATTGATGCAATCGCCAGCCTCCAGCCGGCTATTGCCAGTTTAGCGGTAGGGCGTCTTTACGACACGAGGAACCTGTTCATTCTGTTCGTAGCGCCGGGTTTACTCGCCGTCGCGCTGCTGGTGACCATGGTATTGGGTCAGCGTCGAAGAGATTCTTATACTGCAAAAGGAGTTGCCGAAATTAATGGCGCTCTGGCGCATATTTCCAAAGGAGACCTCACGGTTACGGTCGCAGAAACCAACTCTGTGACCAGTGGCGTTGCTCAGGGTCTTAATGCCGCGACCCAGAATCAGTGTCAACTGGTTCGAGAAATACGCGCGCCTTTTGAAACTTCGGTCAGGGAAATTAGCAGTATTGGAGAGAGTGCACGCGCCCAGGTTGATAAAGGACGTGAGCTCACTCGTTCTGTCGTTGACTCGACTGAAACAGCCACTGAAATGGTGCGTACCAGTGAAGAGATTAAAGCTTCCACCGCGGAGGCCGCTGAGACTTCCGATAGCAACTGTCAGAAAGTTGCTCAGGGTTACGAGCTGACCAAGGATATGTCCAAGGCTTCGGTGGATGTGCGTGAGTCTGTTCAGGAAACATCAAAGTCTGCCAAGCGACAAGGTGAACTTATTCAGTCAGTAACTGCGGCTGCCGAATATATTCAGGCGCTCAACACCAAAATATCAGTGGTCGCGATTAATACGCGTATTGAGGCCGAGAAAGCCGGTGAGTATGGCAGGCCGTTCCTGGGTATTGCTGAATCCATCGCTGACCTTCTGCGAGAGGCTGAAGAAGAGGGTCGAAAAATTATTTCGGAGGTACGCATGTTGCAGAACATGTCTGCCGATAACCTGGCCAGTATGGAGAATACGGTGGGTACGGTTGTTACCATCCTCGAGTATATCGACCGACTGGATAGTTCGCTGGAGGAAATTAACTCGGGCTCCGATGCGATCAGCGACATCATCCGGAATGTAGATGACGCTGCTGGCAAGTCGGCAGTTAACGCCTTGCATATGAGTAGTTCAATGGCAGAAATCAGCGAACGGAATCTTGAGATCACTGAACTGAATGAAGTCGCGCAAAAGGGCGTGAATTCGCTTCAGCAATCGATGCGCAGTGCTGCCAGCAATCTTGGTCAATTCCGTATCGATAACGATTCTGCCTACCAGGCTACAAGCGGTGGTGATGTTGAGGGCCTGGATAACATCCGTGCCGCCAACCAGGGCTACCGCGAAAAAGAAATGAGTGCTCTGGACATAGCACAGCAAAAGCAACGCGCTTCAGTATAAGAACTAGCAAAGAGCCGCGCGGGTCTATGCCGCGTCTTTGCGCATACTAAAACCGGAGGTTTAGTAGTGGCCATTAAAACTGATATCGTCGCCCTCAAGTGGGTGGTAGGCCTGATGAACAAGCAAGCAGAGAATGCCGAAGCTTCGCTTGTCGAATACAGCAACGATACAAGCCAAAAAAAGCCTCTGCTGCAGTGTATGTGGGCAGTTCACCAGATTACATCCACGCTCAGGGCGCTGGGTATGGGCAAGGGTGAAATGCTGACGCTGGAGATGGAACGCAGTCTGAACTATCTCTACAAAGACAAGGTCGTCGGTGAACGTCAAAAACTGACCATGGGTGGACTGATGCAAGCGCTTAAAGTGCTGCCAGCCTATCTAGCTCACGCCGAGAACGCGCGTGCAGACACTGGTCATGGACTGGAACAGCACGTCAATGATTTACGACGCTGGATAGGCGAGAGGCCCAGGCCCGCAGCTTTCTTCTTCCAAATGAATATTCCTGAGGGCCGCGGCATCACTGTGGATGGCACACCAGAAGATTCTGAGGAAGTGCGAGAGCGGGCGAATGTGATGCTCACGCTGTACCTGGAAATGGCCAAGATGGCCCTGCGTCGCAAAAATGTTGGCGAGAGCATGAAAACCGTCGCTCGTATTTCACGTCGCATGCAGACAATGTTCTCTGGTACTGAGCCAGAGCGCTTCTGGTTCACAATGGTGGGTATTTGTGAAGGTATGGCCGGTGGCCTGATTGTTCCTGACGAATGTATCGCGCAGATATTCAAGTCCGGCGCATTCATGATCAAGTATGCTCGCGAAAATGGAGTAGAAGTCGATGAGTCGGTTGACTACGACAACCTGCAGCAGCAGATGTTGTTTTACATTGCCAGCTGCCAGGCCAAGCCTGTGCATATTGCCCGGATTCGCCAAGTTTTTTCAATTGATGACAACACGCTTGAAGAGGCTAATCGTGGCCTGATTCACATGGATGCTTTAGTGACAGCGCTCAGTTCAGCCCTGGAGCGGCTGAATGGGGTTGAAAATTATCTTAACTCCCTGGACCTCACCGAGGCTGCGCGTTCTGCAGATATTGAGTTGGACCCCAAGGCTTTAGATGGCATAGAAGCCACCCAGTATCGACTGGAAGCGGCGGGACAGATGGCCCATGCAGATTCCTTGCGTTCGGTGCAGGGTCGTCTGACAAAACTTTTCGGTGGTGTTTACAACGAGTCGCCTTCCCAGATGAACCAGGCAATCAACGATATAATCCGCGGTATCGTAGGTGTGAAGCTTGATATCGAGCATAAGCTGGAGCACGGGCTTTGCAGTTCATTTTCCAGCCGTGAATTTGAGCTCAGAGAAAGTGTGGTTACGGCGACTTTCAACCATATGGGCCTGGTTGAAAACTACATGCACCAGATTCTTCGTCGCAAGGAATTGGCGAGCGCCTTGGCACGAAAACCCAATGACCCGCAATCAACGCTGCGGCTCACAGTGGCGCTTAATCGCCATCTCAATAAAACTGATCAAGGGTATGAGGCGCTGCGGCAGTCAGTGCGCGATGCAGATGCTGGTCAGCCGGATCTTGATTTGCTGTTTATTCAAGCCAAGGAATTTCTCAATGAGCAGGAAACCATATCCGATCGCAAAGCGATCGATATGTCCCTGCAGCTACTGGCGGAAATTTCCGGTGCCTTGGGCTTTGCCGGCATGGAGCGTGAGGCTCAGATTATCGAGCGCTGTCAGCTCTGGCTGGCAGCAGCCAGCAAAGGCGGTGCAGTCAGGGAGGACGATGCTTTCCGCTGTTTCGCAGAGGCTTTTGCTCAATTAGAGCTTCATCTACAGCGATCAATTGCTGATCCGCTGGACGATACTTCCCACATGTTGGCGATCGCAGAGCAGCGCGCTGCCCAACTGGATGACCATGCAGCGGGATTATCAGACGGTGCCGAAGTCGTTACTACCAGTTGGACTGAACCTAAAAATTACGTTGAAGACGCTGAGGTTCCCGCTGAATTTCGCGAAGTCTTTATCGAAGAGTCTGAGGAAATTGTTCAGGAAATCAGCCGTCTCACTCCACTGTGGTTGCAGCAACGAGAAGATCAGGAAATGTTGCGTGAGATTCGTCGCCACTTTCATACTTTTAAAGGCAATGGCCGCGCCGTAGGTGCCAATATTCTGGGTGAGCTGGGTTGGTCTGTACAGGATATGCTGGACCGGGTTCTGGATGGGGATTTAAAAGTATCGCCGGCGATTGAGGGCCTTCTTAAAGAAGTAGTCGCTGCACTGCCTGATTTGGTGATGTCCTACAAGGAAGAAAACGCCTGGGATCCCAGTCATGTTCGGCTGTTAACTGATCGCGCGTTTCGTATTGCTGAAGGTGGCCAGGAAGATATGGCCGCAGGTTTATCCCAGGTTGAAGAAAATGTACACGGAGGTGCGGACGACGCACCTGTCTCCGAAACGCTGGGACAGTAGGGGTCTGGCTAAACAATGAAAATGGAGAATCAACGTGCAATCTGACAACGAAAACGCCTTGGTAGCTGATTCCGCTGTTGACACCACTATCGAAAGCTCCAAGGAGCGCACACTTCAATGGTTGATGGAGTTGGATAGGGATGAGCCGGAAGAGAGCCTGTTCGTGGTCGACAGCCAGCAGACCGCTGACTTGAGTTTGAGTGCTTTTGAAGCAGAGGTTGCTGCCAGACCAATGACCCGAGGACGTATCGGTGCTGATGATCTGGATACATACATCGGCGAAGAAATTGTGCTTTCAGAAACGGGCGGCAATGACATTTACACCAACAGTGCCGTTGAAGAAAATGCTGATATCGAAGAAGACGCCTTTGAAGGTCTGATGGCCATCGAGTTCTCCCGTGTGTCCAATGAGGAAGCTGAGGGATTGGCGGAGAATGTGCAGGATGGTAGCGATATCCTGGGTCTGGAAGATGACGACGATATCGGTGACTCTTATCTCGTGGTCAAACGGGTGAAGAAGCCCGTGGAGCTTGCCGAGGAAAGTCAGCCATCCGCGCAAGTTCAGGACCCTGTGATTGAGGAGATTGTTGCAGCGCCGCCGCCCGCGGATGTCGCTGACTACGTGCACAGCAACGAGGTTCCTCATGACGACAAGGAATTTGATGACTTCCTGGCGGCCGGACATGATTTGGCGATTAGTGAAGAGGATTTTGAAGGTCTTAGTCTCGAAGCCATTAATGATCAGTTCGCTGCAGATGCGAACATAGACAGCGACCTGGATTTGCATGCAGATTTTGTTGCCATGGATGATTTTGGCGAAAATTTGATGGCCGTGATCACGCCCTGTCTCTCTGGCTTTATGGAAGAGCTTAATGCTTCGATTGCGGCCAGATTGGCGGTCATGGGACGCGATGGCGATCAGGTTCTGGCGGATGTGTCGGTGGCGACCGACACTGAAACGGCCCAGCTTGCACTGCAGCAAGGTTATGAGCCTCTCTCACACATTTGCACGCAAGTACCCGAGGCGCTGGCAGAGCTGGATGTCTCGCAGCGCGATGCAATTTTGCTGCGCCTGACTGATGCCAGCAACGGTGAGACTTGTAATCGTTTGTTGCTTGAGGGCGCCCTAAAGGTTTCTCCGGTGCAACTGGCAGAGCCAGAGTTAACCCAGGTGCCAAACGCCGAGCTTGAGAGTGAGAGCTTTGTTTATGCTCCAGAGGCGGAGCCTCCCGCAGAGGATTGGGCTCCTGCCACTGATGAATACGAGGCCATTTTCGACGAACTTAGTGATACTGACTTTGACCTGGACTTTGATGCATCTGCTGGCGATGGTCCAATAGACATGGCAGAGGCTGTTGAAGAAATTCTTGCAGAAGAGTTCGTTGCAGATGATGAACAGACGCTGGAGTTGTTCGAAGAGAACCTGTTTGAGGTCGAGCTCAGTGCGGCAAAGGATGAACTGGCTCCCGTGTCTCCTGAAGACATTGATGATGTATTCAGCGATCTGGGTGTGGAGACTGAGACTGCAGGAGAAGTGTGTGGCGTAGAGTTTGAAGAGTTTGCTGAAGCTACCCCGGAAGCTGCAGAGCATACTGCGCCTCAGTTCGATGAGCTGCCTGGCGTCGCTGCACTGTCGAGCGATGCAACCGAAGACATGTCCTGGTGTATTCCTGAGGGAATCAAGTTTAGCTACAGCAGTCCTGGCGGAAGCGAAATCTTCGCGGAATTTCTGGACGCCTTTATTGAAGAGGGCTCGTCGGAGCTGGAAAAGCTTGAAGACGCGATAAGCGCCTGGGAAGCTGAGGTTGCATCTGATGCCGCTTACACTCAGGTCACCCGGATCCTGCACACGATCAAAGGTATTGCCAAGGGCGTTGGGCTGCATTACTACGGCACTTTGATTCATAATTTTGAAACATTGCTAGAATCTGTGGCTCGTCCAGCCGCAGAGCAAGAGCAGGGATATTTCCGTGTGGTAAACGCCTGGCTGGACGCGGCCGTTCGCGGCATGGATTTTGTGCAGGGCAATCGCCAGGATATTCTCAGCGAATTTCCCGGTGGCATGGCTGCAGCGGCTGCAAACGAAAAACAAACTGCGACCGCCGAAGTGGTTGTGCCAACGGCTGAGGATGCAACGCCGGAACCGGCGCTGCAGTCTGATCCTGAGCAGGCAAGAAAGGCGGCAGCTGATTCTCTTCGTAAGAAAGAAGATAAAAAATTGGCGGACGAAGGTGCACGTGCCCTGGCTGCACAGCAGTCTGTGCGCATTACCTCCGAGAAGCTGGACCTGTTGTTGAATTTGACTAATCAGGCCCAGCAGCTGGGTGTTCGCACGGCGCAGAGCACAACTCGTAACAAGCGCGCGTCTGCCGAGTTGCAGGGTCGTTTGTCTTCCGTACGTGCGCACATCGCTGACATCGCAGACCGCGCGCTTTTTAATGTTACGGCTCGCGGCAGTGCCCATTCTGCAGAGCTGGACGCCCTGGAAATGGATCAGTACACCGAGCTGCAGGAAGCGGCTAATATTTTGCGCGAGGGAGTGGAAGATCTGGCTGATCTTATTGAGCTGGCCAGTCGGCATAATTCGCAGGCCGAGGCGTTACTGAAGCAACAGGCCACTGTTATTGGCTCAATAGGTTCCTCTATCCGCGCCGCCAGAGTCGTTCCAGTGTCGCGTTTGATGCCTGGTCTAAGACGATTAGTGCGCACCGTAAGTAATGACCTGGGTAAAGAGGTGGCTTTCCGCGTCAGCAACGAGGTTGGCACTCTGGATCGCGATGACTACGCTCGCTGCCAAACGATTCTCGAACACATGGTGCGCAATGCGTTGGATCACGGTATCGAGTCCTCCGCAGATCGCATGGCGCAGGGAAAACCTTCTGTAGGCCAGATTACTGTTGATGTGCGTATGTCCGGCGCTGACTCGGTCATTGTGTTGTCAGACGATGGCCGTGGGATCAATCCCGAGGCTATGCGCGAGTCCGCTGTTCGCAAAGGACTGGACGTCGACGCCTATGCGCTCAGTGACGAAGAGGCTTTGAAACTCGTATTCCACAAAGGCTTTTCCACGGCCGCCGCTCTCAGTCAAATTTCAGGACGCGGTGTAGGCATGGATATCGTGCTCAGTGAACTGCAACAGATGGGTGGTGATATTCAGATCGAGTCTGAGGTGGGCAAGGGCACGTCCTTCCATATCCGGATTCCCTCTAATGTGACGGTGAACGGTGCTTTGTTGGTCACCGCTGGAGACAACTCTTATGCGATACCCCTCGGTGGGCTGGTGTCTGTGGATGAAGTGCCCGTTGAAACATTTTTTGCCGCTGTAGAGAGTGGCGAAAAGTTGCAGATGTCCGGTGTGGCCTGTGAACCTGCATATTTAGGTACGCTTTGTAACAGTGGCAACTTGCCTGAGCGTTCAACCTGGCGTAATACCCTGCCGGTGATTATCGCAGGCTCTGAAGCTCGATACATGGCTATCGCCATTGATGACGTAGAGGAAGCCCTGGAGCTTGTTATTCGCTCGCTGGGGGCCCAGTTTGCCTCCGTGCCCGGCGTTGCCGGGGCCGCGACTACTGCTGATGGTGAGGCGGTGGTTGCGCTTGACCTGAACGTATTGGTCAGTTGCTTTGAGGAAGGGCAGGGCACCGCAGTGCCAGCCGATCAACCAGAGGAAGAAAAATTTTTGGCCCTGGTGGTGGACGACTCGCGAACGCAACGCATGGTTGCCACCAGTCAACTGGAAACCGTCGGGATTGAAACAGCCACGGCGGAGAACGGTGCGGTCGCTATTGATTGGCTTAATACCACCGAGCACCTACCCGATGTGATTTTGCTGGATGTTGAAATGCCGGTGAAAGATGGTATCCAGACCCTGCGCGAAATTCGTAAGTCAGCCCGTTACAGTCATATTCCGGTAATCATGATTACCTCTCGTACCGGTGTGAAACACCGCACCCTGGCGGAAGAAGCTGGATGTAATGGATACATGGGTAAGCCTTTTAATTTCCGCATGTTGATCGGTCAGATCAATGAGTTGACGGGACACCGTCTTGAGTTGGGCTGAGGTGATTCTGTGAGCGAGAAAAAACAGCGAATGTGTGTGCTGTTGCCCTGTGCATCTAACAGGCGGTGGGCCGTCCCACAGAGTTGCCTCGCAGAAATACTGACTCTGCCTGCTCAGGGTGAAGCCGCCCCTGCTTGCGTTCAGTGGCGCGGTTTGAGTATCCCCGTGATGGATTTTGGGGCCCAGGGCAAGCTGCCGTTCCGGGACGCGCAAAATGGTACCGGCCTGATCGCGGTTATTCTGGGTGTGCGCGGCTCCGGTTGCGACTACTGGGGTCTGGCGCTGCGCGGCAGTGGCCTGACCGTGAGGCATATCGACGAAAGCGAATGCCAGGATAAGCCAGAGGCTTTGCAGGAGTACTCTCTGGCGGCATTTGAGCTTGACGGACAAACTTATCAAGTGCCGGACTTGCCCGCATTGCAGGGTTTGGCGACAGAAATGGATTCTGCGGCCTCCGCCTGAGAGGTCGCTGCAGTGGAGTAATAGCATTGGAATTGGATAAAGTGGTTGCACAGATCGAAGATGCGTTCGGCGATACCCCACCGTTCACGTCAGCAGACCTGGCCTCGAGTGACCGGGATGTGTTGTTGCGGGTGTTTGGTGACGAGGGTTACCAGGTGTATTTACAGGATCAGGTCAATCGGCAGATTATTCGTGATTACCTGACCAATGCCATGATGCTTGGATTTTTACCTGAGCAAGAGCTGTCTGCGATTCAGGCCATGTTGGGTAGTCAGGAGTCCAGGGCATCACTGTCCCTGCACATGCTAATGAACTCCGTCGAACAAGCCTCCGAACTGGTCGCTAATGGAGGGCCGCCGCCCCTGACACCGTTGAAGCCTGATCCGGACTCTCCACCTCATATCCGCTTAATACACAGTTAACGCTTAAAATTCTGGCATCAAAATCTTTAAAAAATCAAAAATTCGCGTTTTGATGTAAAAAAATGGCCAATAAATACCATTTCTGACTAATTGCCTAAAATTTTGGCCAAATTCACATTGCTCACTTTCCCTTTCCGTCCTATAACTTAGATAACACACGGGCAGGAGCCTGTGTGCGGTGGATTCGGCCAGTGTACCTGGACAAGGCCACCTTCGAGGGATTGGACAATAATATGCAGGGAGTCAGCCATGTTGACGATTACACCTACAGCAGCACTCAACGAAAGCCCCGATCGCGAACTGGAAGTGTTCGCAGTCATTGAAGGCAAGAAAGTTTTCCTTCCGGAAGATGCCAACTACATCATGCAGGACCGCCGCGGGCTTTGGTATTACAGCTCACGGAAGCCGCGCCCTAAAGAGGGTGATTGGACGCCAAACAAAACCAGCATTTCCTGCAAGAGCGATGGCGGTTATGTGCGAGCGCTGAAAACGGAAACGGTTCAGCCCTGGCTAGATACCTGCCAGCGCACTGTGCGCATGGTGACCGGCAGCTCCTTAGCAGAGCGTCGTCCAGCCGATATCTAGATTCAGCTATATGGCGACATCGCGGTCAATTTCGGTCCGTGATGACGCCAGCCATAGGTCAAGCTGATTGACCTCTGACGCCAGAATAGCCGTAAATTGCCGTTCCAGTTCCCGGTAGGCCTCTTGCCATGGACCCAGGTGCATTAGCATGTTGCAGCGTTGGCGCAGCGGCATGCTGTCTGGCAATTCAAGAGGATTCATTTGCCGATTGCGAAAACCGCAATTGAGCACTGTGGCAATCACTTCATTGTTTCGATTGTCACGCAACTCCCCTTCAAATTTTCTCAAGTGCATGCTGAGACGTTCCCGCGCCGGGAATTGCCGGTCGCAAATACAGTTGTGTACCCAGATTGGAAGCTCTAACGCCAGCTGCGCCTGCAGTGCTGGGCGATCCTGCTGTTGACAGGGTTGCGGGCCTGCAGGCGGCAGTGCTCGGCTCATCGTGAGGTCTGACCGGTTGCGAAAACCCAGTGGTGCGAAAGAGTCCATGCGTGCCCCCACCAGAGCCACGTGCGTCATTTGAAATTCAGACATATGTTTGTACGTGTCCAATCAGGAATACCCGACAATTCAAGCACAGGCCTGTTTATCCGCTCTACAAAAAATGGGCAATAAGTGCAGTCAGCTGACTTGGGGTTTTGCGCTTGATAACACATACTGTACGGGCGCGCGATGCGCTGAATCGTTTGGGGTGAGTGAGAAAGCGTGACCATAGCCGGAAGAATAAACGCAATGGTGGTCGCCATTGTAATCACCATGAGCATGCTGGTCAGTGGCTTTGCAAGTGTGCTCGAGTACCGACTGGAGCGTGATCGCTTGCTGGAGTTGCTCACCGATGAAGCGGTACGCCGCCCTGATCTTTCCCTGTATCTTTATTTCGACAATGACCAGGCGCTGCGCAGCACCCTGCGAAGCCTGGTGAGTCCATCACCCGTGCAGTACGGCATTGTTTACAGAGCCCAAGGTGGTCTTGTCATGCGCGTCCCTGATAACCCTGGGCTAGGTGTTCCGGACATACCGACGTTGCGAGAGGGCCTGTCTGCTGCTGATAACGGTCTCAGGAGTCTGGACGGGCAAGGTGAGTCGGTCAGTAGCGGACTACCGGGCGCATTGATGGGCGCTGATCGTTACTTTCACTTAACGCTGCCGATCACCTCCGCTGTTAATCCGCTCAGCGAAAAAGTGAGCCAGGAAGCGTTTTTACTTGCGGCAACCAGGCCTGAAGCCGGAAAAATTCGCCATGTAATTGGCTATCTGCACCTGGCTGTGAACCAGCGCGGCTTGTTATTAGAGGTTCTTCCTAGCATCGCTTGGGTGGTGGCGGCATGCGTTACTTTTGCCGTGCTGTGCCTCATGCTTAGTCTATCCCTGACCCGACGAATTACCTCGCCAATTTCGCGTTTGGCCAAGCTCGCTGATGGCATCGCCTCCGGCAAGCTGGAGGAACCGGTAAAAGTCACTGGAGGGGGGGAGGTCGAGGAGATTGCCGCCATTCTTAATGGGGTGATAACGGGCATAAGTAATTACAAAAAAGAAATGGATGTAGATCACCAACTGTTAAGTATGAAGGTGGAAGAGCGCACATCACAATTGTCCAAGCGAAACCAGGAGCTCAATACGGCTGTAAAGCAAGTCACTCGAACAAAAAACCGTTTGCGAAAAATGGCTTATTACGACGCGCTTACCTCGTTGCCTAATCGACGTTTATTTACCGAGCAGTTGTCGCTACTGCTAAAGCTCGCGCAGCGTAATAAGCAAACCCTCGCTTTGCTGTTTCTGGATCTGGACAACTTCAAACGGATTAATGATTCCCTGGGCCACAGCGCGGGAGACCTTTTGTTGCGCGAAGTGGGTCAACGACTTTCAAAGTGCGTTCGAGACAGTGACGTAGTGGCGCACTATGCTGATCCTACTGCCAAGATTGATGTGTCACGCCTTGGCGGCGATGAATTCACAGTGGTGCTCAATGATTTGGATGCACCTGAGTCGGTCGGGGTGGTGGCAGAGCGTTTAATACTGGCACTTTCTGAGCCGATGTTAATAGATGGTCATGAACTGGTGATTACACCCAGTATCGGCATTGCTATAGCACCGGAGCATGCCAATGAAGTTGAAGGCCTGCTGAGATGTTCTGACACTGCCATGTACCACGCCAAGGCCTCCGGCAAGAGTACTTATTTGGTGTATGAATCCAGCATGGAGGAGGCGGGACTTGATCGTCTCACCCTCGAAAATGATTTACGCAAGGCGATGGACAATGATGAGCTTGTGCTTTTTTACCAGCCCCAGGTGGACACCCGCAGCGGCAAGGTCGTGGGCGCCGAAGCCCTGCTGCGCTGGATGCACCCGGAGCAGGGGTTGATTCCACCCTTTAAATTTATTCCTCTGGCGGAAGAAATGGGTTTAATCGGGGAGATGGGAGATTGGGTTATTCGCGAGGCCTGCAAGCAGGTACAAACCTTTGCCAAAAAAGGAGTTTCTCTGCCCAAGGTTGCGGTGAATGTATCCGCGTTGCAGTTCACACCCAGTTTCACCCGGCGGGTGAAATCCATACTGGACGAGTTGGCTGTAGATCCTGCAACCCTGGAACTCGAACTCACCGAGGGTGTGGTAATGGGAGACACCAATGCTTCGGTACAGGCCCTGGCCGAGCTAAAGGATCTCGGGGTGAGCCTGTCTATTGATGACTTTGGTACCGGCTACTCCTCCCTCAGTTACTTGAGCCGATTTCCTCTGGATGAGTTGAAAATTGACCGCAGCTTCGTCATCGAAGCTAACAACAGTGAACAGGGTGCGAGCCTGGTGCGAGCGATAATCGCGATGGCCCAGAGCCTGGGTTTGGAGCTGGTGGCAGAGGGCGTGGAAACGGATGAGCAGTATGAGTTTATGACCACAGCGGGAGCGCATGTTATTCAGGGCTATATGTTCAGCCAGCCAGTGCCGGCAGAAAAATTGGAGCCTTTATTGGCGCCCTGGCATTTTCAGCAGCAGATCGCCCAACTGGAATCTCGCATCCATCGCTAGGCCGCAGGGAGTTCTGCAATTAACCCCAATAAGCCTTCATCGACTGTACTTTACCTTCAGCGTTGAACTCGAATACATCAATGGGCGAAATATCTACGCCCTCCATCAATACCTTGAATGGGAAGGCAGCTGCATTGCCAGCACAGCGCACATCGCCTGACAGTGCGATTTTGGCACCGGTAGCAAAAGCCACTTCATAAAAGCCGACAATAGCTTCAATACCCACGTAAGGCTCGCTGCCGACCGGGTCTTCCACCACTGCATCGTCGGCGTAGATTTCGCGGATCAGGTTCATGTCCGCACCACTAAACGCATCCATGTACTTGTTGACTGCCGCGATTTTTTGCTCGTTGTCCATAGCGTTGTCCTGTTAGTAGCCACACAGCGTGGCGTAGCGATTCTTGTGAAATCCGGTATCGCCGAAAATTTGCATAGCTACCCGGGCGCGTTTGAGGAAAAAACCAATTTCCAACTCATCGGTAACGCCAATACCACCGTGCATCTGCACCGCCTCGTTAGTGGCTAACTTAGACAGCTCGTTGAGCTTGGCTTTGGCCAGGCTGGCGAGTAATGGCAGTTGTTCTGGAGCTTCATCTACCGAAGATAGGGCCTGCAAGATGACCGAGCGACACAGTTCAATGTCTGCTTGCATCTGCGCTGCGCGATGCTGAAGTGCCTGAAAACTGCCGATCAAGGCACCGAACTGTTCTCTTTGCTTGAGGTATGCGATCGTGCGATCAAAGGCTTCCAGAGAAAGTCCCATCATTTCTGCAGCCAGTGCTACGCGGCCTCGATCCAGAACCGGATCCAGGATCTGCCATCCCTCATTGAGCTCGCCGACCAGGGCATCGGAGTTCACACTCACTGCGTCAAGGGTAATGTTTGCAGCATTACGACTATCAACCATGGTCGTGCGTTGCACGCTGACACCACTAGCACTGCGATCAACCAGGAACAAACTAATCCCGTCGGTAGACTTTTCGTCGCCGGAAGTGCGGGCAACGACTATAATTTTGTCGGCACTGTGACCGTCCAGAACCAGGGTTTTCTGGCCAGAGATAAGGTACTTGCCATCGCTATAGGTCGCGGTTGTCGCAATGTGAGTCGGGCGATGATGATGTGTTTCTTCGAGCGCCAGCGCGAGGGTAAGTTTGCCGCTGGCAATTGCTGGCAGCATAGTTTCCTTTTGCTCATCGCTGCCTCCCAATAGCAGAGTTGATGCGCCAACAACTGCGGAGGCAAAAATAGGAGAAGCAAGCAAAGTGCGTCCGGTTTCTTCCATAATCAGTCCCAGGCCGGTAAAACCAAAATCAAGGCCGCCATACTGTTCGGGCAGAATAATGCTGGCCCAACCAAGCTCTGCCATGTTTTGCCAAACCTCAGGGTCGTAGCCCAGTGCGTTGCGCTCGTCGCGGAGTTTGCGCAGTGACTCTACCGGCGCGTTGTCAGCCAAAAAGTCGTGAGCGCTGTCACGCAGTAAACGTTGTTCTTCTGTGAGTACCAGAGCCATACTTTTCTCCTATGACTGGGGCAGTTGCAGAACGTTCTTGGCGATAACGTTCAGCTGAATTTCGGAAGTGCCACCGGCAATCGTCATAATCTTGGACATGGCCCACAGGCGCAGGGTGTCGATTTCGGATTTTGAAAAACCGTCGCCTTCCCAGCCCAGGCCCTGGCTACCCATGATGGCCAGTAGTAGCTCGCTTTTAGTCACTTCTGCTTCAGTGCCCACATACTTCATCACCATTGGCGCTGCACTGCGGATACCTGCGATCTTTTCTTCAAAAGTGCGAAAGTGGGTGAGTCCGATGGCATGCATGTTCATGTCGTAGTCAACCAGGTCAGAGCGCAATTGTGAGTCGGCTATTTTTCCCTGCTCGAAATCCAGATACTCGCGTGCAGCGGCATTGGGAACAATAACTTCGCGCGGGGAGTCACTGCCGATCTCTGACATTAACTTGCGCTCATGCACCAACAGTTCCTTGGCAACACTCCAGCCCTTGTTGAGTTCGCCGACCAGGTTTTCCTTGGGTACTTTCACATTGTCAAAAAAGGTCTGGCAAAATTCCGATTCCCCACTGATCAAACCGATAGGGGTAGTGCTAATGCCAGGGTCGTCCATGTCAATGAGTAAAAAGCTGATCCCTTCCTGTTTCTTGGCATCAGGATCAGTGCGCACCAGGCAAAAAATCCAATCGCATTTGTCCGCCGCAGTGGTCCAGATTTTGCTGCCGTTGACCAGGAAGTGGTCGTTTTTGTCTTCGGCTCTACACTGCAAACTGGCCAGGTCAGAGCCAGAGCCTGGCTCCGAGTAACCCTGCGCCCAGCGCGCTTTGCCGTCAATGATTGCTCTGATGTGTTGCTGCTTTTGGGCTTCGTTGCCAAATTCCAATAGTGCTGGGCCCAGCATCCAGATGCCGAGTCCGTAAAGTGGAGTGCGGGCACGAATAGCCCTCATCTCCTCTTTGATGATCTTGCTGTGCTGTGCAGTGAGGTCTCCACCACCATATTGCGTGGGCCATTCGGGGCCAATCCAGCCTTGATCGCGCATGCGTTCAAACCACAGCTTTGCATCTTCGCTGGGGAACTCGGCATTGCGACCACCGTAGTATTGTTCCTCGGGGGTCATTGGTTGGCGCTGCGACTGTGGGCAGTTTTCTTCCAGCCACTGGCGCGCTTCACTGCGAAACTGCTCTAAGTCCTGCAAGCTCTCTCTCCTGACGGGGGCGTTCATAAACTCTCCGCAATGATGGGACGGCGGATGGCAATTCGTTAGTGTACGCCCGCAGCCCTTCCTCTTTGAAGTGGTCTCAGGGTACTCGTGCACCATCGCTTGGCAATGGCTTAATAAGTCAGCCCGAATGACAATATGAGACAGTCCTTAGCGCTCAATCTATCGGTGTTTGCGGGTATAGTGCGCCATACCGGTAAAGTTGACGCTCAACGCGTCGCCGGGCACATTAAATTCATTATCAACAGGGAGTTAGGCATGCAGCGTCTGACGGGAAAAGTGGTTCTGGTAACGGGCGCCGGCAGTGGAATTGGACGCGCTAGTGCACAGCGAGCTGCTGCCGAGGGGGCAGCTGTATGTTGTCTGGACATAGATGGGACGGCTGCAGAAAATGCAGCCCAGGCAATTAACCGGTCCGGCGGACAGGCGATATCGGGGGCATGTGATGTCGGTGACGAAGCCGCAGTCCAGGCTTGTGTAGCGGACTGCGTCGCGCAACTCGGTCACCTTGATGCGCTGGTTAACATGGCGGGGGTTCTGCGCTTTGATGATACCGAGCAATTGAGTCGTGACAGCTGGCAGCGGGTGATCGATGTCAACCTCACCGGCACCATGCTTTTAAATCGTGAGGTGCTGCCCCATCTGGTGAAATCAGGTGGCAGCATTGTCAATGCGGCGTCCACGGCCTCACTGGCGGGTTTGCCCTGCGGGGTGGCTTATTCCGCCAGTAAGGGCGGCGTGTTGGCGATGACTCGCAGCATCGCTGTCGAATACGCCAAGCGCGGTGTGCGAGCCAACTGCGTCTGCCCTGGCGATATCAAGACAGATATGACCAAGGGCATCGAATTCCCTGATTCAATGGACTTCACCCTGATGTCGCGCATTTCCTCACTCAGCGGACCCAAAGACGCTGAAGTAGTGGCGGGGGTAATCGCCATGCTGATATCTGCCGATGGTGCCCACATTACTGGAGAAGATATTCGTGTTGATGGCGGCACCTTGTCCTGATTACTGCGACTCAGTTAACTCCACTTCAAAGTTAAGCGCTTCGTCTTTACGGAGGGTTTTGATGGTGACCTTGTCGCCGGGTTCGTAATTTTCCAGTATGGACAGGTAGTCGTCACTGCTGCGAACTTCCTTGTCTTCGATATGGGTGATAACGTCCCCCAGCTCGATTTCCCGGCTGCCAATTTGACGCGCCCCCTGTAGGCCGGCTTTTGCTGCAGGGAGTCCTGGATAGACGTGCACGATGGGCACGCCTTCAATGCCGTAACGGCGAATCCAGCGATCGCTTGCTAATTCGACGCCAATGATGGGATGCAGGACCTTGCCATAGGAAATAAGTTGCGGAATAACGTCCTTGATGATGTTGACCGGAATGGCGAAGCCAATGCCAGCGCTGGCTCCACTGGGGCTGTAAATGGCGGTATTTACCCCTACCAGTTGCCCCAGCGAATTAAGTAAAGGTCCACCCGAATTCCCCGGGTTAATCGCCGCATCAGTTTGGATAACGCCTCTAATGGTGCGCCCGCTGGGTGCTTGAATCTCCCGCCCCAAAGCGCTGACCACTCCGGTGGTTAGAGTGGTATCGAGTCCGAAGGGGTTGCCAATTGCCAGTACTTTACGTCCGACCGAGAGCTCGGACGAATCACCCAGGGGCAAACTCTTCAGGTCTTGGGGAGGGTTCTCTATTCGCAGCACCGCCAGGTCTTTTTCCGGGGCAACTCCGACTACCTGGGCATCAAATTCGCGCTGGTCGCCCAGGGTTACGATGAGTCGATGCGCCCCGGATATCACATGAAAATTAGTGACGATGAGCCCGCTCTCATTCCAGACGAATCCGGTGCCAGAGCCCCGGGGAATTTCCTGAACGTTAAGGGAAAACAGGCTGCGGCGCAGTGCGGTATTCGTCACATAGACGACTGAGGGGCTGGCTCGACTAAAAATCTCAGTCGAGTTTTTTTCATCTTCTGTAGCGAAAGTCAGGTAGTCGGTTTCCTCCGCTGCCAGGGGCAGGGAGGCGCAGAGTAGGCAGCTCAGCAAAAACAGGGTGTGACGCACGAGCTATTCCTGCTGTTGGTACATAGCGATAAACTGACGAATTCGCGCTGCGTTGGCACCCAGGTCGCTGACACCGACGCGAGACACGGAACGAATGTCCATCAGTGTGCCGCTTGCGTTGGTGCGCAGGCGGATAACAATGTCGTCTTTGAATCCCATGATCGCCGTGCTGTCGACCGCTTCTATGAACCCATCATTGAGGTCTTCACGGTAGATTTCCCAGCCCAGTTGATTGGCGGTGGCCATCGCCTTCTCGAACACCACTTCAATTGAATCGGTCAACACTACGGTCTGCAGATCTGGGTAGGCCGCCAGTTGTGCATCAATGGTTTCGGGATCTAGCGCCAGGCTGTTGCTGTCGTTACCCCTGAGTTTGACCGCCGCGCTGAAAGCAGGGGGGTCCAGCGTGTCGGTAGTGATATCGTGAATAGCGGGATTATCACCGCCCCCTCCCAGCAGGGAGAGCAGCAATACGGTGCCCGGTACTGTGAACAGCGCTCTCAGGCGAACGTCTCTGCGCCACTGGGCAAATCGTGGAAGAAATGAAACCAGCACTGCCAGTAATAGAATCACGACAGAGCCAAGGCAGCTCAGGGCATACAGTAGCAGGCCCTGCTCCCATGCACCGGCGCGCACGGTGAGCACCGCCAATGGTATTGTCACAAAAAAGCAGATCGCCAGGTAACCAATCCAGTTAACCAGGCCCGGTTTACTCGTTGTATCCGTCATTAGAGACTCCAGTGTTGTCGATATCGGTATAAGAATACTACCGCCAAGCCACTCTGGCGATCCAGTCCGTTGAGACTCTCGCGCGCTTTTGTTTTACTGGAGCCGGAACCTATTATTTCAAGGGCAGGCGCGCATGGAAAAATTGATCTATCCCCTGTGGAAACCAGAGCGTGTTGATAGCGACGCGTTTCGCGATGACCTATTGCTCAAGGCGCAGGCTTGGACTGCGTTTGCGGGGGTGCGAGGGTTGCGCGTCTCGGTCGCTGATACGGCCGTTGCGGCAGGCGAACAAAGGCGTATGGCAGCGATGAAGCCGCTCCCGGATGGCCTGCTTTCGGTTTGGCTGGATGCGGCTGTAGCCGAGCGAGCAACGATAGAGGCAGCGTTGGATAAAGTGGTGTCCAGGTTTCATTGCTATCTTGTTACAGAGGCAGAACCTATTCGCAATAGCCTGCATCCGGCTGCGCCTGGTGAGCGAGTGCACGGCATGTGCCATGTTGTGTTTCTACAGCGGCCGCCGCGCCTTACCGAGGATGAATGGCTGGCGATCTGGCAGGGCAGCCACACCCGAGTGGCTATTGATACCCAGTCGACCTTCGGTTACCGGCAGAACGTGATAGTGCGAGGTTTGAGTTACGCCGCTCCACCTCTGCATGCGATGATCGAGGAAAACTTTCCAGAACAAGCCATGGCGTCTCACTATGCTTTTTACAACGTGAAAGAAGGCGATGACGAGGGCATGGCAAAAAACGCTGGCGCTATGATGGAGAGTGTCAGCCGCTTTATCGACTTCGATCGCATCGATGTCATACCGATGAGCGAATACCTGTTTAAAAGCCCCGCTTGATCAGGCGCTTTGTAGTGCCCTGATGCGATCTTCCAGTGGCGGGTGGGAACGACGTAGCCCGGCTACGCCCTGTTTCAGCTGCTCGCTAATCCCAAAGGCAGTGAGTTCCCCCGGTAAATCCTGAGGTAAACCCTGCTCTTCGCGCAGGCGTTGCAGTGCGGCGATCATATGTGCGTTGCCCGCCAGTTGCCCGCCAGCGGCATCTGCCCGGTACTCCCGCCACCGGGAAAACCAGAACACAATCATGCTTGCCAGGAATCCCAGTACCAGTTCAGCCACAATGGTGACCACAAAATAGCCAATGCCATAACCTCTTTCGGTTTTGAAAACCACCCTGTCGACGGTGTGGCCGATAATTCTGGCGAGGAACATGACGAAGGTATTGACCACTCCCTGAATCAGGGTGAGGGTTATCATATCGCCATTGGCGACGTGGCCTATTTCGTGTGCCATAACCGCCCTGGCTTCTTCGGGGCGGAATCGTTGCAGCAGTCCCGCACTTACCGCTACCAAAGCGTTATTGCGGTTCCATCCAGTGGCAAAAGCGTTGGCCGCCTGTGACGGAAAAATGCCGACCTCGGGCATGCCGATACCCGACTGTTCTGCCAGTTCACGCACCGTGTCCAGCAACCATTGCTCCTCGCGGCTTTGAGGCGTTTCGATAATGTGTATGCCGGTGCCTCGCTTGGCCATCCACTTGGAGAGGAATAGAGAAATGAGAGAGCCTCCGAAGCCAAACAAAGCGCAGAAGATCAGCAGTCCTTGCAAGTTCAGGTCCACCCCATTGGCGGCAAGTATGCCGTCCAAGCCAAGCAGGTTGAAAATGATGCTGACGAGCACCAGCACCGCCATATTGGTTCCCAAAAACAGCAAAATACGCATGGATCAGGAGACTCCGTCAGGGCTCAAGTGGGCCAGTTCGTTGGCATCTGCTGGCAGCGGTTCTTCGGTCGACTCAGGTTCTTCTTCAAAACAGGGAAGGGGAATCTGACTGGGCTCTATCACCGGGTTGCCGCGCTCATCAAGCTCCGCTGCGACAGCCTCCCCGCGTAACTCAATATCCTTGGTAGAAAGTTCAAACAGCGTGTTGATGGCCTCATCCTCGTGTTTGGCCCGCAGCACTGTTTTTGGATCGCCTCCGCTCACCCACTGTTTGCTCTTGGCCCAGTAGTGTCCATGTTGATTGCGGATAACAAAAACGTTGGTCATTGCGTGTGATGTCCTTGCAGGTAAGTTGGCGGCAAGCTTAAGCGCTGCCCAGCGGTAATGCCAGAGATCCCCGCAGGCTCAGCCCACTAGTAAGTCTTTGGCCTGATTGATTTTAGCGGCCAGGTAGTCATTGCCACCGCGGTCCGGGTGTAGCTTTTGCATCAGGGTTCTGTGTGCAGCAATAATATCGTCCTTTTCAGCGGCGTCATCCAGACCGAGCACCGCCAGGGCTTCTTTGCGGCTCATGCCAGAGCTGGTGTTCGCTGACGCCTGCTGCGCGCCAAATTCGGTTTCACCGGGAAAGCGCTGCTGTAGATAACTGTCCAACAGCTGCACAGAGTCAGCATCTTCCTGTTGGCAATAAGCCAACAACTGCTCCAGTTGCTGGCGCTCCATGTCTGCCAGGTGCCAGCCCTGATATTGCCCCTTCAGTACTTCACCCGATAGTGCGCCACTGTCGTGATCCAGCTGCATGGAAAGAATGGCGCTGGCCACGGTTGAGTGCTGACCGGCACTCGGTGAACTTCGACCGAATTTAGAGGCCAGCATGGGGAAAAAACGCAACAGCGTGGGCGCCAATTGTCTAAAGGCGACTAGCAGTGCGGTTAGCGCGACCCCAATCCAGTGCATTTTGCCCGCAAGGGCTAAAATGATGACAGCGACTACCGCAATGCCCAGGCCTAATTTGATGTACTCCCCACGCCGTTTATGCGGCGGCGCAGACTGGGCGCGCTTGAACAGGATAAAAAGTGCGAAGGCGATAGCCGCCAGCAGGATTATTCGGGGCACAGGTCTCTCAGTGTTTTAGTTGCTTAAGCAGCAGTTTAGCACCCTCAGTGCCCTGCTGTTCAAGTGCCGTGAGGCCGCCTGAGGCAAAACCGGCAACCGCTCCCAGCAGCGAGGCCAGGGTACTAGAGCTGTTGCTGTCGAAGCTGGCCCAGGCGCCTTTGCTCAGGCTGGCCATGCTGGTAAAGCAGTGTTTGGCGTCGGCTAGCTGGCCCTCCTGGAAGATGAACAAGGGCAGTTTGAGCATGCCACATTGCCCCGCCAACTGGCACAGCGTATCCGCGTTTTCTTCCAATGCATCGCCGATGAATACCAGGGCTTTCAGGGAATTTTTTTGGTGTTCTGAGAGGGCGTGACGCAAGAGTCGTTCTATCTGGGTGTGGCCCCCTTCGCAGGAAACCTGGGACATTTGTCGTGCCAGTTGTTCGGAATCGGTGGTCCATTGAGCCGCTTTAAAGTCAGCAAATCCGCGAAAATAGCACAGCTGCACGCACAGGGTATTGTCTTGCTGAGCAGCCACAAACATTTCCCGTTGCAGGTGACTTGCCTGATCCCAGGTGGGTTGTCGGCTTGCAGTGGCGTCAATGGCGAATATCAGGCGGGGCTGTTGCTCGCGGACAATGGCGATGTTCTTGCTCTTGCGCAGGAAGCGGTCTATTTCAGTACGCGAAGAGCGTCGGGAGGGGAGTCGTGCCATTTTTTTTAGCTGCGCCCCTGGGCGCGCGCACTCAGTGGTTAGACTGGAGTTTACCTTTGCGGGTTAATTCTTCCAGGTAATGCCTGCGCGCGGTGAGTTCTTCAATGGCGGCGGCCAGTTGAGTGTCGGTGACCTTCGCTTCACGCTGCTCGTTCACCAGCTGCCAAAGCTTGCGGCTGCAGAGCTCACTGGCATTAAATTCATTACTTTGTGTAGTCATTTTTCTCTCTATTTTTTCACACCCGGTAGCTGATTAAGTCTGGGCCAAACGTCTCGTCGGAGGACGATTTTGGCTTTATCCATGTATATGACAGGGATGTGACGGGGTCTAGCCGGCGGGTCCGGCGACTTGAATTTTGTGCCGGTAAGGGTGTCTACTCTATCTCAATCAACCAATAATGCAAATCTGTCTTAATTCTGGAGCTGAAATGACCCTCTTCGATATTCGTAAAAAGCGCGCAATTCCTACTACTGAAACTGCTTTGCCCGGGAGACCAGAGGCCATACCGGTGCCTGCCAGTCATTATGTGAACGGTAACACCTTGGCAGGCCCCTTCCCGGAAGGTCTACAATATGCCGTTTTCGGTATGGGCTGTTTCTGGGGTGTGGAGCGAATGTTCTGGCAACTGCCGGGCGTTTACTCCACCGCTGCCGGCTATGCCGCCGGAGTCACGCCCAATCCTACTTATCAGGAGGTGTGCAGCGGCAGGACCGGTCATAACGAAGTAGTACAAGTGGTTTATGACCCGGCGAAAATAAGCTATCAGCAGCTGCTCCAGACCTTTTGGGAAGGACATAACCCTACTCAGGGTATGCGTCAGGGCAACGATATGGGCACGCAATATCGTTCGGGAATCTATACCTTCTCGGACGAACAACTCGAGCTGGCGCAAAACTCAAAGCTCGAATTTCAGGGCGCGATCTCCAAGGCTGGATACGGCGAGATTACTACCGAAATTTTGCCAGCCCCCGAATTTTACTACGCCGAAGACTACCACCAGCAATACCTTGCGAAAAACGTGAACGGGTACTGCGGGCTTGGAGGAATCGGGGTCAGCTGTCCGGTTGGCGTGATCTGATTAGAAGTCGCTGTCGAATTCATCGAGCCTCGGCTCGCTCTGCGATGCTGCATCAGACCCGTCGCAGTGCCCCTTGTGGTGGCGGTTGCATCCACAGTCTTCCATGATTTTCGCAACGCCGAACATCATTAAAGGTACTTACTGGCAAGCGTTATCGATTGAGTAAATAAGAAGACGAGAACTGGGAGTTTGGATTCAAGCTGGATTTTTTGGATAGACGCTTAAGAATCAACAGCGCTATCTTCAATATGGATTACACAAACCGCCAGTTAACGACACTGGTGATTAACCCTAATACCGGATCGCCGACGCCGGCGACGATCAACGCCGCGGAATCGACGATTCGTGGTGTTGAGTTGGAGACGACCTGGTTGCCAGTGGAGCGCTGGATGTGCAGTTAACTCTGGCTTCTGCCGGGGAAGTACCGGCGGGCTGCCCCCGCAGTTCCCTGGTCGTCATTTCTGTTGACGAGTGCCCCAATGATCGCTCTGATGAAAATCTTCCAAGGTTGCCCCAAAAGACCTATATGTTGGCCGTTCAGTACGATTGGGAATCGGGCTTCGGTCTGTTTCAACCCAGGCTGCAAGCCAGTTTGAAGTTTGATATCGACTATTGCTTTGATTCCGCCAGTTGCAGAGCCGGCCTGTGGTTGGCAGATGAACAGTTCGAGCTGTGTGGTCGTATTGGCTGGGTTTCGCCAGAGAGTAAGTGGACCGGGGGGCTTTATGGCACCAACCTGACTGATGAGGACTATTTTATTGGTGGGACTGCGCTGGTGGAATCATCGGGTATTGGCGGCTTTGTGCCGGTGGCACCGCGCATGTACGGGTTGGAATTGCAGTACAACTTTTAAGGCTTCGCTAAAACAGCCTGCCAATTAAGCTGGTGACCGCATTCTCCACCCGGAGGATGCGAGGCCCCAGGCTCACTGTCTGACAGCCAGCACTTTCCAGCTTTTCAATCTCGTAAGGTATGAAACCACCCTCTGGCCCGATAAAAAGTAGCGTTGGCATTGCGACGCCGCGCGGACAGGGGGGGTAGTCGCCAGGGTGGGCAAGTAAAGCCTGTTTGCCAGGCATGAGAACAGGTAGTTCGTCCTCTACGAAAGGCTTGAAACGTTTGTGTAGGTGAACGGCTGGCAGGCAAGTGTCGCGGGATTGCTCCAGGCCCTGTAACAGGTATTGCTCGATGGCCTCTGGTTGCAGAACCGGCGTCTGCCAGAAGCTCTTTTCTACTCGATAACTATTGATCAAGTGTAACTCTCCCACCCCAAACTCTGCTGTTGAGCGCAAAATTCTGCGCAGCATTTTTGGTCTGGGTAGCGCCACGACAAGCGTTAGAGGCAGTTTGGCAGGCGCTTGTTGATCCAGCATCGGCTCCAGTACTGCTGCATTTTTATCGATGCTGATGATGGTTGCGTTGCCTATGCCGCCATTGATCTCACCGACCCGCACGGTATCTCCGCTGTCTTTGCCATGAACAGCCAGCAAATGCTCGAGCCTGGCGCCAGTTATTTGCAGTTGACCGTTTTCGTTGCGGTCTTTGGCGGAGAACAGGAGCAGGTTCAATGGCCTTAACCTGCCCAGAGGTCGTATTCGTTGGCTGCGGTTACTTCAGCTTCAACCAGGTCACCCGGATTAAGGTCAGTGGCTCCATCGAGGAACACCTTGCCATCTATCTCTGGCGCGTCTGCCGATGAGCGCCCGATCGCTCCCTCGCTATCCACTTCGTCGATTAATATCTCGATCGTGGAGCCCAACTTTTGTTGCAGCTTGGCGGTACTAATTTCTTGCTGCAGTGCCATGAAACGCTCCCAGCGCTCCTGCTTTAATTCTTCGGGCACGTGATTCGGGAGGTCGTTGGCCCTGGCTCCCTTCACTGGTGAGTACTGGAAACAGCCTACCCGATCTAACTGGGCCTCGTCGATGAAGTCGAGCAGGATGTCAAAGTCCTTATCGGTCTCGCCTGGAAAGCCCACAATGAAGGTACTGCGCAAAGTGATATCAGGACAGACCGACCGCCAGGCCTGAATGCGTTCCAGCGACTTTTCGGCTGCGGCGGGGCGCTTCATGCGTTTGAGCACGTCAGGGCTGCCGTGTTGTAAAGGAACATCCAGATAAGGAAGTATCTTGCCCTCGGCCATGAGTGGAATGACCTTGTCCACGTGCGGATAGGGATACACATAATGAAGCCTGACCCAGACACCAAAATCAGCGAGGGCTTCGCACAGCTGTTGCATATGGGTTTTCAGCGGTCTTCCGTTCCAGAACCCGGTGCGAAATTTAGTATCGATGCCATAGGCACTGGTGTCCTGTGAAATCACCAGTAGCTCCCTCACGCCAGCGCGCACCAGTCTTTCTGCCTCTTCCATGACATCGCCGATAGGGCGACTTACCAGATCACCTCTCATGTCTGGAATGATGCAGAAACTGCAGCGATGGTTGCAGCCCTCGGATATTTTCAGATAGGCATAATGACGGGGTGTCAGCTTTATGCCTTGAGGGGGTACCAGATCAGTATAGGGATCGTGGTGTGGGTTTGGGGGTACGTATTCGTGCACAGCGCCGACTACTTCTTCATAGGCGGCCGGGCCACTCACGGCAAGTACCTTGGGGTGTAACTCCATGATCGAATTGGCATCGTCGCCCTTGCCCATGCAGCCAGTCACAATCACTTTGCCGTTTTCGCTTATCGCTTCGCCAATGGCGTCCAATGACTCCTGCTTGGCGCTGTCGATAAAACCACAGGTGTTCACCACCACGACTTCGGCGTCCTGGTAGCTGGGTACGATATCGTAACCGTCCATCTTGAGCTGGGTGAGAATGCGTTCTGAATCCACCAGGGCTTTGGGGCAGCCCAGGCTGATAAAGCCCACCTTTTGCTTGTCCGGGTTGTTCATGGGAGCGTGTGCCCAGTTGCGAGAAGGGGCGCATTGTAACGCAGCACTCGGGCAAGATGCCAAGCGAACAGAGGCACCCTGGCGGGTGCCCTGATTTAGCTCAGGTTGGCGATCTCTTCGCCCAGTACCTGCAGGAATCGAGCACCGACTGCACCATCGATCACCCGGTGATCGCAGGCGAGAGTGGCGCTGATTCGCGTGGCAATGCCAATTTCCCCATCCTTCACCACCGGCTTTTGTTCCGCTTTACCAAGCGCAAGAATTGCACCCATAGGGGGATTAATAATGGCGGTGAAGCTGCTGACGCCAAACATGCCCAGGTTCGAGACAGTGAAACTGCCGTCACTGAGATCTTCTCGCGTCAGTTTGCCGTCTTTGGCTTTCTGGGCCAGAGCTGCCGTTGCCTGAGCAATTTCTGCAGCAGACAGGTTTTGAGCCGCGCGAATGGTCGCGGGGTATAGGCCGTCATCGGTTGCGATGGCAACGGATACGTTAGCGTCGCTGAATTGGTGAATAGCGTTATCAATCATGTTGATATTAAGTTTTGGTTCGCGCATTAATGCCTTGGAGACGCAGCTGACGATGAGGTCATTCACTGAAATGCGTGTATCGTCCGAGGCGTTGTGTGATGCCCGGTGCGCAAGCAGTCCGTCCAGGTCGTATTCGACGGTCAGGTAGTAGTGGGGTATTTGCTGCTTTGCTTCGGTGAGGCGCTTGGCAATTGTCTGGCGTGTCGCAGACAGGGGAATGACTTCAACATTAGCGGCGGTGCCGCCCGCATCGCCTGCGCTGGCAGCAGCGCGAACATCATCTTCGGTGATGCGTCCGCGACGCCCGGTACCGGTAACCCCATTCAGGTCGACTTCGAGCTCCTGGGCGAGATTGCGTACCGCGGGGGTCGAGCGCGTTGCTGCATCGCCACCCGGCGCCGCAGCAGGGGCACTGGCCTCTGCTGGTTTAGCTTCTGCAGACCCACTTTCAGCGGCGCCCGAAAAGTCAGCAATAAACGCGTCGATGGCGGCATCATCAATGGCAGCATCAGCGATGATGCCCAACAAGGCGCCCACCGGATGAGCGTCGCCTTCTTCGGCGACGATACGGCGTAATACCCCATCAACCGGCGATTCCCAGACGTTTACGATCTTGTCAGATTCCATTTCAAGGATTTCTTCACCTTTGGTGACGCTATCGCCCACCGCTTTGTTCCAGACATTCACGGTGCCTTCGATCATTTCAATGCCCCACTTGGGCACTGCAATGGCGTAAATCTCGCTCATGCCATGGTCCCCTTGATTGCGGCGATGATTTTGCTCGAGTCTGGTATGTAGGAAGCTTCCAACTCAGGAGAGAAGGGGGTAGGGCTGTGCGGCGCACAAACCTGCTTGATCGGACCCTTGAGCGAGCTAAATGCTTTATCTGCGGCAAGCGCGGCGATATCGGCAGTTAGGCCGCAGCGAGGTGGTGCCTCGTCCACTACCACCAGTCTGCCGGTGGCCTCGACACTCTCAAGAATTGCGTTGGTGTCCAGCGGCGAACTGGTGCGTGGATCAATGAGGTCGCAGCTGATGCCTTCGGCTTCCAGTGCGTCGATCGCCTGGGCAGCCTTGGGTACCATCTGGCCGAAGGCAACGACGGTGCAGTCGTCGCCCTCACGCAAAAAGGAGGCTTCTCCAAAGGGAATGGTATACATCTCGTCGGGGACCTCGCAGGCCTCTTGGTAAAGTACCTTAGGTTCGAAGAACAGTACCGGGTCATCGTCCTGAATGGCTTGAAGCATCAAACCTTTGGCGTCGTAGGCGTTGGAAGGAATAACGACCTTCAGTCCGGGAAAGGAAGTCATCACCTGGTACATAGACTGACTATGCTGACCCGCGGCGCTAAAGCCACCGCCGGCGGCAAAGCGAATCACCGCAGGACAGCGGCTTTTGCCACCAAACATGTAGCGAAACTTGCCCATTTGGTTGACGATCTGGTCCATGCAAACGCCAATAAAATCGGCGAACATAATTTCAGCGACAGGCCTCATGCCCATGAGTGCGGCACCCGAGGCTGCGCCCACGATCGCCGACTCGGAAATGGGGGTATCGATACAGCGGTCTGGTCCAAAGGCCTGGTAGAGGCCTGATGTAACGCCAAATACGCCGCCCACGGTTCCGGTTTCACCCGGCGCACCGTTGCAGCCGGCTACATCTTCACCAATGACGAATACTGAGTCGTCGGCTGCCATCGCCTGGTGCAGGGCTTCGTTGATGGCATCTCGCATTGTTTTCTCGGCCATGATTATTCTCCCGGTTTCAGCTGGCTGCGCCATAGTTGATGTAAACGTCAGCAGTTACCTGCTCTGGTGTTGGTCGTGCAGCAGCCTTGGCATCGACAACGGACTGCTCGATGACTGCCATTACCTCGGCATCGACTGCGTCCAGCTCTTCTGCTGATATCTCACCGGTTTCCGCCATGCGAGCGCGGAAATTTTTCAGGCAATCAGAGTTCTCTCGCAAGTCCTCTAGTTCACCCTCGGCGCGATAGTATTGTGGGTCGCCGACAAAGTGACCGTGGAATCGTCCTGTCTCCGCGAAAACTCCGGCGGGGCCTTTGCCCGAGCGGGCGTGTTCGATGGCTTTGCCAGCAGCTTCATAAACGGAGAAAAAATCAGCACCGTCCGCTTCAAATACCGGAAATCCAAACGCTTCAGTACGGGCTTTTAAATCGTCACAACCGACGGCATAACTGATGTTGGTGTGTTCCGAGTAATAGTTGTTTTCGATGACAAATACGGCAGGAACTTCGAGCACAACCGCGAGATTCATAGCCTCGAAGCAGGTGCCCTGGTTGACAGAGCCATCGCCAGAGAACGAAATGGCGACCTTGCCATTTTTGCGGATCTTGGCGGCCAGTGCTGCGCCTACAGAAATGGGAGGCCCGCCGGCAACGATTCCGTTTGCGCCCAGGATGCCTTTGTCGACATCGGCAACGTGCATGCTGCCGCCCTTGCCTTTGCAAAGGCCTTCAGAGGAACCCCAGAGTTCTTTCATCATCCCCGGTACGTCCGCGCCTTTGGCGATACAGTGCCCGTGTCCCCTATGGGTGCTGATGATGGCGTCTTCATCGGAGAGATGCTCACAAATGCCGACGGCATTGGCTTCCTGTCCAGTGTAAAGGTGGGTGAAGCCAGCGATCTGGCCGTTCATGATTTCGGTGTGAGCGCGCTCTTCAAATTCGCGGATGGTTTTCATCATGCGATATGCGCGCAGCAGGTCCTCTTTGTCCAGGCTCATGCTGATCTCCTCATTGGATCGTGTAAGTTGGCTTGTTATTTGTATGCGTTGGAACCGGGCGCTTATAGCGTATTCATTGCCCAGCGGATGCCACGGCGCAATAACTCGTAGTACTCCGTGGTTTTCCAGGCGCCGAACTCGGGCTCTGGATATTCTTCAATATGGGGCTGCATATCGTACTTGCCGCGACAGTGCCCCAGGGTTAAATAAAGTACTTCGCCGTCACCGTAGGGGCGAAGATACATACAGGACCGGGGTTCATCGCTGGTCCATTGATCGTGTACAAAGGATTCGGTGACGCCGTTCCAATGGGTGTGCAACAGCATAGTTTGCTCACCGTGATGTTCGCTCAGGTAGAGTTCGTCATCCACAGTAAAGGTTGAGATGTCCTTGACCAATGGATGGTCGGGCGCACTCACTTCTACATCATAGGGTTGTATAGGCGGGTGGGAGAGAAACTGGCTACCTAACATATCCATGAAAGCGTCATTCTCACGCGGACAATCAACGCTGCCATCCTCCAGAAAACGCAGAATGGAATTGGTGCCATGCAGTGCAAACCAGCGACCACCAGCTTGCATGTATTCGCACAGCTTTTCGGTCTCCGCAGCGCTGGGCATGACGTCGCAGGTGTACGTGATGACAAAATCTGCCGCGCAAATAGTTTCTATATCTGAATAGTCAGCGCCTACTGATACTTTCAGGCGCGGCTGATCTGCCAGGAGTTTCAGTATCTCCAGGCGGGCATAGTCGATATTGTGATACTTGCCGCCGGCTACGAAGTAGACGTCTAATCTGTCGCTTTTTCCCATCGTTATTATGTCGTCCCGCACAAAGGTTGAGTTTGCTGTATCGAAGGCCTAGATATTGGACTCTGCAGGAGCGACCAACCAGTTCTCGAACAAATGACATTTATTAGGTGTGGAGGGAAACTATCATGGCCCTTGAATTAAAACAAACACAATTGACTGTTTTTTTTGCCCATGATTCCAAGCGCAAAACTTGTGCAGTCTGATGCGGGTTCTTAAACTGATGGCCTTTAGCCTGGAGTGTATCAATGAGCGTATCGATCGTGACACAGGGGCGCATCACTGTGATCACCCTGAGTCGCCCGCAAGTACGAAACGCGGTAGACGGGCCAACCGCTAGCGCTCTGGCAGAGGCGTTTCACGCTTTTGATCGGGATGAGGGTAGTGATGTGGCGGTATTTTACGGCGCTAACGGCACGTTCTGTGCGGGTGCCGACCTTAAAGCCGTTGCGGCCCAGGAGGGCATTAATCCCCTTTCGGAGCTTGGAAATGGCCCTATGGGGCCTTCGCGCATGTTACTTGGCAAGCCGGTGATTGCTGCGATTTCCGGCCATGCGGTCGCCGGTGGTTTGGAGTTGGCGCTGTGGTGTGACTTGAGAGTGGTGGAGCAAAATGCGGTGATGGGAGTGTTCTGCCGACGCTGGGGTGTCCCGTTGATAGATGGGGGAACGGTGCGTTTGCCCCGATTGATCGGTCATAGTCGGGCCATGGATTTGATCCTCACCGGACGCCCGGTTTCTGCCGATGAGGCGCTGTCCATGGGTTTGGCCAACCGGGTTGTTCCTGACGGGGGTGCGCTGCAGGCTGCTCTATCATTGGCAGAGCAATTAGTGGGCTTTCCCCAGAACTGCCTGCGCTCTGATCGACTCAGCGCCTGCGAGCAATGGGACCTGCCCTACCCGGAGGCAATGGCGAACGAGTTTAGCCGCGGCGTGCAGGTCATCGATTCAAAGGAGACAGTGACAGGCGCAACGAGGTTTGCGTCTGGCAAGGGCAGGCATGGAAATTTCGAGGATATATAAGTTTAATCCGGGGAGTAGTGACCTTGCGTGATGATTTGTTAATAGAGGCCGACGACCTGCTGGCTGAGCGGGACGCGGTCATTGTTGACTGCAGGTTCTCGCTTGCAGACCCACTTGAAGGCAGCAGGCTCTACCAGACCGGTCATATCCCGGGGGCGCACTACCTGGATCTGAATCAGGATTTGTCGTCTCCGGTGCAGCAGCAGGGTGGTCGCCACCCTCTGCCGGACCCGCTGTTGCTGGCGGAGCGCCTGGCAGTTTGCGGGATCGGACCCACGACAAGCGTAATAGCTTACGATGACACCCGCTTGGCCTATGCCTCAAGGTTGTGGTGGCTGATGCGCAGTATGGGTTACTGTCAGCCGAAGCTACTGAATGGCGGCTACCGAGCCTGGTTGGAAGCGGGCGGTGTGCCAGCAGTAGGTGAAATTGCTGTGAGCAAGGTTGCCACTGGCGGAGGTAGTCTGACAGGCTTTTGTGATATTGATGGTCTGCGTGCCCTGCAATCCGAGGGCTGCACGCTGGTGGATTCTCGAGAGGAGCGACGTTATCGGGGGTTGGAAGAGCCTATTGACCCCGTGGCTGGACATATCCCCGGCGCGGTCAATCATCCCTGGCAAAGTGTCACCGACCAGCAGGGCAGGGTTTTATCTGAGCAGGAGCTACGTGTTCATTGGGGGGAGAGCCTGGAAGCAGAGTCATTGGTGATTTATTGCGGTTCCGGTGTCACCGCCTGTGTGAACCTGTTTTCCCTCGCTTTGTTGGGCAGGGATGACCCTGTTCTCTATGCGGGTAGCTGGAGCGATTGGTGCAGCCGTTTGTAAGCCGCTTCAGTTTGCAATATTCGGACTAGGCCACAGGCCATCCCTACGTTAAAATGCGCGCCCTTTAATCGAACCGGGCCGAACTATGCTTGAGATCAACCCCCAGATTCAAACGTTGAAAGACATCGAGGCACGTACCGACGTGCTTAGGGGGTATCTTTGACTTCGCTAATCGCAAGGAACGCCTCGCAGAAGTAGAGCTGGAGCTGGCAGAGCCCAGCGTTTGGGACGACCCGAGCCGCGCTCAGGAATTGGGCCGTGAGCGCTCGTCACTGGAAACTATCGTACTCACCATTGAGAAGTTGGAAGGTGGCGCGACGGACGCTGCTGACTTACTTGAGATGGCTGCCGCAGAAGATGACCAGGATACGTTAACGGAAGTTATCTCTGAAATTGATGCCCTTGTCGCTCAGCTGGAACGACTGGAATTTCGCCGGATGTTCGATGGCGAAATGGATGCCAATAATGCGTTCCTTGATATTCAGTCTGGTTCAGGTGGTACTGAGGCACAGGACTGGGCCGAAATGATGCTCCGCATGTACCTCCGCTGGGGCGAGGCGAAGGGCTTCAAAACTCAGCTCATGGAGGCATCCGCAGGCGATGTTGCAGGCATCAAGAGCGCGACGATCAAGTTTGAAGGCGAGTACGCGTTTGGTTGGCTGCGCACCGAGACAGGTGTCCACCGTCTGGTCCGCAAGTCACCTTTTGATTCCGGTAATCGCCGACATACCTCGTTTTCTTCGGTCTTTGTGTCTCCGGAAATCGATGACAATATCGAAATTGAGATTAACCCTGCTGACCTGCGGGTTGATACGTATCGAGCCTCTGGTGCTGGTGGGCAGCACGTTAACAAGACCGACTCTGCCGTACGCCTTACCCATAACCCTACTGGCATTGCAGTGCAGTGCCAGACCGAGCGCTCTCAGCACCAGAACAGGGACAACGCCATGAAGCTGTTGCGGGCGAAGCTTTATGAGATGGAAATGCTCAAACGCAATGAAGAGAAGCAGGCCATGGAAGATGGCAAGGCAGATATTGGGTGGGGCAGCCAGATTCGTTCTTACGTGCTCGATGATGCCCGCATCAAGGATTTGCGCACTGGCGTAGAAACAAGAAATACCCAGGCGGTGCTCGACGGCAGCCTGGATCAGTTTATAGAGGCTTCGCTAAAGAGCGGGCTTTAACCTACCAGACCTTTTTCCCGCCTGCACTGAGATGAAGGCGGGCAAGTGTTGAGAGTAAAAGAGTATGAGTGAGCAGAACAAGGCACCCGAAGCGCAGGATGAGAACAAGCTGATTGCAGAGCGTCGCGCCAAACTGGACGCTATTCGCGAGAAGCGCAATGCGTTCCCCAATGATTTTCGTCGCACCGGCGAGGCCCACCAGCTGCAACAAGAGTACGGTGAGTCCTCCAAGGAAGAACTGGAGACGGCGGATAAGCACTTCTCGGTGGCCGGTCGACTGATTCGCAATCGCGGCTCCTTTTTATTGATCCAGGACGGCTCTGATCAGATTCAGCTGTATGTCAATCGCAAGGGTTTGGATGAGGAAACTCTCGCCGAGATAAAATCTTGGGACCTGGGTGATATTGTTGCCGCCAGTGGTCCTCTGCATAAGTCTGGCAAAGGTGATCTGTATATCAATATGGAGCAGGCGCGGCTGTTAACCAAAGCGCTCAGGCCGTTGCCCGACAAGTATCATGGGCTCTCGGATCAGGAGATGCGTTACCGTCAGAGATATGTGGACCTGATCGTTAACGAGGAGTCGCGCAAGGTGTTTCGCACTCGTTCGCGCATTATCGCGTTCATTCGAGACTATATGATGGAGCGGGGATTCATGGAGGTAGAAACGCCCATGATGCAGGTGATTCCCGGCGGAGCTGCGGCCAAGCCCTTTGTTACTCATCACAACGCGCTGGACCAGGATATGTACTTACGTATTGCGCCCGAGCTGTACTTAAAGCGCCTTACCGTGGGCGGATTCGAACGCGTATTCGAGATCAATCGCAGTTTTCGCAATGAAGGTTTGTCTACCCGACACAACCCGGAATTTACCATGCTCGAGTACTACTGGGCTTACGGTGCCTTTGAGGATGCGATGGACCTCACTGAAGATATGTTGCGCAAGCTGACCCAGGAAGTGATTGGCAGTACTACCGTGGAGTACCAGGGAGGTAGCTACGACTTCTCCCAGCCTTTTGTTCGGTTGTCGGTGTTTGATGCCATCTTGCAATACAACGCAGACATCAGCGCAGAGGATCTTGCTGATGAGGGCAAGGCAAGAGATATCGCCAAGGGGCTGGGCATTGCATTAAAGGAGAGCTGGGGGCTCGGTAAGGTGCAGATCGAAATATTTGAGAAGACCGTAGAGCACTTGCTGGACCAGCCAACCTTTATCACCCGTTATCCAACCGAGGTCTCGCCCCTGTCCCGGCGTAACGACGACGATCCGTTTGTCACCGACCGCTTTGAATTTTTTATTGGCGGTCGCGAGTTGGCCAATGGCTTCTCCGAGTTGAATGACCCCGAAGATCAGGCGGAGCGTTTTCTGGCACAGGTCGCAGAGAAGGATGCCGGTGACGATGAGGCTATGCATTACGACGCCGATTATATTCGTGCGCTGGAGTATGGACTTCCGCCTACCGTGGGTGAGGGCATTGGTATTGATCGCCTGGTCATGTTTCTTACCGACTCAGCCTCTATTCGCGATGTGCTTTTATTTCCTCACATGCGACCGGAATAGAGCCACTGGGGTGCGAATGGCACGTTGAATAGGCTACACTCTCTTTTTTTGCCGAGATGAGGAAGGACTTTTTGTTCTCACGCTCCCTTTCGTTGACGGGTATTGCCTCGATATTGCTGATTCTGCAGGCTTGTGGGCAAACCCCCGAAAAGCCAGCGGTGCCTGCTTCTGAACAGGTGCCCGAGATCACGCTGAACCTGCCTGCAGACGCGGGATGCACCTGCGTAGAGCCGGTAGTGCGTGACTACACATTTCTTGATAAGGGCTTTGCCGCGCTCGCCGACGGTGACTACGAGGGCGCGATAGAGTATTTCGAGCGCTATCGACGGCTGGACTCTTCGGCCGAGGCCAATTGGGAGGCAGGTATTGCCGTCACCTTCATAAAGTCGCTGGAGGAGAGTCCGTTCTTTGATCCCCGTGGCGCCCGCAGGAGTTATCGCGACCTCTATACCCAGAACTGGCAATCCATGGAAGTTCACCAGCAAACGCTACTTCTGCAGCAAGCGCTAGAAAACTTCAGGCTCATGCATCGCCGGCAAGTCGATGTGGAGCGCAGTAACGCTGTTTTGAAGGAGGATCTCGAGAAACGCGATGAAGCGATTAAGCGACTTCGAGAGTTAACTCTGGGTCAGAAGGGAGCAGCACAGTAAAAGTAGAGCCGTTACCGGGCTGACTTTCCACGCGGATGGTTCCCCCCATCAATTGACAGTAATCCCTGCAAATCGCCAGCCCCAGACCCGTGCCTCCATAATTGGCGCTGGTGGAAGCATCCGCCTGTACGAAAGCCTCAAACACCTGACTTTGTTGGTCCTCATTCATCCCGATTCCGGTATCGCGGACAGCAATTTCGACCCAGCCGGGATGCTCCTCAGGCTCGGTGGCAAGTACAGTAATGTACCCGGCATTGGTGAACTTACAGGCGTTGCTCAGCAGGTTAGTGAATATCTGTCGAAACTTGGCAGCGTCATTATAGAGAGTCGGCAGCGACTCAAAATCAGGTTTTTCCAGCTGATTGTTGCGTTCCCGCAATTGCGGGGTGATAGAGTCACACGCCTGCTCCAGGAGTTCACCGGGCTGGAATGTTTCGCAGTGCAGCGCCATTTTGCCGGTTTCTATCTTGGACAAGTCCAGAATGTCGTTAATCAGGGTGAGTAGTTGCCTGCCCGAGCGAATAATTTTATCAAGGTCTTGTTGGAATTGAGGTCTGTCGACCTCTCGTTCATCCGATAGCTCGTCGTGCAGCATTTCCGAATAGCCGATAATGGCGTTCAGGGGCGTTCGTAATTCATGGGACACATTGGCAAGAAACATGCTCTTGGCTGCACTGGCATCGTCAGCGGCGTCCCTGGCTTTGCTTACGTCGTACATAGCGTTACGCAACTTGTCTGACATTTCATTAAATGCGTTAGCCAGATCCCCCAGTTCGCCACTGTCGTCGATATTCTCTATTCGGTAGCTCAAATCGCCGCTGCCGATTCGCTCGGTGCCTCGTTTGAGGTGCTTGAGTGAGTGATTGGTGTAGCGGACGAGGAAAAAGCCGAGCATAGCGGTCAGGAAAATAGACGCGATAAAGCCAATAACGGTAATGCGGTCGGTTAGTGCAATGGTGCGATCGATAATGTTGGCCCGCTGTGTGGCGATGAAGGCCTGGCGTTGTTCAAGCTCCTTCAGACGCTGACTGGCCGCAATGTAGGGCACAGGATCATCGACCGTAGAGAGGTAATCGGGGTTGTTGTAGTTTTGATAAAAGCGCGACCATTCCTCAAGCAGAACGTTACTGCTTTCATCCAGTCGGTCGTAGTGCAAGCGCGTGACATCATGGCTTAGCTTGCCTAACTGTTGAATGCGCAAGCGAATGTCATCAATTTGTTCCCAGGCCTGTTTGGTCTCGTCGTCATCCAGCTGATCGCCCGCATTGGTGCGAATGGTGGACAGCACCAAAATGGTTTGTCGCTGGTCGTTGAGTAGCCCCTCGACCTCGGTGGATAAGCGGGCAGCGGTGACCGAGTTGCGATAAGCCTCCATGCTTTCGTTTCGGGCAAAACTGCCCCAAAAGTGAGTGCCCACGTTGATCGCGAACAAAATCAAAATGGTGATCAGTGACAGCGTTAATCGGCGGCGTAAACTCATGGGTGTTTTAGGAGGTCCTTAACAGTTGCCGGTCAGTTTTTCTATTTTGATCAGTAAGCCCGGAAAATCCACCGGTTTGGTGGCGTAATCGTCACATCCGGCCTCCAGCGCGTTCAGCCGATCTGCATCTGAGGCATGCGCGGTCAGGGCTATTATCGGAATGTGCTTGATCGTGTCATCTGCACGAGCCTGGCGGCAGGCGGTCCATCCATTCAGGATTGGCAGGTTCATATCCATCAACACCACCGCCGGCTTTTCGCTGCGCATCAGGTCCAGTGCTTGCTGGCCGTCTGCCGCGGAAACCACCTCCTTGCCGGCGCGAACCAGTCGACGAATGAGCATATCCCGATTCAGTTCATTGTCTTCTACCAGCAGGATTGTTCCCGTCATCGGTCACTCTCCAGTATTTGGTGAACCTGCAGTAACTCGTCTATGCCCTTGACCTTGAGTTCACGGCTGTCGCCAGTGCGATACTGATTGTTCAGGGATTGCAGGGTGCTGTCGGCGATCAGAATTTCGCCGCCAGCGGTGACATCCTCAATGCGCGAGGTCACATTCATGGCGTGGCCAACGAATCCGTATTTGCTGCGACGCTCTGAACCGATATTGCCGGCGATAACGTCGCCGGTATTAAGTGCAATACCAGTGGTGATTTCCGGTAGCCCATCTTCCCGGTTAAGTCGGTTTATTTCTTCCATTGCAGCCTGCATTTCCAATGCGCACTGCGTTGCCCGGTCTGCGTCGTCGTCGCGGTATTGCGGCGCGCCGAATACGGCGAGAATGGCATCCCCGATAAATTCATCAATGGTCCCATGATAGGCCATGATGATGTCTGTCATGGCGGCCAGGTAGCGATTGATCAAGGAAACCACCTGGGCGGGCTCCAGCTGTTCGCTGAGGGAGGTAAACCCACGAATATCAGACATCATTATGGTGACCCGTCGCAGGTCGCCGCCCAGTTCAAGGCCTTCGGGACGTTCGAGAATATCAGTCACAATTTCGTCAGATAAGTAGCGACCAAAGGTGGCGCGAATAAACTTTTCATTGCGCTCAAGCTGCTGTCGATAGAGTTGTTCCCGATCGTGCCAGCGCTTGCGCTCGATACCGGCTTTAATTCGCGCCTGCAGCAGCACCGGATTGAAAGGTTTGAACAGGTAGTCGTCAGCTCCAGCCTCGATACATTCAATAATTCCATCCATGTCCTGGCGCCCCGAGATGATGATGACCGGTGTCGCTCTCCACTCGGGATGTTCTTTAATTCGCCGCAACACCTCTCTGCCGTCCATGTCTGGCATCACCAAATCCAGCAGGACCACGTCGACATCTGCCTGATCCAGGCTGCGCAGAGCTTCTTCACCGCCCGCAGCGGTGACTACGATGTGTCCCGAACGGGACAGGTAGCGCGCCACTAGCTCCCGGTTTTCCTGCAGGTCGTCCACCGCCAGTATAAAGCCGGGTTCAGTGGTGATAGTGCGCTGAGTTGCCGACGCGGGTTCCGAGGTGTCACCGCCACTGTTAGCCGCCTGAATGCCTTTAAGTAGTCGGGTTAGTGCGGAGTCCAGTTCGGCGTGCTCGGTGGCGAGGTCTTCCCTGAGCATTTCGCCATAGCCGCGAATAGCCGACAGCACATTCATCAGGTCATGGCGATTGGGTGCTGACTGCTGCAACATTTCGTCCAGCTTTGCCGAGCCGTCGAACAGGTGAGCGAAATCCTCACGTTGGCTATCGGCCAGTTGATCTTCGAGCGGATTGTAGAGCTCGCGCAGCTCTGCCATTGCACGCAATAGCAGGTCGCTCCAAAGGGTGGTGCTTTGGCTTGAACTGGTGGTCACAGCGCGAAGACTTCCTTTTTATTTACCATGGCTGAGTATAACGAGGTCATTGGCGTTGTGGTAATTGGGTTTTCATTCGTCTGTAAAGTAGAGCAGCTGCGATTTTTGCTGACATAAGGTGCGTTTTTGCGAAACTTTAGGTTACTATTATCCATATAGCTACAGGGAACAAAGCTAACAGGGGATCAGGTACATCAATGTTGCAGCAAGTTGAAATATTTCAGGGTCTTTCTCAGGAAGAGCTCGAAGCGCTGGCGGCGAGCAGTAGCAGCCGTTCCTTTCCCAAGAATACGGTAGTTATTCATGAGAATGACCCAGCGGATTCATTGTTCATTATTGAGAGCGGCAAGGTAAAGGTTTACTGCTCAGATAAAAACGGCAAGGAATTCATCATGAATACCCAGGGGGCCGGCGACTATTTTGGAGAGCTTGCCCTGCTCGATGACTCCACCCGCTCGGCTTCTGTTCGCACCGTTGAGAAATCGAGCTTCTGCATTGTCTATAAAGAGGATTTTAACCGGGTCCTCGATCAGCACCCCAATATTGGTCGCCAGCTGGTAAAAAATCTGTCTCAGCGCGTGCGTAAGTTGACTGCCGATGTAAAGAGCCTGGCCTTGCAAGATGTCTATGGCCGAGTGGCCAATGTGTTAATGGACTTATCCGAGGAGCGCGGCGACGGCACGCTGTATATTCCCGAAAAGCTGACCCAGCAAGACATCGCGGATCGCGTTGGGGCGTCTAGAGAGATGGTGGCACGCATTCTCAAAGACCTGACCATTGGCGAGTACATCCGCTTTGAGGGACGCCACATCATCATCAATACCCGTTTGCCGGCTAAGTACTAGCGGGAAGTAAAATTAAAAGCCCCGGTCTGGTGATCGGGGCTTTTTTTTGTCTGTTGTTCTACCGAGCACAGCCGCGACTTATTCTTCTGCCTCTATTCGGTCGACTGTGACCCCAAGCCTGCCCGTGGCCAACCTTGTTTCCAATTGAGTGCCGACCTCGACCTCGCTGGCATCGGTTAAAACTTTGCCATTAGTGTCGGTCACAATGGCATAGCCCCTGGCGAGGGTGCTCAGTGGGCTGAGAGAGTCGAGCATCTGCGCCAGATGGGCCAGGCGGCTTTTCGAGTCCTGGAGTTTTGACTGCATCGCCGCTTCCATGCGCTGTTGCAGGTTGCCCAGCTCCTTGCGCATTTGCACAATCCTGGGCAGTGGGGAATGGGCCTGCAGACGAGACTCCAGTAAAGCCAACTCGCTCTTTTTACGGGACAACAGATTTTTCTGAGCCAGAATCAGCCGCTGTTCCAGATCGTCAAGGCGCTGCGACTGCTCGCGCAGCTGGGCTCCGGGGTGTTTGAGGCGGGCTCGCAAATGATCCAACCGCGTTTGTGCATCGGCTATCTTGCGTCGGATAAGGCGCACCAGTTCCGCTTCCAGTTTCGCCAGGCGCTCCATTTGCTCGCGCTGATCAGGGCTCAGTAACTCTGCCGCGGCGGAAGGTGTTGCTGCACGTTGGTCGGCCGCCATGTCGGCAATGCTGAAATCCACTTCATGGCCCACTGCTGACACAATGGGAAGTGCACTGTCGGCGATCGCTCGCGCTACGATTTCTTCATTGAATGCCCACAGGTCTTCCAGTGAGCCGCCGCCGCGACCGACGATCAGGGCGTCCAATTGTATTTCTCCGGCCTCTTGCCAGCGATTAGCGCGGTTGATCGCTTCGGCAATTTCACCTGCGGCCCCTTCGCCCTGGACCGCTACTGGCAAAATAGAGACTTCGATGGCGGGGCAGCGTCTTTTCAGTACGGTGAGGATGTCGTGAATGGCGGCCCCGGTGGGCGAGGTGATCACGCCCAGGTGCGAGACGCTCTCAGGCAATGGCTTTTTGCGTTCAGGCTGGAAAAGACCCTCTGCCAATAGCTTGGCCTTTAATTGTTCAAAAGCCGCTTGCAGAGCGCCGGCTCCTGCTTGTTCCATGTGCTCTACAAGGAGTTGGAACTCTCCGCGACCTTCGTAGAGGGAAACACGGCAGCGCATGCGGATGTGATCGCCGTTGCCGGGGGTGAAGCGCAGTCGCTGGTTGCGCCCTTTAAACATGGCGCAGCGGACCTGGGCATTGCCGTCCTTTAGCGAGAAATACCAGTGTCCGGAGGAGGGGACGACGAAGTTGCTCACTTCGCCCTCAACCCAGACAAAGTCAAAATGACTCTCCAGCAGGCTTCTGGCTTGCCGGTTCAACTGGCTGACGGTCAGCGCAGGGGGCGATGTAGCGGTTTGGAATGAGTTAGACAACGAGAACTTCTATTTACGGACAGAGCAGCAAAAAGTTATAATTGCACGTTTAACTCAAAGCTGCCAGCCGGAGACTCCTCAATGCTGCGAATTGCCCAGGAAGCCCTTACCTTCGACGATGTACTGCTGCTGCCCGGCTATTCGGAAGTGGTTGCCACGGATGTTTCGCTGAAGTCGAGGCTAACTCGTGAGATCGAGTTAAATATTCCGCTGGTATCGGCCGCGATGGATACGGTGACCGAGGCTCGCTTGGCCATAGCCATGGCGCAGGAAGGCGGCATTGGCATCATTCATAAGAGCATGACAGTCGCTGAGCAGGCAGAGCAGGTTCGCAAGGTCAAGAAATACGAAAGTGGGGTGGTGAAGGACCCCATAACCATCGAACAGGGCGCTACCATCGCCGCTCTGATCGAATTGACAACCTCCCACGGAATCTCGGGTGTGCCCGTGCTCGATGGCGAAGACCTGGTGGGTATTGTGACTCGCAGGGACCTGCGCTTCGAATCAGACCACAGCAAACTGGTTTCCGACATCATGACGCCCAAGGAAAAGCTGGTCACGGTGAAAGAGGGTGCCGGCTCGGCAGAAGTTCAGGGATTACTCCATCAGCACCGAATCGAAAAGATTCTGGTGGTGAACGACGCCTTTGACCTGACCGGCATGATTACAGTGAAGGATTTCGATAAGGCTGAGAATTTCCCCGACGCCTGTAAAGACTCTTTCGGTCAATTGCGCGTGGGCGCTTCGGTAGGCACCAGTCCCGACACCGATGATCGGGTAGAAGCATTGATCAATGCCGGTGTAGATGTGTTGGTGGTGGACACGGCTCACGGACATTCACGCAATGTTATCGACCGGGTAAGAATGATTAAAAGCGCTTACCCGTCTATGCAAGTGATTGGTGGCAATATCGCCACTGGTGAGGCTGCAGTGGCACTGGCTGACGCCGGTGCCGATGCGGTGAAGGTCGGTATTGGCCCTGGCTCTATCTGTACCACTAGAATTGTGACTGGCATCGGTGTTCCCCAGATTACTGCTATTGCCAACGTGGCTGCAGCGCTCGCCAGTCGTGGTATTCCACTGATCGCAGACGGTGGTATTCGCTTCTCTGGTGATATCGCCAAGGCTTATGCCGCCGGTGCTCATTCGGTGATGATGGGCAGTATGTTTGCCGGGACCGAGGAAGCGCCCGGCGAGGTTGAGCTCTATCAAGGGCGAACCTACAAGGCTTATCGTGGCATGGGTTCGTTGGGAGCCATGTCTCAGACCCAGGGCTCTTCAGATCGTTATTTCCAGGACTCCAGCAAAGGCGCCGAGAAACTGGTGCCAGAAGGTATAGAAGGCCGCGTGCCCTACAAGGGCCCGGTAACTGCAATTGTTCACCAGTTGATGGGCGGCGTGCGGTCAGCCATGGGTTACACGGGCAGCATCGATATGGATACCATGCGTAGTCAGCCAGAGTTTGTGCGGGTGACCTCTGCCGGCATGTCTGAAAGCCACGTGCACGACGTCTCAATCACCAAGGAAGCGCCCAACTACCCGGTGCGTTAACGCTATAAAGGATTTGCTCTCGAGGTGGGGTAACCCGCTTCGGGCTTAATATCCCATTCAGGAAATGCCATGAGCGCAGATATACACGCCCGGAAAATTCTCATTCTGGATTTCGGTTCCCAGTACACCCAGTTAATTGCCCGCAGGGTGCGCGAGGTGGGTGTCTACAGTGAAATCCGAGCGTTTGATATGAGCGATGAAGACATTCGCGAGTACAACCCCAGTGGCGTCATTTTATCCGGTGGCCCCGAATCAGTCGCGGCAGCGGGTTCCCCGAGGGCGCCGCAGCTTGTTTTTGAATTGGGCGTGCCTGTTCTGGGTATCTGCTACGGGATGCAGACGATGGCCGAGCAATTTGGCGGCACTGTGGCCTGTTCAAATGTCAGCGAGTTTGGTTATGCGCAGATTCGCCAGGTAGGCAATGGCGGTTTACTCCACGATATACGCGACCACATCGATGATCACGGCAAGGGTTTACTCGATGTGTGGATGAGTCATGGGGATAAGGTCGTGGGGCTTCCCGATGATTTCCAATTGATTGCCGAAACAGAAAGCTGTCCTATTGCCGGCATGGCCCACAAGGAAAAGCCGTTTTATGGTATCCAGTTTCACCCGGAAGTAACCCACACCGTGCAGGGTAAACGTATTTTCGAGCACTTTGTGCTGGAGCAGTGCGATTGCGAGCCCCTGTGGACTCCCGCCAATATTGTCGAAGATGCCATTGCCCGGGTGCGGGCAACCGTGGGCAGCGACAAGGTATTGCTGGGACTTTCAGGTGGAGTTGACTCGTCGGTCGTTGCTGCCCTGTTGCACAAGGCTATCGGTGATCAGTTGACCTGTGTCTTCGTTGATAACGGCTTACTTCGCCTGAATGAGGGCGATCATGTGATGGACATGTTCGCCAGCAATATGGGCGTGACGGTTATCCGTGCCGATGCCGAATCGCTTTTCCTCGGCAAGTTGCAAGGCGAGGCCGACCCCGAGAAAAAGCGCAAGATTATTGGCAATACGTTTATCGATATATTCGATGAACAAGCAACCAAGTTACAGAACGTTAATTGGCTGGCACAGGGAACAATATACCCCGATGTTATAGAGTCAGCAGGTGCTAAAACCGGCAAAGCTCATGTGATCAAGTCTCACCACAACGTGGGTGGACTGCCAGACGACATGAACCTCGAACTGGTTGAACCACTGCGTGAGTTGTTCAAGGATGAGGTCAGGAAAATTGGCCTGGAACTGGGTTTACCTTACGACATGGTTTACCGCCACCCCTTCCCCGGCCCCGGTCTTGGTGTGCGCATTCTGGGGGAGGTCAAAAAGGAGTATGCAGACCTGCTACGCGAGGCCGATGCTATCTTCATTGAAGAGTTGCGCAGTTCCGGCTGGTACGACAAGACCAGCCAGGCGTTTGCCGTTTTTCTGCCGGTCAAATCTGTCGGCGTTGTCGGTGATGCCCGGCGCTATGAATATGTCATCGCTTTACGCGCTGTTGAAACCGTTGACTTTATGACCGCTCGCTGGGCTCACCTTCCCTACGAGTTACTTGAACTGGTTTCCAATCGCATCATTAACGAAATCTCCGGCGTATCCCGAGTGACTTACGACGTTAGTTCAAAACCACCGGCGACTATTGAGTGGGAGTAATAGGGTTATCCTAACCTATTGATTTATATAGGTTTGCGAGTTGCAAAGAAGTTACAAAGAGCCCCGTTTTTGGGGCTTTTTTACAAGCGAAGTTACAAACGGTAGCGATTACTGCGCATCATAAGTATCATGTATGAGTGCTAAGCGTACTTGACGCTGATACACATGTGATGGGGCTTACCATGTATGAGTACGTTAACTCATAGAGGTAAGCATGACAGCAGCAGACCGTGTAGCTTTAGTGGTAGACAATACGAGAACGCAAAAACAGCGCAGCAAGCGCTCAGCTCCTACCCAGTCCTTCCTTACGGACAAGCACCCTATCTACGGCGGAAAAGCAGAAGTCGTAAGAACCCAGCAAAGCGGCGGATACTGGCACTTTCGCATGTGGATAAGCGAAGAAAGCAAGTACGTTCGCAAGACGCTGAAAACCAAGCACTTGGACACAGCCGTAGAGAGAGCGGAGAACGAGTTCTTTGCTATCAAAGCCAATCTCAACTCTGGTAAGCGCATCTTCAGCCCCACTGTGCAGCAGGCTGCTGAGGAGTACCTAAAGCATCGCTGGGAAGTAGACGTAAAGCGAGGCTCTATCACGGAGGGGCGCTGGGGCACTATCAAGTCGCAGCTGAAGCACTTTGTCGCATATTGCGGCATTGTGGGGCGTAGCGAACGCAGCAGCGTCACGCGACTCAGCGACTTGGAAAGCAAGAGCCTGCAGGGATACCAGCAGTATCGTCAGCAGAAGGGTGCCAAAGACGTCACAATTAAAAATGAGCAAGCCACCATCAATGCGCTATGCAAGTGGGCTTTTGATGAGGGCTTGCACTCAGTACAGCACTACATCTTCCCTAGTATCAGCCGCAGAGGGGTAGATGCTGACACGCTGCGTCGCAGCACCTACACAGATGATGAGTACCGTCGCATCAGCCGTGCACTCATCAGCTACACCTCAAATAAGGCAGCAAAAGCGGAGTTCCTCAGCGAAGAAGAGCAGCTCACTCGTCAGCTGGTGCGTCATTTTTTCCTCATTGGTGCAAACACAATGATGCGCTTTGGCGAGCTGTACCAGCTCAAGTGGGGCAACGTGGAAACCTACTCAGCAGAGAGTCAGCGTCTTGTCACCATCAACGTATTAGCTGAAACCAGCAAGGTGCGACAGAGCAGGGTGATTAAAGTGCGAGGCGGGAAGCATTTTGACAGGCTGCGCAGCCTCAGCAAGCACACCAAGCACACCAAGCAGGGTGACTGGGTATTCACCGCTCACAACGGTGAGCGAGTCACACGCGATGCCTTGTACTATCACTATGCTCAGCTAATGAAGCTGGCTGGTGTTAGTGACTGGAAAGAGCGCAATCTCACCTATTACAGCACCAGGCACTACGGCATCACCAAGCGGCTGCAGAGCAACGCCAATCCGCTCACACTCAGCAAAGTGTGTGGTACCAGTCTCAAGCACCTAACTGAAACGTACTACCATGCTGATCTAACTGAGCAAGAGCGAGCCGCTCTGGTGCGTTACGACAGCAATGTGCAGGAAATGGTTGAGCTGGATTAGCTTAGCTAGAGCGGCTACCAAACTAGCTGGAGAACAGGGCGACCATTTTCTACCCCAGCTATATGACCGTCAAAACTCAGAATCATGGTGTGTAGTCAGCGCACTCTATTGCCAAGTCAAAGTGGGTTTGCCCAGGTTTCATTCTGCTTAGCGAATCCAAAGTGATGACGTTATCAGCATAGTCTACTCCTGCTTGAGCACTATCGCTGTCCATACCAGTACTCATGCCAACCAATAGTATTAGTCTCATGTTTGCCTCTTTAGCAACAGACTGGACCTGCTCCGCCCCACTTGGCATCCCCAGATCCTCCAGCACTCCCTGCATCCGCCCTAGGTATCCTATACAGAATGAACCTTTGTCAGAGTATTGCGGTAGCGCTACGTCAGTTGAACTGGAGTTGTTGCGCTCAGAAGTCGAAACTATAGGCTGGTTAGCTTCTTCCTGAGGGTGATCTGTAGCTGTCGAATCTACTGAAGCAAGACTTGTCTCTTGAATTTCAGAGCAAATACCTTCTGAGTATTCATTCCCTTCGAGTTGCGTCCCTAAAGCATTGCGCATAGCAGATGATTTGATCTCACTAACGGCGTACCTTAGCAAATCACACTCCTTTGGCGTCAAGTCTGAGATCATTTTATTTATGTTTTGATCATATCGTTGATTGCCTTCTAGAGTCTTCTTAACTACTCCCTTTGATAGAATCGCATCAGCTAAATCTGATCTAGTAAAGGAGCGAGCTGCATCGATACTTTCAGACAAAGTCATCTCAAGCGTTTCATATTCCTCGAAGAGATAGCTTTCGTAATCACGTAGTGTAAATTGCCCCGCAGCTACTGCCTGTCTAGCCTGCTCGACTGAAATAAAGTTACCTCGAAGAACTACAGCCTCAAACGTGGCGTATCCCATTTCCTCAAATTTTCTAGACTCTTCCTCATTTAGAAAGCCGCGCCCCTCTGGGCTTTCACTGCAAGCAATAGTGACTATTGAGACTAGAATTATTGTAACCGCTGAATTTACTTTTCTGGATTTTCCTAAAGAAAACTTCATGGTATGTCATCCTTAAATGAGTAGCCTAACTATTGATGCGAATCGCTCGAGAGTTAATATCTTTGAAAATTGGGTTGCATTAAGCTAGTGCTAATTGAAAAAATATTCTGCCAATCATGTATTATCGCTTCGCGAGATCGCTTTTGACTAAGTTATCTATAAGCGATGTTGCTAATAATTTTGGCACCGCCCCCTTGCCTGAAAAACCAGCTATGTTCGCATGTTTCTATAACTCTGGCTTGGGCGTCTAAACTGCTAATGGGGAAAAGAAATGGTTGCTCCATTTCCTTCTGCTTGGGATCAAAATCACAAATGTAGGTAACTACACGCGTTGGAATTCCCCCAAACTTTTTCTTTAATGTTGCGATCTCTTCAAGTTGTTTCTTTTTATTCTCTTCTGCTTCTCTTATACGTTCAGCTTCGCGCTCCGCTTCCAGCCTTTCTTGCCTATTTTTTTCTCGCTGTCTCTCCATCTCAGCCTCAGCCAGGTGCGCGCTCCAGTCGCTTTGGTTCACGTACCCCTTGGACAATGCGCTGTAGAATTCACCCAGATCATCAAAGCCGCTTGCAGTAAACAGCTGGTAGGTTTTTTTATTGTCGAATCCCTGTGCTTTCCATTCAGGTGTGTACCAGGTCATAAAAGCTAAGAAGATTAATGAAAAAAAGAGAGGGGCAATAACTCGTACTTTTTGAGAATCGAGAAAGAAAAGTGACATTTGGCCACAAAAAATGATAATAAAAGTAAAAACAGCCAAATGCCAAAGTGAAGTGTCACTCGTATCTATTTCGAAGTTGAGAAAAATAGGAAGTAGCAATATAAAAAAAGACGTCATAATGCAGCAAAGCGCCACATACGCTTTTTGGACTGTAGGATTCCACCTATTGAAGGGTAAGTTGCTGTTTTTGGTCCAATATGCAACATCGAAATAGCGCCAGTTTGATTGCCTGTGATCGCTCATCTCTTTTCTTCTCTGTTTAAGTATGATGGCCACCTCAACAACCCCAAGAGGTGTCAGCTTTCAACCCGTTAGCGTGTATATAGGCGTGTTTCAGGTTTCAAAGTAAGTCTATAGCATTAATATAGCGCTATTAGTAGCCAAATCTGTGATTTCATTACCTGGGATATTGCCGGTCATACGGCAGTTTTCTTGATCTCACTAAAGTCGGTTTTGTTGCCCGCTGTGTTTTTTATTTGAGGCTTACAGAAAATTGCTATTGTTTAAATTTTGGCAGTTTCGCGAACAAAGCCGCCGATACGATCATAAAGGCTGCGGCTGTAAATAAAGATGCGGTATAGGTGCCAGTCGCGTCACGCACCGCACCAAGAATGACTGGGCTAAGGCCCGTAGCGATTAAGAACGTGGAGTATTGCCTACCGTAAATCTGCCCATACGCATGTATGCCAAAATATCTAGCGACCAGATAGCCAATCAGATCAACTTCGGCGCCCACTGAAAACCCTATAACAAATGCAGCCGGTACAGCCACAGCAGATCCCAATAGCGCCAAAGCCAAAACGCCACAGATACAGGCGAAAAGAATGGCAATTGCTACCCGTGGCGCAAAGATGCGATCAACAGCAAAACCTACTAAGAGGCGGCCCAGTATCACGGCGATACCAATAACCCCTGCAATCTTGACCGCGGCATCTGTAGTGAAACCCACATCGAGCAGAATGGGTACAAAATGAATCATCAATCCGCCAAGCCCGAGAGACAGGCAGAATATCGCAGCCATGATGGTCCAGTAGGTGCGACTCGCCTTCGCGATTTTGAAGTCCTCGCTCGCTGCTTCTGTGTCGATATTCGTCGATGCTGAGGCGCCTTTGAGACGGGATAAAACGATCACAATGACAGCACCCACTACCAGGGTAAACAGGGCCATTGCATAGTAAGCGCCGCGCCAGCCGAACGCGTCGATAGCGTTACTGATCAAAGTTGGTCCAAACGTGGCTGCCAACCCTGCACCCGAGAGTGCAACGCCAAGTGCCAGGCCTCGCTGTTTATCAAATACGGTATTGATCGCACGCGTATAAGCCAATGGTGAGGACGCGCTGCCAAGTATGGCCTGCAGCATTGCCAGCATGACAAAGGTAGCGATGGACTGAACGAACAGACCTAACAATACATAGGCGACGGACAGGCCCAATAAAGAAATCATAACGGGGGTTACCAAGCCATACCGATCAACTATCGAACCTATAAATGGCAACACTGCAGCCAGTGCCAGGGTCGACCCCAAAATGCCAAGAGACGCCTGAGCCCGCGTCCAGCCAAAGTCGGCGATCCAGGCTTCAATAAATAATCCTTGGGTGTAAAAGGGCAGTGCGGACACACCCACGCCGATGCCTACCGCACAGACCAATACTAATAGCCAATGGTGAGAAAATTCGCTGCCGGTGTTTTGATCATTAATCTCTTGGCTTTCTCGACTACTCATTGAAACTACCTCTTTATCACTTTGTTTGAGATGACACCGATTTTTTCAATTTCCAGCTCAACAACATCGCCATCATTTAAAAAGCGCAGATGCTCCAAACCACAGCCAAGACCGACCGTGCCAGAGCCAATTACCTCGCCGGGATAAAGGGTTTCGCTCATACTGATGTGGGCGATCATGTCTGAGAACTTCCAGTGAATTGTGTTGCTATTGCTATCGCACCAAGTCTCTCCATTGATGCGAGCCTGCATACGCAAGTTATAAGGATCATCGAGCTCATCCTTGGTGACGATAACTGGCCCAAGAATAATTGAATCGTCAAAGTCTTTGCTTTTGGCTGGCCCCAACATGCCTGGAGACTCGAGCATTTGAGCGTCTCGTGCTGAGAAGTCGTTATAAATTGTGTAGCCAAATATATGGTCCTCAGCATTGTCTGTACTGATGTCTTTACCTTTTTTACCAATAACGCAGGCCATTTCTAACTCAAAATCCATTACCTCGGAATACGCTGGCCAGACAATGTCTTTGCCACTTGGTGCGACAGAAAAACGGTTGGCTTTGTAATAGAGGGGCTGTTGATACCAGACTTCGGGGGCTGCAAATCGACCACTCGCACGAAATTCTTGTTCAGTTTTCACGGGGTCATCCGCAGTCATGGCGCTCAGCTTAATGGCGCTTTCAAATGCATTTTTTAGATGCTCTTCGAAACCAAGGCAGTCACGTATTTGAGTGGGTATCGGTAGTGGTGCTAACCAATCCACGTGGTCAGATGGTGTGGAGACTGGTCTAGAAGCTAGCAGGGCATAGGCGCGATCAAGGGCCGGCTGACCGGCTTCTATGAATTGTTGCATTGAGGAAAAAGCTAGCGCCTTCGGCGCAGCAGCACTCAGGTTGACGACCCCGGTATCAGTCAAAGCGCCCAGGTATTCTTCGCCTTGCAGTTTGAAGGTGAGTAACTTCATTTGTCTATCTCGCTATGCTTTGAGGCTGCGCTTGATAAGTCCGAGCTGCCTTATATTGGTGTTATGTGCAGGTAAGTGATCTTAACTGAACGGTGGTCAGTATATAAATGAACGGCGGTCATTGCAATGTTAAATTATTCCGTCTAAAATGACCGTCGGTCAGCTATATTGATTTGGTGATCAGCGAATGGCCGAAAGCTGTCGATCAATCTTAGCCAGGCATCTAAACGGAAACATTATGGAGACACCCATGAGTTCAGTCGTTGCGATTAATCAGCGAGCGAGAAGCGCAGAACAAAAGGCGCTGCGGCGACACGCAGTACTAGAGGCTGCTGAAACGTACTTCCTTGAGGTTGGGTATGAGGCATTCTCTATGTCCAAGCTAGCCAAGAACATAGGGTTAGCCAAGGGCACGCTGTACCTTTACTTCCAAACTAGAGAAGAGCTTTTCCTGACTCTTTATGAGCAAAGCCTGATTCGATGGAGTCAGGTTTTCATCGATGACTTATCTGATGCCATGACGAGTAAGGCGTATTCCCAAATACTATTTAGCACTGCCTCGGCAGACGGCACCTTCTTACCTTTACTGATCAGACTTGAACATATGATCGAACACAATGTTGCCATCCCTCGGCTCATCAGTTCTAAACAGGTGTTCATAAATCAGGTAGAGGCGCTTGCTGCGGCCACGTCTATCTCACTCAGTTTGAGTGAAGCGCAAGCGATAGAGGTAGTAAAAACAATGGGCGTCCTTTTAATTGGTGCAGCCCAAGGGGATCAGGGTCCATCACTTGATCACGAAGAACTGCCTGAGGATGTTCAAAATCTTATCGCTAGCTTTTCGTCCGAGCCCCTCTTCATTAAGAATGCTGTTCGCATCATAGAGGGCATTCGCACGGAAGCTGTATCCAAGATTTAAGCGAATCAAGCTCCCTAGCCGCTGCCAAAATAGAACGAATGCATATCAACCAGAGAAAGAAATTATGAGCACAGCCAAACACCAAAACGTCACTGAATTAGATACTCAAAACCTAGAAGCACTAGTCGAACTGCAGAGAAGCAAGTTTCGTGCTGAGGGCGAAGTCACCTATTCGACGAGGATTGACCGTCTAAAGAGACTCAAAGCACTGATTGTTGAAAATAAAATCGAGTTCGCAAAAACAACAAAACGCGAATTTGGTGGGGCACGATCCTATGAATTCAGTTTGTTTTCAGAATTTGCGTCAAAGGTCGAAGCGATCGACTATTCCATGAAACATTTAAAAGAGTGGATGAAGCCTGAAAAACGGAAAACTAATAAACCGATGAATCTTTTGGGCGGAAACAGCCAGGTTAGGCATTTCCCCAAGGGCGTTGTTGGCATCATTTCCCCTTGGAATCTGCCATTTGGTTTGACTGTTGCGCCGCTTACAAGCGCGCTTGCTGCAGGTAACCGAGCCTTATTGAAACCTTCAGAGTTCGTTCCTGAAACGGCGGCATTGTTCGCCGAAGTTGTGCCCAAATATTTCCCAGAAGATGAAGTCGCGGTCGTAACTGGTGGCGCAGAAATCAGTCAACGTTTTGCGGAATTGCCTTTTGATCATCTTCTGTTTACTGGGTCTACTAATATCGGCGCAAAAGTAATGCAATCAGCCTCAAAAAATCTCGTTCCCGTCACGCTAGAACTTGGTGGCAAGTCACCTGTCATTATTGGTCGTAGCGCAAAGCTTGATTTGGCCGGGACACGCCTGACATTCGGTAAGCTTCTGAATGGTGGTCAATTATGCTTGTCACCAGACTACGTTGTCGTGCCGGATGAGCTAGAGGAGCAGCTTATTGCACGGGTGGTTCAGGAAGTACAGTCAATGTATCCGAACATTACTGAAAATGAGGATTATGCGGGTGTTATCAACGAAAGACACTTCGCCAGGTTACAGAACTACATTGATGACGCAGTTGCTAAGGGAGCCAAGCTTACGATTGTTGGTGCTGACAAGACGCGTGCGTCTGAAGACAATCGTCGTATGCCCTTACATATTTTACAAAACGTTAATGAAGATATGTTGGTTATGCACGAAGAAATATTTGGTCCTATTCTTCCCGTGATGACCTACTCTGATGTGGCTGAGGTTCCAGATATGATTGAACCCCGTCGAAATCCGCTTGCCATGTATTACTTCGGTAAAGATAAGTCAGAGCAGGAGTACTTATTAAGTCATGTGCAAAGTGGTGGTGTTTGTATCAATGATATAACACTTCACTACGTACAAGAGGATCTTCCATTTGGTGGTATCGGTGCTTCTGGTATGGGTGCTTACCACGGTCCAGAAGGGTTTAGAGGCATGAGCCACGCCCGTGCGATTTATAGTCAAACCATGATCGACGTCCTGCCTATTATTGGCGCGCGTCCGCCCTTCGGTAAAAAGTTTCGCAAGAATATAAGCAAAATTCTTGGCTCAATCTAACTGTAAGCCCAGCGTATTTTAATCAGGCTAAACGGTTGAGCTTGAATTTCAACGCCATGAAATTGCCCTGGTTTTATACCATCACGGCAGGTAACAAGTTTTTTGGCTGCCAAATAAGCACAGGTATCTGTAGACAGCAGAAGTAAAAATGAAAAGAGCATTGGGAGAGCTATCGTGAACATAAATCGACAATGGCTATTAGCCGAGAGACCTACTGGAATGGTTGGTCCGCATAATTTTAAGTATGCGGAAACCCCGATTCCTGAGCCAAAAAGTGGTGAGGTGCTAATAAAGAATCTTTACTTATCATTTGATCCGGCACAACGAAACTGGATGGTTGACCGTAAGGCTTATCTGCCGCCAGTGGCCATCGGAGAGCCTATGCGGGCAGGTTCTGTTGGCACAGTAATAGAGTCGCATAATGCAGATTTCCAAGTAGGAGATCTAGTGCAAACCACCGGCTATTGGCAAGATTATGTGGTTGCAGCCCCCGGCGAGGGCCCAATGGGTTTGGTTAAGTTGCCAGCAGGGGTCTCGCCTGAAATGATGCTGTCCGTGCTTGGTATAACGGGGCTCACCGCCTATTTTGGCTTGTTGGAGATTGGTCAGCCTAAGGCCGGTGAAACTGTTCTTATTTCTGGTGCTGCGGGCTCTACTGGCTCGTTTGTTGGTCAGATCGCTAAAATTAAGGGTTGCCGTGTCGTAGGTATTGCTGGTGGTCCAGATAAGTGTCGGTGGTTAAAAGAGACTGCTGGCTTCGACGCCGTCATCGACTATAAAAATGAAGATGTTAATGCGCAAATTGCTCATCACTGTCCCGACAAGTGGGACGTATTCTTCGATAACGTAGGCGGCACCATCCTCGAGGCGGCCCTGGATCACCTTAATCTGCGTTCTCGCGTCGTTTTGTGTGGGAGTATTTCTGGTTATAACGCGACTGGACCGATACCTGGACCCTCAAATTTGTCTAACCTGACCATTAACCGAGCGCGAATGGAAGGATTCGTTATTTTGGATTACATGCCGCGAGCGATGGAAGCCATTCAAGAGTTAATGGGCTGGATTTCATCTGGCCAATTAATTTATCAGGTCGACTTACAGGAAGGCTTTGAAAATATTCCCGCCACTTTACAGCGGCTTTATGCTGGGCAAAATCTTGGTAAGCAGCTCCTCAAAATAGACTCATAGAAAAAATATAAGGAATGAAATGACACATATCATACCTAAGATGCGCGAGGAATTAGCTGAGTTAGAGCCGATATTGCAAATGGTGGAGGCGTCTATGGGCTTTCTGCCAACGTCCATGATGACCATGGCGCATTGGCCAGAACTTACTCAAGCTTTTGGAGGGCTTGGTGCAACGATTCTGCACAGTGGCGAACTAGACGCTGGCCTAAAGCAAATGATTGCGTTCGCAGTAAGTAACGCAGCGGGTTGCCGTTATTGCCAAGCACATACGGCTAACTCAGCACAAAAAAACAATGTCAGCGAAGAGAAAATAAAAGCGGTATTTGAGTTTGAGAAAAGCGACTTGTTTTCCGACCAGGAGAAAGCGGCGCTTAGAGTTGCAGTGCACGCGGGCATGGTACCCAACGCGGTAGAAGCTGAGCACATGAGTGAGTTGTTAGCGCACTTTAGCGAAAAGCAGGCTGTAGAAGTTGTGGCGGTAATTTCGCTATTTGGTTTTCTGAATCGATGGAACGACACAATGGCAACCACCTTAGAAAACTCACCTAAGAGCTTTGCAAAGGACCAGCTCGCCGCGCACGGTTGGGTTGCAGGCAAGCACGAATAACCAGAGAGAGGTCGCATTTACAAAGGCAGCTGAACACTAACCATTTTGATGGAAAAGTAATATGAAAAAACTTAACGTCTACGATCAACTCAACGCTGCTGCGCTGCTGTTGGTGTCACCCGAGTGGACAAAAGTGAAAGCAGCCCGTAAGTCGGCGGTATCGTTTGAATCGCCGGACATAACGATTCCAACTGAAACTCGGACAATAGCAAACCGCAATATTCGCCTTGCTGAATCCGGGCCAGCCGATGCACCACTGGTGGTACTGCTCAGCCCGTTCCCCGAGAGTATTCTGAGTTTCACAGGTTCCTGGGAAGCATTGACAGAGAAATGTCATGTAATTGCCATCGACCTACCGGGATTCGGTGCTTCTGAAGGTGACCGCAAAGATATGTCACCTACCGCTCAGGGTGCTCATCTGGCTGCGATTTTTGATGAGCTTGATCTGCATGACATCCATCTGGTCGGGCCGGATGTGGGGATGGGAGCAGCGCTCGCCTATGTACTCAACCATAAACATCGCGTAGCTAGTTTAGCGGTTGGGCATGGTGTCGGTGCGCCTGGCCCGTTCAAGCTGGCGTTTATGATCAATATGTTGGCCAAGTTTGGTTTCATGCGTTTCACTACAGGTTTGTTAGGTGCCGGGCCACTCATCGCTTTCTCGTCAAAACTCGGGGCTATCCGCCATCGGGCCAACGCTAGGCAAGTAGATGATTATAAACGGGCTTACTCGGGGCGCGCCGCTGAGGTGGTTTATTGGTTTAAGGACTTTCGTTCCAAAGCTGCAGAGCTCGCAGGTCGAGTGAAAGAAATCGATATACCCACCTTGGTTTTCTGGGGTGAGCTCGATGTTATGTTCGACCCCGCTAATGCTGAATACCTCGATGCAGCCTTGCCGCAAAGCAAGCTACAAATTCTGCCGGAAGCAGGCCATCTTGCTTGGGCTGATCAACCAGAATTATTTGCCGATATGATTATTGATTGGGTAGACACAACGCATAGATAAGTTTGGTTTTATGTTTATAAAGCCATGACCAGGATAGAGATTGAGAGAAAGCGGGTTAAAGCCAGATGCATAGTCCTGTAAAAATGAAGAAACGCGATCACGCCCAGTAAGTTCGCTGAAAAATTTGCCCGCGAGGCTCTAGTTATCTGATTGATTATTAGTGCTCACGGTGGGCACTCAAAACTAACACAACATTAGGAGTTAAACAGAATGTCCGTTTATATCATTGCTAGATTTAAGATACATGATCGAAGTGAATACGATAAATACTCAGCTGGTTTCCCAGAGGTGTTCAAAAGGTTCGACGGCAAGTTGTTGAGTGTTGATGAAGACCCCATGGTTTTAGCAGGCACTTGGGATGATACAAGGTCGGTGATTATTGAGTTCCCATCAAAAGAATCAGCTTTAACCTGGATGAACTCCGACGACTATCAAGCGATCGCGAAACACCGTAATGCCGGAAGTACAGTAAACTCTATATTAGTAAACGCACTAGATGCATAAAAAAGTGAAAGGCTGATCACAGTTATCGCTGCCTTCGCCACGACTGATAAGGCCTTTCGAAAGGGGGAGTTTGCAAGCAATCAGATTTTAATAGGTCATTCTTTTGGCCGGCTAGAATGTTTGTTCAAAGCATATCCAGCTTTTGGTTAACAATATGCTGACCTAGTGGTCGCTAGGCAGCTCTTTCAAACGCAGCATCAATCGCGCCAAATTGTTGTTGCACAACCGGGCGATAATTGGGGTGAGTAAAAATATGCAACTCACCTTCGTTCAGCGCCGCCATCAAAAAGTAGCCCCATAAGGGGCTCTAAAGTGTTATAAAATATGGATTCTAATCGATTTTTAAGGTGCACGAAGAATCATCAAGTATGGTAAATATCGATATCAAGACGAATTTACCTTTCGAGGTACTCCGTTTTCAATTTAACATGCTAGTGTGAACGCCAGAGTCTGGTTTTCCGAAGAATGCTTTGGTGAGCCGGCGAGGCAAAAGTTGGCAGTGCCATCGTTAAGATCGAGAAAATCTGCTTTTGTATTGAAATGGCCTAAGAAACGAGAGGGAGAAAGTTTCGTCAAAGGCTCGGTAAGTTACAAGTGAGTTACAAACTGAAAAATAGCGCTCATAACCTACTGTTTTAAATGAAGAGAGTATGTGGCTTTTCTAGAGTGGGCATAATTAAAGGAATAATTAACGTGAAGAAAATTATCATTACACAGTCAATTCTGTGGGCAGCAGCTATTATCAGCACGGCTATCGTCGCTCCCAGTGAGTTCGGTTGGTTAATATTGGCTGTGCTGGCAACAACATCAATTGGCACCTTGAGACATGAAATCAACGCGATTAAAAATGAGTAAGAGGTGTGATAGTCCCGATAATATATGAGTTAAAAATGGTTCCTTGTTGCGCTTTCGTCAGTGTAAAAAAGGCCTGGTTTGAATAATTTTATTGAGTGGAAATAAAGCGGTGACCTCGACAGCAGAACACGAGCAGTGGATGCGCCGCGCCTTAGCGTTAGCCGATCGCGCTGGCAATGAAGGTGAGGTGCCTATCGGCGCAGTGATTGTAAAAGACGGGCAGCTGTTGGGGGAGGGGTGGAATTCTGTGATCGCGTTTAAGGACCCAACCGCTCACGCGGAGGTGGTTGCTATGCGGGATGCGGCGCAGATGACGGGTAACTACCGATTACCGGGCTCGACTGTCTATGTCACACTGGAGCCCTGCACTATGTGTGCCGGTGCAATGATTCATGCACGCGTCGCTGAACTGGTGTTTGCGGCCAAAGAGCCAAAAGCAGGTGTAGTTTGCAGCACCTGTAGCCTGTTGGATGAGCCTCGTTACAATCACCGAATACGGTGGCAGGGCGGTGTACTGGCCGAAATGAGCAGAGAGCGTCTGCAGGCTTTTTTCCGAGAGCGTCGGAAATAGGTTACTCGGCTATAGTGCCTGTAGCTTAAGCCCTACTATTACTGATGGAAGATAGTCTACTGTCTCGATGGGCGGCAAGGATTTACTGCGGGCGATATCCTGCCACTCCAGAATGCCCCGATAGTGGCGAATGTTTTGCACGTAGGTTGCCGCTTCCTGACCGCGCGCATAACCGTGGCGAACCGTTTGGTAGTACTTACTGTTTTGCAACTGGGGTAGTCGCGGCATGACATCACTCCAGAGGTGCGGGTCACCCCCTTGGCGATCAGTCAGCAATCTTGCATCCTCCAGGTGGCCGCGCCCAATGTTGTACGCGGCCAGCGCCATATAGGTGCGATCAGGCTCGTAAATATCATCTGGAAGGCGCCGCTTGATCTGCTTCAGGTAGCGCGCCCCTCCGCGCAGGCTTTGCCCCGGATCCAGCCGATCGGTGACTCCAACTTCCTTAGCGGTCGGTACGGTAAGCATCATCATGCCTCGCACACCGGTAGGAGACTCAGCTTGCGGGTCCCAGTAAGACTCCTGATAGGCAATAGCGGCGAGCAGTGGCCATTCTATTTGGTACTCCAGGGCGACCTGTTCGATCAGTTGCTGATACTGCGGTAAGGTTTTGCGCATGTTGCGATTGAACGTGTGTGAGCCGATTCTGGAAACAGTTTGACTATGCCCAAAGTGCTCCTCTTTCATTTTTTCCAGTGTACCGTCCGCAGCCAATCGGTTGAGGAATTCATTTAGGGCAGCGAGCAGGCTGGCATTATCGGTCTCTGGAGGAAGATACCAGACCATGTCCTGACTAGACCCAAGGTCGAAGGCTACCTTGAGGCGCGGATAAAGGCTTTGCTGAACCTCAAATTCGTTGGAGTCAATGACCGCCAGCTCTGCGTCACCCGTGTTTACCAGCTCCAGTAGCTCCATGGAGTCGACTTCATCGACTTCGCGCCAGCTCAGCGTCGCAAAGCCTCCCTGTTTCAGTGCCTCCAGGGAGCGGCTGTGGCTTGAGCCAGCCAGCACCACAATGGACATGTCCTCCACATCCTCTAGCTGGCGTGGCCGGTAGTTGCCCGCCCGATAAACAACTTGTGGCCGCAATTGGTAGTAGGGTGAGCTGTGCGGGTAAAGCGCCTCACGTTCGCCAGTTAATGATAGCCCTGCAGCGGCAAAATCAGCTTCTCCCCGGTCCAGGGTTACAAAAATATCGGCCAGGCTAAAGGCGGGTGTCATCACCAGCTCAACGCCCAGTTCGGCGGCAAACAGGCCAGCGAGGGTGAATTCAAACCCAGTAGGATCGCCCCTGTCGATGAAGAATGTGGTAGGGCTGTTGCGGCTCACAACCTGCAATTTGCCGCTCGCTTTGATGTGCTCCAGGCTGTCCTGTTTGGCGCAACCAGACAGCAGCACAGGCAGGCAGCAAACCAATAGGGAGAGGGCTCGAATCATTACTCTATTCTAGCGCTCTCACAGCGCTCGCAAAGGGGGAGAATTACCGTGGTAATGGATGCTGATTTCGGTTAACGGCATGGGCTCATATACAGTACAATACCGCCTCGATAAATCAGCCTCTTCTGGAGCAATCCAAAGCATGCTTACCCTGCGCGGCGCACCTGCCTTGTCAGCTTTCCGTCTGGACAAACTGGCTCGAAAACTTTCCGCTATCCACCCTGAGATCAAACTCCTGCACACTGAGTATGTGCATTTTGCTGACCTTGCAGAACCGTTGCCGGCAGACCGGGAGGCGATACTGGCGAAATTATTGGAATACGGCCCCACTATCAGCGAGGAGGGCCACGTCGCTCAGGGTAATAGCAGCGAGCTTTTGCTGGTTACACCGCGGCCCGGCACTATCTCGCCGTGGTCCAGCAAGGCGACTGACATTGCGCACAACTGCGGTTTGGTCGAAGTAAAACGGGTGGAACGAGGCCTGCTGTATCAGCTGGCGCTTCCCGACGCTGTCGATGATCAAACGCACCGGGCAGTAGTCGATATGCTGCATGACCGGATGACAGAATCAGTATTCAATGATCTGGAGCAGGCCGCCCAGTTATTTATGCAGTCGGAGCCCGCTGCGCTCACCAGTGTGGATGTGCTGGCCGGCGGCAGAGAAGCCCTGCAAAAGGCCGATAAGGCACTGGGCCTGGCGCTTGCAGAGGATGAAATTGACTATTTGTTAGCGAGTTTTACCGAATTGGGGCGTAACCCCAACGACGTGGAACTGATGATGTTTGCGCAAGCTAATTCTGAGCACTGTCGGCATAAGATTTTTAATGCCAGTTGGAGTATTGATGGGGAAGATCAAGAGCTGTCTCTGTTCAAAATGATCCGCAATACCAATGAGCAAGGCGGTGAAAACGTGCTCTCCGCCTACTCTGACAACGCCGCTGTAGTGGCAGGGCACCGGGCGGGACGTTTTTATCCCGACCCGGACAGCTGTGAGTACCACTTTTCTCAGGAGAATATTCACCTGTTAATGAAGGTAGAGACTCACAATCACCCCACGGCCATCGCTCCCTTTCCCGGAGCCGGGACCGGTTCCGGTGGTGAAATACGCGACGAGGGCGCCGTTGGCAGGGGTTCCAAGCCCAAGGTAGGCCTGTCGGGCTTTTCCGTGTCCAACCTCAACATACCGGGTTATCAACAGCCCTGGGATAGTGAGTACGGCAAGCCCGGCCGTATCGTTTCAGCGTTGGATATTATGCTGGAAGGGCCAATTGGGGGCGCCGCTTTTAACAATGAATTCGGCCGCCCAAATCTGTGTGGCTACTTCCGCAGTTTCGAACTCGAGGCGCCCGGCGCCAGCGGCAATGAGATTCGCGGTTATCACAAGCCGATTATGATTGCAGGTGGCTACGGCAACGTGCGTGAAGAGCATGTGCAAAAAGGCGAGTATCGGCCCGGTGCCAAATTGATCGCGTTGGGTGGCCCGGCGATGCTAATAGGCCTGGGTGGCGGCGCCGCCTCATCGATGGCCAGCGGTCAGAGTGCAGAGGACCTGGATTTTGCCTCAGTGCAGCGCCAAAACCCGGAAATTGAGCGTCGTTGCCAGGAAGTAATCGATCGCTGCTGGCAGTTAGGCGAGGCCAACCCCATTGCGTTTATTCACGACGTTGGCGCCGGCGGTTTGTCCAACGCATTCCCGGAGCTGGTCAAAGACGGCAATCGTGGCGGCAAGTTCGAATTACGCAATGTTCCCAATGATGAGCCGGGTATGTCGCCGCTGGAAATTTGGTGTAACGAAGCCCAGGAACGCTATGTCATGGCGGTAGAGCCAGAGGACCTGGCTCGCTTTGAGGCGATTTGTGAGCGCGAGCGCTGCCCCTATGCTGTGGTTGGCGAGGCCACCGCAGAGATGCACCTGCAGCTGACCGATAGCCAGTTTGGCAACTCACCAGTAGACCTGCCCATGTCAGTGCTGTTCGGTAAACCACCTCGCATGCACAGGGAAGTGAGCCGCCAGACTATTCCTGCTATACCTCTGTTGCTTGACCTCAGCGTTGAGGAAGCAGCGGCCCAGGTGTTGCAGCTGCCCACGGTGGCGAGCAAAAATTTCCTGATCACCATCGGCGATCGCACGGTAACCGGCATGGTGGCCCGTGATCAAATGGTCGGCCCATGGCAGGTACCTGTCGCTGATTGTGCTGTGACGACTGTGTCTTATGACTCTTTTGCGGGTGAGGCCATGTCAATGGGTGAGCGCACTCCGCTGGCGCTGCTCAACGGTCCCGCCTCAGGCCGCATGGCAGTGGCCGAGGCCATCACCAATATTTGTGCGGCCAGCATTGCTGATATCAAAGACATTAAATTGTCTGCCAACTGGATGTGTGCGGCTGGCTACGGGGCTGAGGACGAAGCGCTTTATGACACCGTACGCGCTGTTGGCATGGAGTTCTGCCCGCAGCTGGGTATTACCATCCCCGTAGGTAAGGACTCTATGTCCATGCGCACGACCTGGCATGACGGTGAAGACAAGGCGGTGACTGCGCCCATGTCCCTGATCGTATCGGCCTTCTCGCCGGTCACTGATGCGCGCCTGTCGGTCACGCCTCAATTACAGCCAAACCCTGACGCCAGCCTGGTGCTAATCGACCTGGGTCGCGGTGCCAATCGCCTGGGCGGCTCTGCCCTGGCTCAGACTTGTGGACAGTTGGGCGATACTGCGCCCGATATGGAAAGTGCCCAGGACCTGAAAGCATTCTTCGACCTGGTGCAGGAAACCCTGCAAGCCGGTAAGTTGCTCGCCTACCACGATCGTTCCGATGGCGGCCTGCTTGTCACCCTGGTGGAAATGGCGTTCGCAGGACACTGCGGCTTTAATGTTGACCTCACCACATTGCCCGGTGACGACATCTCCCGCTTGTTTAACGAAGAAGCAGGAGCGGTATTGCAAATAGCGGAGGCGGACATGCCGGGCTTTATCGCCAGGGCTTCAGCATTGGGTCTGGAAGGCTGCACCCATGTTATCGGTAGCGCTGCCAGCGACGACTCCCTGCGGGTCTGCGACGGTGACCGCGAGGTTTTTGCAAACGTTAGGGCGGCGATTCACCGACTATGGGCGCGCACCAGTTACGAGATACAGGCGCTGCGGGATAATCCTCAGTGTGCCGGGGAAGAATTTAGCCGCATCGATCAGCAGGATGTTGGGCTTTCGGCGCACCTCAGCTTTGATCCGTCTGAGGATGTGGCAGCACCTTTTATTAACACGGGTGTTCGGCCCCGCATGGCGATATTGCGCGAGCAGGGTGTTAACGGACACGTTGAAATGGCCGCCGCTTTCCATCGCGCCGGATTTGCCCCTTTTGATGTCCATATGAGCGACATTTTGGGCGGCCATCAGTCTTTGGCTGATTTTAAAGGTCTGGTGACCTGCGGCGGTTTTTCCTACGGCGATGTCCTTGGCGCAGGCGAAGGGTGGGCCAAGAGTGTTCGCTTCAACGAGTCGGTGCGCGAACAGTTCAGTGACTTTTTCCATCGGCAAGACAGCTTTACCCTGGGTGTTTGTAACGGTTGCCAGATGGTCTCTACCTTGAAGGATTTGATACCGGGGGCAGAGCATTGGCCGCGCTTCGTTCGCAATCGGTCTGAGCAGTTTGAAGCCAGGTTTGCTTTGGTGCAGGTGCAGGAAAGCCCTTCTGTTTTGCTTGCTGGCATGGCGGGCTCTCATCTGCCAATAGCCGTGGCTCACGGAGAGGGACGTGCTGAGTTCAGTGACGAACATGCAATCCAGGATTGCGAGGGCACCGGTACAGTGGCCATGCGTTATGTGGAAAACGACCTATCGGTAGCAAGCGCATATCCTGCGAACCCCAACGGCTCGCCCAATGGAATCACCGGTCTTAGCAGCCTGGATGGGCGAGCCACTATTATGATGCCTCATCCCGAACGCGTGTTCCGCACGATACAAAACTCCTGGGCGCCGACTGAATGGCCGGAAGATGCTGGTTGGATGCGTTTGTTCCGCAATGCCCGCACCTGGGTAAGCTAATGGCCGCCGGATGGTCCACTTGAAATAAGTGGCACCGGCCCCATCACTACGCTAACGGCCCCTTGTGGCGAGGAGCCGATTCCTTATAATGACGCCACTTTCGAATCGGGCCCGCTGCCCGCTTCCTTGACTGAGCTAAATACATGCTAAATAAGTATCCTCTGTGGAAATACCTGCTGGTGCTCTCCGTGCTGTGCCTGGGCTTTTTCTATGCAGCACCCAACCTTTATAAGCCCGACCCGGCATTGCAAATTACCGGCGAGAACAGCGCTCAGCTGATTGATAAGAGCACTCTGGTTAGGGCTGAAAAGGCGCTTGATGAGGCTGGAATCGAGTATTTTGGTGAGACCATCGATAGCGATGGCCGCAACGCACTCATCCGCTTAAAAAATCAAGATAAGCAGTTGCCTGCACAGGCCAAGGTGTCTCGCGCTCTGGGAGACGGCTTCATCGTGGCCTTGAACCTGGCACCAACAACGCCCAGCTGGCTGAGCGATTTTGGCGCTCAACCGGTAAAACTGGGCCTTGATTTACGCGGTGGCGTGCACTTCAAACTGGAGGTGGATGTAAACGCCGCCATTGAGCGCCGCATGGAGTATTACCTCAATGCTACCAAGCGCGCCTTGCGCGAGGCCCGCATTCGCGGCTACGTCAACGTAGACGACAAAGGCCGCCTGGAGACAAAGTTTAAATCAGAGAGTCTGCGAGAGCAGGCCCGTACCATCATTGCGGAAAATCACCCTGAGCTGGTGCTGGATCGTGTTGATGAGGAAGATAGCTGGAATCTGTATGGCGCTATGGCTGACGCTACCCGCAAGGAATTGGCAGATTATGCGGTCAGCCAGAACTTGACCACGCTCCGCAATCGAGTCAACGAATTGGGCGTGTCAGAGCCACTGGTGCAGCGTCAGGGTCAGAACCGCATCGTAGTCGAGCTGGCGGGGATTCAGGATACCGCGGAGGCCAAGCGTATTCTTGGCAAGGTGGCTAATCTGGAATTCCGGATGGTGGCTAAGTTGGAAGCGGCATCCTCAGAGAAACAGCGGTTTGAGTACCGCAGCACGGATCGTGCGGGTATGAGCGAATGGCTGGAGCGAGAGCTGATTCTCACCGGTGAGCGCGTCACTAACGCCCAGGCCAGTTTTGACCAGAATGGTCAGCCCAATGTCCAGATCAGCCTTGATAGCGAAGGTGGGTTGCTGATGAACCGGGCCACTCGCGACAACATCAAGCGCCGCATGGGTGTGCTCTTTATCGAACGCAAGTACCGAACCCACTATGAACGCGGTGAAGACGGCGAAGAGGTTGCGGTTAAAGTACCTTACGATGAGAAGAAGCTGCTCACTGCGCCGGTTATTCAGTCTGCCCTGGGAGCCCAGTTTCAAATTACGGGACTGGATAGTCCGCTAGAGGCCTCTGAATTGGCCCTTATGCTGCGTGCCGGTGCGCTGGCCGCTCCGATTACCTTCGTGGAAGAGCGAACAGTGGGCCCGTCTTTGGGCGCCGAAAACATTCGTCTGGGCGTGAAGTCGGTGCAGATGGGTCTGGCTCTGGTGGTGCTGTTTATGGTGCTTTATTACCGCGTATTTGGCATCGCAGCGGTAGTTGCGCTGAGTTGTAACCTGGTGTTGATGATTGCCTTCATGTCCATGATTGGAGCAACCCTTACCCTGCCGGGTATCGCCGGTATTGTGTTAACGGTGGGCATGGCGGTGGACGCCAACGTGCTTATATTCTCTCGAATACGGGAGGAGTTAAGGAATGGTATGTCGCCACAGATGGCCATCCACTCTGGCTTCGAGCGCGCCGTAGCAACTATTCTGGATGCCAACATCACTACCTTGATTGTCGCCATTATTCTTTACGCAGTGGGCACCGGACCGGTGAAGGGTTTTGCAGTGACCCTGTCGGTGGGCATTGTCACCTCGATGTTCACCGCCATTCTGGGCACACGTGCCCTGATTAACCTGATCTACGGCGGCCGCCGTGTTGAGAAGCTGTCAATTGGAGGAGGCGTCTAATGAAAATTATCGATTTCATGGGGCAGCGCAAAATGGCCCTCGTTTTCTCCGCCATTCTTTTGGCAATATCCATTGGCTCACTAGCGACTAAACAACTTAATTGGGGTCTGGATTTTACCGGTGGCACGTTGGTAGAGGTGCACTACAGCGAGACCGCAGATCTCACCGCAATTCGAAAAACATTGGGCGCCGAAGGTTACGCCGGCGCCATTGTGGTCAGTTTTGGTACTGACAAGGACGTATTGATTCGCTTGCCCAAGGGTTACTCAGACAGCGAAGGCGCTCAGCTGCTCGCCGGTTTGCAGCGCGCCTACAGTGGCAACGTGGAGTTACGGCGGATCGAATTTGTCGGCCCTCAGGTCGGTGACGAGCTGCGCGAACAGGGTGGCCTCGCCATGCTGCTGGCGTTGGGCTTGGTGATGCTCTATATCGCGTTTCGTTTTCAGCTCAAGTTTGCGGTAGGTGCGGTGGTGGCATTGGTCCACGACGTTTTGGTAGTGCTGGGGTTTTTCTCGGTTACCGGGGTCGAATTTGATTTGACCGTGCTCGCAGCGTTGCTGGCGGTTATTGGTTATTCACTTAATGACACTATCGTTGTGTCGGATCGCATTCGAGAGAATTTCCGCAAACTACGCAAGACAGATCCGGTCGAGGTGATCAATATTTCCCTGACCGAAACTCTTGGCCGTACCCTGGTAACGTCCTTGACGACAATGCTGGTGCTGGTAGCGCTTGCTGTGTTTGGTGGCGAGATGATCAACGCCTTCGCAATTGCATTGCTTGTCGGCGTATTCATCGGTACTTATTCTTCTATCTACGTAGCGGCAAATGCACTGCTGATGATGGGTGTGAGTAAAGAAGACTTGATGATTCCAGTGAAGGAAGGGGCCGAGCAGGAAGATTTGACTCCCTGAGGCGCGCTAACTAGCCTGGCCCGATCGAGCGCTCAGTTCGGTCAGCCGAGCAGTGGCTTGGTCGCCTGTAAAACAGCTTTGAAGCACTTGGGGCTGCCGCAAACGATATTGCCGGACTCCATGTAGCGATCCGAGGCATCGATATCAGCAATCAGGCCGCCAGCTTCCTTTATCAGGAGTGCGCCAGCTGCAATGTCCCACTGAGCAAGGCCAATTTCCCAGAACGCGTCCAGGCGTCCGGCGGCTACGTAGGCCAGATCAAGCGATGCCGCGCCAGCACGTCGGATGCCGGCACATTGTCCCGCCAGCACCTCCACTGACTTAGCGTAAGGCTCCAGTTTGTCCTCGCAATGGCCTTTGAAAGGAATGCCAGTGCCCAGTAGGGCGCCTTCCAGGCTGGTGCGATTGGAGACTCGAATACGACGGCCGTTGAGTTGGGCGCCGCGGCCACGGGAGGCAGTGAATTCTTCCTGACGAACAGGGTCTAGAACGACCGCATGCTCCAGTTTGCCTTTGAACAGACAGGCTATGGATACCGCATAGTGCGGAATGCCACGAGTAAAATTGGTGGTGCCGTCCAGTGGGTCGATGATCCAGCGATAATCCGCGTTTTCATCGCCGGTCAGCCCAGTCTCTTCACCGAGAATTGCGTGATCAGGGTAAGCCTTTTGCAGGTGATAAATAATTTCCTGTTCAGCATTGATATCGACTTCGCTGACGTAGTCATTGACGCCCTTGGCCACGATGTCGAAGCGATCGAGATCATCGGAGGCGCGCACGATGTTTTCTCCGGCCTTGCGGGCGGCGCGCAGCGCTATGTTGATCATCGGTTCCATGGGGTCGTCCTTGGTCGGTCTCGGGCGCGCGATTATAGAGCAACTGCCGCAAAAAATCTGCTAAACTTCGCGCCCCAAAAAAGCGTCGTCTGTCTGTTATGAATCTCAACAATATTCGGATCGTTCTGGTAAACACCAGCCATCCCGGCAATATCGGCGGTGTGGCCCGTGCCATGAAAAATATGGGGCTATCGCGACTGTATCTGGTCGAACCCAGGCAGTTCCCGGACGAACAGGCGGACTGGCGAGCCGCGTCTGCTGCAGATGTGCTGGATACGGCGGTGGTCACTGAGTCGCTTGAGGAAGCGATTGCAGACTGTCAGTTTGTGGTGGGTACCAGCGCTCGAGGCCGCCGAATACCCTGGCCGTTATTGGACCCCCGCCAATGCGCGGAGCGAATGGCGTTAGCTTCGAATGACGAGCAGGTGGCGGTGCTGTTTGGGCGCGAGGACAGGGGACTTACCAACGACGAGCTAAAGTTGTGCAACCTGCACCTCAATATTCCGACCTCAGAAGATTACAGTTCCCTGAACCTGGCGATGGCTGTGCAGGTCGTTTGTTATGAATTGCGCATGTTACTGAACAGCCCATTGTTGCCTAAAACCGAGGATGAGGAGTGGGATACACCATTTACCACCGGAGAAAACATGGAGCGCTTCTACTCACATTTGGAAGAGACGCTGACCGATATTGAATTTTTGGACCCTGCAGCACCCCGTCAGCTCATGGTACGCTTGAGGCGTCTATACAGCCGGGTTCGCCTGGACGAAATGGAGCTGAATATTCTCAGGGGGATTCTCACTGAGACCCAGAAATGGGTCAGTAAGAGCAAAAACAAGTTGCCCAAGTAAAGTCCGGGTTTGCGCTAAAGACCAAGTAAATCAGTTGGTTTTATAGTTGACCAAAATAGTAGGTTATTGCATAATTTCAGGCTCGGTATTAGAAGAGTTAGACGTATGCGACTCACAACCAAAGGGCGGTACGCTGTGACCGCGATGTTGGACCTGGCGCTGCACGGCAGTAGTGGCCCGGTCAGCCTGGCCGATATTTCCGGGCGGCAAGATATTTCCCTGTCTTACCTTGAGCAGTTGTTTGCCAAACTTCGCCGCAATGACCTGGTCACCAGCGTTCGCGGGCCTGGCGGCGGCTACCGTTTGAGTCGGCATACGGGTGAGATTTTCGTCGCCCAGATCGTCGATGCCGTGAATGAGGCAGTCGACGCGACCGGCTGTGGTGGCACCAGTGACTGTCAGCAGGGCGAAGTGTGCCTGACCCATCATCTGTGGTGCGACCTGAGCGACCAGATTCATGGTTTTCTCAGCCAGATAAGTCTGGCAAACCTAGTTGAGCGTAAAGAAGTAAAGCATATCTCTGCCCGCCAAGATGCGCGTGCGGAGCAGGACGAGGCGCTGGTGCTCAGCGAAGTCTGAGTGCAGTAACGGAGTTGTTAAAAATGCAAAAACCGATCTATTTTGATTATCTGGCCACGACACCGGTAGACCCTCGGGTCGTCGAGAAAATGGTCCACTGCTTGTCGGTAGAGGGGAACTTCGGTAACCCGGCTTCCCGCTCACACCTTTATGGCTGGAAGGCGGAAGAGGCAGTGGAAAATGCCCGCCGTCAGGTGGCTGATCTACTTAATGCAGACCCTCGCGAGGTTGTGTGGACGTCTGGTGCGACCGAATCCGATAATCTGGCAATCAAAGGCGTTGCTCACTTCTACCAGAAGCGAGGTAAGCACATAATTACTTCCAAAATTGAGCACAAGGCCGTTTTGGATACTTGCCGTCAGTTGGAGCGAGAAGGTTACGAGGTCACGTATCTCGATCCTAACAAGCAGGGTCTTGTGACACCTGAAGCCGTCGCCGAAGCCCTGCGTGAAGACACCGTATTGGTGAGTATCATGCATGCCAACAATGAAATTGGCACGGTCAATGACATCGCCGGTATCGGCGAGGTCACCCGCAACGCCGGCGTGTTGTTCCATGTGGATGCGGCACAAAGCGCGGGCAAGGTTGAGCTGGATATGGAGGCCATGAAAGTGGACTTGATGTCCTTGTCTGGCCATAAAATGTATGGCCCCAAGGGAGTCGGAGTATTGTTTGTGCGTCGCAAACCTCGCGTTCGCCTGGAAGCTCAAATGCACGGCGGTGGCCACGAACGCGGAATGCGCTCAGGTACGCTGGCAACGCATCAAATTGTAGGCATGGGTGAAGCAGCTCACGTTGCCAACGAAGGCATGGCAGATGAAGCTGTGCGGTTAAAAGCCCTGCGACAGCGTTTTTGGGACGGAATAAAAGATATCGAAGAGGTGCACGTCAACGGCGACATGGATCAGCGTTTGCCTGGCGCTATCAACGTGAGCATTGCATTCGTCGAAGGCGAGTCGTTGATCATGTCACTGAAGGATCTGGCCATTTCCAGTGGTTCAGCTTGCACTTCTGCCAGTCTCGAGCCTTCTTACGTGCTGCGCGCCCTGGGCCTGAATGACGAGCTGGCGCACAGTTCCTTGCGCTTCAGCTTTGGTCGTTTCACCACCGAGGAAGACGTTGATGTGGCCGTGGCGCAATTGCGCGGTGCGGTCGGTAAATTGAGGGAGCTTTCGCCCCTTTGGGATATGTATCAGGACGGTGTCGACTTGAGCACCATCGAGTGGGCTGCCCACTAGCGGTAAAGGAGAAAAACCATGGCATATAGCGATAAAGTACTGGATCACTACGAAAACCCCCGTAACGTCGGCAAGATGGATGCTGCTGATGAAAGCGTAGGCACCGGCATGGTTGGCGCGCCGGCATGTGGTGACGTGATGCGCCTGCAAATCAAGGTGAATGACGAGGGTGTTATCGAGGACGCCAAGTTCAAAACCTACGGCTGTGGCTCTGCCATCGCCTCCAGCTCGTTGCTGACTGAGTGGGTGAAGGGTAAGAACCTGGACGAGGCCGAGCAAATTAAAAACACAGAGATAGCTGAAGAGTTGGCTCTGCCACCGGTGAAAATCCACTGCAGCGTGTTGGCTGAAGATGCTATCAAGGCAGCGGTAAAGGATTTACGCGACAAGCGAGGAAACGCTTGATGGGTAGTATCTCCATCTCTGAGTCTGCGGCACGACACGTGGCATCGCAGCTGGAAGGGCGTGGCAAAGGGCTCGGCATTCGCTTAGGGGTGACTACCTCTGGGTGTTCCGGTATGGCCTACGTTTTGGAGTTTGTCGATGAGCTGACGGCCGAGGACGAAGTGTTTGAAAATCACGGCGTGAAGGTGTTTATCGATCCTAAAAGCCTGGTCTACCTGGATGGCACCGAACTCGATTTTGTGCGCGAAGGCGTGAATGAAGGCCTTCAGTTTCGCAACCCCAATGTCTCGGCAGAATGCGGTTGCGGCGAAAGTTTTACCGTATAATCCCCAGCCCGAAACCAAAGCGGCCACGGCGGCATGTCAACCCCTGACTTTACCCAGACCTATTTCCAGCTGTTTGATCTCCCGGTGCGGTTTGCGGTGGATACCGTCGCCTTGGGCGACGTTTATCGACAGTTGCAGCGAGAACTTCACCCCGACAGGTTTGCCAGTGCGGCTGATCACGAGCAGCGCATAGCGGTGCAGTACTCGGCTTTCGTCAATGAAGCCTATGCGGTGCTCAAAGCGCCTTTGCCCAGGGCCTTGTATTTGCTTGAACTCAAAGGGATGAGTCAGGAGGAGATTTCCCGTCAACAGGTAGACGGCGGGTTCCTAATTGAGCAAATGGAGCTGCGCGAGAAACTGGAGACCATGCACGATCTGGTTGACCCTGACACAGTGCTGGATCATCTGGTCGGTGAAATTTCTGCCGATATCAAGTTGCATCACGCGGAGTTCGAAAGCGCTTACACCCATTCTGATTTGCCCGCTGCCGCCAGTGCCTGTGTAAAGATGCAGTATTTGGAAAAATTGCTGCAGGAAGCGGAGCAGATCGAATCAGATCTGATGGATAACTAAATGGCGCTATTGCAAATAGCCGAACCCGGCCAGTCCCCGGTACCCCACCAGACCAAGCGCGCGGTGGGTATAGACCTGGGTACGACGAATTCTCTTGTCGCCACCGTGCGCGGCGGCCGTTCCGAGGTGCTCTCCGATGCCGAGGGTCAGGCCATGTTGCCTTCGGTGGTGAATTACTCCAGTGCAGACGGCGCACGAGTAGGGGCGGTGGCTCAGGCTTTGTCCAGTGAACACCCTGCCGATACTCTGGTTTCGGTCAAGCGCTTTATGGGGCGCGGCAGGGCAGATGCGCAACAGGAGGCAGAACGAGCTCATTATCAACTCGCTGACAATGAGGAAGGTATGGTGAGTTTTGTCACTACCCAGGGCACTGTCAGCCCAGTTCAGGCCTCGGCCGAAATTTTATCGGTCCTTGAGACTCGCGCCCGGGAGGCGTTGGGTGGCGAGATCGAAGGTGCGGTGATTACCGTGCCTGCGTATTTTGATGACGCCCAGAGACAGGCGACTAAAGACGCGGCAACACTCGCCGGATTGCCGGTCATGCGGTTGCTCAACGAACCAACGGCTGCTGCGGTGGCCTACGGCCTCGATTCTGGAGAGGAGGGCGTGATCGCGGTTTACGATCTTGGCGGTGGCACCTTTGATATATCGATATTGAGGCTGCATCGAGGGGTTTTTGAAGTGCTGGCAACGGGTGGAGATACCGCTTTGGGCGGCGATGACCTGGATGCGGCGGTCGCCGGCTGGGCACTGGAGCAACGACCCGGTGCCCCGTTATCGGGTGGCCAACATCGAGCCCTGCGGAGTATGGCCAGAAAAGCAAAAGAGGCGCTGTCTACAGGGAACAGTGTCGACCTGCCCGTGGCAGAAATTGTGGCCGACGCCCAATCCCTAACTTTGTCACGCGTCGATTTTGAGGCGTTGATACAACCATTGGTAAAACGCACTTTGCGCGCCTGTCGTCGCTGTCTGCGTGATGCGGGTATTGCAGCAGTGGACAATGTGGTGATGGTGGGCGGTTCCACTCGAGTGCCATTGGTTCGCGCCGCTGTGACGGACTTTTTTGAGCGCAAACCACTCACTGACATTGATCCCGATCGTGTGGTTGCGATGGGTGCAGCAATTCAGGCAGATATACTGGTGGGAAACCGTCCGGAGGGCGATCTGTTGCTGCTGGACGTTATCCCGTTGTCGTTGGGCCTTGAGACCATGGGCGGCCTGGTGGAGAAAATTGTTCCCCGCAATACGACTATTCCTGTGACCCGGGCACAGGAGTTCACTACTTTTAAAGACGGCCAAACGGCGCTCGCGGTGCATATCGTGCAGGGAGAAAGAGAGCTGGTTTCCGATTCACGCTCCCTGGCTCGGTTTGAACTGCGCGGCATTCCGCCAATGGTGGCGGGCGCTGCGCGAATTATGGTCACGTTTCAGGTGGATGCAGACGGACTGTTGAATGTCTCGGCGCAAGAGGCGGCTACCGGGGCTGAAAGCAGCGTCACCGTAAAGCCCTCCTTTGGCCTCAACGATGAACAAATCACCCAGATGTTGCAGGCGTCATTCAGCCATGCTGCTGATGACAAGAATGCCAGACAGCTGGCGGAGCAGCGCCTGGATGCCGAGCAGTTGTTGGACGGCTTGGAGGCAGCCCTCGCAGCAGATGGCTCTGAACTACTCAGCCAGCCGGAGTGCGAGGCTCTGCATCGCCTGATGAGAGAGCTGCGTGAGCAGGCGGCCAGTGAAAGTATTGACGATATCCGCAAACTGACCGAGCAACTGGGTCGCGCCAGCGAAGCATTTGCCGCCAGACGCATGGACAAAAGCATTAAACAGGCCCTTTCAGGCGTGAGCCTGGAAGCGCTTGATCAGGAGGTAAGCGAATGACCCGCATAGTGGTCCTGCCCAACGAAAATTTGTGCCCCGAGGGTGCCGTCATCGAAGCCGATCCGGGCGAAACGGTCTGTCGAGCACTGCTGCGCAACCATATCGATATCGAACATGCCTGTGAGATGTCCTGTGCTTGCACGACCTGCCATATCATTGTGCGTGAAGGCTATGATTCCATTGAAGAGCCCGATGAGTTGGAAGATGATTATCTCGATATGGCATGGGGCCTGGAGCCCGATTCGCGCCTCTCTTGCCAGGCTGTCATTGCCGACGAGGACCTGGTGGTAGAAATTCCCCGATATACGATCAATATGGTGTCCGAAAGCCATTAAAGATCCCGCAACCACAGGGAGAAAACCATGCGCTGGACCGACATAAGCGATATCGCTATCGAACTTTTCGAAGCACACCCCGATGTGGACCCCTTGGCACTCAATTTCGTCGATCTTCGTCAATGGGTGCTTGCCCTGCCTGATTTTGACGATGATCCCAATCACTCAGGTGAGAAGATTCTTGAGGCGATTCAGGCGGCCTGGATCGAAGAACTGGACTGAGCTTTCTGGTTCAGGTCAGCTCGGTTGCCCTCATCTCGATGGCCGAAATGGCGCCCGCGGCACACTCTGAGCGTGTGTATTTTCCCATCTTCGTTAAGTTATTGATTTAACGAAAGATTAATATCGCCCACATCGGAAGATCAGGGTGAAACCAACACCTAAAGTCCGTATAATTCCCCGGCTTATTTCGCACCTGTCTGGGCGGGGCCCAAAAGGCTATCCGCGGGACAGTTGTTTATCCTTGAAATTCCAATTGGAGAACTCCCATGGCTGTAGAACGCACCCTGTCCATCATCAAGCCCGATGCTGTCGCCAAAAACATTGTTGGCAAAATTTACTCTCGCTTCGAGAGCAACGGTTTACACATCGTAGCTTCCAGAATGCTGCGCCTTTCAGACGTCGTTGCTGGTGGTTTTTACGGCGAACATCGCGAGCGTCCTTTCTTCAAGGACCTGGTTGAATTCATGACTTCTGGTCCCGTTGTCGTACAGGTTTTGGAAGGCGAAGGCGCCATCGCTAAAAACCGTGAGCTAATGGGGGCTACCAACCCACAGGAAGCCGCTGAAGGCACCATCCGCGCTGACTTCGCGTCCAGCATCGACGCTAACGCAGTTCACGGGTCGGATTCACCCGAATCGGCCGCCCGCGAAATCGCTTACTTCTTCGCTGCCAGCGATATCTGCGAGCGCTAGGAGCTTTTAAGCCGTGACCAGCCTCATCGCCAGCACTGTAGACGCAACCCAGCAGGAGCCTGAAAAGGTGAATCTGCTGGGCTTGCCTCTGGCTGCGATGGAACAGTACTTCCTGGAGCTTGGAGAGAAGAAATTCCGTGCCCAGCAGGTATTAAAGTGGATTCATCACCACGGAGTCACGGATATTGATGAGATGAGTAATCTCGGCAAGGTCCTCAGAGAAAAGCTCAAGTCCGTTGCTGAGATTAAACCTCCCGAAATTGTGAGCCAGCATGATTCCAACGACGGTACCCGCAAATGGGCAATTCGGGTTGAAGGCGGCGGCCTGGTAGAGGCTGTTCTCATTCCAGACGGCAAACGAGCGACGCTGTGTGTGTCGTCGCAGGTCGGGTGTAGTCTGGATTGTAGTTTTTGTTCCACCGGCAAGCAGGGATTCCAGCGGGATCTCTCAGCCGCAGAAATTATTGGCCAGGTTTGGCTGGCGATTAAATCCTATGACGCCTTTCAGTCTGCCAAGGGTCGCATAGTCACCAACGTGGTGATGATGGGCATGGGTGAACCTCTGCTCAACTTTGACAACGTCGTCGCGGCCATGGATCTGATGATGGAAGACAATGCCTATGGTATTTCCAAGCGACGGGTCACATTAAGCACCTCTGGTGTGGTGCCTGCGCTGGATAAGTTGGCCAAGGTGAGTGAGGTTTCCCTGGCGGTTTCATTGCACGCTCCCAACGATGCGTTGCGCAGTGAACTGGTGCCGATTAATCGCAAATACCCCATCGCGGTGCTGCTGGAGAGCGCTCGGAACTATATTGACGCTCAGAGCGACAAAAAACGTGTTGTTACTATCGAATATACCCTGATAGCTGGAGTGAATGACCAGCGGGAGCATGCTCAGGAACTTGCCCAGTTGCTCAAGGGTTATCCCTGCAAAATCAACCTGATTCCCTTTAATACTTTTGACCAGTCCGATTACCGTCGTCCCAGTGGTAATGCTGTATCCAGGTTCTGGCAAGTACTGGTAGATGCAGGATATATTGTGACTGTGCGAACTACCCGCGGAGACGATATTGACGCCGCCTGCGGTCAATTGGTCGGCCAGGTAGTGGATCGCACTCGCCGCAGCGAGCGCTATCGGGATGCTGCGCAACGACAAAACAATGATGTGCAATCGGGGCAGGGACAATGATGGGCATGGGGAAAGGAATTCGAATTCTGGCAACGCTGTTCACGGCATTGATGCTAAGCGCCTGCGTTACCACTACGGAGAGCGTTTTTACCGACAAAGCTGACCCGCAAAAAGCACTGGAGCGCCGGGTTGAGCTCGCGCGTAAGTACATTGGCGAAGGTGATTGGGAAAACGCCAAGCGCAACCTGAAGCTGGCTTACGAAATGGAGCCTAACAACGCTGAAGTGCACGAGGCTTTTGCACTAGTGTACCAGAGCACGGGCGAATTTGAGCTGGCCGAGCAGAGCTACAGAACAGCCATCAAACTGGATAGAAATTTCTCTCGCGCGCGCAACAATTACGCCACATTCCTCTATTCGCAGCAGCGCTATGAAGAGGCAGCGGCACAACTGGAGTACGTGGTAAAAGATTCACTCTATAAGGCGCGCCCCCAGGCTTTTGTGAACCTGGGCCTGTGTCGCATTCAATTGTTTGACAATCAGGGCGCAGAGGAAGCTTTTCGTCGTGCCCTGACCATGGACCGCACCAACAGCATTGCCCTTCTGGAAGTTGCCCAGCTGCGTTTTGATGCAGGCGATGTCAAAAGTGCGGAATCCTATTACGACACCTATCGCCGGGTGTTAAGACAGCAATCCGCACGTGGCTTGTGGTTGGGTATTCGGATCGCCAGGGAAACCGGCGACCGCGATGCCGAGGGCAGCTACTCATTGGCATTGGCTAACCTGTATCCAGCTTCGGCTGAGTACGAGGCTTTTAAGCGGACCAAGTGACGTGACCAGCGATGTGTTATCACAGGTAGATGCGTTTGTGACACCGGGAGCGTTGTTGCGCAAGGCGCGACTGAACGCTGATTTTACCCAGCGGGAAGTGGAAGATCGGCTCAATTTGATGCCCGGCTATGTGGAGTTGCTGGAACGAGATGACTATCAGTCACTGCGCAGCCCTGCCTTTGCCCGCGGCTATGTCCGTGCCTATGCCCAGTTGATGAAGCTGGAAGAAGCAGCAGTGTTGGCGGCCTTTGATGAACAGCGCGAGACCTGGGAGCAGCAAAAGCAGCGAGTTGAGACCCAGTCACTGCAGCTTCAGAGCACTGGCCTGGGGGTGATTGTGGGTTTGGTGACGCTGCTTTTATTATTTTTTGCCCTCTGGTGGTGGTCGGGTCGCGATCAGGGTGGAGTTGAAGCTGCATCCCTGTATTACAGCGAAGTTACGGTAGCCGGAATCGATATCTCGGCAGGTGAACCATGAAAACTGAATCTCCGATCAAGCGCCGTGAATCCCGAAAAATTTACGTTGGCGATGTGGCCGTTGGAGGCGATGCGCCGATCAGCGTGCAGAGCATGACCAATACTGAAACCTGTGACGTGGCGGCCACGGTGTCCCAGGTTCAGGCGATTGCTGACGCCGGCGCCGATATTGTGCGCGTTTCTGTGCCCAGTATGGATGCGGCGGAAGCCTTCAAGCAGATTCGCGCGCAGGTCTCTGTGCCATTAGTGGCCGATATACATTTTGACCATAAGATTGCCCTCAAAGTAGCTGAGTATGGCGTCGATTGCCTGCGTATTAATCCTGGCAATATTGGTCGCGATGACAAGGTGCGAGAGGTGATCAATAGCGCCAGGGACAAAGGTATACCGATTCGTATTGGCGTGAATGCAGGGTCGCTGGGCAAAGAGCTGCAACGTAAATACGGTGAGCCTACGCCGGAAGCATTGGTGGAATCAGCGATGCACCATGTTGATATTCTCGACAAGCATAACTACCCGGATTTTAAGGTCAGTGTAAAAGCGTCTGAGGTATTCATGGCGGTCGCGGCGTATCGCTTGCTTGCAAAAGAGATCGATCAACCCCTGCATCTGGGTATTACCGAGGCGGGAGGGTTGCGCGGTGGCACCGTGAAATCGTCCGTTGGTCTGGGAATGCTGTTGATGGACGGCATTGGCGACACTATCCGGATTTCCCTGGCAGCCGATCCTGTCGAGGAAGTGAAAGTGGGCTTTGATATTCTCAAGAGCCTGAAATTGCGCAGCAATGGCATTAATTTCATCGCCTGTCCGAGTTGTTCAAGGCAGAATTTTGATGTGGTCGGCACCATGAACTCGCTGGAACAGCGCCTTGAGGATATTCGTACGCCTATGGATGTTGCCGTCATCGGCTGTATCGTCAATGGCCCCGGTGAGGCCAAAGAAGCCGATGTTGGACTCACTGGTGCCTCGCCCAGCAATCTCATTTACGTAGACGGCGAACCCGATCACAAGATCAGCAACGAAGCGTTCATCGATCACCTGGAAGAGGTCATTCGTGACAAGGCGACCAAGCTGGAACAACAACGCGCTGAGGAAGCTGAAAAGCTAATCCTCAAAAGCCCGGCCTGAAGCGGCCGAATTTATTGGAGTAGTTGTGAGCAATATTCGAGCCATCCGCGGGATGAACGATATCCTGCCGGATGTAACACCCTCCTGGCAGTACGTGGAGACTGTGATCGGCAGCCTGATGGCCAGCTATGGCTACAGCGAAGTGCGGATGCCTATCGTTGAGCAGACGGATTTGTTTCGTCGCGGAGTCGGCGAAACGACCGATATTGTTGAAAAAGAAATGTATACCTTCCTCGACCGAAACGAGGAAAGCCTGACGCTGCGCCCCGAGGGAACCGCAGGTTGCGTTCGCGCGGCCATCCAACACGGCTTGCTTAACACTGTTCAGCGCCTCTGGTACACCGGCGCTATGTTTCGTTACGAGCGTCCGCAGAAAGGCAGACAGCGGCAGTTCCACCAGGTGGGTGCCGAGGCGTTTGGGGTAGCCTCTCCGGATATGGATGCAGAGGTCATTCTGCTGACAGCCAGGCTATGGCGGGAGCTGGGTATAGCGGAAGATGTGCAGTTGCAGTTGAATTCCATCGGCAATGCACAATCACGCAATGCCTATCGCGACGCACTCGTGGCCTACTTGCGTGAAAGAGTGGACGCGCTGGACGAAGACAGCCAGCGACGCCTGGACAGCAATCCACTGCGTATCCTCGACAGTAAGAACCAGGAGACACAGGCGGTGCTTGATGGCGCTCCCTCCCTGGTGGACTTTCTCGATGAGGAGTCCGCCGCCGACTTCAGTCGTTTGCGCGAGCTGCTGGACGCGGCGGGAGTTGCCTACAGCTTGAACCCCAGACTGGTACGCGGCCTTGATTACTACAACAAGACTGTCTTTGAGTGGGTCACAGATCGGCTTGGTGCCCAGGGCACCGTCTGTGGCGGTGGACGTTACGATGGTCTGGTTGAACAGTTGGGCGGCAAATCTGTTCCCGGTGTGGGCTTTGCCATGGGTATTGAACGTCTGGTGCTGCTGCTTGAAGAATGCGGACAGTTACCGCCAGCAGAGGCCAGTGCCGATGTCTATGTGGTGAGCTTCGGTGATTCCGCCCAGACAGAAGCGTTGGCGGCAGCAGAGCAGTTGCGTGATGCCCTCCCTGGCCTCAGAATCGTGCAGCATAATGGCGGTGGCAGTTTTAAGAGCCAAATGAAAAAAGCCGATAAAAGCGGCGCTCGCCTGGCACTTATTTGGGGTGATGACGAAGTGGCCGCAAATACGGTTAGCATCAAGCCCCTGCGTGAGCAAAATAATGAGCGAGTAGGGCAGCAGTCGGTGGCCCGGGCCGAATTGGAACAAACCCTGCGGGCATTGCTCGCAGTTTGATTGGTTAAGAGGAAAAGTAGAACGTGGAACAATACCGTACAGAAGAAGAACAGGTTGAAGCATTGAAACGATGGTGGGACGAGAATGGTCGTTCCACGATGGTAGCAATTATCGTTGCCCTCGGACTTGGCTTTGGTTGGCAGGGTTGGCAAAAGTATCAACAGGATGAGCTGGAAGGCGCCTCGACGAGTTATCAATCTATGTTGCAGATGCTGTCTGAGCAGGACGATGAGGGTGCAGCCGCAGTCGCCGTAGACATCAAGCAAAACTACAGTCGCAGCACCTACGCGCAATTTTCAGCCCTTCATTTGGCTCGTATCGCCGTCAATGAAGGTGATCTCGCGACGGCTGAGTCGGAACTTCGCTGGGTATTGGGTCGCGCTGACAAGGGCAGTGATAGCGCACAGCTAGCTCAGCTGCGCCTGGCTCGTGTGCTGGCATCCGGAGACGATGCGCAGCAGGCCCTCACTATATTGGACAGTACTGACCCTGGTGCCTATGCGTCGGCTTACCAGGTCGCCCGAGGAGACATTCTGTTATCACAGGGCCGCAGTGATGAAGCTCGGCAGGCGTACTCGTCAGCTTTGATGCTGGCATCCCGTGGAGAAGGCCAGGTGAATATGGCCATGCTGCAGCAAAAGCTGCAAAGCCTGAGTCAGCGAGCACCGCGAGAGTTGGCAGCTCCTCTGGAGCCTTCTGTACCTGCCTTGACTGAAGCTCCGGCTGATACTGCCGATAGCGAAAAGGAGTAGTTTATGCGGCCCATGCAGTGGTTAATAACGATCCCTCTCATACTCAGCCTGGGTGCCTGCAGCACCGTTAAGGGATGGTTCGAGATGGACGATGACGATGACCCGACCGCGCCGGTTGAACTGGTTGATATAGAGCAGACGGTAAAAATCAAAAAGCTCTGGTCGGTAGGCGTTGGCGATGGGCAGGGCAAAGGGCTTTATCGCCTGCAACCGGTAATGACAGGTGACACTCTTTACGCAGCTTCTGCAGAAGGCGAAGTCAAAGCTATCGACCGGAACAATGGCAAGGCCCTGTGGAAAGTTGATCTGGAAACGAAGCTTTCTGGCGGTGTTGGTCATTACGGCGACGCGGTGTTTCTTGGTAGTTCTGACGGTTCGGTGTTGAAGCTGTCTGCTGCCACTGGCGAGCTGCTGTGGTCTACCCGATTGCAGGGAGAGGTGCTTGCGCCGCCGCAGGGCAATGGCCAGGTGGTCGTTGCACAAACCTATGACGGTAAGCTTCAAGGGCTTGATGCGGACTCCGGCGAAAAGCTGTGGACCTATGACAGTGACGTGCCGGTGCTGACAATTCGCGGTACTAGTGCGCCGATTCTGAATGGCAATACGGCCTACGCCGGCTTTGCTAACGGGAGAGTCGTCGCTTTTAACGCAG
>DS999222.1:175234-268727 GCA_000156295.1 marine gamma proteobacterium HTCC2148
ATATGGTTATTGATACCGGCGGCATCAGCGGTGATGAGGATGGTATAGATTCAGAAATGGCAGACCAATCACTGGTCGCCATTGAAGAAGCTGACGCGGTACTCTTTTTGGTAGACGCCAGGGAGGGGCTTAATCCTGCAGATCAGGCTTTGGCCAAACACCTCAGACAACGCAATAAGTCATTTCATCTGGTCGTGAATAAAATCGATGGTCTTGATGCAGATATAGCTAGCAGTGACTTTTACGCTTTGGGTGTTGAGTCCATGTTTGCTATTGCTGCGAGTCATGGGCGGGGTGTGCGCAACATGATCGGTGAGGTCATGGCGAACTTTCCCGAGGAAGAGCGTACAGAGGAGGATGAAGCCTATCCTAACAGCACCCGCGTCGCTGTCGTTGGCAGGCCCAATGTGGGTAAGTCCACGCTGGTCAATCGCCTGCTGGGTGAGGACAGGGTTGTCGTTTTCGACGAGCCTGGTACCACTCGGGACAGTATTTATATCGATTATCAGCGCGATGAGCAGGAATATACGCTGATCGATACCGCAGGCGTGCGGCGCCGCAAAAACGTGAAACAGACGGTGGAAAAATTCTCTATCGTTAAAACTCTCAAGGCGATTGACGACGCCCATGTTGTTATTTTAGTCATGGATGCGCACGAAGGTATCGTCGACCAGGATATGCATCTGCTAGGACACTGTATCGAGAAGGGGCGCGGCCTGGTATTGGCAGTTAACAAATGGGACGGCATTGAGCCGGATCAACGGGACTGGATTAAGAGTGAACTAGGGCGTCGCCTGGCCTTTGCAGATTTCGCGGACACTCATTTCATTTCTGCACTGCATGGTACAGGCGTAGGGCATCTCTATAAGTCGATTAATGCGGCCTTTGAGTCGGCTACCCGAGAGCTTTCGACTAACGCTCTGACCCGGATACTTGAGGGCGCAGTATTTGATCATGCGCCCCCGATGATAAACGGCCGTCGAATTAAAATGCGTTATGCTCATGCCGGGGGTCGCAATCCACCGCTGATCGTCATTCACGGCAACCAGACCGGAAAGGTGCCCACCAGCTATGCTCGCTATCTGGAAAAAATCTATCGCCGGGAGTTGAAGCTCGTTGGTACGCCCGTTCGTATAGAGTTTCGTACCTCGGATAACCCATACGCAGAAAAGCGTAGCAAGCTCACCCAGAGACAGGTTCAACGAAAACGCCGGCTGACGTCGCACGCCAGCAAGAACAAGAAAACCAAAAAATAGGTTCGACTTTTCGGTGGCGGCATATGAGCGATGACCCCAGACCTGACCTAAACTGCCGAGAGAATGTAGAGCTGTTTGTTGACTGCTTTTATCAGCGCTTGCTTGCAGACGAGCAACTTGCACCTATTTTTCTCGACGTTGCCCGGATAGACCTGCAGGTACATCTCCCACTGATTAAAAGTTACTGGTGTAAATTGTTGCTGGGTGAGAATGCTTATCGAAGGCACACCATGAATATCCATCGCGAACTTCATGCCAGGCGCAGTCTGGGTTCTGCGGACTTTGAGCGCTGGTTGAACTTGTTTTGTGACACCTTGGATCGTTCCTTTACCGGGCCTTATTCTCAAAAAGCCAGGCGTATAGCGGGTGCTATAGCAGCTAACATGCAGCAAGGTCTGTCTATTTAAATATCTAACCTATTGATATAGTTGAATAAATAAAATATTTGCTGTTTTCTTGTTGTGCAATCAAATTATGGTGTTATAGTTACGTATAACACCGTATCAGTGAGATTGTGAAAATGAGCCTCAAGCTAAGAAAACAAGTTTTAAACCGCAGGGACCATCGCATTATCGTGCACCTTGGTTTGCTATTGATTTGTGCAATGCTCAGCTTGGTGGGCGTGGGTGCACTGGCCTTTTTGTGCTTCCTGCCCGCCGCTGGCCTGGTTGAAGCTTTGTCAATAATCTCACCCACTCCAGCCACGCAACGCATATAGAGGTCCAGATTATGTTTCGTGTATTCATACTGTTGTCACTGATTGTTATAGTCAGCACAGTGGTGAAGGCTGAGGTCGATCCAGGTCAGGTCAGCAGCATGGCCCTGGCACAGATTCAGCACTGTCTGGACTTGCGCGTCACTGGTGTGGCCTCGATGCCTGTAGCAAGTAATGAAATCGGCTTGTCCTTTCGTGGACTGGGTGCCACGCTGGGAATTGGCTTGATGACACTTCTTTTCTTTGTGCCCGCCGCATTGTTTTCCGAGTTCTTGATGCGCCGCGGTGAACAAAGCGACCAGACAGAGACGGCCTAAATAGAGGGAGCAACTATGAAAGCGTTAGCAATATCAGTAATGGCCCTGGCAAGTTTTAATGTGCAGGCGGAAACGCTGAGAGTCACGGATCTTGAGGTTGAAAACGTTTCAGTTCAGGGCAGTGTAGAGGTGCAGATTGAACAGGGGGAGACAACTGAACTCCTGATTCGGGGTGACCAGGACAAGCTGGATATGCAACCGTTTTATACTCGGGGCGAAACGCTGGTGCTTGGACATTCCGAGCAGCACAAAGGCACGAGTTTCTCTTCGGTCAAATACATGCTTACTTTGCCCGACGTTAATGAGATTTGGCTCAGTGGCAGCGGCGATATCTTTGTGAAACCCTTTGAAACCGACGAGCTCCTGCTAGCCGTTGATGGCTCGGGAGATATCAAATTGTTTTCTGTCGTTGCCAGAGAAGTTAAAGCCCGAGTGCGAGGCTCGGGTGATATCAAGCTGGCGGAAGTAGAATCACCCAAAGTTGAGCTACTGGTTGCGGGTTCTGGTGATGTGGCTGTTGGCAAGCTGACCGCAGAGGCGATTGAAGCGACTATTAGCGGGTCTGGAGACATCAGGGTAAAAAAGGCGTCAACCAAAGTGTCTTCTATTGAAATTAATATAGCGGGCGGTGGCGAAGTTGATCTCAGCGCCGTGGCTGTCAGCGCTGCAGAAATTAATATCATTGGCTCGGGAGATGCTCGGGTAGGCGAGGTGAATGACCTGGAGGTCAACATTATCGGCAGCGGTGATATTTACTACGCTGGAGACCCAGACATTGATAGTAATGTACTGGGATCTGGCGACTTGAATCGAGAGCGGTAATCAGGAGACCAACCTGTGACTGTTGAATGGAACGATAAACAGCCGATTTACCGCCAACTGCGAGACTTGGTGGCTGAGCGGATTATGGACGGCAGCTTTCCCGAGGGCGAAGCCATTCCCTCGGTGCGTCAAGTCTCTGCAGACTATAAGATCAATCACCTGACAGTTGGTAAAGCCTACCAGGAACTGGTTGACGAAGGCTTGCTGGAGAAGCGCCGTGGTCTGGGCATGTTTGTGACATTAGGAGCATGTTGTGCGCTTACGAGTAATGAAAAACAGCAGTTTATCGACGAAGAAGTGAGCGCATTCCTCGAAAGAGCGAAAGTGCTGGGAATGGATACTCAGGAGGTAGTGGGATTGCTACTGGAAACAGGGGGAAGACGCTAATGGACCATATTGTCGAAGCTAAGGGATTAACGCGAAAATTCGGCGACCTTAATGCTGTTGATCATGTTGATTTTACTATTCCTCCCGGTGCTGTGTTGGGGTTGATCGGTCCCAATGGTGCGGGCAAAACCACTTTGCTCCGGGCACTGTTGGGCCTCACGGAGTATCGGGGAGAACTGAATGTTCTGGGGAATAGCCCCAGAACCCAGCGTTCTCGCTTGATGGAGGAAGTGTGCTTTATCGCCGATACCGCGGTGCTTCCGCGGTGGATGCGCGTAGAGCAATTGCTCGATTATGCCAGCGGTATTCACCCCCGCTTTGATCGCAGTATCGCCCTAAGTTATCTCAAGGATACCGACGTGCGTCTTAACGGACGCATCAAAAATTTGTCCAAGGGTATGATGGTTCAGGTTCACCTAGCCCTGGTAATGGCTATCGACGCTCGCCTGTTGATTCTGGATGAGCCGACCCTGGGCTTGGATATTCTGTTTCGTAAGCGCTTTTTTGAGCAGTTGATATCGGACTATTTCGATCAGGAGCGCACCATCATTATTTCGACTCATCAGGTGGATGAGGTCCAACATATTCTCACTGATGTGATGTTTCTTAATCGCGGCAAAAAGATCTTGCAGCGCTCCATGCTGGAAATTGAAGAGCAATTTGTGCAGCTTAATGCCGTCGGCGATTCCGCTGCCAAGGCACAGGGTATTCCACATTTAGGCTCACAGAGCATTTTAGGTGGCAAAGCCGTTATTTATGAGGGCATTGAACGGGAGTCCCTGGCACCATTGGGTGAACTTCGAACGCCATCGGTGGCTGACCTGTTTGTGGCAATGATGGGAGGAGACAAGTAATGGCATCTACCGCTTCGCTCCGTCGATTTACCCTTCTGCAAAAAGAGATACAGGAGTACAAACTGTCGTTTGTGTGGACGCCTGTTATTGTCGCAGTGGTCCTCACCTTGCTGATGTTCGCCAGCGTGTTGGTGGCGGGCAGAATTTCCGCGATGGGAGACACTATTCTCGAGGTCATTATGGCAGAGAAAACCAATGTCTCTCCGACCATTACTATTAACATTGATGATACCGAGATTACATCGGGAGATTCCCCTGCCGCAGAACCGGTTTACGAGGTTGAAGTCGCCTCGGCCGATGATGCGCCCTCAGAGGAAGACTGGAACTTCTCACGAAGCTGGCGCTTCGAACCAGAAAAACGGGACAAGCCCGATTACGAATCATCAGAAGTTGGCAGCCTGAACCCGGTGTTGAATGTAATCAATGGATTTTTCCTGCTTCTGGGAATATGGGTCACAACCAGTTATCTACTGGGTTCTCTTTACAATGACCGCAAGGATCGCAGTATTCTTTTTTGGAAGTCGATGCCGGTGTCTGAGTGGGAGGAGGTGCTTACCCGGTTTATAGTGGCGCTGGTTGTTGTTCCCGCCTTGTACATTGGTGTCTCGATGCTATTGCAATTGTCTTTCGTGTTGCTGGCGATGCTGATGGTGTGGCGTATGGATATGGACCCCTTTGTCACCGTGTTGGCTAATATTCGTTTTGGTGATCTTTTACTGGATCAGGTCGGAGGCTGGCTGATGACAGCTCTCTGGGTGGCGCCAGTGTACGGCTGGTTTCTGTTGGCCTCTGCATGGGCCAAACGAGCACCCTTTATTGTGGCCGTTGCGCCCGTTATTGGCATTATGCTGCTGGAAGGTTTTTTGCTGGGAACCGATTATGTCTATGCCGCTGTGATTAGTCATATTCCTCACTATGTTGGTGGCGAGAGTGTGGTGGGCTTTTACATCAATGGCGTGTTTTGGCAGGAAGTGGATCTTTTCAGTATGTTTTGTGGCTTGGTTTTCGCGGCGATAACCCTGATAGGATCCATCTATTTGCGACGCTATCGATTTGACATCTGACGACAGCCTGACAGTGAGAGCAAAGCGCCCTGGTCCGTTCGGTCCAGGGCTTCTTGTTACTGCTGCTTTTATTGGTCCTGGTACGGTGACGACTGCCAGCATCGCCGGTGCGGGCTTCGGCTATGCATTGCTCTGGACGCTGCTGTTTTCGGTAGTTGCCACCGCGGTCTTACAAGAAATGTCCGCTCGCCTTGGCCTGGTCACGCGCCGGGGCTTATCTCAGGCGATTCGCGAGACTTTTGCCGGACGCTGGTATGGCCCTCTGGCAGTTTTTCTGGTGGTGGCCGCGGTCGGCTTTGGGAATGCGGCTTACGAGGCGGGCAATATTACCGGTGCGGCTCTGGGGCTGCAGGGTATAAGTGGTATTCCCAGTTGGATCTGGGCACTGGCGGTTGGCTTATCCTCGGGAGCCTTGTTGCTAAGCGGCCGTTACAGTTTGATTGAACATGTGCTGGTCGCCCTGGTGCTGCTGATGAGCACGGTGTTTCTGTTAACGTTTTTGATGGTGCGCCCCCCGTTAGAAACGCTGGTCGCTGGAATGTTGCAACCCAGTTTGCCCGAGGGGTCTCTGTTAACTGCAATTGCGCTTATTGGCACCACCGTGGTGCCTTATAACCTGTTTTTACATTCCAGTGCGGTGCAGGAAAAATGGCGGGAAGACTTGCCGATTGCAGATTCACTAAGGGCGGCGCGAGTCGATACCGGCTTGTCTATTGGTCTTGGCGGCTTGATTACTTTGGCGATTATGAGCACTGCTGCTGCCGCCTTTTTTGGTTCTGGTGCCCAGGTGTCTGCTGCCAATATTGCCCAGCAACTGGAGCCTTTGCTGGGCTCAGCGGCGCGCTACTTTTTTGCTGCTGGGCTATTTGCAGCCGGCCTTAGCAGTGCCGTAGCAGCACCATTGGCAGCGGCTTACGCCGTATGCGGGGCTTTGGGCTGGGAACGCGAGCTGTCTTCCTTGCGCTTTCGTATGGTGTGGTTGCTGGTGCTGGCCAGTGGTACTTTTTTTGCTGTGATTGGAACCAGTCCCCTGGCGGCGATACTTTTTGCCCAGGCTGCCAATGGTTTATTGCTGCCTGTTTGTGCCGTATTTCTGCTGCTGGTAATGAATCGCTCACAACAGTTGGGCGACTACCGTAATGGTATCGCCAGTAACGTGCTGGGAGCTTTTGTGGTGCTGGTGACCCTCGGGCTGGGCGGACTCAAACTGTTAAAGGTTTTCGGGTTGGTTGGTTAGCGCCTTGGGCTCCCGAAGCGCTGCGTTAAAACGCTACAGTACTTTATGTAGCGCTGTTAACAGGGTGTTAGGCTCTTCCACCATAATGGTGTGGCCGGCGCCCGGTAACATGACGACTTCAACTTCGGGCAGGGCCTCTTGTAAGGGACGGGTACCTCGGCTGGGGGTCAGTCGATCTTCCACGCCCAGTATCATCAGCGCCGGACATTGCACTTCTTCAGCTCGGTCCAGTCCGGTGGTGTAATCGTTGCAGGCGTTCATGTCGTTGAATAACACACCCGGTGCCGCTCGTTCATAGAGGCGCAGGGTATTACCGATCATCCATATTCCCGAATTGCGGTTGCCGCCGTACTGGTGCCGTTTGCTGTAACCCCACTGGGTCAGCATGTCGAAAGCGGCGTGGTCGTTGTTGCGCGCGGCATCGAGTATGGCGTCGGAGACTGGCATCGGCGCAGTTGTTCCCACTAGCGCAATGGCCCTGATACGTTGCGGGTAACGCGCCGCGCACTCCAGTGACACCAGACTGCCCAGGCTGTGGCCAGCGAGCGCCGCTCGATCTATTTTCAGCGCATCGAGTAAATCTATTATCCACTCCGCCATAGCCTCAATGCTGGGGCGCAGTGCACCCGTTGAGCGACCATGGCCGGGCAGGTCGACGGCAACGACATTGCGTCCATGGCGGGCAAAATGTCGGGACGCCAGCGTCCACACGGTATGATCCATACCCGAGCCGTGGATGAACACCACGGTCTCCTTGTTTGGATCTATCTCCCGGTTGTTGGTGTAGCAATAGGTGCTATCGCTATTTACATCTGTCCTCATCGCTGACCCTCCTGTCGTTCCATGGCCTTGCCCGCTGCACGCAGCCCCTGTTTCAGGTCGCCGATCAGGTCATCGCAATCTTCCAGGCCAATGGAAAGGCGTATTGTGCCCTCGCTAATACCACCGGCAGCCAGTGCTGCAGCGTCCATACGATGGTGAGTCGTGCTCGCCGGGTGGATAACCAGCGACTTGGCATCGCCTACATTGGCCAGGTGAGAGAACAGGTCCAGAGCGTCGACAAAGGCAATGCCTGCACCGCGACCACCCTTGAGGTCAAAGCTGAATACGGCGCCACAACCTCGCGGAAGTAGCTCGCTGGCCAGGCTCTGGTCAGGATGGCCGTCCATTTCCGGATACGACACCTTAGCGACAATGTCCTGGCTGTGGAGGAATTCAACGATGCTACGAGTGTTCTGTACGTGACGCTGCATGCGCATCCCCAGAGTTTCTATGCCCTGCAGGATATGAAACGCTGAGGTAGGACTCATGCAGGCGCCGAAATCCCGCAGGCCCTCTTTACGTGCTCGGGTAATAAATGCCGCAGGTCCAAACTCTTCTGTAAATACCATTTGGTGAAAACCGTCATAGGGTTCGCTAAGCGTTGGAAACTTACCCGAGGCCTCCCAGTCAAAGCAGCCGCTGTCTACCAGCAGTCCGCCTATCACCACACCGTGGCCACTGAGAAACTTGGTGGCTGAGTGCTGGATCAGGTCGGCACCCAGCTCGAAGGGTTTTATCAGGTATGGGGTGGTAAACGTGGAGTCCACCATTAACGGCAGGCCTGCATCGTGGGCTACCGCTGCCACTTCAGGGATATTTAGCACATCCAGTCCGGGGTTTCCCAGGGTCTCGGCAAACACCAGCCGAGTATTGTCTTGTATTGCAGCTGCAAAAGACTGGGGATCCCTGGGATCAACGAAGGTCGTTTCAATGCCGAAGCGGGGCAGGGTGTAGGCCAACAAGTTGTGGGTGCCACCGTAAACCGCAGCAGAGGCCACGATATGGGAGCCGGCACCCATCAGGGTGACGATTGCCAGATGCAGGGCGGCCTGGCCGCTGGCAGTAGCAATGGCTCCAACGCCGCCTTCCAGAGCGGCAATGCGTTCCTCAAGAACAGCATTGGTGGGGTTGCTCAGGCGCGAATAAACGTGGCCAGCGCGTTCAATATTGAAGAGCGAAGCCGCATAGTCCGAATCGGGAAAGGTGAACGAAGCGGTCTGGTAGATGGGCGTAGCGCGCGCACCTGTCGTCGGGTCAGGTTGGGCGCCAGCATGCAGCGCCATGGTGTCCAGTCCAGGGTATTTAGGTCCAGCCATTTTTCTCTCCTATGCGGTGTGCGGTTTAAACGCTAAAGCCGCCCAGTTTGGTTTCCAGGTATTCCTCGATACCCTCGCGGGCACCCTCGCGTCCCAGCCCGCTTTCCTTCATGCCGCCAAAAGGTGCGGCGGCGCTGGTTGGGTTGATGTCATTAATGCCGATAATGCCGAAGTGTAACGCTTCAAAACTGCGCACGGCACGAGACAGATTTTGAGTGTAAACGTAGGCGGCCAGCCCATAGCTGGTATCGTTGGCCATGGCGATAACGTCGTCTTCATCGTCAAAAGGCACCACTGCAGCTACCGGTCCGAAAGTTTCCTCGCGGTAAATCAGCATATCTGGAGTAATAGCACTGATCATCGTTGGTGCGTAAAAGTGTCCTTTATCAAGACCTTCGCCCCGCAGGCGCTGCCCACCTGTATGCAATGTGGCACCCTTGGCCAGCGCGTCCTGCACCTGTTTATCCACTTTTTCTACGGCGGCTTCATTTACCAGCGGACCGATGCTATTGGCAGGGTCCAGCCCGCTGCCCGCACGCATTTTCTCGATGCGGGCCTGCAGGGTTTCAAGGAACGGATTGAGGATCTTGCGCTGCACGAAAATGCGGTTCGGGCTAATGCAGGCCTGGCCCGTGTTCAGGAATTTCACTAGAGATAAGCCCTTAGCAGCGTGCACCGGGTCTGCGTCATCGTAGACTATGAAGGGCGCATGACCCCCCAGTTCCATGGACACTCTTTTGAGCTGTGCAGCAGCATCGGTTGCCAGTTTTTTGCCGACCGCCGTAGAGCCGGTGAAGGTGAGTTTTCTAACGCTGGGGTTGGTACAGAATTCCTCGCCGATAGGGCGGGGATCCGAAGCGGTGACAAGGTTGACCACGCCCGCAGGTAAGCCCACCTCGTGGAGAATTTCGTAGACGGCTATAGCACACAGTGGTGTGGCTTCAGCGGGTTTTAGCACGACTGTACAGCCTGCCGCCAACGCCGGTGCCAATTTACGAGTAAGCATCGAAATCGGGTAGTTCCACGGTGTCACTGCAGCGACAACACCCACCGGTTGTTTTTGCACTAAAAAGCGCTGGTCGCTGCGGGCAGATGGAATGGTCTCGCCGTAGATGCGTTTTGCTTCCTCTGCAAACCAGAGCAAAAAATCGGCCGCATATTTCACTTCGTTCAGCGACGCCTTCAGTGGCTTGCCCTGTTCTTTTGTCATTAATTCTGCGAGTGCGGGGCGGCGCTCCATCATGAGTTGGTGGGCCGCATACAGTTTCGCCGAGCGCTCATAGGCGCTGCTGGCAGCCCACGAAGGCAAGGCAGCGGTCGCAGCCGCAATGGCCGCCACCGCATCTTCTCGTTCACCGTTCGGGACTTCGCCTATGACCTCGCCGTTGGCAGGATTGTAGACAGGAAATTTTGCTTCCCTGTTTTGCCACTCACCGTTGATATACACGCCGTGCTCCTGTGCAAAAACACTATAAATCCCGAATAAAATTCAAGCGCACTGAAGAAAAACTAAAGGCTATGCATTGCTTGCAGTGCGCGCGCAAGGATAGCATGATTGTTCGCCTGAACTGCAGGCTTGGAGTAGTTTCTTGGACGCCAATCTCGATAAGACTAATTTTACGGCGACGCTGTTTGTTATTTTTCTGGTTTCGGTGCCTCTGGTCCTGAACCCCGAGGGAGGCGCTGCGCTGGTGCAGCAAAGCTATGCTTTTATAGCCACCAACTTCGGCTGGCTTTACGCTCTTGCAGGCATTGGCGCCATACTGGTTTTAGCTTGGTTGGCCTTTGGTCGCTATGGCAAGGTTAGACTCGGCGCGGCGGATGAAACGCCGGAATACAGCACTTATAGTTGGATCGCCATGTTGTTCTGCGCAGGAGTCGGTGCAGGATTGATGTACTGGTCTGCGATTGAGTGGGCGTACTACTACGATGGCCCTCCATTCGGTGCTGAACCTCATTCAGTGGAAGCCGCCAAGTGGGCCTCGTCTTATGGTATTTTTCATTGGGGCTTCACCGCCTGGGCATTTTATTGTCTTCCCACGCTGGCAATTGCTTATCCGTTTTATGCGCAAAAAGTACCGGTGCTGAAATACAGCGTCGGCTGTCACTATTGGTTGGAGGGTAAAGAGGAGAGTTTGCCGGCTAGGGCAATGGACTTCCTTTTCATGATTGCCATGATCGGCGGCGCGGGCTCTTCGCTGGGTTTTTCAACGCCCCTTATTGCCGCTTTGATTTCTCGACTTACCGGCATTGAGACTGGGTTTGGTCTGGAGGTTGGCGTCGTCCTGCTGTGCGTTATCATTTTTGCTACCAGCGTGTATTTGGGGCTTGAGCGAGGCATTAAACGCCTCAGCGATATCAATATGTTTGTGGCACTGGTGCTGTTGGCGTTTGTTTTTGTTGCGGGTCCCAGCCTGTTTATTGTCAAAACATCGCTTAACAGTATCGGCACAGTGATCCAGAACTACGTGGCGATGAGTTTCTGGACGGATCCCTTCACCGAGTCCCGATTTTTTGAGGACTGGACCGTGTTTTACTGGGCCTGGTGGATAGCCTATGGTCCTTTTGTCGGTATGTTTGTTACCCGCATCTCGCGCGGCCGCACGATTAGACAAGTCATTGGCGGCATGTTGCTCTATGGAACTCTGGGTGGTGCTTTGTTTTACATGGTACTGGGGAATTTTTCTCTGGGCCTGCAAATGAGCGGAGAGTTGGATGTGTTAGCTGTCATGGCACAGAGCGATGGTAATCAGGCTATTGTCGCCAGCTTCGATCAGTTGCCGCTGGCGGGCCTCGCCATAGGGTTGTTTTGTTTTGTGAGTATCATCTTTGCCGCCACGACCTACGATTCTGCATCCTACATCCTCGCTTCCAGCGCCAGCCATCGCTTACATCCCAGTGAAGATCCACCTCGATGGCATCGCAGCTTTTGGGCCGTGGCCCTGGCAATATTGCCGCTCACGCTGATGTATATTGGCGGCATCAAAGTGGCCCAGACTTCGGTGCTGGTGGCATCTCTGCCTATTCTATTGACCGGGGTATTGTCGACGATCGCACTGATTAAGTCTCTGCAGCGCGATCATAGTGCACAGGAATAGCGTTCACGGGTCTAGTTCGCGTCGTGATCGAGTTGCAATTGCTGGTCCAATGCTACTTGTTTGAGTAGCCATGCTCTAAAAACTTCTATTTTGGCTTGTTCCCGTTGTTCCTTGCGACAGGCCAGGTACCAGCTGCGCGGATTTAGTACTCTCAGCCCCGGGAACATTTCGACTAATGCTCCGTTGGCGAGGTCTCGAGAAATATAGGGCTGCTGCGCCAAAGCGATGCCCATGCCCTGGGAGGCGCTGCTTAATGCCAGGTCATAACTTTCCAGTTGCAAGCCTTGTGTCATATCAACGGCAGTAATGCCCTGCGTTTCCAGCCAGGTTGGCCAGTCGTTGGCGGAAGGGTAAACCTGTAGCAAATCTCGTGGCGGGATATCCTGTGGCTTGCTCAGCGTATCGTGATTCTTTTTCAGGTAGCTGGTGCTGCAAACTGGAAACATCTGCACATCGAACAAATGGTCGTAGTGCAGCCCGGGGTTGTCCGCAACGCCAATCATTATTGCCGCATCAACATCGTCGTGCTCAAAGTCCGCATCCATTTGCGCAGTGGTCAAGCGAACCTGCATGTCTTCGTGCTCCGCTTGAAAGCTGGGTAGCCGCGGCAGAAGCCACCGAATGGTGAAGGTGGAATAGACCTGCAAAGTTAATACCGTCACTGGCGAACTGCTGAGTATGCGCTCAGTTCCCTCGGCGATACTGTCCAGGGCATTTCTAAGAATAGGGTAGTAAAGAAGTCCCTTGCGCGTGAGTTCTATACCCCTGGTGCGACGGGTGAAAAGAACCAGCCCTAAATGTTCTTCCAGCGCTTTGATCTGGTGACTGACCGCGGACTGGGACACGCTCAGTTCGCTGGCCGCGTCCTTAAAACTGAGATGTCTCGCCGCTGCCTCAAAAGCACGTAGGGCGTTTAAGGAGGGGAGGCGACGCCGTTTGTTTTGGGGCATGCAGTCACCCTTTATTAGTCTTATAGATGTAAGGGTTTATACCGCGCAGGGATAATTGTGTCTATGTGTTGATCAGCCTAGATTCGCTCTGGTGGCAAATAGCCGCATCAATGTCGACACATAGCTCCAGTCTGAAGAGGGCAGATTAGCAATCATTTTAGCCTATATGCACTATTGCAGTGACTCACAGGTTGTCTCGATAGTAAAAACAGACAGAACAGGCAGTGATGTCAGGAAGGGCCGTGTGCCGCGTGTATATATCGATGACCAGATTTTGATGATTCAGCGAGTTAATTTCGCATTACTGCGACGACAATAGTAAACACTTAAAAATAGGCAGGGCCTTTGAATCTGGTTTATCATGAAGCACCGATGGCCATTGTTTTTAAGCATGCATGAGTTTCGCATAACGCCAGTATCAGCCCCTCTAGCCAAAGCGCAGCGAGATAAAATTACTGCATTTTGGGAGAGTGAAAATGCGCAGGTAACGAACCCAGAAAAACGCCTCGAGGAAGTAGCGTATTGCGCTCACACAGAGGATGGCAAGTTAATCGCGCTTTGCTCTTATCATCTTGGACGCGGAATATATAACGAACTCCCTCTTTATTTTATGCGAGTTTTCGTTGCAAAAGATTATCGACAGACGTTATTGGCGTTTAATTTACTGGCGCACTTGGCCGAGTCTCTTGCAGATGAGGCGAAAGGAAATTTAATCGCGAAAGGTGTCGGCGTTGCTGCAATTCTCGAGACAGATATCGTAAAGAACCGAGGCACGATAGAGTGCTGTCGGACGTTTCAGTTTCCCATTAACAAGCGCCCTCTCACTTTTGTACTAACAGGATATACTTCTACGGGGAGTCCCGAATATTGTCATTTTTTTGAACGCGTTGTGAATAGCAGTAAACCGCACAACAGTGGGGAAAAGGATTCGTCAGACTCTTTGAATCACTCAGCATTTCAAAGGGTTAGTATGGGCCAAAACCCTTCTCTCGACGCTAGTATTGCATCTTTTTTGGCAAAAGAAAGACAGCTCGAGCTGGAATCTGTACAAGCATATCTTCAACAAAAAATCATTTATGTACGCTACCAAGATGAGGTAATCGTTACCCTTGGCCTTCTTGCACCGAAGCTGTTGCCTGAGATTAACGCTATATTTTTCGGCTTAAATCTTGTGGCCGCGTCTCAAGAAGGCCACAAGATCAATTCAGGCGCCTCCAGTTTTATTGAAGATATTTTCTCCGATATGAATGTGCGACACAGCGGTAAACTCGGAGAAGCCGTGGGTATTTATAATCTTCATTCTGGGAAAACGAGCTTGCCACTCATAAACTCTCGTACTAGATTTCACTTTCAGGGGCTAGACAACGAGGGTCGAGAGTTGAGACTCCGATATTTCGATGGCGCAAAGTTAGTCGTTTAGTGGCTTAAAATATCGTCCAAAATCGCGCCGTTCACAATAATAACCGTAGCGGCTGAAAAAGAGGAAACATTAATATGGGACAGCCCACCGTAATAATTCTGGATGAACAACGACCAATAAGCACGTTGCAAGCTGAGCACGTCAATGAGTTATGGCGTGCTGAAGAGGCCGTGATTGACGATGTCGCTCAGCGACTCTCTGAGGTAAGGGCCTTGGCCTACGCTGAAGATGTTTTAATTGCAGTTGGGTCACTCCATTTGATGAACCACAATGCCACCGGTAAACCTGTTTATGCCTGCGCAGCCATAGTTTCATCTGAGTTCCGCAGTCAGGGACTGGCGACTGATATATACCAAAGTATTATTGAATCTGCCGAGGAGCAGTTCGATGCAGGCACCGACACAAGCGCAATAGGCATATTCATAGAGTGGCAAGCGGCCGTGGTGCGCACTTGGGAGGAAACCATATGCTCTTTTTCTTTCGAGCATTCAAAGCAACAGCGGCCCATGCAGTTAAATCTCACCGGCATCACTGAGGATGGTTTGCCTCAGTATGTTTACTATTTTAAAAACGCTTCACTATTTACGAAGGGCCCGGTATTTGAAGACGAGCGCAACTTGGAAAGCGGCCAATCAGCCACGAGCGACTTCAGCTTTTGCTGGCAAAGTCTAACTCACCAGGAACAAGAAGCAGTCACAGACTTATGGCTGTCTCATGGCGTGATAAAAGATAGGGAGTCATGTCAACGACGGTTGCCAGACGTAGCTGGGCTTGCACGGATTGGCGAAAAAATTGTTGGAATCGCTTCAGTTTTCAAGGCGCCCTACGAGCCGGCTAATGCAATGTTCATGGGATACAGAAGCTTCGTTAGTCCAGATGCTCGCGGCGGTTTCACTGCAACAAGATTACTGAAACACACTTATTCTGAATTCAATAGAATTTACGGCGAAAGTAACACTATCGATAACATGCATGGAATGGCTTACGTTCTACAAAACGACAAACTAAACAGGTCTGTACACAAGCCAATGGGTCCCGATGTAGGGAGTTTTCTGATCGGGTATATCAACGATATGCAAATGAGAGTGAAGTATTTCGACGGCGCAAAGGCTCGCCTCCACAGAGACACATCAAACTAGCCTTGTGGAAAGAAAAAATCTCATTGCGGTTGCTCACTGGCGTATTTCAGCGCTTTATTTAACGCTTCTTCAGCGGCCACAAATTGGGGTCTTATCTTTAGTGCCTGCCTGAAATAAGCTATGCATTGTTGGGTCTGCGATTCTTGTGCGGCGATATTCCCCAATTGATACAGTGCTTCGAAGTGGCCTGCCTCCCGCCGAACGACGTCGTTCAATGTATTCCTCGCTTCAGCCAACGACCCATCTCTGAGTAATGCCAAGCCAAGGTTATAACGTGCAGGGAGGTAGTTTTCATCAACGGCCAACGCATCGCGATAACTCGCCATAGCGGTCTTTAAATCACCGCTGTTGAAGTGCTCGTTCCCGGCTTCAAAGTACTTCTCAACCGGCTTCCAACTTTGATCTACGGTTGCTACATTTGCCAGACATTCATCTGGCACCACGAAAGTGCCAAGCATCAGATTCTCGTCTTCACTGCCAATATCCGGAAAGGCGTGGGGAAGCACAGAAACAGCGAAAATTTCTCGAACTCCACCCGTAAATTTAAGAAATGCAACCACTGTCTTGGTTCTGATATCTAAAACCCAAACACCGCTTTCACGTACCGGCGTATTCCGCGTTATTTCAAGGTCTGAAAACACTGCGGTTTCGCGTACCTGCGATGTGCCGACAAATGCATAATGATCAAAGAAATCCAGGCCTCTTGTAAAGCCTGGCAAGTTCAGTCTCAAGATCTCCTCACCGGTATCAGGGTTGCAAGCGACAACATCGCCCTTACCGGACTCCAGATACCATAGGTTGTCTGCGTACCATCGAGGAGAGTGCGGCATAGAGAGCCCATCTCGAATGATCTTGTTTTCCAGAATATCGATCACTACGCCGCCGCTTGTTTTGTTGTTCCGCCAGCCACCGGGTTCATCTGAAGTACCCAGCGCAGAAACATATCGGACTTTGTGATCTCTCACGGCTAAGCCATTTAAATGGCAACGATCCCTGGGGTCGTAGGCAGAGATAAAATCAGGCTTCCATATGGGCTCGAAACTGTATTTGGAATTGAGGCGACAGAGGCATGAAAACCGAGTATTTACAAAGATGACCTCGTCCTCAATGATCGCCATCTCATGAATATCAATGTCGCCGGTGTTATAGACCGCGCGCGGCATATAGGCAGCGGTATGCTTGCCTTCGGGCTCAATTTTTTGCGCTGCAGAAGGTACGTTACGAAGATCGAAGATCTGGCCCTGGGTGCCTAGAATGAGCCTGTCAGCACTCGCAGTCACTCCCATTGGTTTTTTGAAAGCCCGAAAATGCGTGTTTGTGACGCCATCGTCAACGCGAGCAATGATTACCTTGCCCGCTTGATATGTGCTGATGCAAAGGGAGATGCTTTGGTTCGAGAGGATTTCGCTTAAGCTGCTGGTGTGGACGCTCTCGAGTGAATTTTCGCCCGCCTTAGCGGGCGATCCGGTGGCGTCTTGTCCGTGGGCACCGTTACTGCTACCGGTCTCGATCACGACGCCTACGCAAACCAAACATACCAAGCAGACTAACCATTCCAGACATCAAAACCGTCACTAACCAGGGCATTACCGGTACCGGTGTTGGCACTGATGGTACAAATCGAGCTATGTACGCCGGGTCAGATATATTGGCGTCTTCACCATTACAATCTTCCGGGCCATTTTCGTTAAGCTCGAACAAGAACTGAACGCGACTATCACCGAAAGCATCGGGTGAATCGTCGAGCACAAGAAGCGCCGGCTCCTCTCCATCTTCCAAGAGGTTGCATTGTTGCTTAATAAGGGCGAGCCCACTGAAGGATGCGGGTGTAATCAGCTCTAAATTCACCTTGCCAGGGTCGCCTGACCCAGGGACAACCGTAAAGCTAACGCCAGTGAGAGTTACATATGCTCCGCCCTCTACCTGAATAGGTTCGGCCATGGCGGGAAGTGTAGAGATGCCAGTGAGGGAATAGCTGTTGGAACCAGCAGGGTTGCCTTCGTCATCAACCACCGCCAAGGTGTATTGACTGGTGTCGGAACTAAAGCTCGCCACACTGTTCTGGTCAACGTCAGGGATACCGTCGCTATTGCCATCGTTCGGTGCAATGATATACGCGTTCAGGGGCGAGCTATATTGCTGTCTTCTGAGAAAGATCTCCGGGTCTGTAGCGGGAGCCGCAAGCTCCGCGTCATCTACAAGCCCATCACCATCGCGCTCAGCTGACCATTCGTAAGCACCTATATCACTGCAGGGATCGCGTGGGTAGCCGCGTTGATCAGGAAAATCAGTCACTTCTGTTGCGCACACCAAGTTGGTCTCGGTGGGTATTTCTGGATCTATAGCGCCACTGCCCTCTAGCAGAGCTATAGTTTTCACAGCGGCGAAAAAGCCATATTTAGGATCGTCATCGTCAAGGAGCGCGGACCCATTGAACTGCAAAGGCCCCAGGTTTTCAGGATCAGCCAGCTCGCTCGGCAGGAATCCGCTATCAGACGGCACGCCACCGTGGAAAACAGCGGACCCATTGCCAACAATTTCACCGTAGCCGACGTAGAGGTCATCAACGCCCTGCGCTTCATTGCCCGAGATCAGCGTGTTTATGATGTTCAGGTATTTAGCATCGAGGAAGACTTGCCCCCCATTTGCGACACCATTGACACTGGATGTATTGCCGACTACCGTCGTATCAAGCACGCCCAGCGCTGACTGGCCCTCATCATCCTCAGACGGCTCACGAGCCTCTAAAAACAATCCCGCACCAGTCGGGACATCGCCTTCCGCTGTAGCTATAAACAACTGATTACTCGCAATAGTTGACGCCACCACCGTGGTTACCGTGGTTACCGAGGTTTCTCCTTCTGCGTATTTGGGGGCAATGTTGTCGGCGAAAATGCCGCCGCCTGCAGCTTCGGATGAGTATTCAGCCCCAACTGAAATATCGATCATATTGCCTGACACAGTCGAGCCTATGACCCGAAGGTTGGACTCAGCGTATTCGCTGCCCTTGGAGCTAGGCTGTGTGCTTAGACCAATTCCGCCACCTAACGCTAAAGAGTCAGTAGCCCCACTAATAGTGATTGAATTATCAGAAATATTGCTCCCTTCAGAGTAGAGGGATGCGCTACCCTCCCCGTATTTTATGCGTTGCCCGACGCCTCCACCGACCGCCTGAATCAAGCCGCCAGCGCTTTTGTTCGCCGAAATCTCATTTCCGGTGATGGAGGCCCCGATTACCCCGGCTCCAGCGTACTTCCCAGCAGCCCAGATGCCGCCTCCAGTGAGGAACTGCTCACCGCCGGAGGTGTTCGTTAGTTCCACTGAGTTGTTGGTAACGCCACCAGGGTCTGTCAGCACTGCAACAGGAATGGCGAAACCATATTGTTCGCTCGTGACGTCCACAGGATCGACAGCCAACTCAAATTCGGGTTTCTTACCGATAATCACGGCAAAGCCCGTGCTCACTCCGCCGCCACCAACGCCGGCGTCGGTTATGGACGACACTGAAACTGTATTACCGCTAGTGCCAGATGCATAGCCGTAATATCTTCCATATTTAAGGCCTGCGATCCGACTAGGAGCGTCAGCATCAAATATTAAATTGCCTACTGCCAGACCACCACCAGCTGCGTGTGTATAAGCCTCCGAGTAGTCGTTGGTTCCGCCGCTAACAACAACGGTATTTCCTGATACGGTGGACGCGAGAGACAGCAACAGTGACTCACTGTAATTGGTGCCGACAACGGCAACTCCACCGCCTACCGCAATCTGTGCATTGTTTCCACCTTCGGCATAATCTGACATGGAGAGCTCAACGGTATTTCCACTGACCTCGCTCGAACTCAACGAGCTAAAAACACCAGATTCTGAATAGCCTTCTCCTCCTCCTAAAGAATCGAGCCATCCTGCCGATAAATTTCTTAGCACGTCGCTTTCAGAGGCAGCCAGACCGCCGCCCATGGCCAGTGCCCGCCTAGCCCCGCTTCCAGTAAGCGATACCGTGTTATCTCGAACCTCAACATATTTAGATTCGGTGAATGTGCTTGTGTCATCCATGGCCGAATCTATGCCCGCAAAAACTCCACCCCCGGCACTGACAACATACTTAGGCGCGAGAAGTTCACTGTTGTTGGTAAAGGTTACGGTGGCCGCGTTATCTGCTATCACCGCCTGCCAGAGGGACAGTCCTCCGGAGCCCTCCCCATATTTGCTGCCAGCCGAAATCGAGTTATCGCGAGCAACACCATCCCCAAAACTGGCTATGCCACCACCCAGGGCAGCAACACCGGCATCTTCACTGGGGCCATATTCGAGTTCGCTGATATCCAGATCAACAAGCGCGCTGTTCCCCGTAATCTTACTTGCTATGATGTTCATCCCGGCGGGGTGATTGCCGGCTAAAGCCGCAGCGGACTCATTGAATCCCGCTGACACCGCTGTAAAAATTGCTTCTGCGCCCGTTCCTGTAAGGCAATCGTCAGGTGGTGTATTGCCCGGGAATTCAAAGTCTGCAGCGAAAGAGGGTTTAACCAGGGTTGAGCCATTAACGGCAGCACCGCCACCCACGGCAGAGGCACTCTCAAAAACGCTAAAGCCATCAACGTCAAAGACGTGAGTAACCGTGTTATCAATTAGCTCAGAGCCTTGGAGACAGAGTTCCCCCGCTACATAAATGCCGCCCCCGGCGCCCACGGCTGAGTTTTCACTGATTACGCTCTTATCAAGCACAAGGATGTGGTTATTGGCATTAATTGCCCCGCCAGACCCATTGCTGGCGGCGCCTGACAATTCTAGGCCGCTGATGATGATAGGGTGGGACTCGTCAGGGTCTGAACTTGAGTTGTCGAAGGAGAAGAGCCCGAAGCCTTCGGAAGCAGCATTGATGACCACCTGGGGCCGGCCATCAGCCGCCACCGGAGCTTGAATAATGACGGGCTTGTTTGCAACGGTAATGGTTCCGCTGAGTGAGATCTCCGGGCAATTGGCAACATCAATAACAACGGTTTCCCCAAGCACAGAGTCCACGTCGTTCAACGCTTGTTGCAAATTAACTGCGCAATCGCTTGCGCCGGTGCCAGTGACCCCAACAGCCAGCGACTCAGCCGCGAGAGATAAGGAGACGTTAGCAACTGCTAGCGATAGGAGTCGTTTTTTTATAATCATGACCAGTCCCAGATGTTAAATTTCCCAACCGTGGTTAGCCGCGACTTACTCCGTTAAGCCTTAATACGCCAAAATACCTTAAATTCAAGATAGTTACCATGGCATTTCCTGCTGTTGCCGCTTCCCTATGAGGTCAAGTGTGATGTGCATCACACTTTGCGTCAACGCAATGGGAGATTGCATCGCAGTGGAGACCGCCACTGTGGTAACGTTAAAGGAGCAAAAAAGCAGCCTGCACCGATGAGTAAAAGGGTGGTATTGTTGAGTTATGAAACCCCTGTCGACAAAATTATTGTTCGTTCTTCCCCTTGCCGTAGTGGCATGTATCGCAGCGTACCAGTCATTTGGGCCAGTGGGCACAGAATTGGTCCACGAGGTGCTGCCGCAAGAAATGCCAAAGCCGCAGAACTATTCTGTGGTAAAAAACACAGGTTATAAAGCGGCAGGCCTTGCTGGCGGTAACGGAGGCTCGGAGGCTATTAAGCAGAGCGCAGAAACAGATCATGCAGTGTCGACTTGGGATTCTGTTAGTGTCGACCCGACAACGATGGCCGAATGGCGAGAAAAGGCAGAAGCCAAGCGAGCGCTAAGAATACAGAGTAGAGAGCAACGAGTTAGAAACCCGGAGCAAATGGCAGAGAGAGCAAGCCGTTCCCTCGCTCGTCGTCTAAGGCTCACAGACGATCAACGCAATCAGGTATCTCAGATCTACCAGCAATATGCTAAGCAACTTTCTGCACTGGAAAACTTTGACGGCACATCATCAGAGCTTGCCCAGGCGCGCAGTCGTATTGAAGGCGAGCGAATACAGGAGTTGATGCCGATCTGGAGCGCAAGCCCTGCGCTGCAAACCGCAAGAGCGCAATTTATGGAGGCAGGACGCCTCGCAGGCGCTACGCTCATTACCCCAGCTCAGGAACGCAAACTAGAGTCGCAATGATGGTGTTTTTGATCACGCGATAGGCCGTCTTTGGCCCGGGACTGCCTTCATCGGGAATTTGGAGGCCTGCTGTTTGTACGCCTTTAAATTTACCGACCTACCACCAAGTGATAGCGTTATCACGCCAGTGAACTTACTCATCTTGGCGTTGCTAGTACGCTGAGCATGCCCTGAATGACGGTCCCCTTTTGAACAGCTTAAACATCGACGCGCGGGCGCCCAGAAATCGCTGAGCCCACCTCACTGATGTGAAGCCCCTCAGCTCCTCGGTACTTTATCTCGCTAGCCGCATGCGCTATCTCGCTAGCCGCATGCGCTTGCTTAATACGATTTCGTCTAATACGGGGCATTGGGCTAGAATAATCGAAGTGTCCGCGTTTAGACTCAAAGCTGGCGGGTAGCGTAAAGCAGGTAGCCTAGAGCAAAAGAGATGAATCTTATGAGCCAGTTATTAGAGGGCAGGGTGGCGTTGGTAACGGGTGCTGGTGCTGGCATTGGTCGCGCGATAGCTCGCGCATTCGTTTGCGCTGGCGCTAGCGTTGTGGTTGCTGAATATAATGAGGAAACCGGGGCACAGGTAGCGACAGAACTTGCAGAACTCGGAGGCGAGGGGCTGTTCATCCGCACTGACATCATGGATGTCGCAAGCGTTACTGCGGCCGTTGAGGAGACCATCTCTCGTTGGGGTACCATCGATATTCTGGTAAATAACGCTTATCCAACCATGACTCATCGCCCAGCGGGCATTGAAGCTATTGACCAGCAACGGTTGCGTGACAGCATGACCGCAGGATTTTTTGCTGCGACTGCCGCAATGCAGGCGGCTTTCCCCTCCATGAAGAGTCGCAGTTATGGTCGGGTCATTAATATTTGTTCTTTAAACGGTGTAAATGCCCACAAATTCACTGCCGACTACAATGCGGCCAAAGAGGCTCTAAGGGCCTATACCCGAACAGCCGCAGTGGAGTGGGCTCCGCACGGCATTACTGCAAACATAATTTGCCCCGGGGCAGCCACGACACCTTTTAAGGCACTGGCAGAGTTTATGCCTGGTATGGCCGATGAGATTAAAAAAACGAATCCCATGGGATATATGGGAGACGCGGAGCGGGATATTGCGCCGGTTGCAGTATTTTTGGCCTCAGATATGTCTGTCTACATGACGGGCAATACACTTTTTGTAGATGGTGGCGGTCATATAAACGGCGTACCGTGGGCACCTGAAATAGACGTTTAGGCGCTTTAAAACGACTGCTCAAAACCTGTCAACAGCCAGTCTATACTGTCCTAAAGAAGATCATAGGCACAACTCCCGAAATACAAAAATGCGAGAACCCAATGAGTACATCGAACTTCAAGGATAAAACCGTCATTATCACTGGCGCCTCGGCAGGCGTGGGTGCCGCTTGCGCAGAATTGTTTGCCAACCTGGGGGCCAGACTGGTGCTGTCTGCCAGGGGCGAGGAAGCACTGAACGTTTTTGCCGATACGCTGCGCGATAAAACCAGTGTGCTCGCTATCCCCATGGACGTCGCAGACGAGGCCGGATGCCAGGCACTGATTGAGCAAGCTGCAACCGAATACGGTGCTATTCATGTGCTGGTGAATAACGCGGGTGCCCACCATCGCGGTGCTGTAGAAACACAAACACCTGCAAATATGGCCCAGATGGTGGACGTTAATTTACGGGCACCGATCTACCTCACAGCGCTCGCTCTCCCGCACATTCGAAACGCGGGCGGTGGTGCAGTGGTCATGGTGGGTTCTCTAGCGGGTCGCACGCCAATGCAGGGCGCAGCGACTTATGCATCTACAAAAGCGGGTCTGAAAGCCTTTACGCACTCACTTGCAGACGAGCTCATGGACAGCGGTATAAATATTGGCGTGGTATCCCCCGGCCCAATCGACACCGCATTCATCATGGACAGTATCGACGAAGTAGAAGATATCGTTTACTCGCAGCCGATGAGTACCGCGGGAGAAGTGGCCGAGGCAGTAATGGCGGTGGCCAACGGTGAAAGCGTAGAAATTTGCTTGCCTACCATGAGCGGTCGCTTAACCAATCTGAGCTACCTCTTTCCATGGCTGCGTAGAAAGTTGCGTCCGTCGCTTTACAAAAAGGGCGCTAAAAATAAGGAAAAATACCGCGACCGGCCGACCGTTTCCTGAGCAGCAGGCTCGCCGATCGACGTTTCCGAGCGAATCTTTTTTCAGAACCGCATTAGGCTATGGAAGCTGATCCTGCCCTCTTACCCGAATTAACCCACGCGGCTTTGAATTACTTCGGTACGAGATGCTACGAATTGTCTTTTCGTAGCTTCAGCAACCAAGAGCTATTGTTTTTTTCGGCGTCGTAGAATATTGCGACAGTGAAGAAAAACATCAGAATTAAAACAATATGTGCTGCCACACTGAGCCCGAAGTAAGTGATGCTTCCCAGATAAACGGCGAAGGCACCGCTCCACATAAAGGCAAGAATAGTCATGATAAACATTCTGCTGGTGGGGTCAGGGATGTGCCTCAATGGGTTTTTACTGGAATCGAAAATGTATTGATAGGCGTCGTAAATCCATAGGCCAACTTTTTTCATGTCATCACCTTTTGTTTTATAAATATATTAAAAGATACGGATCAGCTATGTGCTTGGATTCAAAAGCAGCCTACATTTGTCTATTTTTAGACAAGAGCTTCATGGCTGCGATGCGGGGATCCCGGAAACCTAGCCCTTCAGGGGCCAACCTGGCTTAAAACGTCGGCTTTCGCCCATGAATGCACATCGTCTAGTTATCTTTATTGAGGCCTTTTTCGACTCAATCCTGATATCGGTATATCCTTGTCATAGGTCTAACAATAAAGAAATAAACCATGAACCAAGAGAGTAAAGTCGCGCTTGTCACCGGTGCTGCCTCAGGATTAGGCGAAGCCATTGCACAGCGATTGGCAGCCGATGGCATGGCCGTGGTAGTGGCCGATATCGATATGGCCAATGCCGGGCGAGTTGCTAAGGCGCTCACTGCGAGTTCGATCTCACTGAAACTGGATGTCACTCAAGAACAAGACTGGGTCGAAGCTATAGCGGCCATTGAGCAACAATTTGGGCGCTTGGATGTACTGGTCAACAATGCGGGCATCACCACCATGGGAACGGTTGAGGACTTGACGCTGGAGGCTTTTAAACACGAATTCAGCATTGATGTCGACGGTACGTTTCTGGGCTGTAAATACGGCATTGGGTTAATGAAAAAAAATGGTGGGGCTATTATTAATATGTCCTCGGCGGCGGGCATCAAAGCCAGTTCCTTGCTTTGCGCTTACAACGCGGCCAAAGGTGCGGTGACAATGCTGACCAAATCCGTAGCGCTACATTGTGCGGAACAAAAGAATGGCATTCGTTGCAACTCGGTTCATCCCGGCGCAATTCATACCGCCATCATTGATAAGACTCTGGCGCAGTCAGATGACCCTGACGCATTAATGGAAACCTTTGTGGCTTCGCATCCGGTCGGTCATTTAGGGAAGCCAAGTGACATTGCGTCGATTGTTTCTTACTTGGCCTCCAATGAATCAAGCTTTGCTACTGGCGCGCAATTTGTCGTTGATGGGGGGATGACCTTGTAGGTTAATGAATTTTTAGCGAGTTCCAGCAGCAGTTTTTTTTGGCGTTATCGAGCGTCTCTTGTTGGCACAAAGCGGCTCCCAAAAAGCCGAGGCCGGCTGATTCCTTATGACCATCTTGAGGTTATAGCGGACATTTAGTCCACCTGGGTCAACTCAACTCCTAATACGTTCGCGTTCGCCCAATAGCGGGCATGGGTGTGCGGCGTCAGCCATCGCAACACCGGGTGGCCTGATCTACTGCAAGACACATCTGCTACTTTTAGAAATAGGATCAAACGGCTCCTTAAGGTTTGACGACGTACAGACGATCGATCGAGGGCTTTACCGCATTTGAGGCCATCTGAAGTGCCTTGCCACGTTTGGCTGGTGTGATCAGTCCGCGCCGTCGGTGATTAGGAGCCAGGACGCTGTAGTAGCGGCTTTGCAGATTATGTAATTTCTTGTTTTTAGTGGATTTTATTATTTCTGTGGTCCAATTTGACCCAGTAAACCTCTAGTGATCTAATGCTGAGCAATAAAAAAGTGTAGCTGAGATGCGTCGTGGGAGGTTAATTGTGAGAGTCCACAAGCTTAACCAGTTCGATGCCTAGCAGATCAAGCACGCCGAGCCTGCATAGTGTCTGATGGTGGTTGCATGATTATTGAGAAAAAGCCAGCACACCTTGATATGCCTGTTGAGAGTATGGTTTTGGGGCGGGAATTTAGCGAATAAATATGTTACCAAAGCTACTCATTACCGCCCTTTTATCTCGCTCTCAAGACGCTTTTGGCTTTCTTGCTTGTTCTGTGCAGCTTCGATGGTCATTTTTCTAGATCCATTAGTGGCTTCGTGTTGACTGAGATTAGTTCAATGAGGAATTGATTGAATATCCTTTAGTAGAAAACTGTATTTGTTAATGGAAGGAACAAACCATAAAAACTAAATTCAACCAACGAATGCTTAAACTCTCGATCTTATCGGTCATAGTGCTTGGCTCAGCTACTCTTAGCGTCTATACCGGCGCAGGCTCAAGTACTTCAACTATGAACGTTAGCGTGTCGGTTGAACATTCTTGCTCCATAGAGTCCAGCCCAATGGCATTCGGGGCCTATAACGGTGTCATGGCAAATGCGTCGATCGCCCTCGAAGCCAAATCCACGGTAGTGTCGACCTGCACCTCAGGCGCAGGAGCACTGGTCACTGTAAACGCTGGTGCCTCCGCGGGATCGGGTTCGGCTGGTGCGCCATTGCGTCGAATGACCGCTGGAGAGGGGCACTATCTGGTCTATCAAGTTTATTCAGATGTTGCGCGCGGCTCTATATGGGGAAATACCGCTCCCACAGGTGTGGCGCTTACCGGAACTGGTGGCCCTCAAACTTTGACCGCTTATGGTAGCGTTCCGGCTGCGCAACCAGCGGCTTCAGGGGTTTACAGTGACCAACTCGGCGTCACAATTACTTACTGATGCTTATACGAGCGCTGACACAGCCTCTTTCCAATGCGTAGATACCCCCTTGAGCATGACTAGGCCGCTTACCACTACAGATTTGACTCATCGAAAAAAGTGTTAGTTTGATCGACCACTACGTGGTAACCTAGCGCGATGAAAACATCAGGAAGAGCGCTAGGGAATGCAACTCGTCAGGCCAATAAAAAATTGCGTCGGGAGGGCATATTTAATATAGCAAAGCGCCTAATAGCTACAAAGGGTTTAGACGATTTCACTATAAGCGAGCTCGCCCACGAGGCTGGCGTTACCACGCCAACGATTCACAACCTATTCGGGAAAAAAAGCGACATCATTAGGGAACTTGTTGCGCAATTAATTGAAGAAATGCAGGGTATTTTGCTCAATCCGCCTATTGATCCTATTGAAAATACAAGGTTCCACGTTGAAAGCGTGGCTGCCACATTCGAGCAAGATGTCAATTTTTATCGTGCCGCACTTATGTCGGCAGAGCACTTAAGATTGTTTGACCCTAGAATTCCGGATGGACTTGCCCAACAAGCAATGCAACTGGCAGCACCGAAGAAAGAGTGGTACGGGAGTGGGTTGCTTTTGGGAAATATTGAACCCAGCGTAATTATGAAAAGAGTTCACAATAGCAACCGGCTCGGGAGAATTGATTGGGTTAGTGGCTATATTGATTTAAACCAATTCCGAAGTCAGGTTATCGAGAGCATACTTCTGGTCTACGCGTCTGATGCGAGCCCCGAGCTTAACGTTAGGCTGGTTGAAGAAATTAATAAACTTAGCAGGCTGTAGTTTATTGCACTATCAAGTTAGTTGTTGGCTGTTAGTTTGTGATAAGGCGATGCAGGCCAAGTGAAAAACTCACTGGCATCGCCAAATTAAGTCGCCTTAATGTAGAACAATTGGCGATGCATGCTTGAAAGCACTGCCAATTTCCACGGAACATGATGCTTACATTGCCCTTATTGCAAATCTATTCCAGTCATTCCCGCACTGTGGCGCTCAGACGCTGCCGGTGTCTAAGTGACATCTTTGCTGATTGAACTCGATAAACTCAGATTCGCACCTAGGTCGATCTTGTAATGCTGACGGGGACACTGTCGCTGCTTTTGGCTGCCTTTTCTCGCTGTGATAGGGTCTTCCGCACTTTCAGCTGATTGGCGTGACTCATGTCCACTTTGAATGACATCCAAATCGGTAGCAGCATGATAATCGCTAGTCCCGGGCCCATAAGCAGGCCGAGCCCCCACACTACCGTGTTGGACACGTCACCTGGTTGTGCTCCAGCCTGCAGGCCTATCAGGTCCAGAAATGGGCCGACTATAATGTAACCAAAAGCCCCCATGAATTTGGAGGAAAAGAAAGCTACAGCAAAAACGACGCCCTCCTGGCGCTTGCCAGTGGCCAAGACCTGCTCATCCACGATATCGGCTAGCAGCGAGTGAACGGTGATCACACGCAGAATAGTCATGGTCATATGTATTGCCCAATTGACGCAGATTAAGGCGAATACCACCGTGCTGTTATCCGGCAGTAGGTCAAACAATTTTAATGGCGTAAGCCAAATTAAGTTAATGCTGGTCAGGGCACAGGTCAGGCGCAGTATCTGTTGTTTTTCGAACAGCCGATTCAGTGATCTGGAAAACACTGCCGATATCAGTACCGCGAGAAGAATAGGACCGGCAAACAGCAAGGAAGTCTGGGTCGCATCCAGTTGCCAAAAATAGGTATACGTCACCATGAGCAATGTAGCGGTAATGCAGCTGGCACCGCCGACGGCCAAATCCACAATTACGATGTAAAAAAAATTTTTGTTGCGAAATATGATGAATATATCATGCAGCATTTTGCTACTGGTCTGTGTCGTGCGGCTGGCAAGTTTTGGGATGTATTGCCAGGTGCCCGCAATGCAGATGAAGCTAAACAGTATGACAAGCAAACCGTTAACCCAGCCAAAAAAGTGATAATTGTCGATAACGAAGCGTCCATCTACACCATTTTCTTCGTTGAATAAAAAAACCAGGGCGGTTGCCGCGGTAAGAGAGCCGGTAAACCAAGCGATATTGGTGCGCATACCAACTAGCTGTGTGCGTTCGTAATAGTCGGGGGTGATCTCTGCACCCAGAGCTAAATAGGGCACCATAAAAAAAGTCAGAGCTGTGCGGACTAGCAGTATGCTGATTAGCAGCCAGGTAAACAATTGACCTTGGTCACTCGATATGTGCTCGGGTGGCCCGTACAGCATGATAAAACCCGCGGCGATTGGAATAACAGCGGCAATCATTAAAGGGTGGCGGCGACCAATACGCGAGCGCAACCGGTCTGACCAGGCGCCAATCAGGGGGTCGCTAATACCGTCCCAGATAATTGAAATCGCGATAGCAAGACCGGTCAGCGTCCCCGATAGACCCAGTACCTGCTTGTAGTAAAACAGGATAAATACACCAAGTGCCGCCTCTTTGAGAGCGTGACTGATAATGCCCGTGCTGTAGAGAAGGCTGTTACGTAAGCTAATACGTTTAGATGTCATAGTTGAAGACGGCCCAACTACCGGGGGGCAGAGGCTAGCCTTTGTTGTGTGACTTTCCAAATTAGAGCCTCCGTGCCGACTATACAGTATTAAAATTTTATTGATAGTCAAAATTATTGATAAGTTAAAGTTAATAGATAGTAAAATTTGATTAGCTAACAAATTTATTGGATAACAAAAACTGTTGACTTGGCGAAAACGTGTAGTTAGGATTGCGCATGTAATCAGCCCAAAGCGGTTCGATGAACAAGTACCTCAAAATCCATTGCAGGGAACTGTATGTTCAAAAAAAGGAAAAAGTATGAAAGTGAAATTCAACCAAAGCAAAATTAAACTCGCGGTCGTATCGGCAGTTGTCGCCGGTTCCATGGGACTTAGTGCAGCTGGCTACGCTGCCACGGCTTCGGACAACATGGCTGTAAGCACAACGGTTACGATGTCTTGTACTATTTCAGCTGGAGAGTTGCAGTTCCCCGGCTATGATCCGACTTCAGAGTCTGCTGTTGATGCTACTGCCACGCTAACAACTACCTGCACTGCTGGTGGAGCGGGAGTCATAACACTGGCACAAGGCGCTAATACAGGGCCGGGTTCGACCGATGCCGCTCCAATCCGTCAGATGATTGGTGCCGGTGGCAATCTGGCTTACGATTTGTACAGTGACAGCGACCGCACAACGGTATGGGGAAATACCACTGGCACAGGTTCTTCGTTTACCGCATCTGGCAGCTCAGACACTGCGACAGTGTATGGCCGAATCCCTGCTCTTCAAGCAGTTGGCGCAGGCGCTTTCGCTGACAGCGTTGCTGTGACCCTCACTTACTGATGCTGGCACGAGTGTTAAAACAGGCCGCTCGCGGCCTGTTTTTTTTTATAGTCGGAACCAGTTTGGCAAGCGCCGCTTCTTTTGGGGTGAGCCCCGTCCGTGTGACGCTGTCCGAGAGCCAAAAGATGGGGGCACTCACGGTGCGCAACGACGGTACTGAACCGGCGTCGCTGCAAGTGGAGGTGCTGAGCTGGTCACAAGCGGAGGGCAAGGATGTCTTGACATCCACCCGCGAGCTACTGGCCAACCCGCCCATTTTTACCGTGCCAGCGGGTGGCTCGCAGTTGGTCCGAGTTGGGCTGCGGCGTGCGTCTGATGAGCAGCGCGAACTCACCTATCGTATTGTCCTCCAGGAATTGGCGCCGCCTCCCAATCCCGATTTTATGGGTACACGGATGTTGATGCGCATCAGCCTGCCAGTTTTTGTTCAACCCGAGGTCGACGCTAAACCCCTGCTCTTGTGGCAGGCGACTCGCGCCCCGCAAGGTGGTCTCAAGATCAGCCTCACCAACAACGGTAATGCGCATATCCAAATCGCCAACTTCAAGTTGTCGCTGCCCGGTAGTGTGCAACCTTGGGTAACAAAACAATCCTCTGAATATGTGCTGCCCGGCCAGAGTCGCGACTGGAACCTACCAGATCACTCGGAACACCCAGCCCCGCCACTAGGGGCCACCCTAGAGATTTTTGCTCAGACGGATGCCGGTGATTTTGAGGCTGAAGTCATGATTGCACCTTGATGTGCACCAGGCAGGGACTGTTGCTCATAAGATTAATGCCTGCAAGTGGCTGAATGCAGGCCTGCTTGTGGTAAGTTTGCTCGCACTAACACCATCAGTGCCATTGGCGGAAGACACAGCGCTTGCCGTAGACGAAGTGTTTCTGGCGGTGGTGATCAACCAGCAACAACAGGGGGTCGTCTTTTTACTGCGCAGTGACGATCGTCTGTTCGCGGGGGCCCAAGATCTGCGACGCTGGCGCTTGCACTTACCTGATACTCCCCCCCTTAACCATGATGGCGAAGATTTTTACGCACTTGATGCGTTGGCAGGGCTGTCGTATGAGTTCGATGAATCCAGTCAAGCGCTAACGGTTGAAGCCTCCCCCAGCTTATTTGATGCTACGCGGCTAAAGGGGACGGTGACCTATTTCACTGCACCCACGCCGGCTTCTCCTGGCGGCTTTTTAAATTACGATGTGTCTGCCTATCATGGGCAAGGACGAACAACGACTAGCGGGCTGCTGGAGCTGGGCGGTTTTGCCGGCTGGGGTGCGGCCCAAGCCCGAATGTTGGCGCGGGATCTGCACGGAAAAGCCAGCGCCATCCGGCTGGATACCACCTGGACGCGCGATCAGCCGTTAGAAGTCGCAAGCCTACGAGTTGGCGACGCGATCAGCGGCACGAGCAGTTGGGGAGGCGCAGTGCGCTTCGGTGGCGTGCAGTGGGCGACTAATTTTGCTACCCAGCCTGGCTTAGTTGCTTTCCCGCAGCCCGGGGTGTTTGGCGAGGCGGTGCTGCCCTCCACAGTGGACCTTTATGTCGATAATGCCTTGCGCATGAGCCGCGAAGTGCCCAGTGGGCCGTTCAGCATCGAGGATCTTCCTGTTATGACTGGCCAAGGGCATGCGCAAATCGTGGTTCGCGACATCTTGGGGCGCGAACAGGTCATCACCCAGCCTTACTATGTCACCCCTCGCCTGCTGAAGCAGGGCCTGCAAGATTATTCTTACGAGTTAGGTTTTGTGCGCAGGAATTTTGGCACCGACAGTAATAATTATGGCCGCCCCCTGGCGGTCGGTACGCACCGCATAGGAATCAGCGAGCAGTTCACCGGCGAGTTCCACGGTGAGTTGCTCAGCCACCAGCAGACCTTGGGGCTGAGCGGCGTGATGCTGTGGCCGGTCGCCGGGTGTATTGTCCAGCTCCCTCGCCGCGAGTCACAGTGAAAAAGGAGTGGGCGGATTGCTGGAGCTTGGGTTTCAGCGTCAGGGTCGTTACTTTAGTTTCCGCGCCAACACACAGCTCGCCAGCCAGCGCTCCGCGAAGTTGGGGCTGCAGCCCGAAGAGCTTGCGCCCAGGCAGATAAGCCAGTGTTTGTCATCTGGCGACTACCGATCATGGCTCCTTCGCAGCAAGCTACGCGCAGCAGGCCTCCGTGACCGCAAGGGGAATACAATATGAACGCGAGTTACACTAGAAACTAGGGCGGCTCGGCAACTGGAGCGTTTTCGTGACTCGCTTCTGAGCGGGGATGCAACACAGTCTTCAACTTAAGCTTCTCTATGCCATTGGGCGATCGGACCAACGCCAGCATTAACACGTCGGCGAAACAAGGTCGCGAGCAGGCACGTTTACAGGTGAGTCGGAGTCTGCCAGCAGGTAGCGGATTGGGTTACCGTCTAGTGACGGAAGCGGGCGATTCAGATCGCCGTGCGGCGGAGGTCAGTGCGCAGAATCAGGTCGGCACTTATATCTTGGCGGCAGATCAGCTTCAGGGTCAGACGGCTTTTCGCGGCAGCGCAACCGGAGGCCTGGCTTTTCTTGGAGGTAGCGCCTTCTTGAGTCGGCGTATTACCGACAGCTTCGCCGTGGTGCAGGTGCCCGACTATTCTGGCGTAGGCATCTACGCAGACAACCAACTGGTCGCGCGCACTGATGCCGACGGCAATGCGTTGTTGCCAAGGATACGCCCCTACCAAAAGAACCTGGTGCGCATTGAACAAGCTGATTTACCGCTCGATGCACAGATCGATGCGATTCAGCTCGACGCAGTGCCGTATTTCCGCAGTGGTCTGCTGCTGAGTTTTCCGGTTAAGCGCTCGCGGGGAGCGCTGCTCACCGTCATTCTCGAAAACGGCGAACCTTTGCCTGTAGGTGCACAAGTGCAAATTGTCGGGGGTAATACCAAAGACAATGAGGTATTCCCCACCGGGTTACGGGGCGAGGTTTATCTAACCGGGCTGGCGACGAACAACCGACTGAGAGTTACTTGGTTGGATCAGAATTGCGAGTTCATGTTGCCTTACCCCGAATCGACCGAGCCGCTGCCGCACCTGGGCACTTATATTTGCACTGGATTAGAGCTATGAGGATATGTATCAGCCTGAAGTCCAGCACTTGCCGCACCTGTCAGTCAGGCCACTCTGCAGCAGCAAGTACTCTTGCGGACACGCGCAAGCGCAGTGTACTGATGTCCTTGCTAATCCCATTAGCGTTTGTGCTGAAAGCTCAGCCGGGGCATGCATGTATCCTTAACGTTACTGGAGTGAACTTCGGAAATTATGATGTGTTCAGCAACACTGCGCTGGATAGCACCGGCAACATTGACGTGAACTGCCCTAGTGCTATCGGGTACTCCATTGCCCTCAGTGAGGGCGGCGGCAGCCATACGCAGCGTGTTATGAACAGCGGTGCCCACAGACTCAACTACAACCTTTATATTGCTGCTAATCGCGGCGTCGTGTGGGGCGACACCACCAGCGGCACCGCTAGAGTGAGTGGTACCGGCATTGGCGTGAGCGTAAATCACGCTGTTTATGGGCGCATCCCTGCCCGCCAAAACGTACGCGCGGGCAGCTACAGCGACATCATCAATGTAGTGCTCACTTTTTGACAGCATCTCCAGTGGAAAGTGTGCGTGTGGGAGGTGGGCAAGGGCAGTTGTTTGAGACCAGGTGCTTAATTACTCACCTAAGTTGTCAGTACCTTCGGTTTTGGAAAAGGCTTGGACAATTCGCTCGACCATAATTTTCTTGGAACCTCGGGCGAACCTCTTGAGTGTGCCCATCCCGTAGCCCCTCCCACTTTGTGTAAACTTCAATGCGACTTTCGTCGCATAGCTGAGTAATTCTATGGCTACTCTGGCAGTGTTGAGGTCAGCGGTTCGATCCCGTATATCTACAACAACAAAATTAAAGGGTTACGTTGAACCGTAGCCCTTTTCGTATGCCTGGGTGGCTTGTGGCAACCTCTGGGCAACCGTGGCATGAGACCAAAAAAACCACTGAAGTAGATCTGCACGCGTACGTATGCATAGTGTTGGCTTTTGCCTAATTGTGGAAGCGACTAGGATGAATTAACTCTGTAACAGGGATTACGACAAAGGATAGTGGCTACCAAGTTTTGTCGTCAGTTTATCCTTGATAGGGGTGGACCATCCTTGGCCCTCTCATCCTTGAGATACCTCCTTGGGGAAAAGTAATTCTCGCTTTATATGCATTCTTAGGAGATGGCCCCCGGCGCCAATTTGATGACTCTGTGCGCCACTATTCAGAAATTGGAAATGAAAAACGAGATGACCGATAGGAGGTGAAAGCGGACATTGAGCCAGGTCCTAGAGCCGTTGGTTAATATTTAACCAATAACATCCGCTTTCGCCCACTTGAATGTCCGCGGTATCGAAGACCCACTGACTTAGTGAGTGTCACTGTATCCAGAGAAGTAACCCGCTTCCAAACGTTAACTTGCCCTTATCCGCAATTGTAGTGTCGCGATGCCGAACAGTAAGAGTGCCACTAGCCAAAGCTGCCAGTCTCGCATCGAGGGAACAGCTATGGAAACGGTCGGGCTAGCAGGGTTGGCGAAACAGCCTTCGACCCCTAAGAGATCAAACGTTGCAATTGTGCACTGAGTCATCACTGGATAGTAGATCCCCATTACTTGCTTAGCCAGGTCGGGGTTTCCATATTGGGAGATGTTCGTTACCGACTGCTGAAATGAGGTGCTAGGTAGCATGTTCCTAATAGCAACCACCTCTTTAGCTGCTGGAGAGCTTGGCGACGTGGGTAGCCAGGCTAATGTCGATCCGTACGCTAAAGTCGATACGGGACGATCTTCAATCGAAGAAAGGACCAAGGTGGCTAGATCTCCTACGATTGGTGCTTGGTAGTCTGCTACACAGCCCGATGCGCCCCCAGCTCCAATGACTGGGAATGGAAACTGGTACAGGTAGTTACAGAACGACCAGTATCGCAGGTCGGTTCCATTTTCAGGCCATGGCGCGGGACCATCGCCATAAGCACGTGAGCTTGATGGCATGCGAGCCTGAACTACACTGATATACCCCGGCGCAGGCTGATAAAGAGCAGCAACATACCCTGCGATCCCATTTGGAAACGGCGTGGTCAATCCTCCCGCTGCAGCAAAACTCAACAGCTCGGGACAGGAGCCATCTTGTTCACAGGGGCCTCCTTGATTAGCAACCAACTGATTGCTAATCAACTGGCCAATGACTCCATTTGAGCCAAACTGACCACCATCGCTTTGCGCGGAATCACATGGGACTAGCTCACGAACTTCATTGGTGTTGGTGAGCGTTAGCGTCACAGTAGGCAGCCTGACATATTCAGTGTCGTTTGGGTCTCCCTCCTTTGGCAGGTAAACTCTCAGCATCAAGTAGCCCATGTTATTGGGAAGCCCCGGTACTAAGGAGACTGGCAACGGAGTAGGTGAGAGCGGCAAGACATTAGGCTGATCAACCGCAACATTGTTATTGACACGGACCGTGAAACTACCTGAACCAACGCCGTCAATTGTCTGCCACGGATTAGCGCCACCGGGATCTGCGCCAATTTGATAATCGGCCAAGGTACTCTCCACACCATTCACTGCAAAACTAAGAGAGTCGCTGCCATAGACATCGATACCGAAATAACGGCTATTGGGGAAGTCTCCTTTAATAGTAATTTCAAGATCCGACTGTGCAAAAAACGGCATCGTCCAGTAGCTTGCATTAGCATCAGGATAAAAAATGTTAGCTTTATCGGGGGTCGTCTGAATTGGCCAGGCGCAGAGCAAATCATCATTACCTATATTCTCGCTCGCCAATGTCACAGTGCTCGTGATGACTCCGACTGAAAGATACGAAAGTGCCACCAGAGCGCCGCGAACTGACCGATGGAGTAGCGCTGCCCTTAAAGGCGATCGTCGACTGTGGACGATTCGTGCCGCTGCCACCCACAATCCCGACAGCAGACACAACAGGCCTTTGCTTCGACGCATAAACCCGCGGTGGAGAAAAATGTCGCCGCGATTCGTATCAGGCTGGCAATCGGGGGATGCAGCACACTGCTGATTAAGCGATGAATCGCTATTCGCTGAGGAATTTAGCGCCAGGAAATGTTGCCGAGAACGCATCGAGTCACCTACAACATGTAACAGAGGATAAGCCCCTTTTCTTTACATTCACTATACAGCACCGATTATGTGAGACAAGCAGATGGTGGGCTCTTTAATGTGAGGCAAGGTACAGAGAAGCATTGCTTAGAGCCAGCAAACGTTCAAAAGCTAAGCGTAGGCTGAGACAGTCTGTTGAGGTTCAGCACGAGCGCATTGAAGTGTCGGGCCTAGTAGGACTCGAACGGCAGCGGCCGTCCGTCTTCGACCTGCTTATTAAGTGCTCGATGCGCATCAATAGCATCTCTCGACATTCCGTGTAACAGTAACGCCCGTTCGAAACATTAAAGTTGCCGCGAAGAAGTGGAAATCCTTTATAAAATACTGCTCGTTATTGCTGTCCTCTGGGCTGGATTGATTCTGGCTGAGAGCTGGGAAGTTTTGGATGGGGGTGGTGTACTTGTTGCACTGCTGCCTCTTGTCCTGGTTGTTGGCGTAAAAAAGGGAATGAGCTAACGCGAAATAGTCGCATAGTGTTTTCTACAGAGCCGCAGTTTGCTCCCTATTTGTTAGCCGGTGTGTTTTGCTTTTTTATATCGCCTATCGGAATACACAATCGAGTGAAGAATCGGCTTTACAATATAAAAATCATCAACTATCGTAATGAAGATTTTGGAAGTAGCGAGGTGTTCCCCTCGTCATTTTCGCAATCAAGGATGATGTGAAATGAACGCAATCGCACTGGCTTTTTTTATAGGGTCACCTTTCCGAGCGCTGTTGGCCTTAAATGCTGCTCACAATTGTAATTCCATTCTGCCTCGGGGCGCATCTCAGCAATCACTCGCATCAAACGTTCATCGTCCCACTCAAAAAGCTGAGGTTATTAGCTTCGCGGGTTCATCGCTCCACGGCAAAAAAGTCAGAGCGTGTTCGGCATTTTACAAAAAGGATTTTCTAAATGCGTCACATAAATTGTTTCATACTATCAAGCTTGATTATAGTCACGTTGGGTGGCTGCAGGCTTAACTTAGTTGCCGACACAGGCGGTACTATAAGCTCAAGTTCTGGGAGTTATGACTGCGGAGGTGGCAATACCTGTGAGAATGAGATTGAACAAAGCACTTCTGAGACTTTCACCGCTATCGCGAAACCCGGCTATCGATTTGTTGGTTGGACGGGTTTCTGTATTGAAGGGCTAGACACAGCAGGATCAGATTGCAGTGTGTCTGTGCCCGAAGAGTTGGTTGATGAGGATCTGACCGCTGTGTTTCGCGCCGACTTCAATCGTTTAGCGATAGGTTCGTGGACTAATGGTGTTGGGGCTGATCAAAGCCTGCTTGGCTGGGAAAATTTAACTTTTTTTGAAGACGGCACCGTATATCTTAGCAAGACGGCGTTTGAGTCAGAATGCGACTTTGCGACAAACCCTGGCGGAGGATCTGCAAGGTTCCAGAGCACTATCGATTATGATGTCGCGCCTGATTCTTTTGCGGGTAACTGGGTTTACGAGGGACTTGAGAACTCAATTGGCGAATGCTCAGGTGTGTTCACAGAAGGGACGACTTATTTCGATGGGATAGAGGCCAGTGAGGATGAGCTGACTCTCTACGTTCGCGAACGCTTTGGGGGCGGCGTCGCCACGTTCAGCCGTGTCGCGAGTGGCATTGACGAGGCCATTCAGGGAACCTGGATTATCGGTGCCCCGTCTGACTATAGAAACTTCGTGCAGATCACCTTTCAAGGTGGGTTTTATTCCGTGAGCCAGTACTGTGACAATGGGCCAGACGTTGGTGGTGGCCTGCAGCTAGGTACGTATGTGTGGGACCCAGTTTCTGGTGCTATTTCCGTGACTGTGGTTCAGGACACGCTGGATGGTTGCGGTCTTTACGATATGGCCGCTGATAAGCCCAATGTGCTTGCTATTAAGCCTGCGGGCGGATCAAGTCTGCGCTTAATGACTGATGATGGCGCAATAGTCGCAAAAGCCCACCGCTAGATATTTGGGCTATGCGTCAATCAGTTTTTTTGCTGACATGCCAGCAAGCTCAATTTCCCAGAGGCCGCTAAAAAGCGGCCCTTTACTACCTTTTAGTAGGCAACAGCTCCTGGCACATAAAAATTAAGTGGGCTTAAGAGTTTGTGGCTGCAGGTTCGCCGCAAACGGAAATAACCTCGACGCTCAGTTGCTGTTCGAAGATTGCCGATTTTCTCGCTGGGATTGCAAAAATCATTTGTTCCGCGTCGCCGCTGGTGCCACCATGCGTCTGAATACACTCCTTGGCCAGAGCATCGGACATGACAACACCAATTATCCAAATAGAGCCCGGGCAAGTGGTACTGGTAACCGCCGGTGCCAGCGGTATAGGGCGTTGCATTGCTGAGACCTTTCTCTATCACGGGTGCAACGTGCATGTGTGTGATATCAATGAGGAGGCACTGGGCGACTTTCTCGCCACTAACGGGTCCGCGGTCGGTACTGTTGCAGACGTTTCAGAAACAGGCCAGGTGGACGCGCTCTTTCAAGAGATCGCTAGCCGATGGGGCCGACTCGATATTCTTATAAACAATGCCGGCGTTGCCGGTCCTACTGCTCCGGTGGAAGCCATTGAAGACGATGATTGGGACCGCACTATCGCTATCGATCTCAATGGCCAGTTCTATATTACCCGGCGGGCAGTCCCGATGTTGAAGCAGTCAGGTGGTGGTTCTATCGTAAATATCGCATCTAACGCCGCGATGTTTGGGTGTCCTTTACGGTCCCCCTATACGGCTGCCAAGTGGGCCATGATAGGCCTTACCAAAACCTGGGCGATGGAATTAGGCCCCGATAACATCCGCGTCAATGCCCTGTGCCCTGGTAGCGTGAAGGGGGAACGCATAGATCGCGTTATTGAGCGAGATGCGTCGGAGCGTAATATGTCGATCTCCGCTATTCGCGAGGCCTATGAGCGGCAAAGTTCAATGCGCATGTTTGTTGAACCGCAGGATGTTGCCAACATGGCGCTTTTCCTCAGTTCAAGCCTGGGGTCTGCTATTTCAGGTCAAGCGATCGGTATCGACGGTCACACCGAAGGACTGGCCAACTGGCTAGGCTGAACAGGTTTAGGATTGAGTATGAATGCATTCTGGTTTGAAGCTTTTGGTGATGCAGCAGGTTCGCTGATTTCAGGAGCGCAGCCCAAACCCAAGGCCGAACAGGGACAAGTACTGGTAAAAATTTCGACCACTGGCATAAACCCTTCTGATGTTAAAAAGCGCGCAGGTGCTTTTTCGAACCTGCTCGACGCTGGTCTGGTTATTCCTCACAGTGACGGTGCTGGGGTGATCGAGTCTGTCGGCGAGGGCGTCGAGGAATCCCGGGTTGGTGAACGTGTCTTTGTCTATCAAGCACAGTATGGCCGACGTTTCGGTACAGCGGCGGAGTATGTGGCGGTAGACAGCATAAGAGCGCCAAGGCTGCCCGATACCGCCTCTTTTGAAGTGGGAGCCTGCATTGGTATTCCCATGATGACGGCGCATCGTTGCGTGTTCGCCGATGGCGGCGTTCGAGGTAAAAACATTCTCGTCACCGGGGGTGCGGGGAGGGTGGGTTATTACGCTATTCAGCTTGCCAAATGGGGTGGCGCCAACGTAGTTGCAACGGCCAGCAATCCTGCAGACAAAGCCACTTGTCTTAAAGTGGGGGCAGACTTTGTGGTTAATCATCGGGAAAGCGGGTGGGGAGATGCGGTGCTGACCCTTATTGAAGATGAGAAGATTAATCGTGTGGTGGATGTTGAATTTGGGGCTAATTTACCCGAGTTGCTCAACTGCCTTGCGACAGGGGCGACCATAGCGACCTACTCATCGACTCAGGTCCGTGAACCCAAGCTTCCTTTCCTGCAAATGATGTTTATGGATCTCACGATTCGGATGGTCATTGTTTATGCCATGCCTGAAGAGGCTAAAGCCCAAGCCATAGATGATATCTGTCATTTATTGGACAGCAGTACATTGCAACACAGGGTGGCCCACTGCCTGCCTTTTGAGGAAATGGTGAGGTCACATGAGTTGATAGAGCAGGGCGGGTTTAGTGGTTGTGTGGTGGTGTCCGTACCCTAGGGCAAACGCTGATAGCGCTGGAAAAATTGCCAGAATAAATCCATGCCCCATCGCTGGTCGCTAGCCTCTGGCTGCGGGCACAGAGGTTGCCCGGGTAGTGATTCTTGCTGGGCAGCTGTGACACAACTGGCGGATATTTGCGTGATGCGCTGACCGCGCCATTCGTGACCAGCTTCAGGGTCCATGCAACTAGCCACTTCCTGGCCGCTGTTGGGACAGTTTGTATAAGCAGAACAAATTAATCCGTTGGCTTCGCTAATTGCGGTGCGCCAGGTCTCGATCTCGTTACCGCAGTTCATCGCGCCGGCCCAGTCTTGCGTGTTCTTCGCAGCAGACGTGTAAATCCAACCGTCGCTTGTCGCCGTTCCATCGTGGCCGACACCATCGTCTTTTTCTCCGTAGAGATGAAGCATAGGCAAGCCTGACGCCGGGCCACAGGTGTGCCCCGGTGGCATTTGATAGATGCTCACACCAATCGCAGCAAATCGTTTGGGGTGATCGCAGCCCAGGCGCATGGCCATGCCCCCCCCATTGCTGTTGCCAACGATGTAATATCGGCTGGCATCAGTATTGAACTCCCGGGTCACTTCATCGAGTACTTGCAGTAGAAATCCGCTGTCATCGTTGCAGCTGGTCCAGGCACAATGGTTGCAGCTACCGCAGTCGGGAGGACAGGGGTACTTCAGCCGGTCGTCAGTGCAGTGCGGCCCTGCTTCGGTGGGAGTGAAGTTGCTGGTCTCATCGTTCCAGGTGCTGATCAGGTAAGGTTCCACCGTTGAGTCATCGCCAATAACTCCCTGGAAATGCGAGCCCTGAGGGTAAACGATAATGTAACCGTTCTTTTTGGCATGTGCGTTAAGGTCGTAGCTAGTTGCAAACCCCGTCGCGGTAGAGCCAAGACCATGCAGGCCCATGACAACAGGCAGCGGCGTGTCGCCGTGCCCATCAGGCACATAAACAAAATATTCTCGACTCACGCCATCAAATTGTAGGCTGCGCCGAAGCAGGTGTCGCTGATTTCCCTGTTTGAGAAACTCGTTCACATGGCTGGCGACATCGCTCTGGTAGCATTCCGGGTTGGGACCGAAGTGGCCACAATCGCCGCTAATGTTAATGACCTCAAATCCCAGTGCTTCTGCCAACTCGAGGTTCGGGCCAGGAATGACAGTCATGTCAGACTCGAAAACAACGGCTAAAGCGCTGATGTGGTGCAATTGTGATAGTCGCTTTGCAAAATCCTCGCGGTTCCTGCGAATATCATGGCTCAGCAAGGCCCTGGTTTGGCTGGCTCTATCAATGAGTCGCTCCTTACTGCGGTGCCGACGCATTGCATCAAAGCGGGATTCGAAAGTCCCTTCATCCAGCTCGCGGTTGACGTAATCGGGAGTCCAGAACAGCAGCGTATCCATGGCACTTATCACATCAGTTACTCGCGCAATTTCTTGCGGGCTATCAAGTGGGCTGTCCAGGGCCGTCATCCAGCCTCGCTCCTTCACATAGTCGTAAAAGGTAGGCCACGGACTTGCTTCAATGGGTACGAAGTGAGAGGCAAATTCGGGGTGCATCATCATCCATTCATATACCTGGTGCCCGCCCATTGAGGCTCCCACTACGGCATGGATGTGCTCCAATCCCAGTTCTTCCAAAAGCAGTCGATGTTGCGCATTGACCATGTCCCGTATAGTGAACTCAGGGAAGGGCACCTGTCGGCTATTAGAGGGTGAAGAGGAAACACCGTTGCCAAACGAATCAATAGCAATGACCTGATAGTGGTGAGTGTCCACGATGCCGCCGGGCCCCAAATAGCCATAGTCGAAAAGGGCCTTTGAATCTCCGTTATGCCAGCTAGGCATCAAGACTATGTTTGAGGCTTCCTCATTGCGCTTCCCATACACCCGGAAGCTCACCTGGCAGTCGAGAATTTCCTCGCCATTTTCCAATGCACAGCGGCCAAGCTCGATAGACTGCAGTTCGCCTTCTGCCCGGGTTGAAACCGCTGCGAAGGTGACAACCGCCGTCAAAAAAGACCGCGCGCAATAGCGCCTGACAGTTACCCAGTTCGCGGCCATGAACATGTCCCTAAATAATCGTAATGAGCAGTGTATTAATACAGGTTATCTTCGCGCTGTCCACGATATATCGGCACCTTTGGGCATTGCGAAGTGTTATCTATGGATGAGCTTTTCTGTGGTGTAGCCGAATTATTTTCGCGTGAACGATGATTGATTTTTGTCCAAGATATCGCCACGCGAAACTAATAAAACCAGCGTTGAAGTAATGCCCGATTTTCGCTCTCGTCTGGAGAAATTCTACCTCGAGGTATTCCCTGTAAAGAAGGTCTAGGCGCAACTGGAACAGTTGCCTCGGTGTGGTTATCTGGGACTGCCGGGCGCAGTGGATTGCATGAGACTGTTTCGCACTTCCTGAGCGTTGGAGTTGGTCAGCGCGGCGGTAAATTAATATGTCCAAGTAATGAGCGGAGAATAACGCAATGAATGAAAACCAATTTATCAGCGCCTTGACTATCGGCCCCCGGGTGCGCAAATCACCTTTTTTCGATGCGACTCTCGCCGCCGGCGTAAAGTCTTTTACCGTATATAACCATATGTATTTGCCAACCAGCTACGGTGACCCGTTGCAAGAGTACTGGGCCATGGTGGAGGGCGTCACCCTGTGGGACGTTTCATGTGAACGGCAGATTGAAGTGAGTGGGTCGGATGCGATTGAGTTCACCCAGTTGTTAACGCCCAGGGATGTTGCAAGCTGTCCAGTGGGACGGTGTCGCTATGTGGTGTTCACTGACCATGATGGCGGCGTAATTAACGATGCCATCATGTTGCGTTTGGAAGAATCTCGTTTCTGGCTTTCACCGGGAGACGGCGACGTGCTGTTGTGGGCTCAGGGAGTAGCCGCCCGCAGTGGCATGGATGTAAAGCTCACCGAGCCCGACGTGTCGCCGCTGCAATTGCAGGGACCATTGGCGCCAAAGGTAGCACGTAAGCTTTTCGGGGATGTGGCTGTTGAAATGGGGTACTACCATCTGCATGAGCTTGAACTCAATGGCATTCCACTGGTGCTCAGTCGAACAGGTTGGAGTGGCGAGTTGGGCTATGAAATTTATCTTCGCGACGGTAGTCGTGGAACGGAATTGTGGGACCTGGTAATGGCGGCGGGCGAAGAGTTTGGTATAAAGCCGGCCTGTCCTTCGGCCATGCGAACTATAGAAGGAGGAATACTGTCTTACGCCTCGGATATCACCCGCGAGGACACACCGTTCACTATCGGTATGGAGCGCTTGCTGGACCTCGATAAATCGCAGGACTACATCGGTAAGGCTGCATTGCAGCAGATAGCAAAAGAAGGCACGCCCCGTCGCCTTGTGGGCATAGAAATCGATGGCGACCCTATCGGCGGCAATGACCGTTTCTGGGACGTTTTTGAGAACCAGGACAAGGTTGGCCACCTTACCCGCTGTGCCTGGTCGCCAAGGCTGGAGCGGAATATCGGGTTGGTCAACTTGCCCACTGAGTTGGCCGAGCCGGGGACTGCGCTGAAGGTGCAAACTCTGGACGATCTCCGTGACGGTATTGTGGTGGCCTTACCTTGGTTCAAGTCAATCACCAAGATCCCCGACGATTTATAGTATGGCGTTAGTAGCACGGCTTCATTAGAGCGGGCTAAGCACCTTTAAGTCCGCCAAAAAAAACCCGCCTCTTGGCGGGTTTTTTGTCACTTTTTTCAGTTTAGAAGTGCACGCCCTTCATCAGTGCGGCAAGTGCGACCTGCTCATTCGAGGCCTCAACTTTCTCAACCTTTTTGTCACCGCGCGCGGCAGCAGAGTCATTGAACATGCGAAATACAACGTTCATTACAACTTCGGTGAACTTGGGTGCGACTGCGGTCATGACCTGCAGATAGACGCCCAGCGGCGAAGCTATGCGCTTGGGCTTCTTGATAACCGCCTCAACCACCATGTCGCCGGCCTCATCAGGCGTCAGGACAGGCATTGAATCGTAGACGCTGGTTGCCTCGATCATCGGTGTGCGAACGAGTGGCATGTTGATGGTCGTGAAGCGCACGTTAAGATCGGAGTACTCTACAGCTGCGGCACGGGTCCAGGCATCCAGCGCTGACTTTGATGCGACATAAGCAGAGAAACGCGGACTGGGTGTGAGCGCACTAATGGAAGACATATTGATAATGTGGCCGGTACCGCGCTCAGCCATTGAAGGTAGCAGCCCCATGGTGAGGCGGATAGCGCCAAAATAATTGATCTGCATGGTGCGCTCGAAATCGTGGAAACGATCGTAGGAAAGCTCCAGTGAACGGCGTATGGAGCGGCCAGCGTTGTTGAGCAAAATATCGATGAACCCGTGGTTCTCCAATACCTCGGCAACCAGGCGGTCGCAATCAGCAAGGTCCGATACGTCGGCCTGGTAAATGGTGGCAACGCCGCCAACTGTGGCGATCTCCGCGGCAGTCTCCTCAAGTTTCTCTGCACTGCGAGCGACCAGCAGCACATGTGCTCCGGCTTCTGCAAGGCGCAAGGCAGAGGTCTTGCCGATACCTGACGAGGCACCTGTGATTAGTACCACTTTGCCTCCAACATTGCCTTCCAGCGAATGGTCCACAAAGAGGTCTGGGTCCAGGTTACGTTCCCAGTAGTCCCAGATCACTGGCGCGTAGTTTTCCAGTTCGGGGCATTTGATACCGCTGCCCTTGAGCGCGCGCTCGGTATCACGGTTATCGTAGCGAGTTGGATAGTTCATGAACATGGTTACCGAATCTGGTAGACCCATGTCTGCGAGCAGTGTACTGACAATTCGTTTTACCGGGGGCAAGCCAGAAACCGCCTCGCGCACGAACTTTGGAATAAAATGGAACATTCTCATGTCAAGACGCATGCTGAAGCGCGGCGTGTGACCGGCATCGGCGAACACATTCAACAGATTTCCCATGCTGTGATGATCGGGGTTGGTCAGGTGAAAGCAGCGCCCTTCAAGATTCTCCTGGTGAACAATGTGGTCCATCGCGTCCACCACATAGTCGACAGGTACTACGTTGAACTTGCCGCCCTCAATGCCGATCAGTGGGAACCAGGGTGGCAGGATTCTGCGGATTTTTTGTAAACTCTTGAAGAAGTAGTAGGCGCCATCAATCTTGTCGATTTCGCCTGTTTCGGAGTGTCCTACTACCATTGCGGGGCGATAAACCCTGAATGGTATCTTGGCCTCGTTACGCACCACGCCCTCAGAGTCATGCTTGGTAGAGAAGTAGGGGTGCTCCAGGTTTTCTGCCTCTTCGAACATGTCTTCGCGGAAGGTGCCGTTATACATACCGCCTGCTGCGATGGAGCTGACATGTTCAAAGCAACCCGCTGCGAGAGCCTCTGCCAGCTGCACAGCATGGCGAGTGCCGTCAATATTGGTTTTGGTTTGTTCTTCTGCGGAGGCGGCCAGGTCATAAATGGCAGCGAAGTGGCAGAAATGTTTGATGCTGCCTTTAAGGTCAGCGATGGTGGCTTCATCAAGGCCTAGCAGCGGCTGACGAAGGTCGCCTTCTACGGGTATGAGGCGATCAGAGCCGCTACCGAAGCGCTCTTGCAGGGCTTCAAATTTCTCACGAGATCCAGCCCGGGTTAATACATAAATATCTCCCTCGCGCTCCTTCAACTTGTCAATGAAGAAACGACCGAGAAAGCCGGTGCCGCCGGTGATGAAGTATGCCATTTTAAGGTTCCTGATTTTTGTGGTGGATTGCAGAAAGTTTAGTTGATTCTGGTAATCTCACCATTGCGATAATTTGCAAACCGTAGGGGCAGGAATTTTCAGTGGGCGCTAATGTGCTTCTTGCGATAGTCCTGGGGCGTTAGCCCGGTCCATTTTTTGAAGGCGCGGTGGAAGGTACTGCTATCCGAGAAACCCATCAGCTCCGATAGTTCTGATGTGGTGTATTGGGCAGAGCTTAAATAGCCAATCGCTGCGTCCCGACGACAATGATCCTTGATCTGCTGGAATGACGTTTGTTCTTCACGCAAACGGCGGTGCAAGGTAGGTGTCGTCATGTAGAGGCGTTCTGCGACCTCCTGCAGACCAGGCAAAGGACGCTGGAAATCATTGCCAATCAGGTTGCGAATACGTATCGCCAGGCTGTGCTCTTCTGGACTGATGCGAAACAGCTCGGCCGGGTAGGTCGCGAGCATGGCATGCAGCGACTCCTCGCTCTGGACAATGGGAAAGCTCAGGAATCGGCGGTGAAAAGCAAATGCGTCGCGCTCACTGCCGAAACGAACTGGGGCGCCAAATACCTCACTGTAATCCTTCCCCGCCTCTGCTCTCTCAGTCATTTCCACGCTGATCAGATCAATGAAGCTGCCGACGAACCAGCCGCAGACCCGGTGCCACATAGCCATGGACAGGATTCTTCCAGTCATGCCTGGCAACCAGTGCAGGTACTCCATACTGAAATTTTCAGGAGAAGAGAGAGTGCGGTCGGTGTCTCTGGCAAATACGAACCGACAATAAACGGTGTCGCCATCTTCTTCTATGAGGAAGGTTTCGCCCTGTTCTTGCAGTCGCTTGAAGTAAATTGACGCCCTCTGCAGGGCCTGGGCCAGGTCTTTGGCATGAAGCATGGCCTGAAACATCATGCGATAAGCGCTGAAACTTCGCGTATCGTCAGGGTCGGCGATATTGCCAGGGATGGAATCCTGAATTTTGTGAATCAGGTGGATAAAAAGGCGGCCGTAGTCCTCTACTGAGATGCGGGCATCTGCCACCGCTTTTTCTTCCATTAGCACCAATGGAAGTTTGAGTGCCCTGAGTTCCTCTTTGAGCTCCGCGGGTTCCACGGGCGCCAGGCGCAGCATAGATTGCGCGTAATGAAGAGGAATGGTGTTGGCCATGGACTAAACTCCTGAACTGTCGCCATTCTACTGTTATGGGTATGTTGGGCAAGTGGAGAAACTGATGCAAAATCCCGTCAGTCGAATTTGCAAAGTCTCGCTGATGCCCGCCCGATGAGCTTAAACTAGACTGCACACTTATCCACCTGATACGGAAAACAGCCATGTCACAGCTCAAACAGGAATTTGATACCGCGATTGCGCAACTTACGGGTGAGGGCGCACCTTACGAGATTGCCGTTGATGAGACCGGTCTGCGTTATTACAAGTCAGCACCCGCCAATTTGCGTGAGGCGCTAGCTGTTGGCCGCAATCACGGCGATCGCGAGTTTTTGATTTATGAGGGGGAACGTCGCACTTTCAACCAGCTGCTAGACGAGGCTGACGCCTTGGGTGCAGCCTTGCAGTCATCGGGAATTGGCCCTGGTGACCGAGTTGCGTTGGCAATGCGCAACTATCCTGAGTGGATGTCGGGGCTTATTGCGGTTGTCGGCATAGGTGCAGTTGTTGTTCCCGTTAACAGCTGGGGCAAGCCGGCAGACATCGCCTATACAGTAGAAGACGCCGGGGCGAAACTGGTGATCTGTGATCAGCAGCGTTACGACGGTATCGCACAGTTGATGGATGCAAATGGCATTCGCACTCTGATTGCCAGGCCCGCGAACCCACAAGACGTTAACGGGCTGCCCGCTCTGGTCTCTGGTTTCCAGGGAAAAGCACCACAACATGTCGATATTGATGCCGATGACGTCGCCATGATCATGTATACCTCCGGAACCAGCGGTAAGCCCAAGGGAGCGGTATCCACCCACAGGGCTATTTGCCAGGCGGTGTTCAATATGGAGTGTGCAGCGATTGCCGCGGCAATGACCAACGGTGAATTGATCACGGCAATGTTGGAACGTAATTTTGAACCGACCTCACTGCTAGCGGTTCCACTTTTTCATGTCAGTGGCTGCCACGCTCAGTTCCTGGCCAATTTGCGCGGTGGTCGACGGATCGTAATGATGTACAAGTGGGACGTAAGTCAGGCCCTTAAGTACATTGAGAGTGAGCGCGTTACCGCTGTTGCGGCAGCCCCAGCTATGATCCTCGACTTACTAGAGGCGGAGAACTTCGACGCGACAGACACCAGCAGCCTGTTTTCCATGGGGGTGGGAGGCGCTGCAACGCCGCCCAAGGTGGGTACTTTGTTGCGAGAAAAAATGCCGCAGAATTTCAGCGGCACTGGTTATGGGATGACCGAAACCAATGCCCAGGGAGCCTCCCTGACCGGGAAGGCCTTTCAGGAGAAGCCCGGCACAGCGGGATTTCCACATCCGATTACGGACATTCGCATTGGTGACGAGACCGGAGAATCGCTGCCCCAAGGCGACACCGGTGAAATTTGGGTGCGTTGTGTGGCCAACATTCGCGAGTACTGGAATCGGCCCGACTCCAATGCCGAGGACTTCCATGAAGGCTGGCTGAAAACAGGTGATATCGGTTACCTCGACGACGACGGTTTTTTGTTCCTTGCCGATCGCGCCAAGGACATGATTATTCGTGGTGGCGAAAACATCTATCCCATAGAAATCGAGAACGAGTTACTCGACCACGAGGCAGTGAAAGAGGTGGCAGCGGTAGGTTTGCCTCACGAGCGCCTGGGCGAGGAAGTGGCGGTTGTAGTGCACTTGCATGAGGGAGCAGCGATTACGGAAGAGGGAATTATTAATTTCGCCAAGGAGAGGCTCGCCAGTTATAAAGTACCTGCCAGGGTTTATATCTCCGAACAAGCGCTGCCGCGTAATGCCACGAACAAGGTACTCAAGCGCGAGATTAAAGAAGCATTGCTGGGAGCCTGATCACCTCTGCGTGTTCATTTTGGGCTGCGCGCCAGCATGCGAGGGCTAGAGTGGTCGCGAGAGGCTGTTATCACTGGCATTAAGGGGCAGTTGGTCCATTCTTGGCGTGAATACCAAGAATCCCGCCTATTTATTTCAATTATGCCTCTCCCGGGACTAGTATGCCCTTCAACGACTGGCTGACCTTCCGTCTTCCGGCTACCCACAGTCCTAAACCCGTATCCAGAGGTACCACCTATGTCTATCCAGAACGACATCAATGACATCGCCCAGCTGCGCACTCAGCAAGGCAGCGCCTGGGATGAGATCAACCCTGAATCTGCCGCTCGCATGCGCGCCCAGAACCGCTTCAAGACCGGTCTGGATGTCGCCAAGTACACCGCTGGCATCATGCGTGCCGATATGGAAGCCTACGACGCTGATCCTGCCAAGTACACTCAGTCACTGGGCTGCTGGCACGGTTTCATCGGTCAGCAGAAGCTGATCTCTATCAAGAAGCACTTCAACAGCACCGACCGACGTTATCTATACCTTTCTGGTTGGATGATCGCCGCTCTGCGTTCTGATTTTGGTCCGCTGCCTGACCAGTCCATGCACGAGAAAACAACTGTGTCTGGTCTGATCGAAGAGCTGTATACCTTCCTGCGCCAGGCTGATGCTCGCGAACTTGGCGGCCTTTTCCGTAAGTTGGATGCCGCCCGTGCTGCCGGCGACGATGTTGCTGCCAAGGCAACCCAGAATGATATTGACAACCACGTGACTCACGTAGTGCCCATTATTGCCGATATCGATGCGGGCTTTGGTAACGCAGAAGCAACGTACCTGCTGGCCAAGCAGATGATTGAAGCGGGTGCTTGCGCCATTCAGCTGGAAAACCAGGTGTCTGACGAGAAGCAATGTGGTCACCAGGACGGTAAAGTGACCGTTCCTCACGAGGACTTCCTCGCTAAAATCCGCGCCGTTCGTTACGCGTTCCTGGAGCTGGGAATTGAAGACGGCGTGATCGTTGCCCGTACTGACTCACTCGGTGCTGGCCTGACCAAGCAAATTGCTGTGACTCACGAAGTCGGCGACCTGGGCGACCAGTACAACAGCTTCCTTGATGTTGAAGAGCTGGAGCCTGCCGACATGAACCATGGTGATGTGATCATCAATCACCACGGCAAGTTGGTTCGTCCCAAGCGTTTACCTTCCAACCTGTATCAATTCCGTAAGGGTACCGGTGAAGATCGCTGTGTACTGGATAGCATCACTTCTTTGCAAAATGGCGCTGACCTGCTGTGGATTGAAACCGAAAAGCCGCACATCGGCCAGATCGGTGGCATGGTAAACCGCATTCGCGAGGTAATCCCCAATGCGAAGCTGGTTTATAACAACAGTCCTTCATTCAACTGGACGCTGAACTTCCGACAGCAGGTATTTGATGCCTGGAGCGAAGAGGGCAAAGACGTAGCAGCCTACGATCGCGACCAACTGATGAGCGTTGATTACGACGAAACCGATCTGGCTGCAGAAGCAGATGAGCGTATTCGCACGTTCCAGGCGGACTCTGCTGCACAAGCAGGTATCTTCCACCACCTGATCACACTGCCTACTTACCACACCGCGGCCCTGTCTACCGACAACCTGGCCAAGGAGTACTTTGGCGATCAGGGCATGCTCGGCTATGTTAAGGGTGTTCAGCGCAAGGAAATCCGTCAGGGTATTGCCTGCGTTAAGCACCAGAACATGGCTGGCTCTGACATGGGCGACGACCACAAAGAGTACTTTGCTGGCGACGCAGCCCTCAAGGCCGGTGGTGAAGACAACACCATGAACCAGTTTGGCTAAGCTTTTTGGTTACAATAAAAAGGGCGGGTATTACCCGCCCTTTTTTTTATGCCTTTAGTTTGCGATTGCTTTTTAGTGCAAGCCTCAGCTATCCAACCCGCCCATCAGCATGTATTTGATTTCAACGTAGTCGTCGATACCGTACTTGGAACCCTCGCGTCCAGAGCCGGATTCCTTAACGCCACCGAAGGGCGCCATTTCGTTAGAAATAATACCTTCGTTAATACCCACAATGCCGTAATCGAGCGCTTCTGCGACGCGCCATACGCGGCCAATATCGCGTGTGTAGAAGTAAGACGCCAAACCGAATTCAGTGTCGTTGGCCATCGCGATGACTTCTTCTTCTGTGGAAAAACGCACCACGGGTGACACCGGACCAAAAATTTCATTGCGGAAAACGGCCATGTCTGAGGTCACTTCGGTCAGCACGGTGGGCTGGTAAAAACAGCCGCCTAACTCATGGGGGCCACCTCCAACCACCAGTTTTGCGCCCTGCCCGATAGAGTCCTGAACGAGTTTGTCCACATCGGTGACGGCTTTGGTATTGACCAGGGGGCCGATGATAACGCCATCGTCTGCGCCGTTGCCTACGGTCAGTTCTTCGGTCGCCTTAACCAACTTGGCGACAAACTCATCGTAAACACCGTCCTGCACAAACATTCGGTTAGAACAAACACAGGTTTGTCCGGCGTTACGGTACTTGGAGATCATCGCTCCCGTGATGGCAGAGTCAATGTCGGCATCGTCGAACACGATGAACGGAGCGTTGCCGCCCAGTTCCATGGATGTCTTCTTCATGGTGTCTGCACAGGCGGAAGTTAGCATCTTGCCCACGGGGGTGGAGCCGGTAAAGGTCAGTTTGCGAACTACGGGGTTGGCCGTCAGTTCACCGCCAATAGCAGCAGAACTTCCAGCAATGACATTAATAACGCCTGCGGGTACACCGGCGCGCTCAGCCAGTTCAACCATGGCGAAGGCAGACAGAGGTGTTTCCGTAGCGGGCTTGATCACAATGCTGCACCCTGCGGCCAATGCAGGAGCGGCTTTGCGCGCGATCATGGCATTGGGAAAATTCCAGGGGGTGATGGCAGCTACCACACCCACAGGCTGTTTAATGCACACGATACGCTTGTCGGAAGAGGGGCCGGGAATAACATCGCCATCGATGCGCTTGGCTTCTTCGCCAAACCACTCAACGAAAGCAGCTCCGTAGGCGATTTCGCCGCGGGATTCTGCAATAACCTTGCCTTGCTCTGCGGTCATTATCTGAGCCAGGTCTTCCTGGTTAGCCATCATCAAGTCATACCACTTTCTGATAATGCCAGCACGTGCCTTGGCGGGCTGTTTTTTCCAGGACTGCATTGCTGCATCAGCCGCAGCGACAGCTCTGGCAGTTTCAGCGGCTCCGAGCTTGGCGACATTGGTAATCAACTCGCCGTTAGCAGGATTGGTGACGGGAAAAGTAGCGCCGTCGTCTGCATCTATCCATTGGCCATCGACGTACGCCTGACTTTTAAGTAACGAGGGGTCTGACAGGGAAAGTGACATTTTTTTAATTCCTTTTGTGTTTCGATGTTGGTTAAATGAAGCGGAGCTTATCATGCAGGCTCGCCCCTGACCTGAAAAAATATGAGGAGACAGCGTGACCAGAGACAGATTTATTGACCATACAGTAGTGGTGACCGGCGGAGCCAGTGGCATTGGCGAGGCTACTGTGCGCGCTATCGTGGCCGAGGGTGGAAACGTAGTGATTGCAGACCTTCAGGAAGAACTGGGTGCTGCATTGGCGGCAGAGCTGGGCAATGCTGCGATTTTTCAGCGCACTGATGTCACTCGTGAAGAGGACATTGAGGCGGCGATAGCGGCCGGTTGCACCACCTTCGGTTCTATCACCGGCATGGTAAACAACGCCGGTATCGTCGGCGCAGTTGGTTCTATTATGGATACCACGGCGGAGGCTTACGATAAAACGATGGCCATTCTCTCCCGTGGTGTTTACCTGGGGATTAAGCATGCTGCGCGCGCCATGAAGGAGCACGGTGGCGCAATTGTTTCTCTTGCCAGCACCGCGGGAATTCTGGGAGGGCAGGGTCCCCATGTTTATTCTATGGCCAAGCACGGTGTGGTCGGGTTGACTAAATCGGCTGCTAGTGAACTTTCCAGCTATGGAATTAGAGTCAACGCGGTTGCGCCCGGAGGTACGGTGACGCCGATGACCAATGCGCTGGTTGAAGGCGGCGCCGAAGCCATGACGCAAGCTATTGCCGCTGGGTCGCCACTGGGTATTGCCTGCATGCCTGAAGATATCGCCGCTGCCATCCTCTATCTGTTGAGCAACGAGGCACGCTATGTCACTGGTCATACCTTGACCGTCGATGCAGGTCTGACAACCGCCGGCAATACGCCGCCGTCCTTTTTCGCTGAGGAAGCCAAGATTCTTAAGCATGCGGGTCAGAGGGAGTTGGACGCTTAGGGCTCAGGGCCTGCGCCGATTGTCACGAAGATAAACCGCATCGTCACTGCGGGCGCCACGCAGTCCATCGGGGGCTAGTTCAAAGTAAAGGTCGTTGGTGGGGCTGGTGCGGCTCCAGTCCACCAGTTCGCTGCGATAGGCAAATTTCCAGATGCCCTCGCGCTTTTCGTAGCGATCCAGGTAACGACCGGAGATGATCAGGTCTTCATGACCGTCATCGGTAGGTACCTTGTGATAGGCCTGAAAATAGATCTCACCGAAGGCCTCATCGCCTTCTACATCAATCAGGGAATTGCCGATCAGGTGCTGGTTTGCCGCGTGTCCCTGCAGGGCAGACATCGCAAACTCAATAAACGCCGCGGGATCACTGTTGTGAATTCCGAATTCGCACCAACCATCCTCCCAGAACTGATCCAGCATTAGAGGTGCGTCCAATCTGTCCAGGCCGCGCATATACCGGCAGCACAGTTCGTAGATGTCTTGTTTTGCCAGGTAGGTTTCTAAACGTTGGTCCATTATGCATGTCCTCCCGCATTCAGGAATTCGTGAAGGGGGTCTTGATCGCCGTGGCTGCCCTTGGCCAGTTGTAAAAATGCGTCGCTATCGCGTTCATCCTCAACTTCCCGGGTGCGGCTCCAATCCATGACGACCTGACGATGCAGCATTCGCCACTGTCCTTGGCGTTTTTCCAGTAAGTCCAGGTAGCGACCGGCGAAGCACATCTCCTGGCCACCGCCGGGTAGCAGATGATCGGCATTGACGTAGCTCTCGCAGCGGGCACTCGAACCCTCCAGCGATACCAGTGTATTGCCAAGAGAATGCCGGGTGAGTTCGTAGGCACCACCCAGGGCCTCTACCACCAGCTTCGCGAAGGCTTGGGCGGGTCCCTTGTAACTTCCGTAGTCTACTTCCGCCTCTGGCCAATAGCAGTGCTGTAGCAGGGTGCTATCCAGGCGGTCCAGGCCGCGGGAATGCAACTGCAGCACTTCGATAATCGCCAGCTTGTCGGCCACATCTTCAGTTTCAAGTGGTATACCCATGTCCATCATTACTTTGTCCTTGGAATGTGGTTGTGTGACTTGCAATAAAGACCTAAGAAAGCACATACTAAAAAACAGTCAATCCTGATTGTATTATTGGATGTGCATCTGCGTCCAGTCACTAAATGGGGGATCGAGGTAAAATGACAGAGAAAACTGCAGCACCTGGCTCTGCGCGCGCACCGGGACATACGGTGGCTTCTACCCTGGCTGACGATACCAGGCAGGTGCCCCCGCCGTTGATGGAGCAGAGTTTCGAATTTCTTGGGGACGAAGATATTCCCTGCAGTCGCTATACCTCCCGGGCCTTCGCCGATCTTGAAACCGAGCGCCTTTGGGGGCGCAGTTGGCAGTGGGCCTGTCGCGAGGAGCACCTGCAGGATGTGGGTGATAACTATGTCTATAACATTGGTCCCTATTCGATCATTGTGATTCGCAGTGAAGAGGACAACATTCAGGCGTTTATCAATAGTTGTTCCCATCGGGGAACAAAGCTCCTGGGTGGCGAAGGGGCGGGATACTCGCCACAATTAACCTGCCCTTTTCACGGCTGGACCTGGAATATAAAAGGGGAATTGGAATCGCTGCCGGCCAAGTGGGATTTCCCGCATGCCAGCGCCGAGACACACGGCCTGCATCCGGTCAAAACCGAGCTATGGGGAGGGTTTGTTTTTTTCAACCTGGATCCCAACGCAAAGCCTCTGGCCGATTACATGGATGTGATGCCTGAGCACTTTTCGCACTTTCCTCTCGAGCAAAGGCGTATTCGGGTGCATGTTCAAAAGATCCTGCCAGCCAACTGGAAAGCGTCGCAGGAAGCGTTCATGGAGGCATACCATAACTTCGAAACCCACAACGCCCCCAATGGTGCCAACACGCAATACGATGTCTTTGGTAAGTACGTCAGTCGCTTTATTCACAATATAGGCAATTACAGTCCCGAATCATTGAGTGATTACCCGGGCGATAAATGGCGTGACCCTCCATTGACGGAAAACGAGCTACTGCAGATGCTCTCTATATTTGGCCTGGACCATGATGAAGTGCCAGCGGGCGAGACTGCTCGTAGCATTGCGGCCGAAGACTTGCGTCGTCGTATTGGTAAGGGACTGGGAGTCGATTTATCTGCGGTGAGTGATTGCATGATGCTCGATTCCATCGAATATCACCTGTTCCCTAATATGTTTTTCTTTCCCGGTATTACTGTGCCCATGGTTTATCGATTCCGCCCTAATGGCGATGACGTCGATAGCTGTATCTTTGACCTGATGATATTAGAACCTTTGCCGGAAGGGGCTGAGCATCCAGAGCCACCGGAGCCGGAAAAGTTGAGCGTGGAACAGTCCTACACCGAATCGGAAGCACTGAGCTGGCTGGCGCCGGTCTACGATGAGGACACCGGCAATCTCGACCTGCAACAGCAGGGCTTTAAGACCAGTCGAAAGCCAGGTATTACCCTGGGCAATTATCAGGAGTCACGTATTCGACGAGTTCACATGACACTGGATGAATTTTTACAGGAGTAAGCGGGTGAATGAATTTTTGCAGGTAGCGAGCCTATCTGATCTGCCTCAGGGTCAGACCCTGTGCGTTGAAATTGATGGACGCGAAGTGCTGCTCTGCCATACTGCTGAGGGAGTCTATGCGGTGGACAATCTTTGCAGTCATGCGGATGCTCGCCTGTGCGATGGCAAGCTCAAGGGGCAAAAAATTCTCTGTCCGTTACACGGTGCTGCGTTTGATGTTCGTGACGGTAGTGCACTTACGCGTCCGGCCATCACTCCGATCGCCAGTCACAGCGTGACAGTCGATGATGATGCTATTCTGGTAGCATTGACCGACTGATTTTAGCTATTTAAAAACTACTCTATGCCACAAATAACACAGGAAGAAGATTTCCCCGGCGGCCTTAAGGCGCGCACCGCGGAGCGGGCTGTGCTGGACAAAACGCGCTATACCAACCCCGCGGTGCGGGAGCGAGAGTGGGAAAAAATCTGGAGTCGTTGCTGGCTGTTTGCGGGTCTGGTCTCTGATATTCCCGGCGCAGGTGACTATTTCCTATATGAACTGGGACCCGAGTCGGTGGTGGTGCTGCGCGATGAAGACGGCAATGTCGGTGCCTTCTACAATGTGTGCCAGCACCGTGGAAACCGCATATTCAGTGGCAGTCCCGGCTGGGTAAAACAGGTAGCTTGTCCGTATCATGGTTGGCGCTATCATTTGGACGGCTCACTGGCGGAGGTGCCAGACGCAGACAGGTTCTGCCCTGCGATAACAGCGCAGGAACGCTCCCTGAAAACGGTACGAGTAGAAGTTTGGGCTGGCCTGGTGTGGCTTAACTTCGACCCCGGGGCTGAGCCTCTTGCTGACTACCTTGGGCCAATAGTATCCAGGCTCGAACCCTATCGGTTCGAAAATATGCTCTTGGCGAAGCACCAGACTGTAGCCTTGGACGCTAACTGGAAGACGGTGCGCGACAACTTTCTCGAGCAATACCATGTTGATTTTATTCACCCGCAACACGCTGGATTTGTGGACTGCTGCAATTCCATCAACACCTTGTGGCCTATGGGGCACTCTGCCACAGTCGTTGAGGGCTTTGTCACTAACTCTCGCTATCGTGTGCCGGAGGAGGTGCCTGAACCGCTGCGTCCTTTTCTCGAGTCACTGGGGCTTGATCCCGCGGCGTTTTCGGGGCGCGTGCCCGAGATTCGCGCCGCAGTGCAGCAGCGAAAAAGAGAAGTGGGCGACTTGCTGGGACACGATTATTCGCCGCTGAGCGACGCGCAGCTTTCGGATGTCTGGCAGTACGACATATTTCCGAATACGTTTATGACTATCAATCCTGAGGAACTGTGGATTTTCGGTCCCCGGCCTCACCCCACCGATCACGAAAAGTGTTTCCTGGATAAATTCACCCTACAGATTCCGGCTGAGACAGGCTGTGACGAAGCGAAGGGTCTTTCACTGCACCCGGCTTTGTGTGTTTCGCGCGACGCAGAAAGGCCAGAGCATGAATCATTCACTCGCGATGACGTGCTGGCGGGCAAGCACTCGCTGACTATAACGATTGATCAGGATATTGAGTATCTGCCTGATATGCAGGCGGGAATGCGCTCCAGGGGCTTTGACAGGGCTGTTCTCAATGCCGACGAAGTTCGCGTTCAACATTTTCATGATTGGGTCGATGCCTGGTGCGCCGACGACTGATCAGGCGGGCTTGACTCCCAGTATTTCGTGCAACTGTCTATGCATGTTTTGCACACCCGGCTCGTTACGCCCCACCAGCACTTCGCGCTTGATACCGCTACTGAGTCCACGATTAATCTTGTCGACCAGCGCATAGTCCTCTGTAACAGCAACATCCCTGATCATTTTAAAGTATGCCTCGTATTCCTCGCGCTGTTCGTCATTGGCTGGTGGTTCGGGCAGGAACATGCTGTGATAAATCACTGAACGATCGGGACTAATAGGATATACGCGCCAGGTCTGAAAGTGATCTTCCACCACAAAAATCACAGTGTTAGGAAAAATGTAATTGACGTGAGAAGTGTATTTGCGTGGATTCCATTGGTCCTCGGGAATGCCGTTGAGTTCTGTAATTTCAAGACTGGCAGAGCCCATTGCGTGATTGCGACCAAATTGGTGATAAGTGCCAAGGTTGTTATAAGCCATCTGGGCAATGGAATCGCTGTGCAGACTTTCAAAGTGGTAAAACTCATGGAAAGTATCCATGTTAAGTTTCCAACTGAAATCTGTATGGACCTGTTCGGCGCCGAGGTAGTAATGATCACTGAGTCCGAAACCTGACAAGTGTGTATCTAGTCCTGCCAGTACGTCATCAATATCAAACGTGAGATCAGGATTGGGCATCACAAAAATAAAGCCGTTTTTTTCCTCCACCTGCAGCGGCCGCAACCCCAGTTGCTCTCGGTCGATATCGGTAAAGCCCTCTTTGCCGAAGGGAACGCCGATCAGCTTTCCATCGAGGTCGTAACTCCATCCGTGGTAGGGGCAGGAGAACATCCGCTCCATTTTGGCTTTGCCATGTTGACATTCGTTCAGCGGTGCACCCCGATGAGAACAGATATTGACGAAGGCGTTTAGCGTTCCCTCGACCGTTCGTACGATAAGGATAGGAATGCCAGTATCGTCGAAGGCGAAGTAGTCACCCGCTTCGGGAAGAAGGCAGCTGGGACCGACAAACTGGGGATAGTTGCGAAATAGCTCGGTTTTTTCTCGAGCGAAGAGGTCTGGGTCAGTGTACTCGCCTACATCGATTTTCATTACGCTGTTGGCGAGCGCAGTGGTGTTGTTGGCCACCAGATTCAAGAGAGTCTTTACTTCTGCAATTTGCTGGTCTCTCTGCATGAATCCGACTCCTTGTTGAGGGCTGTGCTACAGGCCGAGCACCATCTTGGCGATGATGTTGCGTTGTACCTCCTGAGAGCCGCCAAAAATCGAGGCGGCACGATTGTTGAGATAACGCGGTAATACTGCAGACACCGGATCGGGGCGGTAGGGACTGCCTCCCTCTACCGGATCCATATCCAGTGCACGATAGCCCAGGATATCTAGAGAAAGCTGGTTTATTTCTTGCTCCAGACGTGTGGTGTTGAGCTTGAGAATAGATGACTCCGGGCCGGGTGTGCCGCCCCCACTCACGGAAGAAAGAATTCGCATCTCGGTAATTTCAAGCGCTTTGTGGTCGATTTCCAGGCGTGCGACCTTGCGCTGGAAGTCTCCACGTGGATCGAAGTTTTCGACACTTTCGCAGGTGTCGCGGTAAAGCCGTTGCAAGCGTGCTAACTCGTGCGAGATCAGCGGGCCGGAGAAACCGCCTCCGCGCTCAAATTCAAGCAGATACTTGGCATAGGTCCAGCCTTTATTCTCTTCGCCAATGCGATTTGCCTGAGGCACTCTTACGTTTTCAAAGAACACCTGGTTGACTTCGTGATCACCCGCCATGGTAATGATAGGTTCTACGCTGACGCCCGGGCTATCCATGTCAATGAGCAGGAAGCTGATGCCTTGCTGTGGCCTGCCACTGTTGTCTGTTCGCACCAGGCAGAAAATGTGATCTGCCATATGGGCGTGGGTGGTCCAGATCTTGGATCCGTTGACGATGTAATCGTCACCGTCAGCATCAGCCCTGAGCTTCAAGCTCGCAAGGTCAGACCCTGAGCCTGGTTCGCTATAACCCTGACACCAGTACTGCTCTCCGGACAGAATTTTTGGCAGGTACTCGGCTTTTTGTTCTTCATTACCAAAGGCCATAAGCACCGGGGCGAGCATTAGCAAGCCCAGCGGAATCAGCATCGGTGCGCCAGCGAGATAGCATTCTCGGCTGAAAATGTACTTCTGGGTAGGGGACCACTCCGTGCCGCCATGCTCGCGGGGCCAACTGGGTACCGCCCAGCCTTTAGCGACCAGAATTGATTGCCATTTCAGTGCCAGTTCTTTTTCAACGAACACACTGGCATTTTGAGAGGTTGTCTCAACAATATCTGCGCTAAGATTCTCCGCGAGGAACTGCTGTACTTCCTGCTGAAACTGCAGGTCATCTTCTGAAAATTTTAGATCCATGGTGAATTAGCCTGACGCACTCCTTACAATTGAACGCGCTTGGTGAAGCCGCCGTCAGCGACCAGGTTTACGCCGGTGATTAGGCTCGCTGCCGGGCTGGCAATAAAGGCTACTGTGTTAGCAATTTCCTCGGCGCTGCCGAACCGGCCCGATGGTATGTCAGCCAGTGTGGCGTCGTACAAGTCGGTCATGTTTTCTTTGATGAATTCCCAAGCGCCGCCTTCGATGAAGATGGGGCCGGGGGATACGCAGTTGACTCGGATGCCCGCAGGCGCAAGGGCCTGGCTAAGCTGTTTGGCATGAATCACCAATGCACCTTTGATGGCGTTATAGGGCTGGGGACCCATGAAGGTTTCTACACCTGCGGTTGAAGATATGACGACAATAGAGGCCGCGGATGACTTTTCCAGAAAGGGCATTGCTGCTTCTACGCCCCGCGTAGTTCCCAGCAGGTCTATGTTGAAGTTCGCTTCCCAGCCTTCCTCACTCATGTTACCGCCCCCGGCGCTGACGTTGGGCACGAATATATCGATTCCGCCCAGTTCTTCACCAACACTGGCAATCCATGCCTGGTAGCTCGCTTTGTCGGCTACATCGACGACGGCACCAGTGACTTTCACGCCCTTGGCACTCAATTCAGCCACAGCGCTATCGACTTCCTCTTGGTTGCGAGAGCAGATAGCGAGATTGGTTCCTTCGTCGGCCAGTAGATTGGCAATAGCGCGGCCAATACCGCGAGTTGAACCTGTAATAACAGCATTTTTGCCGGCGAGTCCGAGATCCATAATTTTCTCCTAGGAATAGGGCTTGAGTTAAGCAAATCAGGCTACAGCTTGCCTTCGAAGAGGGCAGTGCAAGCGCCAGTTTGGTTGTTGGATTAATGTCTGTTGGCAAAGTAGCAAAGCTCTATGAAAAAAACAATCAGATTTGACTGTTTATTTTCTCTCCGATAATGTGAGTCGTATTCTACCGTCTTCAAATGCCATGAAATCAATGCCGCCCCAAAGCTGGGGCAAGGAGAATATAGTGGCCAATTGCCCTGCAGATTTCGACTTTTTTACGCCCGAAGTCATCGAGTCCCCGTTTGAGTTTTATGAGGCGATACGTCGCGAAGCCCCAGTGTATCAGTTGCCTGATACCAATATATACATGCTCTCTCGCTGGGACGATATTCGTCAGGTTAATCGAAATACAAAGACGTTCTCTAACGATTTTCAGGACTTGCTGAAAGGACCGGAACCTTCAGCCGAAGCGGCGGCAATTTATGAGAGTGGTTACGAACAGCCGCCAACGCTCCTGACCCTGGATCCACCCCAGCACAAGGTTTATCGGTCGCTGATTAACAAGGTGTTTTCCGCCAAACGGGTCGAGGGTATGCGCGACTACATGGAGCAAGTCGTCGATGAATTGATTGATGGATTTATCGAAAAAGGCGAATGCGAGTTCGTTCGTGACTTTGCTACGCCCCTGCCAGTGTATGTGATTGCTGATCAATTGGGTGTCCCGCGTAAGGACCTTCGCCAGATCAAGCTCTGGTCGGACGCCTTTGCCTCGCGTTTGGGCGGTATGATGACGGCCGAAGAAGAGATCGACAACGCCAGGTTGATCGTCGAGTACCAGCACTACATGGTCAATATTATTGATGACCGGCGCGCCAATCCCAGAGACGATATGATTTCAGATCTTGCCAACAATATGATCAAACCCCCGGAAGGGGAGCGCTTGATGAGGAATGAGGAACTGCTTAGCATGATCGAGCAGTTGTTGGTGGCGGGCAACGAAACCACCACGTCGGCGACAACCGGAGGCTTGCTTTCGCTGATCCAGCTATCTGATCAACTGCAGGTGCTGTTAGATGATCCGAGTATGATTGCGAACGCAGTAGAAGAAATACTACGCTTTGAATCACCTTCAGCGGGTTTGTGGCGGGTTGTTACCGAGGATGTTGAATTGCAGGGCGTGGCGATACCCAAGGGCGCTTTGTTGATGCTGCGTTATGCTGCCGCTAATCGTGATGAAAAGGTTTTTGATGACCCAGAGCGTCTGGACGTGTGTCGGCGTAACGCCGACGACCATATCGCATTTGGCTATGGCACCCATTTCTGTCCCGGTGCCTTTCTTGGCCGCAAGGAGATGCAGGTTGCTTTTGAGCGCATTCTGGCGAGGCTAACCAATATTCGTCTTGTGGAAGGCAAGAACGACCTGACGCATTGGCCCAACACAGTACTGCGTGGTCTCAAGGAATTACATATTACGTTCGACAAGCGCGATGTAGCCTAGCGCTTAACCGGCATCTATGTGAGCCCCGACGCGCGCGACTCAGACCTTTAACAGGAGCGGAGCAGTGTCTTTTATCGATTATCAATCCAGTACAGACGTACTGGTAATGACCAAGGGCCATCCCTTTGACCGCGACGCTTTTTTCGCCGCGTTCGATAGTTTTTCTGACCTGTCCTATTGTTCAGTGGAATACCCTGCCTCGCAGGCTTTTTTTTCACCGGAACTGGCTGCCGACTTCCGCACCTTTGTTTTTTACGATATGCCCGGGATGGATTTTCAAAGTCCCGATCCGGCAGATGGACTCGCGCCCAGGCTGATTGAGCCACCGGCGAAGTTCAAACAGGATTTTCTTGATCTGGTAGAGAAAGGACACGGATTTGTATTTCTCCACCATGCACTGGCCGCCTGGCCTGCCTGGCCTGAGTACGCTGAATTGGTAGGTGGACAGTTTCTTTACAAACCGGGGCTGGTGCGCGGCAGTCCCTGCCCTGCTTCTGGTTATCGACACGAGGTGTCACATACGCTGACGGTAGAGACCGACCACCCAGTCACTCGCGGTTTGCCGAAACAGTTTTCGTTAACGGACGAGGTTTATTTAGCGCATGCGTTCGACGACGATGTGATTGCATTGCTCAGTAGCGACTATGAATACCATCAGGATAACTTTTATTCTGCGCAGGAAGCGGTGCAAGGCAGGCTCTACAGTCGACAAGGTTGGCAGCACAGTGAGGGCACTCACCTGGGTGCCTGGGTACGTCGCCAGGGCAACAGTCCGATCGTTTACCTGCAGTGCGGTGACGGGCCGGAGACTTATGCCGATCCAAACTTTCGCCGCTTACTGGCCAACGCCATTGCCTGGGTAAGTAGTGAAGAAGCGAGAGAGTGGGCCCGCTCAGACTGATGATTTTTATGCCCTGCCAATAAGTCCAGTCACCCGTATGAGGTGCTCACCCGGTGTTAATCGTCAGCGCCGAAGTAATCAACGCCTACCACTTCTTTCCAGCGTTGGGCGAAGTCTTGCCCCTGAAGCCGGTTCATTTCAATCCATTCATCGTCTGATACGCTTTGGCGGCCGGCTACATCCTCGACGGCATCCTGACCCACCAAATACCGAAACTGAGGCTTATCCGATTCGATTGCGTGACTAACAGCATCTGCAACGTCCTGGGTGGAGGCTGGGTTTTTCATGGTAAAGGTTGCCCAGGTGGCAAGTCGCGTGAGGCTGTTGCCATAGTGGGTGTCTTCCGGAGGTGGCGTGCCTTTCTCCCACGCCGGTGTCGGTACAGAACCGGGTTCGATCAGGGCTACCCGTACATTAAACTCTGCCATCTCCATGGCCAGGGCCTCACTCAACCCCTCCAGCGCCCACTTTGCTGCAGAGTAATGACCGTGGCAGCCAAACACCATGCGGCCCGCCAGGGAACTCATATTAACGATACGGCCCCCACGTTGCTTGCGCATGATAGGGGTGATCGCCAGGAGCATCCTGGAGATGCCAAAGTAGTTAGTCTCAAACACGCCCCGCACTTCCTCTAACGGGGTTTCTTCAACCGCACGTCCACCGCCAACACCGGCGTTATTGACCAGCACATCAATACGGCCTTCCTCATCCATGATCTGCTGCACGGCGCTGTCTACTGAGGCCTGGTCCGTTACGTCCAGTTGGATCAATGCTACCGAACCGCCCTCTGTTGCGATTCTTTCCTTTAGCTCACGGGCTGTATCCGGGCTGCGCACGCCGGCAAAGACCTTGTGTCCCTTGCTGGCAAGGTGCAGGGAAGTGGTTTGGCCTATACCGGTGCTGGCACCGGTGACGAGAACGACGGACATAATTACTCCTTATTCATTAGCGATTAGTGGCAATTTTGATGGGTGCGGCGAGGTGACGATTTTTGAAATCCAGGCGGTACTCGCAACTCACACAGCGACGCATGCCTTCACGCATGCTGGTGTTTTGTGCTTCAACTTGTTGCAGGTCTTGCTCTAGTTGACGAATGCGTCGCTCCTGTTCCAGTAATCGCACTCGGGGGGACAGCAGTTCACGCAAAGACAGCACTAGTCCGTTGCCCAGCTCATTCTAACCGTACAGGAAGTTTCAGGCAGGTGGGGGTCAAACTCCATCTTCAGGCCTCCACCTTCACCGTTAAATAGAGCTTCGAAAGGGCCCTTGCAGATATTCAGGCAGCCTTCTTCAGGCAATGCATTGGGGTTGGGAAGGTCTTCCGCGCGACCGCAACGATGCCAGGCGCAGTCTGGAATTTCCATCACAGTTAGCCCGTTGGAAGGATCAAATTCAGTAATTGTTGCCGGACCCGTTAGCCAGTGCGCGGGGTTGAATGTTTCAAACATGAAGGTGCTCCAGCGCCCCGGCTTTTGAGCCACTCCATCTTTTGATTTACGTGTTTTTTTGTTCTTATTCTTATCTGACATAGAGTTCATCATGTTCAGGAAGTCAGCCGAGGTTTCGTGAGATAGTGCTACTGACGTGCCAATGACGATCTCTTCATACTGTTTCTGGCTGTAATACTTGCGCAACTCCAGCAGCGCCCACTCGGCTTCGCGCACAAAATTGCCATAGCGCTTGCGCCATTTTTCTCGAGGCGCTTCAAAGCGCTTCACTTTTTCGCGCTTTGCTTTAATCGCATCGTAGTCTCTATCTACCTGCTCTTTGTCACCGGACAGCCGAAGTATAGGCACGAAAGTGTGACTAACGATGGGCATTGCTTTCTTTACCAGCATGGAATTGGACATCCACATATCTATCCACGCCTGGGGGCCCCAGTTGTAGTAGAAGCCTGAGCGTTGAGCCGGGGCAACCCGGCCGGTACCCTGGTCTGTTGATATCAACTGCTCGTCATTCATGTGATCCTCCACTGCGCGACGGTGCGCCCAGAAACTGACTGACTCAATGATAGCTTGCCACAGGCTTGCTAGCGAAAATATCGCAGGGTAAGGCCGTAATAAGCACCGGGGGCCACGACGCCGCTATAGCCGCCAATGGTTGGAGTATCCAACCCCCAGGCATAATATTCTTCGTCCAACATGTTGCGGCCCCAAACAGCGACTTCCCAGTCGCGGGCTATGTTGCTCAATGTCAGTCGCAGGTTGATGAGATTGACTGCATCGTTTTTCAGGTTTTCATCCAGATCCTGATCCAGATAAAACTCATCGATGTAGCTATGCTCCAGGCGCATCGTGCCCAGCAGTTGCTCGCCGATTTCATGATCGTACTGGAAGAAAGAGCTGATATTCCATTCCGGCGCATTGTCTAGCGCTTCTCCGGCGAGGTCTTGGGTGCAAACCGAACTGGTGGCGGGAGAGCCGCTTTGCGCGCCACCCTCCACGTAATATTCAAAGAAGGTCTGGTCTATGGTGCACTGACCCAGATCGAAGGAGTCATATTCGGCCTTGTTATAGCCGATTGCTGTTCCGACCGTGGTATTGACCCAGGGCAGAAATATGAGCTCAAGCTCGGTGCCATAGCTTTGCATGTCGCCAGCGTTGGTCACTCGCACTGAAGAACCATCGAAGGTCTGTGACTGAAAGTCTTCGTAATTGACCAGGAACAGCGTGCCATTGAGCTGCAGTCTGCGGTTGTTCCAGGAGGTTTTCCAGCCAAGTTCATAATTGGTGGCAATTTCTTCGTCGAATTCGCCGGTTTGGCCCTGCGCCAGACGGCGCTGATCGTAGCCTCCGGATTTGAAACCGCGGCTGACTGACGCGTAGCCCATCACATCGGGGTTGAAAAAGTAACGCAGGTTAATCGAAGGGGATATGTTGGAGTCGCTGCGCTTGTCATCGTATTCGATGTCGGGGCCAGCGACCGGTGGTATATCCAGTGCGAAGCTGGGATTTGTCACCTGGCTGCCTTCTCTTTCTTTCTTCTCGTATGTGTAGCGCAGGCCCAGGGTGGCGCTGAAGTCGTCTGTCATGTTCCAGACGAGCTGGCCGAAAGCGGCGTAACTGGTCGTTTCGTATTTATTGGTATCAGTGTTCAGGGACCCGTCAGGGAAAAATATGCCCATGCGGATGTCGGTGCCCGGAATGATAATGACATTGTCCACCAGGTCTTCGCGCTGCTCAAACTCACCGACGGAATCCATGTCAGAGTAATAGGCATAAAGGCCGCCCTGATAGTCGAAGGTTTCACCGCCGGCGGAGGTCAGTCGAAACTCCGAGGAGTATTGATCCAAATCGATGTCGGTAGAGGCGCGCACCGCGTCGTAGGCAGTGAAATCACCGTCAAAAGCGCTTTCAGACTGGTAAAAGCGCCAGGCGTTGATAAAGGTTACGCTGCTGCCGCTTTCCAGATCGCGGTTCCATTCCAATGCGGAGCCGCCGATTTTCACTGCATTGTAAACAGGTGCGTCAAACCAGTAATCGTCACTGAAAGGGTCATTTTCCGGGGGTGAAGTGCCTGTGGAATTCTGAAGGGAGTTATATTCCAGTACAGGCCTGCCAAGGGCATTAATTCCCAGCGCTGCCTGCAATTCTTCAGAAGGTGAATTGGTAATTGGCGCGTTTAGTGTGGACAGGCCATCGTAGGCGATGGACGTCAGAGCGCAGCAATCGGTGTCTTCGTTGGTATAGTCGAGAGTCAGGATGAACTGTCCAAAATCATCACTGCTGCCATCACCCTCAAAATCGAACAGGAATCGACCTCGGCCTCCCCATTTATTGCTGTCATTAACACCCTCGCCGTTAAAGGTGTTTTTGTAGAGATGATCACCATCCACTTTAAACGCAGACAACCTCATGGCATGAGGGCTATCGCCCAGCGGCACGTTCACCATGCCGCGCAATTCACCTTTTTCATTGCTGTCGTAAGAAAGTTCTGCAAACGCCTCAAATTTATCGGTGGGCAGCTTGCTAATCACACTAATCGCCCCGGCGGCTGTATTCTTGCCGTAGAGGGTGCCCTGGGGTCCGCGAAGTACTTCGACACGCTGTATGTCGACCAGGTCGCTAATGCTCATGCCGGCACGTCCCTGGTAAATGCCGTCGATGAATACGCCCACGCTGGGATCGATGCCGGAGTTGCTCCCTACAGAGCCGATTCCCCGAATGCGGATTGAGGTGCCATTAGAGTCAGTGCCGCCTGGGGTAATCTTGAGGTTAGGTGTGTACTGCTCCAACCCAGCGAGGTCGTTGACGCCAGCGTTTTGGAAAAAATCGCTGGAAAAAGCGGACACAGACATGGCCACTTCTTGCAGGCTTTCAACCCGGCGACTGGCGGTCACCAGTATTTCTTCCAGCACCAGCTGTCCTTCTTGGGCCTGCACGGAGGAGCTGGCCAATTGGGCGAGAATTGCCGCCCCAAGGGCGGTAATCATCTTTTTCATGTTGGTGTCCAAGGAATAAAAAAATGTGTTTTTTTTGTATGCAACAGACCTTAACAAATGCCCTTTTTAAAAACAAACAGAATTGACTGATTTTAATCTCAAGGGTATGTTTGTGCACTCACACAAGAACTCACAAAGCGAGAACAGCTATGGCTCAAGCAATGCCAGTAGATAACCAATTCCTCAATTTTCCCTGGGGACCCATTCAGATGGAGTGCGAAGCTCAGGATCTGGTTATCGAAGGAGAGGTACCGGCGGACCTCAATGGCACGCTCTATCGCGCCGGTCCTAATCAGCGCTTCAGGCCGCGAGGTGAGTATCACCTGTTCGCAGGCGACGGTATGGTGCATGCGTTCCATATCGGCAATGGTCAGGTCGACTACGTCAACCGCTGGGTGAGAACCGCCAAGTTCAATATCGAGGACATGGAGGGCAGGGCAGTTATTAATGCAATGAACCCGTTCGACTGCGATCCGGACTACGCGGAATTTACCCTGGCTGACAAAGAAGGTTTGGCAAATACCGCGGCGGTTTGGCACGGCGGACGCTTACTGGTCATGGAAGAGGGTCACCGGCCTTATGAAATTGACCCGATTACTCTGGACTCTATCGGCAGCTGGACTTTCCGGGGCAAGCTGCATACCGCTATGACGGCTCACCCCAAGATTGATGAAAAAACTGGAGAAATGGTGTTTTTTGCCTACATGGCGACCGGACCTTTTTCTGAAGATGTCATGGTTCACAAGGTCAATGCCGAAGGCTTGCTGACCCAAAGCATTCATATCCCCACGCCCTATTCGGCGATGGTGCACGACTTCGTCATTACTGAAAATTACATCGTGGTACCTATTTTTCCGATTACCGGCAGTTTGGAGCGAGCAATGGAAGGTGGACCTCCCTTTGCATGGGAGCCGAGCAAGGGTGTGCACATTGCTGTGCTGCCGCGTGATGCAGAGAACGCAGATAATATTCGCTGGCTCGAGATGGATATCTGTTTTGCATTTCACTTTATGAATGCCTTTGATCAGGATGGCGTTATTAGCGTGGATGCCGCGCAATTTACCCAGGCGCCACTCTTCCCCACGGCTGAGGGTGAAGCCACCGGTGAAACGCGCAGCCAATTGTGCCGATGGACTATCGACATGAATAACCCTGAAGCCAGGGTGGAGTCGACAGCGCTGGATACTTTTGAACTGGAGTTTCCGCAGATCGATATGCGGTACGCCGGTCAGGCCTACAGGCATGGGTGGTACACCACAACCGACGGCACGATAAAAAGTTCACTGGAGGTTAATGAGAATCTTTACAACACTATTGGTTACTGGGATCACGAGAGCAATACCACCGAGACTTACTCTTGTGGCCAGAGCATGGTGTCCGAAGCATTGTTCGTTCCGCGCTCTGATGACGCCCCGGAAGGCGACGGATATCTATTGGCGGTGATCATCGATCTCGAAACTCGATTGAGCAGTTTGCTCATTTTTAACGCCCTGGATATTACAGCGGGCCCAGTGGCCCGAGCTCAGTTATCGCATCGTGTGCCTCCCGGCTTCCATGGAACCTGGCGACCTGCGGACTAAGCAAATTATAAAAGGATTCGCCAATGAAGCAGTGGCCAGACAATGCTTTTCTGAGTGGATATTACGAGCCGCTTACAGCTGAATGCACGGCGCAAAACCTGGTGGTTGAGGGTGAGATACCGCGTGAGTTGAACGGTACTTTCTATCGCAATGGGCCGAATCCGCAATTTCCTCCAGAGAACGAGTACCACTTGTTCACCGGCGACGGCATGATTCACGCGTTTAACTTTGAGGACGGGAGGGTCAGTTACCAGAACCGTTGGGCGCAAACTGAGCGTTTCAAAATCGAGCGGCGCGAGGGAATGTCTTTGTTCAGTGGTATAAACCCGCTGGAAACAGACCCCCGTTACCTGGACTTCGTGTTGAATGACAAAGAAGGGGTGGCCAATACCTCCGTGGTCTACCACGGCGGTCGTTTGTTGCTGTTGGAAGAGGGGCATCTGCCCTTTGAAATGGATGCCGATACGTTGGAGTCGCAGGGTGCGTGGCGCTTTTACGGCAAGTTAAATACCACTATGTCAGCCCACCCTAAAATTGATCCGGCTAACGCAGATATGCATTTTCACGCGTATATGACGGCGGGTCCATTTACCCCCGACATGGGCTATTACCAGGTCAATGCGGCGGGCCATATGCAAGAGTCGCATCATTTTCAGGCACCATACTCCGCGATGGTCCATGACATGGTGGTGACAGAAAACTATGTGTTGTTTCCGGTGATGCCTATCACCGGTGATTTAGGACGAGCCATGGAAGGCAAGCCACCTTTCGCCTGGGAGCCGGACAAACCTACCCTGGTGGGCGTTATGCCCCGGTCAGGTACTCCCGATGATATTCGGTGGATAGAGGGTGATGCCTGTTACGTCTTTCACTTTGCCAATGGCAGCGATGTTGAAGGAGTGATTACCGTTGAGGCCTGTCACTTCGATTCACCGCCTCTGTTTCCCATGGTTGATGGCACGCCTACACCAGCGAATGTTCATCCGTCATTAGCGCGCTGGACAATCGATATGAATGCGTCAAATCCACGCGTGAAAATGGATTATCTGGCGGATCACGGTGCAGAGTTCCCGGTAATCGATCCGCGCTTTGCGATGCGCGAATATCAACACACCTGGTATACCTCTTCTGATCGATCCATACCTGCCCAGATTCCTGACAGTGACGTGGTATACAACGCAATTGTGCGCTTCGATGTGAAAAGCCATACAGCCGATAGTTACGCTTTCGACGCCGGCTATGTCGCCGAGCCGATGTTCGTGCCTCGCAGTGCAGATGCGCCCGAAGGCGTTGGGTGGGTGCTTAGCACCGTTTATGACATACCCACTAATACCAGTGCGCTGTGTATTTTTGATTCGCTGAATATTAGCGCAGGGCCTATTGCCAAGGCCTGGGTTTCACATCGTGTGCCGGTGAGTTTTCACGGTACCTGGCGACCTGCCTAGGGGTTGTCCTCCAGCCGGACAACGCCCCAGGGTTTGTTGATTCGATCAACTATAAACGCGGGAAGATTCATTAACAGACGGGTGATGAAGACCATTTGCCAGGGGAATGTGATGCGCGCTTTATTACGCGCCAGGCCTCTGGCTATGATTTCGGCAGCTTTGTCTGCAGGTATCAGGAAAGGCATGGGGGCGCTGTTTTTTGCGGTCAGTGCGGTGCCTACGTAACCAGGGCAAATCACTGATACGCCAATACCCATGCCCCTAAAGGCGCCTCGAAGTGCTTCACCGTAGTGTTTAATCGCGGCCTTTGAGGAAGAGTAAGCGGGCGAACGAGCCATGCCAGCGTAACCCATCACTGAGCTCATCAGTGCAACTTGGGCGTTGGCGACAGGGTAAGGGCGCCTTTTGGACATGAGCTCCAGGGCAGGGTGTACTGTATTGAAAACGCCGTTGACATTGATGTTGAACGAGTTTGTCGCCGCCTTTTGCAGGCCCTCGACTGTCGCTGAGCCCAGGGCGACACCCGCGTTGGCGATGACCAGGTTGAGGGTATGGGTTTGATCACAATCTGCAATCCAGCTTTTGATACCTGCGCTGTTGCAGACATCGCCGGCCCAGGTATCAACCAGTGCACCTTTCGCGCGGCAACTTTCAGCGACTGTTTCAAGCCTGAGAGGGTCGCGTCCGGTGAGGCACAAGACGATGTCGTCAGCGGCATAGTGCAGAGCCAGCGCTTCGCCAATGCCGCTGGATGCACCCGTGATCATTATGGTTTTGGGCTTAGAGTACATGCACTACCTACTTGTGGCTTTGCTAATCATCTATTATCACCGGACGCGCTGAAAACGGAAATAGACTTGTGCTGAAGAAAGGATCAAATATTCCTACCTACCAGGACCTGTTACACAACGAGCCCCTTGCTGTGCCGGAGTCCCTGAAGCTAAGTTCCCTGACTGACCTTGGTTGCAGTCCGCTGGATGTTGAGTGCTACCTTAGTTGTGACTACTATGAGTTAGAAAAGCAGCGTCTGTGGCCTCGAGTTTGGCAGACAGTGTGCCGTGAAACAGAAGTGGCTGAACCGGGGGACTTTTACAGTCACCAGATTGCCGACATCAATGTCCTGGTGGTGCGAACTGAGCAAGGTTGCCTGCGTGCCTACCCTAACGCCTGTTTGCACAGAGGCCGACAATTAAAAACCGGCAGTGGCAGTAGCAGAGAACTAAAATGTCCTTATCATGGCTTCACCTGGAACCTGAACGGGCAATTTCGCGGTGCCCCTTGTCAGTGGGACTTCCCCCACATTGATCAGCAGAGCTTTGGTTTGCCATCCTTGCGCGTTGAAACCTGGGGAGGCTGGGTATTCGTGAACCAATCAGCAGATGCCCCGTCGTTAAGAGATCATCTGGGTGAAATGGTTGATCACTTTAAACGCTGGGAACCGGAGAATACCTACAAGGCGATGCACCTTAAAAAAGTGCTGCGTTGCAACTGGAAGGTGGCACATGAAGCCTTTATAGAGTCCTACCATACGGTGGCGACACATCCGCAGTTGCTGCCCTACACTGGAGATGCAAATTCCCAATACGACTGTTTCAATGACTATGTAAGTAGAACAATCACCCCTATGGGCGTGATCAGTCCGCACCTGCCCGGTCACTCAGAGCAGCAAGCGGTAGATCAATGGCTGAGAGTATATGGTGTCGGAGAGGGTGAAGATCTGCCCGAGCTGTCAGAGAATGTAAGCGCCCGTGAATACCTGGGTGAGCTTAACATTGCGCGTTTTTCACGGATGTATGATCGCGAGCTAGCAGGAGTAGCGACATACAGCGAAGTGCTGGATGCGATTTTGTATTCTGTGTTCCCTAACTTTGCACCCTGGGCGGGCTTTCGCCCTAACGTAACGTATCGCTTCCTGCCATGGGAGGACCGGCATGATATGTGCACTATGGAAATTATGCTGTTGCTGCGTTTTCCTGAAGGGGAACGTCCGCGTGATGTTCCGGAGCAATTTGTCGGGCCCGATCAAACTCTGGCGGAGACAGCGGGCATTGACCCGGAGCTTGCCAGGGTGTTTGATCAGGATTTCAGCAACCTTTCGATGGTTCAGCGTGGTTTAAGTTCGCTGCGCGATGGTCAGGTTCAACTGGCCAATTATCAGGAAGTGCGAATTCGACACTTTCACCAGACGCTTGAAAAATACCTATCTGCAGAGACCTTCTCATGACATCACCGATTACTCTGACCGTCGACAAGCGGGTTGCCACCATCACCTTGAACCGACCTGACGTCCTCAATGCGATTAATGAGGAAATGCTGCCTCTCTGGGTTGATGCTCTTGAGCACTGTCGCACCAGTGACGACGTAGCCGTGATTGTAGTGACCGGCGCGGGCGAAGCTTTTTGTCGAGGCGGCGATACCAGTAAGTTGGGAACTCATACCGCGCCTTCACCGGTGGAGATCAAACAGCAATTCTGGGACCGTCTGCATCGTATTCCGCGCAAGCTGGCAGAGATCGATAAGCCGGTGATTGCTGCGGTTAATGGTCTGGCATCCGGTGCAGGTGTCGATGTAAGTTTGCAGTGCGATATCCGGTTAGCGGCGCGTAGCGCAAAGTTTCGAGTGAGTTACACCGCCTTTGGGTTAGTGCCTGGCAACGGTGGTAGTTATTTCTTGCCGCGCATCGTGGGAGAAGCGAAAGCGTTGGAACTGTTTTATGCAGCCGAACCCATCGACGCTCAAGAGGCCATGCGTATTGGCATGGTCAATCAAGTGTTTGACGATCAGGACTTCATGCAACAAACCATGGATTTTGCACAAAAGCTGACTGAGCGCGCACCGTTGGCGATGGGGCTGGTCAAGCGAGCAGTAAAGCAAAGTCACTCGATGGATCTCAATACTCACCTGGACCTGATTTCCTCACATATGTTGATTACCCGCCCCAGCGAAGATCACGCTGAGGCGATCAAAGCTTACGAAGAAGGGCGAACCCCTCTATTCAAAGGGAAGTGACTTAGTGGCTTTGGCTCGCGCGCACCACCAGTTCATGGCGACAAATTTTCCAGCCATGTTCGGTGAGTATCATGTCACTCAGGTAAGTTGCCCAGAGCGTGAATTTCTCTTCACTGCCTGCAAGCACATGAAGCGCCTGTACATCGGTGCGCGCGGAAGCTCTTTTCCCGTCAATGGTCGCCAGCTGCGAGCCCAGCAAGTGTTGCGTCGAGTCATAGTTTCCCAATGCGGTCCAAACGTATTCAACCCAGTTGCTGCGTCCAAAATGGGTTTGATCGCCAAAGCCTACAACCTCAACATCGTCGGTAAAACAGTGGGAATAGCGCTCTCGGTCGCGTTCGTCAACGGCTGCCGCGTAGGTGGCGAGCAAGTCTTGCAGTGCTAGTCGATGAGCGCAATTTTCAAGAGACATTCGCGAATCCAATCAGTGTTTAAATAGTAAATAGCATCAGTTTAGCAGGAGTGAGTTAAATGGCAGAGAATGTCGGGCAAACCAATAAACCAGTTGCGGATCTTCCCTCGTGGCCGGAGCAAAAAATTCGTGGACACAAACTGGAGGGGCATCGTTATACCTCTAAAGATTTTGCTGAACAGGAGTGGAGTCACGTCTGGACCAAAGTGTGGCTGTTGCTGGGCGCTGAGAACGAGATGCCCAACCCGGGAGATTGGCAGCAAGAGGAGGTCGGCCGGGAATCTATTTTGATGGTGCGTCAGGACGATGGTGCTATAAAAGCCTATTACAACGTTTGCCAACACCGTGGCCAGCGTCTGGTGAGCGAGGAAAAAGGCCATGCCAGGCGATTTATCTGCCCCTATCATAGCTGGGCCTGGACCCGGGATGGACAGTTAGACTTTGTCCAGGATGCGGATGATTTTCCCCAGGGAACTCCCTGCGGCAAACTGACCTTGAAAGAAGTGCGCTGCGAGACCTTTGCGGGGTTTGTCTGGATTAATATGAATCCGGACTGTGTGACCCTGAAGGAGTATCTGGGACCCGTGTGGGATGACTGGTCGGTTTATCGTATTGATCAATGGAAGCGCTACGTCGCTAAAACTACGGTAGCGCCCTGTAACTGGAAAGTGGTGATGGACAATTTTAACGAGTCCTATCACGTCAATACGGTGCATAAGCCCAAGGGTGCAAACGTCGAAAAGTTACGCATTCATTCGGGCGTAGATACTTCTTACAAAACCACACGATTTGATATGGCAGACGAGGGGCACGGGCGGATGATTATGCTCGGCGGCTATGCGGGGCCTGCGACTGACAAGGACGGCGCTATTGGTGAGCCATTGGCCGATATCTTGCGAGACTGGGACCTGGACCCGGAAGATTATCGGGGCAGGGGAGAAGACACGCGTGAAGCATTACAGCAGGCGCGTCGCCGCCTGGGGCCTGGCCGTGGTTATGCTTACTTCAATGAGCTTAACGACAGTCAGTTGACTGATGCCTATCACTACACGCTGTTTCCAAATTTTGCAGTGTCCTTGTGGGTGGACGGTTTTCACTTTTTGCGAGCCCGGCCGCACCCGACTGACCCCGAGCAATGTATCTTTGATAACTTCTGGTACGCGCCAGATCCAGACGGCGTGACAGAGCCGGTGCGAACGACTGCAGGATTGGTAGAGCGGGGCACTGAGATTGAACACGAGGTGTTTTCCCTGGGAGAGAAAAGCATGGGCCTGACCATAGATCAGGACTTGACGATTTTCCCCGGTCAGCAGCGTGCCATGAGCTCCAGTGGTTATCAGGGTTCTTACCTGGCGGGACAGGAGAGTCGCGTGTCACGGCTGCACGAGCTGATTGATGATTTTATTGAGGAATCCCGATGAGGTTGCGCTTATGTCGCTTGGTTGTCTGTTGCCAGCGACACAGTGGCTTCACCCTCCAGGAGAATGCCTCGCTCTGCATGTTCCAGCCAGATGCTGCAATCGGCCAGCAGTTCGCCCGCTGCGCTGTGTAAGTTCGTGATCCGGCCTCGTGCGATAACTTCTTCGCCATCGAGCACGACCTGCGGGAAACGCGTCACCATGCGGCGTATGCTGCCGGCACCTGCCCAGGCGTGCAGCATATTAACCATGTATCCCAGGCCAAGCGGGCCTTGATTGATTGTTCTGCGACCCAGGTTTAGCGGCAGGGAGGCGACCGCATCCCGGTCCCAATGCAGCGGGTTTGGGTCACGCAGCAGAGCCGCCATAGTGCGCATACGCTCAGCGGAAACTTCTGGCATAACCCACTCGGGGATAGGGTCACCGACAGCAGGGCTCACAGGGTGTTTCTCGTGTAATGCCAGGTCACTAGTGACCGGGCAACAGGCTCGCCGCTAGTCAGCGCTATGTCGAAACGAAACTGAATACGATCGTACTCCCTGTCGACTTCCTGAATCCGCTGTGACGAATGAATTGCACCTTCGACCCGGTAGTCAATCTCTTCCCGCAAGGGCTGGTAAAACTCCCACTCGTAACTTTCAATCATAATGGAAAGATCAGACTCCGCTTTGCCTAACGCGAACATCTCGGCGATGCTGGTGCCAGCGCCGGCAATGGGCAAGTGGAACAGGCTGCTGGGGTGGGCGAGTCCATCTGGCAACAATTCGGTGCCGGTGCAGCCGGTTAGTAGCACATTTTCCCAGTGAGCAATGCGGTATTCTCCTCCGGCAAAGCGGTGCCCTGCGAGTGCTTCTATCTCAGCCTGTGCAGGCACAATGTGAGCGGGCATGTGGCTAGAGCACCTCTTGGAAAAACTGAAGCATGGCGTGCCAGGACCGTCGGTCTGCCAGCGGGTTGTAAACAACACCCAGTTCCGGACTATTTGCCTCAGGGCGAGTAAAACCGTGCACCGTGTGGCCGTAACTGACCAGCTGCCAGTCGGCGTCTCGCTCGTTCATTTCGCCTTGAAATTCTGTCACTGCCTCTGGCGGAACCATCGGGTCGTCATGTCCATGAAGTACAAGGACTGGGGCGCTGATGGCAGTAGCCTCCATGCCGTTACCCGCCAGGCCACCATGGAAAGAAACCGCCGCTTTGATATCAGGGCCGCCAGAGCGCGCAAGATCAAGGGCGCAGGTGCCGCCAAAGCAGTAACCCATGACCGCTATTCGCGCAGTATCGGCGCCAGGGATCGTCTTTGCCGCAGTAAGGGCGGCCGCGAGGCGACGCAACAGCATTGCACGGTCAGCCATGAATGGCCCCAGAACTTCCTGTACCGTACTGAAGTCGGTGTGCAGAATACCGTTGCCGTGAACGTCGATAGCAAATGCCACGTAACCTTGAGCGGCAAGTCGGGTGGCCTTGTCCCTGACCTCGTCGCCTAATCCGTCCCAGGCGTGCACTACCAGAACTATTGGTGAGGCTTTGGCACTATGCTCAGGGTGAAAAACCTCGCCCAGACAGAGCTGCTCACCATCGTAATATTCCAGGGTTGATCCTTTTGCTGTCATCTGTGTAGTTCCTGCCTGTGGTGGTTGGTTTCAGAAAGTGGCGGTAGTAGCACCGCCATCGATTACCAGGTTCTGGCCGATAATGTAGCTAGCCTGTTGGCTGCAAAACAACGCACATATTGTTCCGAAGTCATCGATATTGCCGAATTTCTCCGCGGGAATCCGCCACTCCCTGATCCAGTCTTCTACCGCCTCCTCGTAACTTTTGCCTTGTTCAGCGGCGATTCCACCCAAGCGCTCTTCTGCTGCTGCTGTGTGGTGCATGCCCGGCAACAGGTTGTTGATCGTGACATTATGTCTGGCGACCGCTTTTGCGACGGACACGGTGTAGTTAGACAGTGCAGCCCTGGGTGGTCCTGAGAGCGTCCGAATTTCGGCGGGAAACTTGCTGGCCCCGGTGGAAATGTTGACGATACGACCAAAGCCGCGGTCGCACATGCCATCGATGGTGGCACGAATAAATTCGATGGGACTGATCAGGCCGGTAGCCAGGTGTTGTTGCCAATCTGTGACAGTGACGTCACGGAAGTCCGGCGTAAATGGTGCAGGTGAGCAGGTGCCCACCAGAATATCGGGATCAGGACACACTGATAATATTGCTTCGCGGCCGGCATCTGTTGAGTGATCGGCGACTATTGGTGTGACGCTGGCACCTGTGTCCCTGGCGATTTCTTCAGCGACCTTCTCCAGACGCTGCTGGTTCCTGGCGGAAATGTAGAGCTCTACACCCTCCGCCGCGAGAGCTCTTGCGCTGCCCTTGCCAAGCCCCGCACTGCCGCCATTGACCAGGGCTTTCTTGCCTGTGATTCCCAGATCCAAAACTCAGGCTCCCGCTACCAGCTATCCAGATGCAGCGAATCATCTAACGATTTTCGCGGCGCGGGCTGAAAACGTGTGCCCTGGGTGTAGGCAATAGGTATAAGCGCCACTTGAGAATACTCATCTGGAATTTCCAGCAGTGCGGCAGCTTCCTTTTCAAAATTCAGGTGCAGTGTTGTCCAGCAGGTCCCCAGTCCTCGTTCCCTAGCGGCCAACATAAAACTCCAGACCGCCGGTATCACCGAGCCATACATGCCAGCGATAATGCCCTGAGGAAGGTCACCGCTTTCTGGTCGCCCCAGCATGCAGGGAATGAGCAGCGCAGGTACCTCAGCCAGGTGGGCCGCCAGGTACTGGGCAGAACTTAAAACTCGCTCCTGAGTTTCGGTCATGTCGGGGTTGTCCGTGTGCAGGCGCGTCGGCTGTGCCGGTCCTGACTCATACTCGGCGAAGGCGCGCTGGTAGTAGTCAGCGATTGTTTTAATTTTTGCCCGGTCTGTGACCACTATAAAATGCCAGCCCTGTGAGTTCGAGCCGGAGGGTGCTTGCAGTGCAATCTCCAGACATTCCTTGATTACAGCCAGTTCCACCGGTCGTTGCAAATCCAGTCTTTTACGGACTGCCCGGGTAGTGGTTAGTACCTCATCGGCGCTCAGGTTTAGTGCAGGCATAGGATGACTCCGTCTCTTGTGTCAGCTTGAGTCTAGGGGAAATACAGGAACAATAAAACAGTAGGGACTGATTGTTTTGTAAGAGGCAAGTTGCTAGCATGAGCGCAGCTAATTTGCAGGATATACCGTGGACTTTTCCCTTTCAGAAGAACAAGTACTACTGCGTGAAAGCGTAGAGAAATACACAGCAGATCATGGCAGTGTGGACCGCCATCGCAAGCTGAGCCAGAGCGATCTTGGCTTCGATGCCCAGGCCTGGCAGGCCTTTGCCGAGTTGGGTTGGTTGGCACTGCCCTTTGCCGAAGCCGATGGCGGATTAGGCGGCAGCGTGACCGACCTGATGGTGCTCTGCGAATCTTTGGGTAAGGCGCTGGTTCGTGAGCCTTACCTGCACTGTGTGGCAGCCTGCGGCGGCTTACTGTCTTTGGCTGCTAGTGAAGAACAACGAGCGACGTATATACCCGCGCTGGCCGAAGGCAGCAGTCAGTGGGCGTTCGCGTTTGCAGAGGCCGGTTCCGGCTATGATTTTGCAGCGATTAACGCGGTAGCTAGCGTCGCAGATAATGGATTTTCACTGTCTGGCAGCAAGATTGCGGTGCTCAACGGGCACGTTGCAGACCAGTTGATTGTTAGCGCCCTGACAGAACAGGGCAACCCCGATAGCTTGAGCCTGTTTGTGGTTTCTGCAGACAAGCCCGGCGTGAATCGCAGTTCGTTTACCGCTGTTGACGGTAGTCGCGGAGCAGTCATTGGCTTTGACAATGTGGCTTTGGCCGCAACCGACATGTTGGGCGAGCCTGGCAATGGGGCTGCCATTATTGCTAAGGCGCTGGATTACGCGATTATTGCGTTGGGTGCTGAATCGCTGGGAGCTATGCAAGTCTTGCTCAATGCCACTGTGGAGTACACCAAAACACGTGAACAGTTTGGTCAAGCCATTGGCAAGTTTCAGGCCTTGCAACACCGCATGGCCGATATGTACCTGAAATTGGAAGAAACAAAGTCTTTGTTATACAACGCGGCTATTTTGCTTGAGGAAGGCGACAGTGCGGGACCTGCTGCTTGCGCTGCGCTAAAAGTGAAGGTGGCGGAAGCGGGACGGCTTATTTCCCACGAAGCAGTTCAACTGCATGGCGGTATGGGCATGACTGATGAATTGATTGTTGGCCATCTCTTGAAGCGGCTGCTGCTGTTGGCGAAGCTTTACGGAGATGAAGATTACTACCTGGAGCGCTACATTCAGCTCCAGGCAGCCTGAACTGAATTCAGGAAGAGTGGCGGCCGATCGCGCCGCTGGTGCCTTCCTGAAAAATTTCTTCCAGACGATCCGCCAGGTAGTCCAGCAGACGGTTAACCCGCTCTTCACGATCAACCACCAGTTGGCCTACTGCCAGTCCTTCCATCATGAACTTGGTAACGTCCATAGCAAGCAGGAATCTGTCGCCGGTTCCTTCCCAATCCTTGAACAACTCTTTGTTGGATTCCTGGACATGCATGTCGAACTTGACACTGGATGTTTCCAGGATGGCCTTAAGTTCGCTGTCGGTGCGGCCCGCAACGCAGAGTTCGTGATAAGCAGTGAACAAGTCTCCAGTGAGGTGTTGCCAGTAGGCATCAATACCCGCGCGACGAAATTTACGGCCCTTGAGTTTAGGAGAGATAGATTTCACCCTCTCTGTGTAATCTTCCAGCAGTTTGACGTGAAGGTATTCAACTGCTGCCTGGATTAACTCGGTTTTCGAGGGGAAATGATGCAGCATCGCACCTCGCGACACGCCAGCTGCGCTCGCTACCTTGGCGGTAGTAACGTTGGTGTAGCCCAGCTCGATAAAACAGGAGATTGCCGCATCCAGAATGCGGTCGCGGGTCATCGCACTCTTCTGCGCCTGCCAGCTAATATCCTGTGCTGTATCGTCGCCCTTTGTAATGCTGTTGGCCATTTTCACTCCGTTGTTAAATGAAAACAGGATAGCCTGATTAAAACAGTCACCCCTAAACCGAAATTGTAACCGATTAACAGGAGTGGCTGTAGTTATTTACCGTTCAGCGCTTTGATTCTTTCGCTGCGGAGGTACTGCAGAGGTCAGCGCGCTTCCGTTCACGCCATCTTGCTAATACTAATGGGCACCGTACTTAATCTCGGCATCGCAGAGTAGCGTTCTGTATGCTCGCGATTGTCAATCAGGCGATTGGTATTACTGCCCATCTCGCGAACTTTTTCATCGATCTTCGCCGCTGGATCGGGTGTCCCTCCCCAGCTGTGGGACATCGATACCAGTCCGGGTTTAATGTCGTCGCTAGCGGCTGCGATGGCAGGAATCGCGCCGTGTCGGGAGCGCACTTCTACCAGTTCACCGTCTGCTATATCCAGTTTTGCCAGGTCGCTGGAGTGCATATAGGCCGGATTATGACTGTTCTTGGCACGCAACAGGGCGAACTCAGGTCCGGTGGAGTTGTGCGTATACTTCATTCTGCGGCTGATCAGTAAATGAGGGTACTCGCTGTCGGTTTTACCCTGCATGTCTTGCAGTGCAGCGGTGAGTTCTTCGTCCAGTCCGGGTGGGAACAGTTGCAGATGGCCTGCGGTCTCTGGGTCTGCGGGTAGAGCGATGATATCGTCGACGTCCTGCACGTGACCGCCTTCTTTGGCAGCAATGTCCTCAATGGGTACACGAGATCCCTGGGTAATGGTCTTGAGCAAGTCTATTTTCTCGGGCAATGATGTCATATCCACCGGCTGCTTATTTAGAGTCAGCTCCAGGCCCATGCGTTTGCCCAGTTCCCAGAACACCTGCCACTCTTCTATTTCATCGCCACGTGCTTCTACGACTGCGCGGGTGTACTGACTGTAGGGTTTGTCATGCCAGACATCGGTGAGCAGGGTAACGTCCTCTCGCTCCAAACAAATTTTGGGTGCCAGCACATAGTCAGCCATTTGCGCGGTGGCCGCCATTTTAATGTCCACACAGACCAATAGTTCCAGACTCTCCAGTGCGCGGTGAGTTTTTTCCTGATCGGGCCAGGCGAGCAGTGGATTTCCGCCAACACAGATTAATGCTTTGATTTGGCCGTCACCGGGGGTGAGAATTTCGTCGGCGGCAAGCCCTGCTGGCATTTCCTTCAATGGACCATAGGGCGACAGCACCACGGTCTCGTGAATATCCGGATCAATTCTGCTGGCGACCCCTTCGGTCAACCATTGGGGCTGCGGCGAGGTTGCTTGAGCATGCCTGGGCCCAGGAGGAGTCAGTACACCGGGGTTGGGGATGCGCTCGCCGGCTCTGTAGTGACGCCCGCAAATGGCATTGAGCGCCAGTGATAAATGTAATACCAGGTTGGGATGCGGCCCCATTTCTGGCCCTGTGCCCGTGACCGCAGAGCCTTTCGGGCCAGCGGCAAATATTCGAGCAGCCTCATAAATTTGCTCTGCGGGAACGTCAGTCGCGGCGGCGGCGGCCTCGGGGGTAAATTGACGAGTAGCCTGGTCAAGTTCTTCAAGGCCTTCGGTGTGGTCCTCGCAAAATTCCTTGTCGTAAAGATTCTCGCTAATCACAATTTGAATAATCGCCGCCAGCAGGGCAGCATCCTGCCCCGGACGCACTTGCAGATGCAGGTCAGCGCGGGCGGCGACCTCTGATTTTCTTGGGTCGATGACAATCAACTTAAGACCGCGCTTGCGACCCTCGCGCAGGGCATTGGCAGGGCTGAACGAGGGCACACCTCCCGGCACTGAGAAATGTGAAATCAGCGTGTTGTTGCCAATCACCATGGATACATCGGAATCACTCCACATGTGTGAGCCCGCATTCCACCAGCCCATGCGTGCAGGGGCGATGGCAACCTTTGCGGGTTGGTCAATGGTCACACTGGTGAAATAATTAGGTGCATCCAGGGCCGCGTGAAATGCTCGCGCCATGCCGTGTGCCGCAGAATTTTGAAAGGAGTACGTGCCGTTATAGCTGGCGATGCTGCGGGGGCCGTATTCCGCGAGGATCGCTTTCAACTTATCGGCGATTTCGTCCATGGCTTTCTGACTGCCAATGGCCTCGAACTCGCCGTCAGGCAGGCGTTTTTGTGACTGTTCCAGGCGACCAGGGTGATAGATTTGCTCCAGCATTTGCCGGCCCTTGACGCAGGTATAGCCGCCATAAATTTCGTTGTCCGTGTCCGGCGCGATAGCGATGAGGCGGTCGTCTTCTACCGTCGCTACCATAGGGCAGTAGGCGTGGCAGAAACGGCAATAGGTTTTTACTTGTTCGGTTGCCAAGGCGGGAGCCTCCGTAAATTTAGCCAGTAAAGAAGTCAGCCCGGAGGCTGCTCTCAACGATTGAAAGTAGCAGAATCGCGCGGTCAAAACAATCAGGGTTGACTGATTTTTTGCCAAGGGCTATGTTTGCGGGCTGAACTCAATCTCCGCTCGCAAACAGGTACGCATCCCATGACCGAAATTCTCAACAGACAGTACTATCTCGCATCCCGCCCCAAGGGTGAGCCAAACTCAGAAAATATCCCTTCGCGAGATGTGCCTTTAGCTGCCCTCAGTGCAGGCGAGGTAAGGATGCGCAATCTGTTTATCTCACTGGATCCGGCGATTCGCGGCTGGATGTCGGACGAGCCAAACTATATCGAGCCGATAGCGTTGGGCGACGCGGTGCGGGCTTCTGTTATCGGTCGAGTGGTGGAGTCTAACAGCGAAAATTTCGCGGTGGGCGATGTTGCGATGACGATGGGAGGTTGGGAGGCTTACACCACATTGCCCGCAGAGGCGTTGAACAAACTGGATGAATCCATGGGGATTCCCTTGAGTAACTTTTTGGGCGTTTTGGGTCCTACCGGGCTCACTGCCTACTTTGGCTTAATGGAAATCGGTCAACCCAAGGCCGGTGAAACCGTGTTAGTGAGTGCCGCTGCAGGTGCTGTCGGATCGATAGTAGGTCAGATCGCCAAAATGCAGGGATGTCGCGTGGTGGGTATGGCGGGCACCGACGAGAAATGCGCCTGGCTTACCGAGGATCTGGGCTTTGATGCAGCTATTAATTACAAGACCTGTGGCGACTTCAGCAAGGCGATAGGGGAGGTATGTAGAGATGGTGTAGACGTTTACTTTGATAACGTCGGCGGAGAAATTCTCGATGCGGCACTGAGCTGCATGAATAAATTTGGTCGTGTAGCGGTATGCGGCTGGATCTCTTCTTACAATGCGGAAGAACTGCCCCACCTCAAGAATCTGTGGCAGCTGGTGGCCGAAAGTATCACTATCCGCGGATTTGTGGTGCTGGACTTTTTGGACCGCTTCCCCGAGGGAGTCGGTCAACTGGTTGAGTGGTTGATGGCAGGTAAACTTCAGTTCAAGGAAGAAATCGTAGATGGACTTGACAATGTGCTGCCTGTTTTTATGAAGCTGTTTGACGGCAGCAACCAGGGCAAACTGGTGCTGCGCCTGCCCGAGGATTAATGCTTATCGATTTATTCCGGTAAAGGTGTGTAGTCCCCGCTCAGGTCACCCGGGCCCCGGTAAATAAAGTCGTAGCGACGGGTTTGGAATAACCACTGGCCATCCACTTTGACGTAGCTGTCCAGGTAGCGACTGATGGCACAGTGTCGCTCATTTTGCAGATCGCGAGTGAACTCCTGCAGATACCAGTGTCCCTGGGCGGTATCCCCATCGATCTCAAACAGGTGAGAGCCGGGAACCAGCAGCGCAAAATCAAAGCCAGCGACAACTTGCTGCCACAGGGCAAGAATACTGTCTCGACCCTTTACTTCCATTCCCATCAGGTTCCAACAGCCGTCCTCTGCCCAGGTTTGCGCCCAGGCGTCGCCATCTCGCCGGTTAGCCGCATCCACATAGCGGGCCATGAGCTTTTCCAGGGCCAGTTCTTCTTCAAGTATGCTCATTGTCTCACTCCACAGATAGGTTGATTGCGTAATGTAGGTGCTCGCGTTTAAAAAAGAAACAGACGAGACTGTTTTTATAAAATTCTAGCTGCTAATATCTAGCGTTGTTTCATTTACTAACACCACCATAGCCAATAATACGGGTACCACACCATGGATTTGAGCGCCTTTCCTTACTTACAAGGTAACTACGCCCCAATAGACGAAGAGCGCGACTTTGACGAGTCGCAATTGCGAGTAGAGGGTGAAATCCCGAAAAAGCTGCTGGGTGCCTTTATGCGCGACGGCGCCAATGTCGCTTATCAGCCCAATCACTATGTTTATCCCCTGGACGGCGATGGCATGGTACATGGGGTTTACTTTAAAGACGGTCATGTCGAATACAAGAACCGTTGGGTGCAAACCAGTCACCTGATGACAGAGCGCAAGTTTGATCACACCATTTATGGCAGCGTGGGCAAACTTTTGGAAGTGCCACAGGAAGTCATAGATGCTGGGGGTGAGCCAAACCCCATTCGCAATACCGCTAATACCAATGTGATCTATCACGGCGAGAAACTGCTTGCCTTGTGGGAAGGTGGATTTCCGCACCTGCTCAATAATGATTTATCAACAGTAGGCTTGTATGACTACGATGGCGCGCTCAAGCCCGGCGATGCCCTGACTGCACACCCTAAAATTTGTCCGATCACCGGTGACCTGGTGTCCTGCAGCCAACGCTGGGACAGTCCAAATTACTGGGTTCGGGTGTTTGACGCCAAAGGCAGGCACAAACAAGTGATGGAAGTAGAACTCCCGCGCAAAGGCATCATCCACGATCTGCAAATTACTGCTAATTACGTGGTGATTTTTTACGCTCCAACCTATCACAGTGTAGAAAAAGCCATGAAGGGTGAAGATCCCTTCGTCTGGGAGCCCGAGTTAGGCACCAAGATCATCGCCATTCCTCGCGATGGCAGCGGTGAAAATATAGTCTTTGAAACAGAGTCATTTTTCAGCTGGCATTTCTGCAATGGTTTCGAGTCCGGCGGGAAAATTGTTCTCGACTACGTCTGGATTAACTCTATTCCCTTCACCCAGTCCCAGGGTACAGGTGTGGAGAAGCAACCTCGCCGCATGTATCGCATGACCCTTGATATGGTGACCAGGCAGGTTACTAACGAACAGTTCTCCGATGTATTTTGCGAGTTTTCCCGAATTGACGAGCGTTTAATGGGTAAAGACTATCGTTATGGATTTGCGACCTGTTCCAATCGCGAATGGGGCGACGCTCACGGTTACAACTGCACAGGCAGTTTCGACTTCCAGACTGGCGAGACGGTGTTGTGGGAGTACGGGGAAAAGGCCAACGCGGGCGAGCCTGTGCATGTACCAAATCCTGACAGTGACAAGGAAGAAGATGGCTGGCTCATGTGCTTTGTAGACAATCCGGGTGAAGGGCCTTTCCTCAGTATTCTCAGTGCCGGCAATATCACTGACGGTCCTGTTGCTAAAGTTCACATTCCCGGTCGGGTGCCTAACGGCTTCCACGCCAACTGGATGCAAAACCTGACTCTCTAATTGGGTTGATGATTAAAGGATCTCTATATGAAGAACCAAGTGCCAATTGCGGAGGGCTTGTTCAGTTGGCCCTCGCCCAATCCTGCCCTGCTAGGGAGTCGCTGCAAGAATTGCGGTATTGCGGCGTTTCCCGCTGCCGAGTCCTGTATGGCCTGCAGTGGTCAGGACGTAGAGATCGAAGAGTTGCCGCGCAAAGGCACGCTTTGGACATGGACCGTGCAGCAGTTCATGCCCAAGCCTCCCTATCACAGCAATGAAACTCCACAGACATTCAAACCTTACGGCGTCGGCTATCTTGAATTGCCCGGCGGCGTGAGAGTCGAGGGGCGACTGACTGAAAGTGACCCTGAAAAGCTTCGCATTGGTATGGAAATGGATGTCATTTTTGATACTTATCGCACCGAGGAAAACGGTGACGAGGTCATCAGCTTTTTCTTCAAGCCGACTCAGGCATAGACAAGAGACGTAACTATGGACGTAGCAATTGTAGGAATCGGAATTCACCCCTTCGGGCGTACACCTGCGCGCAGTGGTTTGCAGCAGGGTGCCTTTGCGGCGCGCGACGCGCTTAAAGATGCCGGCGTAGAGTGGCGGGATATGCAGTTTGCCTTTGGTGGTAGCGCCAGCTCTGGCAACGCAGATGCGCTGGGTAACGAATTGGGGCTTACCGGCATTCCGTTTATTAATGTCGCGAACGGCTGTGCAACCGGGGGTAGCTCATTGATCTCCGCATACAATGCCATTAAGTCTGGAGAGCATGACATTGGCCTGGTCGCCGGCTTTGATAAACATGATCGAGGTGCATTTGATGCCGACCCGGCATCGCTTGGAATTGGGCGATGGTACGGTGAAGTGGGCATGATGATGACGACCCAGTTTTTTGCTATGAAAATCCAGAAGTACATGGACGATTACGGTATTTCCAAAGATACCCTGGCTAAAGTGTCGGAAAAAGCATTTATCAATGGCTCGCTGAATCCCAACGCATGGCGCCGTCAGCCGATTGAGGTTGAAGAAATAGCCAATTCGATGATGATCAATGATCCACTGACTAAATACATGTTTTGCTCTCCGGCAGAGGGCGGAGTGGCCTTGATTCTTTGTCGGGGTGACAAGGCCAGGCAGTACGTAGACAAGCCAATTTATCTCAAGTCGGCAGTGCTCAAGTCTCGCCGTTATGGCTCGTTTGAGGTGTTTGCGCCCAGTCAGGCCCTGGAGCAGGTGGATGGACCCACTGTGGACGCGGCCAAAGCTGCTTTTGAAATGGCGGGTGTTGGTCCCGGAGACATGGATGTACTGCAATTGCAGGACACTGAATCCGGGGCGGAAGTGATGCACATGGCCGAAAACGGCTTTTGTGAGCACGGTGAACAGGAACACCTGATTCAATCCAAAGCGACATATATTGACGGTAGCATGCCGATTAATACCGATGGCGGTTGTCTGGCAAATGGCGAGCCTATTGGTGCGTCCGGTTTACGTCAGGTCTATGAAAATGTATTGCAACTGCGTGGTGACGCCGGTGAGCACCAGGTGCCCGGTGACCCCAAGCTGGGCTACACCCATGTTTATGGTGCGCCAGGTATCAGCGCCGTGACTATATTGCAGCGCTAGGAGAGCTCAGGTGAGTAGAGCAATAGAATTAGATGACGGACAAATTGTTGCTCGCTCCGGTGGTGAATCCTACCAGGAGATGCTCGATAAAGAAGTGAATCCGGTACCGGACGCACTGCGTGAAAGCACCAATACATTTCTTGGTTCAGACAACCTGTCTACTGATCGTTACCTGAGTAAGGAGTTTCACGATCTCGAAGTAGAGAAAATGTGGAGCAAAACCTGGCAGGCGGCGTGTCGCGAGACAGAGATCTCCAAGCCAGGTGATTTCTATGTCTACGAAATCGCAAGTCACTCTATTGTGGTCACCCGCACTGACAAGGGTGAATTAAAAGGCTTCTTCAATGCATGCCTGCATAGAGGACGACAACTGCGTAAAGACTGTGGCAGCGCGCGCGAGTTCAAATGCCCTTATCACGGGTTTCGCTGGAGCCTGGATGGAGATTTTCTCGGTGCCCCCTGTCAGTGGGACTTCCCGCATATCAAGGCTGAAGAGTTTTCTCTGCCGCAGGTACAAATAGATACCTGGGGCGGTTGGGTATTCATTAATATGGACCTCGAGGCTGATTCGCTGCAGAGCTACATGGGAATACTCCCCGAGCATTTTACCCGTTGGAAGCCAGAAAACACCTTCAAGGCAATGCATGTGGAGAAGGTGATCGAATGTAACTGGAAAGTTGCCTGGGAAGCTTTTATTGAGTCATACCACACGGTGCAGACTCACCCACAAATCATGCCTTACCTGGGCGACTCCAACTCACAATACGATTGCTGGGGTGACAACGTCAGTCGTACGATTTCGCCCATGGGCGTGGTCAGTCCGCACCTTGAAGGCGTTGCGCCCGATCAGACAGTGAATGACTGGCTGGAGCATGGTGCCTGGATGACAGAGGGAGAGAAAATAGAAGTGCCAGAAGGTCTGAGCGCTCGCGAGTGGCTGGCGCAGTATTATTTCGAGCACTATTCCAAAGAGTATGACGTGGATCTTGCCAGCTTCTGCACCCGCAGCGAAATTATGGACTCCATTTTGTATTCCCTGTTTCCCAACCTGGCACCCTGGGCTGGCTTCCACCCTAATCTGACATATCGGATGAAGCCGTATGGTGACAATCATGAAATGTGCACCATGGAAATCATTTTCCTTATGCGCTACCCGGATGGCGCCGAACGCCCCGCCGATGCACCCGTTCACAAGCTGGATAAAGATCAGTTGTTTTCTGAGGCGCCTGGCCTTGAGGGCGGTATCGGGCGCGTATTCGACCAGGATTTTAGTAACCTGAAAATGGTGCAAAAGGGCCTGAAAAACCTAAAGTCCAAGGAAGTGGTTCTGGCGAATTACCAGGAGATTCGGATTCGTCACTTCCATCAAACATTGGACAAGTATCTCAACGCCTGAGGGATAGTAGTATGAACGACCTGCTTTCGGCATTTGATATCACAGGCAGAGTGGTCCTGATCACCGGGGCCTCTAGCGGATTTGGTCGGCATTTCGCTGATGTTATGGCGCAGTCTGGCGCCAGAGTGGTTTTAGCCGCCAGACGCACTGAATTGGTTGAAGTTGCTCGAGATGAAATTGTTGCCGCTGGTGGCCAGGCCATGGCTGTTTCCATGGACGTCACTAGTTCTGCCAGTATTGCGGCGGCGTTAGACGTCATCGAATCCGAATTCGGTGTTGCCAGCATTGTGATCAACAATGCTGGAATTACCATTCCCAAGCTGTTGCTGGATCTGAGCGATGAAGACTGGGAAAACGTAGTAGACACAAACCTCAAGGGCGTGGCCTTCGTTACCAGGGAGGCAGCGAAGCGTATGATTGCCGCAGACGTTGGCGGCAGCGTTATTAATATTGCATCCATTCTCGCGGTGCGCGTGCAGTCTATGCTGTCCAATTATGCCGCTGCTAAGGCGGGAGTGGTGCAGTTTACAAAAACTGCCGCCTTGGAATTGGCACCTTATAATATCCGCGTCAATGCGATATGCCCGGGTTACTTCGCCACTGAAATGATTCGCCAATGGCTTAAGACTGAAGACGCGCAGCATCGTATCGAGAAAATACCGCAACGGCGAGTCGGCGAACTCCACGAAATGAACGGTACCTTGATGCTGCTGGCCTCTGATGCCAGTTCCCATATGACTGGCGCAGAGATAGTGATTGATGGCGGCCATGTGTTGTCGGAACTCTAGCAGGTGTCTGAACTTAACCGCCAATTTTTGCTTAATGCCAGACCTGTGGGTGAGGTAAAGCTCAGTGACTTGCGCTTTCATAAAACGGAAATTCCTGAACTAGGGCAGGGAGAGTTTCTGGTGCAGGTGAAATACCACGGCCTTGAACCTGCCATGCGCGGTTGGATGGAAGAAATCGGTAAGCCAAAGTCAGGAGACACTGTTGTCGTTTCCGGCGCTGCCGGTGCGACAGGATCAATAGCAGGTCAAATTGCCAGAATCGCCGGTGCTTGTGTTATCGGTATCGCCGGCAGCGAAGAAAAGTGCAGCTGGCTGAAGCAACATTTTCTAGACGGAGACTTGCACCACAGGGAAGATATCCTCGAGGGATTTGAACGCATACTGGAAGCTCTGTTACGCCTGTTTCATGGCGATAATATTGGCAAACAACTGGTTCGCGTTTAGCACGGATTCGGAGACGAACATGGCAAAGAGATTAGGTAAAAGGTCGACGGCGGAGCAGGTCAGCCAAGGTGCAGACCTTGGCGGCAAGAATGCTTTGGTGACAGGCGCTAATACTGGGCTGGGCAAAGAGACAACGCGTGTGCTGGCTCTATGCGGCGCCAACGTGACAATGGCCTGCAGAGATCAGGTAAAAGCTGAGCAAGCCCGGGAAGATATTCTGCTTGGCGCAAGCGGGGCGATTGATGAATCTCAGTTATCGCTGCTTGAGCTGGACCTGAATTCTCTGGATAAGACCCAGCAAGCGGCTGAAGAATATTGCCAGCGGGGTGAAGAGCTGCATCTGCTCATTAATAATGCTGGGATCATGATTCCCATGGAACGCCGCACTGTCGATGGTTTTGAGGCCCATCTGGGGATTAACCATCTTGCACATTTCCTCTTCACCAATTTGTTACTGGAACCACTGACTGCGGCGGAGGGAGCGCGGGTGATCGCCCTGTCTTCTTTGGCCATGTCTTTTGCATCGTTAAAGCATGGTTTGAAAGATATAAACTGGGAAAATCGCAAGTTTAGTGGCTGGCCTGCCTACGGGAACTCCAAGTTGATGAATCATCTGTTCGCTCGTGAACTGAGTAAGCGTTACGAGGGCAATGGAATTGTCGCGCACGCGGTTCACCCAGGTGTTGTCAGCACGGAATTGGCTCGTGATCAGAATGGTCTCTTTTCGATGATTGGCGTGTTGGCAACCCCGCTTATGAAAAATGTCGAACAGGGGGCAGCTACCCAGGTTCTGGCAGCAATCTCGCCTGAGTATGGTGACAGTGGGGGTCTTTATTTCAAGGATTGTCGCGTTGCCAAACCTCAGCATAAATTGGCCAATGACGGGGCGCTCGCTGAAGAGCTTTGGCAGCGCAGTGTCGAATTGGTGGGGCTCGAAGAATAATTTAAACGTGAAACGGTAAGGATAAGATTATGGGAACACTCACAGGAAAGACGGCAGTTATTGTCGGCGCGTCAGGTGAAGCAAATTTTGGTGCAGCAATAGCAAGGCGACTGGCCGAGGAAGGCGCCAATGTCGTTGTGTCTGCCAGGCGCAAGGAGCCTTTAGAGTCATTGGCAGCTGAGTTAGGCGGCCTTGCGTTGCCTTGTGATGTTACCGATGAATCACAGATTGAAAGCCTGTTTTCCAATACGGTAGAAAAGTACGGCAATGTAGATATCGCGATTTATTCGGCAGGCGTTCACGCTGCAGATATGATCGCCGATCTCACCGCAGAAAGTATTCGCCCCAGCCTTGAAGTCAGCTTTATCGGCGCCTTACTGTTTTTCAAGCATGCTGCAGCTTCGATGAAAAATGGTGGCTCTGTTGTCACGATATCGTCTTTGACCGCCCGTATCCCTGGTCCTGGACTTTCTGCCTATGCCGGTGCGAGAGCGGGAATTGACTATGCGATGAAGGTAGCTGCTCAGGAATACGGTGCCCAGAAAGTGCGTTTTAACTCGATCGCGGCAGGTTTGATTGAAACGGATATGACCAGCATGTTTTTTGCCATGGATCCGGTTATCGATAGTCATATCGAAGCGACACCTGTGGGCCGAATGGGCAACCTGGCAGATATGGCAGAGGCGGCACTGTTTCTCGCAGACGGTGGGCGTTCTGGTTACATTAATGGTCAGGTTCTCGATTTGGCCGGTGGACAACAAATGGGGCACTTGCCGCGTTTCTAAAAAACGAGAGAGAACGAAATGCAAGGATACGAAGACGTTACGTTATACGAACTGACACCCGAGCGTGAAAAAGAACTGGTAGACAAACAGATTGAAGTGTAACTTCATCTGGACCAATAAAGCGGGCCACGGCTTGGGTGTGATTATGAATTACATCGCCAAAGATGGCTCCATCTGGCTGACCGCTACCAGTCAGCGTGCGCGTATCAAGGCCCTAAAACGTGATCCCAGAGCTTCGGTGGTAATTTCCAGTATGGGTACTGATATGGGCCCGGGAAAAACGATCACTTACAAGGGCCATGTCAAACTGCACGAGGATGAGGCCACCAAGGGTTGGTTTTACCCGGCAATGGCAGAGATTATTTCACCCTACCCAGCGCCTACCGTAGAGGCCGCGATACAGCATTTGGATACACCGTTGCGGGTGGTGATTGAACTGATACCGGAGAAGGCCATTAAATTTGACGGTGATGCAATATCGCAGTCCTCCTATGACGGCACTGTGCCTGCTGGAGACTAATCGGTCCTCGAAGGTTAAAGCACATTCTCAGCTTTTATTGCAGGGCACACTATTACTTTGTCCAGTAATAGTGTGCGGCGTTCTTTCTGGTTTTTTTAAGCTAGAAGTTAATGATGGGTATGGCATCGCCTGAAGAGGCGGGCTTTTTTTTATGCTTCAAGAGCCTCGCTTGTCGTATCTCGCATGACACCGCCGTCAAATGTGATCGTCTTTTCAGGGACAACTTCAATAATGATCCGCGCGTCGGTATCCAGAAATGCGACAAAAGCTTCAGGTGTAGGCGCCGGACTATTGGCATGTCGGGCGAAGTCTGGATAAAACCAGTCTTTAGTCGCTTGATCCTTGTGCAGAATGGCGTGTCCTTTGAACGTAATCGACTGACTCACATCCGCATCAACGCCGGCACTGGATATCACCACGCTGCAACGGGGGTCGCGGGCCAGGGCCTTCATCCTTGCTCTTTGTTCGGTGGCTGTGCACCAGATGCTGCCTTTGCGCCAGATGTAACTCATGGTCACGCCCATGCCATGACCGGCCTTATTGGTCCAGATGAAGGTCAGTTCGTTTTGTGTCAGCAGTAGCTTTTCCATCTTTTCTGTCGTCAGGCCGTACATAGTGACATCGTCGTAATTTTCTACCTTATCGTTCATTATGTTGCGCTCCGGTGTGAGTTGCGTGTTTGGGTTAATCTCAATATTATAAACAGTACAGCCTGACTTTTTTCGATGTTATCACCGTTTAATGTGATTGCAAGCGGCGACAGGCACAACCAGCAGGAACTTGGAAAAAGCAATGAAACGAGTTGAAGGAAAAGTAGCTATTGTTACCGGCGGTGCCTCTGGTCTGGGTCTGGCTGCGTGCCAACGATTAGCTGAAGAGGGTGCCCAGGTGGTGATGGCGGACATTGCCGAAGAGCAGGGCGCGGCAGCGGCGGCTGCTATTGATGGGGCAGAGTTTGCGCGCCTGAATGTGAGCGATGAGCAAAATTGGCAGGCATTGATAGATAGCGTGGTCGCTGAATTTGGACGCCTCGATGTTCTGGTTAACTGCGCCGGGGTTGTCCAGCTTGCCAGCATTGAGCACACCACTGAAGAGATTTGGCGCAAGGTAAACGCTGTTGGAACCGATGGAACGTTT
>DS999222.1:268965-399160 GCA_000156295.1 marine gamma proteobacterium HTCC2148
CACATTGATTACGGCAATACCGGGGCTGTCCACGGGTGGTGCCGGCGCAATGCGTAAAGCAGAGGACTGGTTATCAGCCCTGCAGAGCGTGGTTAATGGTTTTGATGTGACCCAGCATGCTATTACCAATCACCGCTTCAGGAATACTCCTGAGGGGATTGAGTGTCGTGCGTATTTGGCCGCAGAACATATAATTTTTAACGACCCTGAAACCAATTTTGCCACGCCTGATGAAACGGCTTTTGTGATTGGTGAATACACCAACGTGTATTGTCCAAGTAATACCGGCTGGAAAATTTGCAAGTCAAAGCTGGTGACCAGGTATTCCAAGGGAAATGTTGGATTGTTTGCGATTGCCGGTGAACGTGCGGCGAAGTTGTAGTGAGTGTGCTCTAATTGTTGCTACTAATCGGGGTTGAGGCGAGCAGGTTATGAAGAAACTGAAAAACGAAAAGGAGATGGTCAAAAAAGCGATTGCGGCCGGCGTCAAATATGGAGAGGAGCGTGGTGTGGTTGAATTTGAGCCTACCGACTCTGCGGCCGATAAAATTGAATACATCTACCGATTGCTGGTGCACGATAAGGTCATTCAGCCTATCCCTCCGGACCAGCTATCTCAACTGGCCATGAAACACAGACTCGCGATGTGGGCGTCAAAATTAAAATAGCGATCGCGGCGATCGAACACAAGAGAATGGTAACGGAACGTCCGCTTTGAGATAACAGCAGGTTTTAGGGAGCTAAAAACCTGGTATTCAGCTCAGCTGGGAAGTGACTTGTACATAATTTGTCCAGCTGTGCGCTGGCAAGTTACCAATTCCTTACTAAAGTTAGGACCGAGTAAAGTCACTCGACTAACGGAGATAGATGATGGCGGGAAAATACGATCTTAAAAAAAGTCCTAGCGGTAAACATATGTTTAATCTCAAGGCAGCTAATGGCCAGATTATCTTGACGAGCGAGCTGTATGAGTCGAAGAAAGCAGCAGAAAATGGTATTTCTTCAGTGAAGAAAAATGCTGGTAATGACGCCAGATTTGAACGCAAAGTGTCGAAGAAAGGGCAACCTTATTTTTCACTCAATGCCGCCAACGGTCAATCTATTGGCAAGAGCGAGATGTATTCAGGCAACGCTGGAATGGAAAACGGGATCGCTTCAGTCAAAAAGAACGCGGATGCACGGGTAGAAGATAATACCTAGCCGATGGGGGCAAACCGCTGCATAGACCCCGCCTTCAGCGGGGTTTTTTCTGCGCTTAAATAAACACTTCCCATCACGTCAGCTTCTAGATCAAACTGAAGCGACAGAACTGCCCAAAGAAGGCCAAACAATTAAAAAATCTAAGAGTAAAGCGCGAACACCTCGTGTGCTCTCCCCCCGAAATATCCTGATACTCGCAGTCGTTGTCAGTGTTTACCAGTATGCCACCACAGGCAAAGTAAGCTGGGTCGAAACAGCATATAAGTCGATCGAAAACAGAGTCACTGGTTACGCCACTCGGCCCGAGGCCGGATGGAGGAAAGCAGCTGATAAGATTGAGGACCTGGGCGCTGCAAGAGAGGCCACTCCCACTGATTTTGAGATTACGGGCAAGGTGGTTAGGGTAGCCGACGGCGATACACTTCATGTCTTTGGCGATCAAGTGAAGACAAAAATTCGTTTGTATGGAATTGATGCCCCAGAAAGGGATCAGGCTTATTACAGGCAAGCCAAGGATGCGTTAGCGGGAATGACAGCAGGGCAGACAGTAGGTGTCGCTGTTGTGGAGCAAGACCAGTACGGGCGCACTGTTGGCACGATCTATCTCGATGGAAAGAACATCAACCGAGCGATGGTGCAGAGAGGCTATGCGTGGTGGTATCGAAGGTACGCGAAGTATAATCGCCCTCTTCAGGAGGCAGAAAAATATGCTCAGGCTCAAAAACTGGGCCTGTGGTCTGACCCCGATCCTATTCCTCCCTGGGAGTGGAGAAGGGGGCGGAACTGATGCTTTTAGCAACCGTGATCATTGTGTAGAGATTCAGTAAATCGTGATCTTAGTTCATCCAAGTATGCTCAAAGACATTCCCAAAATTCTTTTCTTGGTAAAACACACAAGTGAGCTCTAAATTATCCCAAGCTTATTCAGGGAGGGACAGGCGTCTATGCGCTTAACTCGGTCGGCAGATGTATCTGTCATCGCAAATGGCTCAATAGCATTATCAACGTCGCTGTACGCCTGTTGGCTGGGTTTTTTTAGCACGATCCTAGCGCACCTTGGCTTGCACAATTCATTACTCGAAATGCTGCGGTGATCTTCGAGTGTTTGTTTCTGGCAAAAAGTGAACATCTTTTCGATTATAGGGCGAAATCCTGTATGAGGTGAAAGCGGACATTACTTACGCCAGGGTGGACTCACGTCTCCTGACGTTCGCTTTCACCTATTAGCAGCCTTCGGTCTATCCTTGTTGAAATAATGACAACAGGAGGCGCTCCGACGATGACTTTGACGGACTCACCGCAGCGAACCGGTTACCCCCGACATCCCATTGTTACTGCTTATACTCCCCACCGCTTTGTCTGCTCAAAGTTACCTTTTGCTAATGATTTAGCCGCCACTCTTAGGATAGAATTGGCCAGCCCTTTTGTTAAGGGCAGCGTCAACGCCTGGCGGCTGCGGGCTTGTTCTACCAAGATATTTCAACAACGGTGGCAGGTGTTTGCATAATGACAAGTTTTAGACCCAAAACTAATGAGCTGTCGACGACATAGCAGCGCAAAAGAAATCAAATCTAAAGGTAATCATCAATGAAAACTGTACGGAATTACACTCTTCTGATCTCTGCAATCCCTCTAGTTGCCTCGATTAACATTGCAGCCAGCGAAACGACCATTCCGGTAACGGAAGAAAACTTCTCTCACGCTGAAACGGCGCGAAATTACCGTAACTGGGCCAAGCAGGGTGCGAACAAGATGTTTGTCATAATGCCCGGCCTGCCTCCTCGCGGTAAAGCAGCCGCAACTGTGCAAATGAACGACGACACCCTTTATGGTTCGGCCATTGTAGAAGCCGTCGATGGCAAGGTGACGTTTTCAATACCTGACACTGATAACTACCTCGCCGTACAAGTGGTAACCGAACGCGGACACGGGCAGCAATATGTTGTAGAAGATGGTGACTATAACCTGCCGGTTGAATCGCAATACGCGTTCCTGATTTATCGCTCTGGGACCGAGAATGGGATCGACGTCGCTAAAGCAAATTTAGATAAAGTGGATGTAACTGACCTTAATTTCGCCACGACGTATCAGGTGCAGCCTTACGATTACGACGAAGTCGAAAAGTGGGTAAAGAAATACACACAAGAAGTGAACAGCATGGATAACTTCACCTACACGTTTCCTCGCACGTCTAAAGAAGTCACCGATCTACACCAGTGGAATTTAGAAAATGCCGCAGGCTGGGGAGGAGCAAGCCCTGAAGCGTTTGTAGGTAATAAATACGCCAACAGCTCTAAAATGAAGGCCGGCACCTGCTATACCTCGACATTTAATGACCCAGAGAATAAGTTTTTCACCTCCATCACTGCTTACGATAGTGATAAATACTTGATGGAAGGTGTCCGCAGCATCAATTCGCATGCGTGGGACAAGAACAGCGATGGCACAATCACCGTATCGTTTAATTGCGGCGAAAGCGCGAAAAATAATATTGATACACAAGGCAATGACTTCACCTTCACTTCACGTCATTACGGCGTAAACCCCAAGGTGATTAATAGTTCAGAAGACCCCATTATTTCTGCACTTAAAGCTCAGTAGTTGCTATAGATGTCGACACGGTATGCATCAGTTCACAACTCCGGAGAGTGCATTATAGCTCGGAGTTGCACCGCAGCGGTGCAGTAGTATTCCAAACACTGGCAGTGTTGAGGTCAGCGGTTTGATCCCGCTTAGTTCCACTCATAAAATCAAAGGGTTACGTTAAACCGTAGCCCTTTTTTTATGCCTGACTGGTTTGTGGGCAACCTCTGGTCAACCGTGGCATAAGGCCACGAAAAAAAATCGAAGTGGGTCTGCGCGGACGAGTGCGGCCTTGTCCCTAACGTCCGCTTTCGCCTACAAACGGTCATACCGGTTATACTGATCCTGAGGGCCGCTTCCGTGTAACTTGCGACCTTTCGGTTATGTTATGGTCTAAGTTCGACTTCGGCTAAGACGAACCACTGTTATCCTCATGCATGTGGTCGGGCGTTTTGAGTTTTACAGATTTTACGTGGGAGCCACGGTACCCTCTAACGTACAGGAGAATCACTAAAAATAGCGCAGGTCTCTAGGCATTGCGGAGCTAGGGAACTTGTGTGTAGTTGTGATTTCACGCCCGAAGATCGAGAGTTAAAAAAATATGAAAGAAGAATGCTTCATGAAAGCCGAGGTTGCTGCGGAAAAGTACCTGAAATTCGCGGAAAACGATTACGTAAATGCATTAGTTGCGCTTTTGCTCATCTTCACAGTATGGCAGGATGTTTTAGCCAGCTTCGGTCAAGGGCTTGAGGGCTTCAAAATCAAAGCCGAGCACGGGCTCCTGTTTCTCTATTTCAATCTCTTACTTCTCTCGATTGCTCGGATCTGCAAGGCGTACGTTAGCCAGAGAAGAAAACGGTGAGGCAAGCAACCCTTGATGAAGGATTGGCATGCCAAACACAGTGAACAAGGTTTTGGGATCAATCAGCGCGAACTTCTCCAGATCAGCAACCCCAGTCAACAGAATCAGCGAGGGTGTCCGCTCTCAACAGGGCCTTTATACTTCCTATACTTAAACAGACAACAAGCGAACCCGCATATTATGGCAATTGCGATACGCAGCAGCCTGGCTGCCAGGAACTTGATGTGCGCGCGCCTTTTCCATTGCACTGACCTGAAAGCATTCGATCAAGGTGCACTCAGCCGTCTTCGTTCGGTGAGAAATCCGAAGTGAAATTCTGGTATTTCCTTCCCATCCCTTTAGGGATAAAGTCCACCCGCCGGATATCGAATTTCTCATTTGAACCGGGGGCGACCGACTCTACCACCTCTTTCCAGGAATCAGAAACATAACTTGTAAACTCGGAATCAGAATCCCCAACCGAGATAAAACGAAACTCGAAAGCACCATCCTGAAACTGATGAAGCTGATATTGACGGAAGTTTTTCGAAATAGGAGCAGGAATTGATTCAATTTTATTTCGAAAGCTCTCCCAATACTGCCATGTATTACCAGGAAGATAAGCCGTTCTCCTGTAGCGGCCTGTAATTCTTTCAAACGATGGCAGGGTTCTCCCGCAAGGGCACGGACCTTCAACTACCTCTGCCATATCGTCAGTATCATATCGGATCAGGGGCATTGCCAGGTTATTCAAACCTGTAACAAGAATGCGCCCCGTTTCACCAGGGCGACAGGCCTGACCGTGTTCATCAACAATTTCCACCAGGCAATGCTCGATATGGACATGATAACGCCCTCCTTCGGGACAGCGAGATGCTACGATTCCGATTTCGTTTAATCCGTAATTTTGATCAATTCTCAGTTCGAATGCTTCCTGAGCGCGTATGCGCATGTTCGTAGTAAGTTGCGTTGCGACTGCCTGTATTCCCTTTAGGTCTTGGCAGTGACTGAAATTTTCCTGGCCGAATGCCAAGCTCTCAAGCACCCCTGCTTCGACAGTGAGATACTCCACATGATTTTCTCTCAACCATTGCAATTGATCATCGATAGGCAACAAAATGTCGCATCCGATAGCTCGGGAAGTTTCAAACCAGTTACTCACATAAGGCCACTGATTGGAATGATAGGTTTTCGACCTATCGTCATACGATTGATGTGGGAATTCATCTGGAGGCCGTATGTACGCCATCAAACCAGTCGGAGCATAACGAAACCAACGAAGCTCTCTTTGTTTGAGCACTCCGAAAAACTGCGCATTCCTGCGGGAAAGCCTTACCTGCACAGGTTCACCAGTGGTGCCGGAACTTTTTATGCCACCAATTGCTTCATAGCCGTCAGGCACAGATTCCGCCATCAACCGATCCCTATGCTCGCGTAGCATGGTCTTGGTCAGGGGAGGAAAGATGGACAAATCTACCTGAGAGGAAAAGTCCGTCTCTCTCAAATCTAGTTTGCCTATCATCTCCCTATAATAAGGAACTTGCCGTACAGCAAATAGGAGAAACTCCTGCAACCGTTGACGGATGCGTTCCTGCATCTCCTCAAGATCGCGAAATTCATTTTCAAGCATTCGCGATAAGAGCGCCTCAACCCTCTGCCGACTAGGTACACTATTACGCAACGACCAGCGCATCTGCTCCTCACGCTCCCGTTGTAGACTTGTTGCCTGGTTTATCTTTAGCCCCATACTGTACCGCCACCTAATCAGTTCAATGCGAGAAAAATCCTGTTAAATGCAATAATCTTGTTTACACTTGCGCTTCTTTATTTGCAACATGCGCACCCTTTTTCTGCACGACAATTTCCCGCCCAATTTCCTCATGTCGCCACGGCTCTGGCCAAGGACAATGCCAAGGAGGTGATATATAGCACCTTGAAAAATCACGAAACGAAAAATACACAACCTGCAATTAGCAGGCTAGACTGGAGAGGTAAACGGCAGAAAAGTGTCTCTTAGAAATAGGCGCAAATGGCCCCTCAAGGTCTGACGACTTACACGTCAACCATTAAAAGAGTTTTTTTGCGAAATCAAAAATTATGAAACACTGGTTATCACTGGTCGGCATTAGTAAGGTTGAGGACTACATCGAACTAGCGCAGTTCGCAGAAAAAATTGGCTTTTATGGCGTCGCCGTAGCCGATCATCTCCTGATTCCCTCACAATCTGTCTCTGTCCACTCCAATAGCAAGGACTCTACTTGGCGACCCAGAGAGGCGCAATGGCCTGACCCATGGATTATCCTTACCGCCATCGGGTTGGCAACCAGCAGTTTGCGTCTTACCACCAACATCTACCTCGCAGCTCTGCGCGACCCCTTTAGCACTGCTAAGGCGATTAGTACTGCATCTCGCTTAACTAATAATAGAGTCAGCTGCGGGCTGGCCGCGGGCTGGCAAAAAGAAGAGTTCGAATTTTCAGGGGTAGATTTCCAGTCTCGAGGTCGTCGGCTAGACGAGACGATTATGGTCATGAAGAAATTATGGAGCGGTACCGAAGTTAGCCACGAAGGTGAATTTTTTCAATTCAACGGAGCACTGCAGCAACCAACTCCGACCCAACCAATTAAAATAAGAATAGGTGGATCTAGCGCGCCAGCCCTGCGCCGCGCTGCGCGGCATGACGGCTGGATGGGTGAACCTATGTCCAAAGATAAATTAATCGAAACCGTCAAAATTTTAGAAAATCTGCGTGCTGAGCAAAAAAAATCGGAGCCCATGGATTTATTTTTTACGCTGATGGAAATGCCCACTCGAGAAATTTATAACGAGTTGGATAGTATGGGCTTGTCAAATCGTGTAGCGATTACACCCTGGAAACGAGAAAGGTGGCTGCGGCAAGGTGAAAATCCGGAACAAATTGAAGTTAAAAAACTTGCCCTAATACGTTTTGCACAGGACGTTATCGACATATGATGGAGAACGGTGCCGGCAATCCAGTGGATTTCATCGCAAGTTTGGCTGCCCTGGTGCCTAAGCCGAGGGTCAATCTCACGCGATTCCATGGCGTTCTTGACCCCAATCACTGCCGGCGCGGGTATCGCCAAGTTAAATGCCCATCGCCGGTAGAATCACCTCATGAATACTTATAAGCGCCACCCGTTCCCACCTGATATCATTTCCTACGCCGTCTGGCTCTACTATCGGTTCAATCTCAGTCACCGAGATATTGAGTATCTTCTGGCAGAGCGGGGTATCACTGTCAGTCAAGAAACGATCCGATTATGGTGTATCAAGTTCGGCACTATCTACACAAGGCGTCTGAAGCGAAAGCACCGGGGCTACGGCGATACCTTCTTCATTGATAAAGTCTTCGTCAAGATCAACGGCAACCAGCACTGCCTTTGGCGTGCGGTGGATCAAGACGGAGAAGTGGTTGATGTTTTCCTTCAGGCTAGACGGGATGGCGCAGCAGCTAAACGCTTCTTCAGGCGGCTATTGCGAAGTCATGGCGGAGAACCCAGGAAAATCGTGACTGACAAGTTGCGAAGCTATGGAATCGCTCATCGTGAGCTCATTCCCGAGACGATACATAGCACTGAGCGGTATGAGAACAATCGGGCATAGCAATGGCACGAGGCGACTAGGGTGAGAGAGCGAGGGATGCGGCGATTCAAATCGGGGAGGCAGGCACAGCGGTTTCTTGGTGCCCACGCTGGTGTATCTAATTTGTTCAATCTTGGCAGGCATCTGATAAAAGCTAGCCACTATAGGAATCTCAGGATAAGTGCGTTTGCAGAATGGAGCAGGGCGGTTGCGTAAGGCAAGCAGATCGGAACTGTTTCGTTCGTGGCTTTTAACTTGCCGATACCCTCTGCACAGCTCGTAGATGCTGTGAAGGTGGCCGATCTGCAGATCGTGTTTAAGCAACTTATTTCTCGGGAATCTCGTATTGATCGAACTTCTCCCTAGATTTGGTTACCACCACTTTGCGTTTGCCGTTTTCACGTTTTAGCAGCGCATCCAATTTTTTAAACCGCGCATAAACAACGCCATCTCTTTCGCCATCGTAAAACGTTGCCTTCACTGCAACTTCTGCTTTTTCACTATTCACATAAGCTAAGGGGATGGTGGTTTTACCGTTGGATAAGTGGACTTCGGCTTCGCCGCTTAAACCCTTAACGGCCATCAAGTTGGATAAAAATTTAGGGGGGTTACTTTTATTGTCAACGAACGCAACCAGTGGCCTCGTATCGCTCACGCTGAGAGTTGCTTTGGCATCTAACGCTAACGGTTGTTCTACGGTACCTTCTGCCGATGTCAATTCGAGAGCCGCGGACCAATAATCACCGTCAAAATTTTCTTCATTACCATCGACGCGAACGTTAAATAATCGTAACGTTGAGCCGCTCAAGTTTGCTTTAAATTCACGGGGTATGCCGCTAGGGATAACAATGTCGGCGTCGATATCAGCCTCAAAGCTTTGCTCGTCGACTTGTATTTTTACCGCGGTAGAGTCGAGCTGAACGGAACCGTTCATGCTCTCTTCGCCGAAGGCTATGTCAACGTCTAATCGGGTTCTGCCACCTGCAAAGGTGTAAGGGCTTTCTGGAGGTAAGTACGTATTGAAAGTCGCCATATCAATGACCGTTGCATCATCGATTAATAAGTTGAAGGTATTCATTGCGCGGCGCTTGCGTGCGGCGTCGTCATCCCACAGCTCTTGAAAACTCTTGTCGGGGTCCGGGTAGATATAATTTGAGCCACTGTAATCTAAGCGCAACCTATTGCCCTTGAGGAACGGTTCACTCGCGCCGACTTCTGAGGCGCGCAACGACTCGTAGCCAACACTGAGCCCCATGGGGCTGTCAGTGTCGGTTGGAGTGTGAATTAGCACGGTGCCTTGGCCAGAGATATCGACATCCCGAATTGTCACGCCGAGATCGTTAGCTGAGGCCTTGAGTTGTGTACCTGCACGCACATATCCGTCTCGCAGTACTAAACGGCCCTCTACTTGGCCGGCGCCTTTAATAGCAAGATCGCCAAGGCCGGTTGTAAAGATGTTGATGAAATTGAAATTCTCCATACCTACATCGAGCTGCACATCGGTATAGCCAAAGCGCAGCATGCGTTTTCCTCGATGTTCGCTGCGAATCATTGGCGTGAAACCAAGAGCACCCTGCAATGTGCCGCCCTTATAGGCTTGTGAGCCCCCGTTGAGGTAAGCGGGTCCAAGGTTGAGATCAGCGTTAGCGATATCCAGCCAAAATTTGCCACGCCGTGTTTCCATGTACATTTCACCGGTTGCTGAGCCGCTGGCTGTTCCTTGAATATTGAATATCCAAAAGCGGTGATTGCCCTGGGCCTGCAGCCCGTTCAGATGGATTTTCCACGGCCGTTTACTCTTGAGGGGCTGCGTTTCTACGGGGACGATTTCTCTACCGGTAATCGGCGGAAAATGTGCGAGTAATTTACTGTAGTCGCGCTCGGGTTTCAATCGCGGGCGCTGTCGGTAGTCGATGTCTGTTGCTTCAATGTCAGAGATATAAACGTCTTTTAACACCAAGGGCAATAGAGCAATCGAGCCTGAACCTGATGTTGCAAGAACTTCCCATTGTTGAGTCCGGCTTTGGCCATTGGCGACGATGCCCTCAGCATGCACGCGAAATGGATAAAAGCTCCAGGCGCGCTCCCAAGAGACTTGAAATTTCTCGGGTTTAATTTTATTCACCAAATCTTGAGTGATAGAGAGGTGCAGCGCGGTATTGATAATGAGCAGGTAAGCAAGTTGAGCGATCACAACAATGCCCACGATGCGCTTAGTCAGTGCTTTGAAATTCGTCAATGTGTAGATCTCTATTTTGATAGTGTTAGTTTGGCTCAGGCGTACATTTTACGCTGCAGGGCACGCCGTTAGTAGTGGCTAATGGTAGGCACTGACAAATTAAAAAATTTGAATCGCGCCAATTGCGACCTCCTCGCTTCAGGCAACCGCCCTGCTCCACTCATTGAACGCACTGATCCTGAGATTCCGATAGTGCTCAGCCGGGACCAGATGCCGTTCCAAATTGAATAGATTAGAAGTGGCTGCATGGGCAATAAGGAACCTCTGAGCTTGTTTCATTGATTTGAACTTCCGCATCCCTCGCTCCCTAACCCGTGTAGCTTCATGAGATTGCTTGGCTCGATTATTCTCATACTGTTGAGTACTGTGGATCGTCTCAGGAATTAGCTCCCGATGAGCGACTCCATAGCTACGCAGTTTGTCAGTCACAATCTTTCTGGATTCTCCACTATGAAATCGTAGCAGCCTATTGAAGAGCCGCTTGGCAGCTGCCCCATCGGGCTTGGCCTGCAGATATACGTCCACCACCTCGCCATCCTGATCAACGGCCCGCCGAAGGCAATGCTGTATGCCGTTGATTCTGACGAATACCTCATCGATGTAGAAGGTGTCACCGTAAGCTCGGTGCTTTCGCTTCAATCGGCGGGCATAAATGGCTCCGAACTTGATACCCCAAAGGCGGATCGTTTCAATGCCAATGCCGCACAATGCGCCGCCTCCCAGGTTTAACATTCGTACCGGCAAGGGGAGCTTGTTCAGACGATGCTATCCACCTCAGACAGCTTCACCACCTCGCAGGTTGGCGTCACCACCTCGCCCTCGGCGAGAAAGAAGCGCCAAAACATGAGGCCGAAGGGTTGGCCCTCTGTGTCTAACCAGTTGGCAATGCCAGGATTTTGGTGCGCCACTACTAGGCGGAAACTGCCGTCTTTGTCTGTCACCGTTTGGGCGCGGTTGATAGACACCTCGCGGCTGCGGTAATCCAGTGTTTGCTGGCGGACAAATTTCGGCGGCTCTGATACGCTCTAGGCTTCGAAGACATTGGAAATCGGCCCTTGCAAACTAATTACGTCTTAATCGACTATGAGAACGTTCAACCGAAAAATCTTGAAATTCTTGCACACCATAATTTCAGAGTTTATCTATTCGTTGGCGCAAATCAGACAAAGCTTAGCTTCGAATTGGCTAAAGCGATGCAAGAGCTAGGTGACAAAGCGCGGTACATAAAAATATCAGGCAATGGACCGAACGCGCTCGATTTTCATATTGCTTATTACATTGGGGAGTTTATAAAAGATGACCCAAATGCTTACTTTCACATAATCTCCAAAGACACGGGCTTTGACCCACTAATACGCCATCTAAAGGCAAGGGGCTTCAAAGTTCAGCGAGAGAAACAGTTAGCTGAGATTCCGGTTCTAAAGGTTTCAGGCGCAGCAACTGATTCAGAAATGCTCGAAGCCATCGTTAAAAACCTTGTTTCCAGAGGGCATTCTCGCCCCAGGAAGGTTGCAACTCTAAAGAACAGCATTAATAACCTGTCTACTGAGGATCTCAGTGATTCACAACTTGACTCTCTGGTAGAACAGTTGGAGAAACGTGGAAAAATCGTCGTCTCAGAAGGAAAAGTTTCCTACAAATTAAAGGCATCCTAGTGTCCGCTATGAGGTGAAAGCGGACATTAGCCGCGCAGGGGCGACTCAGGCCCTATAATGTCGGCGTTTGCCTAATTTCCCCACGGCCAGGACGCCGACTATAGGTTAGCGATTACTAGTAGACGTTGGAATTCGCATCCAAACAAGCCAACCACCCCCCTTGCTCAAAAGTTTTTTTATCACAGTGTGCCGCCTGGGGCACATAGATCGCCAGGCCAGGAGTTACAGGCTCACCCCTCAAACCGGCCGCTATCGCTTGGACGAAAGGGTTATCTCGGTACACATAGCGAAAACTTACCTGACCATCTAGATATGGTCCCCAATCAAGCCACGTTGCCGAAGATTCGTTTATATTCTCAGGTCGGTCTTCTATCGTGGATATCACTAGTGTATAGAAGTCCTCACTATCCCGAATCAGTTCGTTGTCCAATAAGCACTGAATGGCACTTCCATTCCAGAAATTGTAGTTGCAAACATTGTAGAGCCTGACCTGGCTGTCCATCGCAGGGCTCGCACCAGCCCGCGTGTCTGGCGCACTCAAAAACTTGCCCCTTATCACCAATAACTCACCGAAACGTGAGCTGTAATGGGTGGACAGGTACTGTACGTCCGCATTAGCTAAAGTGTCTGACTGAGCTTCAAAATTTGACGAAGTGCTCCATTTGGGCTGCTTTTTCGCCCTATGATCGATTACGGGAAGCGCAGGAAAACGCCGTCTCGACTGAACGACGTCTGGACCAGATTTAAATAGATCACACTCAGGGAATTCGAGCGTAGAATTTCCGGCCGCGTCATATATTTTTAGCGAAGGCAATGGAACTGAACCGGAGCCAGGGCGGTTTCCGGAGTCAACGTGATACATGCGCAGCAAATTCATTACAAATTGATTAGCGCCGCCCAGCTTTCGTTCGCCGACATAGCTAGTATTGGGTAGGGGTCGCTCGGGAGGTGAAGTAAACACGAGAGTAGCCGTGTAGTATTGACCAGACGCCGGCGCAGATTGATCAACATAGGGATTCCTGAAACCAGGATCAGCTGCCAATTCTGCGTCACGAAGCGTATTCAGGTTATTTAGATCCATGTCATTGGGGTGAAAACCAAAATATCGAGCCTCGGGATATTGACCGCGAAACTCGACTCGGGCTCCTGGCTCAACAACGAATGCGCCCCTGAGTGAGTTCAAGCCAATTCGGGCAGCCCATTTTGAAACTATGAAGGTATTCGAGAAGTAATTGGACCCGGCAATATCTGGCAAGTTGGGAAAGAAGTTGAAGTTTAGTGGAGTACCAACTCTCGGCCAGCCCGGGCAGACAGGCGCAGTGTCTTGCTCCTTATCTTCTAACCATGGCAAGCCACCGAGATCCAGGTCACAGTTATTTGCAATATAGTCGGAGAGGCGTCCCTCGCTACCGACAAGCTGTGGATCGCTGAGTTGCTTGAACGTTTCGATCATAGGACGATCCCCGCTGACTGCAGCAGCCCAGTCATCTATCGTTTTATGTACATGTCCCAATTCCCCACGAATACTTGGTGGTGAGGCTCCGAGCAAATTCTCAACAACTAGGGCGTGCCCTTCAAGTTCGCGGAGACCGCTCGTATCAACACCGCCTGCGTTGATCTGATTCAGGGTTTGGCAGAAATAAGCTACTTCTGCTGGGCTATCCGCGTGTTCGCACCCATACAAGAGTAGCAAGGAGAGGATGAGATATAGTGGCCGGCGTCTGGTTTTCATAAACATGTCGTGTCGCGTTGAGAGCACTCAAGACGCATTATAGACTTGTTGTTCCGGACCCGAAAACTGAGTTGCCTCTTAGTGGCGCGAATTTCCGCTTTGAGATGAAAGCGCGCATTCAACTTTCGAAAACTAAATCATGTCCCAAGTGACCGTTTTCACCTTACAGCGGGCAGTCTGGTTGCCCACACTTGGGCTGTTCAGGAGTTGATTCGTGCTGCCGTGAACAGTCAAACGACTTTCCCAAGACTAAACATAGACCGCAGAGAATTTTATTATTGAAAGGCGTTTAGCAAGTTTGTGGCGATTCATAAAGCGCTGGGCTTAAAAATCTTAAGGGGTGCACCGCGCTTAAATGATTAAGTAGCCTCCCGAGCAGCCAGGCCCGGCTTTTGTCGCCGTGAGCCATGTTACCGACTATATTTCATAATCAAGCCCCAATGACATACTATGCAGGGGAGTTGAAAGTTGTGCCGCTACCTATTGTTGTCGCATTGATGCTGGCAAGTAAAGTTGCCATCTAACATCACTTCGAACGTAAGCGATCTAAAGATTAGCGGCTATCAGTATTAAGAGCCTAGGTCAGTAGAAGGTTTTTTCAATGCAGATCCAGTAACTGAAAATAGTAGGAAACTTTATGGTTTTTGCTTCAATAACCTCGGCCTTTTTTCTAGCATGTGTACATCTATTCGCACATCGACTGTGTGACTTCCGGTTAAGACCGCGCAGTCGCTGGTTGTCACTGGCAGGCGGGATTTCAGTTTCATATGTCTTTGTTCACCTGCTCCCTGAACTCAACGAAAAACAAGAAATCGTAGCGGAGCAGCTTGGGGATCATGTTACCTTCAAGGCGCTGGAAGATCATATTTACCTAGCCGCACTTTGCGGGCTTCTCTTTTTTTATGTTATAGAAAAGTCTGCCAGAGCTCGATCCAAAGTGGCGACCAGTGAGAGCAACAGTGACAGCGCTATTTTCTGGCTCCATGTCGGCGCATTCGCTATATATAACGTAATTGTGGGTTATCTCTTGGTGCATCGCCTAGACCATACCGCTTCAGGCTTGGTACTTTATCTGTTCAGTATGGCGTTACACTTCGTGGTCAACGACTATGGCTTAATGGAGCACCATGAGAAGCTATATGAAAACAAGGGTAGGCTGATCCTTGCCGCGGCACCCCTGGCAGGCTGGGCACTCGGTATGACTGTAGACGTTCATGAGTCGGCGCTAGCCTTATTATTTTCATTCCTTGCCGGCGGTGTAATCCTCAACGTCTTGAAAGAGGAAATCCCCGATGAACGAGAAAGCAGCGTTTTGACGTTCTCATTCGGCGCGCTTGCGTACTCGGTTATTTTGATTTTGGCTACGTGACGCCAGGCAGGGAGGTATACGAGCTCACCTTGGTTGGAAAGTGTAGTGTTGCCGCGGTCAAGATAAGGGCCGCTGCCCGACTGCTCGTTTTAGCTATGGCAAAAAATGGGGGTGCTCGCTGAATAGAGCGCTCAGGTTATTTTGCTCAATGCGTGTTTGCCATTACCAGCACGTGTCAGTCAGTGCTCAGCTTTATCCAGATCTTCGCGAACATCGTTATTTAAAGAGGCCGTTAGATATTCCACGCTGTGAGGAAGGTCAAGCATGAGTTGGTCTATGGATTGAACGCTTATCTCAACATCACCACTGACGCAACCGAGCAAGTGCCCGCCGTTTTCCCTATCGTTTGATATGAAGTGAAGGTGGTACCCTGGAACTGTTACCGAACCCATAAAGTTCGGGGTGTAAAATCCAACAAGCGTCCCCTGAGTATCTTCAAATAGAAATTCTTTCTGATCCCCAGCAACGTCTACTAGCGGCCTGTACGCTTCTTGCTTCGGTACTGATCTTGCTTTGATTGATTTGAAGGTTCCCGCAACCCTTATGGCATAAATTAGATTTTTCGATAAAACCATCTCGTCGATTTTTATTTTTAGACGATCAAAGGTCAGTTCATCATTACATATCAGCGAAACCTCTGGTTTGAAATGCGTGACACAAGCGTAAGGAGTTTTCATATCTACATCTGCAATATGAGTTGTTCCGTTCGCGTGCAGATGATAAAAAACGCCATCTAAGAGCACCATTTCACCATCTAGGTCGTTGAATGTACCTAGACCGAAATTTCCGTGCTCGAGAACTTGTTTAAGTGTTTTATCCTCTCTCAAAATACCTGTTACAAGCGCATTTACTGGAGCGGACACGTAGAGCGAATTCAACTTTTTCGTAACCATTCGTTTCTCCTCTACCACAAACATATTGATAGGCCAGACTTGCCCCGGCTAACTCCATTACTAGAGTGACATTTGACGCTCCGGTAGCGCGCGATACAAGGTTACTTGCCATCAACCCAGAAATAAAACTTTCGGAGTAAGCCTATCAAGTACCGGGAGGCAATCAGTTTTCATTGGTTTTTATTCAATAATGTTTTTAAGACCTACTTTGCAGCGCCTTTTTTTGCTAAAAGCGCTTTCGCTGCTAGCCGCTCGGTATTTGGCGCCAGAGTCGAAGTTGAATACATAGCAATTGATAATAAACAGGGTTAGCAAGAACATTAAAATTGGCAGCATGCATCACAAATTTTTCCAGAGTCTTCCGATAGCCTCTGAGCATCTTCTGGTTGCCGATCTGGGGCGCTTGCCTGGCCTTCGCTTCCTGGATGAGGTCAAACCCTGAACTTGAATTTATATTTGTCTTCTTCTGCCCATACCTCGATGTCTTTGCCAATCGGGCTGTGATCTTTAGCCTGCGTCACGGTTACTTGATCAACGCTACTGGCAAAAAATCGTGCCCCTTTAGTATCGTGAGCTAAAACAACCACCATATCATCGCGCTTTCGCTCAAAAATGATCGTGTAGGTTAAAATGGTGCCTGCAACCGGAGCGCTGCACTCAGGTACTGTCTCAATAGTTGATGTGTCAATGGCTGCGACGTCGAGTTCGCTATAGTCCAGGACGCTTATCGCTCTTTCTTGCACATTAGCACTAAGTACGACTGCAGCATGTTTGGACAGCTGCCCCCCATTGGCTGTCACCAGGCCTTGCTTTGTAGTGTTACGCAACTTTGTGACCATTTCGGCCAGAGCATGCATGCTGTAATTGTTGCCCGGTCCTCCGAAGAAAGGCAGTCCACCGGTAACAGTGAGTGGTCTTGGATCATCAGCAGTGATGCCCAGTGCATCTCTGACGGCCTCAACAGCACAGGGAAAGCAGCTGTAGATATCAATAAGGTCTATGTCTTGCTGGGCGCAATTTGCTCGCTGCAGTGCTGTGCTCATAACGGCTTGCATTGCTTGTGAGGTGCCCGGATCGCTGCGCTCAAACAAGCAGTTATCGTTGCCTTCTGCATAGCCGAGTTGCAATACCCATTTATCGGGATCAATGCCCAGTTCCCTGGCTTTGCCGGCACTGATGAGAACGATTGCCGCGGCTTGATTCACAGCATCCTGTGCCACCATCAACTTGTTGTAGGGCACGCATAGTGCGTAGTTGCCGTTGGCATCACTAATCAGGTCTTCTGCTTTATGGTCCTGGTAAAAATAAGCGAATGGGTTGTCACCAGCGACTTCACATAATGGGGTCAATAGCCGTGCCATTTGTTGGCGGTGGCTTTGCTCGTCATTGCCTTGCTGATGCGCGCGCAAGTTCTCTATCAATGCGTAGTAATGCGCAGGAAGATACATGCCGCTGGCAAGCTCGGCCGGCGCGGCAAAGCGCTCGGTGTATTCGCGGCTGTCCAATGGGTGGTCGTAGTTTTCCGCCCAGTCAAGGTCTTTCCCGCTTCGTTGCGCATGGCGTTGACTGGCAATCGCCTCTGCGCCAGCGACCAAGGCGCAATCTATATCCCCGCGCGCAATGGCTCCAGAAAGTTCAGCGAGCAATTGCAGCGGTGAGTTGCCACCAACATTACTGTAAATGCGTTTTTTGGGATTAGCGCCCAGTCGTTGGGCAATCGATTGTGGTGGGTTGTTACTTCTGCCAAAAGGGCAGGCCCACAAAGGCGCAGAATCTGAAAACAGCCGAATCACAGCGATAGCATCAATGTCACTGGCTAGCAAAGCGCCACCTGCATCAGCTATGGCCGCGCTGCTGGCCCTGGCCGCCAGCTCCATTGGTGGATGCAGTGACGGAGCGTCTTGCTTGTTCAGGTGCTCGGTGTACTGCCCTGCACCGACGAGAATGGGGGTATTATCCGGGAGCTGTTGATGCATGAATTGGTCCTAAAGGGTGTTGGGTTACCGCAGTGAATTGCATTGCTGGCTTTGAGTGCATAGGATGGCATAATTGAAAAAAGCAGTACATCCTGTATTTTTAAGGAAAAGCAAATGCCTGATTTTAAACTGGGCCTGGCCCAGGGATACTGGGGAGCAGCGCCTCATCCCAATTTTGTTGAAATTGCCCAAGAAGCTGAGCGTTTGGGCTTCGACTCGGTATGGTCTGCAGAGGCCTGGGGTAACGATGCCTTTACTCCCCTGGCCTGGATTGGTGCCCAGACTGAAAAAATCAAGTTAGGTACAGCGGTGGTGCAGTTGTCTGGGCGAACACCTACCTCCTGTGCCATGCATGCTCTCACTCTGGATATGCTTTCCAACGGCCGCTTTATGCTGGGGCTGGGCGTTTCTGGCCCGCAGGTGGTGGAAGGCTGGTATGGGCGTCCATTCCCCAAGCCTCTTGCCAGAACTCGTGAATACATCGATATCATCCGCCAGGTATTTGCTCGAGAAGGGCCGGTCACAAACGATGGCCCTCACTACCCGCTGCCTTACAAGGGCGAGGATGGCGCTGGCCTGGGTAAGTCTCTGAAACCTATTGTTCATCCCCTACGCAACCGTATTCCGATTTACATGGGGGCTGAAGGCCCAAAAAATATCGCTCTTGCAGCCGAGATTGCCGACGGTTGGTTGCCGCTTTTTTATAACCCCTATGATGAGAGCGTCTACTCACAGTCCCTGGAAAATGCTCCCGCAGATTTTGATATTGCACAGATGGTGAACGTGACGATCACCGATGATATTGAAGCAGGGCTGTTGGCCTTTAAATATTTTCTTAGCTTTTATATTGGGGGCATGGGTGCTAAAACCACCAACTTCCACAAAAATCTGTTTATTCGCATGGGCTATGAGGCTGAGGCCGACAAAATTCAGCAGTTGTTCATGGAGGACAAACGCGATGAAGCCGCCCGTGTGATACCCGATGACTTGGCCGATGCGATGGCGCTGGTTGGCCCGGTAGATCGTATTCGGGATCGACTTCAGGCCTGGCGTGATTCCAGAGTTACAACAATGTTGGTGACGGCCAGTGACGTTGAGAGTCTGCGCGCGATTTCTGAAATATGGTAGACGGGAACATGGCTAACTGGAATTTCGCCGAGGCTGTCTATCAACTGGGGGAAGGAGACTGCGCCGATCGTCCTGCCCTGATTCACGATGGAAAGTCAGTTACTTATCGCGAGCTGCGTAGACGTGCCGTGGGAATAGGCAGTTACCTGCAAGCGCAGGGCCTCTTGCCGGGTGCCCATGTGGGCCACTACATGCGCAATTCCAATGCTTACATGGAATCGTTTGTTGGCGCTGGCCTCGCCGGACTCAGTCACGTGAACGTCAACTACCGTTACCAGGACGAGGAGCTATTGGACCTGTGCAACGGGCTCGACCTGCAAGTGCTGATTTACGACGAGGATTTTACCGAGCGTGTTGAGCGAGTGCGATCCAGGTTGGAAAAAACCGTTTGTTTTATCTGCGTAGGCGGCAGTGGAAAAGACGCCAGAATAAGTGCTCTGTACGATTACAACGGCTCTGATTTTCAGCCTGCCACGAGCAGCGACGATCTTATTGTAATCGCAACGGGCGGTACTACCGGATTACCCAAGGGCGTGCAGTGGCGACACGAGGACATCTGGCGTAAGCAGAACGTCTCGACTGGGGTTGGCATGATATCCCTGGGCCTTGCGGAGCATCCGGCTCAGCTTGAAGAGCATGTTGCCAACGTGGCACGTCTGCCGCAGTCAGCGCCATTTTTGTGCCTTAGTCCACTGATGCATGGCGCCGGTTTGATGATGGCTATTATGCTGGTTGCGCAAGGTGTGCCGGTGGCCACGATTGCCGGGGAACGCTTCGATGCGGCGGTAGCCGTGCAGGCGATTAAAGACCTGGGCGTTGGCAGTGTGGTCTTGGTCGGTGACGCTTTTACTATGCCGCTGCTTGAGGTTTTGGATGTCAGGCCCGAAGAAGGCTTAATTGATTCGCTTAAGATGCTAGTGTCTTCTGGGGCTTCTCTCAGTAACGCTTGCAGGCAAGGGCTTTATCGACATCAGCCGGACTTAATTATTTTTGACTCCTTGGGTTCCACCGAGACCTCAGGCTATGCGGTGTGCACTCCGGAGGCGGGTGTATTCGCGCCTCAGCGCACCACCCGGGTGTTTGATGACGAACTGCAGGAAGTCGAGCCGGGTAGCGGTGTGGTGGGAATTGCCTACTCAGGTGGCAACATGCCCCGGGGCTATTACAATGCTCCGCAGGAGACGGCCAATACTTTTGTCACTATTAACGGCGAGCGCTACGTGCGCACGGGTGACCGTTGCACGGTTCGCGCCGATGGCATGCTGGAGTTGCTGGGTCGCGACAGCACCGTGGTTAATACTGGTGGTGAAAAAGTATATACCGTCGAAGTTGAACGGGTGTTGTTAGAGCACCCCGACATAGACGATGTCGTAGTGGTGGGGCTTCCCCACTCTCGATTTGGCAAGCAAGTGACGGCCGTGGTTCAGCGAACTGACAGAGATGACGCTTCTCTGGATATACAATCCATTCAAGCCTTTGCGGCTCAGAAGCTCGCAGACTATAAAATCCCCAGACTGATTTTCGCGGCGCAATCACTGAATCGGGCGCCCAATGGTAAGCCCGACTATCCGTTTGTTATGGATTACGCCCAGCGCTGTCTCGACAGCATGAGTTAGGTGGTAATGAAAATGAAGAGAATTTTTTCTGCTCTTATCATCGCTTCAGTTAAAAACTGGACGCGCCCTAAAAAGCGCGCTTTATGGTTGGGTATTCATTAACATGGACAAGTTTGCAGCCGAGTTACCTGCTTATTTCGGGCGGGCTTGTACTTTACTACCACCCGGCGTCTCCGTCTCCATGGCGATGATCACACCATTGCCCCCATGGCAGTGAGGGTGTTATGTCAATTGGCCGGTGACGCTGAGCGACCCAAAGATGCACCGCTGCATCGCTTGGGAGAGAGTGAGCTGTTCTCCGAGGCACCCGAGTTGGGTGTGTCTTTGGGAAGTATTTTTGACCATGACTTGTTCAATATGCCAAAAATCCAGAAAGGCATGCATAATGTAGAATCAGGAGAGCGAGTGGTGGCCAATAATCATGCAGTCCGTATTCGCCACTTCCACCAGACCCTGGATAAGTACATAAACGGCGAGTTATAAATCGCCAGAGCGCTTAGCTCTAAAAACAAAAGGTGAAATTATGAGTGACCACGCCCCGAGTGCCTCGGAGCTTGCAGATTTTCGTGCGGAAGTTTCCGGATGGTTGGAAGAGCACAATCCTGCTGATCCGGGGTTTCTTCTACCCCAGACATTTATGGAAGTTGGCAGTGACCAACAGCTGGATTTTTTGCGAGAGTGGCAGCATAAATTGTGGAGCGCCGGTTATCTTGGGGTGCATTGGCCAGAACAATACGGTGGCCGTGGAATGCATCCGGCCTTCCAGAATGAGATCAATCGTGAATTGCGACGCCATAGAACCCCCATTACGTTTAACGTCATTGGATTGGGTTGGGCGGGCCCGCTGATTCTGGATATAGGGACCGAAGAGGATAAGGCCAAATACATCAAGGGCATTCTCAGTGCAGAGGATATATGGTGCCAGGGCTTTTCTGAACCAGATCATGGATCTGATCTGGGCAACGCCCAGACTCGCGCTGTCCGTGACGGTGATGATTACATCGTCAACGGCAGCAAAATATGGACGACCATGGGTAACTATGCCAAGTACATGATTTTGCTAGCGCGCACAGACCCCACTACGAAGCGCAAGTATGATGGTCTTTCCTTCTTCCTTTCTCCGATGCATGGAACCGGAATCGATACCCGGCCGATTCAAAAAATTACAGGCGAGTACGGATTTACGGAAACGTTTTTTACCGATGCACGCATTCCCGCCAGCTGTCTTATCGGTGGCGAAGGAAACGGTTGGCGAGTGGCGATGCAAACCCTGCAATACGAGCGTGGTGCAGCAGCAGGCGCCGCAGGCGGACAAGTACAGGTGCGAGTGAGTATTGCAGACCTGATTGATGAGGTGCGTTCAGTGAAGCGAGACGGAGCACCCTTGTTGGAAGACCCGGTTGTTCGCGACAGGCTGGTGCAGCTGATCATGGACGAAAAGGCCCTGGGGTTGGCGGACAAACGTTCAACACTTGGTGATCTCAATTCCGATTATCCAATGTCGCTGCTCTTGTCTTATAAATTGCGCGTCAGCGAATACCAGCGGCGCATGCGCCAGTACGGGCTGGAAATACAAGGGGGGCTAGGTGGCCTCTATGTGGGTGATGAGGATACGATTGCTGGCGGTTTCTGGCAGCGGGCGTATTTCAATAATTTTGCCACGACTATCGGCGGCGGAACTTCGCAAATACAGTGCAATATTATTGGTGAGCAGGTCTTGGGCCTGCCCAAGAGCTGAGGGGCGGCTTATGAAGAAGAGTAATATGGCCATAGGCCTCAGTGAAGAGCAGGGTATGCTGTTGGATACGGCTCGTGAGTTCTGCCGAGATCGGTCTGCGATTCCCGCAGTGAGGGCTTTGCTGCAGTCTGAGAGTGGTTTCGACGCTCAAGTCTGGCAGGAAATCGCCGAACTGGGTTGGTTAGGGGTGGCTGTCAGTGAGGCACATGGAGGCTCAGGCCTGGGTATGGGTAGTGCAATACCGATTGTGGAGTGCATGGGTAAAAGACTTCTCAGCACACCTTACATTACGACATTGCTGGTAGCCGAGGCGCTACAGCGAGCTCAATCCCATGCTTTGTGCGAGCGTCATTTGCCCGCAATTGTGGGTGGGCAAATCGCCACTCTGGCCCTATTGGAGTCAGAGGATTGGGGAGAGGAAACAATTGAGCTGACGGCTAGCGATGCCGGAGGGGACTTGCAGCTCGCCGGCAGCAAGACCCAGGTCGCGTATGCTGCGCAAGCCGAACTGTTTCTGGTGTCTGCCACCTATCAAAATGAGGCAAGGCTGTTGCTGGTGCCTGCATCCGCGCTGGGTGAAGGAGCGGTTCGTCGGCAAACTAACATCGATGAAACCCGCCGCAGCTCGCGAGTGGACTTTACCGGCGCAACTGTCAGCTCTGATCACCTGTTATCGGGAGATGCGGCTGCGATTATTCGGGACCTTCGCCTGCTGGGTGCACTGCTTTATGCAGCGGAGGCTGCGGGTAGTACCGCGGCCTGTATGGATCTAACGGTCGATTACCTGAAAACGCGCAAACAATTTGGACACCTAATTGGTTCTTACCAGTCCCTCAAGCATCCTATGGTGGAGGTGCTATGCGACATGGATAACGCCCGTTCGTTTGTGTATCACGCGGCCACACTGGTGTCGGAAGCCAGTTTGGATGAAGATGCAGAATCTGCCTGTCGCATGGCCAAGGCCCAGGCCAGTGAAGCGCTCAAGTTTGCTGCTGATCGAGCTGTCCAGTTTCACGGCGGTATGGGCTTCACCTATGAATGCGATGCACAGCTTTACATTCGCCGCGCCCAGTGGTCTCAGCAGGCCTTTGGCGATGCCTACCACCATCGCAAACGCCTTGCATCGTTGTTGCTCGACTGACTCTTGGAAGCACCTTGCCGGATCCGGTAAGGTGCTTTTCAACCAGGTGCTTGCCTCCGTCATTCTACGGATTGGCTGGAACTTGCGAGCGATGCTATATTCCCAACCCCAACTGAAAACTTATGACTCCGGCGGAGCCGTCAGGGGCATGAGATTTCCCAAACCAACCGATACAGGCAGCTGCTGCTGGAGATGAACGATGAGAGTCTACGATAAGTTTTATATTAATGGTGAGTGGGTCGACCCGGTGACGCCAAAGTCCCTGGATGTTATTAATCCAGCTAACGAGCAGGTGTGTGCCACTATTTCCATAGGCTCTGCAGCAGATGTCGATAAGGCTGCCATGGCCGCCAGAAATGCATTTGCCACCTTTGGTCGCAGCGCCCGTGAAGAGCGTATTGCCATTCTTGCAGCGCTGGTAGAGACCTATCAGAAGCGCTTAACTGATATTGCCGACGCCATTTCTGATGAGATGGGTGCGCCATCTAAACTCGCCATCGAAGCACAGGCCGCTTCTGGTCTTGGGCATCTCGCCACTGCGCTGGAAATTCTGCAGAGCTACGAGTTTGAAGAGATGGCTGGTAACAGCCGAATTATCAAGGAGCCGATTGGCGTTTGCGGCATGATCACTCCGTGGAACTGGCCCATGAACCAGATTACATGCAAAGTGGGGCCAGCACTGGCAGTGGGCTGTACCGTTGTGCTTAAGCCCTCTGAGGTTGCACCTCTGTCGGGTTATTTGTTCGCCGAAATCGTTGACGAGGCGGGTGTTCCTGCTGGCGTGTTTAATATGGTTAATGGTGATGGACCGGGTGTAGGAACAGCAATCTCCGGCCACCCCGAAATTGATATGGTTTCTTTCACCGGTTCAACGCGAGCGGGATCCCTGGTTGCGCAAAATGCCGCTCCCAGTATCAAGCGAGTCACTCAGGAGTTGGGCGGGAAGTCGCCCAATATTCTGTTGGACGATGTCAATCTTGAAGAGGCCGTCACTCGGGGCGTCATGCATATGTACAACAACACCGGGCAATCCTGTAACGCGCCCTCACGTATGTTGATACCTCGGGCGCAGATAGCAGCGGCAGAGGCAATTGCTGCCAAAGTGACCGAGTCTGTGGTCGTCGGCGATCCCAAAGCCGAAGCTACTACTATGGGCCCGGTGGTTAGCGAGGTGCAGTTCAACAAGATTCAGGGATTGATTCAAGCCGGCATAGACGAGGGCGCAACCCTGGTTTGCGGCGGTGCAGGTCGTCCGGACGGCCTGGAACACGGCTACTTCATTAAGCCAACGGTGTTCAGTAATGTCAGTAACGACATGACCGTCGCTAAAGAGGAAATTTTTGGCCCAGTGCTGGTGATGATGCCTTATGACAGTATTGAAGAGGCGATTAGCGTTGCCAACGATACGCCCTATGGCCTCGCCGGATATGTGCAGGGCAACAACATGGACGCGGTGATGAATGTTGCATCACAGATCCGGGCGGGCAATATCAATATCAATGGCGGCTCTGGTGATTTACATACGCCTTTCGGCGGTTATAAGCAGTCCGGAAATGGCAGGGAATGGGGTGCACATGGCTTCACCGATTACCTGGAAGTAAAAGCTCTGTCTGGCGCAGCCTGAACCGGGGTTTAACAGCAGGCCGGCTGGAAAGGCGCTATTTTTTGCGCTTTTTTCTGCCGGCCTTCTTTTTTGCTGCCAAAGCCAGTTCTTCATAGGATTCCCGCAGGCACTGTCGATGAAAAGCGGGGTCGGGCATCGTCTCTTTACACGATATAAAATTAATGGTGATCAGCCCATTAGCGCTAAATACCGCGAGGAACAACCCCATCATGTGTAATAGGGGTCCCAGCCCGGTTATCAATTGAACCCTGGCTCCAGCCAGGCAAAGCAGGCCCTGCGGACCGGGCACGTTGGAAATAATCACGTGTGATGCAAGAGGTATTTCGCGAGAAGCCATGGCCAGGGTGGCATTGCGCATTCACCAGCCCAGTGCGCGCGGAATCATTATTTCAGCAGCATCCATTACCACGCTAGTGCCCAGTGCCTCTGCTTACGCCTTGGATTGCAGTGCACTGCGGTGGATGGCTTCGAGCCGCTCTAGTGGGTCAGCGATATCTGTTCCCAGGCTCACTGTCATTTGAGTCAACGGGTTGCCACCGGTGCTGCTGTTTCCGGAATAATGGCGACTGCCACGTCGTTAACCGTTGCATCGGTAACCGACTTACGCATATCTTTATCAGATAGCTTCTGCATACCTGGGTTGGTTTATTTCCCTAATAATGCTGCTCGCAAGGCACTCGCCTGTGCCTGAATAACAGCCTGGTTCTCAGGTCCCATTCGTATTAATTGTTTGGCGATTGGGCTGAGGTTTTCCAGCGATTGGTCTTCATAGGTGTAGGTAGTAATGTCCATCACCAGCGTGGCGGGCTTTTCCAGTACCGGAGCGGCGATCACTTGATCCAGGGCGCGAACCAGACTGTTGTCCATATCATCTGCTTCGAATCCCAGGTTGGCATAGGCTTGTTCCAACAGTGGACGAAACTGGTGAAAGGCTGCGGCCAGCCTTTGCGGATTAAGAGCGCCAACGGCAGCCGCGTAAGCGTCATAGCGCTGGTAGCTGGCAGGGTCAGCAACGGTTTTTCCCGCCACTTCTACCACACTGTACTTACCTTCCAGTGGAGGTAAGGGGAATACTTTATTTAAAATGGAGCCCTTAGCTGCGGCGTCAATAAACGCTGTGCCTCGTTCAAGCAGGTCGTCCTGGCGAAGTGCTTGTTCGAAAACGCTATCGGCGAGTGATTCATTGAGCACCTCTCTGACCATGGGGTCACTGTCTGCCAGCGTGAGCTCCGGTTCTGGTATCACAATGTCATTAGGGTCAATGCGTTCTGCGATGACAGTAACCGGGCTCAAGGCGGGAATGTCGGGTGCCGGGGGTGTCTCTGGCTCCAGGGGCGGAGGTGATTCAGGAGGTACCGGGACGACAAGTTCTGCCGGTGCGGTTTCACTCTGGGAAGTGTCGCCACTGAAGTACCAGGCAACGCCTATAATCAATGCCAGAACCCCCAGCGCCAAGGGTAGTTTGGGGATTCCGCCGTGGCCTGCTTCTTCGACATATCGATCTTCTGAGTCAACCTGCATGTGGGTTCCTTTCTCGGTTATCCGTTAGCTTATGCCGGTTTGGACTAATCTATACCCCGGCAGTTCAGTGGCGTATGAAATTTTTTAAGGATTTAATTTAAACTCATCGGCATCCATATGGACTGGAAATCGCTCCCTGTAGTCCAGCAATGCCTGAGCCGAGAGCGCTACTGTGTGTGCTCCGCTGCTTTTGAGCATATCCGCCAATAATTCACCATCGGCGCCCACTGCGAGGCTGTCACCAGTGTATTTCAATCCATTGGCGTCGTTACCGATACGGTTCACACCGACCACACAGGCGCTATTTTCGATGGCGCGGGCGATCAGTAATTGCCGCCAGTGCATGCGCCTTGGTGCTGGCCAGTTAGCAACATAAAGCGCCAGATCGTAGTCCTGCCGATTGCGTCCAAAGACGGGGAAGCGCAGGTCATAGCAGACCTGGAGCAGGATACGCCATCCGCGCCAGTTTACGATGACCTTCTCGCGCCCTGCCAGGTAACGCTTGTGCTCACCTGCCATGCGAAACAGGTGGCGTTTGTCGTAGTGCTGGACCCCACTGGGGGTGGCGAATAGCATGCGATTGTAAACGCCGTCTCCGGCGCGCACTGCAATGCTTCCGGTGATAGCGCAATCCAGTGCGCGCGCCAGGTTGAGCATCCACACTTCAGTATCTCCGCCTTCCGGTTCGGCGTTGGCCAGCGCGTTCATCGAAAACCCGGTGGTAAACATTTCTGGCAGTACCACCAGGTCGCCAGTGTCTGGCAGTTCGTGCAGTAATGATTCCATCTGGCCCCGATTGTCAGCAGGGTTTTCCCAGGCCAGTTCTCGCTGAATGAGGGTTACGGCTAAATTTTGCATAAAACCTCCGCTGCCTTTGCCAGCGTTGTATCGCTCTTGGCGAAACAAAAGCGCAGGTAATGCTGCTGGGGTGGCGAATCGTAGAAAACAGATATTGGAATAGACGCTATGCCTAATTTCCGTGTCCAGTCTTCACAAAGTTGGTGATCGGGGAGGTCGCTCAATTCGCTGTAGTCAAGCAACTGAAAATAAGTGCCGCCGCTGGCTGACACTCGAAAGCGAGACGAGGACAAGGCGTGGCAGAACAAATCCCGCTTCTGCTGATAAAAGTTAGCAAGCGTTGCTGGGTATTGTGGATCCGTCGCCAGAAAATCTGCCACTGCCTGTTGTACAGGGGTCACTGCGACAAATGCTACAAACTGGTGAACCTTGCGTAACTCCGCTGTCAGTGCGGGAGGTGCAACGCAGTAGCCGGTTTTCCAGCCGGTGACGCTGAAAGTTTTTCCAAATGAGAAGTGTGCAAAACTTCGTTCCCGCAGCTGTGGATACTGCAGTACGCTGTGGTGTTGCCGTCCATCGTAAACAAGATGCTCATAGACTTCATCACTGCAAACCAGCAGGTCGTGCTGCTGGACCAGTTGCTGTAGGGATATCAGGTCATCATGGGAAAAGGTAGCACCGGTGGGATTGTGCGGGGAGTTAACAACAATCATCCGGGTACGCGGGGTAATGGCGCCTGCCACCGCGTTCCAATCCACGCGAAAACTGTGAGCTTCCAGCGCAACGTGAACGGCGGCCGCACCGGCTAACTTAATGGCCGGTTCATAGCTGTCATAGCAGGGATCCAACACGATGACCTCATCGCCGTGGCCCACGCTGGCCATGATTGCGCAGAAGATGCCCTCGGTTGCGCCAGGCACCACGGTGATTTCAGTGTCGGGGTTACAGTCGACTCCCCTGTGAATTTTTAATTGCAACGCCAATTGGTCTCGCAGCGCAGGAAGTCCTGCCATTGGCGCGTATTGGTTATGGCCGTCCATGACAGCTTTGGCCAGTGCCTCGCGCAATGCTTGCGGTGCTTCAAAGTCGGGATACCCCTGAGAGAGATTCATTGCATCACATTCTTTGGCCAGGGCAGACATGCGGGTAAAGATGGTAGTGCCAACGTCGGGCAATTTGCTGCGCATGCGTGTCACGTTAACTGGCTGTCCAGAGGCAACTCAGTGGTGTTCTTGATCTCGGTAACTGCCATGTGAGAGTGCAGTTCTCTGATAGAGGGGCTTGCGGTCAGGGTGTTGCGCACAAACTCCTCATAATGACGGATGTCCCGGGTGACTATTTTCAGCATGTAATCCCATATCCCCGTCATCGTGTAGCACTCAATAACTTCCGGGTGCTCAATGATGTCTCGCTCAAACTCAATCAGGTTTTGTCGGCCCGTGGACGTCAGATTGATCGTGGCAAACACAACTACGTCCATGCCCAGTGCGTTGCGATTCAGTAGGGCAACGCGCCCCTGAATTAGTCCATCTTGCTCCAGCCGATTGATTCGGCGCCAGCAAGGTGATTGGGAAACATTGATTCGTTCAGCAATGGCTGCGGTGCTGAGGGTGGCGTCCTGCTGTAACAATTTGAGGATGTCGATGTCTTGCCGGGTGAGAGATTCGGGCAATTTATTCTCCATGAGCTAATTTAGCGAATTACTTATGCATATTTAGACGAATATGCGGGTCAAATCAAATAACAATACCCAAAAATATCGATCAGAATGCGCTAATAACATAAGCAAAAGGCACAATCATGGGCTCTGATCTCACATCCCCGATTCGCAAAGTATCTCTGGACGACAAATACGCCCTGGATGCGACTCGAGCCTATATGACGGGCATCGAAGCGTTGGTCAGGTTGCCGATGTTGCAACATCAGCGAGACCAGCAACGCGGATTGAATACCGCGGCGTTTATCTCTGGTTATCGAGGCTCCCCGCTGGGGACTGTAGATCAGTCCATGTGGAAGGCCAAGCCCTGGCTGGAAAAGCATAATGTGCATTTTGAACCCGGCATAAATGAAGAACTGGCCGCCACCGCGGTATGGGGCAGCCAGCAAACCAATTTATTCGAAGGCGCCAAGTACGATGGCGTATTCGGCATGTGGTATGGCAAGGGCCCCGGCGTTGACCGGTCAATGGACGTTATCAAACACGCTAATGCGTTCGGCACTTCCCGCTATGGTGGCGTCCTTGCGGTAGCCGGTGACGACCATGCCTGTAAATCCTCCACGCTGCCGCACCAGTCCGAACATATGTTTATGGGGGCTTCGGTACCGGTACTGGCACCCTCCAATGTGCAGGAAGTGCTGGACCTGGGCGTTTACGGTTGGGAATTGTCGCGCTACAGCGGGTGCTGGGTGGCCTTAAAAGCTATCACCGAAAATATGGACTCTGCGATTTCGGCCGATATAGATCCCAACCGAATCAATATCGTGATTCCAGAAGACTTCGAATTACCCCCTGGCGGGGTGCATGGGCGTTGGCCGGACAAGCCGCTGGATCAGGAGTGGCGCCTTAACAAATACAAAATTTACGCAGCCCGGGAGTTCGCCCGGGTTAACGGCATTAATCGCATCGTGCTGGATTCGCCCAATGCGCGCCTGGGTATTGTTACTTCTGGCAAGGCTTACCTGGATGTTATGCAGGCGCTCGAAGACATGGGTATCGATGAAGCGGTCGCTGCCGAAGTGGGCTTGAGAGTTTATAAAGTGGGCATGCCGTGGCCACTGGAACCGAGAACTACCGCAGAGTTTGCCCAGGGTCTGGAAGAGATTTTGGTGGTGGAAGAAAAAAGATCGGTGATTGAGGACCAGCTCACCGGGCAGCTTTATAACTATGCATCAGATTCTCGTCCACGGGTGATTGGGGAGTTCGATGAAGACGGTCGTGATCTGCTCACTAACCTGGGTGAGTTGACTCCGGCGATGATCGCGCTGGCAATAGCGAGCCGAATTCGTCGCTTCTATCAATCTGCAACAATGGACCAGCGTGTCCGCTGGATTGAAGATAAAGAAGCGTCTCTGGCAATGCCGCGCGATACTATTGAACGGGTACCCCACTTTTGCAGCGGCTGTCCTCATAACACGTCTACCAAAGTGCCGGAGGGCAGCCACGCTTTAGGCGGCATCGGCTGTCACTACATGGCCACCTGGATGCCAGACCGGGAAACCCACACCTTTACTCAAATGGGAGGCGAGGGCGTAACCTGGGTTGGGCAGGCGCATTTCACCGAAACCAAACACGTATTCCAAAACCTGGGAGACGGCACCTACTCGCACTCGGGCATTCTCGCGGTGCGGGCTGCGGTGGCATCCAAGGTCAATATTACTTATAAAATTCTCTATAACGACGCGGTGGCAATGACTGGCGGCCAGCCCGTGGATGGTAGCCTGAAAATGAGCGACCTGATCATGCAGCTGCGCGGGGAAGGTGTGCGGCGTATCGCCCTGGTGAGCGACGAACCCCAGCAGTGGCGCAGTGACTTTTCCGGGACGCCGGGTTACAGCTTGCATCACCGGGATGAGATGGACGCGCTGCAAAAGGAGCTGCGGGAATTTACTGGCACTTCGGTCATTATTTACCAGCAGACCTGCGCTGCTGAAAAGCGTCGCCGGCGCAAGAAAGGCATTCTGGTGGATCCGCCCAAACGTCTGTTCATCAATGATGCTGTGTGTGAAGGTTGCGGTGATTGCAGTCTGAAATCCAACTGTCTGTCGGTTTTACCCAAGGAAACTGCGTTGGGTCGCAAGCGTGAAATTGACCAGAGTGCGTGCAACAAGGATTACAGCTGCGCGCGCGGCTTTTGCCCCAGCTTTGTCAGTGTGGTTGGTGGTTCGTTGAAGAAGTCCGGCGGCAGTGTGGGTGCCGTAGACGGCTTGTTTGATCCATTGCCGCAGCCGCAGCTGCCGTCGTTAGAACGGCCCTGGAATACTGTGGTTACCGGCGTCGGTGGAACTGGTGTTTTGACCATTACGGCCCTGGTGGCAATGGCAGCCCATATCGAGGGCAAAGGTTGCGCGACGATGAACCAAACCGGACTGGCGCAAAAGTTCGGTGCGGTGGTAAGCCACGTCAGGGTGAGTGAAAAACAAGAGGACATCATGGCGGTGCGCATTCCTGCGGGAGAGGCGGACCTGATGATTGGCTGTGACCTGGTGGTAGCGTCTACTTATGAGGCGATGGGCAAGGTCGCGCAGGGCCGCACTTATGCTGTGATCAATGATGCTGAGGTCCCTACCAGCTCTTTCATCCTCAACCCGGATGCCAAGTTTCCAACCCAGGCAATGAAAGACAAGGTGACCGCAGAAGTAGGCGAAGACAGCTGTCATTTTATCAACTCAACCCGGGTGGCTACGCAGTTACTGGGCGACTCGATTGCCAGCAATCTCTTTATGCTTGGTTTCGCTTGGCAGCGCGCAATGGTGCCGGTTTCTGCACAGGCGCTGGAACGGGCGATTGAACTTAATGGCGTGGCAGTAGATTTCAACAAGCAGGCCTTCCTCTGGGGACGTCGCTGTGCGCATCAACCAGAAAAGGTGATGGGCTTACTGAGCAAGCCGAAAAAAGCGGTGAGTCCCCAAACCCTGGATGAGTTGCTCAGCGATCGTCAGCAGCGCTTGCGCAGCTACCAAAATGCGGCCTACGTGAAGACTTACATTGATGTAATGAGCAAGCTGCGCGCGGCTGACCCCCACCCAGAACAAGCTGACTCTGTGTCCTACGCTGCGGCGCAGCAGCTATTTCGCCTGATGGCTTACAAGGACGAGTATGAAGTTGCCCGGCTCTACTCTGATGGCGAATTTCAGCGCAAACTTGCCGCTCAGTTTGAGGGCGACTACACCCTGCGATTTAATTTGGCCCCTCCATTGCTTTCCAAGCGAGATCCGCAGACAGGCGAATTGGTGAAACAGGAATACGGACCTTGGATGCAGTCTGCGTTCAGGTGGCTGGCAAAGTTCAAGTTCTTGCGTGGTACCGCTATGGATGTTTTTGGTTATACCCAGGAACGCAAGCAGGAACGTCAGGACATTGTGGATTATCGAACACTGCTGGAAAGCATCATTTTAGAGTTGCGAGATGATAACTATCCAGTTGCCGTTGAACTGGCGGCCAGTGTTTCCAAGCTACGTGGTTATGGCCATGTTAAAGATCGCAATCGAGAGCAACTGGCAGCAGACCAGGCAGTGTTGTTGCGCCGCTTGCGAGGTGAGAACGAGCAAGAGTCAACGCTACGCTTTGTGGATGCGGCCTGAATTATAAAAAAACCTGGAGGATAAGTGGATGTCAATTTTTGATGCGCCGGCCTACGATGGCCATGAGTTAGTTACTTTCGGCAAGGATGCGGCTACTGGCTTGCGTGCCATTATCGCTGTGCATAGCACTACGCTTGGGCCTGCCGTGGGGGGTTGCCGGATGTATCCTTATGCGAGTGAAGAGCACGCACTGGATGACGTGCTGCGACTCTCTCGAGGCATGACTTATAAGTCGGCGTTGGCAGGCCTGCCCTTTGGCGGCGGAAAATCTGTCATCATTGGCGATCCTCGTCAGGATAAGAGCATTGAACTGATGCAGGCGATGGGGGATTTCATTGATTCCCAGGGTGGTCGCTACGTAGCGGCAGAGGACTCTGGCACAGGTGTTGAAGATATTCGAATGATGGCCGAACGCACACCCTACGTGAGCGGCATGGACGACAATGAGTTTGGCGGTGACCCTTCGCCCAGCACAGCCCGGGGCGTTTTTCTTGCGATTCGAACCGCAGTCAAGCACCGATTGGGTGAAGACAACTTACAGGGACTTCGAGTGTCGATACAGGGTTTGGGCCACGTGGGCTATTACCTTGCGGGCTTGCTGGTAGAGGCGGGTGCCCATGTACTGGGCGCTGATGTAAACGCCGACAACCTGCGCAGGGCCGTGAGTGACCACGGTATTGAAGCCGTGGCTACAGAAGATATTCTTGGTGCAGAAGTTGACGTGTTTGCTCCCTGTGCCATGGGCGCTATTCTGAATGAAAAAAGCATTCCAGGGTTGCGTGCGGGAATCGTTGCCGGTGCGGCGAACAATCAGCTGGCATCGGCAGTTGATGGGGCGAGCTTGCAGGACAGGGGAATACTTTACTGTCCGGACTTCCTGATTAACGCCGGTGGTATTATTGATGTACACCACCAGAGAGTCGGCTCAGCAGAAGCCAGCAAGCGAGAGCACATTTTGCGTATTGAGCAGACCCTGTCGCAAGTGCTGGTCGATGCCGACAACAGTCGCCGTCAAACCAATACTATTGCTGAGGAACTGGCTCGCAATATCATCGGACAAGCAGCTCAGTCCCTGGCGGCCTAGCTGTCGCTAGACGGCTCGCCGTCCCCGATAGGGGCGGCGGTCTCTCCCGGTGCCAGCTGCAGATAACTGCGCAGATAGTGCACCGCCAGATAAAAGGGTCCGGTATCCAGTAGGGCGATCGTCGCTTTAAACACGTAATTGCTCCCCACCAGGATTAACAGCATGTTTAACGTCATTTCACCTCTGTAGAAAGCTGCCCCGAAAGTCACAGTGATCACCATGATTGAATCCACCATTTGACTCATCAGCGTGCTGAAGTTGTTGCGAACCCATAGGTACTTGCCTTTGGTAACTCGCTTCCAGAAGTGAAATAACTGAACATCGCAGTACTGGGCAGCGATGTAGGCGAGCATGGAAGCGAACACAGCTCCTGAAGTGGTGGCATAGATTAACTGATAGAGCCCTACGGATTGCTCCACTATGTCGCCGTTGGGTAAGGCCACCGGCGCTGCTAGCTGCAGGATTTGCCAAGGAGGCATGCTCTCAGTGGGCACTGACGGCAAGCTGTTGCCCAGCAGTAAAACGCCAAGGATCAAAAAATTGAGCCCCAGACCTACGCTGACCAGAAAGTTTGCCCTGGCTTTGCCGTAAAGCTCGCAAATCAGATCGGTGCAGAGAAAAGTCAGAGGATAGGGCAGCACACCCACAGCCAGCGCCATTGGGCCCAACTGTATAAACCGGGTAATACCAATCACGTTAAGCAGAGTCATCGCACACAAAAATGTGCCTGCGAGTACCAGAAATACTCGCTCTCTCCTTTCCAATATCTGGCCTGGGAGAAGGCTCATCTAGCTTTCCTTTTGCCCCAGATTCGCGTGTAACACAGCACCATTTATTACTGGATGGTGATGCGCCCATTGAATGAGCTCGGCGATTTCACGCGGTTGAATAAGGCGGCCAAAACTGTTCATGCTGCCAATAGAGGCTTCGACTTCCGGATCCGTGCCAATGTGGGTGCGCAGCATTTCAGTATCGGTGAAGCCGGGGCACACCAATGCCGTGTGAACGCCTTTGCCCATCATGTCCTGACAGGTGGCGCGCATCATCCCCAACTGCGCATGTTTGCTGATAACGTAACTGAATGAACCGGGAACGGCTTTCTCGGAGAGTGTGGAGCCCACATAAACAATGCTGGATCCGGTTTTCATGAGTGGCAGCATGGCCTGATTAATACTATTTATAGCAACAACGTTGGTTTCCAGAACCTCTCGCAGACTGTCGCTTTGGCATTCATCGCTGGCGTCCTTGCGCATTTGGCTGGCGTTATGTACCAATGCGATGTGTTCCACATCAGCGAGTGCATCAGTCAGGACCGTCATACATTCGCGGATAGAATCAGCACAGGATAGGTCGCAAGGCAGGTTGTTGACCGCATCCAGAGGGCAGGGTCTGCGGGACAAATTGAACACCATATAAGAATCTGCCAGGAACAGCTCCGCTGTTTCTTGACCAATGCCCACACTGGCCCCAGTGATAATAGCCGCTTTCATAAGTTTCCACCGATTGAGAAGGCCCAAGGGTTAATGATTTACGTCAACGCGTCAAGGGACTGTTGCAGTTGCGCTTATCAGTGGTAGAGCCGACAATGTTGCAAATTGTACGCAAGGCACAGCAATGGCGGATTACATCTCTCTTTACATCGACAAAGAGTCCCACAAGTTCTCAGCGGCTCACTACACGATTTTTTCGGCAACAGAGCGCGAACGCTTGCATGGTCACAACTATTCCGTCTCGGCGCGTTTTGTAGCAGCAATGGGGGATAATGGCTTTTCCGCTGATTACAACGTTTACAAGACTCGTCTGGCCGTATTATGCGAAGAGTTGGATGAATACATGCTGTTGGCAGCAGATTCTCCTTATCAGCGTATTGAAGACGAGGGAAACTTCTTTCGAGTGCATTTCAATGACGAGGAAATGTTGTTTCTGAAAAGCGATACGCTGGTCTTGCCGTTGCGCAATGCCACGGTCGAAGAGTTTTCTCGCTATCTTTTGGATAAGTTAATCGCCATGTCTGCTCCAGGCGAGCTCAGCGAAGCCGAGCTGTTTGTCGCCTCCGGGCCCGGCCAAAAGGCTGGAGCGCGCTGGTGTAGCGATTGAGTGACTTGATGCCAGGCTGCTCTTAACTTGCGATCCCGCAGTGACGCAGCAGTGGTTCAATGTCTGGCTCGCGCCCTCGGAATGCTACAAAAGCCTCCATGGGCTCCTTGGAACCGCCTACTTCCAGCACTTCTCTCTGAAACGCTGCTCCGGTTTCAGCATTAAAAATGCCCTCGTCCTCAAAGCGGGAGTAGGCATCTGCAGAGAGCACTTCAGCCCATTTATAGCTGTAATAGCCTGCGGCATAACCTCCGGCAAAAATGTGACCAAAACCATGCTGAAAACGATTGTAGCTGGGGGCGGGGATAACGCTCACTTTGGCGCGAACATCATCCAACAGCGCCTGAACGTCGCTTGCATCACCTCCCTGCCAGTTGCGATGCAGGAGAAAATCGAACAGCGCAAATTCCAGTTGGCGAGCCATCTGCATTGCCGATTGGAAATTTTTCGCTGCCAGCATTTTCTCCAACAGTTCCTGGGGCAAAGGCTCGCCGGTTTCGTGGTGTCCTGAAATAAAGGCCAACGCGTCAGGTTCCCAGCACCAGTTTTCCAGGAATTGACTGGGGAGTTCTACAGCATCCCAGGCGACGCCGTTGATACCGGAGATGGCAGCCACTGTTTGCTGCGTCAGCATGTGATGCAGGCCATGTCCAAACTCATGAAACAGGGTGGTCATTTCGTTGTGAGTGAGCAGGGAGGGAGCGTCGCCAATAGGCGGTGTAAAGTTACAGACCAGATAGGCCACCGGCAGTTGCAGATCGCCATCGTCGATGCGCCGCACCCGACAGTCATCCATCCAGGCCCCGCCTCGTTTTTTGGGACGCGCGTAGAGGTCCAGGTAAAAGCGGGCAATAAGGCTACCATTGCTCAGTAAGTTATATAGCCGGGCATCTGGGTGATAACTATCGAAGTCTGTTACTTCCTCGACCGTGACACCGTAGAGTCGATTTACCACTTCAAACAGGCCAGGCAGAACCCGGTCTACCGGCAGATAGGGACGAATGTCTTCCTGCGAAACCTGATAGCGTTTCTCTTGCAGTTTCTCACTGTAGAAACCCGCATCCCAGGCATTGACTGTTTCCGCGCCAAACTCCTGTTTGGCAAAGACCTGCAGCGCTTGCCATTCCTCTACGGATTGCTCCCTTGATTTTGCTGCCAACTGCTCTAGAAATTCGACGACCTGTGTGGGTGTATCCGCCATTTTGGTGGCCAGCGACAGCTCTGTGTAATCAGAAAAGCCAAGCAGTTGCGCCAGTTCCTGGCGTAAATCCAGAGTTTCCGCCATCAGTGCGGAGTTATCCCATTCGCCCGCGTTGGGGCCCTTGTCAGAGGCTCGCGTGCAGCTAGCCTGATAAACCTCTTCTCGCAGTTTGGCGTTTTCGCAGTAAGTGAGTACCGGGATTAGAGAGGGGAACTCCAGGTTAATCAGGTAGCCTCCTGCTCCCGCTTGTTCGGCCGCCTGCTTTGCACTCGCCAGTGCCGTGTCAGGCAGTCCCGCAAGATCTTCCCTGCTAACCTGCTTGGACCAGGCATTGGTTGCATCGAGGACATTTTCGCTGAATTTACTGCCCAGTTCCGACAAGCGCTTCTTGAGTTCTCCATAGCGCTGTTTATCCTTCTCTGGAAGCGCCACACCTGCCAGACGAAAATCTCGCAATGCGTTGTCCAGGGCTTTGCGCTGTGCCGGATCCAGTTGCGCAGCCTCATCCCCTTCAGCGATTTGGGTGTAGGCCTGAAGCAAACGTTGGTGCTGGCCCATCCAGGTTCCATATTCAGACAGCATTGGCAGGCAGGCGTTGTAGGCCTCTCTCAAGGCGTCGCTGTTGCAGACACTGTTAAGGTGAGACACCGGCGAAAAAGCGCGAGACAGTTCGTCGTCCATTGCTTCAATAGGTCGCAATAGGTTATCTGCACCGTACTTTTTTGTTTCGTCCAGCAGCGCCTCGATTGCCTTTTTATTACGTTCAATAATCTGTTTGATGGCCGGTTCGATATCCCCTGTCTCAATGGTTGAAAAAGCGGGAAGCTCGCGGTGTTGCAGTAGTGGGTTGGTCATTGTTTCGGCTCAGTATCTTGTCGACGCAGCTCCTACCCCGCAAAGGGGTAGGGAACATGCAGGTTACTTTTGGGGTTTCTTCTTCATCAGCGGCGCGAAGCCATCGCTGGAAACAGTCTTTCCAGAGCCGGGTTTACCTTTGCTCTTCTGGTTTCGGGCTCGGGTCTTACTTTTATCGGCGGTTGATTTGCTACGTTTCTTTTTGGTCCCAGCAGATTTGCCAGAGCCCTTGGTTTTCTTGGGGCCACTGTAACGCGCTTTCAAGCCGGGCAGCGACCGTTTTTCGAATTCTAGGTTGAGGTAGCGCTGAATGCTGACCATCAGGTTCCACTCCAGGCCGCTCACCAGTGATATTGCCAGTCCTGTTGCGCCAGCGCGCCCGGTGCGTCCGGTGCGATGCAGGTAGTCGTCGCCTTTTTGCGGCAGGTCGTAATTAACTACCAGATCGATGTCTTTGACGTCCAGCCCGCGCGCTGCCACGTCAGAAGCGCAGACCATATCCACCTTGCTGTCACGAAACTGGGTCATGACATGCTTGCGCTCCTCAGTGCTCATTTCGCCGTGAAGGCAGCCGCAGCGCAGGCCGTGGTGACTCAATAATCCAGCCAATCTCTGTGCGGTGGTGCGCTTGTTGGCAAACACCAGTGCGCGGGTAAACCCGCCCTTATCCATGAGCGCGCACAACAGCTTGTCTTTGTGTTCCTGCGAGTCAGCCAGAATGCGCTGGTGGTGGATGCTACTGTGTGGTTGTCTGAACTCACTGACCTCAATGGTCTGCGGGTCGCGCAACAGATCTTTTGCTACGCCCCCGAGGCCTTTATGTTTCAGGGTCGCGGAAAGCATAATCACCTGGCGCTCTGCGCCGCAGAAAGAGGCTAATTTCATCACATCATCGCGAAATCCCATGTCAAGCATGCGATCTGCCTCATCCAGTATCAGTGTTTGCAGAGAACCCAGGTCGGCACTGCCTTTTTCACAGTGCTCCAACAGGCGACCGGGGGTGGCAATAATGAGTTCCGGGTTTTTTCGCAGCAGCGCCCTTTGGTACTTGAAGTCGGCACCGCCAGTAATGGCCTGAGCGCCCAGTTGGGTCTTCTGCATCAGATCACGACAGTTCTTTTGCACCTGGCGAGCCAGTTCTCTGGTGGGAACCAATACTACCGCCAGTGCACCGGCCTTACGGTTGATGGGCGCACTGAGAATGCGCTGTAAGGTAGGCAGTAAATAAGCCACTGTTTTGCCACTACCCGTCTCGGCGGATACGCGTAAGTCAGTGCCTTCCAGAGCAGCGGGAATGACTTGTTCCTGTACCTCGGTCGCTTTTTCGTACTCCAGGGCGTCCAGGCCTAGCCGCAAGCCACGATCCAGCTCAAGTTGCTGTAGCACGTTGTTGTCTCTCTATATTAGTCATCTGTTATCATCGTAGGCTAATTAGATGGGGAACAACAGTCTGCCCATGAGTCTGTCAGGGAGAATATTGGTCGGCCTTCTGGTCGGTATCGCTACGGGCTTGTTTTTCGGCGAGATTGTCGCAGACCTGAAGCTGCTCGGCGATGTTTTTGTCAAATTACTGCAGATCACCGTCCTGCCTTACATTATTGTTTCACTGATCGCGGGTTTTGGCCGTCTGCAAATGGAGCAGGCCAAGCAGCTGGCCTTGCGTGGCTCCATTGTCCTGTTGGCGATATGGGCTCTGGCGCTTGGCCTGATTTTCATTGCCGCTATGGCTTTCCCGGATATCGAGACTGCTTCTTTTTTCTCGGCGCCTAGTCGAGTAGAGGTAGAAAGGCCTGACCTTTTTGAGCTCTACCTTCCTGCCAATATCTTCTATTCTCTTTCCAATAACCTGGTACCTGCGGTTGTTTTTTTCAGCATTTTAGTCGGTGTTGCTATGATTCAACTGGAGGACAAGAGCGGCATACTGCCAGTTTTTGACGGCCTTACAGAGGCCATGTCACGTATTAATACGGCAATGGTGCAGCTCACTCCTTATGGCATTTTTGCAATCGCAGCGGCAGCGGCTGGAACAATGACCATAGAAGAGTTGAGCAGAGTGCAGGTTTATCTCGTGACTTACGTATGCCTGGCGCTGTTGGTGACTTTCTGGATTTTCCCTGCTCTGGTAGCCACCTTGAGTGGCATCTCCTATCGCGAGATTCTGGATACATTTCGCGACACCTTGGTCACTGCCTTTGCCACCGGCAACCAATTTGTTGTGTTGCCGCAAATTGCCGCAAATGCCAAGACATTATTGGCTCGTCATCATGGCGACGACGAGGACCATGCTGCGGCAGTTGATATTATTGTCCCCGTCTCTTTCAATTTCCCTTCGTTGGGCAAGCTTCTGGTGTTGCTATTCGTGCTTTTTGCAGCCTGGTTTACTGATACCGATCTGAGTTTTTCAGATCAATTGTCTCTCGCATTCGGTGGCCTCTTCAGTCTATTTGGCAGTCTTAATGTCGCCGTTCCTTACATGCTTGATTCCCTGACAATACCGGCAGATATGTTTCAGCTGTTCCTTGTAACGGGCATTGTTGTGGGCCGCTTTGGCGCCATGCTGGCTGCTTTACATATCATTGTGTTAGCGGTTATTGGACCGCTCGCCGTGGCCGGTAAATTGCACCTGCGCTGGAGTGCCCTGGGGCGCTATTTGCTGGTATCGACCGTTCTGCTGTTCCTGATGGTGCTTGCGCTGCAGCTGTATTTTCGCGCTTTTGTGCCACCACCCCCACCCCGGGACGCGGTGCTCTCCAATATTGAGTTGATGCAAGAGCGGGTGCCGGCACGCATTGTGGTGAACGTTCCAGAAGCCAGTGTTACCCAACTGGCGGGAACCCGTCTCGACCATGTATTGCGCACAGGTGTATTGCAGGTGGGTTATCGGCCCAATAATTTGCCCTGCAGCTTCATTACACCCAAGGGTGATTTAGTCGGTTTTGATGTTGAGATGGCCCATATTCTTGCTGAAGATCTTGAGGTGGAGCTCGAGTTCATTCCTTTTGAATTCGACGGTCTCAAACGTATGCTGTCATCGGGGCAGATCGACATAGCGATGTCCTGCATTGCCAGCTTGCCTGATCGTTACTCTATCGCCAGTTTTTCTCGGCCTTATCTGGACCTGGCGCTTGCTTTTATTACCAAGGATCACCAGCGAGAATTGTTCCTTAATCCAGACAGTCTGCGCGCTTGGGACGACTTGACAATCGCACTGGTGAGTAGCAAATATTATCAAAGCCGACTGCAGCAGTTAGTTCCGGACGCGAACCTGGTTTACCTTGAGGCCGCTGAGGACTTTTTCAACGGTAATGGTCAGGGAGCCGATGCCTTGCTGCTGACGGAAGAGGAGGGCGCGGCCTATGCCTATCGTTATCCGCAATATGGCGTCGTTACTACTGCTCGGCGGATCGGCCTTCCCGCCGCCTATCCAGTGCCCAAAGGCGACATCGAAATGATGGAGTTCGTCAGCAACTGGATCGCCCTCAAGCAAAGTGAGGGCACTGTTGATTACCTCTACGAATACTGGATGCATGGTGGGGCGACCAGGGCCAAGGCGCCCCGCTGGTCGGTGATTCGCGATGTATTGGGCTGGATAGACTGATACCCCATTGGCAAGCGTGCCAAAATGGCCGATTACATCTAAACTCTGAGCATCAGCTTTTCTTTGGGGATTTCGCAAATGCGTACTGTAATAACTGTCCTGCTGTTTTCGTTCTTTACGGTTGTTCTGCCTGTGAGCGCCTACGAGGTGAAAACCGCGTCGAAGGTTATTGCTTTCGCCGATGTTCACGGGGCATATGACGACTGGGTGTCACTGCTGCAGGAAGTAGGCGTGGTTGACGAACAGCTCAACTGGAGCGGTGGTAAAACGCATTTGGTTTCTGTGGGTGACCTTATCGATCGCGGCCCCGGGTCGCGTCAGGTGGTAGAGCTGTTAATGAAACTGGATGCCCAGGCGGACAAGGCCGGTGGTGCAGTACACATGACCCTGGGAAACCATGAAGTCATGGTGATGACAGGTGATCTGCGTTACGTCTCCGCTGCCGAATTTGCTGCCTTTGCAGACGATGAAAGTGCGGCAGACAGGGAAGACTTATATGCGCAGTATCGCCGCTATAACAGCGGGGGAGATGAGCTTACGGTTAGATCCACGTTTGATGAGCAGTATCCTCCCGGATTTGCGGCGCTGCGCAAAGCATATTCTACGGAGGGTGAGCTAGGCCGTTGGCTGCTTCAGCAGCCTTTCGTTATCAAGGTTAACGACAAGGTCTACATGCATGGCGGCATCGCTGACTCGGCCACCGATAAGTCTATCAAGGAGCTGAATAAAACATTGCAGGGAGAGCTTAAGGCGTTTCTCTCCAGCATGGATACGCTCTACAAGGCAGGAGTGATGCCCCGACACGTGAGTTACCACGATCGCCTCGGATTCCTGAATGCGCGGGTAGAGGAATTTGTTGCAGCGAACAGTAAAAAGAGAGCAGCTCCCTGGTTTGATGAGGTGCAGCAGGTTTTTGAGGCACAGGAAGCCTTTGTTTTTAGCTCTGACAGCCCCAATTGGTATCGGGGCACAGCGACCTGCCACCCACTATCGGAGTCTTTCAATACCGAACGTTTTCTTAAGCGGGTAGGTGCGAAGCAACTGGTAATGGGACACACGCCAACGCGGGGAGATGTGCAGTCGCGTATGGATGGCTTGGCCATTCGTCTCGATACTGGCATGTTGAAAGCCGTTTATAAGGGACAGGCGTCCGCTCTTGTCTCTAACGATGGAAATGACTACGTACATTATTTGGGTAAGGGTCAGCGAGCCTTGCCGAAACCTGAGTCGACCAGTCTTTCACAAAAGTTGTCCGGGATGAGCGACCCCGAACTGGAAAACTTCATGCGCACGGCAGCGGTCATTAACATCGAGGATATTGGCACGGGTATAACCAAGCCCAAGCGAGTCACTCAAGAGCGAGACGGTATTAGCAATGACGCGGTATTCAAGTATGAGGATACTCACCCGGGTATGGAAAGTCGTGATCAGTATGTTGACCGCAGAAACAACGACAGCGATCGCTATCAATATGATGTTGCCGCTTACAAACTCGATCGAATGCTGGACTGGCAAATGGTACCGACGGCGGTAATCTCAGAGGTGGATGGCACCGAAGGCGCACTGTCTGATTGGGTAGAAAAATCAATTAACGAACGCGATCGACTGGAAATGAATTTACCCTTTGAAGGCAGCTGTAAACAATGGGAGCAGTACCGGTTACGCTTTGTTTTTGACATTCTGATTTACAATGAAGACCGTAACCTGACCAATATTCTATGGACTAAAGACGACTTTAAGATGAGGTTCATTGATCACAGTCTTGCGTTCAGAACTACCGAAAAGCGCCCCAAGCAATACAAGAAAGTAGATTTAGAAATTTCGGATCTGTTGCGGGAACGCCTGCTTACGCTTAATGAAGCAGACCTGAAAGCTGAGTTACTGCCGTTCCTGCACCCCAGGCAGATTGAAGCGATCCTGGCTCGTCGAGATCTGATTCTGAAGGAAGGCAAAGGAACGGGGAGGTAGCCGTTCCACCCGGGTCTGTGAGTCGTATCGAATATGAATTTGGAGCAGTGAGAGTGAACGTGGTTAAAGCTATTAGAATCGATGCAGTTGGCGGGCCAGATGTCATGCGTTTGCAGGAAGTTCCCTTGGACCCTCCCGAGCCGGGTATGGTCACCGTGCGCAACAAGGCGATTGGCCTTAATTATATCGATTGTTATCATCGCAGCGGACTTTACCCGCTGCCCTTGCCAGCGGGTCTGGGACTGGAAGGGGCCGGCGATGTAGAAGCTGTTGGAGCCGGTACTGATTTGCAGATTGGAGATCGTGTCGCCTATTGTTCTGCCGGCTTTGGCGCATATTCTGAAGCGTTAAATTTGCCGGCGTCTCGTCTGGTGAAAGTTCCCGACGGCATTGATTATGAGCAGGCGGCTGCCTGTTTGTTGAAAGGCCAGACGGCAGAGTATCTTATCCAACGCACCTATGCGCTGCAGTCGGGGGAGACTTGCTTGTTTCATGCTGCAGCAGGTGGCGTCGGCCTGTTGTTTGGCCAGTGGGCGGCGAGCATAGGGGCGACTGCAATAGGCACCGTGAGCTCTGCAGAAAAAGCCGAGTTGGCGCTCGCTCGCGGTTACGCCCATGTGATTAACTATAGCGAAGAGGATGTATTGGAGCGACTGCTGGAAATTACCGGCGGCGAGAAGTTGCCGGTGGTTTACGACGGCGTCGGCAAGGATACTTTTGATCTGTCCTTGAGTTGCCTCAGGCCTCGTGGCCTGATGGTGAGCTTCGGCAATGCTTCGGGTTCACCAGATCCTCTTGACTTGCAACGGTTGGCTGCACATGGCTCTCTGTATGTGACAAGACCGACAATGCTCAGTTACACCGCCACGGAAGAAGAGCTGCGCCAGTCCAGTGAGGATGTCTTTACGAAAATTCTGGCAGGGGATATAAGTGTGGAAATAAATCAACGTTACCCACTGGCCCAGGTGCAGCAAGCCCACAAAGACTTGCAGAGCCGCCTAACAACGGGCTCGACGGTGTTATTGCCTTGATAGAACTGAATGTTCGGCCACTGACACTGGAGGGTGAGTCAGTTTGTCTGGAGCCTCTGTCTCAGGACCATGCCCAGGGCTTGTATAGCCGTGGTCGTCATGAACCGGATTGGCTATACATGCCCCGTGCTTGTTTTGTTGATGCGGCGGACGTTCGCCATTGGATCGACGAAGCCTTACTTGCACCCAATCAGCTGCCGTTTGCCATTGTAGAAAAGGCCAAGGGCCGAGTCGCTGGCAGTACTCGCTATTTGAATATCCGTGAGGAGCACCGTTCTCTGGAAATCGGTTGGACCTGGCTAGGTCAGGATTTTCAGCGCAGTGTCGTGAATACTGAGACTAAATTACTGTTGCTGTCGCATGCTTTTGAAAGACTGGGCTGCATTCGCGTGGAGTTCAAAACGGACAGCCGTAACTTGCGGGCGCAACAGGCATTGGAACGGATTGGCGCTATCAAGGAGGGCGTTCTTCGCAAACACATGGTTGTGCAGGAGGGCTATCACCGTGACTCCGTATATTTCAGTGTCACTGTTGAAGAGTGGCCCGAGGTAAAAAAGCGGTTACAAGGCCTTTGCAACCGCTGATGTTTCAACTGACGGTGGTCTGTACCGTTTCGTTATCTGAGAAGCTGCCTTCGAACAACGGTGATGTCAGGTAGCGCTCTCCTGAATCAGGGAGAATAGCCACAATGACTTTGCCTTTGTTCTCCTCTCGCCGTGAAAGCCGGTCTGCAACTGCCATTGCTGCGCCGCAGGAGACACCCGCCAGTATCCCTTCTTCCTGCATTAGCCTGTGGGCATAGGCCATAGCCTCTTCACTACTGACTCTCTCCACCGCATCGACCATCTCCAGGTCGAGGTTTTTAGGCACAAAGCCAGCGCCTATGCCTTGGATCTTATGAGGAGCGTGGGTGGGTTCTTCTCCGGCAAGCGCCGCGGTTATCATCGTGCTGGTGTCTGGTTCGACGGCCACGGTGGTGATCGCTTTGCCTCGCGTGTTTTTAAGATATCGAGAAATGCCAGTAAGCGTGCCACCGGTGCCAACCCCGCTGACCAGGATGTCGATTTCTCCATCGGTGTCATCCCATATTTCTGGCCCAGTTGTCTGTTCATGAATCGCGGGATTGGCGGGGTTTTCAAACTGATGGGGTCCCCAGTATTTGTCCGGATCTGAAGCGATAATGTCCTCCGCTGCCTGAATGGCAGCAGCAATGCCCTTGGTGCCATCGGTTAGTCGAATTTCAGCACCGAGGGCCTTCATTAACATCCGGCGTTCCAGGCTAAACGTATTGGGCATGGTCAGCACACAGCTATAGCCTCTGGCGGCGGCAACAAAGGCCAGGGCGATACCTGTATTGCCACTGGTGGGTTCGACAATCGTCATGCCGGGTTTCAAACTGCCGTCTTTTTCTGCCGCCAACACCATATTGGTCCCGATTCGGCACTTGACTGACATGGCAGGGTTGCGGTTTTCAAGCTTGCCGTATACCGTGCCGTTGCAGATGCGATTAATCTTTACTAGTGGCGTGCCACCGATGGTTTCGGCGTTGTCATGGTAAATTTTACTCATACTGTGTCCGTCCTTGTTGGGAATATATGTTCCCATAATCATTGGAAAAGCCTAGTAAAAGACCAGTGTTCTGTCTATTTTCAGGGTGCGCTGCTTTTTTATGAAAAAACCTGGAACTTTTACTGATAACCCCAGTCCTATATTACAGTAACAGCGAGGTCGCCTGATGGCACGAGACTCCTGTGCTGTTGCTGCTGGACTTGTCCAGGTTTCATTTTCCTCATATTGAGATGTTAGTGTGTTCCGGCCCCCTTTGGGGCCGGTTTTTTTTGTGCGTTCCACCCCGTCATGCAAGCCTGAACGATGCTGAAAAAAGGCTCAGGGCTGGTGGCTCTGTGGTTCTCGATCTAGTGCATCACCGGATGTAGACTCGGTAGCTGGCATACCTATTTGGCCGGTAGCCAGGGCGAGAGATTCAAGAGTCTGTGGTCCAACCAGGGTCGCCACCAGGTTGCCATCCGGATTCAGGATCAAAGTAGTGGGCAACACCGACGGCAGTGAGATTCCTAGCGCCGAAGAAGGGTCTTCCAGCAGGGTCGGAAACTCGATCTCCAGGGCGATAATCTGTGTCTGCAGTTCATCGTGCTCGTTCCCGTCGTAGTTGACCCCCAGAACCGCGACTTGTTTGTACTTTTGATCCAACGCATTCAGTTCGGGAATTTCCTTAATACAGGGCTTGCACCACTTTGCCCAATAGTTGATCACAACCCAGCGTCCTGCATATTCGCTTTTATTCAGGGCGGTAACGGTATTGCCCTGCTGTGGTGTTTCGGGAGCACTGCAGCTGGCCATCAAAACCATTAGCAGCGCCGCTAGCGCTTTGTTCATTTCTCGTACATCTCCGCCAGGCTGGTGTTGAGCAGGTCGCGCTGATCGACACGCTGCTGCCGCAGTAGTCCATAAGCATTTCCCTGCCAGTCTAGGTGCGCGTCGATATCTTCTGACGCCATTGGTTGCTCATCGTTTACCCATTCCTTGAGTTGCCAGAACGTGATGCTATGCAAGTCCCGGCTCAGCAAATAATGACCGCGATCACTCTGGGTGATGATCTTTTTTTCCATCATGATATCGCGCAGGTAACGCCAGGTTTCGCTGTCAAGGCCACGGGTAATTTGATATTGGTTGTTGAGCAATTGAATTTCCTGAACCATTTCTCCGGCTTTCTGCTTGTCCCAGAAAATGTACAGTACATCCAATGCCTTCAGTACATTAGGCCTGCTTGCCTGTTCCTCGTTCTGGTAGCCGGACAGGCTGTGAACCAGGATGCCGCCCATTAGCACGATGTTCCAGGACAAATATATCCAGAGCAGAAATAATGGGACAGCGGCGAAGGCGCCGTAGATAAAGGTATAGCTGGAACCGACCACCAGATCGGTAAACAGGGCGCGGGCAGCGTGAAATGCCAGCGCAGCCACCAGACCGCCGACGACAGTATGCTTGAATGGCACGCGACAGTTAGGTACCGCGGCGTACAATAAGGTAAATGCGGCGGTAGAAAGCATTAACGGGGTCAGCTTTAGCAGCAATGCTTTCACGCCGAAGATATCAAACTGGTCAAGGACCTGAGAAAAAGACGATAAATAGGTGCTAAGCCCAAGCGCCAATCCCAGAGCCACGGGTGCCAGGCTCAAAACTGCCCAATACAGCAGGAAGCTGGAAACCGAACTGCGGTTCTCTCTGGCCCGCCAGATCATGTTGAATGCTTTTTCAATGTTGCGCAGCATGAGCACCGCGGTGATAACGAGAAATATTATTCCGGGCCCCGTCAGGTTTTTTGCCTGGCGAGAGAAGTCGCTGATGTAGGACTCTACCTCGCTACTTGTATCTGGCATCAAATGCTCAAACAAAAAGCTCTGCACCTGCTCTTCCAGACCCTGGAAAGTGGGTATTGCAGATGCCATCGTATACAACACGGTCAGCAATGGCACCATGGCAAACAGGCTCATGTAGGTGAGGGCCGCGGCGTTTTCTGAGCAGCGATCAGCCTTGAAACGCGAGAATAGATAGCGAATTCGGTGCCAGATTCCAAAGAAAAGTATGTTTGTATCCCTCATGTCCGCATTATGGCATGAATGCTGACACCGCGGCACGACCCCTTTGTTATACTGTGGCGCTGTGTCAACGGATGCTTCGAGAATCATTCATGAGCGATTTTACCATTTACCATAACCCTCGCTGTTCCAAGTCGCGCGCCACGCTGGGCCTGCTGCAAGAGAATGGCATTGAGCCTGAGCTTGTGTTGTACCTGGAGTCTTCACCGGATGCGGTTGAGCTGCGGTCGCTGCTGGATAAGCTCGGCTTTAGTGCAGCACAACTGGTTCGTAGAGGGGAGGAGGCCTACAAGGTCGAGGGCCTGGGAGCAGACTCATCAGAGGATGAACTTATTGCGGCGATGTGTCGCCAGCCAAAACTGATTGAGCGACCCATTGTCGTGCATGAAAATCGAGCCGTTCTGGGAAGGCCCCCTGAAAATGTTCTGGGTCTGATTGACTGATGTCCTCTCCTTATATTCTGGTGCTTTATTACTCTCGCGGGGGTGCTACCGCTGAGATGGCACAGCAGGTCGCGCGAGGTGTACAGCAGGTTTCCGGTGTAGAGGCACGATTGCGCACAGTGCCGCCGGTTTCTGCCAATTGTGAGAAAACCGAAGATGAAATTCCCGATGACGGTCCGCTGTATTGCGAGCCAGACGATCTGCGTGATTGTGCCGGCCTGGTGATGGGTAGCCCGACCCGGTTTGGCAATATGGCGGCGCCGCTAAAATATTTCGTAGATCAGTCGTCCAGCTTGTGGCTCAGTGGTGCCATGATCGACAAACCAGCGGCGGTGTTTACATCGACCTCCAGCTTGCACGGCGGACAGGAGAGCACCTTGTTGAGCATGATGTTGCCCCTGCTGCATCAAGGCATGCTGGTGGTGGGGCTGCCCTATAGCGAGGCGGGATTGATGAGCACTGAGTCGGGTGGCACACCCTATGGTGCATCGCACTGGGCTGGCGCTGATAACAGCCGGCGCGTTGACGCCAACGAAGCGCTATTGTGTCAGGCCCTGGGTAAGCGGGTGGCGAGATTAGCTCAGGGGCAGTTGCGATGAGTACCCTGGCGAGCAAGACCCGAGTGGTGTGCTGGGCGAGTTTTATTGTGCTGCTATGGCAGCAAACCATGGAGATGTGGACGGGCCAGGCTCCCTGGATTATTTGGCTGGCGTTGTTGTTCCCACTGGTGATTTTTCTGCCTGGCATGTTTCGAGAAAATCTTCGCAGTTATATCTGGCTTTGCTTTGTGTCTCTGCTTTATTTCATGCGCCTGGTTGAAAGTCTGTTCAAGGATCCACGGGATGTCCTGTCGATAGTCGGTATGGTAGCGGTATGTACCCTTTTTTGCAGCGCCATGATGTATGTGCGCTGGAGAGCTAAAGAGTTGCGTCAGGCGGCTGAGGCCGGCTCTGGTCACGGAGAATGAAATAGCATGAGTAAACCTTCACTACTGGGCCGCGTGTTTGGCGCCATCTGGAATACTATCACCTGGGTTAGGTTGGCCTTGGCTAACCTTGTGTTCCTGTTAATGCTCGGGGTGATCTATTTTGTCTACTTTGCAGGGTCCACAGAACCTCTACCCGAACAAGCGGCTCTGTTGATTAACCCCATGGGGACAATTGTTGATCAGAAAAGCCCGGTAGATCCGCTGCAAACGCTGGTTGCAGCACCCTCGCCCGCCGATCATGAGGTGCTGGTGCGGGACGTGATCGAGGCTATTAGGCTGGCTAAAGATGACGATCGGATTAATTCCCTGGTCATGGAGCTGGGTTCCCTCATGTACGTGGGTATCAGTCGCACCCAGGAAATTGTGGTTGCGCTAGAGGAGTTTAAAACCTCTGGCAAGCCAGTAGTCGCGGTCGGTGACTATTTTAGTCAGGACCAATATCTGCTGGCCAGTTATGCCGATGAGTTGATTGCCCATCCTATAGGCGGGGCTGCACTGGAAGGCTTCAGTATGTACCACAACTTCTATGCGGAAGCCCTTGATAAGCTTTCGGTCAGTATGCATGTGTTCCGCGCGGGTGAGTATAAGTCCGCTGCGGAACCTTATTTACGCAGCGATATGTCCACTGCACAAAAATCAAACGCTCTGGAATGGCTGGAGGATCTTTGGGCCAGCTATACAAGTACAGTAGAGGCTAACCGTGAACTCCCCAGTGGCGCCGTCGATGCCTATGTTAACGGTTACGCTTCGCGTCTGGTTGCGGGCGATGGCGATTCAGCAAAAGACGCTCTGGACGCTGGGTTGATCGACCAGTTATTGACGCGCTCTCAGGCGAATGAATACCTTTCGGATATGGTGGGCGCGCGAAATGAGGACGGTGGTTACGAGGCTGTGGCGTTCGAAAAATACCTTTGGAATCAGCGTACGCTGAAAATACCGGGAACCGGAGAGCCGAAAGTAGCTGTGATTGTCGCCCAGGGAAATATGCTGCCTGGTGATCAGTCTCCGGGAACAATTGGCGCCGACAGTCTGGCAACGATGATCAGTAAGACCGCGGCAGACGAAAGTGTCAAGGCGATTGTGCTTCGGGTCACTACTCCAGGCGGCAGCATGTTTGCGTCCGAGATTATCCGCCAGCAGATTCTGGAGGTCAGGGCTAATGGCACTCCGGTGGTAGTGTCCATGGGTTCAATCGCAGCTTCTGGAGGTTATTATATTGCGGCGGCGGCAGACGAAATTTTTGCCACTAAGACCACGATCACTGGCTCAATTGGCGTGATCGCAGTGTTTCCAACCTTTGAAAATTTACTGCAGCGAGGTGGTATTTACACTGACGGTGTAGGAACGACATCGTTAGCGGGATCTTTGCGATTGGATCGGCCTTTGAATCCGGAGCTGACAAAGGCGTTGCAAGCGGGAGTGGCGAACTCCTATCAGCTTTTTCTGCAGGTAGTAGCTGATGGCCGAAGCATGGAATTGGATGAAGTTGCGGCTGTCGCGGAAGGACGAGTGTGGAGTGCCAGTGATGCGCTCTCCCTGGGATTGGTTGACCAACTGGGAGATCTCGATGATGCGATTAACGCGGCGGCGGGTCTGGCGGACCTGGACGCGTTCCAGATCGACTACGTGGAGCAACCGTTAAGTCCTAGCGAATTGTTTTTTCAGCAACTTGCTGAGCGCATGGGAAGTGTGGGCTTGTTGCCTCGGTCGCACAGCGTCAGTAGCCTGCTGAATTTGTCTAAACCGTACCTGGAAGCTACTGGTGTACTGGGCAGTTTGCAGGACCCAAAGCATATTTATATGCGCTGTATGGCTTGTTCATTGAACTATTGAACGTCCTGCAATAAACCAGTCTAAGTGGCCTTATTTTTGCCGCTTCTAACTTTGGTGTGCGCTTTTAGCGAGTTCGGGTTCTGGTATGTCATTGCGAGAAAAAAACCTGCTCAAGTCATCTAGAATCATGTAAAGACTGGGCACCAGCAACAGGGTGATGACCGTTGCAAAAACGATACCGAAGGCAAGTGAGAGAGCCATCGGAATCATGAATTGTGCTTGAGCGCTGCGTTCCAGTAGCATGGGCCCAAGTCCAAGGAAGGTGGTGGCTGAGGTGAGCATGATGGCCCTGAATCGGTAACAACCGGCGTCCAGAATGGCGGAGGTCTTGTCTTGGCCTGCAGCCGTCGACTTGTTGACGAAGTCCACCAGAATCAAACTGTCATTGACGACTACACCGCTTAACGCAACGATGCCCATGACCGACATCATGCTCATGTCATAGCCCATGGTCCAATGGCCAATGATTGCGCCGATGATACCAAAGGGAATTACACCCATGATGATCAGCGGCTGCAGGTAAGAGTGGGTTGGAACGGCCAACAGCGCATAAATGCCAAACAGGGCGAGAGCGAAGCCTATGCCCATACTGACCGCCATTTTCTTCTCTTCATCAGCCATACCGGAAATACCCCAGCTCAATCCGGGGTACTTCGCGATTAATTCAGGTAGCAGCTTTTTCTCGATGTCACTCATTACCTTGGCTGGTTCGACAATGGCGATATCTGCTTCGGCAGTCACTTCAGCAGCTCGCTGAAAATCAATACGGGTCGATTTTAATAAGCCTTGCCGCGTTTCCAACTTGGCCACTGTCTCAAAGGGCATTTCATCGCCAGCGGGCGTCCGAATGTACATATTATTGAGGCTGGAAACATTTTCCCGATCGGCTTTGGGGTAACGCACCATGACCCTGATTTCGTCTATGCCACGCTGGATTCTCTGAGCCTCTGCTCCGTAAAAGGCGTGGCGCACCTGACTCCCAAGATCGTAGCGAGACAGTCCCATTGCTTCGCCCTGTGGCAGGATGTTGATGTGAAATTCTGCGCGGGTGTCACTGGCGCCATTGCGAATGTCACTGAGGCCGTCATAGTGGCGCAGTTTTTCTTCAAGTTCCTCGGCGGCTTTACGCAGGGTGTCAAAATTAGAGTGCTTCAAATCAAACGCGATGTTGGGGCCGAAATTCGGGCCGTCTGCCGACTTGAACCCCAGGACATCGGCACCGTGAATGCGGCCGACCTCTTCGCGCCAGCGGCTGAGCACCTCTTCATTGGACATAGTGCGCGTGTCCTGCTTGCTCAGCTCAACATCGATTCGGCCATTGGTGCGTTCGAATCCAAAAGCAGAAACGTAGGCCACCAGACCCTGGTCAGTATTGTTTTCGCGACGGTATTGCTGATCCACCCTGTCTAGCGATTCGATAATGTGAGTGACAGCCTCCACGGTGCGCTCCTCAGGAGAGCCGTTGGCCATGCGCAATTCGACCGAGAAAAATTCGCCTGTAGTGTGTGGAGACAACACTGTGCGCACTACACCGCCGGCGAGTAAACCGGCCGCCATGATCAGCAGCGACAAAAAGACCGCTAGGGTGACATAGCGGTTTCTTACGCAGCGAGATACCAGTCGGCGGTAAGGTCCTTCAACGAAACTGCGCAGTCGCCGGTTTATTCTCTCTTGTACGCGGTCTACCCTGAGCAAGATTCGATTATTAGTTGGTTTGCTGTGGGCAAGGTGAGCGGGGAGTATCCATTTGGACTCTACTAGTGAAAATACCAGGCAGAGAATGACAACCCAGCCCGCCGCTGCAGCCATAGGTGCGAACACGCCTTGCACAAATAGCGTGGGGGTAAAAGCGACAATGGTGGTTAGAACGCCAAATGTCGCCGGCGTGGACACTCGATAGATGCCCTCGATAACGTTATCAATACTGTGTCCCTTGCGCTCTGTTTCAGAGTAGGCACTTTCACCCATGATAATCGCATCATCGACCACGATTCCCAGCACCAGAATAAATCCAAAGATGCTGATCATGTTGAGGCTGGAATCAATATGCGGTGTATTGATCAGTGCCAGCGCGCCGAGAAAGGAAATAGGAATCCCCAGCATTACCCAGAAAGCGAGCTTGATCTCTAAGAACAGGGCCAAGGTGATAAACACCAGTAGTGCGCCTATCGCCAGATTTTTGAGCATCATGCGCAGGCGTTCTTTCAAGTAGTAAGTGGCATCAGACCAGATGTCCAAGGTGACGCCTTCGGGCAGGGTGAGCTGCTTTTCGGTGATGTATGCTTTGGCGGCATCAGCGGTTTCTATTATGTCTTGCTTGCCCATGGCAAACACGTTGACCCCCAGTGAATACTGGCCGTTGAACCGGGCAAAGCCCTTCGCGTCCTCAAAGCCATCCTCGACGGTCGCTATATCGCCTAACAACAGGCGAGTGCCATCAGGCCAGGTTTTTAACACAATGTTCTCAAAGTCCTGCTGCACGTAGGCTTGGCCGAGGGTGCGCAACATAATATCGCCGTTGCGGGTCTGCACCGATCCTGAAGGCAGATCCAGCGACGAGGCCGCGATTGTATTGGCAACATCTGCGAGGGTCAGGTGATATTCGCGAAGCAATTGTTCCGAAATTTCGACTGCGATTTCATAGTTTCTTGCCCCTACAACATCGGCTGCGGAAATGCTGACATTGGTGAGTAGCTCACGACGCATTTCGTCGGCAAGCGCCTTCATGCTTCTCTCATTAAGCGGGCCGGATATTTGGATAGTGAGCGCGGGGAAAAGCAATTCAGGTAGCTGTATTATTGGTTCTTCTGCATCGGCAGGAAACGTAGAGATACCATCAATGCGGTTCTGGATGTCACTGAACAGTTTGTTCACTGGCACACCGTCCTGCGGCTCGATCATCAGTCTTCCCATAGACTCAAGGGAATCCGACTCTACACGCTTGATGCCATCGAGGTCATTAATGGCCTCTTCAACTTTCATGATGACGCCTTGCTCGACTTCTTCTGGCGCTGCGCCGGGATAGGGCACGGTGACAAAGATCATGTCAAACTCGAATGCCGGAAACATGGCGCGCTGAATACTAAATGCACTGCCTAGTCCAACACAGATGATTACGAGCATCAGCAGGTTGGCGGCTACCGGATTACGCGCAAACCAGGCGATCACGCCTTTGCGTTGCGTTGGTGTTTCGATCATTGGGCCACCGCTGCAGTTGCGGCTTGTTCTGCCTGCTGATCGGTTTCAGCGGGCAGCGTGAGGCTGGGTTCTTCGCGCAATTCATCGCTGGGGGTGCTTTTGTTGATTGATACCGATTGCCCGTTCAACGAATTGTCGACGGCGGTAAGGGATACTTGCTCTCCCTCCGCCAACCCGGCGCTGACGAAAATTTCGTCACCGTCGGTACGCAGCACGCTGACCTGTCGGTTGCGTAAAATGTTGCTGTCATCGACAATCCACAGGCTGTTACCTGCGCGCAGTATGTGGCGGGGTAGAACGACAATGCTACTGAATTCCCGTCCTTCGATATCGGCGTTAACGAAAGTGCCCAGGCGCAAAGGTTCAGCACCGGGGCTACTTAAAGCGTAGGGGTCTTCTATGCGAGCCACGGTATAAAGCACACGGGAGCGATCGTCGAAAACGCCCTCGGTACGATGCAACATTGCCTTCCAGTGTTTAATTTGTCCGGCGACGTCAGTGTAAAGGTCGATCACATGTTCTTCGGTATAACCTTCTACGCCCGGCAACTCCAGGTAGTCCAATTTGCTCTGGGGGATGGGAAGGCGAACCTCAGCCTGATCCACAGAAAATACGTCAATGAGTCTGGAGCCGGCCCCGACGAACTGACCCAATTCGCTGTGTTTGGCCCTGATGAGGGAGTTGTAGGGAGCCCTGATGATGGTGCGTTCGAGCCGATCCCTTGCGGTATTGAGGTCTGCCATGGCGGCCAGAAGTTGAGCTTCAGCCAGTTCAAGCTGGGGTTTTCTCAGATAGAGGTTTTTGGCTTCCTGGCTGCGTTGGCTGCCACTGGGTAGTTTCTCCCATTCCCGCTGAGCAACAGCAGATCGACCTTTTTCCTGGACCAGACTACTCTCAGCAGACTCGACAGAGGCCTGAGCACGCAGCAGCGACGTCTGGTAGTCGCGCGGATCTATGCGTAGTAGAACGTCCCCTTCGGCAACGAAGCTGCCGACGACTAAATTTTCTGCGGTTTCAATAATCCTGCCAGAAACCTCGGCCATGATGGCGGTCTCGCGGAGGGCGCCCACGGTGCCCTGTGCTTGCACGGTGACCCTTACGGTTTCTTTGACTGCGGTAGTCACGTCAATAGAAACCGGCTTATATTCCGGCTCCGCGATCTGTGCTGAAGGCTTGCTCAGGTACAGCATGGCCGCGACTGCGGTTGCAGCGCAAAGCAGCGCCAAGGAAATTACAGCTTGTCTTTTAATGGAGGCCACGGAAATGTCCGAAATTTGCGGAAGTCCGTTATACCATAAGGCCGCTCCGCGAACTGTGAAAAACTTGTAATATGATCAGTTTACGTAGTTCGCAGAAGGCCAGATCATAGCCGTGCTGGAGGAGCAGTCCCTCGGTCAGCTTGATTACTCACCCTTGTCGAGGTGCACATCCATCTGGGGATAGGGGATGCTGATGCCGGCCTCATCGAACTTGAGCTTGACAGTCTCTGTGGTGTCCCACAGAACGCTCCAGTAGTCCTCTGCATTGACCCATGGGCGAACGAGAAAGTTTACACTCGAATCGGCCAGTTCACCCAGTGCTACTACCGGCGCCGGCTCTGCTAAGACACGGGTATCGGCGGCCACAATTTGCTCCAACAGTTCCTTGGCTTTCTTGATGTCATCGCCGTAACCGATACCAAAGACCATGTCGACGCGGCGCGTTGGCCTGGCAGAATAATTAACGATGTTATTGCCGATGACGGAACCATTGGGAACGATCACTTCCTTGTTGTCTGGTGTCGTCAGCGTAGTGGTGAAGATGCTGATGTTGTCTACTGAGCCCGATGTACCCGCCACTTCTACGAAGTCTCCCTTGGTGAACGGTCGGAACACGATAAGCATCACTCCGGCGGCGAAGTTGGCGAGGGAGCTCTGCAGTGACAGACCAATCGCCAAACCGGCGGCACCCAGCAGTGCGACCAGTGAAGTCGTGTCAATGCCTAGTTGGCTCAGAGCCGCAATGACGACGAACAGCAGCAGTACCCAGCGCAGTATCGATGATAGAAACTTGACTAGAATTTCATCCATGTCGCGTGCACTCATGAATTTTCCCGCCACTTTTACCACCGCCGCAACAACGATGCGACCAATATAAAAGATGGCAATGGCAAGCGCGATCTTGATGCCCCAGGGCAAGACAACCGTCTCGATGATATTGCTTGTTTCCATAGATTTTTCCTGATTTCAGAGTGGGTATGTGGTGTGATCTAACTATAGAGCAGCTCGCGCGCATTTCAACACCGCGGTTTTATTTATGCTGGGCGTAACAGTTAAACCACTGCGGGTGTCTGCAGACGGGCCCGGTGCTATAGTCCGGCGATATCATCTGGAGCAGAAAATATGAGCACAGTTTTTGAACAACCGGCAGACCTTTTGGGGGCTGTGGGCCAGCATCTTGGTTATAGCGACTGGGTGGAAATTGACCAGCAACGTATCAATCTCTTTGCCGACGCAACCGGCGACCATCAGTGGATTCATGTCGATCCTGTAAAAGCGGCTGAGGGACCCTTTGGCAAAACAATTGCTCACGGTTACCTGACGCTGTCCCTGGCGAATTTGTTCCTGCCGCAGATTATGGAGGTGCGGAATACCTCCATGGGGGTTAACTATGGCTGCGAGAAAGTGCGCTTCCCATCGGCAGTGCCGGTGGGCTCCAATGTTCGCGGTGGCGGAGAAGTGATTAGTGCAGAGGAAGTGAAGGGCGGGGTTCAGGTGGTGGTCCGCATGACTATTGAAGTGGAGGGTAGTGATAGGCCCGCCTGTGTTATCGACACAATCAGTCGATTTTTCCCCTGAGGCTTCGGTTTTTATGGGGCATCCCTCACACAAAGGCTTGAATCGTCGGCAACTGGTCGCCGCGGTGGGTGCAGGCAGTGCCATAGTGGCCACGGGTGCTTTGGCTTTGCCGCGAACCAACGTGCCTCGCTGGGATCTGCAAGTGGATGTTCTGGTTGCCGGGTCTGGAGCCGCTGGCGCTTGCGCTGCAATAGAAGCCAAAACGGCTGGTGCCAGTGTATTGGTGGTTGAGGCCCTGTCAGTGCCTGGTGGAAGCTCTGCGCTTTCGGGTGGCGTTGTCTATGCTGGCGGTGGTACATCGCTTCAGCGCGCCCTGAAAGTTCAAGACTCTCCAGAAGCAATGTTCCGGTTTCTCACCCGCGCGGGCTCACCGAATCCGCCTCGAAAAAAAATGCAGCTTTACTGTGAACAAAGCCCGGCCCATTTTGACTGGCTAGTGGCTCAAGGCGTGCCTTATACAGACAAGCTCACCACCGCCAAGGGTCTTCCCATGGGGGACGAATCACTCTATTACTCGGGTACCGAGTTTGCCTGGCCCGCGCGAGAATTGGCCGTGCCGGCCCCCCGGGGCCACGTGCCTGGCGTTATGGGCATGAACGGAGGCCAAGCGCTTATGAAAGCGCTCCTCGGGCAATTAAAAAGGCTGGGAGTAGAGCTGCGGACTCAGGTCGTGTCCCAGCAACTTATTGTTGAAAACGACGGGCGAGTCAGCGGCATCGTTGTCGACGAGGGAGGCGAACGCAAGTATCTGGGTGCCCGCCGCGGTGTGGTTTTGGCCTGTGGGGGATTTATCCACAATCAGGCGATGTTGGAACAACATGCTCCGCACCTTGCCAGATGTTCTGCACCGTGGGGTGGTGCGGGAGATCTTGGGCAGGGAATAAACATGGGTATTGGGGCTGGTGCTGCTGCGCTGCGGATGAACGAAGGTTTTGCGGTTGCGCCGATTTATCCTCCAGAGAATGCGATTTCCGGCATCCTCGTTAATGCGGCGGGGCAGCGATTTATAGGTGAAGACGCCTACCATGCTGTTATCGGTCATGCGATTGCTTATGAACAGCAGGGTCGGGCCTGGCTCGTTACCGATCAGAGGAGCAGCTATAGCGAACCTCAGGATAACTTTCCATTAGCAGCTCAGGGCAGCACTATTGGCAGTATTGCGGAACAACTGGCTCTCCCAAGTGGGGCCTTGCAAAACACGGTGGCCTATTACAATCGCTTTGCGGGAAAAGGCCAGGATCCCATGTACCGCAAGTCAAAGACCTTCTTGCGGCCTATTCAGGGTCCTCCCTATAAGGCCTGGGAAGTCTCCGTTGATGGTGCTTTTTTTCCAGCCCACACTCTGGGTGGTTTAGCCACCACGCCAGACGGTGAAGTGATCAGCAGCTTCGATGAGGTAATTCCAGGCTTATACGCTGCCGGTCGCAATACCGCCGGTATTCCTACGGCGCCCTATATCGCCAGCGGTCTTTCGGTGGGTGATGCCAGTTTTTTTGGTCGCCGAGCCGGAAAGGCGGCGGCTCAAAACAGATGATGCCCTGGCCGATTGTGTTGATGCTGGCGATGACCCTGTTTCAGCCTGTGTCTGCCGATGAATTGCAAAGTCGCCTCGGGTTGGCAGATAAAGACCGCGGTCGTCTGGTATTCGGCTCCTGTCGCACCTGCCATTATCCCGATGCATTCATGGGGCACAATAACGGCCCTAATCTCAGTGGCATATTCGGCAAGGTGGCTGGCAAACAGCCCGGTTTTGAATATTATTCGCAGTATTTCAGGGAGGCTGGGTTTGTGTGGACGCCACAGCTGCTATTTAGCTGGCTGGAGAATCCGATGGTCATGTTTCCGGATTCGACAATGATGAGCCGCGGCGTTCCCGACCCTCAAGACAGGGCGGACCTGATTGCCTATCTGATGCAGGCCACTGTTCGAGACTGAACAATGATGGAGTGCATGACGTCCACTGCATCATCGCTGGCATGGCAGCTTATCGCTTGATGATGACCGAGCTGCCGTGGCCGAACAGACCCTGATTAGCGGTGATACCGACTTTTGCGTCTTTAACCTGCCGGTCTCCCGCCTCGCCTCGAAGCTGCCATGTCAGTTCACAGACCTGTGCCAATGCCTGCGCGGGCACGGCTTCGCCGAAGCAGGCCAGGCCGCCGGAAACATTAACAGGGATTTTTCCACCGATGGCTGTATCGCCAGCTCGCAACAGCGCTGCTGCCTCGCCCCTGGGTGCTAGTCGAAGATCTTCTATCCAGTCCAGCTCCAAGGCTGTCGATAAGTCATAGACTTCGGCCAAATCGACGTCCTCCGGGCCTATACCCGCTTCCTCGTAGGCCTTGAGCGGGAGGGTGGAGCGGAAAGCGTGGGCTTCAACACCGGCGGCCGCAGCTGAATCGGTAGCCATGTCGGGCATCTCGACCACAGAACTGGCAAAGGTGGGCGTTGTGGTTGAGATTGCTGCCACTCTGGGCGCGTCACCCTTGCCGATTTTTTCCGCGTACTCCAGGCTGGAAACGATCAGGGCAGCGCCGCCATCAGAGGTGGCGCATATATCCATTAAGCGCAATGGGTCGGCGACCATGGCTGACGCCGCCACTTCCTCGGCGGTGAAACTCTTACGATAGCGGGCCCGGGGGTTTTTGCTGCCAATGGCCGAGTTCTTCACTTTTACGGCGGCGAAATCTTCCAGAGTGTCGCCATAAACGTCCATACGGCGGCGCGCATAAAGCCCGAAGTAGGTTGGGTTGGTGACTCCCAGGTAAAAGCGCACCCAATCAGGGTCTTCCGGGCGATAGCCTCCTGCGGGGGCCAGAAATCCCTTGGGAGTGGTATCTGCACCTACTACCAGGGCGACATCACATTCTCCCGCGAGTATTTTATTACGCGCGGCGGCGAGAGCCTGGGAGCCGGAGGCACAGGCCGCATAAGAGGTGTTCACCTCAGCCCCCTGCCAGCCAAGTGCCTGGGCGAATGTTGCCCCTGCGACATAGCCGGGGTAGCCACAGCGCACGGTGGCGCCACCTGAGACAAATTTCACGTCCTGCCAGGGAACGCCTGCGTCAGCGAGTGCTTCACGTGCCGCGGCGACGCCGTACTGGACGAAATTGTGGCCCCACTTGCCCCAGGGATGCATGCCGGCGCCGAGAATTGCGATTTCATTGGACATTGTCTGTGCTGCTCCGAGTGCTGCCAGCCCTTATTGGGCAGCAGGTTTCCATTTCCAGGTCATTTTGATGTCGTCATCGGTTTCGTGCAGTGGTTCCAGTACCAGTTCGACTGGCATACCGACTTTAAGGTCCTCACAGCCGATGCCCTGAATTGCCTGCCCTAAAATCACCATCTGCTCCTTCTCCAATTGGACGGCGGCAATGGTATAGGGCTCAAAGGGCTCCGCTGCCACGAAAGGAGCTGGGGGCTTATAGCTGGCGTTGGTATAGCTCCAGATATTGCCGGTACGACTGAGCTCTACTTCGTCAAAGTCGGTGCTGTCGCAGACTGGGTTGCGGCAGTAATCATTGTTTTTGGGGAAGAAGTAGCTGCCGCAGGCCTTGCACCGGGTGCCTATCAGGTGCGGTTTTACTTCCATGGTGTGCCAGCCATCTATGGCGGGCGCCATCGGTTTATCGCTCATTAGTCTCTCCCTCAAAATGCGCGAAACAGAGTAAACCGCCGGCGTTAGGCAGGCAAGCGACCAGCCCACACAAGGGGAGGGGGTTTACCAATACAGACCTGCCTTGCCCGGTGATGCTGTTTTGGGCACAGTGCCACTATGTGTGGACGATTTAACGTTATCGACAGTCCGGGTCTGCAACAGTTGTTGCAGGACCTGGGTATAGATCTGCAACTGCCTGCTCGGCCCAACATTGCGCCGACTGAAGCCGTAGGGCTAGTGCGGACAAGTGCTCAAGGCACTCAGCTGGATTCTGCTCGCTGGTGGTTGACTCCGTCCTGGGCGCCAGCGGTGGATCAGAAGTACAGCATGTTCAATGCTCGCAGTGAGACGCTGGCCAACAGTCGTGCTTTTCGTATCCCGTTTAAACGCCAGCGCGGTATTGTGCCGATGAGTAGCTTTATCGAGTGGCGCAACGAAAAAGGCAGCAAGCAACCCTGGATGATTACCAACGAGCAACAGGCACTGGCTGTCGCGGCGCTCTGGGATGTCTGGGACAGAGAAGGTTCGCCGCTGCTCAGCTGTACTCTGGTAACAACCGCTGCAGCGCCTGAGTTTGAGCCCTGGCACCAGCGCATGCCAGTGGTGCTCGATGGCGATGAAGCCGAGCGCTGGCTGGACAATTCAATAGCCATTGAGTCGGAGGATGCGATATTTCGCAGCGAACTTAAAACTCGCTGGCGCTTACAAGCGGTATCGCGTTCTATGAGCAACGCCAGAAACAAAAACCCCTCCATGATGGAGGGGTTGGGGGAGGTGGTAGAACTTCGACCTGATGGTGTTTCCAGCGCCTAGAATGAGTAGCGCAGGTCTAGGCCCCAGGTCAGAGTGTCGTTTGGGCGGGTATGGTAGGCGCCCAGAGTATCAGCAGCGAGGCCGCCGGGATTCCCAGCGTATTCCTTATCCAGCAGGTTGTTGCCCCACAACGCCACTTCGATTGTGTCTGCTTCGTTGGACCACGCCAGGCGAGCATTGAGTAGCTTCTTGTCCTGGAAATACCAGGGGCCGGTGGCATAAATAACGCTATCCACATTCGGACCGGAAACCTCTGCGTACTGGTAGTTCATGTGCAGCAGCATATAGCCGAAGGCGATTTCCGGAGTCCAGTCCAATTTGAGGGTGTACTCGGTATTAGTCTCTCCGATGCTCTTGTTACCACCAGACAACTCCCCTGCCGAGTTGTAATACAGGTCTGAGATATTCTCCGTTTCCCTGTAAGTGGTCAGGCCTGCAACGCGCAGTGTGTCAGTGATGCTCCAGGTGACGATCAACTCTATGCCATCAGCCTTTTCGTCGCTGGATACGACTCCGGGAGCTGCAGTGGGGTCGTCAGGGCCATTTTTGACGGACTTTTGGTCTTGTTTGCCATCCAGTTTATGGTGGAAAATAGCAACTTCTGTGCGCAGCGTTTCGTTGAAGAAGTCGCCCTTGAGGCCAATTTCATAGCTGGTCATTTCTTCAGGAGCGAAGGATCCTGCGACTACCGCACCGAAGCTTTGGCCATTAAAACCGCCTGATTTGTAGCCAGTAGCAACAGACGCATAAGTCATGGCGTAGTCGGTGAACTGCCAGTCTAAAACCAGCCGTCCTGTGGTTTTGCTCCAATCGTCTGTGTCGGAAAACTTATCAAACCATTGATCTTCAGGGGCGCCTGTCTCAGCGGGATTGTAATTCACTCTTTCTGGCGCGAAGGGCCAGTCGAGGTCTGACTCATAGGTCTGCCAAGTATATTCTTTCTCGTCGTAGCTGTATCGCAAGCCCGCGGCGATGCGGATCGTGTCGGTAATCTGGTAGGTACCGTCCACAAACACACCCCAGTTCACGAAGTCGCCGGTGTTATCCATGGTTTCGGTAAAGTAGGTTCCAGTAAAGGAGGGTGGCAGCACCGCAATACCTTCGCCGGCAGACAAAATCTGATAGAACTCTTCGGGAGCCCCCGCAAGCAGATCCCAGATGAAATCATCGGGACCGCCAAAGCCGCCAAGAATTGTCAAAAACTGCATGTACGAATCGGCCAGCAGACCAATATCGGTGCGTTGGAAAACATCCTCTTCGCTGTAGTTGGCGCCAGTAATCAGATTGAGTTTGTCGGTAACGTAGTTGAAACGCACCTCAGAGTAGAAGATGTTTGATTCTTCAATGTTATTGGTGTCGAGGTAGCGCCTTGGATCCGATGTGCCGTCTTCTTCCTGTAGGTTGGTCGTTTCCCAGTCGCGATAGCTAACGATACCAAACATGTCCCATTCGTCGTTAATGGCATGATTTATTTGCAACGAAACACCATACATATCTCGGGTTTCTTCTTCATTAGTGCGGGCTGAATTGTAGCCATTGCCATCCCCGGCCACGTCGTGCTGATCTTTGCTTCGGAAGGGATTATTACTGCTCTCATAGGCGTACTTACTGACGCCAATAGCAGGTCGAGGCATTTCATCCCTGTCTTCGTAATCAGCTGCAAGCTGTATTTCTGTGTTGTCACTAAGGGTCCAGAGGAAAACTCCGCGGGCTGCCCAATAACCCTCATCCCGGAAGTCGCCCCCATTGGTCGCTGATTCGGTATTGCCGCTACGTTGGTTGGAAAAAAGATTGCCGCGAAAAGCAAGTGACTCATTAACAGGCGCGTTGATCATACCTTCCAAACGCAACTGATCGTTGGTGCCTATGCGAGTTTTGGCAAAACCCTCAAACTCCTGGCTTGGCTTGTTGGGCACAATATTGATAACACCCGCAGTGGAGTTGCGACCGAATAAGGTACCCTGTGGGCCCTTCAGCACTTCGGTGCGAGCGATGTCCGTGAACGGAATTGATGTAACAGCGCGAGGCATGTAGGAGCCGTCATAAAAGGTAGCAACAGAAGGATCCTGGCCTGAGCTGATATTAGGGCTGCTAACGCCGCGAACGGTAATTCCTAACTGAGTGGAACCGCCCACAGTATCGCCGATATCCACGCCGGGTATAAAGGCATCGATGTCCTGAATAGTAACCGCACCTGTATTAATCATGTCCTGAGCGGTAAAGGCAGTGACGGATCCAGGTACAGACATTAAGTCTTCTTCGCGTTTCTGCGCGGTGACGATAATTTCTTCCAATTGCAGGTTGTAACCGCCTTTTTTGGCTTCTTCCTGGGTAAAGCCCGGTGTGGCCAAGGCACTGGCACCGATAATCAGCAGCGCTGACTGGACCGCGCGATTCAGTGGACGTCGCGCTGTTGGAATTACCCGGTAGAGAGGAGATTTGTTATTCATTGTTTTGAGTCTCGTGTTGCGAGTGTGTTAAGTGGTGTCGCGCCACATGTGACGACCTTGCAGGCCTCTGCGGGCTGCTTTCGCGCTAAACCAGAACCGATTAAGTTATTGTAATGAATGCTGCTTATTGGCAGCCGTCGGCACCGTCAGTTTACCGCAGTTCATCGCTAATTGCGGAATTTAAAGCTAGTTATAGCAAACTTTTTATAGGTGCCTCAAAAGTATTCAAGCTCAGCCTTAAACCAGACTGAAAGGTGCCAGTTGCGAGCACAGGCGGCACTGGTGCTGGCAGGAGCCTCTATTCGTTGAGGATTTCTAAAGAGCGGCGGACTGTCCTAGTGTGCGAACTTCTGTGGCGATGTCTGTGCTCAGCTCAAGTAGCAGCGTGCTGTATGCAGCCGCGATAACCGCTCCAGAGGAGGTCCCGGCGCCGGGCAGTGGTTCCTCGTACCGTGTCAGGCGTCGAGCTACAGGCTGATCATCATTGACCTGAAACACTAGCCATTCTGCGACTAAGGTGGCTTTGGACGTTTCCGCGTCCAGCTTTAATATATTCAGCTTGATACCAATCTCCGGAGCCCTGTCGGGATGCCAGGGGAACCGCCGTATGTCCTGGGTATCGAGCATGCTTGCCAGGTTCAGGATCACTACTCGGGTGACTCCATCCTCCAACGGCTCAGCCCAGCGCTCACTGTCGGCAATGGTAATGCTGTTACCACCATCGGAGCGCACTATGCCGTTTCGATTCAGGTATTCGGGGATGTTGACAGGCCCCACGCCCAGTGAAAGTCCGTTAGAAGTCGTCGGCAAAGCTTGCGAGGCTGTCAATCGGTAATGGCTACTCGGTGGGGTGGTGCCGCAGGCCGAAAGCAATACGGCGGCTAACAGCGCGACACTCATTTTCAAAGTTAAGGCGCTCATTCTTGCTCTCCAGTTCTGCCGCGAATCAAGGATTCCGGTTGTTCTTCCAACGCGCGGCCCAACTGTTGCAGCGCGCGGCCCGCTTGCGACAACTCGCGAAGCGCACGATTGAGTTCATAGACCGTGGCGGAGTCATGATCTACCAGTTTTTCTACGCCATCCATCCCCTCTTCGAAGGCTTGAATGGCCGCTTTGAGCACCTCCAGGTTGCTTGTTATCAATTCCGCAAGTTTGGGTAACTCTGTATTAGCAGTGTCTACTGTGATTGCAGCGCCGTCCAGCACGGCATCCAATCTTGGGCCGGTGCTGGATAACTGGACTTGCAGTTGTTTGCTGAGGCCAGTGACCGAAGAGAGTGTGTCTTGTAGTTGCGCGGGTAACTCCTGAAAGGACTCACTGGTGACAAAGGCGTTGATCCCGGAGGCAGTAGCCTCCAGATCGCTGGCGATCTTGGCAAAGTCGATGGATTCCAGTTTTCGCGTCAAACGCTCCAGTCCTGTTGGAATCGTGGGTATTTGCAAGTGAGGGGAGTCAATTTCTGCGAGTATCAGTTTGCTGTTAGGGTGAAAGTCCAGCTGGATGTAGAGTAGCCCGGTGAGAATACTCTGGGTATTCAGTTGGGCGCGTAAACCGCGGGAAATAAGTTCTTCAGTCAGGCTTTCCGCGTTAGTGCCTGTGCGCCGGATGTTCTCCCCGCGAATCTCGGCTTCTACCAGCATGATCAGCTCTACCGTATCAGCGTCAAGGATCAATTCGATAGCGGTGACCTGGCCGATCTGCACCCCGCGCAGGGCTACCGGGGCTCCGATCGTGAGTCCTTTGACCGAACCTTCAAACACCATGACTACTGTGCTGCGTTCTTTACCAAAACCCGTCCCCAGCGCAAAGATAATGGTGCTGATGGCAATGAGGAGTGCGCCGACAACGAAGGCGCCAATGGCCACTGTATGGGGTTTTTCGCTCATGCTTGTTCCTCTTGAGGCGAGCCGGACTCGCGCGCCAGGAATTGTCTCACAACTGGCTGCTCGCTGTGATCACGCAGTTCTCTGGGGTCGCCATAGGCAATCATGGTTTTAGTATTAACATCCAGATAAACAGAGTTACTGGCGATGCCGAAAATACTGGGCAGTTCATGAGTCACCATAACGACGGTGGCGCCGATAGATTCCTGCAGTTGAACGATTAACTCGTCCAGCAAGCGAGAACTGATCGGGTCCAGCCCGGCCGATGGCTCATCAAAAAATAGTATTTCCGGGTCCAGGGCAATAGCTCTGGCAAGGGCTGCACGTTTGCGCATGCCTCCGCTTATTTCGGATGGATAATAGTTTTGATACCCACCCAAACCCACCAGTGCGAGTTTATAGGCGATGATGTCTTCGCGATCGCTGGCTGAGTATTGAGTATAGAGCTGCAGCGGCAGGTTGACGTTGCCTGCCAGCGTCATGGCACTGAACAGGCCGCCAGATTGGTAGGTGATGCCCCAACGCTGTCGCATGTCGTCCTGCTGCTTCATGCTGGCCTGGAAGAAGCTCTGGTCGTTGTAAAAAATGTCGCCCTTGGCCGGATCAAGCAGTCCCAGCATGTGCTTTAGCAGCGTGCTCTTACCGCAGCCGCTACCGCCCATAATGACGAAAATGTCTCCCTTATTGATGTCAAAGTTGAGGTCGCGTTGAATAACGCTGGGCCCATACGCCATGGTCAGATCGCGAATGCTGATGTGCGGCTCGCTCATCAGATACCAACCTGTTGGAAGAGAATGTTGATCGCCGCATCTGCGACAATCAGGTAAACGATGGCGGTGACAACAGCCTGGGTGGCAGCCTGGCCCACGGCGGCGGAACTGCGGCCGCTATTGATGCCAGAGCGGCAGCCCGCGACGGCAATCAGCACGCCAAATACCACGCTCTTGATCAGCCCGACGCTGAGGTGAGAGAGTTGGAGAGCGGTTTCTCCCTCGGAGATATACATCAATGGAGTAACCCCAAGACCTCCGGAGACAATGCCCCCACCAATAATTCCCAACAGGTTGGCATAGAGCGTCAGTAAGGGCATGGCTACGACCAGCGCTAACATGCGTGGTACCACCAGAAACTCCATGGGTGAAATGCCCATAGTCCTGATGGCATCGATTTCCTCGTTGGCCTGCATGGTTCCCAGCTGCGCTGCATAGGCAGCTCCAGTGCGACCGGCCATGACAATGGCGGCCATCAAAACCCCCATTTCTCGTAACATGCCAATCACCACCAGGTCTGCAACGTAGACCTCGGCGCCGAATTGTTGCAGTTGCACGGCCCCGAGATAGGCCAGGATCATGCCAACCAGAACACTGGTCAGGCTGATAATGGCGAACGCATCAGGGCCCGCCTGGTAGCAAAACGTGCGAAAGTCGCTGAACCGGGTATTGGCTTTCCCCAGAGCAAGTCGCCATAGAGCAATGCCAAGCTCGCCGATAAAAGCCAGGGATTCGACTGTGCTTTCCCAGAGCTCCAGCACAAGGCTTCCCGGGCTGAAAGATTCGTACCACTGTTTGTTTGGCGCAGAAGGGGGGACATGAGTGGGCACGGCTGTTGCTACATCAAGGAGTCGCTCAATGCCGTCAGGAAGTGCTCGTGTGCGAAACACGATGTTGTCTTCTCGACATTGGTTAAACGATTGCAGCAGAAACGCCATAAGGACAGAGTCCCAGAGTCCTAGCTGGGAGCCGTCCACGACCAGCTCAGAGGCGGTAATGCCCAGCAGGTCATCTTTTAATACGTGGAAATCACGATGGGACTGGCCCTGGACCCAGTCTCCGGTAAGCAGCAGGACAGCAACCTCCCTGTCTTCAGTCAGTAATTCGAATCCTGGAGGCTGTTCACTCATGCAGTTGCAGTGCTCACGTCTGTTACGCGCTAGTCTAATAACTTAGCGAAGTGATTACCACGTTACTGAAAGGGGAGGGCAGGTATAGCTGCGCGCAGGGTATCGCGTGCTCTGCGATAAATATCCGCCACGGGCGTGCGATCATCCACTTCGCGTCGGCGGGAGATCATGGTCACCGGGAAAAGGTAGCTGTCCGTCGACTTGTAACGCAACGCTCGAGTGCGCCCGTATCGGTCTTCATAAACGACCCAGTCCAGAGACAGCTCGCTGGCTAGCAGGTCGCCCATGACGATTCCCATAGCCTGCAGCTCGCTAGTTTGGTTGCCGCTAACGATATTTTCATCCAACAAACGCTGTAACAGCGCCAGATCCTTGTCTTTGCTGCCGTTGAGTTGGCCACCGAAGTTCCGGGCGGTAAGAGCATTGAGTGAGTCACGCTGCTGTTGCATATACTGAAGATCAATATGGGTCAGTTTGCTTATTGTTAGATCGTCTTGCGCCATAGAGGCGCTGCACAGTGGCCATAAAATGAGCAGCACGAGCAGTGATAGCGGACGTGGATGTACCATATGACGTTCTCTTTGAGGGTCAGTGTAGAGCATAGCAGCAGCGTGCATTTTAGCCCATGCCGGTTGTCATCCCCGCCCCTTCATGGATAATGGCCCTCTTTCCTGCGGGCGGCGCAATTTTTGGCTGCTGCTCGTCAGTTTTTTTCGGAGAACTCAGATGATTACCGGCAGTATTGTCGCCCTTGTTACGCCTATGCACCCAGATGGCAGTATCGACTGGAAGGCTCTGGAGGGCTTGTTAGACCTGCACATGGAGGCAGGGACAGGAGCGATAGGGGCGGTGGGGACCACCGGCGAAAGCGCGACACTGAGCGTTCCTGAACATTGTCAGATGATCAAACACTGCGTGGATTATGTCTCAGGCCGTATTCCTGTGCTGGCAGGCACGGGTGCCAATGCCACCTGGGAGGCTATTGAATTGACGCGGGCTGCGGCGGATGCCGGTGCTGATGCCTGTTTGTTGGTCACTCCGTATTACAATCGCCCGACGCAGAACGGTCTGTATGAACATTTCAAGGCAGTGGCGGAGGCGGTTCAGGTGCCCCAGGTCTTGTATAATGTGCCTGGCCGCACTGCAGTGGATATGAGTAACGAAACGGTGGAACGACTGGCAGGCCTGGATAATATTGTAGGAATCAAAGATGCAACCGGGGATACCGCGAGAGGACTTGAGCTGATTGACCGTTGCGGCGATCAGATAGCCATTTACTCCGGCGATGATCCTACGGCGATGGAGCTAATTCTGGCAGGCGGTAAGGGCAATGTTTCGGTAACTGCGAACGTGGCCCCACGGCAGATGGCTGAGCTTTGCGCTCTGGCTGCCGCCGGTGACAGGGATGGGGCTAGCGCAATTAACGATCAGCTTGCAGCTCTGAACCGTGCATTGTTTTTGGAGGCGAACCCGATTCCAGTAAAATGGGCATTGGAACAGCAGGGCCTTATGGGTGGCGGTATTCGCCTTCCGTTAACTGCTCTGGACGAAAAATATCACGCCGAGGTATTGGCGGCCCTGGAGGCAGCAGCAATTTAATGAGCATCTCCCCTATTACACGTGGATTCATTGCCGGCGTCTTGCTGGCCTCTCTTACTGGCTGTGGTTACCTGTTCGGTGACCAGGGTGTTTTTCGCGATAACTCGCAAGACTATAAAAAAGCACCCGAGATGGCTGTCATCTCGGTGCCCGAGGGCAAGGAGACAGACACCTTGCAGGAAATATACCCCGTGCCGCCGACCAGCAGCACAGTGGTGCAAGCGGGGGCGTTTGAGGTTCCGCGTCCAACGCCGCTGGTTGCCGGTGGTGAAGACGAAACCGTTCGCATTCAAAAACTGGGTGACGACTCATGGGCGCTGGTCGCCGAAGCGCCGGGACAGGTGTGGCCGCAGGTTCGCAGCTTTTTCGCCAGCGCTGGCATCGCGGTAGCTAGGGTAGATGCCAGGGAAGGTTTGATGGAGACCAATTGGTTGGAGTTGGAGTCTGCTGCGATGGCCAGCCGGTTCCAGGTGCGGATCGATCAGGGTGTCCAGCGTGGCAGCAGTGAATTACATGTGTTGCAGCAGAACCAGGCCGGAGATGTAAACAATTGGCCCGATGCATCCGATAATGCGGAGCAGGAATCTGAAATGCTCACTGCGCTGGCCCAGTACATTGCCAATAGCGCCGGCACTGCACCTGTGTCTATGGTGGCTAATCAGGCGATTAGTGCTTCGGGTAAAATTTCCTTACAGGAAAATGCCCAGGGTGAGTCCTTTATTCAGCTCGGCTTGCCCTTTGATCGGGCGTGGGCATCGGTGGGGCGTGCGCTGGGAAGGTCTACCTTTGAGGTGACTGATCGCGATCGCAGCAGTGGCGTTTATTATGCTCGCTTCCTCGGCCCTGATGCGGAAGAAGAAGATAGTTGGTTTGGCTGGTTATGGGACAGTGATGACGAGTACCCTCACGTGGGTGAGATTTTTATTGTCAACGTCGACGCCCAGGATAATGGTGGTGTCGAGATATATCTGCGAGCCCAGCCAGAGGCAAGCGAGGTGCTTGAACGGCGTGATCAGCAAGCTATGTTGGGCCTTATCAAGGGCAATATAAACTAACTTTCATGGATTTTGCCTCCCTGGGCTCAGGCAGCAAGGGCAATGCGACCCTTGTCCGCCATGGCGAAACCCTGCTGATGATCGACTGTGGCTTTTCTCTGCGGGAAACCACCCGGCGTATGGCTCGCCTGGGTCTGTCTCCGGAGCAATTAGACGCAGTTCTGGTCACCCATGAGCACAGTGATCACTGTGCGGGGGTGTCGAAACTTTCCGCCAAACACCAGATTCCGGTGTATTTAACTCACGGAACCAAAGCAAGTGGCCGCTGCGATGGCAGCTATGAGTTACTGTGCTTTGATTGTGATGAGAATTTCTCTATCGCTGAGATCGATGTGCGCACTATTGCCGTACCCCACGACGCCGCAGAACCCTGCCAATTTCGGCTTTCAGCCGGTGGGCGTTGTCTGGGTATTCTGACTGACCTTGGCTGTATTACTCCTCACGTGGTGAGCAGCTACCAGGGTTGTCACAGCCTGTTGCTGGAATTCAATCACGATCTGGATATGCTGATGGCGGGTGCATATCCGCCCCAGCTGAAAAGTCGAGTCAGCGGTGACTGGGGGCACCTTAATAATGGACAGGCGGCTGATTTTTTACGGCAGCTTGAATGCACTGGTGAGCTAAAGAATCTTGTGGTTGCTCACATCAGCGAGAAAAACAACTCTCGTGATCGTGCTGAGCAAGCGCTCGCCGCAGTGCTTGTATCAACGGAGCAGGTCACTTGGGCACAACAGCAAGAAGGTTTTGACTGGCTTGGCGTTTAGTCTGTGCTCTCTTCTTTTGCTCGGTCCCGTTTCCAGCGGCGATTGGTCCACAACCAGCTTTCGGGTTCTTCGCGAATAGCCTCTTCGGCCATTTCCACGTAGCGATCTGTTACTGCGTGGGTCTCCTTGTCATAAGGTGGCTTCGCTAATTCCTTAAATTCGATTTCGTAGTGACCTTTGCTGCGTCTGTGGCACTGGACAAACAGTACTGGGAATTTAGTCATTGTGGCTATCGTTTCTGCGCCCAGGTAAAAGTTGGCCTCCTGATTCATAAACCTGGTCCAGTAGCCGCGCTCTCTGCGGATGGGAGATTGGTCTGCGACCATCACGAAAATTCGAAACTCCCGACGCTTGCGAATGATATCTTTTACTGATTCGTCCATGGATATTGGGCGGGACCCGAACTGGCTACGGATGTCGTAGATTAGTTTGTCCGCGGCTTTATTGTGTAAGGTTTTGTAGACGGGTGTGATGGGGATATTGAGTTGCGTTGCTGCAGCGTGAAGCATCCACTCCCAGTTGCCCTGATGGATGGTGAGCACGATCACTGATTCACTAAAGTTCTGACTGTATTGCTGCAGTAGTTCGGGGTTCAATATGCGTGCGCGCTGAAGGAAATCCTCAGGCTGCATGCGGCGTGCCTTGATGATCTCCAGGGCCACTTGAGTGAACTGGCGATAAAAAGCACGCGCCAGCGATTTTCGTTGAGCTTCAGACATCTCTGGAAACGCCTTGCTCAGGTTCCCTGCCACCACGTCGCGGCGGTAGCGCACGACATGGAAAATCATAAAATAGCCCAGCCAAGCGAGCCCATAAAGCAGAGGAAAAGGCAGGTGGCTGAGCAGACGGTAAAACATCAGCGCTGGCAGTGCTCGGGTAGGGTGATTTCCTCCAGTTTCAACAGGGCTTGTGCCGAGGGGCACTGCAGGGAAGGGTTGCCCGATAGGTCCAATATGGCAAGCGATAGCAACTCGTAGAGTGGTACCGGATCTATTATCAGATTGTTTTCCAGGTATAAAGATTCCATCGAAGACATGGGCACCAGAGGTGCCAGGTTGCGAATCTGGTTGGAGGACAGCCTTAACTGAATCAGCCCGTTAAATAGTTCCAGCCCATCGAGGTTAGTTATTTGGGCATGGCTGCAGTTCAGGGAAAGCAATTCACTGGCGACAGTCGCTTTCTGGTCAATGATGGCCTGCTCCAGGCAGGCCTGCAGTGCAGCGTCCGCCACCTCGAAGTCCGTGAGTAGCGGACGAGGGGAGTAAACCGTCGTTTCGTTAATCTTGAAATCGAGGTCACTGCAACCGGCGATAGCCATGAGCAGGAAAATAGCTGTGAGCCAGCGTGTCATGTTGTTTGTCTCCCTCTGTTTGATTGTTGCCAGGTTGATTAACATCCGGCATAGCCCCGACGCCGCTGGCTACCTATAATAGCACTGCAATCGACAAAAACTGGAAAGCTTGATGACAGAGTTGGAAAATAGCGGGGATAGCACGGGTAGTCGCGAGACCTCGGCTGGCAGTGCTATTTCACTGGTTCAGCGCGGTAACCTCAAGGCGCTGGAGAAGACACTGCGAAAGCAATGGCGCCTCGGCCAGAACATCGTGCTTTGCTGGAGCGCCGATGAAAGAGGCTTGCTGGTCATTTTCGTTCCCCACTACTTTTTGGGCAATTACTGTGCCGACGATGCGGAGCACAAGGGTAACGAGGGTTTCATCAGGGATATGATCTCCGGCACCAGGCGTAAAACTCGCGAGGAGATGTTCGCTGTTTCCAAGAGGTTGGGAGTTGCGCCGACGTTTATCAAGCTAAGCACGGCGCTGAGCGAAGAGCCTCGCGTGTTGGCAGAGGTTGAACAACTCATTCGCAGGTATGGTCTCAGCTACGTTGAGAGCCGCGCGGTGCTGCTATTCGATATTGTGGAGTTTTCACTGTATACGCCATTTGAACAGGCCAGTCAGTTAAACAGTCTGTCTTATTCACTCAACTCGGCCTACAACAAGTTGTTGGCGCGAGGCATCGAAATTAATTTTGCGCGCACCACGACAGGTGACGGCTACTACATTTGGAATCGTAGTCTGGGGTCGGACGCCAATATAGAACTTTTCTATTTTATGATTCTCGTGGTTGCAGACAATGCGATGGCTCGGGCGGCCTCGCGTGGCAATACTGTGCCAGTGATTCGCACGGCTTACCATATAGGGGGCCACTATGAGCTGTATCAGGCTGAAGGGGTGAACCCCACGGTGTTCAGCTACATCGTTGGAGATGTAACGATCGAATTGGCACGAATGGTAGACCGGGCTGCAGCGAAACAAATTTTAATTGGCGACTTTTCTACGCAATTGGGAGAAGAAGCCGCGGGCGCTGGTGAGGTTTCAACCCCCGGTTTTATTGCAGCATGTAATCGTGGTCTTTCTGCAGTGGAGGGGTCGCATCTTTCCAACAAGGTTATGTCTGCGATCAACTGCAGGTTGAGTGAACACCAGGCTGAAGGTGACGAGCAGGTTTCACCTCGCAGGTTCCGTATTGTTGACAAGCATGGCTTGGAACACTACGCCTACAATTTACAGTTAGCTGTGGACCTGCAAAGTGATGTGCTTCACCTGGGCCTGGACGATGCAAAACTGGTCCCTGGGTTAAGTGCCGATAAAAATGTCGCCGGCAAGAAAAACCTTGAACGTGAACAAGACGAGCAAGGTGAGGAGCGTCCCGCTGCCAGCGCAGAGGAACTGTTTGATGATTTGGCCGGCCTGCTGCAAAAGCGACAGCCCAATATAATCGAGGATTGAAGGCTGCTTTTCCCGTGAATAATGCTTTAACTTCACCGCCTCGTCTGGCCGTTTGCCCCGGTGATGATCTTTCTCGGGAAGCAGCAACAGCGTTGGCGACCCAGCTCCAGTTACCGCAACTGCCCATGGCAACAGAGCCTCGCCGCTGTGACGGATTTGATGCTTTGTTGCTGGTTTTTGTCAGTGGTATCGAGCTGCAAATTACCGGCAGGAAGGCGCCCGGTCCAGTGGGTGTGGATTTTGGCGCAGCCGCTATGCGTCATAGAAGAGTAGCGGGGCACAATGAACTGTTGGGCAAGGCGGTTGGAGTGGGTAAGAAGGCTGCACTGTCTGTTTTGGACGCTACCGCTGGGCTCGGTAGAGACAGCTTTGTACTTGCAGACCTGGGTGCTGAGGTCACCTGCTGTGAGCGCAACCCTGTGGCGGCTGCAATGCTGGACAGCGGGCTCGCGCTGGCGCAAAACTCTACCGATCATTGGCTCGCCACCACTTCATCGCGGATGCAACTGGTGACGGACGATGCGACCCGGCTGACAGCGGATTTCCTGCGTGATATCGATGTTATCTATCTCGACCCGATGTTCCCTCAGCGTGAAAAGAGCGCCGCTGTGAAAAAAGAAATGGCGCTATTTCAGCTGTTGCTGAAGGATGAAGAGAGCAGTAATGAACGCTTGTTAGACTGGGCGCTGGCTTGCTCAGTGGCGAGGGTGGTGGTGAAACGTCCCCCCAAGGCGCCGCCTCTGGGGGCAAAAATCCCCTCACATTGCATCAAGGGAAAAGCAGTACGTTATGACGTGCATGTGCTCTCTGGCCTATCCTGACAGTTACAGCCCTGCTTACGACAGTTACTATCCTGCAATTAAATAAAATACTGGAGCTTTACTATGGCTGAACACAAAATCACTGCGCTGGTCACTGGGGCTTCTTCCGGGCTGGGTGCAGAATTTTGCCGCCAGTTGGCTGAACGCTGCTCGGTTATTATCGCTGTAGCGCGCAGACATGACCGTCTCGAGGCGCTGCGTGAAGAGCTTTCCGATCGGGCTGAAGTTCATGTCGTTGAGGCGGACCTGCTTACCGTGGAAGGTGTGGCTCACACCATGGAAATGTTACGGCAGAAGGGCCCGGTAGATATTCTTGTCAACAACGCCGGCTTCAGTCCCTATGGCGATTTCATCGATTCACCTATTGGTCAGCAACGGGAAATGTTGAATCTACACTGTGACGTAGCGATTACCTTGACTCGAGCAGCGTTGCCCTTCATGCGCGAGCGGGGTGCCGGAAGCATTATCAATGTCTCTTCGCTTGGATCTTTTTTGCCAGGACCAAAGCTGGCAGTTTATGGAGGCAGTAAAGCTTTTCTCAATTATTTTACGCTGTCCCTGGCGCGTGAGTTGGAGGGTGCAGGGATTAAAGTGCAGGCGCTGTGTCCTGGTTTGGTGCGTACTGAAATTCACGAACCGATGAAGAGCGAAGGGTTTTCTCCGTCTGCATTCCCCAATGAAATGTGGATGGAAGCGTCAGAGGTTGTCTGCGCAAGCCTCGATGCACTCGCACAAGACAAGCTGATAGTGGTGCCCGGTGAGGATAATCTTGCCCTGGCCAAAATGGGGGCCAAAGGATTGCTTGATGCTTTAGGCTAGCAAGCGTTCCATGATGCCACGGTAAACGGCAGTCAGGCGAGGCAGATCTGGAGCGTGTACTTCCTCATTGAGCTTGTGAATGCTTGCGTTGACTGGGCCCAATTCCACCACCTGGGCACCACTGGGAGCGATAAAGCGCCCGTCGGAGGTTCCTCCGGCTGTTGATAACTGGGTGTCAATTCCTGTGACTGAAAGAATGCTGTCTACGGCGGCCGCTACCAATTCACCGGTGGGGGTTAGGAAAGGATGGCCGCTCAGGCTCCACTGGATGTCATACTCAAGGCCATGGGCATCGAGGATGGCCTCGGTGCGCTGGCGAAGGTCAACGTCCGTCAACTCCGTGGAGAAACGAAAGTTGAACACGATTTCCAGCTCCCCAGGTATGACATTGGTTGCACCGGTGCCGCCGTGAATGTTGGAAACCTGCATGGAAGTTGGGGGAAAGAAACTATTGCCTTCGTCCCAAACCTCATGGGTCAGTGCGGACAGCGCTGGCGCCGCCCGATGGATTGGGTTGTCGGCCAGGTGAGGGTAGGCGATGTGTCCTTGCATGCCTTTAACGATAAGTCTGGCGTTCAGCGAACCACGCCTGCCGTTTTTGATGACGTCACCCAGTGTGCTGGTGCTGGAGGGTTCGCCTACCAGGCACCAGTCAATTTTCTCACCTTGCTGCTGCAGCCACTCCATCACCCGAACGGTGCCATCTGTGGCGGGGCCCTCTTCATCTGAAGTAATCAGGAACCCAATGCGTCCCGTATGGTCGGGATTGCTGGCCAAGAACTCTTCGCAGGCTACTACCATGGCTGCCAGGCTTCCCTTCATGTCCGCAGCGCCTCTGCCATAAAGTGTTTCGCCAACAAGGCTAGGCTCAAACGGTGGTGTGCTCCATTGTGCTTCGGGACCCGGAGGTACAACGTCCGTATGGCCGGCGAAAACAAATAACGGACCACTGTCGCCGTGAACAGCCCAAAAGTTCTGCACCTTGCCGAAGGGCAGGGGAGTGCACTCAAAGCCAATGGCTTCCAGCCGGGAAATCATGATTTTCTGGCAGCCTTGGTCCTCGGGAGTGACAGAGCGTCGGCTGATCAGATCGCAGCAAAGTGCTAGTGTTTTATCCACCATAATGGTGCACCTAGTTATGGGCGTGTAAGGCTTCGTTGAGCTCTACCGCCGATCGATTGGTGAGGCACTCTACTGCGCCTGTGGTTGAGTTGCGGCGGAACAATAAATCTGATTTTCCTGCCAGGTCTCGGGCTTTAACAGATTCTACCGGCATACCGTCCGCATCCAGCATGCTGACTTTGGTGCCAGCGGTGATGAACAAACCCGCTTCAACAGTGCAGCGGTCTCCGAGGGGAATACCAATACCACCGTTCGCGCCTATCAAGCATTCTTTACCCACTGAAATGACGATATCGCCTCCGCCCGACAGCGTGCCAATGGTGGAGCAGCCGCCGCCCAGGTCGGAGCCCTGGCCCACTAGGACACCGGCAGAAATGCGACCCTCAATCATGCCGGGACCTTCGGTGCCCGCATTAAAATTGACGAAACCTTCATGCATGATAGTGGTGCCTTCACCAAGGTATGCACCCAGCCGGACCCTCGCGGTGTGAGCGATACGCACCCCGTGAGGAACCACGTAGTTGGTCATCTTGGGAAACTTGTCCACACAGCTGACTTCCAGAGTCTCGCCCCTGAGGCGGGCAGAGAGTTGTCGTTCGGTCAGCTCGTTAATGTCTACCGCACCCTCATTGGTCCAGGCAACATTGGGTAAAACGCCGAATAGTCCATCGAGCTTTGTCCCGTGAGGTTTGACCAGACGATGAGAAAGCAGGTGTAATTTGAGATAGCCTTCAGGTACGTTCTCGGGTGCTTGGTCGTGTTGCAGTAACACCGCGACCACAGGGCGACCGCTGCCCAGCAGGCGTCCTGCCAGCGAGGCCTGTGCCGCTTCACCTGAGCTGTTCAGGGCGGACTGCAGAGCGCGAAGCTCAGGCTCCCCCAGCGCAGTGTTGCTGTCTAGCTCGGCGGTCACAGCCTGAAGCTCGGCTGATGGCGCCAGCAGGGGTGCAGGGAAAAACACCTCCAGCCATTCTCCCTTGCTGTTTTGGGTGCCTACACCGAGTCCAAAGGCAAAAGCAGAGTCTGTCATCGTTGCTACCTGTATTCTTGTGACCCTAAAGGGTGTGGTGATTGAAAATGTCCTGATATTTTTCTGCAGAAAAACCGCAGTGAAGCTCGTGGCCGATGTCCAGCAGAGGGCGTTTGAACAGTGTGGGATACTTTAGAATGGCTTCCAGGGCAGAGGTGTTATTCATCGTGTCCCGCGCTGCCTGATCCAGTTCTTTCCATGTGGTACTGCGTTTGTTGACCACAATCTCCCAGCCCAGCTTTTCCAGCCATAGCTCCACAGCTTTCGGGTCCAATCCATCCTCGCGAACATCGTGGAAGTTATATTCCACGCTTTGATTTTCAAGCCACTTGCGTGCTTTTTTCACCGTATCGCAATTCTTGATGCCGTAGAGCGTGATCACCTGGTTTCCTGCATTAGCGAGTTTTTGAGGGCCGCTAGCATAGCAAATTGGCTTCTTTAGATATAGCGAGGTGGGGTGCTATATTGCTCCGGCCGATGGATGGCCTGCATCGGACTTGCGCCCGAATTTTTGTTGTGGGCCGTGCGCTGCACAAGTTGATTCTTTGTCGCTATACAGCCTAACGCACCGTTTTTTAGCTTACTTTTTTGTCATGTTTGGCGGTGTGGTTGATGGTGCAGAGGGCGTTTCTTTCGGCTATTTGAAAATCACCTCAGGCCGCTCCGGCGGCCTCAAGTACGGCGGCGTAATCCGCGCCGTGACGATGTTCCGAAACTATATCCAGTACCGAACGGCCATCCAAGCCTCTCGCGTTCACGTTCCTGTCTTGTTGGCGGTAAAAGCTCAAAAAAAGTTCGAAGTCAGAGGCGCGCATGCTCTGGTATGCTTTTAACAGCATGTGAAAATCTGCGTCTCCACCATCGTGCGGGCGAACTTCCAGGAAGCTTTTTACGTGATCTTCAGTCCAGACTTCGTCCAGTACTTTCTGTTTGTCTTTTTTCATTAGCTTATCCTCGTTAGTGCTCGTTTCATTCTTGCAGGTCGGCGAAAGCGCCGACCCTAGGCTAATTTTTTGGCCAGCAGTTGATTAATCATTTGCGGGTTTGCCTGGCCTTTGGATGCTTTCATTATCTGGCCTACGAAGAAGCCAAGCAGTTTTTTACGTTTGGCATCGTCGGCGGCCTGGTATTGTTCGACCTGAGCAGTATTGGCGGCAATGACCTCATCGACCATGGCTTCCAGTGCTCCCGTGTCGGACACTTGCTGCAAGCCTTTTGCCGCAATGATTTCGTCGGCAGTCCCCTCGCCCTGCCACATGGCCTCAAAGACCTGTTTGGCAATTTTTCCAGAGATGCTGTTATCCAGAATTCGGGCAATGAGGCCCCCCAACTGGTTAGCGGTTACCGGACTGTCGCCGATTGCCTGCTCATTTTTATTCAGCTGACCAAGCAGCTCTACCTGAACCCAGTTGGCGGCGATTTTGGCATCCTCGCAGGCTGCCACTACGGTTTCGTAATAGTCCGCTAGTGCGCGGCTGCCGGCCAGTACGCTAGCATCATAGGCAGATAGCGAGTACTGCTTAATGAAGCGGTTGCGCTTGGCAGTGGGTAGCTCGGGCAGAGTTTTACCAATGGCTGCCACATAGGCCTCATCAATCACGATCGGTAGCAGGTCCGGTTCCGGAAAATAGCGATAGTCGTTAGCCACTTCCTTGCTGCGCATCGGCCGGGTCTCATCGCGGTCTGCGTCATACAAGCGCGTTTCCTGCACGATTTTACCGCCGTCTTCGAGGATGTCTGCCTGGCGTTCTACCTCGTGGCGAATGGCGCGCTCGACGAAGCGGAAAGAGTTCACGTTCTTGATTTCAGCGCGAGTGCCGTACTCTACCTGGCCTACTGGGCGCAGGGAAATATTGATATCACAACGCATCGAACCTTCAGCCATGTTGCCGTCAGAAATTCCCAGGTAAGTCACCAGGCTATGCATAGCTTTCAAATAGGCAACCGCCTCTTCTGAGGAGCGTATATCTGGTTCACTGACAATTTCCAGCAGCGGTGTTCCCGCCCGGTTAAGGTCTATGCCGCTCATACCGTGAAAATCTTCGTGCAGAGATTTGCCTGCATCTTCTTCCAGGTGGGCCCGGGTAATCCCAATCTGTCGGATGCTGCCATCTTCCAGTTGAATTTCAAACTGACCCTCGCCGACGATGGGGTCCGCAAATTGGCTGATTTGATAACCCTTGGGTAAATCCGGGTAGAAGTAGTTTTTGCGATCGAATACGGAACGCATGCCGATGTTGGCACCGATGCCTAAACCGAACATGACTGCCATCCGCACGGCTTGCTCGTTGAGTACCGGGAGCATACCGGGCATTGCAAGGTCTACTGCGCTTGCCTGGGTGTTTGCCTCGGCGCCAAAGGTGATTGAGGAGCCGGAAAAAATCTTCGATTTGGTGGCGAGTTGCAGGTGTACCTCAAGGCCTATGACTGTTTCCCACTGCATCAGACGACTCCCCCTGCTTGCGGCGACCGGGTATGCCAGTCGGTAGCCTGCTGAAATCGGTGGGCGACATTGAGCAGTTGTGCCTCGCCAAAGTGGGGGCCAATCAATTGCAGCCCAACGGGTTTTGAGTCGACGAACCCTGCGGGGACTGACATGCCTGGCAGGCCTGCCAGGTTCACCGCGAGGGTGTACACATCTTCAAGGTACATAGCGATGGGGTCGTCACTTTTAGCACCCAAACCAAATGCGGGTCCGGGAGTAGTAGGGCCGGCAATGATATCAACCCGCTCGAATGCGTCCATGAAGTCGTTTTTTATCAGTCGTCGGGCCTGTTGTGCCTTTTTGTAGTAGGCATCGTAGTAGCCCGCAGACAAGGCGTAGGTGCCGACCAGGATGCGACGTTTGACCTCGTCGCCAAAACCTTCTTCGCGGGTTCGGGTATACAGGTCATGCAGATTCTCGGGGTCAGCGCAGCGGTGACCGTAACGAACCCCATCGAAACGAGAAAGGTTGGTAGACGCTTCAGCCGGCGCAATAATGTAATAGGCGGGAATGGTGAGGTCGCTATTGGGCAGGCTGATATCCACCAGGCTCGCTCCTTGGGCTTCCAGTTCCTTGAGTGCAGCTCTGACCTGCTCACCAGTAGCGCTGTCCAGACCCTCGCCGAAGTATTCCCTGGGCAGGCCTATTTTAAGCCCTTGTAAATTCTTGTTTAGGGAAAGCGTATAGTCTTCCACTGCGTTTACTGCAGAGGTCGAGTCCAGTGGGTCGTGGCCCGCCATGGTGTTGAGCAGCAGTGCACAATCCTGGGCAGTGCGCGCGAGTGGGCCGCCCTGATCCAGACTGGAGGCGTAAGCGATCATGCCCAGGCGAGAGACACGGCCATAGGTTGGTTTGAGCCCGGTGATGCCGCAAAAAGCCGCTGGTTGACGTATTGAGCCTCCGGTGTCGGTGCCAGTGGCGGCTGGAGCGAGCATTGCTGCAACGGCGGCAGCGGAGCCACCAGATGAACCGCCTGGCACCAGAGAGGTATCCCAGGGGTTTTTGACCGGCCCGTAGTGGCTGTTTTCATTAGAGGAGCCCATGGCGAACTCATCCAGGTTAGTTTTGCCGAGGATTATCGCCCCCGCTTCGTTGAAACGGCTAATCACAGTGGCATCGTAGGGAGGGACAAAGTTACCCAACATTTTAGACCCACAGCTGGTGAGCATTCCCCGGGTACAGAAAATGTCTTTGTGCGCGACAGGGATACCGGTCAAGGGAGTGGCTTCACCGCTGGCCAGGCGCTGGTCGGCCGTGCGTGCCGCGTTGAGGGCGTTCTCCTCGTTGACGGTGATAAATGCGTTGTAATTTTGATCGAGCTCCGAGATTCGCTGCAAATAGGCGCGAGTCAGCTCGACACTGGTAAATGACTTGTCCCGCAGACCTTGAGCCAGCTGGGCGACAGTTTGTTCATGCATGTTGATGTCCTGATGTGGCAGTCGTCACTTATTCGATCACTTTGGGTACGAGGTAGAGGCCGTTTTCTACAGCCGGGGCAATTGCCTGGAAGGCATCTCGTCGATTGGTTTCAGTGACCTCATCGGCGCGCAAACGCTGAATGGCATCGAGCGGGTTGGCCATAGGTTCAATGCCGGCCGTGTCCGCAGCCTGCAGCTGATCTACCATCCCGAGAATTTCAGTAATGCGCTGGGTGACTTCGCCAATTTGATCGTCGGCGATGCGGATACGTGCCAGTTCCGCAATTTTTTCAATTTCGTCTTGCTCAATAGCCATATTGTTACAACCGAGAGGAGCCGGTGGGAGCCGGCAGGGGCGCTAAACTTATCACATTTGCGCCTTGCCCAAAATCCCCGCGGTTGATACAGTTGCAAGAATAAAGTTACAGCCAAAAAAATGGTTAAAAGTAGCGGCATTTCAGGGGCATTTCACTCGATATGTCGGCAGTAAGAAGCAGGCAGAACTGAACGACCCAGTTCCTCGTTGCAGTCATAAGGTAGTAAGAATTAATGCTGAAGAAATTGCGTGGAGTGTTCTCCAACGATCTCTCTATTGATCTGGGAACCGCCAACACGCTGATCTATGTGCGCGACAAAGGCATTGTGCTGGACGAGCCCTCTGTTGTTGCCATTCGTGTTCACAATGGCCAAAAAACGATAGAGGCCGTGGGCACAGAGGCCAAGCGGATGCTGGGCAGGACGCCAGGCAACATCACGGCCATTCGCCCGTTAAAAGACGGCGTTATTGCCGATTTTCAGGTCACCGAAAAGATGCTGCAGCATTTTATCGCGAAGGTGCATGAGAGTCGTTTCATTCGACCCAGCCCCCGAGTTTTGGTTTGTGTGCCGTGCATGTCTACTCAGGTGGAGCGCCGGGCTATCCGCGAATCAGCACTTTCCGCCGGCGCCCGTGAAGTCCGCTTGATAGAAGAGCCCATGGCAGCTGCTATAGGTGCAGGCCTCGACGTAGAAGAGGCGAGCGGTTGCATGGTCGTAGACGTGGGTGGCGGCACGACTGAAATCGCCATTATTTCACTTAACGGTATTGTCTATCGCGATTCGGTGCGTATCGGAGGCGATCGTTTCGATGAAGCGATTGTGTCTCACGTTCGGCGCCGCTATGGCAGCCTGATCGGCGACGCCACTGCTGAAAAAATCAAGATGGAAGTAGGCTGTGCCTTCGGTGGCTCAGATCTTCGTGAAATTGATGTCCGCGGGCGCAACCTGGCAGAAGGGGTTCCCCGCAGTTTTACCCTGGACAGCGACGAAATACTCGAATCCTTGCAGGATCCCCTTTCATCCATTGTCCAGTCGGTAAAATCCGGGCTGGAACAATCGCCTCCTGAACTGGCAGCCGATATTGCCGAGAGCGGTATTGTCCTGACGGGTGGCGGGGCCTTGTTGCGCGATCTGGATAGACTGATTTCCGAGGAAACAGGCCTGCCCGTGATCGTTGCTGAGGAGCCGCTGACCTGTGTAGCACGCGGTGGCGGCAGAGCCATGGAACTGATGGACAGGCGCACCATAGACCTGTTGTCCACAGAATAAGTACACTGTCCCCCGAGTTCCGGCAGGAATCGCTGAGGAGACGACATCAAACCACTATTCGTTAAAGAGTCCAATTTGGGGCTGCGCCTGTTCTTGGTCGCCCTGGTGGTGGTAGTCCTGCTCGTCGCGGACTTGCGGTTCAACTCCCTGCAGACAGCCCGCTCATTGATGGAATTCGCTGCGGCGCCGGTTTACTGGGTGGCAGATATACCCTCGCGAGTGGGGGATTGGAAAAACGAACACCTGGTAAGTCGTAGCGATTTACTCGAGCAGAACGAGCAACTTGGCCGGGAGAACCTGGTGCTTCAGGGTCGCTCTCACCAGATGGCGTCTCTGCTGGCCGAAAACGTGCGCCTGCGGGCACTGCTCAATTCGTCTGCGATGGTGCGCGATGACGTATTGGTTGCAGAGCTGATTGGCGTATCCCCGGATCCAGTGCGTCACCAACTGGTATTGAACAAAGGCGAGCGGGATGGTGTTTTCGTTGGGCAACCGCTCATTGATGCCGATGGTCTGCTGGGCCAGGTGGTCGAGGTTAGTTCTCTGAACTCGAGGGCTCTGCTTATTACCGATGCAACTCACTCTATCCCGGTGCAAGTCAATCGCAATGGTGTGCGAGCGATTGCCGAGGGCATTGGTAGCCTGACCTCTCTTGAAATTCATCATGTTTCTGCGACTACCGATATTAAGGAGGGAGACCTGTTGGTGACCTCCGGACTCGGAGGACGTTTTCCAATTGGTTATCCCGTTGCAGTGGTTAGCAAAATCGAACGTGATCCGGGGCTAGCTTTCGCGCGGATCATGGCCAGACCCAGCGCAGCCCTTGAGCGCAGCCGTCATGTGCTCCTGGTGTTCACTGCCAAGCCTGCTGCAGGAAACTGATCAATGGTCGATCAGGGTCCGAATGCTTACTGGTTGGTACTAGCGAGTTTTTTCTGCGCGCTGATTCTTGCGGTATTACCGTTTCCACATTGGCTAGCCTGGGGACGTCCTGAATGGGTTTTGTTGGTACTTGTTTACTGGGTGATTGCACTGCCTCAGCGCGTAGGGTTGATAACGGCGCTGTTGCTGGGGCTGATGTTGGACGTTGTCGAAGGCGCAGTGATCGGACAGAACGCGTTTGCGCTGGTGGTGGTAACGCTGCTGGCGCTGCTACTCTACCAGCGTCTCAGGGTGTTCAGTCTCGCCCAACAAGCAGCCATAGTTTTCGTGCTCGCGGGACTAAACCAGATGATCTGCCAGTGGGTGCAAAATCTCGAAGGGGCGGGTTCAACCACCTTGATGTTTTTATTACCGGCTTTTTCCAGTGCACTGCTATGGCCTTTCGTACTGCATTTACTGCGCGGTTTACGCCGTCTTTACGGGGTAAGTTGATATGGAGTTGATACTGGCTTCGGCCTCTCCGCGTCGTCGAGAATTACTAGACCAAATTGGTGTGGCTCATCTCTGTGAGCCGGCAAATATAGACGAAAGCCGCCTGGCAGGTGAGAAGCCGGAGGATTATGTTTTGCGAATGGCGAGAGAGAAGGCTGCGGCAGTTGCGTCTCGCCACAGTGGCGGTAGCTTGGCTGTGTTGGCTGCGGATACCTCTGTTGTTATCGATGAGGATGTGCTCGGCAAACCTGGAGACCACTTCGAGGCCCTGGGCATGCTTGCCAGACTCAGTGGGCGAAGCCACCGTGTGCTCACCGGTATTTGCTTGAACACACAGCGCGGCGAAGTCCTCAGCGAAATGGTGGAGACCAAGGTGCACTTCTTGCAGTTGACTCGCGAGCAGTGCGAGTCTTACCTGGCGACACCAGAGCCCTGGGATAAGGCGGGTGGTTATGGCATTCAGGGCTTGGCGGGTGCCTTTGTCAGCTCTATTGAGGGCAGTTACAGTAATGTTGTAGGCCTGCCCCTGGCGCAAACTTGGCAATTGCTGTCAGGCCAGGGAATCAAAGGCGCTTTGGAGAACACCGGTGAGTGAGGAGATCCTGGTCAATGTGACGCCAATGGAGACTCGAGTGGCTGTGGTGGACAATGGAGCGACTCAGGATATCCATATCGAGCGCACCGCCAGCAGGGGCATGGTCGGCAATATCTACGCTGGCAAGGTGGTCAGGGTGCTGCCCGGAATGCAGGCCGCATTTGTCGATATCGGTGCGGAGCGCACCAGCTTTATCCATGTGTCTGATATTTTTGTGTCCGGCGGGGATGGCCGCGCACAGGGCTCGGATGCTATTGGCGATTATCTTCACGAGGGTAAGAAGGTGATCGTCCAGGTCACCAAGGATCCTCTAGGTAGCAAGGGTGCGCGTATTACCACCGAGCTATCGGTATCCTCGCGCTATCTTGTTTTCATGCCACAGAGCAATCACGTTGGGGTGTCCCAGCAAATCGATGACGCGGTGGAGCGGGATCGCTTGCAGCAGTTACTTGCAGACGGAATAGCCGCTGAGGAAATGGACGCAGGGGGTGGTTACATTTTGCGAACCGCAGCTGAGGGCGTGGGTTTGGATGAAGTCCGGGCTGATCTTCGTTTTCTAAAACGTTTGTGGTCCGCAGTCTCCCGGCGGGGCAAGAAGGCGCGCAAGGCTGAATTACTTTATAGCGATCTGGCCCTGCACATGCGCACGGTGAGGGATCTGGCGCGCCCGGGGGTAGAGCGCATCCTGGTTGATAGTCGTGAGAGCTATAATGCCCTGACCGAGTTTTGCAACGAATACATGCCCGAAGTGTCAGATTTGCTGGAGCACTATTGCGGTGAGCGTCCGCTGTTTGACCTGCATGGTATTGAGGAGGAATTGCAGGGAGCGCTCGGTCGCAAGGTAGGGTTGAAGTCAGGTGGCTACCTGATTATCGACCAAACCGAAGCAATGACGACTATTGACGTGAATACGGGCTCGTTTGTCGGTCGCCGTAACCTGGAAGAGACTATCTTCAAGACCAATCTGGAGGCAGCGACCATGTTGGCCAGACAACTGCGATTACGTAATCTGGGTGGCATTATTATTGTCGATTTCATCGACATGCAGGACGAAGAGCATCGGCGCCAGGTGCATCGCACCCTGGATAAAGCCATGGCCAGAGACCCGGCGCGCAATAAGATCACCGGCGTGTCAGAGTTGGGCCTGGTGGAGATGACCCGCAAGCGCACCAGAGAAAGCCTGGAGCAGTTGCTGTGTGAAGATTGTTCTGTGTGTTTTGGTCGCGGGGTGTTGAAAACGGCCGAGACCATTTGCTACGAAATTTTTCGAGAGATTATGCGCGATGCCAGGGCCTATGAAAATGATACGCTTATGGTTTTGGCGGCTCAGGGCGTCATTGACAGGCTGTTGGATGAGGAATCGGCCAATGTGGCAGACCTGGAAGAATTTATCGGCAAGGCCATTAGCCTGCGTGTTGAGCCTGACAATAATCCTGAACACTTTGACATAGTTCTGCTCTAAGGAGACAGAGACTCCGGCATAGAAGGTGGGAATTCCCCTTTTGCAACAATCCATATTTCACAAACTGAGCAATATCCTTTGGGGCCTGGCGGTCATCGCTGTTGTCTTGCTGGCTATTTACGTGAGCTTGGGGCGTGTGCTCAGTACCAACTTGCAGAGCTGGCAGAGTGAAGTGCTCGCTGAACTCAATAGTCGGGTCCCATTTTTGATTCGAGCGCAGCGTCTGGCGGGTGAGTGGCACTCATTTACCCCGGAAATCGTATTTCACGGCCTGGAGTTGGATTTGCCCGATAGCGATGCTGTGCCGCTGCAATTATCGGGTGGTCGCATCGGCATAGATGTACTGAAGACCCTTTCCAGCCGCAGCCTGCAGTTTACTTCGCTGCAACTGGACGGGCTGGAATTGCGGGGTGAACTGACCGCCGAAGGAAAATTTATCATTCCTGGGCTCAGCGGTAATAGTGGCGAGTTGGGCGAATGGCTGCGCGAGTTCTTGCTCAATATTGAATACATTACCCTGCGCGATAATGCGTTAAAACTGTTGCTGCCCAGTGGTGAGAGGCGAGAGTATTCCCTGGATTTGCACTTGGCGCGGGATGGCAGCGGGCGGCAACTGACTGCGGACATGCTGTCTACTGCAGGGACCGATATTCACTTGGTCGGCAGGGGTTTGGGCAACCCTTTCCTGCCCGATGAATTTGAGGGCGTGCTTTACCTCAGGCTGGATGCCGGCGACCTGGCTGCGATTGAAGATATGCTGGTCGCGGAGCCTGAACTCTGGATGGAGGGGCGCCTGGACAGCGAAGCGTGGTTATCCTGGAACCGCGGCAAGGCCGATTTTGAAATAGACCTGGATATCTCAGATCTGGTCCTGCGCCCTCGCGAGGGAGACTGGTCAGTGCCACTGGACGCCCTGTCGTTGCAGGCCAGCCTCCAAGAGTCCAGAAACCGCTGGACCTTGTTCACCAACAAGCTCAGCGTGAGCCTGGATGATGTCGAAGCCAGTGTTTCCCGGGTGCAGGTGGACAGCTGGGGTAGCTCCCTGAGGCTGCGAACCTCTGCCCTGGATCTGCAGCCATTCAATCAGCTGATGCAGAAAATCCCATCAATCCCGGAAACCTTACGCTCGGTGTTTTCGACATTGGCGCCAAGAGGTGAATTAAGTGCGTTGCAGGTCAGCTTGGGGGATTTAGCCAGGCCCTTGTCTGAATGGAATGTGGAGGGTAATTTTGATCGCCTGGAGGTGGACTCCTGGAAAGGTGCGCCGGGTATCACTTCGGGCACAGGATACTTTGAGCTTTCCGAGGCAGGCGGCTATGCAGTTATCGATAGCCAGCAATTTACGATGGATTATCCTACGCTCTACAGCCAGCCTCTTTATTACGACGATTTTTACGGGACCTTGAACCTAAGCTGGGACGAAGACGCTCTGTTACTGCATAGCGGCTTGATTACCGCCAATGCAGTAGAGGGCACAGCGAAGGCCTTGTTCGCCCTCAACATCCCCTTTACCAAGACCGAGGTCGGGTTGGAAATGGACCTGATGGTAGGTCTTTCCAACACCCACCCTATCCATCGGGTGAAGTACATTCCTTACACATTGAACCCAAGCTTATTGAACTGGCTGGCAGGCGCGGTCGGCGAGGGCGATGTTGAACAGGCTGGTTTTGTCTGGCGCGGTAGCCTGAAACCTAAAGCCCGCGATTTTCGCACCGTGCAGTTGATGTTAAACGTAGACAATACTTCGCTGGTTTATCACCCGGACTGGCCGGCGGTCAGCGGCTTGCAGGGAGTCGTATTGCTTGACGATACCAACGTCAGTGTTTGGGCCGAAACGGCCAGACTGTATGAGTCGGAGGTTGAGTATTTATCGGCCGAGGCATGGATGGGTGCCAATTCGCAGATGCAGCTCGCCATCGACGGGCGGGTAGCTGGTTCAGCCGATGACGCTTTGCGTGCGGTGAATGAGTCCTTGCTTGGGCGGTTAAGCAAAAATGCTTTTGCCCAATGGACCGCCGGCGGAAGCGCGGAGACAGCGTTAAAATTACAACTTAATCTGGCCAACAAAGAAGTGCCGCCCATTGTTGATGTGAAGGTGGATTTTGCAGACCTGGACCTTTTGGTAAATCCCGGCCGCTTGCCTATCGAAAGCATCAACGGACTGTTGCAATATCATTCAGATGCTGGCTTCAACGCCAAGAAACTAGTGGGTCGAATTTGGGGTGAGCCTGTCACGCTGATCGTTGGACAGCGGTCTTTGTTGGGAGACAATGAAGTGTTCGAGTTTACCCGGTCGGCTGTCGAAGTCGATTTTCGTTCCCGGGTGGACACTAATGACTTGCAGCGCTGGTTAGAGCTGGATGCACTTGCCCTGGCCAGCGGGAAGGCTGATGTGCAGGGACGGGTTGCGGTAGTGCCAGGTGAGGTGCCATTGCTCACTGTGAGCTCCACCCTTGAAGGCGTGGCCTTGGATATTCCGCAGCCGTGGACCAAGCTTGAAGAGACCAGCGAACCGCTTGAACTGGCGCTTTCGCTGGGGGGAGAGCAGATGATCCTGGGTGTCTCTCTGGGCGAGGAATTGTCCCTAAAGTTAGATATTACTGGCGGTGGCCTGAATGCTGCTGCTCTTGGTGTGTCTGTGCATCCGCCAGATCTGCTGGCAGGTCAGGTGCAGGTTGGTGGCGTCGCATCTCTGGTCGATGTGGAGGGCTGGATTGATTTCGCCGCTCGCTATTTATTTGCAGAGCAGGCTGCGAGCCCGCTTCCGCCCGATCCTGATGCTTTGCCCTCAGGGCTCGATCCCGCAGCTGTTTTAGCAGGAAAACCAAGCGCATTGCGTCTGGTCATTGATGAAGCTCATGCCGATCGGCTGGTGCTATGGGGCAGTGAGTTCGATGCAGTGAACTTCAGTCTGGACCTTGATGGCGCCGGCTGGGAGGTTCGGGGAAGTACAGAATGGTTGCAGGGAATGTATCGACAACCGGCACAGGGCAGGGCCAGCCTTGTCCTTGATCACGTGGACCTGTCGCAGCTGGCAGACCGTGATGATGAGGCTGCCGAAGCTAAGCAAGAAGCTCCGCGACCTTTTGAACTTCCAACTATCGATGTGTCAGTAAAGGAGGTTTGGCTTGAGGGCAAGGTGATTGGCGATTTACAAATGTCGCTGGAATCTGACGGCCCTGTTGTTCGCGCTAAGGATATTCAAGGTCAACTGGCAGGTCTGCAGCTGTTGCCCGATCAGCCCGCTGAGTTAACTTGGAACCAGGGTCAAAATAGTGAACTGCAAGCGATGTTTCATTTTTCTGACTTCGGTGACACCTTGGATCAGTTGGGTTACGCACCCTTTTTTGAAACGAAGAAAGGCCAACTGGAGTTGCAATTGACCTGGCCGGGTGCCCCGCAGACAGTGTCTCTTGCGAGCCTCAACGGAGCACTGAAACTGGACGTTGAGAGCGGGCGGTTTTTGGAGACACCGGCAGGCACCGGTGCCTTGCAGGTAGTTGAAATTGTCAATCTGGCGAATGTGCTGTCCAGTCTAAGCTTGTCTCACATGTTCGAATCGGGAATCAATTTCCACAGCATGGACGGAGAAGTGTTCTTTCACAGCGGGACGCTCGAGGTGCCTGGCCTTAATGTCGAGGGGAGCTCAAGTACTTTTGTGGTGAGCGGCTTGTCAGATGTTGCCAGTCAGACCCTTGACGCAGAGCTCGTTGCCACCTTGCCTGTGGCTAACAACCTTCCCTGGGTAGCGGCGCTTGCCGCCGGGTTGCCAGTTGCAGCAGGGGTGTTTGTGGTCAGTAAGGTATTTGAGAAGCAGGTAAATCGCCTGTCCAGTGGTATTTACAGTATCAAGGGAACGTGGGATGACCCGCAGATTAATTTTGATCGAATCTTTGATGACGAATTGCGACCCTCCGAGGGCGCGCCCGTCGCGACAGACTCCAGTGCTTCCTCTGCGAATGCATCTGCCAGTGACTCGTCGCTTGATACTCAAGAGCCGGCCGATACGTCGGAGCCTGATTCTCTCGACCCCGTTTCGCTAGAGCCCAGTGTCCCTGAGATTGTGCCCGCGCAAGAACCTGTTGATTTTCAGGATCCGGATGAACCAGCTCCATAATTTTCCAATAGTTCTCGCAGGTAACGAAACAGCTTCCGGCTGGCTGCAGGTGGCTTGTTCTTTTGCTGCTCCCGTTGGTGTTGCAATACCAGCTGCCTGACATGCTGACGATCAGCTTCTGGCCAGAGGTTTAGTACCCGTTCTACACCGGGCATACCAGCTGCCAGGATTTCGTCCCGCAATTGCTCCAGCCGATGGAAGGCTTCATTGGCTTCCCTGGTCGGTCTGCGCATCGATTCCAGTGCCGCCTCTATGGGTTCAGGGTCAACCTCTCGCATCAACCTGCCAATGAACTGCATATGGCGACGCAGAGCATTTTTGCTGCTGATACGTCGTGTTTCCCGCAGTGCCGCTAGCAGTTTTTCATTCTCTATCGGCATCAGGGATAACTGTTTATCGTTCAATTCCGTGAGGGTTTTCCCCAGGGCCTGCCGAGCGTGCATCTGCCGTTTTACTTCTGATTTACTGGGTCCCTCTTCCAGCTCTTCTTCATTGATTTCTTTATTTTTACGCATAGAATAATGTCGCCAGGCCCAGGAAGGCCACGAAGCCGACCACGTCAGTGACGGTAGTCAGAATGACGCCGCCTGCAAGTGCGGGGTCGATATTGAAGCGGGTAAGCAGCAGCGGCAGTGCCGCTCCGGTAAATGCAGCAGTTACCAGGTTGATCATCATTGCGGCGGCGATGATCAGGCCGATATGCCAATCATCGAACCAGAGCGAGGCTGCGACGGCTACCACTGCAGCCCACAGTATCCCATTGAGAAAGCCAATAGTGACTTCCCGGGTCAGCAGCCAGGTTTGGTTGTTCTTGCCTACCTGGCCCATGGCGATGCCTCTCACCAGCACGGTCAGGGTCTGGGTGCCGGCAATACCGCCCATGGATGCAACGATTGGCATTAATACCGCCAAGGCCACGACTTTTTCGATAGTGTCATGGAACATATTGATCGCAGCTGCGGCGATGAATGCGGTCGCCAGATTGATTCCCAACCAGATGGCCCGTCGGGGAGCTGCCTTGGATACAGGGGCGAAAGTATCCTCTTCCTCGTCCAGTCCCGCCATCGACATGAACGAGTGGTCTGCGTCCTCTCGGATGACATCAATGACATCATCGATGGTTATCCTGCCCAGCAGCTTCCCGCTGTCATCGACAACCGGTGCCGACACCCAGTCGTTGCGTTCGAAGAGTCGCGCCACTTCGTCATCGGGTGTGTTCACGGGGATGGGATCCACATCAGTGGCCATCATCTCCCGAACGGTGGCGCTTGGATCTGCGACCAATAACGTACGCAGCGGCAGCAAACCAATGAATTGATCTGAGCGGTTGACGACAATGAGGTTATCCGTCATCTCGGGGATTTCTTCGTGGCGACGCAAGTAGCGCAACACCACATCCAGGGTCAGTCTGGCGCGTATGGTAATCGCGTCGGTGTTCATCAGGCCGCCGGCCACATCGTCCGGGTAATGCATTACCCGCTCCAGGCGTGCCCGGTCCTGGTGATCCATGGCATTGAGAACTTCCCGGGTTACTCTGTCGGGCAGTTGCTGGAGAATGTCGGCAATATCATCATCTTCCAGGCTCTCAGTAATGGTCGCGACTTCGGCGGCGTCCATCCGGGAAAGGAAGTCAGCTTGCAAGTCATCTGAAAGTTCACCGAGAACCTCGCCCTCGAGGTCTACCTCAATGAGTTTCCAGAGAATATTTCTGAACTTGGGTGGCGATGATTCCAGCAGATGAGCGATATCGGCCGGCGGCAGGCCGTTGAGCATGCGACGAACGTCGACAAAAGCCCCGCTGTCCAGTGCCAGCGTCAGCTTGTCAAGAGTATCCTGCGGTGTGGCCTTGTTATGGGGCATGCCGTTCGTTCCATCTCATCTGCGGGGTGAAAGGCCCGCGCCGAAGATTATCCGCGAAACGGACTACGGCAACAACGGGATTAGTTACGCCGGTGAAGCCTACTCAGCTTCATCGAAGCGATTTCCGATTAAGGTAACTAGGGCCTCCAGCGCAGCTTCCTCGTCAGCGCCTTCGACCCTGATATCCAGCACCGTCCCTTTGCCTGCCGCCAGCATCATCACTGACATGATGCTTTTGGCATCTACCATATTGCCCTCTTTGCCCGCCTCGATGCTGCTGGAATAGGCCGAGGTGCAGCTGACAAATTTGGCTGCCGCGCGGGCGTGCAGGCCCAGTTTGTTGATAATAGTCACCTGGGTTTCAATCACTATTGCAGCTCCCTGTGTCGGATGTGAATGCCCGGGTATGACCCGCCGTAGTGTCGGAATAAACGATCCGCCAAGTATACCGAACGATGCTGGCCACCGGTACAGCCTATGGCGACGGTCATATAACTGCGATTACTGTCCCGATAGTGGGGCAACCACCGATCTAGAAAACTGCTTATGTCGAGGTATAACTCGGCAGTAGTCGTCTGCGCTTCGAGAAATTCCCGGACTTCTGCATCCAGTCCATTCTTGAGACGCAGCTCTTTCACCCAGTGGGGGTTGGGCAGCATGCGTACATCGAAAACCAAATCGGCATCGGTGGGTATTCCACGCTTGAAACCAAAGGACTGGATGAGAAGCGACATGCTCCCGCTCTCTGCACCTAACAGCCTCTGCTTAACAGCGTCTCGCAGCTCATAAATGGTCATTTGGCTCGTGTCGAGTACCAAAGATGCCGCGCTGGAAATGGGCTCCAGTAGCTGTCGTTCCTTATCAATGGCTTCAGCGAGAGGCATGCTGTCAGAACTGAGGGGGTGCTTGCGACGAGTTTCCGAGAAGCGTTTTATGAGTGCCGATTCCTGGGCGTCAAGGAACAGCACTTCTGAGTTTACCGAGGCTGGCAGTGAAGCCATTACCTCGCCGAAATTGGCCAGGTCCTTCCAGGCGTTGCGTGCGTCAATGCAAACCGCCGTGCCGCGAAAGTGGCCGAATTCTTCACTGCTGGTTTTTTCCACCAGTGATGGAAGCAGTGAGACGGGAAGGTTATCGATACAGTAGTAACCCTCATCTTCCAGTTGGTTGAGGGCTGTACTTTTGCCTGAGCCCGAGCGTCCGCTGATGATGATAAGCTGCATTCAGGGTGCGACCGCTTGAGCTTGCGTGGCGAGCTTGAACAGCTCATCCGAGCCCTGGACTTTACGCAGCTCATCGCAAAATTTCGGCTGGCTGAATAGTCTTGCCAGTCCCGCCAGTGTCTCAAGGTGCTGCTGATGGGCCTCTGCAGGTACCAACAATGCGAATACCAGATCTACTGGCTGGTTGTCAGGCGAGTCGAAATCGATGGGTTCCGCAAGCGTAAGCAGCGTTCCTGTGGGCTGGCTGCAATTATCAATACGACAGTGCGGTATGGCGATGCCTTCACCCAGCCCCGTGCTGCCCAATTTTTCGCGGGCAACGAGTTGGCTCAGGACCTCGTCGTAAGAAAGGGAAATCTGGTCATCGCTGATCAGGCGCGCCAGCGTTTCAAATAAACGTTTCTTGCTGACACCCGGAACCTGGCTTGCGGTGCGTTCCGGGGTCAGTAAATCTGCTAAGGGTTGCATGGGGTTATCGATATCTGCCTAGTGTCCGCGGGTTTTTTCCTTGTGCTTTATTAACTGTCGGTCCAGCTTGTCGACCAGTGAGTCAATGGCGGCATACATGTCTTCGGATTCTGCATGAGCGAATAAGTCGGCACCGGATATATGCATGGTGGCCTCAGCCTTTTGAACCATTTTTTCTACAATCAGAGTCACCTGAATATTGGTGATCTGGTCAAAGTGTCGTTGCAGTCGCTCGAACTTGGTGTCCACATACTCCTTCAGAGGCTCGGTAACCTCTACATGGTGTCCGCTGACGTTTAGTTGCATATTATTGCTCCTTCTTCAGGTTAACCCGGCTAAACCGGTACCGGCACTGCCGGATTTTTCGATTTCAGTCTGCTACTGATAAAGTTTAGACCACTGTTAGCAAGCAGCGGTTCTTTTCGTCCGTTCTAGCTGGTCATCAACTAGACCAACCTCTTGCGTTCGTTTGAGGGCGGAATCATTAAGGTTTCCCTGTACTTGGCGATGGTACGCCGGGCCACATTGATTCCCTGTGCCTCTAATAATTGAGTAATCTTGTTATCGCTGAGTGGCTTGCGAGGGCTTTCGGCTGCAACCAGCTTTTTGATAAGGGCTCGAATTGCGGTGGATGAACACTCGCCTCCAGCGGCGGTAGAAACGTGGCTGGAAAAAAAATACTTGAGTTCGAAAATACCTCTGGGCGTGTGCATGTACTTTTGGGTAGTCACTCTAGAAATGGTGGATTCATGCATTTCAACGAGTTCGGCAATGTCTGCCAGCACCAGCGGTTTCATCGCTTCTTCACCGTATTCCAAAAAGTTGCGTTGATGCTCCACTATTCTGGTGGCGACCTTAAGTAGGGTTTCGTTCCGGCTTTGTAGGCTCTTCAGGAACCAACGCGCTTCCTGCAGGTTATCTTTCAGGAATGTATTGTCGGCGCTGCTATCAGCACGCTTTATGAGACTGGCGTAGTCGTTGTTGATACGCAGTTTGGGCGCTATGTCTGGGTTGAGCTCCACTAGCCAGCGGCCTTCCTTTTTACTCACGAATACGTCGGGGATAACATATTCGACATCTTCCGGCGCAAAAGTTTCCCCCGGATTAGGATCCAGCGTTTGAATGAGAGCCAAGGCATCTTTCAGCTGCTCTTCATCAAGCCGGGTTCGTCTCATAATCTGGCTGAAATCACCGCTGGACAGCTGCGGGAGGTGTCGATTGAGAATGAGTCTGGCCTGCTCCAGATGGGGGGTGCCGGGCGGCAGTTGCTGTAACTGAACCAGTAGACACTCTTGCAGGTCGCGGGTGCAGACACCGGTTGGTTCGAATTGTTGCAGCCGGTGAAGTACCGCTACAACTTCGTCCAGCTCCACATCCAGCTCGAGCTCGATAGACTCGTGTATTTCCTCAGGTGTTGCTTGCAGTCGGCCATTGCGGTCAGTCGAGTCAATGATCGCCAGGGCGATCAGACGATCGGAGTCGGACAAGCGCGTCAGATTCAGCTGCCAAAGTAGCTGTTCGTGCAGGCTCTCACTGTGAGTGTTACGGGACTCAAAATCCCCATCGGCGGAGCCGTCATTGGGTGGAGGCGCGGGAGCTGAGCTGGAGGGCAGTAAATCCTCCCACTGAGTGTCCACTGGCAGGTCATCGGGGAGCAACTCACTGCTGGCTGAGGCTTCCAGTGTCGTGCTGGCCTCGCTTTCGGGGTCTGTGCTGTGCTGCACACTCTCCATGGGGCCATCGCTCTGGCTGTTGACTGGCTCGCTGTCCGAGGCTTGGGCAGGGCCATCTTCTTCGTTGACCTCCAGCATGGGGTTGTTATCCAGCGCCTGCTGGATTTCCTGCTGAAGATCCATGGTAGAGAGTTGCAACAAACGGATAGCCTGCTGCAGCTGAGGCGTCATCGTCAGCTGCTGGCCCAGTTTGAGTTGGAGCGATTGTTTCATCGAATGCTTGGCAAGGCCCTCAGGCGCCAGCTATTAGGCAGACGCCGTAGTATTACAATGAGCTCAGTTTAGCGTTGCCGATAGAGTCGTGGCAACTACTTGGCGCGAAATTTGCTTGTTGACAATCTTTGGGGGTAGTTCTACTGCCGATTTTACAGTTGGAATTGGTCTCCGAGGTATATTCTGCGCACATGTTCGCTGCCCAGGACGTCTTCTGCGGTGCCAGAGGCAATAATATGCCCTTCGCCAACGATGTACGCTTTTTCACAAATATCCAGCGTGTCTCGAACATTGTGATCTGTAATCAGCACCCCGATTCCGCGATCACGTAGATGGTTAATAATGGTTTTGATGTCGTTAACGGAGATAGGGTCTACCCCGGCGAAAGGCTCATCCAGCAGGATAAAATCGGGTTCTGCCGCCAGCGCTCTGGCGATTTCAATACGGCGCCGTTCCCCGCCGGACAGCGCCTGACCCAGGCTGTCGCGAAGATGCTCAACGTGAAACTCTTCCAGCAGCTGGTCGCGTCGCTCCAGGCGTTGCTTCTTGTTCAGATCCGGCCGAGTCTCCAGAATGGCGAGGATATTGTCGCCGACGGTGAGCTTGCGAAATATGGAAGCTTCTTGGGGTAAGTAGCCCAGGCCATGCCTGGCGCGTTCATGCATGGACAGAGGGGTGATATCTTCTCCGTTGAGTTCTATGACCCCTCGGTCGGCCTGGATGATGCCAATGATCATGTAAAAACAAGTGGTTTTGCCCGCGCCATTGGGGCCCAGGAGACCGACCACCTGACCGCTGTCGACCTGCAGGGAAACATCCCGCACCACTTCCCGACCACGGTAGGCTTTGGCCAGATTATTTGCCTGTAAACAAGCCACGCTAGCGCTCCTCTTCGCTGACCACTCCGGCCGGGATCACTACTTTGACGCGGCTCGACTCGCTGTTCTTGTCGGAGCCCGCCTTGACCAGTTGCTCATTCATCAGATAGTCGATTGAGTCGCCGGTGACGATTGACCCCTCTTGCTCGATATTGGCGTTTTCTCGCAGTTGGATGCGGTCTTCGGTCTTAAAGTACTCTATCGTGTTGGCGCTCGCCTTAATGGGTCCCTTTTCGAGTTCTGGCTGCTGTTGCAGGCGCGCGGGGCTGCCCGTGGCCAGTATGCGATCGGCTTCCTTATCGTCGTGGTAGATGGTGATCTGGTCTGCTTCGATATGCAGGCTGCCCTGGTCCATCCTGACATGGCCCTCATAGCGGGTGAATCCTTGTTTCTCATCACGCAGAGCTTCATCGGCTTCTATGCGGATGGGTTGATCCCGGTCGTCAGGCAGCGCAATGGCGGCGCCAGGGAGTAAAAAGACCAGGACGATGAGTACACTTGGCTTACGCCAATCAAGGCATGGGCGCATAAATGCTCTCCACATTGGGTTTCATAATGATGATTTCATCTTCCATTCTTACTACCATGCCGTCGGCTCTTGTCGAATTGTTGCCCTGAACTACGGTCACTTTTTTGTTTGAGCTTGCCACTTTGTTTTCCAGCTCTATGTCCAGGGCCTGAGTTTTCATGCGGGTGCCAGATTGATCGTGGATTAGAACGACATTCTTGCGCAGCAATAGCCGGTCAACCTTTTCATCAGTCCGGCCTTTGTCTGCGCTTGCCGACCAGCTACGATCGTCGCCACTATGAGCGAAAAACCTTGGCTTAGTAATATATGAAAGGTGACGCCTGGGAAATTGTTCCAGTCGCTCCGCTTCCACGATGTCTGTGAGTTTGCCGCCTTCATCAAACGTCCATGCTCGCACTACTTCAAGGTAAGTTTTCGGAAGTTCATGGCGTCGGGCGCTGGTGTCAAGGTCTGGAGATTCCGCAGTCTCTGGATTCCAGTAATGGTTTGCTGCGAGCACCAGCACGATGGCCAGCAATATTTGCAGAGGCAGGCGGGGCACTAGTCGAAGTCCGCCAGACGTTGCTTCAGTGAGCCTCGCCAGCTGAGCAGTTGCTCACAGGCCTGGCGCACAGCACCGGCGCCTCCGTTGAATTCACTGATCCAGTCTGCTGCTGCTCGTAATTGATCGACAGCATCGGCAGGGGCCATGCCAATGCCTGCAGCCCGCACGGCGGCTAGATCGGGGAGGTCATCTCCCATATACGCGCATTGGTCGGTATTGAGTTGGCGATGAGAACAGATCTCTCTCAGCGCCGTAAGCTTGTCCTCTCGACCCTGGACAACCTCGGCAATGCCCAGTTCCTGCGCTCTGCGGGCTACGATCTCGGAGCTGCGTCCGGTGATGATCACTACTTCGATGTCATCCTGCTGCAGCAATTTAATGCCCAGCCCATCCTTAATGCTGAAGCTCTTCAGTTCTTCGCCTTCATTGCCATAATAGATGCAGCCATCGGTCAGCACGCCGTCCACATCCAGTGCCAGCATCCTGATTTTTTGTGCTCGCATGCTCAAGTCATTCATTGTCATCAGGCTATTCCAGCGTGCAGCAGGTGCATGAGGTGGATGATACCGCGGGTTTCACCGCTATCATCCAGTACTACCAGCGAGGTGATCTCGTGTTCCTCCATAATGCGCAGGGCTTCGGCTGCGAGCATTTGGGGGTTTGCGGTTTTGGTGCCGGTAGACATTAACGACGCTATGGGGGTGTTATTAATATCGATCTGCTGGTCCAGAGTGCGTCGCAGGTCGCCGTCGGTGAAGATCCCTGCGAGTCGACCATCGGCATTCGTTACGGTAGTCATTCCCAGACCCTTGTTACTGATTTCGAGCAAAGCCTGGGACAGGGGGGTAGCTGCATCGACACTGGGCACCGAATCGCCAGTTTGCATAACGTCCTGGACTTTTAGCAGCAGCTTCTTGCCCAGGGTGCCCCCTGGGTGAGAGAAGGCAAAGTCTTCGGCAGTAAAGCCTCGTTGCTCCAGCAGAGCGATCGCTAGAGCGTCTCCCATCACCAGTGCCGTGGTAGTGCTGGACGTGGGTGCCAGGTCCAAAGGGCAGGCCTCTGTTTCTACGCCGGTATTCAGGTGCGCATCGGCGGCAAGGGCTAATGTGGAATGCGGATTGCCGGTCAAGGCGATAACCGGCGATCCGAGGCGCTTGAGCAAAGGCAGTAAGGTGACGACCTCAGCAACTTCGCCACTGTTAGACAACGCTATGATGGCGTCTTCGCGAGTGATCATGCCCATGTCGCCATGGCTGGCCTCGCCAGGGTGAACAAAAAAGGCGGGTGTTCCCGTGCTGGCGAGAGTCGCGGCTATTTTGCAGCCAATATGGCCGGACTTACCCATGCCAGTGACGATCACCCGGCCCCTGCAGGCGAGCAACAGTTGGCAGGCCCGTTCGAAATCCGCACCAATACGCCCTGTCAGCGCGCTGACGGCTTCGGCTTCCATTGTGATGGTGCGTATCGCCGAGCTGCTGAAGTTACTGGACGGCTTATCCGTCATAGCGTGAGGCCCTGTTTCAAAGACTGAGGTACAGCCAGTAATAATACCCTGCGTAGAATGACACTAACAGCGTGCCTACGGTGCGCCCTACATAGGAATGCCCTTGCTTGGAATTACTGCGTTTGCGACTGATGAAAATCGCCAGCGCCAGGAATACCGTCAGGAAAGTCATTGTCGGGTAGTCGCGCACCAAGACGGCAGGGTCCAGGCTTTCCGGCCCAACAATGCCCGGGATGGCCATGACTGCCAGCAGGTTGAACAGGTTTGAACCAATCACATTGCCAAGCGCAATTTCAGTATGGCCTCGCAAGGCACTGGCGATGGTGGCTGCCAGCTCGGGTAGGCTGGTGCCTATCGCGACGATCGTCAGGCCAATAACCAGCTCTGATACACCGATGGTTTCTGCAATAAGCACCGCGCCCCAAACCAGCATGCGTGAACTGGCGACCAAGAGAGCGAGGCCTAGCGCGAACGTGATCCAGGCACGAACTGGATTGAGGTGATGAAGGTACTCTTCCTCTGCTTCTTCGAGCAGGACTGCATCTTTCTGCTGGCTGCGCACCATGTACACAATGATTAGCGCGAGCGTCCCCAGCATCAGCCAGGCATCCAGGTTGGACAGCTCGTGGTCAATCAGCAGTACTCCGGCCCCAAGGGTCACGAGCAGGAGAACGGGCATTTCTTTTTTCATGCAGCTCTCATGCACCATCATAGGGGCGACGAGCACGGTGATTCCCAGCACCAGGCCCATATTTGCAATGTTTGAGCCGATAGCGTTACCGATAGCGAGATCTCCCGCATCGGACATGGCCGCAGTCAGGGATACCAGGATTTCTGGTGCGGAGGTGCCCAGGGAGACGATGGTCAGGCCGATGATAATGGGTGACATGCCCAAATTTTCGGCGATGGAGGCGGCGCCTGCGACAAACAGGTCCGCGCTCCAAATCAGGACGATAAAGCCGACCAGAATGGCTGCGGCAGCTAACAGCATAGACACCTGTTTCCTGTTAAAGTATGCGCCGCGCAACGTACTGGAACTGCGAGAGCAAGACTGTTGTCTCATACATCAGACGCAAGCCAGCATTGGGCGCTCGATTGGTTATCAAGAGCGGATTATACAGGGCGGTGCGATTGTGAATAGTAGCAATAATTTGTGGGGAGCAAAAATGAAGCTTAGATTACATTTTTCCTTGGTATTGGGCTTGTATTTACTGGCGATAGGCGTGAATGCCCAGGAGCCAGCAACCGCCCATGACGTTGTTCGCGAGACCACTTCACAAGTGATGGTAGTTGTCCAGGAGGCTCCGAGCTATGTGGACGATGACCCGGAACGTTATTATCAGCAAATCCAGGTCATTTTGGATGATGTGGTAGATTTTCGCGGTTTTGCGCGCGGTGTCATGGGGCCTTATGCCACCAGTGAGCGGTATCGCTCGTTGGACGAAGCTGGCAGGGAGCAATTGCGCGCTCAACTGGATCGCTTTACCGAGGTTATGCGCACTGGAATGGTGCGCACCTACGGCAAGGGCTTACTCGCATTTGGGGGTGCAAGCATTGAGATTTCAAAACCTTCATTGGATGAGGCTCAGCAGTCCAGGGTTTCTGTGGAACAGTTGATTTTTTCCGACGACGCGCAGTCCTACGTGGTGATGTATCAGATGGGACGCAGCAAGAGCGGAGAATGGCAACTGCGTAACATGATTATTGAGAGCATCAATCTCGGGGAAATTTACCGTAACCAGTTTCAGGCTGCGGCACGCAAAGAGAACGGCGCTATCGATGCCGTTATTGCACAATGGGCTGCCGTCGAAATCGATGAGTAAGCTGGCAGCAGTGGTCGCTATGGCAGCCATTTTCTCCTAGAATGCCGCTTCTTTGGTTGCCGGTCTGTTGTCCGGCGCCGATGCTAAATTTCGATACCCGATCTGGAGATCACTATGGACGCTGCTACCGTCAAGGTACTGCTACAGACGCACTTGCCCGACTGTCAATTTGAAGTTCAGGGGGAGGGTGCAAATTATGATATTACTGCCATTGGCGCGATGTTCGATGGATTACGCCCAGTAAAGAAACAGCAGTTGGTTTACGGCGCGCTCAACGCTGAAATTGCCGATGGCAGTATTCATGCTGTCAATATTCATACCTTCACGCCAGAAGAGTGGCAGGCGCGCAGCTGATACTCTAGGCCAGCCATTTGCCGCAGGCGAGCGACCAAATCAGGAAGGTTTAGCGGGTCGATTGCGGCGATAAGAGTATTTAGAAAATATTGCAATTATTGGGGGCGGGTATCCGTCGTGTACCGGACTGACTATGAGTAAATCTATTACCATCGCCCTGACCAAGGGTCGAATTCTGAAGGAGACCCTGCCGATATTGGCCAGAGCCGGTATTGAACCGCTGGAGGATCTCGATAAAAGCCGCAAGCTAATTTTCGATACCACTGTTAACGGTGTGCAGCTGGCAGTTATCCGCGGTACCGATGTGCCTACCTATGTGCGTCACGGAGCCGCTCATGTTGGCGTGGTCGGTAAAGATGTTCTACTGGAACACGGTGCCGAGGGTGTCTATGAGCCCCTCGACCTGGGTATTGCTCGATGCCGCCTGATGACCGCTGGCCCGGTGGGCTGGAAGCAAAGTGGTGCACGTATCCGGGTGGCTACTAAATTCGTCAATATCGCCAGGGAATACTTCGCTCGCAAAGGCGTGCACGCTGAATTGATCAAGCTCTATGGCGCCATGGAATTGGCGCCGATGATGAATCTGGCAGACTTGATTGTAGACATTGTTGATACCGGTAATACGCTCAGAGCAAATGGCATGGAGCCGTTGGAAGAAATCGCCAGTGTCAGCTCTCGCCTGATCGTGAACAAGGCGGCCATGCGCTCGCGCTATGAGGGTATTCAGACTTTGATCGATAAGCTTGCCGCTGCCGTCGAGGAGCCCTGAGATGTTGATGCGACAACTGGACTCCCAACAAACCGGGTTCGATCAGATGCTTGACGAGCTGACCGCCTGGGAGGATGAGCTGGATCTGGCGGTGAACGACACTGTGCGCCGGGTGCTGGGTGATATCTCCAGTCGCGGTGATGCGGCGTTGCTTGAATATACTGCGCAATTTGATCAGTTGGAGGTAGCGAGCGCTGCCGACCTTGAAGTTGATCAACAGCGCCTGCGACAAGCACTTGAGTCAATCACAGCTGAGCACAGAGATGCGTTGGAGCAAGCCGCCGAGCGTATACGTGAATATCACCAGCACCAACTGCAAGAGAGCTGGCATTACCGTGATGCCGCGGGCAATCTGCTTGGCCAGCAGATTTCGCCATTGCAGTGCGCTGGCATATACGTGCCGGGAGGCAAGGCGAGTTACCCTTCCTCGGTGCTAATGAATGCCATTCCTGCGCAGGTCGCCGGGGTAGAGCAAATTATTATGGCGGTGCCGTCTCCGCGCGGAGAGCTCAATGATCTGGTATTGGCGGCAGCTGCCATAGCGGGAGTTGACCGAGTGTTTACCATTGGCGGCGCGCAAGCTGTGGCCGCGTTGGCATACGGTACCGAGACCGTCCCGGCAGTGGACAAAATAGTTGGGCCGGGCAATATCTACGTGGCGACCGCCAAGCGCATGGTCTTTGGGCGTGTGGGAATCGATATGATCGCTGGGCCGTCAGAAATTCTGGTGATTTGTGATGGCAGTACAAATCCCGACTGGGTTGCTATGGACCTCTTTTCACAGGCAGAGCATGACGAAAATGCCCAGGCAATATTGCTTTGCCCAGACGAGCAATACTTGTCTCATGTAGCCGCCAGTATCAACAGGCTACTGCCCGAAATGGAGCGAGCAGATATTATTCGCGCTTCGCTAGAGGGGCGTGGGGCCATGATTCGTACTCGCGACCTCGCCGATGCGGTAGCGATCAGTAACCGCTTGGCACCGGAGCACCTGGAGCTGTCGGTGCAAGACCCAGAGCAGCTTTTGCCTGAGATTCGGCACGCCGGTGCCATTTTTATGGGCCCTTACACTTCAGAGTCACTGGGGGACTATTGTGCTGGCCCAAATCACGTATTGCCCACTTCACGCAGTTCGCGTTTCTTCTCACCATTGGGTGTTTACGATTTTCAGAAGCGAAGCTCGGTGATTATGTGTAGCGAAGAGGGCGTTCAGCAGTTGGGTAAGGTGGCGTCAGTATTGGCCCGGGGTGAGTCCTTGACCGCCCACGCTCGCAGTGCGGAAATGCGTTTGCGCGATTAATTCGCGGGGCTGGTTTGCCCCTGAACGCCTACTACTGCGCGAAGATCCAAACTTTGCTGTTCGCGCTGCACAGAGATGCTCACCGCGTCTCCCGGTCTCAGTCGGGCAATGCTGTGCATGGTCTGGCGTCCATCGACTACCGCTTCACCGTTAATGTGCGTGATCATGTCACCCAGGCGCATGCCGGCGCGCTGTGCCGGGCTGTTTTCGCCCAGTGCCGCCACCATCAGGGCCTGTTGCTGGCCGCCAGTAGTCAGTCGAATAGGCTCCACGCTTACCCCTAACCAGCCTCTGATGACTTCGCCGTATTCGATCAGGTCGTGCATGATGTAGGTTGCAAGGTTGATAGGAATCGCCAAGCTGATGCCTATACCCGTGGATGATGTTCCTCCCGGATTGCTGGAGGTGTAAATCAGGGTATTGATGCCCAAGAGCCTACCCTGGGTATCAATCAACGCGCCCCCGGAATTCCCCTGATGAATGATGGCGTCGGTTTGGATGTAATCCTCGTAGGTATTCTGTTGCAGCCCATAACGGCCAAGGGCAGAGACTATTCCCTGGGTGACCGTGTGGCCAAAACCCAGTGGATTGCCAATGGCGAGCACCACGTCGCCCACGTGCAATTGGTCAGAATCAGCCAGTTCGACAGGGGTTAGGTTGTTAAGCTCAATTTTCAGTACTGCCAGGTCTGTCGCCGTATCGGTGCCAACGACCATGGCGTTTGCGGTTCTGCCATCCTGTAGCAGAACCTGTATAGCATCTGCTCCGGCGATGACATGGTGATTGGTGAGTATGTGCCCCTGATCGCTCATGATGACTCCCGAACCCAGAGAGCGCTCTATGCGCTGGCGCGGCATGCGCCTTGCCATGCGCTCATTGAGCAGGGGACTTTTTCCTTTGTTGACCAGCTTGGCAATGTAAATGTTCACTACCGCAGGACTGGCTTTGCTTACAGCCTGGGCATAGGTGACGGGCGTGCTGCTGTCAGAACTGCCGTTACCATTGCCCGGGAGCACCCAGTGGTCGAGGATTAGCAAGGCGGCCAGCAGGCCGGCAATGGCCGGCCAGGTGATGAATTTGAGGCTGTCTCTCATGTAGTGTGTGAGCTCTATCCTGCGGTAAAGTAGTGATGCTGGTCGGCCTGCGTGGCAGGCTTCTTTGCATTGTATATGAAGCGGGCTTCCCGCGAACAGGAATTAGCATCCATGAGCACTCCTCTTGATTCAATCCTCAGCTGGCTTGACCAAACCCTGCAGCCTGGCAGCTTTCGCGATTATTGTCCCAATGGCCTGCAGGTTGAAGGAAAGGCGGAGGTTGTAAAGCTCGCTACCGGGGTGACGGCCAACCAGGCTGTGCTGGACAAAGCTATCGACTGGGGTGCTGACGCTTTGTTGGTGCATCACGGTTACTTTTGGAAGGGAGAGGCCGCGCCAGTTGTGGGGATGAAGCGCAACAGGCTGGCCGCCTTGCTGTCCCATGACGTGAGCCTGCTGGCTTACCACTTGCCACTGGACGCTCATCCGACACTGGGCAACAACGCTCGCCTGGGGCAACTTCTGGGCATTGCGGCCGTGGCGCCCTTGCAACCGGAAGACCCATATTCCGTTGGCAACGTCGGAGAACTAGAGGTATCAGCCGGAACGCTGTGTGACAAACTAAGGGCGTTGACCGGAAGAGATCCAATGCTGATAGGTGACCGGGAGCGGACCTTGAAGCGGGTTGCCTGGTGCACTGGTGCGGCGCAATCTTACATCGATGCCGCCGTGGTCGCAGGGGCGGATGTATTTATTACCGGCGAAATTTCCGAACAGACTGTGCACGTCGCAAGGGAGGAGGGCATCGCTTTTATCGCCGCCGGGCACCATGCAACCGAACGTTATGGTGTACAAGCGGTTGGCGAGGCGCTGGCGCGTAAGTTCAGCCTGGAGCACCGATTTTTTGATGAAGATAACCCCGTCTGAATAACGTCTCTGGGATCAGGCTTGAGAGGCTTCTGCGGTTTTCGCTTCCATTGCATTGCGGTCCAGGCCGAACTCTTCGTTGAGCATGCCCTTCTCGTCAGGAGAGGTTTTTGGGGCGTAGTCCAATGGCGGCTGAGCACTTGCCAGGTTAGCGGGTATTTCGCTGGGGTCGCGCTGATTTTCCAATTGGTCCAGGGCGACTGGGCCGTTACCCTGGCACAGGTCGGCAGCGCCTTTGGCAAGATGGTTGTGAACGTCGCGATAGCTTTCGGTGAGGTTGTTGAGTAAGCGCGCCGTGTCGGAAAAGTGCTCTACCACCTCATCTTCATAAGCTTTGTTGTCCTGTAGCACCTGATCCAGCTTGCGTTCTACTTCCCGGTGCTTCTGTCCGGAGGGAGAGCTTTGGCGACCCCACAGTAAACCCAGACCGAGTCCTGCAATGAGTCCTGCGGCGGCGCCGGCAATAACAATGGTCAAGCTGTACACGGTGTTTTCCTTTTACCGAAATGTTGATAAACGAGAGTATAACCCTTAATCCACAGGGTGCCATAGGGCGCAGTCTGTTGATGTCGGTAGCGTTGCCATCTGCAGGGCCTGTGGTTAAAGTGTGCCGCCGATAATGAGCAACAGGAAACAGGATGTCGACCCCCTGGCAGCGCTACCAGGACGATCTTCAACGGGAGGGGTTTTCTCATGACCCCGCCCAGGAGGAGGCAGTGCGTTTGTTGCAGGATCTCTACGAGCGGTTACTGGAGCGCAGCCGTGGCGGCGAGACCGGCTTCTCTGCGTTGATTAAAAAGTTCAGGAAGCAGGCTCCCGAGCCAGAGCAGGGGCTTTACCTGTGGGGTGGGGTTGGTCGCGGTAAGACCTACCTGGTGGATACGTTTTATGATTGCCTGCCGTTTGAGCGTAAGCTGCGCGTGCATTTTCACCGCTTTATGCAGCGAGTCCACGGCGATCTCACCCGGCTTGAAGGCGAGGTGAATCCGTTGGAAATGGTCGCCGACCGCCTGGCGGAAGAGGCTCTGGTGGTCTGTTTTGATGAGTTCTTTGTTACTGACATTGGCGATGCCATGATTCTGGGAGGCCTGATGGAGGCATTGTTTGCTCGCGGCGTCACCTTGGTCGCGACTTCCAATATTGTGCCCCAAAACTTGTACCGGAATGGTTTGCAACGGCAGCGCTTCCTGCCGGTGATCGCACTGGTCGAAAAATATACAAAAGTGGTCAACGTTGATGCCGGCGTGGATTATCGATTGCGCACCTTGCAGCAGGCGGAGCTCTACCACTGCCCGCTGGATGAGGCTGCTGATATCAGCCTGCGGCAGAGCTTTGACGCCCTTGCCGTGGAGCCGGGGCGACATTGGGAGCGAATCCAGATAAATGGTCGCTATCTAACAGTGCGTTGTATGGCTGACGATGTCGCCTGGTTTGATTTCGCCGAGTTATGCGACGGGCCCCGATCACAGAACGATTACATTGAATTGGCACGCATTTTTCACGCGGTGTTGCTCTCTGGTGTGCCGGCGTTTGATAAAGACCAGAATGATCAAGCGCGTCGCTTTGTTAACCTGGTGGATGAGTTCTACGATCGTAACGTGAAGTTAATGCTAACGGCCGAGAAATCCTTGTTGGAGCTGTATGGCGGCGGCAGCCTTGAGTTCGAGTTTCAGCGCACTCAGTCGCGCCTGCAGGAGATGCAATCCCATGAATATTTGGCCCGGGAACACCGCCCCTGAGCCTTGTCCCCGCGCGTGTCTGCACCCGGTCTGACTCAAAGCTGTAATATTCCCACTTGCGGACGGTCGCGCCAGACCGGTAAGTCGCGAAATTTATTCAACTTTCTGCTTGAAAAGGGTGCTTCCATTGATTAGTATTCGCGCTCTCGAAATTGGAGCCCTCCAAGAGGCAAATATTGATGAAAACTTATAGTGCCAAAGCAGAAGATGTGTCCCGCGACTGGTTCGTGGTAGACGCTTCTGACAAGACATTGGGGCGCCTGGCCAGTGAAATTGCGCATCGTTTGCGCGGCAAGCATAAAGCCGAATACACACCTCACGTCGACACTGGTGACTACATCGTAGTGATCAATGCGGAGAAAGTGCGTGTAACCGGAGCCAAGGCGACCGACAAGATTTACCACAGCCACACCGGATACCCCGGTGGCGTGAAATCAATTTCTTTCGAGAAGTTGATCGATAAGGCCCCCGAGCGTGTTATCCAGGGTGCAGTAAAGGGCATGTTGCCGCGCAACCCGCTGGGCCGCGCCATGTTTAAAAAGCTGAAAGTGTATGCGGGTAATGACCATCCGCACACTGCACAGCAGCCCCAGGCACTGAACATTTAACGGATATTATTTATGTCAGCTACCCAATATTACGGAACCGGTCGTCGCAAGACGTCCACTGCGCGTGTTTTCTTGCAAAACGGCGCGGGCAATATCACCATCAACAAACGTCCTCTGGACCAGTACTTCGGCCGTGAAGTCGCACGTATGATTGTGCGTCAACCGCTGGAACTCGTTGAATTGAATGATAAATTTGATATCAACGTCACTGTTCAGGGCGGCGGCAGCTTCGGCCAGGCCGGCGCAATTCGTCACGGTATTACCCGTGCGTTGATGGAATATGACGAATCTCTGCGCGGTTCACTGCGTGGTGCGGGTTATGTGACTCGCGATGCTCGCGAAGTCGAGCGTAAGAAGGTTGGTCTGCGCAAGGCGCGTAAGCGTCCTCAGTTCTCCAAGCGATAAGCTGGAGTGGCCCCGAATTCGGGGTTCTGGGACAGAATCAAAGCGTCCGCTCGCAAACAGGGTGGACGTTTTTTTATGCCCCGAATTTGTCCTTGATGGATTGCAATTTCTCGGCCAAAAGGCTTTGAAATCAAGGCGTTTGCCTTGTAAAAAACGGCTAAAATCATTAGTATTTGCCCTTTCGTGAGAAGTGGTTTTCGAGGCGAGATTCCAATCGTCCACCCGCTTCAAATCTAGGAGAGAACAGCATGAGTAGCGATGGCGTAAATACCGGCAGGAGAAAGTTCCTGACGGCTGCCACCAGTGCGGTAGGCGTTGCCGGCGCGGTCGGCGTGGCAGTGCCTTTTCTGGGTTCTTGGAACCCGTCTGCCAAGGCTAAAGCGGCAGGAGCACCAGTGAAGGCCGACATCGGCAAGCTGGAGCCCGGTCAAATGGTGGTGATTGAATGGCGTGGTAAGCCCGTTTACGTGATGCATCGTACCCCTGCGCAACTTGACGCGCTCCCGGAACTGAACAGCGTTCTCAAGGATCCCGAATCCAAAATCTCTGACCAGCCCGCTTACATCACCGGAGTTGATCGCGCCATCCGGCCTGAGCTGTTAGTGCTGGTCGGTCTTTGCACACACCTTGGCTGTGCGCCGAAATTCCGTCCTGAAGTCGGCGCTGCTGACCTGGGTGGCGATGAGTGGTTGGGTGGGTTCTTCTGCCCTTGTCACGGTTCTAAATTTGACCTGTCTGGCCGCGTCTATAGTGGCGTTCCCGCTTCCAAGAATCTGGAAGTGCCCCCTTATTCGTTTGAGGGTGACAATGTCCTGGTAATTGGTGTGGACTCGGAGGCCGCCTGATGAACAATATGCTGATAGGTTTACGCGACTGGGTTGACGCCCGCCTGCCCATTGTTCGGGCCTGGGACACCCACATGGGCAAGTACTACGCGCCCAAGAATTTCAACTTCTGGTATTTCTTCGGGGTTCTGTCCCTGTTGGTGCTGGTCAACCAACTGCTCACCGGCATTTGGCTGACAATGAACTATACCCCCAGCAGCGAAGAGGCCTTCGCATCTGTGGAATACATCATGCGCGATGTCGATTACGGCTGGCTGCTACGGTATATGCACTCCACCGGCGCTTCGGCGTTCTTTGTGGTGATCTATCTGCATATGTTCCGCGCCATGCTATATGGCTCCTACAAAAAGCCGCGTGAGCTCATCTGGATGTTCGGGATGCTGATTTTTGTGGTGCTGATGGCTGAGGCTTTTGTCGGTTATGTGTTGCCTTGGGGACAGATGTCTTACTGGGGCGCTCAGGTCATTATCTCATTGTTCGGGGCGATTCCGGTGGTGGGCGAGGATATTGTGACTTGGATACGGGGAGACTACTTGATCTCCGGTGCGACCCTGAATCGATTCTTCGCACTGCACGTTGTCGCGCTGCCGATCGTTTTGCTCGCGCTGGTGGTCTTGCACCTGTTGGCGCTTCACGAGGTAGGCTCCAACAATCCCGATGGCGTCGACATTAAGAAGCACAAGGACGAAAACGGCGTACCGCTGGATGGCGTTGCGTTCCATCCTTACTACACCGTGCATGACCTGCAGGCGATTGCAGTGTTCTTATTTATTTTCTGCGCAGTGATCTTCTTCTTGCCCGAAATGGGCGGTTACTTCCTGGAATTTGCCAATTTCGAAGAAGCGAATGGCCTGAAGACTCCTGAGCACATCGCGCCTGTTTGGTATTTCACGCCGTTTTATTCAGTGTTGCGCGCGGTACCTGATAAATTCTGGGGCTTTATATTTTTCGCAGCCTCTGTCGCTATTCCCTTCCTGCTGCCGTGGCTGGATCGCAGCCCGGTAAGATCCTGGCGTTATCGGGGCAACATCACCAAGGCGATGCTGGTGTTGTTCGTTGCGAGCTTCTTGATCCTGGGTGTGCTGGGTGTGAAATCGCCCACTCCGGAGCGCACTTTCCTTGCGCAGATTTGCTCCGTGTTCTACTTCGCTTTCTTCCTGCTGATGCCAATCTGGTCGTCGCTGGATAAGACCAAGCCAGTGCCAGAGCGCATTACTATGGACGGCGGTATAGGGTTCTGGGGCAGCATGGGTGGCCTTGCTTTGATTCTGGCACTGACCATTATTCCTCTCAAGGCGGTGGGTGCTGAGTCTGCTCATGCCTGCGGAGCGATCGACTGTGATGAATTTGTCGCTGATCCTTCTGATCAATCCTCCTTGCAAAACGGCGCCAAGCTATACATGAACTACTGCATGGGTTGCCACTCCCTGAAGTACTCCCGCTACAATCGCGTCGCGGCAGACCTGGGAATTCCTGAGGATCTGATGCAGGCTAATCTGATGTTCGATCCGTCCGTCAAAATTGGCGCGCTGATGGATAACGCCATGGACGACCGCACGGCCAAGGTATGGTTCGGTGCGACTCCTCCTGATTTGACCCTGGTTTCTCGCGCTCGCCAGCCAGAATGGCTGTACACCTACCTGCGCAACTTCTACAAAGACGACAGTCGCCCTTATGGCGTGAATAATCGCGTTTTCAAAGACGTGGGTATGCCCCATGTGATGCTAGAGCTGCAGGGTATGCAGGAGTGCGCCATGGGCCCGATTGCGGCTGGAAACGGCGGCGTAAAGCGTGATCCGCTCACCGGTGAGGATATTCTTGAAGACCCATGCGGTAATTTTAACATTACTGCCGAGGGCAATATGAGCCCCGAAGCATTCGACACCGCGATTTACGACCTGGTGAACTTTCTGGCTTACACTGCCGAGCCCATGGCTGCGGAACGTAAGCGCACCGGCATTTTCGTTTTGCTGTTTATCACATTGTTTTTTGTGTTCGCCTGGTTACTTAACCGCGAGTACTGGAAAGACGTACACTGATCAACTGAGGTCAGAGCTCGCGGTGTGACCATGGTCACGCCGCATTTGTTTTTTTAAGAGAACCAACTGAGGAATTTTCGATGGGTGTTGTGGCAAAGCGATCTTCAATGATCTTTTTTTCTGATCCAACCAGTCACTACAGCCACCGAGTGCGTATCGTTCTGGCCGAAAAGGGCGTGACGGTAGACATGATCGAGGCGGATGCACTCCATCCTCCGACTGAGTTGTCTGAGTTGAACCCTTATAACAGCCTGCCTACTCTGGTCGACCGTGACCTGGTGCTCTATGAGTCCAAGGTAATGATGGAGTATCTGGATGAGCGCTTTCCGCATCCGCCGCTGTTGCCGGTATATCCAGTAGCGCGAGCAGAAAGCCGTCTCCTGATCCATCGTATTGAAAAGGACTGGTGCGCGCTGGTTGATTCTATTCAGCACACACGCAGCGAGAATGTGATCAAGAAAGCGACCAAAGAGCTGAAAGACAGTATCACTGGAATCGCCCCGATTTTTGCGGAGAAGCCATTTTTCATGAGTGAAGAGTTCACTCTGGTGGATTGCTGCATAGCACCTATCCTGTGGCGTCTGCCTTCACTCGGTGTTGATATTCGCTCCTCCAAGCAGACCAAACCTCTTTTGGCCTATATGGATGCCCTGTTTGCCCGCGAGTCTTTCCAGGAAAGTCTTTCCGAGCAGGAACGCGAGATGCGCTCTTAAGAGCGCATTATCGACAACCTTTTAAGGATGTCCATGACCCCCAGTCGCCCTTACATCATGCGCGCTCTCTATGAGTGGATTGTTGACAACGGCTGCACCCCCTACATTCTTGTCGATGCCGCCATTGACAACGTCATGGTGCCTGAGCAATACGTCAAAGATGACCAGATCGTGCTTAATATTTCACCAACAGCGGTCATGGAGCTGAATATCTCTAATGATGCAGTGGCGTTTAATGGTCGCTTCGGTGGTGTCGCCACAGATATTTTCGTCCCAGTCAGTGCTGTTATTGGTATCTACGCTCGAGAAAATGGCCAGGGCATGGTGTTTGAGCACGAAGAAGAAGTCGAAATACCGCCGGACGATACCCCACCTGAACCGCATAACCCTGAAGGTCGGCCCTCTCTTAAAATCGTTAAGTAAGTCGGTAGTCCCCACGCGACCATGGAGAGCTGGCTCGCTTGGACGCCCATAAAAGCTATTCTCAATAAAATATCCAAGAGTTTGCTGCTGCGCACCGGGAACAGCGGTACACTTTCCCTATGACCCAGTTCGTTCATTTACGCCTCCACTCCGAATTTTCCATTGTCGATGGTCTAGTCCGCCTAAAACCGTTGATGAGCCGCGTTGCCGAGCTCGGTATGCCCGCGGTGGCTGTCACTGATGTCAGTAACTTTTACGGATTGGTAAAAGTCCACAAGAGCGCTTTCAGCGCCGGTGTTCAGCCCATCTTTGGCACCGATCTCAGGGTGTTGGACGCGGATGACCCAGAGAAGTCCTATCCTTTATGCCTGCTGGCAATGAACCAGACTGGTTACCATAATCTTACGCTGTTGATCTCGCGCTCTTACACTGAGGGTCAGTACCTGGGTGTCCCTTACGTACAAAAGGCCTGGTTGGAAGAGTGTGCGGAGGGTGTGATTGCCCTGTCTGCAGGGGCTAGAGGCGATGTTGGCCAGGCGATTATAGGCGAAAAGTCTGAGTTGGCAGTGGCCCGCGCAAAATATTGGATGGCTCTATATCCGCAACGTTTCTATTTGGAGCTACATCGTACGGGACGGGAGGGAGATGAAACTCATCTTCACGGCGCAGTGAACCTGGCTGCCCAGCTTCAGTGTCCGGTGGTGGCCACTAACGATGTTCGTTTTCTTGACGCTTCAGAGTTTGAGGCCCATGAGGCGCGAGTCTGTATCGGGGAAGGGCGCACCCTGGATGACCCAAGGCGTGCGCGATCCTATACCGAACAACAGTATCTCCGTTCGCCCGAAGAGATGACGGAGTTGTTCGCCGATATTCCCGAGGCGTTGGCCAACACAGTGCAAATTGCCCGCCGCTGTAATGTGGTGTTGGAACTGGGTAAGCCGTATCTGCCTGATTATCCCGTGCCTGAAGGCATGACCATGGACGAGTTTTTCCGGCAGCTGTCTCACGACGGACTGGATGCGCGCCTGGAGGCCCTGTTCGATAGCTCGGCGGATGACTTTCCTGCAAAACAGAAGCAGTACAGGGAGCGACTGGAATTCGAACTGGAGACCATTATCCAGATGGGCTTCCCCGGTTATTTTCTTATCGTGATGGATTTTATTCGCTGGGCCAAGCAACACGACATTCCGGTGGGTCCGGGACGAGGTTCAGGCGCTGGTTCCCTGGTGGCTTACGCCATGGAAATTACTGACCTGGACCCTCTTGAGTACGACCTGCTATTCGAGCGCTTTCTCAATCCAGAGCGGGTATCCATGCCCGATTTTGATGTTGATTTCTGTATGGATAAGCGCGATCAGGTCATCGACTATGTGGCAGATACATACGGTCGCGAGGCGGTGTCACAAATTATCACCTTTGGCACGATGGCAGCCAAGGCGGTGGTGCGTGACGTGGCGCGAGTTCAGGGTAAGTCTTATGGACTCGCTGACAAATTGTCGAAGTTGATTCCGTTTGAAGTGGGAATGACCCTGGAAAAGGCGCTAGAGCAGGAGGAGGCGCTAAAGGAGTTTCTTGCTGAAGACGAGCAAGCCCAGGAAATCTGGGACATGGCGGAACAACTGGAGGGAGTCACCCGAGGTGTGGGCAAACACGCAGGCGGCGTGGTTATCGCGCCCTCCAAACTCACCGACTTTTCGCCGCTGTTTTGTGACGAGAGCGGCTCTGGCCTGGTAACCCAGTACGACAAGGGCGACGTAGAGGATGCGGGTCTGGTGAAGTTTGACTTCCTGGGTCTGCGCACTCTCACCATTATCGACTGGGCGGTGAAAATGATAAACACCGTCAGGGATACAGACGGGCAAGCACCGCTGGATATCATGCAGATACCGTTGGATGATCAGCCCAGTTTTACTTTGCTCAAGTCTGCAAAAACTACCGCAGTGTTCCAGTTGGAATCAAGCGGTATGAAGGACTTGATTGAGCGTCTGCAACCCGACTGCTTCGAGGACATCGTCGCATTAGTGGCGCTGTTTCGCCCAGGGCCATTGCAATCAGGCATGGTTGACAACTTTATCAATCGTAAGCACGGCAGGGAGGAGCTCTCTTTCCCCGATGCCAAGTGGCAGCACGAGTGGCTCAAGCCCATTTTGCAGCCCACCTACGGCATTATCTTGTACCAAGAGCAGGTGATGCAGATTGCTCAGGAACTGGCGGGCTATACCCTGGGTGGCGCAGACATGTTGCGCCGGGCCATGGGTAAGAAAAAACCCGAAGAGATGGCCAAGCAACGGACGATTTTTGAAGAGGGTGCCAAGTCCAAGGGTGTCGATAGCGAGCTGGCGATGAGGATCTTCGACCTTGTAGAAAAATTTGCGGGCTACGGTTTCAACAAATCGCACTCCGCTGCCTATGCGCTCGTTTCATACCAGACCTGCTGGCTCAAGACACACTATCCCGCCCCCTTCATGGCCGCGGTGATGAGTTCTGAACTCGACAATACAGACAAGATTGTGGTGTTCGTCGACGAATGCAAGCGGATGAAGTTGTCGTTGAAATTGCCAGATGTCAACGAAGGGCAGTACATGTTCACAGTGAATGCGCAGGGTGACATCATTTATGGTCTGGGCGCTATTAAGGGACTGGGGGAAGGGCCGGTTGAGATCATTCTTGCAACCCGTGAAACAGACGGCCCCTTCACCGACTTGTTTGATTTCTGCGCCCGAACCGACCCCCGAAAAGTAAATCGTAAGGCTATCGAAGCGCTTATCCGCTCGGGTGCATTGGATTCCCTGGGCGAGACCCGGTGGGTATTGATGGCGAGTATGGAAGATGCGCTTAAAGCAGCCGAGCAAAGTGCCAGTAATCGAGATGCGGGTATCGATGACTTGTTTGGCGAAGTCGTACCCAGCCAGGAAAATGGAACAGAGGATGTTTATGCGGGCTTTCGCAAGGTGCGTCCCTGGACGGATAAAGAGCGCCTGGGCGGCGAACGGGACACCCTGGGCTTATACATTACCGGACACCCTATCGATGAGTATCAGGTAGAAATTAGAAAATTTGCCCCCAAGCGTATTGTAGATGTGCGTCCTGACAAACAGGGTAACCAACTGCTGGTCGGGCTGATTATGGCTACCCGAACAATGAATACTCAACGAGGAACGATGGCAGTACTCACTTTGGATGACAGCAGTGCGCAGATGGAGGTGACTCTTTTCTCGGAAGTCTATAACCAGTTCCGCGAGCTATTGGTCAAGGACACCATCGTGCTGATAGAGGGTAAAGTGCAGCAGGATGACCGCAGCGGTAAGCCGGTGGTGCGTGCCAGCGGCGTGCGAAGCATTGATGAGGCGCGTCAAAGCTACGCTTCAAGGCTCACCCTGAGGGTCAATGCCGAGCGATTCGATGATCATTTTACAACGCGATTGGAGCAAATTCTCGCGGGAGCAGCGGGAGGTCGCTGTCCGGTGAGTATCGATTATTTGCAGCAAAGCAACAGGGCCAGAGTGCACCTGAGTGAGCGATGGCGCGTTGTTCCTAGCGACGAGTTAATCCAGATCTTGCGGGATGAACTGGGACATGAGCAGGTAGCACTGGAGTATTGAGTTTGAAATATCTCCACGCCCTTCTTTTTTGCTTGCCGTTATCTTCGTGCACCGCGACGCCGGAACTTGGCTGTCCCTATGAAGGCGAGCCCGGTTTTGCATTTGCAGCCGGTTGCCTGGCCGTCGTTCATGGAAAAGTGCTGGTCGTCGATTCACGCACCGGTGGCTTGACTCCTCCAGGGGGTAAGTCGAGAGAAGGTGAGTCTGCGCAGTGCGCTGCCCACAGGGAAACTCTGGAAGAGACCGGCCTAAGCCTGATTCCAGGAAAGCTCCTGACCGTATTCGACACGGGCTTTCATTTGTATGCTTGCGCTATTCACCCGGATTCTGGCCAAATTGCTCCCGCGGTAATGGAGGTCAGGCGGAGCTTTTGGCTGGATTTAGCCAGTTTTGATTCAGTCCAATGGCGCTACCCCGGCCAGCAAAATATTTTGCGCGATATATTGATGTCCAATGTAAGTGCTGACACTAGCGACACGCAGGCTGATTAACGATCGAGGCAATAGCACTTCCAGTGCTGTTTTTCACGCACCTGATGAAGGAGAAACCACTCGTGCCGAACACAGATAAAATTGAAGCTGCGGTGTTCCGCCGCTTATTGGAACACCTGGACGGCCGCAAGGACGCCCAGAACATTGACCTGATGAATCTTGCGGGTTTTTGCCGTAATTGTTTATCGAAGTGGTACATGGCGGCTGCAGAGGAAGAAGGTGTCGATGTAGACTATGATCAGGCTAGGGAGAGGGTGTATGGCATGCCCTACAGTGAATGGAAGCAGAAACACCAGAAAGCAGCGACTGCCGAACAGTTGGCTTCTTTTGAGAAAAACAAACCTGCAAACTAATGTGATAATTTTAATGTGTTTTTTCTGAGCAATAGCGTACCGAGGTATGCAAGTAAATTGAACGAACCAAGAGGGCATTTTCGTGAGACTACATAAATTATTAGCCGGTGCTGGCATCGTTGTCGGTGCCGCGCTTGCCTTTCCTGTCTGGGCTGCCGAGAAGCCCAATATCCTGGTTTTTTGGGGGGACGATATAGGCATAAGCAATATCAGTGCCTACAGCGATGGCATCATGGGTTACAAAACGCCGAACATCGATCGCATCGCCGAAGAGGGCATGCGTTTTACCGATTACTATGGCGATCAGAGCTGTACGGCGGGACGTTCCAGTTTCATTACCGGACAAACGCCTTTGCGCACGGGCCTTTCCAAAGTGGGGCTGCCGGGAGCGGAGTTAGGTATTACTGATCGCGATATCACGATTGCCGAGGTACTCAAGACCGAGGGTTACGCCACTGGCCAGTTCGGTAAGAACCACCTGGGCGATAAAGATGAAAATCTGCCGACCAATCACGGTTTTGATGAGTTCTTGGGGAACTTATATCACCTGAATGCGGAGGAAGAGCCCGAAGATGTTGATTACCCTCAGGACCCGACTTTTCGCAAGATGTTTGGCCCGCGTGGCGTGATTCATTCCTATGCTGATGGTCGTATCGAGGATACCGGTGCACTGACTCGCAAGCGTATGGAAACCGCTGATGAGGAATTCGCTGCGGCAGCTCAGAAGTTTATCGACAAGTCGGTAAAGGCCGACAAGCCATTTTTCGTTTGGCTAAACACCACTGGAATGCACTTTCGTACCCATCCGGCGAAGAAGCATTTAGGCAAGTCCGGACAGGATTACTATAACGACGTGATGGTGGCTCACGATGAGCTTGTCGGACTAATGCTGGACCAGTTAGACGAGCTCGGTATTGCTGAAAATACAATAGTGTTTTACTCCACGGATAACGGAGTTCATTACAACACTTGGCCAGATGCCGGTATTACGCCCTTTCGCAGTGAAAAAAATTCAAACTGGGAAGGAGCTTACCGTGTTCCTGCTGTCGTTCGTTGGCCTGCGAAGATCGCGCCTGGGCAAGTTTCCAATGAGATTATGTCGCACCTGGACTGGATGCCCACACTGGTAGCAGCTGCGGGTGACAGCGGTCTTAAGGAAGATTTGCTGAAAGGTAAGCGCGTGGGCAGCAAGAACTCCAAATTGCACCTCGATGGTTATAACTTCCTGCCTTACTTAAGCGGGCAAGTGGAAAACGGCCCACGGCGAGAATTTGTTTATCACAATGATGGCGGTATGCCCGTTTGTATTCGAGTCGGCGATTGGAAAGTGGTGTACGCAGAGAATCGCGCCAAGACCATGGCCCTGTGGGCCGAGCCCGAAGTGACATTGCGCATACCAAAGCTGTTTCATTTACGTCGAGACCCATTTGAGAGAGCAGATCACAACTCCAATACCTACTGGGACTGGGCCATCGACAAAGCAGCCTGGGTGTACATGGGGAGTGCAGTAACGACTCAATACTTACAGACTTTTGGTGAATATCCGCCGAGCCAGAAGCCGGATTCCTGGTCTATCGATAAACTGACTGACAGGTTCCTGCCGGACCGCTAATCCCAGCGGGGGTGCTCAGCGAGACTGCAGCCCCCCCTTTTTGTCAGCACCAAACAAGCGCGCCTTTAAGCGGCTTCTACCATGGGCAAGATCTCCGCCTATAGAGTATAAAGCCGGCACCATAAGCAGTGTTACAAACAGTGCAAACAATACCCCAAATGCGAGCGAGAGCACCGCGGGCTTCAGAAACTGCGCGTTCGTAGCTTCTTCTGCCATGATTGGAAGTAGCCCTACGAAAGTAGTAACGGTGGTAAGAAGGATGGGGCGGAAGCGATTGACTCCCGCATCCACGATGGAGTCGCGTAAGGAATTTCCCTGTTCACGCAGGCGTCCTATGTAATCGACTAATACCAGGTTGTCGTTGACTACCACACCTGCGGCAGCGCCAATTCCAAACCAGGAAAACATTGCCATCGGTACGCCAAACAACAGGTGGCCGAAAATAGCGCCCATAAAGCCAAACGGTATGGCCGTCATCACCAGCAACGGCAACCAGTAGGAGCGAAATGCGATGGCGATCAGGGTATACATCATGAACAGGGCAATTGCATAAAGCGCTAAAATTTCGGTGAAAAATTGTTCCTCTTCTTCCTGTTGTCCGCCTTTGAGAACTTCTAGCCCAGGATAGTTTTGTGTCAGGCTGGGGATGAAATTGTCAGTCACGTCTTTGGTGATATCCCCCATCATGTCATGGTTCATGTCAGCCCTGACTCGGATGTAACGCTCGCCATTGCGGCGCTGAATACGCTGTACGCCGGCTGACAGTTCAATGTCGACGACGGATAACAGCGGGACTTCACGGCCATCGGCAGTGCGTACTCTAAAGTTGTTCAGGCTCGATAGATTACGCCGTACTTCCTTCGGATATTTGACCATCACCTTGGCATCACCATTTGGCCGCGGCAGACGCTGAACCTCTTCACCATAGTACGCCTGGCGAACCTGTCGCGAGACGTCCGCGAGAGTGATGCCTAATTTTTCGGCGCCGGGCCGCAAATTCAGAATCATTTCTTCTGATTCGCCGCGCTGGCTATCGCGCACGAAATAAGTGCCCTCATAGTTTGTAAGGTGCTCTCTCAATGCGCGCGAGGCCAATTTTAATTGTTCAGGGTCTCTGTGCTTTAACAAATAGGTCACATCAGCATCGTTGCCGGTGAGGGAATAGTTCACTTCGATTTGGTCGGCGTCAGGTATTTCACCGACCAGGTCTCGAAGTCGCTCCGCTGCTTCTTTTGCAGACATATCTCTGACCGTTGGAGAGGCCAGTTTTACGATAGCAATTACACTGTCCCGGCGAGACCGTGTGTACCACCCCTCAATCAATTGGCCGCTACCTTCACCGCGCTCGGCGCGCTCATCTACTTCAGCAATCAGCTGTATTTCAGCTTCCTGGAGTTGATCAAGCACTTCCAGTGCACGAGCGTAAGGTGTGCCATTGGGGAGCGTTACATTGATGTAGATCTGCTCTGACTCCACCTGTGGCATAAAGTAAAACTTAACCCAGCCGCTTGAAAAAATACCCACACTGAGAATGAATGCTCCGGTAAAAATGCTGGTGGTGAGATAGCGATGTTTAACGGCCCAACTCAATATGGGCCGGTAGATATTTTCTGCAAAGTCGATAATGCTGTGTTCGATTTTTTGTTGCGTTTTGGCGAGACCGCGCAGCTCTTTGCGCGGTTCCAAATGGCCCAGGTGGGAAGGCAGAATAAAGAAAGCTTCGATCAGTGAAATGGTTAGGGCGACTGTGATGACGATGCTCAACTGCCGAGTCATTTGTGAAGCTTCACCGGTAACAAACAGCCAGGGCGCAAAGGCGATCATAGTGGTAAGTACAGCGAAGATGACCGGTCGGGAGACTGAAAATGCTCCTTCGATCGCGGAACGTGAGCCGCCGCCGCTGACATGGGCGTGATGGTGAATGCTTTCTCCGACCACGATAGCGTCGTCGACTACGATGCCCAGGACCATCAGGAATGCGAAAGAAGACATTACGTTCATTGAAACATCGTTGCTAGGCAACAACGCAAAGGTCCCAACGAATGCTACGGCAATCCCGACAGTGACCCACAGCGCCACCTTGGGACGAAGCGATAAAATCAACACCAGGAATACCAGAACCAATCCGAGCAGCGAAGATTCAGTGATCAGATCCATTCGCTCGTTGTAAATAGAGGCTGTATCGAACCACATACTGAGTTCAACGCCCTGCGGTAGCGTCGGTCGAGTTTTCTCTATCCAGGCCTCAACAGCATTGCTGGACTTCACGACCTGCATGTTATCGGTGCTCATAGCCTGTAACAGGACTGCGGGTTGGCCATTCATGGTCGCGAGAATTTCGTTTTCTTCGAAGCCGTCAATCACTTTGGCAACGTCACCTACGCGCACCACGGCGCCCTTCGAGGTCTGCCTGATGACGATACGTTCGAAGTCAGTTTGCGAGTCAGCGAGGTTGCGCGCCCGCAGTTGAACATCGCCAGTTTCAGTTCTGACTTGGCCCGAGGATAAATTAATCGAATTCGCTCGAATCGCTGCGGCCACTTCCTCAAAGCTCAAGCTGAAACGGCGCATGGCAGATTCTGAAAGTTCGATAGTGACTTCTTCTTTTCGAGTGCCGAACAAGTTGATCGTAGAGATGTAAGGTAACGAGGCCATTTCATCTTTAAGATCTTCAGCGAGTCGGGTCAGTTCTCTTTCGCTGACATCGCCGTGGACCGCAACGCGAATCATTTCGTTGCGGCTCTGGCGACGCTGAACTCGTGGGGGTTCTATGTCTCTGGGTAACGAAGTGACTGCGTCAACGGCGCTTTTCACCTCATTAATAAAGTCGTTGATGTCGACGTTGGGATAGGTCGATACGCTGAGCTCTGCAAAACCCTCTGAAGAAGTCGAGTAGTAGTTGTATACCTGATCAACGTTTTCCAGCGACTGTTCTATGCGCGCGACAATTTGTTCTTCGACTTCTTGCGGGTTAGCTCCGGGCCAGGCGACGGTAATAGCGGCCTGGTTTATTTTAATATTGGGAAAAGCCTCTTTTTCCATGCTCTGCATGCCAAGGAAGCCTGACAGCAATATTCCCAGCATCAGTAAATTTGCAGCGACAGGGTTGTGAACCCACCAGGCGATGATGTTTTTCATGGCTTACTGGTCCTCCGCGTTCATCGCTGCAAGCGCCATGCCCTGAATGGGATTGCGAATGGCAGATACAACGACTTTTTCGCCGGGTGCCAGGCCCTTGGCAATCACCGCTCGTTCGGGGGTGGAGTGCACTACGTTAACGTTGCGTATTTCAAGTCGGCCTTCGCCGTTTATGACGTAGACAAGGTTCCCTGCTCGCAATGCATTGCCTGGTATGCTCATGGCTGCCTTCAGGCTCCGGCCCTGTATTTTGGCGTCCACAAAAAGGCCCACCGCCAAGGGCATGCCACTAGCAGATGCAGCCTTGCCATAGGGGTCGGCAACCTCAGCCATGGCATACAACATACGCGTGTCGGAGTCGACAGACGCGTCAAGCCTAACTAGCTTGCCCTGCCATTGGTGCAGTTCGCCTGCCACCTGGGCGCTGAAAGATACCGGCAGGCCACCACCCTCGGACGCGATATAGCCGATGGGTAAGCCCAGAGACGCTAACTGCCTGTTGTTCAATGGTAGCCTGACCTCGACCAGTTCTGTGCCAAATACCTTGCCTAAAATAGCTCCGGGCGTAATAAACTGACCGATGTGAACCCGGGTCTCTGCGACACGACCTGCAAAAGGAAGAGTGATGCTGGTGCGTTTTAGGTCGAGTCTGGCTTGCTGTAATCCTGCCTGGGCAGCTTCTCGCATGGCTCGAGCCTGAGCAACCTGTGGCTTTTTTAGCGCCAAGTCAGATGCAGTCTTATCGTTTCGTAACTGCTTGCGTGCCACATCCTGATCGGCAAGGGCTTGCTGAACCGATAAGTCAGCATCGGCCATTCGTGCTTGTGCCTGGCTTAGTGCCAGCCGGTAATCGGTGTCTTCAATTTGTAACAAGGAGATTTCGGGTTCTATCCGGCCGCCCTCTACAAACTCAGGGGAGACACTGATAACTCTTCCTCCTACCTGAGAGACCAGATCAATTTCCGTGCGGGAGCGAACCTCGCCCTGGGTAGTAACTTCCAGCGACGCGTCTTTCTGGCCGACGGTTGCGGTGTAGACAGAGGTTGGCCTTGGACCCTTTTCGTTTTTCTCCGGTTCGGGGCGAGAAACCTGGAGCACAGCGTAAGCTCCCACCGATACAGCTATTACAGCTATAGGTGCGATGATTTTTACCAGATTCTTGGTCATGAGCGTATTTCTTCCTTGGCGACGTATCCCATGCTTAAGAGACGCTTATGTGAACGTAAGCATCAATGTGATGACGCAATAATAACAATATTCCCATCACAGGCGTATTTTCTGAGACAGATTGAGAGGTTTTTGCGATGAACTGTGAGGCTGATGACGGATCGGTTAAGGGCGCAGCTGACTATTGCGTAATTCCCTCAAACACCGCTCACCCTGTGTTTCACAAGCGGTATTCAACTACGCCCGTCAAGACAGCTGTACCCAGTTGGCTAAGGTGTCAGCGCTTGTTGCCTCGCTCCGCCTGCTCCAACCAGAATAGGGTGTCAATATAACTGACAAAACGGCTGAGATAATGGGGTGAGAGTTCGCGCATGGTCTCCAATGAACGGGTGGCCAGTCGCTGGGGATTTAGTGGTCCACACGCTTCTGGGACTTCGGCGAGTGCCTGAGTGACGACTCGCTCGGCATTCAGTTCTACCATGGCAGAATGGAAACGCCTCGCGGCCTTGAGTTCTTCGCTACGCCCGGGTAGCGCTTGCTGGCCAGGCTCTGCCTGTTGAGCAATATTGGTTGCCAGATCCAGTTCCTGCTGACGCATGGCGGCTTCAAGTGGAGCAGCCCGGGGATCGTCCTCAGCTAGCCGCAACCCCTCTAGAAATTGATTAAGTTCTCGCAGTTGCGTATTGCGGTGAGGTCTATGAGGTTCTTTTGGCGCGATGTTGGAATACTGGGCGCGATAGCTGCACATTGCACTGCTGGCTTTGTTTTCCAAAATGCTGCCGAGCTTACCGCCGCGTTGTTGTGCTTTTGCCAACAGGCTCTCGATGTAGCGCAGTCGGGCAGGGTTTCCACTCCCTGTTGAAGTCTGTAAGGCAGCGAGCTCTGCTTGCAGGTCAATCAAGTGAAACTGTTTCTGCTGAGGCGCGAGGCACGGGTGCCATTTCCACTCGGCGATTTCGCGAGCGACTCTCGCTGTCGGTATTGGCTACCACGGGCTGTTCGGCGCCAAAGGCTGCGGCGAACACCAGTGAGGGGGGCATGCCCTCCTCGATAAGTGCTCGAGTCACAGTGAGCGCGCGCTGGGCAGAGAGCTCCCAATTGTCATTAAAATGCAGGTTGCCGTCCTGAATGGGCAGGTCATCGGTAAAGCCGCTAACCATCAGTAAATCGTTTTGCTCTAACAGGTAGAGCTTCAGTGGTGGGATGAGGCTGCTGAGGAGTTCACGCCCTTCAGCTTGCAGTTGATCGGAATTCAGTGCAAATAGCACACTGCCGCTAATGCCGATGCGGCCGTCGCGCAAGGTGATTCTGCCACTGGCCAGTGGTGCCGCAAGTGCTTCTTCAAGTACCATTCGCCGATCCTGCTCTGCTTCCCTGCGAGTCACTTCTTGCTGCAGGGATTGCGACAGTTCAACCTGATAGCCCAGCACCCAGACCAGGATGAGCACGAATACGCCGACCAGGGCCGACATCAGGTCGCCAAAAATGGCCCATACGGGAGTGTCGTCGTTCAGCTCTTGCTGTAGCTCTTCCACTAGCTGGCCTCGGCTGCAAACAGGTCACCGGTTTGCCCCAGGCGCCTCAACTCTTCGATGATCTCGCGCTGTGAAAGCATGCTCTGGTCAATGATTTCGCGAGCCTGAGCCACGTAGTAGCTCATCTGTTCGTCGGAACGCTCAGTCGATTTTTCCATTGATTCCTCGATGCGACCCAGGTTGTCTATCAAGTGGCTGTTTGAATCGCTGAACAACTGCACGGCCAAGCTAAAAGAGTCTCCGAGGCTGGCAATGTCGGCCGCGCTGCCGGCGGCATTGGCGGTAATTTCCGACAGCTTGTCAGTCTCAGAATGCAGCTGTTCGCTGAATTGTTCACTGACCTTGGTCAGTATTTCGCCAGATGAGCTAACTAGTTGTTCTATGGCTGTTTTCTGCTCCGTAGAAGACGCTTGCAGGGAATTGGACAGTTTGGATAGGTCCTGCAGGATGTGCTGTCGTTCCTCCAGCAGTTGGTTGTCCCGCGCCATATTATTGCTGACTTCCTCACGCAATTTACCAATCACTTCTGCAGCGGCCCTGGGGGTTTCGGACGCCGTGGCAATTAGTGCCGACATCGGGGCCTGCAGTTCACGGCCCAGCCCGGCCAGCTGCTCCGCAGCACTGCTCTCAAGCGTTGCCAGTTGGGTGGCTGCTGTTGTTTCCAGCGCGCTGAGCTGTTCTGCCGCGGTGCCTTCAAGTTTGGAGAGACTTTCGCCAAGTGATTCGTTCAGCTGCCCCAGGGTTTCTGCGACCGACGTTTGCAGTTCATCCAAACCCTGGTTTGCCGATGCCTGCAGCGTGGCAAAGCTGTCACTGGTGCTGCTATGAAGAGATCCCAACTGCTCGGCAGTACGAATTTGTATGTCGGCCAAACGCTTGTCTACTGCTGTATCGCGTTTCGCTTCCTCTTCGCGCAACGCGCCCAATTCCTGTTGTAAGGATGAGGTGAGTGTTTCCAGATCGTGGCGCAGGGCGGTGGTCATCGCCTGCATGCGTTCACCCTGTTGTTCCAGCCAGTCTGCTTCATTGGCGGCGCGAGTCTTCAATAAATGTTCAGTGACATCCAGTAATTTCTGTTGAGTGTCAGTTGTTTGTGCAGTGAGCTGCCCCATGGCTTGCTCCACAGCGGGAGCGATGCTCTCCCCGGCCAGCTTTCCACTGGCGCTCAGGGTTTCCTTCAGTGAGCTCTCTACGGAACTGGCCAGGCCCTTATAGTGCTGCTCTGTGGACTGGTGAAACTGTTGTTGGTTATCCAGCAACTGCTGACTCAGCTGCTGACCCATTCGTTGCAGTTCACCGGCCATGGCACCGAGCTGGCTGGCGACTTCTGGCAAAGCGGCGGCTTGTGCCTGCATTGCGACGTAAGTCTGCTGACGATTGAAATGTAATGAGTATTGACGCAGTGGCCCGCTGATGCAACGGTCCAGTTCTCGAGTGGCGAGCATGCGCTCACGTCGGCTCAGTGTCGAATTCAGTCCCAGCATGGCAGACGCGGCGATGCCTGCTACGGAGGTCCCAAAGGCGAGACTCAGACCCTCAATAGGGGCTGCCAGACCTGCGCGGATAGCCTCCAGCTCTGTGGTGCCCTGCAAAGCTGTAACCGCCCCCTGCAGAGTATCTACCATGCCGACAAAAGTACCCAGCAAACCTAGCATGACCAGCAGGCCGACAAGGTAAGGTGCGAAAACGGGGGAGGGGAGTCCTATTTTTTCGCCTTCGATACGCTGCCCTACTGCATTTTGCAGAGAGGGGTGTAATGTTGCGAGCCAGGTTTGCAGGGAAAATTCATCGCTGGCGCTCACTTTTTCAAGCGCCGTTGCCAGGGTAGAGGTAGCATTGCGAAACTGTACCAATTCAAACAGCCCCAAAGCGTACACGAAGCCAATCACCACGGTGACCAGCAGCGCCAGCGGGTTAGCGCCGACAAAGCCCCCGCCCATCCATAAAACGGCCAGGGCACCCAGCAGGGCGGCAGCTGCAAACAACAATTTAGTCTTCATCTTTGATCTCTTCGTTAAGTGCTTCTATCAGGCCCAGCGAGGGCAGCAGGCGAGCTTCGATTTCGGCCAGTAATAATCCCTGAGACTCCCTGCGGTAGCGCTCGCGGGTTTCAATCCAGGACACCTCCCGTTCAGCGCCGCTCTGCACTGTTTCCTCGAACTCGGTGTAAAGATGTTCCAGGCGCCGCATTAGCAGATTTGGTACTGCCGACAGGTAACGTCTGGCGTGAGTCGCCAAAGCGTCGTTTAGTGCTGCGTCAATAGCACAGATACGAGCCAGATTGGGAGAGAGCGACGCTATTGCCTGTCGGGTACGCAGGTGCAGGCCACGAATTTTGGTGTCTACATCCGCTTGTTGCAGTTGGTAAAATTTCAGGTAGGCCGCGGTAGCACTGTTAGGGTCCTGCGGAGGGGTTTCTGCCCGTGGCCACTTGATGCGGGTGGGGCCTGATCCCAAGACAAAACTGCGCATTGCTGCCCGTACGATGGTGCTGCGCGCCCTCAGGAATTCACTCGTTATCCCCTCCCGAAATGACTCGGCGTCTTCATCAATGGCGTTCAGCGAGCGAGCGTGAGCCGCCGACAGGTTGATAGAGTCGGAAAAGTCGATTAATTGTCCCAGGCGTTCGGTGAACTGCCGGTGAGACACCTGTGTGTCACTGACGGACAAATCGGTTAAAAACCGCACAAGTCGTGAGCTGCCCAGGGAAACCTGGGGGAGGGCTTGGGTCATGAACTACTTATTGATGATATTAGTGTTGGCGATGGTCGGTGCCAAGAAGCGCTATTATCCCTGTTGCGACGCAGGTTTCAAGAACTACCGTGCATCAATGTGTCGTGTAATTGAAGGCAAAAAAAAACGGGAGCCGAAGCTCCCGTTTTTAAGTGTCGAAATGCGATTAGAAATCGTAAATCAAACGGGTATAGACGAACTGACCGTTAAAGCCACCGGGAGACCACTGGCTGTACTGGTTGCCCACGCCTGCGGCCGCATTGCGGTTTTCGTCGGGGGTTTCGTCGGTCAGGTTGTTTGCGCCAACAATCAGCGAAACGCCCATATCGAAGGTGTAACCTACTTCAGCATCGAACAAGCCGTAACCACTGTATGTTTCTACATCTTCAGAGTCATACCAGTCGTCAAAGTAGCTGTAACGGGCCATAAAGCGCCAGTTGTCCATAGTGTGAGATGCACTCAGGTTCCAGCGAGTCTCGGGTAGGGCATCTTCCAACTCCGTAATACGAGTGTCATCAATGATGCTTGGATCAGCTTTGGTGACCTCAGTATTGGTTCGGTTGTACGCCAGATTGAAATCGGTAACACCGATTCTGGAGTCCATGCTGTAAGTTGCGACCACATCGATACCGTCGGTCTCTGTCTCAATACCATTGGTAAAGAAGCGGAAAGTTGACAGGCTGTTCGCGCCAGCAACCCCAGCTTCAATCAATGCATCAATTTCAGACTGAGTCAGCTCGAAGTTCTGTGACACACCCAAGCGATCGGTCAATTCAATATTGAAGTAATCAACCGTCACACTGAAGTCGCCGAACTGGAAAATACCACCAAAGGTGTAGTTGGTAGATTCTTCAGGATCCAGTGCCTTACCGCCGCGGAGTCCTGCCACAGCAGTATTCGATGGAATCGTGCCGTTGTTCTCCAGGTCGCCTGTTGCCAGGTTGAATTCAGTCGAAACGTTATACGCATTGGACTGACCGGGAGTTGGTGCACGGAAACCGGTGCTGTAGGTGCCGCGGAGTCCCAACCAATCAGTCGCCTGGAAGTGCGTGGCGATTTTGAAGTTGGTGGTAGTACCGAAATCGTCAAAGTCTTCCCAACGCATCGCTCCTGCCAGCAACCAGTTATCGGTCACATCTGCTTCCACGTCGATATAGGCCGCGATATTGGAGCGGCTCCAATCGCCTTGGGCCAAAGGTCCAAAGCCTGGGAAACCGTTAGAGGCCGCTGAGAAGCCCTGATCAGCCAGAGGGCCGACTGTGTAGGAAGCCTCATCACCGATACCGATTTCAAACTCCTCGTCACGCCATTCGAAGCCACCCGCGATATTCAGGTCAGATGCCAGACCTACGTCAACAGGGTAAGACAAGTCGATGTTCAAGTTCTTCTCAAACTGAGAGTACATACCAGGATCAAAGGAATTGGGAGACGCTGAACCCAAAGACGCGTTCACCGTGTTATTGATGAAGAAGTCTGCTTCGTTATAACCGACACCACCGCTGACGTCCCATACCAGGCCGCCGTCTAACGTGCCGCGAGCACCGGCAACAAAAGAGTAATCTTCTGTTTCAGCACCAAAGCTGGGAGTAAAGCCACCGGGGTAGTCTTCGTTAAAGACGTAGCAATTAGGATCGGCTACGACAGCTGCTAGGCCGGCTTCATCGCCGACTGCAAGATTGGTGTTGCAATTGCCTGACAGGTCGCCAGTCTCATCACCGACGAGACGGGTCTCGCCGCCGTCTGGGCTGAATACGCCGCCGCGGGTATTGGGGTTACGGAAGTAGAAACCACCCTCAACTTCTTTGGATGCGTAGTTACCGAAGGCGTAGAACTCAGAGGAATCTGAGAGGTCCAGGCCGAGGTTGAAGAATGTTTTCAGGTCTTCGCGGACTTCAGGGTTACCCCAGATCTGAGCAGGATTGGCCACATCGGCGTTGCCGCCTGCAATCAGGCCAGCAGCGTCGTTGCGCTGAATGCTGCGATTAGTGGGGTCTGACTCACCATATTCTGCGCTCAAGTTAACAAAGCCATGGTCGGTGAAAGGCAGGCCGATGTTACCGGCGACAGAGTAAAGGCTTTCACCTTCCTCTGAGTATTCTCCGTATTTGGCTTCAATTGCTCCACCCTCGTCATAGTCTTTGAGGATGAAGTTAACAACGCCGGCGATGGCATCAGAGC
>DS999222.1:399440-441518 GCA_000156295.1 marine gamma proteobacterium HTCC2148
TAAGATTTTAAAAGTTATTTCCCCAGATGTGACACTGCGGTAAAGGACTAAGCTTGAGACAAGCCTACAAAATCCGCAGGGTCTATAAATTAAGCCTCCTGAGGCAATTATAAAAAGCCTAATAGTGGTAATATTGCCATATTAATTATTGAGGTGTTTGCGCGGGAGAGTATGGCGATAGCAAAAATTATCTTATCTACATCTACATCTACATCTACATCTACATCTACATCTACATCTACCTGCGCGATAGTTCTACTTGTATTGGGGCTTTATCTGTCATGGGGCTCTCTTAAGCCATTGATCTACGAGCAGATTACCAGTGATATGTTTGTCAGTGTCGATAGCGACGTCTTTGACCCAGGCCCTGCGCTGGGTTCTGACTTTCCAGGGGTTATAGCGACCTATAAAGGCAGGGAGCTGCGGCTAATTGCCGAGTTTGCCGGATCTAACGGTACTGTTTTTGTGGCCACTCGCTCTGCCCAATGGTGCCCCTACTGTATGAAGCAGATGATCCAGTTGCAGGAGTATAAGGCCGCCTATGACAAAGCTGGCATTGCCATTGTCGCAATGACCTATGACGACCCCGAGTTGCAGCAGGCTTTTGTCGATCAGTGGGGTATCAGCTACCCCATTATTCATGATGTCGATACGCTCAGTTTCAAAACTCTAGGTATTCTCAATCGATCGTATAACCCAGGTGATGAGGCCTACGGCATACCCCATCCCGGTACCATCATTGTTAACCCCAACGGCAAGGTCGTAGGCAAGCTATTTCTCGAAGCTTACAGCGTGCGTGTGGATGCACTGTCGACATTGATTTTTGCTAAACAAGCGCTGGGTTTAAGCGCAGAGTAATCCTGTCGGCTTGTTGTCCCGCACCGCGGCTCATCGGCACCAATGGTGGGCAGCACTTCAGGCAACATCAAAGACAACTTTTATTGCCCCTGCTGCCCTGTCCGCGGCGGTTGCGAAAGCCTCTGTCACGCCATCGAGGGGAAAGCGGTGGGTTACCAGTGCATCTGCAATGCTTGGATGACGATGCAGAATAGCACCCGCCTCCTCAAAATTTCGCTGAGGGCTCTTACAGTTATACCCCAGAGATGGAATGAGCTCCGCTTCCTTGGCGGTGAACTGGGGTTGCAGGTCAACAGCTTCCCAGGATACGCCCAGTAGGCCAACGCGCCCCAAAGGTTTAACCATTTGTGCAGATTGCAGGAGTGACTCAGAGCTCCCCACCGCATCTATAACCACATCGTAGTGCCCGTTGGGGTTTAATCCGGCTCCCAGTTGGTCTGCGGCAATCCTCTGGTGATCATGCCGTGCCGCAATATCATAAGCGATACCGCGGTGACGTAACGCCGCGCCGGTCGCCAGACCAATAGGTCCCGCGCCAATAACGAGTATGCGGTCCCCCTCTCGCACCCGTGCGCGATCCAGTCCATGCACCGCCACCGCCAGCGGTTCTACCAGGCTCGCGATGTGAATATCCAGTCCAGTGGGCAGTTCCACGAGATTGGCAGCGGGAACGGTGGCGTATTCAGCCATGCCGCCATCGCCCAATACCCCCATCACGTAAATGCCTGCATCGCAATGCACTCTGTTTCCTTCATCACAGCTGGCACAGTGGCCGCAGCCCGTGATCGGTTCGATCGCAACAGCGCGGCCGTCACCGGTAACCCCGGCAAATTCGTGACCAATAACATGATCACCAAATGCACCGGACGCCATCATGAGTAGGTCTGATCCGCAGATAGAGGATGAAACAACCTTAACCCTAACGCCATCGCCGCCGGGTTCTGGAACGTTCACCAATTCAGGTTTCTTATCGACCGCTTTAATTGCTTTCATAGGGCTAACTCAATGTGCTGAGAAATTGTTGAGTGCGCTCAAAAACGGCGTTTGCACGGTCCTGAAGGTCTGGAAATTGCTCATTTAAAGCCCGAGAACGAATCTCCAGACTGATTGGCATATCCGGACCTATGGCTTGAAGCGTGTCTTTCAGTGGTAGTTCACCGTCTCCAGGAAGCTGCCTTAAATACAATGCGTCTTCCAGAATCCCCTCGGTGCTGCCTTCTTTGAGTGTCTTGCTTGCATCACAGAGCTGTAGATAAGGTAGCAGCCTAGCTCGGGGTCGAAGTCGAGATGCAACGCTTTGCTGCGCGAGCTTTGCGACATCACCAACATCGGATCCTGTGCGTTGTAAGTGCAGTGAGTCGATCAGGATGCCACCGGCAGGATGGGCGACATCAGTAATGACCTCCAGGGCCTTGTCCAAAGTGTCGATCTCGGTAATGGCCAGAAACTCCAGCACAATGCGAATGTCGCTACCCTCAGTTAATGTGCACAGGCGTTTGAAGCGTTTTTTCGTGTCGCTGATATTGGGTTCTGAAGAAACGCACAGAATATTTTTAGCATTGATGCTCTTCGCGATCTCTATAAAACGATCCTGGCTGTCTGCAGGTTCACACGGCTGCAACCATGCAACCTCAATATCGAGCACAGTAATCCCGGTTTCGGCGATTGCTTTGATGACGTTGTGAGTGCGTTCGTTGGTCCAGGTGGCTAAATCACACCAGATGCCGACCGCATTAAAGCCGGCTTGGGCCGCTGCCACGACGACGTCTTCGGGTGGGAATTCCTGAACAACGCCGGCGGCCAGGGATATCAGGCGCTGGTCTTGTGGCAAGGCGTCCATTATTTGACCCCTGTTATTGTGTGGTGGTTTTACTGCAGAACATTTGCCAGAAGGTCTCCCCATGCTCTACTGCGAAGGGAGCGGCGACTCAGGCCTATTTTCCGGACATTCTCGCGACAACGGGCGCGAAAGCCTCGACCATGTTATTGCTGCCATCATCCATGACAGCGACATAGGAAATACCATACTGCTCTCGACGGCGAACCAATTCATCGCAGATGAAGTCCACGCTTCCGATCAGGCAATGTGGGTGTTGCATTATGTCGTCTGCACTCATGCCCAGTGCTTCGCCAATAGCACCAGCGGTTGCTTCAGGCTGATCGGTTAAGATAGTAGTGTAAGCACCAATTTCAATTTCTATGTCGGTAAAGCGATCTCCCGCTCCATCTTTAATCCATTTGATCTTCCGGGCAGTGGCCTCAGCCATGCCAGAACCCATGCCGTCCGCGCCTATGGTGCCGCTGCGGTTGTTAAAATTCAGGCTGACGATATCGGCGTGCTGTCCGGCATAAGTCAGGATCTTTTTACTGCCGCCACCAATCATTATCGGTGGGTGCGGTCGCTGTGCCGGAGAAGGAGTGCCGTGAAAACCAGACCACCTCAAGCTTTCGCCATCGATTTCCATTGGCTCACCGGACATAAATGCCTTGTAGGCTTCAACAGTTTCTGTAAAACGGCTAAAGCGTTCAGGAAACTCATCAAAGGCAAGGTCAACCGCCTTATATTCATTTTTGATCCAGCCTGCACCCAAACCAAACTCATAGCGCCCTTCGGATAGATAATCCAAAGTAGCGGCTTCTTTAATCAGGGTGATCGGGTGGCGATAGTCGTTGCAAAACACGCGACAGCCCACTCTCAAAGTGCTGGTTTGTTCCAGCGCCATGGCAATAGCAGGAGTTGCTCCCAGCATTTGAGGTGGGTGGCCAGTGCTGTCCAGCGCTGGCCCGGTACTCAGGAAATGATCGGCTAAAAAGAAGCTGGAGTAGCCGAGGTCTTCGGTTTTGGCGATCAGGTTGCGCCAGCTTTGCGGTGAGTCGGTGTTGAAGCTCTGCAGCGAAAATCGAAAGGGTTTGTGACTCATAGCCATTCCTTTTGAAACGTTGGATTATCGGTATTATTTTACGCTAGGGGATAGGCATCGCGATGCTTCGCCCCTCCCCCAGTAGTCTAACCCACAACGCAGCTCATTGATAAAATCGCTATTGCTCTGTCTCCCGATAGGATTCAACGGCGGGGCAGGCGCAAAACAGATTACGATCGCCATGAACATTGTCAACTCGATTCACCGGTGCCCAGTATTTATAACGGCGTAGCGACGCCACTGGGTAGGCAGCCAACTCACGGGAGTAGCTGTGGTCCCACTCGGTTGCGACGACGTCCTCCAGAGTGTGAGGGGCATTAATCAGAGGATTGTCCGCTGCGTCTAACTGGCCCGCTTGGACCGCTTCAATCTCTTGCTTAATGGAGATCAGCGCGTCGCAAAAACGATCCAGCTCAAACATTGATTCTGACTCCGTGGGCTCTACCATTAATGTGCCCGCCACTGGAAAGCTCATGGTGGGCGCGTGGAAACCATAGTCAATCAGGCGCTTGGCAATATCCTCTTCGCTAATCCCTGACGCTTCCTTGAGTTGGCGTATGTCTATGATGCATTCGTGAGCCACATTGCCGGAGCGCCCGGTGTAAAGAATGGGGTAGTGGTCCCTCAGGCGATGGGCAATGTAGTTGGCGCTTAGAATCGCAACTTTGGTTGCCTGCACCAGGCCGTCGCAGCCCATCAGTGCAATATAACTCCAGGAAATAGGCAGTATGGAGGCGCTGCCAAAAGGGGCTGCCGAAACCACATCATTACTGCTGTTTAATCCAGCCACCGGCGCCACGGGGTTGCTCGGCAGGAAGGGTTGCAAGTGGGCTCCAACCCCTATTGGGCCCATTCCCGGGCCACCGCCTCCATGGGGAATGCAGAATGTCTTGTGTAGATTTAGGTGGGAAACATCGGCACCGAACTTACCAGGTGCAGCTATACCGACCAGCGCATTCAGGTTGGCTCCGTCCACGTAGACTTGCCCCCCGTGCTGGTGGATTACCTCGCAAAGTTCGATGATCGATTCCTCGAATACGCCGTGCGTAGATGGATAAGTCACCATTATGCAGGCCAGATCTTCAGTGTGACGTTCAGCTTTCAACTTGAGATCGTCCATGTCGATGTTGCCCTGCTCATCGCATTCAACGATAACGACCTGCATGCCAGCCAGGGCTGCCGAGGCTGGGTTGGTGCCGTGTGCCGACGAAGGTATCAGGCACACTTTGCGCTGATGGTCTTCGCGACTCTGGTGGTAGCGCATAATGGCGAGGAGACCGGCGTACTCACCCTGGGCGCCGGAGTTTGGTTGCATTGAAATCGCATCGTAACCCGTCGCCTCCAGCAACATATGATCCAGCTCTGCGATCATGGCCTGGTAGCCCTTGGTTTGTTCTGCTGGGGCGAAGGGATGCAGGCCAGCGAACTCAGGCCAGGTGATGGGAAGCATTTCGGTGGTAGCGTTAAGTTTCATGGTGCAGCTGCCCAGCGGAATCATGGCGCGGTTGAGGGCGATGTCCTTGTCTTCCAGGTAGCGCATGTAGCGCAGCATTTCTGTTTCTGAGTGATAGTCGTTGAACAGTGGATGCTGCAGATAGCTCACTTCACGGAGCAGTTCATCAGGTACGCCGGGATGACCCTCAATCTTCATGTCCAAGGCGGCAACACTGGGAATTTCTTCCTGGCCACTAAAAATCCGCCACAGGTTTTCAACGTCAGCTGCGGAGGTGGTTTCGTCCAGTGAAACGCCCAGGCGGCCATCTTCCAAAACGCGAAGGTTTACCCCGGCGGCAAGTGCGCGCGCGTTAATATTTTGCTGTTCGCTGCCGACATCGAAGGTGACCGTGTCGAAGAACTGACGGTTTTCGATGCTGAAATTCAGGCCTTTCATCCCCTCAGCAAATATTGCAGTAAGTCTGTGGATGCGCTCGGCGATGCCTCGAAGTCCCTGCGGGCCATGATACATCGCGTAGAAGGCGGCCATGATGGCGAGCAAAGCCTGTGCAGTGCATATATTGCTGGTGGCCTTTTCCCTGCGGATATGTTGTTCGCGAGTTTGCATGGCCATACGCAAGGCCTGGTTGCCCCTGCGGTCTATCGAAACACCGATGATGCGCCCTGGTGTGGAACGCTTGTAGCTTTCGCGGGTTGCAAAATAAGCTGCATGCGGGCCACCGAAACCCATGGGCACGCCGAAGCGTTGAGTATTACCTACAACCACATCGGCGCCTAGCTCGCCCGGTGATTTGACCAGTAACAGCGCCATAATGTCGGCGGCGACGGTGACCAGTGTCTTGGCGGCGTGAGCTTTTTCGATAAGTGGGGCAGTATTGATCAGGTTCCCATGCGTCCCGGGGTATTGCAGCAGCATACCGAAGGCTTCAGTGCCGTCCAGGAGTGTTTCCGGGTTGCCGACCAGCACTTCTATGTCCAATAACTGGGCGCGGGTCTTCACCACAGCGATGGTCTGGGGATGGCAGTCCTGGGCAACAATAAACACATTGCTGCGATTCTTCTTGTTCACCCTTTGCAGCAAAGTCATTGCTTCCGCCGCCGCGGTGCTTTCATCGAGCATGGACGCGTTAGCCAGTTCCATGCCGGTGAGGTCCATCACCATTTGCTGGAAGCTCAGCAGTGCTTCCAGCCGTCCCTGAGAGATCTCCGGCTGATAGGGGGTATATGCCGTATACCAACCCGGATTTTCCAGTACATTGCGCTGAATGACCGCGGGGGTGAGAGTGTCATGGTAGCCAGTGCCAATGAAGGACTTGTTGACGATGTTCTGTTGCGCCAGGGATTTAAGCCTTTCAATAACCGCTTTTTCTGTCATCGCACCGGCCAGGTCCATGGGCTCCTGGCGACGGATGGCGGCTGGAACAGTGTCATCGATTAGCGCTTCGAGAGTGTCATAGCCCAGCACCTGCGCCATTTCCTGCTGTTGTTCGACGGTGGGTCCGATATGACGTTGGATGAAGTCCGAGTGGTTTTCCAGATCAGACAGGGACGGGCGACTCATAGGGGCTCCGGCAGAGAAAAATAAGGGTTTCAGGGGTGTTTCAGAAGACCGCGATATTACCAGCCGGGCCTCCTGTCGGCAATCACAGGAGTTGATAAATGATCGGTGCAAAAGGTGGTACAACAGAGGTTTGAGCATCTGCTGCTGACTGATTTGTGACTGGACCTCCGGTCTTGCCGTTATTGTGAGGTGCACCTTTGATTGGCACCAGAGCTGCTGCTCCGTGCCCGCGGTTTGGGAGCGAGTGAAGGGTCGGGCGTGGCCAGCGCGCAAGATGAGTGACTCAGTGAGTCTTTTCAATTAGCGCTGCAGAGAACGCCTGTAATCTCTCATTCCCTGCCAGACCAGTGCGGCGGCCAGCGGGCAGACGATGACTGGCAGTAGTGCCAGCGCATATTTCAGCGCCATGTCATCTGCGAATACAAAATCAGTAATCAGCGCCACTGCACTTGGCCCGAAAGCCAGGCCGAAGAGGTTGGTAGAGAACAGCATCAGCGCCGAGATCTGGGCACGCATTTGTGGCGGGGTGATCAGTTGCACTCCAGCGATGCCCACCCCAAAGTAGGCATTAAGAAAAAATATGATGGGCGCCGCGGCAAACAGTGCCTGCGTGGGGGAGGGTGACAGCGGGCCAAGCGTCGCCGGAACAAGCCAAAGCAGAGCACAGGCCAATATGACGCGCATAGGGGCATCAGAGAATCCGCGTTCGGCCAATGGCTTTACGCTCCAGCCGCCAGCGAGTGTGCCGAGGCTACCGGCGACAATAAACAGCATGCCAAACTGCCCACCAATAACCGCCCTGTCGGCATTGAAAGTGCGCATCATGAACTCCGGAAACCAGGCCATGGTGCCATAGCCGAGGATCGCGAGCATGGACATGGAACCGATTAGGCCCAGATAAGCTCGCCAGTGATCTTTTAATTGCTGTGCTACGTCACCCAGTGAGGGATTCGCGTTATCAGCGGCAGCGCTCAGGGTATCCGCCGTCGGCCGGTCTGGTTCGTTCATTAGTGATAATAAGCCGGCGACCAAAAGTCCAGGTAAGCCAACGGCAATGAAAGTGATTTGCCATGCATGAACCTGTCCAATCAGGGGCAGGGTTGCGCCGCCAGCCGCTGCAAAATGCTGGTAGACCGCGCCACCAACAATGTATGCCAGCCCGCCCCCCAGGGTGATGCCTAGCGTGTAGATTGCCATCGCTCGGGGCAGTTTTTCAGAGGAGAATAAATCGGCCAGAAGTGAATAAGCTGGCGGTGACAAAGCCGCCTCACCCACGCCCACCCCAACTCTGGCAAAGAACAACCCGGCGAAACTTTTGGTCATACCACACAGACAGGTCATGATGCTCCAAAGCAGTATTCCTGCAGTGATGATCCACTTGCGACTGCGCTGGTCCGCCAGGCGTGCAATGGGTAACCCGAGGGCGATATAGAACATTGAGAAGGCAAAGCCGTGCAGCAGGCTGTACTGGAAGTCGCTGATGTCGAACTGAGCGCGAATGGGCCCGATCAGTACAGCCATGACGTTTCGATCGACAAAGGAGAGGATATAAGCCAGCAGTAATACGAACAGCGTATAGTTGGCCTGGCGCGGTTGGCTATTGATACTCAATGCCCACTACATAATAAACCTGCTCCCCAGAAGGGCTCTGCACGACTACCTCGTCGTCTAGTCCTTTGCCTAGCATAGATCGAGCCATGGGCGAGTCCATGCTGAGCTTGCCGGTTTTGAGCTCAAATTCGTCAGGTCCAACGATGCGCCAGCGATGCTCCTGTCCATCTTCCGTTTCGAGTGTCACCCATGCGCCAAAGCGAATCTTGCTGGTATCGTCAGGTGAGCGCTCCACAACCTCCAACTCGTCCAGTCGCTTGTTCAGAAAGCGTACCCGCGAATCGATCTCGCGCAATCGGCGCTTGCCATAAATGTAGTCGCCATTTTCAGAGCGATCACCGTTCTTGGCGGCCTCGTGAACCGTGTTGGTAATCACAGGCCGTTCCACCTTCCAAAGCTGGTGCAGTTCATCGCGAAGGGCCTTTTCCCCTTCCGGTGTGATGTATTTGGAGCCGCGTCGGCGCGGCGGTTTGTATCTTCCCATGATGATAGTTTACCGAATTGCGGCACTAATTCGATCCCTATAGACGTCACCTCTGATATTGGCGTCAACTGCAATATCTCCGGGGTAATCATTGTGGCAGCCGCCACCACAGGCGATAATCTCGGACATGGTTAATTTTACCTGCCCCCTGGGGTAGCAACGAGCAACTGGGAAGCTATGAGCAAGTTAGCGGCGACATTATTTCTCACCACTATTGCACAGGGTGCATTGGCCGAATGCCCTGTCCTCGAAGGGCATTTGATTCAGGGCGGATTGATCTGGGGAAATGTCCCGCCGGGGAGCACGGTGAATCTGGATGGCTCTTCCCTCGATGTGTTAGAAGACGGCACTTTTTTTGCGGGATTTGGCCGCAATGCGGCATCCACGTCTGAGCTTGTTATCGATGGGCCGGTTTCTTGCCGCCAGACCCTCACGGTAAAATCCCGTGAATACCGTATCTCGCGGGTCGAGGGCGTTCCTCAGCAGACGGTAACGCCATCTGAGGAGCACCTGGCGAGAATTAATCGTGAAAGAGCCATCGTCGGGGCCGCCAAGAGTCAGCGGCTGCAGCGGCCAGATCTGCTAAATAATGCCCTGGCCGGATTTGAGTGGCCTACTACAGGGCGCATCTCGGGCGTTTACGGCAGCCAGCGGATATACAATGGTACCCCCAAGAATCCTCACTATGGAGTAGACGTCGCGGTTCCGACCGGCACCCCTGTTTACGCCCCCACGGCCGGCGTAATTACTCTGGTCGAGCCCGATTTGTTCTATTCAGGTGGCACGGTCATTCTTGATCATGGCTATGGTTTATCGTCGTCTTTCCTGCACATGAGCAAGGTTCACGTGGAAGTAGGGCAGGAAATTAGTACCGGTGACCTGATCGGCGAGGTCGGAGCGACCGGCAGAGCGACGGGTCCGCATTTAGACTGGAGGATGAGTTGGCGCAGCGAGCGCGTTGACCCTCAGTTGCTGGCGCCTCCTATGCCCAGGACGCCGCTGACCACAAGCGACGAATAGACTCTATCTGGCGGCTATGCCAAGGCCCCTAAAAGCCCCTATAATACTGCTCCGATTTTATCCCGCGAGAAAGCGATGATCGACAAGAAGTTACTCAGCATACTGGTGTGTCCTGTCAGCAAGGCGCCACTGGAATATGATCAGGACAAAGATGAACTGGTTTGTAAGGCTTCCGGGCTAGCATATCCGGTTCGCGATGGCATTCCTGTAATGCTGGAGACGGAAGCGCGCCAGCTGACCGCCGACGAGAAGCTGGGTTAGGCCCATGTCAGATACTATTTTTGGCAAGATTGTCGCTGGCGAAATTCCCGCTGAGTTTATCTACGAGGATGATCATTGCGTTGCCATTAACGATATAGCGCCCCAGGCGCCCGTTCATGTGCTGGTAATCCCGAAAAAAGCTATACCCCGGCTGGCCGATGCTGAGGCGCATGACCAGGACTTGTTGGGACACCTGCTGCTGGCGGCGGGTAACGTTGCCCGGCAATTGGGTGTTGAAGATGCTTTTCGCCTGATCATCAATAACGGTGAGGGCGCTGGCCAGACCGTTTTCCATTTGCACCTGCATATTATCGCCGGCAGGGAATTCGCCGAAGGGCACATGGCGGGCTGAGTCCCGTCTATCCGCATAACAACGAGACCGATTATGAAGACCGTAGAGATACGCGAAGCGTTCCTGGATTATTTTGAGCAGCACGAGCACCAGCGTGTGGCTTCCAGTTCCCTGGTGCCCGGAGATGACCCGACCCTGCTATTCACCAATGCAGGTATGGTCCAGTTCAAGGACACCTTTCTGGGCAATGATCCCCGATCCTATGTCCGTGCCACCTCCAGTCAGCGCTGTGTTCGTGCAGGCGGCAAGCATAATGACCTGGAAAATGTGGGCTATACCGCCCGCCACCACACATTTTTTGAGATGCTGGGGAATTTCAGCTTTGGCGATTACTTCAAGAAAGACGCTATAACATTTGCCTGGAACTTTCTCACCGGCACGCTGGGTCTTCCTCCAGAGCGCCTTTGGGTCACCTGCCATGTGTCTGATGACGAGGCAGAGGAGCTGTGGGTTAACGAAATTGGTTTTCCGCGAGAGCGGATTACTCGCCTGGATGAAGATAACTTCTGGCAGATGGGCGACACTGGCCCCTGCGGGCCATGTACCGAAATATTCTATGACCACGGCCCCGACGTGCCTGGTGGTCCTCCTGGTAGTCCCGAGGAGGACATGGATCGCTACATTGAGATCTGGAACCTGGTTTTCATGCAATTCAATCGCGACTCCTCCGGCAAAATGCATCCCCTGCCAGCTCCTTCGGTGGATACCGGTATGGGCCTGGAGCGCATAGCGGCGGTTATGCAGCAAGTGCACAGTAACTACGAGATCGACTTGTTTCAGGCGCTGATCAAGTCGGCGGCATCCATTCTGGACGTGGATGACCTGGAGCATAACTCCCTGCGGGTCATTGCGGACCATATCCGTTCCTGTGCCTTTTTAATCGCAGATGGTGTGCTGCCAGGCAACGAGGGCAGAGGTTATGTACTGCGGCGTATTATTCGCAGGGCGGTTCGCCACGGTAATAAGCTGGGTGCCACGCAGCCATTTTTCTTTCAGTTGACGGCGACACTGGCAAAGGAGATGGGCGGTGCCTATCCGGAATTGGTTAAGTTGCAGCCACAGATTGAAAAAGCACTTTTGACCGAAGAAGAACAGTTTGCCAAAACGCTGGACAATGGCATGCAGATCCTTGAAGAAGCCTTGGCGGGCCTGCAGGGCGATGAGATTCCCGGCGATGTGGTATTTAAGCTCTACGATACTTTTGGTTTTCCGGTGGACCTGACCAACGATATTGCCAGAGAGCGGGAACTGCGACTGGATATAGCGGGCTACGATGCGGCCATGGCCCAGCAGCGCACGCGCTCACAGGAAGGCGGAAGCTTCAAGCTTGACTATAACGATGCCCTCAAATTGGAAGGCAGCACCGAATTCACTGGCTATGACAGCCTGCGCGGTGAGGGAACGGTTACTGCATTGCTTAAAGACGGCGAGGAAGTGGATTTTCTGGGCACTGACGAAAGCGGTATTGTCGTGCTGTCTAGTACACCCTTCTACGGTGAGTCTGGGGGTCAGGTAGGCGACACCGGTTATATCACCGCCGAAGGGCTTAAGCTTGAAGTGACGAACACCACCAAGGCCTCCGATCAGCATCTTCACCATGTGAATACCCTTACCGGCACTATTCGTCAGGGCGATATTGTTCATTCCGTGGTCGATGATTCACTGCGCCAGCGAACTCGCCTTAACCACTCTGCTACGCACTTACTGCATTCGGCGTTGCGCTCTGTGCTGGGAGATCACGTTCAGCAAAAAGGTTCGCTGGTAGATTCTGAGCGTCTGCGTTTTGACTTCTCTCATTTTGAAGGTGTCACCGGCGAGGAACTCAAGCGAATCGAGAGCATAGTCAACGACCAGGTGCGCGCTAATACTGAAGTGTCTACACGCGTAATGTCCATGGACGAAGCGATAGAGGCGGGTGCGACAGCCCTGTTTGGTGAAAAATATGGTGACGAAGTGCGCGTTCTCTCTATGGGAGAGGCGGGCTTTTCCGTGGAGCTGTGCGGTGGTACCCACGTCGCGCGTACCGGCGATATAGGGCTAATGCGAATTACTTCGGAGTCAGGCGTGGCTGCAGGGGTGCGCCGAATCGAAGGTGTTACCGGAGCGGGCGCACTGGGGCAAATTGATGTGACTGAAAGGTATCTGGCTGCGGTTTGCGATGTGGTCAAGGGGAACAGCGTTAACGTGGCCGATAAAGTCGCGGGCCTGCGGCAGGAGAATCGTGAGTTAGAGAAGGAGGTCGCGCGCCTCAAGCAGAAGTTGGCCACGGGGGCAGGCACTGACTTGACCGCCGCGGCGGTTGAGGTAGCAGGTATTAAAGTGTTGGCTGTCAACGTTGAGGGGGCCGATGCGAAGTCCCTCAGGGATGTGCTGGATCAGGTGAAGAACAAGTTGGGGTCTGGGGTGATATTGTTGTCTGCGGTCACTGATGACAAAGTGGCGCTGACTGCCGGCGTGACCAAAGACCTGACCGACAAGATCAAGGCAGGGGACCTGATGCGAGAATTTGCCACCCGGCTTGGCGGCAAGGGCGGTGGCAGGCCGGATATGGCGCAGGGCGGTGGTAGTGATGTGGCAGCCTTGACCGAGGTGTTGAAATCGGTGCCTGACTGGGTGCAGTCCCAGGTGTCCTGATTTGCCTTGATGTATCATAAGACTGCGGAATCCTACCGCGCTTAGCAGTTTAAATGGTGCATAATCTGGTGTTTAATGGCGCCCGTTTTTTTTATCCAAGCCTCAAGCAGGCAGTCGCGCGAAAGCGAGTGGTCAATAGCGTACATGAGCCTAATCGTACAAAAATTTGGCGGTACTTCCGTAGGAAGCATCGAGCGCATCGAACAGGTAGCCGATAAGGTTGCAGGGTTCCGTGCGGGCGGCCATTCCATTGTGGTGGTCGTGTCCGCCATGAGTGGTGAGACCAATCGCTTAATTGAGCTTGCCAGTGAGATCCAGGAACATCCCACTCCTCGAGAGATGGATGTGCTGGTCTCTACCGGTGAACAGGTGACCACCGCACTTTTGGCCATGGCGCTTAATAAACGCGGTGTAAAAGCCAAAAGCTATAACGGCAGCCAGGTACGTATTCTCACTGATGACGCACACACCAAAGCCAGGATTAAAGAAATCGACGATGCTCGCTTGCATGCCGATCTCAAAGAGGGTTTTGTGATTGTCGTTGCGGGTTTCCAGGGAGTGGATGAGCACGGCAACATTACTACCCTGGGCCGCGGTGGCTCTGATACTACAGCCGTGGCCTTGGCTGCTGCGCTCAAAGCCAGCGAGTGTCAGATATATACTGACGTTGACGGTGTATATACCACCGATCCACGAGTGGTGGATGGTGCCCGACGTCTAGACAAAATTACCTTTGAGGAGATGCTGGAAATGGCCAGCATGGGCTCCAAGGTATTACAGATTCGCGCTGTCGAGTTTGCAGGCAAGTACAATGTACCCCTGCGGGTATTGCACAGCTTCCAGGAAGGTCCTGGGACCTTAATCACACTTGAGGACGACGCAGAAATGGAAACGCCAACCATAGCTGGAATAGCATTCAACCGGGACGAGGCAAAACTCACTATCCTCGGTGTCCCCGATATGCCTGGCGTTGCCCACCATATACTGGGCCCGATTGGCGAAGCCAATATCGAAGTCGATGTGATTGTGCAGAACGTGGCCGACGATAACACCACTGACTTTACCTTCACCGTCGGCCGGAACGACCTTCCCCGGGCAGAAGAAGTCCTGAAAAAAGTGGCTGAAGAAATCAAAGCCCTGGAAGTAAGGTCAGACAATAAGATCGCCAAAGTTTCCGTGGTTGGTGTGGGCATGCGCTCCCATGCGGGCGTCGCAAGCCAGATGTTTGCGGCGTTGGCTGAGGTTGGTATTAACATCCAGATGATTACGACTTCCGAGATCAAAATATCGGTGATTATCGAAGAAAAGTTCCTCGAGCTGGCGGTCAGGGCTCTGCACTCCTCTTTTGAGCTGGAAGAGGAACCTAACGATGAAAATGCTAACTAAGTGATATAACTTAGCGGTAGCTATCGATTAGCCGAGCGCGATTAGGTAAGATGGCGAAAATCTTAGCAATAACTATACTTAGCGCACTCGAGAACATCGCATGGACCTGCACCGCGGCGGGAATGCGGACTGCCACTGGAGGCCAAAGCTCAGGGCAGACGAGAAACTGGAGAAAACAATGTTGATACTCACCCGCAGAGTGGGAGAAACACTAATGGTCGGCGATGAGATTACCGTCACCGTACTCGGTGTGAAGGGAAACCAGGTACGCATTGGTGTAAATGCGCCACGAGATGTGGCTGTTCATCGGGAAGAAATTTACGAGCGCATCCAGAGCGGCGATAAACAACCCCGAATGAAGGACGAATAATCACCGATTAGGGCCTTCCTATGGCTTTGATTTTTCACTGATTGTGGTATTATCCCGCGCCTGTGTCGGGCCGCAATCGGCACAACTACAAACGTGTTAAAACGTCTCCGGAGAGCTGGCCGAGTGGTCGAAGGCGCGCCCCTGCTAAGGGCGTATAGGCTTATACCCTATCGAGGGTTCGAATCCCTCGCTCTCCGCCATAAATAAAAAAGGGCTACCCGCAGGGTGGCCCTTTTTTATTTATGGCGAATTGCGCGGACTTGGTTCAAACCCTCGTTCCATAAAACGCGACCAAAGGAGCGTTTTAGACGCCGCAGCGCAGCGAAGGCGCCCGAAGGGGTCAAAACAGCGGAACGCCGCCCGACCCAAAGGGGGGTGTGATCAATCCCTCGCTCTCCGCCATATATCTACACGAGTTAGCAAGAGTTTATAAATCGGTAGAAATAGAAAATTCCTAGGGGTTCCTTGTGGGGTTCCTCTAGCTGAGTATTGCTGGTTGCTCAAGTTAAGTGCGCCAATGAGTGGTGTAGGCGGTAACGTTAGGCTCGCTAGTGTTTTGCGACAACCTCAGTGCGTTAGTTTGGTGGAACCAGACTCTGGCGCGGAAGAAAAGACAGGGGGTTCCAGGGTCGGGGAGGGCGCTTTATCTATCGTCATTTTTTCGGCAGTCAATGAAAAACCACTGCCGGGTGATTCTGTAGTTTGCTGATGTTCTGTGCGCACTGTCTCACAGAACATGTATCCGGCATTTCGCACTTTTTGGACGGGTTCATAGCTCGCAGGGATTGCCAGTTTTTTTCTCACTCGGTTGATAAGACCATCGATGGTTCTTTCATCATAAGGGCTGGATATGCTTTGTAAGTGATTTAAAAGCGAATGTCGGCTTAAAACTTGGTCACAGTTGTTCAGTAAAGCCAGAAGTATTTTGTATTCTGCGGAAGTGAGGCCGACCTCGTGGTTTATTTTATAGAAGAGCCGATGGCTGTCTAGATCCAAGTGCCAGTCGCCAAAGAATTTTTGTTCGTTGTTGTTTGGCTGCGCAATGCTTCTGGAATATCCATTGCCGCTCGTTCTTATCATCATGCGCCTAACCTTGGCGCGTAATTCCTTGATGCTAATTGGTTTTTTGATGTAGTCGTCTGCACCGAGCTCTATTGCGGCGACGACGTCAGACTCTGTCGTGTATCCGGAAACCACTATGATGCCCACTGAGGATTGCTCTCGCACTTCTCTGATTACGTCCAGACCGCTCCCATCAGGCAGCCCAATATCGACAATCAGCAGTTGGAATTCGTGTTGCTCAACTATTTTTTCAAAATGTTCTTTAGAGCGCGCTATGCTAGGGTGCAAGCCTTCTCTGGCCAGGCAGTCTTTTAACTCTGAGGCGGCTAAGGGGTCATCTTCAAGAATGAGTACTTTGGTTTCGCAGTTTCCCACGGTAGACGCTCCCAACTGGTAATGACCGATGTTTGCGTTTTAAAAACTAAAACGGTGCACTGCCATAAGGCCTTAGTTTTGATGAGGGATCAAAATAGTTTGCTGATTTTGTGAGCTAGCTCACAAAAATCACAGACATAGGGTCCATATATGATGATTTTTGTCATTGAGTACGAAGCCGGCCTAAAAGTTGGGACAGCGGAGGTGTCGGTTATTTCGCGGGTGAGGTGGCAGTCGCTGCTAACTCATAGAGGAGCTGAAATGAGCTTTACAGGTTAACAGGGTATAACAATATGGAAATGCTAGCTAAAACTACGCAAGAGCCTACTCTGCTTATACGCCGTGTGCTGTTACCCTCTGCGTCGGGCTACTAAAACCTCATAGCGTCCCCTAGGCCCAATGAAACTGGAACACAGTCCGCTGGCGATGCTGATCACTATTGCACCGAAAACCGCACTCCAGAAGCCCACAACCTCAAAGCCATCGACGAACCAGCTAGCCAGGTTGAGCATCCCCGCGTTGAGAATCAGCAGAAAAAGGCCAAGGGTGAGGAGGGTAAACGGAAGTGTGAGTAAAACCAGAAGCGGTCTCACAAAAGCATTGATCAATCCAAGTGCAATTGCTGCCCAGATCAATGCCTCGGTCGAATTGGCGCTGACACCCGGCACAAGGTATGCCGCAAGCCAGATACCGAACCCGATAATCACTGTTCTTAAAATCATACCCAACATCGTTGCATACCACCTAAGGTATCCCGGGGCTTTCGGTCTTACTGACGTTTAGCCAGACGACCTATCGTCTATGGATGGTAACTGATGGTTTACACAGCAGAGGTTACGATTGTGCGACAAGGCACACTGTCCGTCGCCTCTTGCCGTGCGGTTACCCATCAATTGCGCTCGTCGGCTGGCACAATATAGAAACCACCCAGCATGAGGAACATCTCGTCTTCGGTGGTAACGCCGCCTCGCACAACGCAGGCATCACAACTGCCGTTACTGCCGCACAGGCTATCATCGGAACCGCAAGCCTTACCGGGCGTGGGTCCAGCAACACAATAGGCGTTACCCTCACACGTTGTACCCACCGACGTTGAATTGCGCTTTAGCAGGTCGGGGAAATCCTTGCCGTTATCGTAAGTGACACAAAACTTGAGCGTTCGATTTTCCAGTTTTGAGGAGTCATATTCTAACGGCGGTTCATAGTCGACTTGCAGCGGATCATTGTAAACACGGCTGAGGTAATCGGGCGCCTCAGCATTCGGCTTACAATCGCTGGATACCTTGCAGTTTGGATCCTGTGGCGGTAACCAGGTTTGCCAAAGTATGCCACGCTTGTGCGCATGAGAGCCCAACTGGGTCAGACGACTGCCCACCGGTAGTGTGGTCGTAGAACAATAGGTTCGCTGTTCGTAGGGCGGTACATTTGCCACAAAAATGTCCTTGGCATCGAATATTGCCCGACTCCGGTAACGCCTCTCGCTCTCGGGGGCAAACAAGATATTGTTGTACTGTTCCACTGTAGTTTCTTCAGTCGAAAGATTGAACGCATGCGAGTTCCATACAATGATGCCGCGCGCCGGCAGTACACCATAAACACCTTCAGCCAAGATATTCTGCGACACCGGTGCCTGGGCTCCTCCCATGCTGACCTGGTGTGTACGCAGATCTGTTGGGCCCCAGCCTCGACAGGCGATCGACTTGCGCGCCTGCGTGCCACAAACGAAGCGATCTCCGCCACAATCTGCTCCGCCAGAGGCAACTGGCTCACCGATCCTCGTTGGATCGCACTTCGAGCCCTTGTTCGGGCCATTCAGGCACTGCCAGTCGCCCCATGCAGGCTCGAAAGGCGAAGCCGAGCCGGTGTAAACATTGATAATACTATGATGTGATTGAGGGTCTTGCGTCAGCGTCCGGGTATTAGTCGCCATGCAGACACCGTCATAATCGTTGTAGACCGGGTCGCTGCAAGGAGTTAGAGCCCAGTCGGGCAGCAGCTCCGGAGTCTGCTCCAGGTCATAGTAGGTTGCAAAGCAAACCTCATTCTCACTTTCTGGCAATACCGCCCAGGGCCCGCTAATAAATTGCACGCCCTCGCCAGGAGCGGGTGGGGCAGGAGGATCTATCTTGTTTGATTGAGGCGCAGTTGCCTGATCACAGCCCAACAGGGTCGCCACACCATCCACGTTAGCGGACTCAGGTGCGCCGTTTCGAATCCACAACCGCATTGCCTCCAAATGGTCGGTCGTTAGCGGCGCACCACCTATAGGCATCGGCAAACCAGCTCCGTTGGGCAACAAAATGGCATTAGTGGCTGCTTCGAGCTTGGTATACAAGAAGCTTAATTTCTGTTCTCCGGGATACACTAACTGCTGGGACACAGGCAGATTGGCGGCGGCATCTACACGGTAAAGATTGTCGAATGATTTTCCTGCCGTTAAGTCGAGAGCTCCGGCTGGATTGTTGCCACTGTGACATGCGCTATTAGTGCAGTTATAGCCTTCAAAAATCAGGGATTGAATACGGTCAAAGCTACCACCGAGGTTGCTGCAGTCGGTGCCAGCGCCTGATGGTTCAACTTTTTCAAATACGGGTTCTAAGTAATAGACCTGATCTGACTGCAGGATAGTCATAAGGAGTTCGTTGGCGTCAAAGCCAATCGTCGTCAACCACACTTGGGCAGACTCAAATCCGCCGTAAAGATACTCGCCAGGTTTACGGTTTCGCCAACCGGCAAACTCCCATCCTGATGAGGGTACTGCAGTAAAGGTCTCATTAAAGCTGGTATCTTCTATAACGAAGTCACAATGAAATCCTTCTTCCTCTTCGCCAACCGCATGCGCAGGGCGAATGACCGCGTCTGCAGTAAGCAGCCTGCAGTCGTAGTCACCAGAAGAGGAAATTACCTGCCCACCCTCGGGGACCTCAATACGCACCTTGCACCCTATGCAGAGTAAAACCAGAGTCCCTGCAAGCGCTTGCTTAACTATTTTTTTCATTTCACAACCATCGCTTTACAATCCGCAAAGAATATAGCAGGTAAACCGTTTTGTAGCACCCCGGCGCCAGGACTTCAGTCGGCCAGGCTTTTCGCTTATGCAGGGGCGACACTCATGCGTTTTAGGATCCCCCTGCAATCATCCGTATCCAAAAAGCGTGGTGTTGGATAGCTGCTGCCCTCGATGAGAGCGAGATCTGCAAGCTCGTTTATGTCTATTTCTTGTATAGCTTCAATGGTCTCGGGAATGCCTACGGTGCGATTGAGCTCCCTGACGCTGTCGATCAGTTTTTGCGCCAGCGCAGCTTTATTCTCTTCAGCCTTGCCAAGTTCACAGTGCACCGCCAACGCGGCCATCTTATCCTGGGCATCGTCTTTTAACAGGTCCAGTACATGGGGCAGGGCCACTGCATTGCCCAGGCCGTGGGCGACGCCGTAACGCGCACCGAGATTGTGGGAGATAGCGTGGGTATAGCCAACCAGTGCCTGGGTAATGGCAAGGCCACCATAATAAGACGCCAACGACATGCCCTCCCTGGCCTCCATGTTCTGGCCATCGCTGCAGGCAGTTGGCAGATATTTGAACACCAGTTTGGCAGAGGCAAGTCCGTAAAAATCGGTCTCGGTGTTACCAAATGTTCCAATATAGGACTCGATTGCGTGGGTGAGGGCGTCCATACCGGTGGCCGCAGTCATACTGGCGGGTAAACCCAGCATGACTTCCGGATCCAGTGCCGCAGCCTTCGGAATCAGGCTATTGTCAATAACAGCGCTCTTGCTGTGAGTCTCGTTGTCTGAGACCACTGCGATACAAGTGCCTTCAGAACCTGTGCCCGCTGTGGTCGGGATGGCAAAAAGCGGCAGCGCTCCCTGTTTGCACTTGTTGACCCCAAGACAGGATTCAGCACTACCTCCATTGGCACCGGCAAGAGCAACAACTTTGGCAGTATCAATCGACGAGCCGCCACCAAAGGCAAGTACCGCATCGCAATGGTTGGCATTGAGTACAGCCAGGCCTGCGTCCACAACCTGCAGTGTGGGGTCGGGCAGCACCCCGTCATAGATCTGATAGCTCACGTCGTGAGCAGCAAGATCTGCAAGTGTCTTGTCGAGTAAGCCAAGTTCACGCAGTGGTTTGTCAGTGACAATCAGCAGATTTTTTAGCCCAAACTGGCTGATCGCTTTACAGAGGTTTGCCGATGATCCGGGCCCAGAGAAGGCCATGGGTTTGGGTTGCGGTTTGAGCAGCATCTTCCCGATGATTGCCAGGCGAGCGCGGTAAAGCCAGGTTTTGTAGAGTGCCGGCACGTGGTGACCTCATATTAGCTTGCGACAATGAAACGAAGGGTGAGTGTACCGGATATACGATGCAAGCGGCCAGCAATGCGGCTTGTGCCTGAACCAAGGCCATCTGGCCTCAGTATGGAGTCGGCTCTGCCGTCCCGAGAGGAGGTGTCAGCGGTTGTAGAGGTTGGTTTGGAATCCCTCGACCCCGTGAAGATTCATATTTGGCCATCGCAGCGGGGTGTTTCCTTTGGGCGGATCTGGCGCCATTTTTTTGTCGTATGTACCGCAACGAGTAACAGCAGCAAAGCATATTCTTTGTATGCGTGGCATGATACTGCCTTGGCTGCGCACGGCTGTGGGAACTTCATGGCGCGGCTGGGCTCGAACCTTATCGAGGTACTGTTCAAACGATGATGAAGCACTGGCTTTTGATGACTCTTTTCCTGCTGCTGGCGAGCTGCGGTGGAGGCGGTAGTTCGGGGGGTAGTCAGCAGACTGAGCCGCCACCTGTCGCCGCACCTCCTGTCGATCCGCCCCCTGCGGCCCCCCCGGTCACAGAGGGGTTTGTCATAACGGGCACCGTGATCGCCAGTAGCAGTCAGTCTGTAGATGGCGACACTAACGATACGGTCAGCGAATACAATCCCAACGACACCTTGTTAAGTGCCCAGGCAATTAATAACCCGACCACTCTGGGAGGCTACGTTAACCAGCCCGGTAGTGGGGAGAGCGGTCGTTCATTTGCAGAGGGCGATGTGGATGACTTTTTCCGGCTAGAGCTGCTTGCGGGGCAATCTATCACTATGGTGATAGCCGACTTTGACATCGCCGATGCTGATTTGTACCTCTACAACCAAAACGGTGACATCATCGATTTCTCTATTGAGTCGGGCGAGGTCGAAAACCTGATAGTGCCTGACGACGGCACATTTTTGGTCAACGTGTCAGCATATTCTGGCGGTACCAACTATTTATTGGCCATAGGCAACCAGGCGAATCAGGCTCGATCCAGCCTGCAGCACTATATCGAGCCTTGGCAGGCGATAGTGCGCTATCGCGATAGTGACCATAGCAACCAGACTGCCATGGCGGCGGCTGACCTAGCGATGGAGCAGCGTGGCGGTGGACCGCAACGACCCTGGCTTATGCAATTAAAAACTACGGATGACAGGCAGTACCTGGCAAGGCGCATGGGCACAGCCATGCCTAAGCGCGCTAGCATCGGCAGTGGTGATTTGCAGGCTCGCTTCGAAACACTGATGACCATCAAACGTCTGCGCAGCACTGATGAAGTTGAATTGGCTGAGCCGAACTTTCGCGTACGCGGTTTTTTTACGCCCGATGACGAAGCCTTCGAGACGCAATGGCACCTGCCTCTCATTGATTTACCTGCCGCCTGGGATAGCGTCAGGGGAGATCCTGATGTGACAGTGGCAGTTGTGGATACTGGAATACTGTCGCAACACCCGGACCTGGCTGGACAATGGGTTGCGGGCTATGACTTTGTGCGTGACATCGCACAATCGGGTGATGGCGATGGCATCGACCCCAACCCGGAAGACCCTGGTAATTTGCAAACTCCCGGCCCCAGTTCCTATCATGGGACACATGTGGCGGGTACCGTTGGCGCTGCTGGTAACAATGGCATCGGTGTTGCGGGTGTCGCCTATGGTGCACGCATCATGCCGTTGCGTGCTCTGGGGGAGGGCGGCGTAGGTACGAGCTATGATGTTAGCCAGGCAATACGCTACGCGGCAGGTTTGGCTAACGATTCAGGAACGGTGCCTGATGCGCCGGCCGACGTGATCAATTTAAGCTTGGGTGGCGGTCCCTTTAGTTCGGCTGAACAGCAGCTCTACAATCAGGTCATTGCTAACGGCACTATTGTTGTGGCCGCCGCCGGTAACGAGGCAAGCTCTGTCCCCCAATACCCAGCTTCTTACGACGGTGTGTTCTCGGTTAGTGCGGTAGACATCAACCGTCAGTTAGCGAGTTATTCAAGTCGAGGTGTGTATGTCGACGTTGCCGCCCCTGGCGGCGACAATGGCACTGACGTGAATGGTGATGGCTATCCGGATGGTGTGCTGAGCACCGGTGGCGTCGACAATGGCAGTCTGGAGTTTGCCTATACCTTTCTTAATGGCACATCAATGGCCGCTCCGCACATGGCAGGGGTTATGGCACTGATGCGAAGTGTAAATCCGGGCCTTTCGCCGGCCGATATCGAAACCTTATTAGTGAGCGGTCGCCTTACAGATGATCTGGGGCCTCCTGGTCGCGATGATAGTTATGGGCACGGCATGATCAATGCCTACAAATCGGTAATAGCGGCCTTGGATAGCCTGGGCGATACCACCGTAGATCTGCCCAGGCTGAGCCTTTCGGCAACTACCCTGAGCTTTGGGGATAGCGAGGCCCCGCTTGAATTAGAGTTGATAAATGCGGGTAGCGGTGAACTCACTATTGAATCGATAACAAGCAGTGAGCAATGGCTATCCGTCTCGTCACAAGACATTGACGAAGAGGGGCTGGGGTCCTACGACGTCAACATTAATCGTCAGGACTTGGCCGACGGGGTATATTCCGGTGATATTAAGGTGTTGTCCTCCGCTAATTTGGTGATCGCAAAAGTCTTTATGTCTGTGGGTCGCCCCGGTGGCGAAGCCAATGTTGGGGCCGTGTATATATTGCTGTACGACCGCGTCAACGAGGAGGCTGTAGCCGAATTTTCTGCCACCGCGGAAAATGGCCGCTACGCTTTCCAATTTACGGATGTGCCTCCCGGGCAATACGAACTCGTCGCTGGCTCTGATTCTGACAACGACTTCTTTATTTGTGATGCTGGAGAGGCGTGCGGTTCATGGCTAACTCTGGACCAGCCTATCGTTCTGGAGCTCAACGAAGACCGAGCAGGCTTGGACTTTCCGGTGGAATATCAGGTTTTTCTACCCGACATTACTGCTGAGAATCAGGACGTGACATCGCCGGCGCGACAACGTCAGCCGATAGTGCGAAAGCGTGCGTTGGGCCCTGCGCGAGCGACTCAACGCTGATCAATGTATCGGCTATAGGCCGCCACGAGTGACACTGCCGGTGCTGTGTAGAGGCGAGAGGTCATTAGAGATACTTTGGGCGAGGGCGTTTGCGGGTGTAGCTGAGCCGTATCACTTTGTATCGTTTGTGGTATACCGAGTAATAATAAAAATAACAAAAGGTAATTTATAGCCACGAAGGTTGTTTTACATTCACTGTTTTTAAATATCTCTGCCTTTTCTGTTACGATAAAGATTAGATATCAACCTTAACATGACGTGTTGCGAGATTTATGAAAGACACAGAGCTTTTAGCTGAGTTTGCATCGAGTTCAAATGAAGACGTATTGGAGGTTATTAATTCGCTCCCCTATGCCTATTACCGTGCCGATAAAGAGGGCAAGGTAGTTGCTGCCAGCCGAGCAATGCTTTCTATTATGGGTTATGCAGAAGTGGACGAAATAATTGGTGTTCTTATTGCAGGTCAGTATGTTGACCCAACCGGTAGAGATATTTTCTTAAAGAAATTGGCTGAAAATGAAAATGGCGTCGAGGGCTTCGAAGCAGAGTTAAAGAACCATGAAGGCAAAGGGATTTGGGTCTCAACATCAGCGCATTACGTAAGAGATAAGAATGGCAATATCATGGGCGTCGAGGGATTGGTGCGTGATATTTCTGATGAGAGAGCATTACTTCGAGAAATAGCGACCGAGAGAAACCTCTTTGAATTAGTCGCGCAAAAAATCAATTATGCAATTGGCATTCATGATGTCGACGGTCGCCATGTATATTCCAACGATCTAATGAAAGAAACGATTGGTTTAGACATGAATACGTCCGAAATAGATAATGAAACTTCCATATACTCTATAATCGATTCGGCCTTTGTGGAAGAGGGGCAGCGACTTGATAGCATGCTTTTGAGCGGCGAGCCGGTTGATAATGTAGAACTTGTTATGGAGCGCGGTGGGGAAAAAAAATACTATATTGCCTCAAAGGTATTGCTAGAAAATTTCGGCAGCCAGTACATTTGCTCTATCATGAAAGACGATTCAGAAAACCGAAAGCAGAATGCACAAGTTATACAGAATTCCAAACTCGCGGCTCTTGGCGAATTATCAGCCGGAGTGGCCCATGAACTCAATCAGCCTCTCAACGTAATTAAATTGGCCGTAGCAAATTTGAGAGAACGAGGCGATAGAGCTGATCAGACTTACATCCAAAAGAAACTCGCAATGATTGATAAGCAGGTTGATCGATCGAGCCAAATAATCAATCAACTGAGATCTTTCGGTAGAACTGTGGATGATAAAAATTGTGAGGGTGACCTTGTTGTGGCGGTGCAAAGCACCTTGCTGATGTTTGGTCAGTTGCTTCAAGACAACAATATCACCGTTAAAACAACCTATCAGACAACAAGCATACCTGTCAGTTGTGACGAGTTGAAACTGGAACAAATGTGTTTGAATCTTCTATCAAATTCGCGCGATGCTATCGAGGCAAGAAGGGCTCACTCTTCGCCCGATGAGGCGTCCGCAATGCGGATTGAAATAAGCGTCAGTACTGATTCTAAGCAGGCGGTTTTGACTGTTAAGGATACTGGCACGGGTGTCGAAAGCACTTTATTAGGCAAAGTATTGGAGCCATTTTTCACCACAAAAGAAGTTGGAAAAGGCACCGGCTTGGGTCTGTCAGTCAGTCAAGGCTTTGTTGCAAAGGCGGGTGGAACAATCGAGCTGACGAACTGGGCCGGTGGTGCGTTGGCAACGGTTAAGCTCCCAATACTAGAACAGAAATAGTTCGAGGCAGCATTACCCGCTCCTACTGGGTTGCCGTGCCCGGAGCGCTAACGGGAACATTGCCGCTTTCGTAGAAAGCCGAATCGGCAAATAGCATGCTATCGACAATCCTTGTGCCAAGAACCCTGATGCGAGCGTACTCGGGAATGGTGCTTAGTATCGATTGTATTCCCGTTCCCTAAAAAGTCGCTAATGCCTCAAAGCCGTCAGAAAATTCGTCTTTGAAGGCTTAGATCTGGGCCGCCATATGGCAGGCCTGGTTGATGGCGGCCTTAGCATCCAGCTCCGCCGCCTCATAGGCGCCGCCTACCCGTTCTACCGGTAAGCCCTGAGCCTGCCCCGCATCATACAATTCGCGGGCAGGGTCCTGGCCGGCACAAACAATAATGGTATCGACAGGTAATAATTCTGGTTTGTTCTCTCGCATGATATGCAGGCCATCATCATCGATGCGCACATACTCTATGCCATTCAACATTTTTACACCGCGCCTGCCTAAAGCCATGCGATGGGTCCAGCCTGTTGTCTTACCCAGGCCGCGTCCCACCGGTGTTTCTTTACGTTGCATAAGGAAAATTTCGCGGTCAGCAATTGCAGTAACCGGTTCGACCCCGGTAACACCGCCGCGGGGATGATTGGCGAAGTCTACGCCCCATTCCCGGGCGAAAACGTCGATATCCATGGCGGCTGACACACCCTTATGGCTGATCAATTCGGACACGTCAAAACCGATGCCGCCGGCGCCCAAGATGGCGACTTTTTTCCCCACAGGCTTATTGCCCCTGATCGCGTCGATGTAACTCATGACCATAGGGTGATCAATACCTTCCAGGTCGGGAGTACGAGGGTTGATGCCCGTGGCAATGATGATATTGTCATAGCCCGCTGCGGCGAGCATGTCGGCATCTGCGCGGGTATTGAGTTGCAAATTGATGCCGAGCTTTTCAATCATCTTGCCGTAGTAGCGCAGTGTCTCGTAGAATTCTTCTTTGCCGGGGATTTGCTTGGCCAGGTTGAATTGGCCGCCTATTTCATTAGCCGCATCATATAAGGTGACCTTGTGTCCCCGCTCGGCGGCTACGGTGGCATAGGCCATGCCGGCCGGGCCGGCACCCACCACGGCAATATTCTTAGGCGAGCTGGTTTTGTCATAACTGAGCAGGGTTTCATGGCAGGCTCTGGGGTTCACCAGGCATGAAACAGATTTGCCTGCGAAGGTGTGATCAAGGCAAGCCTGGTTACAGCCAATGCAGGTATTTATTTCATCTTCGCGTCCTTCGCGCGCCTTATTCACCAGTTCGGCATCAGCAAGCATAGGGCGCGCCATGGATACCAGGTCAGCGTCACCGCGCTGCAACACTTCTTCTGCAACATGTGGCATGTTAATGCGGTTAGAGGTGATCATTGGTACGTTGACGTTCTGGCGAATACGGCCAGTTACCTGACTGAATGCCGCTCGCGGTACCATGGTGGCAATGGTGGGAACAGCGCTTTCATGCCAGGTGAAATGAGTAGAGATGATGTTTACACCAGCCTTTTCCAGTCCTTGTGCAAGCTGTACCACCTCGTCCCAACTCATCCCGCCTTGCAACATGTCCATGGCGGCAATCCGAAAGATAACAATAAATTCATCGCCCACAGCGGCGCGAATTTTTTGGACAATCTCTAGTGCAAAGCGCATCCGATTTTCGTAAGAACCGCCGTACTCGTCGGTACGCTTATTGGTTTTTTCGACTAAAAAAGTAGAAATCAGATAGCCAGCGGAACCGATAATTTCAACACCGTCATAGCCAGCCTGCTTCGCCAGCTTAGCGCATCGCACGTGGTCGTTAATCTGCTTTTGCACGCCATTGGCATCCAGTTCGTTAGGCACGAATGGAGCGATACGTGATTTTATTGCTGAGGGTGCTACCAGCTTCTCGTTGTAAGCCAGTGGCCCGGTGTGCAGAATTTGCATACAGATTTTGACGTCGGGATCAGCCGCATGCACGGCCTCGGTCACTGTGCGGTGCTGCGCTGCCTCGCTATCGTTTGAAAGCATTGCCGAGCCAAGGGCCGCTTCTTCATTAGGTCCAATACCGCCGGTGATGATCATGCCAACACCGCCACGGGCACGCTCGGAAAAATATGCCGCCATGCGTTCGAAGCCATTCTCCGATTCCTCAAGGCCGGTATGCATGGAGCCCATGATTACCCTGTTCTTGATGCTAGTGAAGCCCAGATTCAGTGGTTCGAAGAGCTTTTTGTAAGTCATGCCAACGGGGGCTGGGGAGTGTACTTTTGCGTTCAAGGCATTCTCATGTTTTTAGTGAGGGATAGCGATATTAGTTGCCATTGGGGGATTGGTGCAACCCCCGCGATGGCAAGCCCGTCGAGGCGGTCTGTGCACTGCTCAAAATTAAGTCATAATGTTCTGTCCAAGATGGCGTAATTGAAGATGGGATCAGAGAAATGATGGCAGCAATGGATGCACAGAGCGAGGAAGCTAACTTGCTTCGCGACATGATTGGTAGATTTTGTGAGACCGAGGTCGACCCATTCTACGACCAGTGGGAGCGAGACGAGGTGCTGCCGCGGGATATCTGGTTTAAGTTGGGGGCGGCCGGGTTTCTGTGCGTAGACATACCCGAGGCTTATGGGGGTGCAGGTGGCACTTTTGATATGAGCATGGTGATCAATGCCGAATTCAGCCGCCGGGGCTATCCGTCGCTGGGCGGCAACATGACTGTCCACAGTGACATCGTGGCGCACTACCTGCTCAATCATGGCACCGAAGAACAGAAGCAGCATTACCTGCCCATCATGATAAGTGGCGAATGTATCGGTGCCGTGGCAATGACCGAACCTGGTGCCGGTAGTGACTTGCAGGGAGTGCGCACCAGTGCGAGACGGGACGGTGACGACTGGATTATCAATGGCTCCAAAACATTTATCACTAACGGTCAGCTCTGTGACATGGTTGTCACGGTTGCCCGAACCGACCCTGATGCACCGGGCTCCCGAGGCCTGTCGCTGTTTATGGTCGATACCAACAAAACCGGATTTAGCCGTGGTCGTAATCTGGAAAAGTTGGGACTGCACGCTGCAGACACCTCGGAGCTGTTTTACCAGGACGTGCGTTTGCCAGCCACGGCATTGCTTGGTGAACTGCACCGGGGTTTCATTGCGTTAATGCAGGAACTGCCCCGCGAAAGGTTGGCGCTGGCTGTAGGTGCTGTCGCCGCGATGGAAGGCGCGTTATCAATGACGGTGGATTACGTAAAAGAGCGCGAGGCTTTTGGAGCGCCGCTATCAAAGTTGCAAAATACGCGCTTTAAGATGGCTGAGATGCAAACGGAGTATCGGCTTAACAATGCTTTCGTTAACGAATGTATCGACAAATACAATGCTGGCGAACTGGATGCGGCGACAGCTTCAATGGCTAAATATGCCACTACAGAAGCGCAGTGCCGGGTTGTGGACGGTTGTTTGCAAATGTTTGGGGGTTACGGCTACATGCGCGAATACCCAATTTCCCGTGCCTATGCTGATGCTCGTATTCAGCGCATTTACGGTGGCACGTCCGAAATTATGCAGGAGCTGGTAGCCCGCGACGTATTGGACGGTTAACCAAACCTCCGTTCAGTGAAACTGTGAATGAAGGAATTAGAGGGTCGCTCGGCGCACGTGACCAGGAATGCTGCTGGCAGAGGCGGGGCGATCATCAATCCCTTGCCCGGGCTGTCGTTTGGGCAGCAGTCTTTTGAGTTAGTGCCTAGCCCGTTGTATTTTCCTGCATGGCATTTATGCCGGTTGCGACGCGGGGTACCAGCCCCCGGCTCGGAAAGCTAAATTTCACCGGTGCGTTGAAGCAGTCCTGCTTCGCTGGATGCTTAGCACCGCTGCACTCACCATCAACAGGGTAAGTAAAAGAAGCATCGGCTTCGGCACAGAAGTTACTGGAATCGGGGGCAGGGCACGCAACGCAAGGCTATAGTGCGACTCACCGTAAAGCTTGACGACATAGCTGCGGAAACCTCCGCAACGTTGGTTATCGTGAGTGCAAAAGCGATAATTTTCGCTTCCAGCGAAAGTTCTGTGACAGCTGTGCCGGGCGCTATTATCCCCACTGTCTACATTGCCTGATTGGTGTTTTGGCTTTACTGGTTGCAGTAAGCCTGGAATTGCTCCTGCGAATTATCAAAACCCTTGGCTTTCGCGAGCTGCCACGGCCTTTCGCATTGATTGGTCAGTGCGCACCACTGATAACCAGCCGAAGGAATGCAGCCATGCTGATCTCTATCTGCGCCAGTGAGGCCCTGCTTGGTTGAGACGGGTACGTCGCCTGCACTGCATCCACCGAGGCAGACAGAGATCATCAGGACGGTGATGAGAGAGAATTTCATTGGGTATCAGTCCTGAAACAGCCAGTATTGTTCGGGGTTATCCGGACAGGTTCCCGGGCCGCACTCAGAAAATGCAGCGAGGGCATTAAGGCTAATAATGATGGTAATTACCACTATTGCCAGTTTGCACAATAGCGGCTGCTGCCGCCATTGAAGCCAGCCAAGATCATCATATTGTCGTGGCAGGCTGCTGATCATTGCGATTGCAGCAATCATGAAAGCAAACAATAGAAAAGCCCACGTGTAGAAGTGCAGCCCAAGAAACGGCGAACCATACCCGGGTGTTCCCGGGATGACATGCAAGCTAACCTGTCGCAATGCCATAGCCCCGCCTGCAACAGACGCCGCAATAGCAAAGCCATAGTGGGAAGGACGCGGGCCGTGGGTAACGTTGAGCAGTAGACCGATGCTGACGGCCACAAACCCTAAACGCTGGAGGAGACACAGTGGACAGGGTAATTCGTGATTTACAAACTGGTCTGCAAATGCGTAAGTTAACATGGCGCTGATAGCGATAATGCCTAATGCATTTAACTGACGGTAAGGGTGCATAGTCTCTACCACTTACAATAAAATTGGCAGTTCATCGCTGGCGTGATGGAAAAACCACAGCAGAGACAGAAAAAGCGAGAGATAAGCTCCCGCCAGTGCCAGGCTTTTTTTACCTCGCAATGCGAGTCCGGCAGTGACAAAAAACAATGAAAATAATAGTGCGATCATGTCGCAACCCCCTTCAATGTTGACCCATGCTTTACGACAATGGTGCCACCAGTATAGCCCATGCGATTAGCCTGCGATTTCCACCGCTATCGATTGATGGCGCGCGTTACTTATTCGATCACCGACCTCGGTGAGTCCAGTGTCGAAATGGTTATTGATAATGTGACCGCCGCTGCAATCACTGCTTCAACTCAACTTAAAGCAACAGGGCCTCCAGGGCCTCGATATGAGGGTCTCTTTCCCCCAGCTCTCTGAGTGATTGCGCCAAACGCAGCACATACTCACGGTTGCTGCCGCTGGGTCCATGGGACTTCCGTATATGACCCGCTAACTCCTCGATTGATGCTGGCCCGAGGAAAGCTGGGTTCTCTTGGCTGGCCACGTAAACAACACCGCTGACGTTCTCTTTCTGCTGATGCAACTCGATAGGGCAGTGGAAGCGTCGATAGCCATTTTTTTCCCTATGATCTAGATGTTTAAAAACTGTCGGCTCTACCAAGTAGGCAACGCCTTTGCACAGCGCTTCCTTTTTAGGGACTAGGGTGACTACTCTCCCTGGAGATTCAGGTGTGCCTCTGTGGTCGTGGGAGCCCTGCCAAAAACGACGTTGCCAGCCGATGATCGTGGCTACTTCACGTTGTAAAAAAGGAAAGTCCACTTTGTAGATGAGCGATCCGTAGCCGAAGACCCAGGTGGGCTGGTAAAGGGGTTGTTCTTCGCTGGAGGTATATGCCAATGCGTTAGTTAGACAACGAGGGCTAAAAATGTAAAGAGCAGCATAGCAATCCAGATGACGTTCGAAGCAGTACTACGCGTGTTCCAGCTCCAGGCCGGCTTTGTGCCTCAGTACTTTCGCTCTTCTGTCTTCACCATCGTGACTCCAGCCGGGTGCTTTCAGGATATAGCGTAACTTGTCAGCTGTTGTTTCGGCTCGTTTTACATCTGCCAGAATCGATGAATACTCGTGGGTTGCAACGTGTAACGGATGGTAAGACGTGATGTTGGTTGTCAGCCCATAAACGGGCGGCTCTCCTTCTGCTTCCGGAGAGAAAGTACCGAATAGCTTGTCCCAGATGATGAGTACACCTGCGTGATTGCAATCCAGGTAGCGGATGTTGGAGGCGTGGTGCACGCGGTGATGAGATGGCGTGTTGAACACGTTCTCAAACCAGAGTGGTAGTTTGTCTATGAGCTCAGTATGCAGCCAGAACTGGTAAAACAGGTTGATGGACATCATCAGGAAAATCATCATGGGATCGAACCCAAGTAAGGGCAGGGGCAGCCAGAAAGCATATTTGTGAACGCGTTCCGTGACGCCTTGTCGCAATGCGGTGGCGAAGTTCATTTTGACAGCGGAATGATGAGAGACATGGCCCGCCCATAATATACGTACCTCATGGTTGGCTCGATGCATACAGTAGTAGGTTATGTCATCAAGGAAGAACAACAACAGCCATGCCCACCATTGTCGTTGCACGATATCCGCCAAGGGACTGATGCTGTGCAGGAAGTAAAATGCGATCAGCGCCAGGAATTTCGGCAGGATATCCACAAAGACCACGAAGACAGTCATCCACAGCGAGGCAACAGTGTCTTGTTTCTCAAAGAGATGTCGCGACTGCTTGCGGTCAATGGCGACTTCGATCACCAGCGCCAACAGGAAAATTGGCAAGAAGACATACATCAGGTCATCTTTGGCGAACTCGTCTAGATAGAATTGCAGGTCATGCATGAAAGTGTCGCACTCGCAACAGAATCTCTCTTCTGTGGAGAGCACTGGATTAATTGATGGATCAGAAACTAGCACCCGGCGGGATGAAAAGTACAGCGAAAATATCGTGGTCGCTGGTCTCGCAAAGTCGTTGAGTGACTCGCGGCTTGGCGGGGTATCGGAAATTGGCTCGGTGGGTTAGCGGTTCTGGTCGAAAGTGATCTGCTTCTTTGGCAATAATCTGCGATATGAATTGCAAAATGCAATTCATTATGCATATATGATCATGCCTTGAACGCTTTATCGCATTAGCGACCTAAAATAAATCTATATTTATCAGTAAATTATTTATTTTCGGGAGCATATTTCCTATTTTGGGAAATATGGCATGAATTTTGAAACAATCATTTGGAGATTTAATACTTAAATATTAAATATTAAATATTAAATATTAAATGTTAAATGTTAAATGTTAAGCGTTAAATCCAGCAGAAGCCCAGAGAGACAGTGATGAACTCCAAGATAAAAGTACTGATGGTTGAGGATAGCGTCTCGCTTTCCGCGATTTATATGGCCTACCTCGAAGGCACGGACTACGACCTGGTCACAGCTGAAACTCTAGGCTCTGCTCACGCGGCCCTGGGTGCCTTCAAACCAGATATTGTTTTGCTAGACATAGAGTTGCCGGACGGCAATGGTTTGGATTTTCTTACGGCGACAACAGCGTTGGAAAACTCGCCGAAAGTTATAGTAATGACGGCCTATGGCACATCGGATATGGCCGTAGATGCAATCCGTAAAGGTGCGTTTGATTTTTTGACTAAGCCTTTCGACGCCGCCAGGTTAATAGTCACGCTGGATAATGCTGCTGCTCAGATGACGCTTGGCAAACAGGTGCAGGCGCTGGCAAAGCTGGAGAGGGATAGCTACTGCAACTTTATCGGGAAGTCGCTAGCAATGCAGTCAGTCTACAAAACAATAGACTCACTGGCGCCCAGTGATGCTACCGCCTTTATTGTAGGCGAGAGCGGAACCGGTAAGGAACTCGCAGCCGAAGCCATTCACCAGCAAAGCCCAAGACGAGGTGCCGAGTTTATTGCGATTAACTGTGGAGCTATCCCGGGCGAGCTAATGGAAAGCGAACTCTTTGGTCATGTAAAGGGAGCTTTCACCGGAGCCAGTGCCAATCGCGACGGGGCTGCCTGCATTGCTGACGGCGGTACACTTTTTTTGGACGAGATATGTGAGATGGGCCTGGAATTGCAAAAAAAGCTCTTGCGTTTCATCCAGACGGGCAGTTTTCGTAAGGTCGGCAGTAACACGCTGGAACAGGTAGATGTGCGCTTTGTCTGCGCCACCAATCGCAACCCGATTGTTGAAGTCAGTGAGGGTCGGTTTCGAGAGGACCTTTTTTATCGGCTACATGTGGTTCCCGTCTCTATGCCACCACTGCGAGAGCGTGAAGACGATGTGCTAATGATTGCAAACCACTTCCTGCGGCAATTTAGTACAGCAGCCGGAAAGAGCTTCGAAGGTTTCTCCGAAGACGCAGCAGTAGCTATCCAGCGTTATCCTTGGCCGGGTAACATCCGGCAATTGCAGAACACAATGCAGCAGGTTGTAGTGCTCAATGACGGCCCTCTCGTAGATGTGCAGACCCTGCCTGGCTCGATAACGAGCGGTGCTCTGGGAATCAGCAAAACGCGAGCAGTTGAATCCCCTGCTCCATCGCCAGTAGCGGCAAGACTGGTTGCTCCAGAGGAATCTCATCTGGCTCGCCGAGAGCAGATTGAACCACTGTGGTTAACGGAAAAAAAGGCGATAGAAGCTGCGATAGCTGCCTGCGAAAGCAATATTAATCGCGCGGCTGGTTTGCTCGAAATAGCGCCGTCTACTCTATATCGCAAGCTGCAGTCCTGGAAAGCAGCCGAGGTCTGAATACCAAAATCCCAAGAACTGAGGAGAAATTTTCGCATGTACGGGGTCATCAATAATTCCTTGAAAGAGATGATTTATGAAAAGTTTGGTGAAGACAAATGGCAGCAAGTATTAAGCGTGTCGGGAGTGCCCGACGATTCATTTCTTAGTATGCGCAGTTACGATGACGCCCTCACTTATCGTTTAGCCAATGCCGCTTCCGAAGTGCTGGGCGCGCCAGTGAACGCATGCCTAGAAATGTTCGGGGAATACTGGGTGCTTGAAACTGCTACGAAGTCCTACGGGATGCTAATGGATGCAGCCGGGAACGATATGTTGGAATTTCTTTCGAATATGAACAACTTACACGATCGAATCACCAGTACATTCCTTAATTATGTGCCCCCAGAGTTTTTTGTGGAATCAACCAACAATACCCATAAAATTCACTACGTTAGTCAACGCAAAGGACTGATTTCATTCGTTGTAGGGCTTCTCAAGGGTTTAGCGACTCGCTTTGGGCATGACCTTATTATCCTTGATCAATGTGATTTGGATGTGGACAAGGGCACGCACACGGTTTTTCAGGTAGAGCTTGTTCCGAAGTGAGCGACTTTGCACCTATAGCTTTTGGCGATCTGCAGCGACTGTTCTCGGTTGTTATTAGCTTTGATGAGTCTATGCGGATTGTTTATGCCAGTGACACCGTCCACACTTACTTACCTGAAGTAAAAAAATGCCCACAATTGAACGAAATCTTCAGCGTACTTCGCCCGGGAAAGCTGGAAACGTTCGCTCATGCATTAAATTCATTGGATTCCCTGTGTCTGATGACAGCTGTTAATGGTCGTTTCGCAGTTCGGGGCCAGTTTTTAGTCGATAGTTTTAATGATGAGAAGGTTATTTGCCTGTGTGGGTCGCCTTGGCTTTTCTGGATGTCGAGCAATTGTCCAGATGTGCGCTTGAGTTTAAGTGACTTTTCGGCTCAGGATGTTCAGCTTGATCAGCTTTTCTTTATGACAACAGAAAAACAGATGGTCGAAGATCTTGAAAACCTAACGGCAGAATTAACAGAGACAAAAAATACGCTGGTAAAGGCCCATGATGCTCAGCGCCGATTTTTTGCTCAGATGAGCCATGAAATGCGCACACCTCTCAACGGTGTAGTAAGTGCCATCGGGTTGCTCGAGTCCCAATCTCTTGATCAGAAACAACGACAGCTTTTAGGACTGGCGAGTAGCTCTTCTGACAACCTGATGGAGGTGATCAATTACGTATTAGACTTATCCAAGATGGAACTGGCTGGTGAGGAACGAGACAGTATCTTTGACTTACCCCAACTGCTGCGCTCTATCCTGGACATTACCGGCGCCAAGGCAAAAGAAAAGTCGTTAGAGTTGGTGTTGAAGCTTGGCTCAGGCGTTCCACATTGCTGCAGTGGCAACGCTTCGCGTTTACGTCAAACACTGTTAAATCTCACGATGAATGCTATTAAATTCACGGATAAAGGCTCTGTGATTATTGAGGCGGTAAAATTGTCAGGTGAAGATCCAAATTGCCTGCTCAAATTCAGCGTCACTGACACCGGTGCTGGAATCGCTAGCGTGGAGAAAGAAAGAATCTTTGAGCCATTTTGGACGGCTCAACCAGAGGGGTTGGATCATCCCGATTCCGGGACGGGCCTTGGTCTGGATATAGTGCGTCGAAATGTTGAATATATGGGCGGAAAAATGGACCTGAAGTCAGAGCTGGGGTCAGGTTCGACGTTTTGGTTTGACTGGCCCACAACCGCTGAGTCAGCGCTTACTGTCGCAGATATGACAGTTGCTAAAACGCAGATTGCCGACCCGGGGACTAAGCTCTCCGGGAAAATTCTACTGGCAGATGATAACGAGACAAACCTGATACTTGGCGCGATGATTATTGAATCATTGGGCATAGAAGTTGCCACTGCGCATAATGGCACTGAGGCCGTAGCTGCTGCATTGAATGACCACTACGATCTGGTATTGATGGACATCCACATGCCCGACTTTGATGGTTTGGAGGCGACACGACGCATACGCGAAATGAAAGCAATCGAGGTGCTTCCCATCGTTGCATTGACCGCGCTCGCCTATGAAAAAGAAAAAGAGAGATGTATCGGGGGTGGCATGAATGGCTATCTGACGAAGCCTATTGTGAAGCAAGAGTTAATGAATGAGCTAGGCAAGTGGCTACCCTCGAGCAACCAACTTTTAGCGGGAAAAAATTCCATGAATTCTGATAGCGACAGTCGCGATAGTTATTTAGATGTCGACTTATTTGATAGTGATGTGTTCGAAGAACTGAAACGACAGATTGGAGTCGACAATCTGGAAACCGTGCTGGCCAAAGTAGCCGCTGAGGCCTCGCAGCGTTGGACGGATCTGGTCGCAGCTGATGCATGTGATGACGAGGCTGGTGTTCAGCGCAACGTCCACAGTCTTTCCAGTATTTTCCGGAGTGTCGGTTTAATGCACGTGGGTGACAAACTGGCTTCGATCGAGGGTAAATTGCGCACTGGAGAGAAAGTCGAAGATGGTTGGTTGGAATCACTAGCGATCATTAAAACCGAAAGTCTAAAGGCGCTCGAGCGGACACTAGCGAAGCATTAGTGAGCATTTAACCAAGCGGGCTTGCATATTTCCCAATGCGCAATATTGCCGCCTCTGTTGATCGACTTTCAGTCAGCAAATCTCTATAGTACCGACCCGTTTTAGCCTCACCCTCACATCAGGTACTTTAACCGTGATTTCCACTGCGAACATTACCATGCAGTTTGGCGCCAAGCCGCTGTTCGAAGACATTTCCGTCAAGTTTGGCGACGGCAACCGATATGGCCTTATCGGCGCTAACGGTTGCGGTAAATCTACTTTTATGAAGATTCTGGATGGCAGCCTAGCCCCCACTGCCGGTAATGTATCCGTCTCGCCTAATGAGCGCATAGGCAAACTGAGCCAGGACCAATTTGCATTTGAGGAGTATTCGGTAATTGATACCGTGATAATGGGCCATGAAGCACTTTGGCAAGTAAAGCGTGAGCGCGAACGTATTTACGGCCTGCCCGAAATGTCAGAGGAAGAGGGCATGACAGTGGCAGAGCTGGAAGTCCAATTTGCGGAAATGGACGGGTACAGTGCGGAGAGCCGCGCGGGTGAAATTCTGTCTGGAGCCGGGATCGCGGAAAGTCTCCACTTTGGTCGCATGAGCGAGGTTGCACCTGGTTGGAAATTGCGCGTACTGCTGGCGCAGGCTTTGTTCTCAGATCCTGACATCCTGCTGCTTGATGAGCCAACCAACAATCTGGATATCGACACTATTCGCTGGTTGGAAGCAATGCTCAACGAGCGTAAATGCACCATGGTAATTATTTCTCACGACAGACATTTTCTTAACGCGGTTTGCACTCACATGGCCGATATTGACTACGGTGAGCTGCGAGTCTATCCAGGCAACTATGATGATTTCATGACCGCTTCCACCCAGGCCCGGGAACGACAGCAATCACAGAACGCAAAGAAGAGTGCCCAAATTTCGGAGCTCCAGGCATTTGTGAGTCGTTTTTCGGCCAACGCGTCTAAAGCAAAGCAAGCCACTTCCCGGGCGAAGCAGATCGCTAAAATCACGCTGGAAGACATCAAGCCCTCCAGCCGAGTGAGTCCTTATATTCGCTTTGCGCAGGATAAAAAGCTGCATCGTCAGGCGCTGGTACTGGAGAATCTCGGTCATGGTTTTGACAGTGAAGAACTGTTTTCAAACGGTAGTATTATGCTTGAAGCAGGGGCACGATTAGCGGTTATTGGAGAGAACGGCGCAGGTAAAACCACGTTTTTGCGCTGTTTAATCAATGATTTGCGTGCTAATTCCGGTGTAGTCAAATGGGCGGAAAATGCGCGCGTGGGCTATTGCCCGCAAGACAGCACTTCTGACTTCGACTCGGAATTGAATCTGTTTGACTGGATGAGCCAATGGCGCAAGCCAAACCACGCTGACCAAATTGTGCGTGCCACTCTTGGTCGCCTGTTGTTTTCGTCCGAAGATTTTGAGAAGAAAGTGAAGGTGTGTTCCGGCGGCGAAAAGAACCGCCTCCTTTTCGGCAAGTTAATGATGCAGGACTGTAATGTACTGGTCATGGACGAGCCCACCAACCATCTCGATATGGAGGCGATTGAGTCGCTGAACCTGGCCCTTGAACATTACGAGGGTACGCTGATTTTTGTCAGCCATGACCGGGAATTCGTGTCCTCTCTGGCTAATCGGGTGATCGAGATTCGCGACACAGATTTAATAGATTTTCAGGGCAATTATGAGGAATATCTGGCGAGCCAACTTGCAACAGGCACTGCCATCAACTTTTAGCAGCCGAGCATACAAGCGGTGCCCGGCCTGTTCACTTCACGGAAGTGACAATCTGTTTGGACTTTAGCGGCGGCTAAAGCTGTTCATCGATGAGTGCCCAACGATTTTCAAACTTTTCCCTTGGCCTGACCTCACTACCGTTACCAGAGTTTCGGCACTAGCTCGGGTGTGGTCGCTTTGTAAGCTTCGTATTCGGGGTGGCCGCCCCATTTACTATCAGATTTTTTTTCCAGCAGCGGTACGCCACTAACCTTAGTGAGCAGCAGGTAAACAAACACGGGCGAGATGAGGGTAGCCATTTGCCATCCGGTCAACGCCGGCAAAGCTAGCAGGGCAATGCCTGTCCACAGTAGAATTTCGCCAAAATAATTTGGGTGTCTAGATCGCGCCCATAGTCCTGTCGAAATGAAAGCATCGGCTCCTGCGATTTTACGGAAGTTGCGCTTTTGTTGGTCGGCAATGACTTCAATGCTAAATCCCATCACCCATAACACGATGGCGAACAGGTCGATGTAAGACATCGATACCTTTTGTTCGGCGGTGATCGCCGCCAGAGCGCAGGCAGCAGTAATCAGCACCCAGAGGCCTTGCAGGCTCCAGGTAAAAAAGAAGCGAAGTGGGTCCGGCTTTATTTTGTCGAAGCGCGAATCGGACCCGTCCTTACGGATACGAGAAAACAAAAAACTCCCCAGTCTTATTGCCCATAGGGCGACGAGCGCGCCGAGTAGGATCGAGCGCGGGTCATTGTGCCCAGACAGTACTAGCGCCAGGGTGATGCAACTTACGTAAGTCACGCTACCCGTCAGATCATAAAATTTCTCGGTTTGCTGCAAATAGGCGGGTATATAGGCAAGCCACTGCAACGCAAATGCGAGCAGGGCGCACTCCGCGAATACTGGGAGCGTGCCCGCCAGGGTGCCACCCTGACTACCGGCCCAGGCAATGCCAGCCCCGAGTAAATAAACGATAATGAGTTGGCGCATATAAGGTCACTTTTTTGGGCAGAGTTTGGTGCTGCGCGGGTGTTGCGGGCGGGCACGCGTTTGATTTTACGATGCCTGATATGAAGATTGCCAGAGTCGTGATAATGTCATTAATAATTGTATACAATTAGATTGTGTACAATTATAATTTACCGCATGCAGGAAGCTAACAATGCCGTTTGAGGAGGCACGCCATGCCGTTAAGTCCCTTAGGAATATTCCATACCGTACTCGCGATGAGCGCGTTAATTTCTGTGGCGATGCTTTTGTGGCAGGACAAACGAATCAATTTTGAGCGGGCGCTAGCCAAGTTCTATTTAGCAGCGACATTACTAACAGCGGCCAGTGCATTGGCGATTTTCCGCCACGGTGCACCAAATGCGGCGCACGGGCTTGCCGTATTGACGATTGTTGCAATTGTTGTCGGTATACTCGCCAGTAAGGTGAGCTTTTTGGGAGGGGTACAAAAATATTTCGTCGAGCTGTGTTTTTCTTCGACGGTTTTATTTCACCTGTTGCCCACAGCAACCGAGATTCTCACTCGATTTCCGTTAGACGCGCCGTTAGTTGATTCATTAGAGGCCCCCTTGCTGCTGAAGACGTTCGCCACAATTGTAACGGTTTTCCTTGTGATGCTGGGTTTACAAATGAATTGGCTGCGTAATCAGCAAAACTGATCAGCTGTGTTTGAAAAATACATGGATGAAAATTGGCTAGCCTCTGCGGTTTCATAACTGGGTGTGTTGCGCGCTATGAAATGCCATCAATGCAATGGTTAAGGCTAAGCACTCGCCGCAATACAATCCAGATCTCAATGGCCTGCAATACGCTACATGGACGTTGCGCCAAATGAGGCCGCTAACGACGTTTGAGCAATTGGGGGGTCGATTCGGTTTTGAGCCCTGGCAGCCTCAATCTCATGCTCAACCGCTTGGAAAAAAAGATGTTCGAGAAGTTAAAAAAATTACTGAACTACTGTTAGAGTTTCACGCAGAAGATCAAGCAGAACTCAATCAAAAGAAATTGGCCGCAACGTCGGCAACGGGAGAATAGCTATGTCAAAAGAATGGGATATTATCGTATACGGTGCTACAGGGTTCACAGGTCGTCTGGTGTGTGAATACCTTTATGCCCAGTATGGTTCAGACGGGGAGGTCAGCTGGGCTATGGCAGGGCGGAGCGAGCAGAAGCTAGAGGAAGTCCGCAGCGATCTGGGAATACCTGATTCAGTGCCCTTGGTCGTCGCAGATGCAACGAGCAAGGCCTCTATTGATACCATGGTGTCACGTGCCAAGGTGGTTCTTACGACGGTAGGGCCCTATCAGCTTTACGGTTCCGATCTGGTGCAGGCTTGCGCTGCCGCCGGCACAGACTACGTTGATTTATGCGGTGAGCCAGCCTGGATGCATGAAATGATTGCTGCGCACGGAGCAGCCGCTAAGGCCAGTGGGGCGCGTATCGTATTTTCGTGTGGCTTTGACTCCATTCCCTTTGACCTGGGTGTTTTGTTTCTGCAGCAGCTTGCCGCTGAGGATCAACAGGCACCGCTTACCCGGATAAAGGGACGTGTTCGTTCCATGCAAGGGACAATGTCTGGCGGTACTTTGGCCAGCTTCAAAGCCACCATGGCAGCCGCCGGTAAAAATCCGGAGCTGATTAAAGTATTGATGGACTCATTTGCCCTCACTGAAGGCGTTGTTGGTCCGGAGCAGCCTTCGGGGCTGGCGCCGATTTATGAGGAAGACCTGAACAGCTGGTCAGCTCCATTTATCATGGCCACCATCAACACCAAGAATATTCACCGTTCTAATTTTTTGCTCGGGCACCGTTACGGTGAGAACTTTGTGTACGACGAGATGATGCTGACTGGACCAGGGGAACAAGGCGAGGCCATAGCTAAGGGCGTTGCGGCTGATAAGTCCATGGTCGAATCAACCATTCAGCCCGGAGAAGGACCCAGCAAGGAAGAACGTGAAAATGGCTCTTATGACGTCATGTTCAGCGGGTCGAATGACAGTGGCTACACAGCCGTTGCCAGTGTGCAGGGTGACAAAGATCCCGGCTATGGCTCAACCAGTAAAATGATAGCGGAAGCTGCGGTATGTCTGGCATTGCATCCGGACGTGGCTAGCGGAGGCATATGGACGCCGGCGGCTGCGCTAGGTTCATTGTTAATAGACAGGTTGCAAGATAACGCTGGACTTACCTTCAGCAAAGAGAGCTGATCGTCACTGCTTGTCTGACCTGGGTGATCTTTTGGAGCGCGAGACTCGTACTATTGTCACAGTCTGCAAAAGCGGGCAAAACTTGGTCAAAAGTAACGGGTAGAGGAATAAATGAGCATTTCAATCTCTGGGTTCGAGCAAAAATTCTTTCGCAAGATAAATGATGTAGTAGAGCCTCTTGTGAGCAGTGGTGTTGGCTCACCCGCATGGACCCCTGCCAGCTTGATCGTGCTGGAGTCTACCGGATTCAAGAGTGGACAACCCAGGCGCACGCCGCTCTGGAGTGTGCGAT
>DS999222.1:441790-461939 GCA_000156295.1 marine gamma proteobacterium HTCC2148
GATGGCTGAAACGGCCTCTGGCCACAAGGCAAGTTATGGCGAGGTAGTCGAGGCACTGCCAGAAATTGGTAGGCAATTCGCCGCTCTCTACCGGTCGTTTTGGTCGCTTGAATCGGTACCTGCGGAAACTCTCGAGTTGTGTCGGCTTCGCCTGGCACAGCTTCTGGGCAGTGACGTCGCATGGCGCTTCGAAGAAGTCTCGCTAGCGAGTCGCCAGCGTGATGAGCTCAGTCGCTGGCCTGATAACGATGGGTTTAGCCCCGCTCAAAAAGCCTGCCTTGAGCTAACAGAAATGCACGCCATGGATGCCCGCTCAATCACGGACGCCCAGGCGGATGCGGTGAAATTACATTTTGGCGAGGTCGGATTTGTGGCGCTGGTTCAGGCGCTTGGGGTTTTTGACGCAATGATTCGGCTCGGTCTGATATGGGACTTGAGCTCGATGAAGGTCGATCAACCGTGACGACCAAGGGCAGAGTCAATTCGCCTCAATCTGACACGGGCAACCTCATCAAGGATTCTGCGTTGGGGCTGGTACCAGAGACTTTGCCACATTATCTCGATTTGACCGTAGCTATCTGGGACGCAGGACCGCTTTCGCCTTCTGATATTGAGTTAGCACGGCTGCGTAACGCAAACCATGTGGGTTGCGTTATGTGCCAGGCAGTGCGCTATGACATAGCGGTTGCCGATGGCCTGACCGAAGACCTTGTTGACCAAGTCAGTAAACAAGGCATTCAAGCAGGTCTGCCGGAACGGCAGGAACTGATCGTGCGCTTCGTTGATTGGTATGTGCTGTCGCCGTCGGCTCACGACGCCGATCTAAAGCGTTGTCTTAATGAGCAATTCAGTGAGGCAGAGCAGGTTCACCTTGCACTGCTAATGGCTTATTTTAACGGCTTTTCCCGCTGCGCAGTGTCCTTGGGTGGCATGCCAGACAGCATGCCCCGCATGGAGATTTCTGTTCCTCGTTAGAATGGCCTCAGCCTTAGCTCGCCAGTTTAGTGAACTCCAGCTCCGGAAAACCTGCGGCGGCAGATTCGTCCAGCTTGTCGTAGTAGACATGAGCACCGCCAAAATAGATCAGGACTCGCGGATTATGGTCTTCAATATTCGCGCCCATCATCCAGGAGTTCACTTTGTCTCCCTGTGCCATTAAGGTCTGCGCGTGGACTTCCGAAACATGCGCAGACCATTCATCCTCGGCCTGTTGTTTTGGGGTGCAAACATCAAAGCCTTCACTTTCCATTTTCTTGATGCAATTGGCGATCCAGATGGCGTTTTGATCAATCGATGTGGGTAGATTGGCGAAGGGCGCTTGAGGTCCCGTCACAACAAACATATTTGGGAAGTCCGCCACACTTACTCCCATGATGGAGTTGGATGTCTTTTCCCATTTCTCTGCCAGCGTTTGGCCGCTTATGCCACGAATGGGAAATGCCTCCAGCGCGCCGGTATAGGCCCTGAATCCAGTGGCAAGAACAATGATGTCAAATTCGAATTCGTTCTCGGTAGTACGCAGGCCGGTCTCGGTGATTTCGACAATGGGCTCGCGGTTCTTGATATCAACCAGTTGCACGTTGTCCCGGTTAAAGGCTTCCATGTACCCATGGTCCAGAGGAGGGCGCTTGGCAAACAGCGGGTATTCGCCTACATCCGGTGTTAGTAATTCTGCAATCTCGGGATCGTCGACGCGTTCTTTCATCTTGTTGATGATAAATTCCGAGGCCATCATGTTGGCGTTAGGGTCAACCAGCAAGTCGTCAAAGGTTTCAAAAACCCAGCGGAAACTTCCGTTCCAGTTGTCCTCGAAAATTTTCTGTACTTCGTCTGCCGGAGTATCAGCGAGATTGCGTCCTACAGGGCTGTCGAAGGCCATGCCAAACATGTGATTGCGACACTTGGCGATAATTTCATCATAATTTTCTTTTATGTCTTTCTCCCACTCCGCCGTCATCGGCCTTTGCATCGCGGGTAGCACAAAGTTTGGTGTGCGCTGGAATACGGTTACGCTAGCCGCATCCTTGGCAACTTCGGGCAGCATTTGTACGGTGGTTGCACCCGCACCGATAATGCCAACTCGCTTGCCCGCATAGTCAAGTTCTTCGGGCCAGCGCGCAGAATGAAATAGTGGTCCATTAAAGCTATCCATGCCTTTGATATTGGGGATGACAGGTTCGGAGATCATTCCCATGCCGCTGATAAAGTACTTGCAAGTGTAGGTTTCGCCGTCACCTGTGGTGACTAACCAGTGTCCGCTGTCAGTCTGGTAATCGGCACTGACGATCTCTGTGTTCAACTGTATGTGGGGCCACATGTCGCACTTGTCGGCCACAAAGTGCATATAACTATGAGTCTCTTTCCAGTCAGGATAGCGCTGCGTCCAGGACCATTCCTGCAGCAGTTCTTTGGAGAACGACAGGCAGTAGTAGTAGCTTTCACTGTCGGTCATAGCGCCAGGATAGCGGTTCCAGGTCCAGGTTCCGCCAATGTCAGATGCTCGGTCAAAAACACGCAGGCTTAAACCCGCCTCTCGCAAGTAATGCGTCAGGCTGAGTCCGGCAAAGCCGGCGCCGATGACAATGGCATCAAAATCTGTGGAGTGATCATTTACGTTGGTCATAGCCAGCGGCCTCGTATGATTGCTTTATTAATTATCCCTGGGTCAGGTAGTGTCCGTACTTTTTCATCGCCTGCTCTCGCTGAGTGGGCGTGTGATAAGTCGGGAATAGATCCGGCGAAGCCTCGTAGTTGCGCAACACCGTTCGCGCTACCGTGACTTTGTGAACCTCCGACGGACCATCGACCATACCTAGTTCAGGAATGTTGGCCCACATTGTCATCAACGGAGTCTCATCTGAAACGCCGATACTACCGTGAAGTTGCATGGCGCGGTAAATGCACTCTTGCAGAATTTTGGGGGTGGCTGCCTTGATGGCGGCAATCTCTTTACGGACTTCGCGGTTGTACTCTTTGTGCTTATCGATCAACCAGGCGGTGTACAGCACATGCAAACGATATTGCAGAATCTGTGTGTAGTTGTCGGCAATTTTATCTTGAGTCATTTGTTTGTTGGCCAGCAGTTCGCCTTTAGTCGTGCGACTCAGGACGCGCTCGCACATCATGTCCATGGCTTTCTTGAGTACGCCAACACTGCGCATTGCGTGGTGCACACGTCCACCGCCAAGGCGGGTCTGCGCAACCAGGAAACCCTGGCCCTCTTCCCCCAGCAGGTGATCGGCGGGAATACGACAGTTGTTAAAACGGATATAGCCGTGCACACCGTCGCCTTGTTCTACAAAGGGCCCCACGGCGGTGTTGCGCATGATGTCCATTCCGGGGGTGCCTTTTTCGACCAGAATGATCGACGCGCCCTCATGGATGGGAGCATCGGTATTGGTGACCACCATGACCAGCAAAAATTCAGAGAAACGGGCATGGGAGGCAAACCACTTGTCACCGTTGATGACCCACTCGTCGCCGTCTCGTGTTGCGGTACAGGTAAACTCCGCCGGGTCTGAACCCGCCTGGGGTTCGGTCATGGAATAGCAGGAGGCGATTTTGCCGTCCAGCAAGGGCTGTAAGTATTTAGTTTTCTGCTGAGCGGTACCAAAGTGGGCAAGAATCTCAGCATTGCCGGAGTCTGGCGCCTGACAGCCGAAAACACTGGGGCCGAAGCGACTGCGGCCGAGAATCTCATTCATCAAGCCGAGCTTAACCTGGCCATAGCCGCCCCCGCCCAGTTCTGGGCCAAGATGGCAAGCCCATAGTCCCTTGGCTTTGACGATTTCACGAAGAGGGGCCATAGCGGCAGCAGCGGGGGAGTCTGGATCCCAGGGGTCACCCGGACCGCGAAAAACAAGATCCATTGGTTCAATCTCTTCACGCGTAAACGTTTCAATCCAGTCCAGCTCTTGCTGAAAATCGCTATCGGTCTCAAAACTCCAAGTCACGGGTGGTGCTCCTGTTGCCTGTGGGTCGCCGAGTGGTCTCGGAGAAAAATACTTGCTAGACTCAAACAAGCTTATTTTGAATAAAATTCAGAAACAAGTATAGTTTGAATAAAATTCAGGAGCAAATCTACCGATGGCAACACAAAAAGTCTGGCTGATTACGGGGGCATCCCGGGGCATTGGGTTTGCTGCAGCGCGTCGAGTTGTTGCAGCGGGGGATAAGGTGGCTTTGCTGGCTCGGGGCGATAGCGTGCAGGCGGCTGCGGCTGAGTTAGGTGAGAATGCCCTGGCCGTGCAGGCCGATGTTGCCGACGCTGTTAGTGTTCAGGCCGCTGTTGATAGAGTTGTTTCTCATTGGGGGCAGTTGGATGTCATTGTGAACAATGCCGGTCTGCACCGTGGTGGGAAAGTCGGCAGGCTTGCTCACGAAGACTGGCAAGCGGTGCTGGATACCAACTTGACGGGAGCATTGAATGTGATCAGCAGTGCCCGCCCACACCTGAACGAGGGTGGGGCGATCATTAACGTTGGCGCGGTGGTGGGCTTTCGTGGATTTCCTGGTGATGCAGCTTATGCGGCCTCAAAGGCAGGTCTTTCTGGCCTGACCCGTGCGCTCGCAGTCGAGCTTGCAGGCAAAGGCATTACCGTTAATTTGGTGATTCCAGGCTTGGTCTTGACTGAAATGACTGGTGGTTTAACAGAGTCTGCTTTGGAGTCAATGCGCAAAACAATTCCCATGGCTCGTTACGGTGATGCCGCGGAGATTGCGGAGGTGCTTGAGTGGGTGGCGCGCTCCCGTTATATGACCGGAGCGTTCGTGCCTGTAGATGGCGGGCTGATGTCAAGTTTTGGAGTACCAGGGTGAGTCAGCCCAGAGATAGCTTTACCACCTGGGCGAATGCAGAGCTTGGACTTTCCGGCGCGCGCATTGAAAGAGAACTGAGCGGCGGCAATTCCAACCTTACCCGGCTTGTTGTGCACGACGATGGTCAATTGGTGATACGGTCTGCACCTGCTAATACTATTTCACCCAAAGCGCACCTGGGCGTGCAACGGGAAGCCAAATTTATGTCTGCGTTGGCGGGGCATGCGCCTGTGCCCAAGGTGCTGCGCTGGTGCGGCGATGAAGCTGTCATCGGACAGCCTTTCGCGCTGGTGGAGCATATAGATGGCGTGTCGATTACCGAAGCTCTCCCTGCGAGTTATGACAATGTTGCTTCAATGAATTCACTGGGCCTGCAGTTGGCCTCTGCCTTGGGAGATATTGCCTGTGCGCCCTGGGAACAATTGGGGCTTGCAGAACTCGGTCGTCCCGATAATTTTCTGCAGCGTCAAATCGAGCGCTGGCTGAGCGTGCGGGAACAACAGGTGACGCGTGAGCTGCCTGAAATAGCGCGTCTGGGTAGTTGGCTGCTCGATAACATTCCTGCAGATGGTCCTGTCGGAATTGTTCACGGTGATTATCACCTGGACAATACGCTTTGCGCTCACCAGGACGCGCGACTGATGGCGGTGATCGACTGGGAGATGGCAACCATTGGCGATCCCCTCAGCGATCTTGGTTTGCTGCTGATGTTTTGGGGCCCAAGATCAGTTGAACCACCGGGTTTTGCCCACGTGCAGGCGGTGTCCCGGAGAGAGGATGTTCTTCCCCGGCGCGACCTGGCCGACGCCTGGTCTCGCACCAGCGGTATTGAGCCGGCTAACCTCAACTTCTACCTCTGTTTCGCCTTCTGGCGACTCGCGGCTATTGTTGAGGGCGCTTATGGCCTCTATCTCGGTGGCAAAGTGGATACCGAATACGCCAAAGGTTTGGAGCGTGATGTGCCTGCGCTTTTGCAAGAGGCTGCGCTCGCAGCCCAAGGGAACTGGTGATGGATGCGACAATGATGCACCGACCAATGACGGTGCAAATGATTATGGAACACGGTCGCAATGTGTTTCCACAATCCAAAATCGGAACCTTCGACGGCGAATCAGTCACTTACACTACTTATCTTGAAATTGCCGAGAACGCTGCCCGGCTTGCCGCAGCGCTGGGCTCACTGGGTATTGTGCCTGGTGACCGAGTGGCAACGTTCAGTTGGAATAATACGGCTCACATGGAGGCTTACCTTGGCATACCGTCCATGGGTGCCATCATGCATACGGTAAATATTCGCCTGTCAGCCGAGCACATCGCCTACATTATTAATCACGCCCACGACAAGGTCGTGCTTTTGGACGCCAGTCTGCTGGCGATCTTCGAACCCGTATTGCCATTGCTTGAGTCCGTTGAGCATATCGTGCTTATTGGTGACGGGAGCCTCAACACGAGCATCAATATCTACGATTATCGAACGCTGTTGGCAGAGCACGCGCCTTTGGAACAATGGCCGGAGTTAGATGAAACGGCAGCGGCTGCGGTTTGCTACACCAGTGGCACCACGGGCAACCCCAAAGGGGTGGTTTACAGTCATCGCACCACATTTGTTCATTCTCTGGCCTCACGGGCAGCAGATACCTTTGGTATTTGCGAGCGAGACCAGATACTGCTCCTGCCAGCCATGTTTCACGCCAATGCCTGGGGTCTGCCATACAGTGGCTGGCTTAGTGGTAGCGACTTCACGCTGCCCGGTCCGCACCTTCAGCCTATAGGTATTAAGCGCATGATTGCCAGTGAGCGCCCAACGATTACCGCAACGGTCCCCACCATACTGGGCGATCTTCTGCACGCAGATGCGGCGGATCTGGATATGAGTTGCTTTCGCATGTTGGTTTGCGGTGGCTCGGCGGTTCCTCCTGCAATGATCGATGCCGCCAGAGAGCGCTGGGGGGTGCCTGTACTGCAAGGTTGGGGGATGACCGAGACCAGTCCCCTATGTGCGCTGTCCCATCCGCCCCGTGATTTTGAAGGAGCGCAAGAGACGATATGGCGTGCCAAGAGCGGTCGCCCCGTTCCTGGGGTTGAAGTACGCGTCGTCAACGAAGAGGGTGAATGCTTGCCCCACGATGGCGAAACCGTGGGAGAGTTGCAATTACGAGGGCCCTGGATCACCGCGGGCTACCACAAGGGCGAGTCTGCAGATGCGCTTACGGACGATGGCTGGCTGCGAACAGGAGATGTCGGGCATATTGATGATCGCTGTTATGTGCAGTTGACCGACCGTACCAAGGATGTCATCAAGTCGGGCGGTGAGTGGATATCGTCGGTTGACCTGGAGAATATATTGGCGGGACACCCGCGTGTGCGCGAGGTTGCGGTGATTGCGACACCGGATGAGCGCTGGCAGGAGCGGCCGCTAGTGATTGTTGTGCCGGAGGATGATGCGCTTGCTGCAGAAGAGTTGCGAGACTACTTGCGCGATAAGGTGGCTCGTTTCTGGTTGCCCGAGTACTGGAGTTTTGCAACTGAAATTCCCAAGACCAGCGTCGGCAAATTAGATAAAAAGCGTCTGCGTGATATCAATCAGGCCGGCGCTATGACTGTAGAGGTTGCGGGCCGATGACAACGCGACAGGCTAGCGGCGGCAGCGACGGTAAAATGACCCAGGCAGAAAGGTCTGCGCTTTCTGACAAGCGCATGTTCGATGCCGCTGTTGAGTTAATTAATGAGCGCGGTACCCAAAAGACCACGTTGAAAGAAATCGGCGAGCGGGCAGGTTACAGCCGGGGTCTGGCAAATTATCGTTTTGGCTCTAAAGATGGCCTGATGCTTGAGTTGTTCGTGCAGTTTGACGAGCGCTGGGAGCAACACCTTGCTGCTTATGTGCAAGGCGCTCGAGGACTGCAGGCAATGCAGCAGGCTGCTGAGTCACTGCGAGACTTTCTCAATCTCGAATCCGGCTACATGCGTGCAATGTACTTGCTCTGGTATGAGTGCCTGGGCCATGAGACTGAAATGAGGCGCGTGCTGGCAGAGCATCACCGCGAGTACCGGCAGGATGCCCAGCGGTGGATAGAGCAAGGTATCGACTGCGGAGAGGTGAAACCTGATGTCGATGCTGTGCAGTTCTCAGTGCAGTACTGCGCATTTATTTTTGGCATTGTTTATCAGTGGTTGGTGAATGCATCCGCGATTGATATCGATGCTGTCTTTGATAATTATCTTAAAAATACGATCGCCATTTTAGGCAATCCTGACCATAGCATGGAGAACGAATCATGAGTCATCTGGCACGGGAAGACGGTAAGCAGGTTTATTACGAGGACTACGGCAGTGGTGATAGCGCTATAGTCCTGGTTCACGGCTGGGGCGCCAACACGCGCGCGTGGGACTACACGCTGCCCGCTTTGGTTGCGGCGGGGCATCGAGTGGTATTGATCGATCATCGTGGCTGTGGTCAATCCAGCAAGGATTTTGCCGATGTGAGTATCGAAGCCATCTCTGGTGACGTGGTTGCTCTTGTTGAGCACCTCAAGCTATCGCGCGTTGTGCTCAATGGGTGGTCACTTGGTGGCGCTGTCGTAGTGGCTGCTGCTGTTGCCCTGGGTGAGCGTTGTAGTGGTCTGGTGCTGACCTGTGGTGCGACGCCGTGTTACCTGCAGAAGCCGGATTATTCTCACGGGGGTACCGATGATGCGCTCGCCGAGACGCTGGCGGCAATGAGTGCAGATCGGGTGAACTTTTTAAGTGCTCTGGCGGGTGGTGTATGCGCCAGTGACGTTAGTCCCCAGGTCGTGGATTGGATGGTCGGCATGTTTATGCAGTCATCGCCACTTGCGGCTGCCTCTCTTGGTGCTCTAGGTCCGTTGGACCAGCGTGCCGACCTCGCTGCGCTTGAAGTGCCGATTTTGAGTTTTGTGGGCGCTCAGGATGCTGTAGTGGATCCGGCGGTGTGTCGTTCCGTCGCAGACTACGCTAAAGACGTAAGCCTGGTGGAATGCGCCAACTCCGGGCACGCGCCTTTTGTTGAAGAAAGTGAACTCTATCTTCGTGAACTTAACGATTTTATTGCAGCAAAGCTTTAAGGAGCAGAATTATGAGCGATGTGAACTACGGGCTCTGGTACGATTTTCGCAATCCACTGCGCTGGCAGCAGTCCAATGAGGCTTTCTACGCAGAGCGTCTCACACAGATTGCTGAAGCCGAAGAGTTGGGCTTTGGCTCATGTTGGTTAACTGAACATCATTTCTGCGAGGATGGATACACGCCTTCACCACTGGTGCTTGCTGCTGCCATCGCAGCGAGAACAAAGCAGATGCGACTTGGTACCAACTTGATGCTATTGCCTCTGCACGATCCGGTTCGCGTGGCTGAAGATGTGGCGACACTGTCACTAACCAGTGGCGGTCGATTCGACCTGGGTGTCGGCATTGGCTATCGCCAGCTGGAATTTGATCACTTCGGGCGTAAACTTTCTCACCGACCCAGCCTGGTGGAAGAGGGTATCGAAATACTTCGTCGCAGCTGGAGTGGTAAGCCCATCAATTTCAGCGGCAAGCGTTTTGAAGTAGGAGATCTTGCAGTGACGCCCGTGCCGCAGACCGTGCCAAAAGTCTATCTTGGAGGTATGGTCGAGCCAGCGATTCAGCGAGCGGCTCGGGTTGCCGATGGCTTTCTTTGTACCGGAGGCATCGGCATCGACATCTACAATGAAGCGTTGCTGCAGCAGGGCAAAGCCCTGGATGATGGCGATATCATCCTGGGATGTTGGGCCATTATTGCTGAAGACCCGGAAGCCGAGGCGGCGAAAATTGGCGATCATATTCTGTACCAGATCAATGAGTACATTAAATGGGGCGCCTTTGGTCCGCCGGACGCGACGCCATTGTTTGACGATGTAAAATCTGCGATTGAGAACGGACTTTATGAGCTGTGGGATGCCGATACTGCCGTTAAGGAATTGAATAAGCTGATGACGACTTACCCTAATATTCGCGACATTCACTTCTGGGCGCAATTTCCTGGCGAATCAGTAGAGTCTGGTAATGCCAGATTACGCTATATCGCGGAAAAGGTCTTGCCAAGGCTGGGCTGAGTTAGTCCAGTCCGCCCATTCTGAGCGTGCTGCCAAGGAACAGGCGGTGTGCGTCTTCCAGATCGATATCACTGTCGAAATAGACCGCGGAGCGTAAACCAATCATCAGGCCATAGACGATTTCCGCAGCATCCTTGCTGCTCGACATGAAAATGCCGGGACAATCATCGAAAATATTAGCCAGGTAGGCCTTACAGCGTGTGTCAAAGTCTGCCTTGGTGACTTTCAAGACATCATCGTTAACAGCCGCACCGAAACATTCCAGCATAAAACCAATTTCTTTAACTGCGCCTGCCTCCCCGCGGAACCAGAAATCTGTGAGGGAATGTATTTGTTCTAAGGGCTCCTGGTGACTGAATTCCTCGATTTTTTCGAGAAAGCGCACCGAGACATTTGCAAAGTATTGTTCGAGGATCGCCTCTTTACCGTTGAAGTAGTAAAGCAGATGGCTGGCAGACATGTCTGCGCCCGCCGCTATGTCAGCAAGCGTAGTCTTGACGTAACCCTGTGCGAGGATGCAGTCGTGAAGAGACTTGAATATCTTTCGGCGGCGCTGGTCACCGCGGCTATCGCGTCGCTTACCAGCTGTTCTTTTTGGTTTTGCTTTTGACATGGCGCGAGACTCTATCACGTTAGTCATCGCGATGGCAGTCGCGCAACATTTCTTGAATATAATTCAAAGTACACCTACTATGTGAAGATAACAAGCAAAGAGGATTGGCAGATGGGTGTTGATGGATTGCGTTTCGTAATAACCGGTGGTGCTGTAGGAATTGGTGCTGGAACAGCGCGTTTGGCGGCAAGTCGTGGCGCCAGAGTCGTTGTTTCTGATATGAACGATGAACCAGGTCAGGCGCTGGTAGAGGAGATTAACGCTGCCGGGGGTGACGCTGTTTATCATCACTGCGATGTCACCGATGAAAGTCAGGTGGAGGGCTTGATGGCCGCGGCATCAGAAGCCTTTGGTGGTATTGATATCCTGCACAATAACGCCGGCATCCATGAAAGCATGATCAGCAAAAATTTATCGTTGGCAGACATGAGTCGCGACTGCTTTGAAAAAGTGATGGGCGTTAACGTTACCGGCGTTTGGCTCTGTGCCAAATATGCGCTGCCATACCTGCGCGAGAGTGAACATGCATCAATTATTAATGCCGGTTCCACCAGCTCTCTGTCTGGCTACCCCCAATGCCAGGCCTATGGTGCAAGCAAGGGAGCGGTAATGCAGCTGACCAAGATGTTGGCGGTGGATCTTGCTCCGGATGGTATTCGCGTTAATTGCTACTGCCCAGGTTCCATACACACCCAGATTGTCGATAAGTTTCTGGCGGCTGCGCCAGACCCCAAGGCAATGCTCAATACAATGACGATGACTCATCTTGTTCCGCGTATGGGTCAGCCGATCGATGTTGCTGAACTGGTCTGTTTTCTGGCGGGCCCGGAGTCCCAGTTCGTTAACGGTGCGGTGTGGGGTATAGACGGCGGATCTTTGGCGTGGCGAGGTACACTTGATGTGCTTGGCATGGAGGTTTCCGCATGAGCGTGTCAGTGGAACAGAAGCTGATGATTCACGAATTGCTTGGCAAGGCGGCATACGCTTATGACGAGCGCGATATGCCTTTACTAACGGCGTGTTTTGCAAAGGGCGTCAGCATGACCATGCGAATTGCCGGTGGCGATCTAGTCGGACCGTTTGACGGGCGAGACGCCGTGATGGGTTTGATGACTGGCTCAATGGACGAACAGACGGACATCCGCCGTCACATTATCAGTAATATATTCTTCGATGAAAGTGCAGCCGTGACTACGGTGGTTTCTAACCTGACGCTCGTCGCTACAGAAAACGGGGAAATCCAGCTGCTGTCGGCGGGGGTTTATCGTGACGAGGTCGTTGAGGAGGATGGCGCCTGGCGAGTGAGTAAACGCCACATTGAACTGGACAAGTCCTATTAGGGGCTCGCTGTGAATATTGGAACCATACCCGCCAAAATCGCGCGGCTAGACCCGGCCCGAGAAGCTTTGATCGATGTCGACAGTGGCCGGCGTATGACGTTTGGTGCGCTCGATGAGCGGGTTCGTCGCTTGTCTAATGCCCTGATGGGAGAGCTGAGCCTGGAAAAGGGCGACAGGGTCGCCATCCTGTCGCGCAATTGCATCGAGTACATGGAGATTTACTACGCGTGCGCCAGGGTAGGCATGATAGCCCAGCCGATAAACTGGCGATTAGGCGAAGCTGAAATGGCGAGAATTCTGGCTGATGGTTCGCCACGTTTGGTCGTCGTATCAGCACAGTATAGCGAGTTGATTCCAGGGTTGAAGGCCTCTTCTACGGCCGACAATTGGCTGTCTTTTGGTGAGGGTAGTGACGGTAGTTATGACGCATTGATTAATGCCTCTGCCGATAACGAACCCAGCGAATCGGTATCGATTGGCGGCGATGATCCCATGCTCATTTTGTACACCGGTGGCACCACAGGCGAATCCAAAGGTGCATTGCACACCCACCGATCTCTGTTTATGGGGATGATTAACCAGACGGTGGCTGAGCGCGTTGTTACTACCGATGTTTATATGCTCACAGGGCAGATGTTCCACATTCCGGTAGCGCTTGCCATGAATTACCATGCCCACGGTTGCGCCATGGTGTTGATCAACTTTGATGCGCGTCTGGCGCTTGAAACCATTGAGAAAGAGCGCGTGTCTGCTTTTCTGGGCATCACAACCATGCTGAACTGGATGATGGCGGATGAAAAGTTTGCTGAATTCGATCTCAGTAGCTTACGCAACATTCAATACGGCGGTGGCCCTATGCCACACAGTGTGGTCGCAGCAGCGCTGGCTGCCTTTCCCTGCACCATCATTCAGGGTTATGGCCAGACCGAAGGCATGACCATGAGCTTTCTTTCCCAGGAAGATCACTTGCGTGCACTTGCGGGAGAGCACCCCGAGCGTCTTGCCTCTTGCGGGCGTGAGGGCTTCATCACTGAAATTCGACTGGCCGACCCGGAAGGCAACGCAGTGCCCAAAGATGGCGTGACCCCGGGAGAGATTCTGGTTCGCTCTGAAGCCAACATGGTTGGTTACTGGCAAAGGCCGGACCTCACTGCGAACACAATCAGAGACGGATGGATGTGGACGGGCGATATCGCTGTCTGGGACGAGGAGGGTTATGTCTTTATTGTCGACCGGGCCAAGGATATGATCATTTCTGGCGGAGAGAACATCTACAGCACCCAGGTTGAAGCGGCCATTCACCAGCACCCAGGGGTGCTTGAGTCTGCTGTGTTTGGCGTTCCCGATGAAGAGTGGGGAGAGTCCGTCAAGGCCGTGGTAGTGATGAAGCCGGGAGAAAAGGCCACTGAGCAGGAAATCATTCTTGCGGCGGCACAGCACCTGGCGTCGTACCAGAAACCGCGCTCTGTGGACTTTGTGGACAGTCTGCCCAAAGCTCCCACCGGGAAAATCCTCAAGCGACAACTGCGAGATCCCTACTGGGAAGCCGCCGGGAAAAAAGTATGAGCGTGCTGTCTGAAGATCTGCTGGCCAATATTGGTCTTCGCAGCGAACCCAGAAGAGAGCTGGTGACCCGCAGGGATATCCGCAAGTATGCGGTTGCCACTGGAAATCGGCAGCGCAAGTATCTCGACGGTGATTTGGCCCCGCCGATGTTTCATGTTCCGTTGTTCTGGGATGTTGTGGAGCTCGATCAACTGACACCTGATGGTGTATCCATCGATACCCTGCTACCAAAGTTTCCATTGGAGAAGGCGATGGCGGGAGGTCTGAATATCGATTACCACCTGCCTGTTCGTCCAGGGGACTGGCTGACGGCGACACGTACGCTGACTGATATTTATGAAAAAGTGGGGCGCTCAGGGCCGCTGATTTTTACGAAGTGGTCATGGATGTGGTTAACGAGGATGACGAACTGGTAATCCGCGAGAAGACCACGAGGATATTGCGATGAAAATATCATCTGAGCTGAGTCGCTTTGGCGAATTGAGGGTAGGTCACGAGTTGCCTCAACGCGTTTTTGAATGCGGCAATGTGCAACTGATGCTTTACAACGCCTCTCTCTGGAATGGCCATCGCATTCACTTTGATGAGCCCTATGCGCGAGAAGTGGAAGGTTACCCCGGTCTCGTGTTGGCGGGTCCCATGCTGGGTGATTGGCTGCATCAGTGCGTAGAGGAATGGCTGGAGGATGATGGCCGTATTCTGTCAATTGACTATTCCAATCGCGTGGCGACCTACGTCGATGAAAAGCTGTTTTCCGGCGGCACTGTGACTGCCATACGTGCAGAGTCAGGAGAAGCTGAAGTCGATGTGTTTATCAAGAATGCCGAGGGTACAGTGGTAACGCCCGGTAAAGTGGTGGTGCGGTTTGGCGAATCCTGGTAGTCAGATGCGGGGCAAGGTTGCCTTCATTGGCGCTGCCGATACCGAGGTAGGTAAATTGCCTGGGCGCACACCAATGGAGTTGTGTGCAGAGGCCGCATTGAAAGCAATTGACGATGCCGGCCTGAAAAAGTCTGATGTTGATGGCTTGCTCAGCTGCAGTTCCATGGCGCAGCCTTTAATGTACCCCGCCGAGGCGCTGGCGGAATATTTACAGATGTTCCCCCGTTACTGCATGGCTGTTGGGGCTGGCGGTGGCACTACTTTTTCTGCTATCCATCATGCGGCATCGGCCATTGTGACCGGCATGGCTGACGTCATCGTGGTGGCCATGGCTGACTCAATGCGTAGCGGTCTGACTCGGGACCAGGCGATGCAGGTGCAGGCAACTACTGGTCATCCTGAATTTGAGCAGCCTTACGGTCCGACGGTGCCAGCCTACTATGCGTTGATTGCACAAGCCCATATGGCAGAGTTCGGCACTACCTCCGAGCAGCTTGCCGGTATTGCGGTGGCCTGCAGGGAGCATGCTTGTCTCAACCCTGCCGCGCAGATGCGAGATCCTATAACAATAGAGGATGTCGTCTCCTCGCGGATGATTGCTGATCCGCTGCATCTGCTTGATTGTTCGCTGGTCTCTGATGGTGGTTCCGCTGTTGTACTTTGCAGTGCCGAGCGCGCAGCCGAATTGCGCGACGACCCTGTGTATCTGCTGGGAGCCGGGGAAGGGCACACTCATGAACATATCAGCGCCGCACATAGCCTGACAACCTCGGCGGCCAAAGAAGCGGGCGAGCGCGCCTATCAGATGGCCGGACTTGGTCCCAAAGATATGAGTTTCGCGCAGCTCTATGACTGTTTTACCCCGACCGTACTGGTTGAGCTTGAAGACCTGGGCTTTTGCGCCAAGGGCGAGGGAGGCGCTTTTGTCGACAGTGGCGCCCTGAAGCCAGGCGGATCGTTACCCGTTAACACGCACGGTGGATTGCTCTCGCACAGTCATCCGGGTAACCCCGGCTCCATGTTCGCGCTGACCGAGTCTATCTGGCAATTAAGAAATACCGCAGGTGAGCGCCAGGTTAGCAATGCCCAACACGGATTGGTTCATGCCCAGGGTGGAATTATGTCATCGCATACTGCATTAGTGCTTTCCCGGGATGGGGGTTGAGATGAGTGAGCCAGAAATGAACAAACTGCTACCCCCCGAAACTGAAGTGTCGCGTCCCTTCTGGGACGCATGTAAGCAGGGAGAACTTCAGTTACAGCAGTGCCAATCGTGTGATCGGTTGCAATTTTATCCCCGTGCTATCTGTAGCCACTGCGGCGGCGAAGGGTTGCTGTGGCGACCGGTGTCAGGACGGGGAAAGCTGGCGAGCTATACGATTGTGCAGCGCGGAATTTCTCGCGCCTATGAAGCGCCGTACTATGTTGTTCTGGTCGATTTGGAAGAAGGCGTGAGGATGATGAGCAGCCTTGTTGAATGTGAACCGGGAGAAGCAGAGGTCGGCGCCAAGGTGGAAGTGTTGTTCCAGGATTGGGGAGAGGGCCATGTGCTGCCAGTCTTCAAATTACGAGACGAATAAAAAGACACCTGAGAGGCGTTGTCATGAATAGCCAAAAAATTCCATGCGCCACAATCAATCCTGATGCTTCAGCTGATTCTCTTGAAGCCAAGCAGCCTGATGTAGATAACGGAACAGCGTGTTATTCGAAAGAAGGTTATTTCACCACTGAGTACATGGCGCGAGAATGGAATAAGCTGTGGACAGATACTTGGCTAATTGCCGGTGTTATTAGCGACATTCCCAAGGTAGGCGACTACTTTCTGTTCGATGTGGGTGAGGAGTCCATAATTGTCACCCGCACTGAGGATGGCGTTAAGGCTTTTTATAATGTGTGCTCGCACCGTGGGGCCAAACTGGTATGGAATGAGCGCGGTAGTAAAAAGGTATTCGTTTGTCCCTTCCACAGTTGGAGTTTTCACCACACCGGAGAGCTGCGCAGAATTACTGACGAAGACACCTTCCACCCGGACGTGGTGAATCACAGGCCAGGGCTTTCGCCATTGGCCTGTGAGGAGCATGCGGGAATGGTCTTTGTTCACATGGGAGATAATCCACCCTCTCTTCTTGAGACTATCGGTTTACCAGAGGGTTATCTTGAAGCTTACCGCATAGACCAGATGAAGGTGGTTCGTCACGTGCGCAGTGAATGGGGTGCTAACTGGAAGGTCGGTGTCGAGGCCTTTTACGAGAGCTACCATCTACACGCGGTGCATCCCGAAACACGGGGAGTCATGGGCGACCTCAATGTGCAATACGATCTGTATCCCAACGGCGCGAGTCGTATGATTGTCCCACTGGGGCAGCCAAGCCCGCGTATGAATGATCAGCAAACGGTTAACGAAGGCCTGCAGATGATGCTTCAGGACGCAGGTATAGATCCAGAAGGGTTTGATGGCACCGCGGCCGATGTGCGCAGGGCTATCCAGCTGGCGAAGCGCGAGCGTTCAGATCGACTTGGATTGGAGTACGAGCGATTCGAAGATGGTCAGTTGTCCGACAGTTGGGCAACAGGGGTATTCCCTAATGTGCAAATAGGCTGTCATCCCGAGGCACTTTTCCTGATGCGTTTTCTGCCGCATGAAACCGACCCGGAAAAATTTTACTACGACACCATGACGCTGTTGCTGCCGGCGGACGATCCTGAATACTGTCCACCTGGCTGGATGGGACTACCTGAAAACACCGATGTGAGCGGCCAGACACGGCCCGACACTGAGCACTACCTGGTCCATGAAGACGCGGGCCTTGGTATGGTGTTAAGCCAGGACGCAGCGTTTCTGCCGATTGTGCAAAAAGGCATGCGTAGCAGGGGTTTCAAGGGCCAGCTATGGGGCGAGCAGGAACAGCGGTTACGTCATTTTCACGTCGAATTAGAACGTCGTTTAACGGGTAAATAAGCAGTGTGAAATTTACTTGACAAAAACAAGTAACGATTAAATTCTTAAACAACATTCAAGTTTAAAAAATACTAGGTGAACTCCTTAAAAGAATAAAAATGGATAAGAAAACTGAATTTGACGCGCCGCAATCGCATAACCATCCGATGAGTGCAGGTTCCAAATTACGGGCTGCCGTGCTGTCTGCGATGCTCGCTCCATTGGCCGTTGTGCCCACCGTGCAGGCTCAGGAAGAATCCTCTCGGGTGTTGGAGGAGATAACTGTAACCGCTCGCCAGAGAACTGAAAGTTTACAGGGCGTGCCTGTTGCCGTGACGGTGATGGATGAGAGCATGATACAAAAAACCTTTGCCCAAAATCTGGGTGAATTAGGGGATTACGCGCCCAACGTCACCATAGGCACGGTGCCCGGGTTTACAGCTGCATACATTGCAATTCGTGGCGTATCAACCGGTGGTATTCCATCAACCTTCGACCCTGCGGTTACCTTAGCGGTAGACGGTTTTTACCTTGGGCATTACCAGGCTTCACTATTGGATATGTTCGATATTCAGCAGGTTGAAATTTTGCGTGGCCCACAGGGCACCCTGTTTGGTAAGAATACCATTGGCGGTGTTATCAACGTCTCCACCAAAAGGCCTTCCGGAGAGTTCGGTGTTCAGGCCAAAGCTCGCGTGGGCAATGAAGGTCGCCAGGACATAATGGCAGCTATCGATTTGCCGATCGTTGATGATGTCCTAGCGGCTCGCATCGCCGTGCAGCAGTTTAATTTTGATGGCTTCTATGAAAATACCTACAACGGTAGCGATGCAGGTGGCCAGGACTTGTTTGCTGCTCGCGCTAAATTATTGTGGAACCCAGCAGACTCATTTGAAGCTTTGTTGTCGTTCGAATATATAGAGGATGATAGCGATACCCCTATGGTCGTAAATATAACGACATCATCAACAGTGCTTCCAGTGAGCATGCAGAGGCTGCTATGCTGAATGCGAGCATCTCGTATTTTTCAGCCAACGACAGGTACAGAATTGCCTTATTCGGTCGTAACCTGACCGATGAGGAGTACCAGACTTCTGGCCTGAGCGTTGCTAACTTGTGGAATTTCTCTACTTACGGTAACCCTCTGACCTAGGGAGTTGAACTAGAGTTTAATTTCTCGGGCCACACTCGCTCCCGACTCAGTATGAAAGCGAAAGCTTTCTTCGGAGCGCGAACACAGGGTTAATTATACAAAATCAATGGGTCGGTCTTACGGGCCCTTTTTTTAACTAGAGTAGTTCAAGCATTGACTAAAACTGTTTACCTTCATCATTTTGACGCTTCGCCTTTTGCTGAAAAGATCAGAGTGGCACTCGGCATTAAGGGAATTGCCTGGCGATCGGTGGAGATTCCTATGATTATGCCGAAGCCGGACTTGACGGCTCTAACGGGAGGGTATCGCAAAACACCAGTTTTACAGATCGGCGCTGATATCTACTGCGATACTCAGCGAATAGCCCGCGAGCTGGAAAGCAGGTTTCCGAATTTTCCGTCTTTGTTTCCAATAGAGTCAAGTGCGTTGAATGATCTTGTCGCCGCCTGGAGTGACACAGCGCTTTTTCGCCCAGGTGCGAGTCTTTCAATGGGCACGAATCTTGATCTGCCCGAGGCCGTACTTGCCGACCGCTTTGCCTTCTTTGATTTTATGGACAGGGATACACTGCCCGAACTGCTCCCTCAGTTGTTTGCACAATTTCGCGCAGGTCTGCAGCGCATAGAGGATATGCTCAGCGACCAGCGTCCTTTTTTACTAGGGGAGTTGCCTGGTTGGGCAGATGCAGCGTGTTTTGCCCCGGTTTGGATGTGCCGCACTAACATTCGCGGGGCGACTGACCTGCTCGCTCAGCTGCCACTGCTTGAGGCTTGGGAAAAACGAGTCGCGGCTTTGGGGCACGGTGAACCGCAGGGCGCGACAGCTGAACAAGCCATTGCAAGCGCCTGTTCGGCAACAAGCGTCGCGAATAAAGAAGTAATTAGCGATGCCATACCTTCTTTGCCGGCGGGTCAATTGATCACCGTTACGCCGGAAGACTACGGCTCGGTGCCCGTATCCGGCTCACTGCTAAGGCTTACCCATTATGATGTTGCCTTAAAGAGAGAGGATCCTCGGGTTGGTGAGGTGGTAGTACACTTTCCCAGAGTCGGTTACAAAGTGGAGAAACAATAACGATGAAATTTAAACTCGCGTGCGCAGCGCTTTTGCTTTCCAGTACTTCTACTTTCGCTGATGATCACCCTGGTAAAGCAATCTATCAAGCTCATTGTGAGATCTGCCATGGCGGTACAGTATCAAAAGCGCCGCAGCTCACCCTACTGAATATTATGGCCGCGAGTTCGGTATACGCCGCGCTGGACAGTGGCGTGATGCGAGAGCAAGCGGCTGCGCTTAGCGATAGGCAGCGCCGCGATGTGGCCGAGTTCCTTACCGGACAGGCACTGGATACTGCGTCAGGCCCTGCATTACCGCCCAGTTGCGCAGGTTCTGCAGCGACATTTGATTTTGATGCACTGCCACACACCGCAGCCTGGGGTGTGGGCCTGAGTAACCAGAGGCGCTTTAGCCCTGAACTCACCGATATTAACATCGACAATATTGCGAACTTGCGCTTGAAATGGGCTTTCGCTTATCCCGAAGCCGTGCGCGCTAGATCACAGCCGGCGATGGCCGGCGGGTCGATCTTTGTCGGTAGCCAGAACGGCACCGTATTCTCACTCGATGAAGACAGCGGCTGCCTTCGCTGGATGTTCAAAACCACGGCGGAGGTTCGCACCGGTATTGTGGTCTCACCATGGAATGCTGGAAAATCAGCAACGCCATTGCTCTATTTTGGAGATAT
>DS999222.1:462348-515253 GCA_000156295.1 marine gamma proteobacterium HTCC2148
CTGGACCCCAAGCGGGGCGTGATGTACGTCGGCACGGGCACCAACTATTCCTCGCCAGCCAACGATACCAGCGACGCTATTCTGGCGCTTGATCTCAAGGATGGCCGGATTCGTTGGCATCAACAGATGACGAAGGGTGATGCCTGGAACATGGGTTGTGAAACTGAGGAAAAGATTAATTGCCCGCCCGAAAATGGACCGGACTATGACTTTGGTGCGGCTGTTGTTATTGCTACTACGGCGCAAGGTAAAGATATTCTGATTGCAGGACAAAAGTCCGGTGACGTTTACGGTCTTGATCCTGATGCGGGCGGCAGGGTGTTGTGGCACCAAAAGTTGGGCCGGGGTGGTATACAGGGCGGCGTGCATTTTGGCATGGCAGTGGATGGCGATACTGTTTATGTGCCCATGTCAGATTTTGATGGCGGACCGCGGTGGCCGGGTAAGGCTTATCCAGGCATGTATGCGCTTGATGTTGAGACCGGGGAGCAGCGTTGGTATACGCCGGCTCAAAATGTCTGTAACGACCGTGATTTCTGTCAGCCTGGATTGTCAGCCCCGGCTTCGGTGTTCCCGGGTGGGGTTCTCGCCGGGGCAATGGATGGACACGTGAGAGCCTATCGCGCGAAGGATGGTGCAGTGGCCTGGGACCTGGATTCAGCGATCAGCTTCAAGACAGTTAACGGGGTCGAGGCGATGGGAGGATCATTTGGTGGCGGCACGGGCCCGATCTTCAAGGGCCGTAGGCTTTTCATGAACAGCGGATACGGTATTTACTTTCATATGCCCGGTAATGTGCTGCTTGTCTACGAGTTGGAAGAGTAATTCGGGCTGTGGCAGTCTTATAAGGGCGTGGCAGTATTGTTTATGCGTTGTTATTACTGTATCTAAACAGTCATGAATCCTAACTATCTACACATGGACCCGTTTCTTCTATCAGAAGAGGCGGAGGTCATGCTGGGTATTGCCGAATCTTTCGGTAGTTTTGGTACCTATGCCGAAGAGGCCACTAGTGATGGCCTGGGCGAGTCATTACCCCAGCGCTTTGATGTCGGCCTCAATTATGTCGCTCATGGTCTCGACGGCGGTGTTAATGATGACGACGCCGAAACGGCCCAAAGCCGCACCAATTACTTCCGGGAAACTTACATCTACGGTAACGAACAACGCGTCGCTGGTGTGGAGCCTTTCCTGGCGCACCCAAGGTTGGAGCGTGCGGCACGAGAAATTTCCGGTTGTGAGGAAGTTATTCCCGCTATTGTTTATGCAAACTTATTGGTTCCCGGACAAGAACTCGCAATCCATACAGATGTGCCAGAATTTCGTGGGGCTAACCGTAAGAATGCACCTCAATGGCTGCTGGTGTGTATGCTGCACTCAGGACTATTCGACCGCTGGCGAGTCAGAATTCTCACTTGCGTGTCCTGGTTTGGTGCCGCTAAGGGCGGTGCATTTACGTTCTACCCAGATGGTCCCAATAGCGCCAGTGAATCCATTCCCGCACAGCATAACTCGGCAATTCTGATTGACACCGATAAAGTGTTTCATGGCGTCGAAAGAGTCGCCCAGCGACTGCCTGAACTTCCTGTCATTCAAGCAGGAACTCGCCTTTATTATTTGGGCGAAGATAATTGGGAGCTTCGTGCCGGCAAGCAGGCTCTCGCTCGCTATAGTTGGTCTCAGATTAGGTACTCCATTTCCTGGAAGGGTTATTGTTTTACAGATCACGAGGAGCGTTCACTCTGGGATTCAGGTAGCGAGGACCTGACACTGGATCAGATCATAGTCTTGTTTGAGCAAGACCTGCGTCAGTCCGGTCGAATCAGTGGAGCACGTCCCGAGCCGGATGATTTTGCCCGGCTGATGGTGGAGACTTATATTCACTACCCCGGAGCAGGACACTAAAGTTCCCCCTTCGCTTTGGCCCACATTCAGCTATACTTGCCCCGTTTTTTCGACCGGGCTCACCAAAAAGTATTGGGGCTTGGTCGTTTGATATTGTTAATGACCGTCATTTCGAAGGTACTCGACCCATGTTCTCAGAGTTAAGTCAGCGCCCGGCCGACCCGATCCTCGGCCTTTCCGTGAAATTCAAGGCGGATGCAAACCCCGATAAAATTGATCTGGGCGCCGGGATTTACAAGGACGAGCAAGGCAACACACCAGTGTTGGCCTGTGTGAAAGCTGCTGAGCAGTTTCGCGTTGATCTGGAAACTACTAAAACCTATATCAACTCGGCCGGTTCAGCCTTATTCAATGAGAAAATCACCGCATTAAACCTGGGTGAGCATCGGGTGATTGATGAAAATCGCATTCGCACCATTTCCACACCAGGCGGCACCGGCGCATTGCGCATTGCCGGCGAGTTCATCAAGGCCTGCAAACCCGGAGCTACCATTTGGGTCAGCAATCCAACCTGGGCCAACCACGATGGAGTCTTCACGGCCGCAGGTTTAACCGTAAAGAGCTATCCCTATTACGACTACGAGAACAAGTGCCTCAACTTTGACGGCATGCTGGAAGCCCTGAAACAGGTGTCGGCAGACGATGCAGTACTGATTCACGCCTGCTGCCATAACCCCAGCGGTATGGATTTGAATCATGCGCAGTGGCAGCAAATTGCTGAACTGGCAAAAGAAAAAGGCTTTTTACCGGTTGTTGATATGGCCTACCAGGGGTTTGGCGAAGGGCTGGAAGAAGATGCCCGGGGCCTGCGCCTGCTGGCAGATGCAGTCGATGAACTGATCATCTGTAGTTCATGTTCTAAAAACTTTGGACTCTACCGTGAACGCATCGGCGCATGCTCAGTGATTGGCAAGAGCGCAGCTGCGGCCGATATCATCAGCTCAGTGCTCATGCCGACGGTGCGGGTGAATTACTCCATGCCGCCCGCTCATGGCGCTGCGATTGTTGAAACGATTTTGAGTTCAGATGAACTGACCGCGCAGTGGCATGTCGAGCTTAAGGAAATGCGAGACCGAATTGGCGGGATGCGCCAGTTGCTGGTAGATACGCTGGTGGCCCACGGTGTTACCCGAGACTTCAGTTTTATCGCTAAACAGAACGGAATGTTCTCATTCCTGGGTATCGATAAGGACCAGGTCCAGCGATTACAAGACGAATTCAGTATCTACATTGTGGGCTCCAGTCGTATCAGTCTTGCAGCGGTCGCGCCGGATAATGTTGACTATTTAGCGGGCTCTATTGCAAAGGTTTTGTAGGGTCTCGACCGGGCTGCTGTATGTCACACGCCGGCACCTGCGCGTTTGATGGTACTTTGGAGCGATCGCCGGGGAGTGTCGACTAAACCAGCTTTTCGGAACACACAATCACTCCGTCCGCATCTGCATAGAGGTAATCGCCGCTGGTGAACTGGCAGCCGCCAAACGATAGGGTGATATTTCGCTCACCGGCGGTTACCGGGATGTACTTGCGAGGGCAGGTGCCTAGTGCATAAAGCGCGACGGGAATGTTTTGGATCTGGGAGGTGTCGCGAACGTAGCCGTTGATGACAATGCCGTTGTAGTTGTTTTGGTGGGCAAACTTCATCAGGTTTTCACCTACCACTGCGTAATAGGCCTGATCAACATCGACCACTACCACTTTGCCGGTGCCGTCTTCATCCCTGAGCAATGAGATCAGGTCCGAGTTGTTAAGGTTCAGCTTTATGGTGATAATCTCGCCCTGACATTTTTCGGCGCCACCATAGTTGAAGTATCCGGGCCCCAGTACGTCGGTTTGGTTGCTGTGGTCATCGCAGATATCGGCGGTAAAAAAGGCCATGAAACTTTCCCTCAGTTAAATTTGCCCGAGAATTCTAGCATTATGACCCCGATTTCGGCATAAACTTTTGATATCATTGCCTTTTTCGGGAAATTAAGCGTTGGCCCATGTTCCCCTAATGGTGCACATGAGCCCTTTTATACGATCAGGTGTAAACAAGCATGAAAGTAGTAACAGGCGTGGTGGGTAACGATATCCACGTGGTCGCCAATCGACTTATCGACCTGTCTCTGAAAGCCAGGGGCTACGAGGTCTACAATCTGGGTGTAAATACACACCTGGAAGAATTTTTCGATGCGGTTGTCGAAACGGGTGCGGAAGTGCTGATGATCTCCTCTCTCAATGGAGAGGCAGAGGGCTGGGGCCGTGAAGTCAAACTGCTGAAATCCAAATACAAGAATCTGGACGACGTCATCATGATGATTGGCGGCAACCTGGTGGTAGGTAGCGGTAACACCGAGGACATCGTGGCGCGCTACAGAAAATACGGTTTCGATCTTGTCTGCCATCAAATCGACCTGAACACTGGTTTGGATATGTTGCAAAGCACAATAGAAGAGAGATTTCCCTCATGAGCCTGTTGCAGGAAGAGCGAGAAATTATCCTCAGTAATGAGTACGTGGATAGCTTCGATTTCGCCGAGGTGTCCGAGTTCGTCAGCAATGCCAGTAAAGACCTGTTCATTTCGCATCACTTTGCTAAACGCGAAAAGATGTTGGTACAACCCAGGGGTGGTTTCCCAACCTATCAGCAGCAATATGCCCTATATGAGTACTTCGTTGACGCCAACGTCGATGTCTTGCCGCTGACTATCGATTCCAACACGCGACTGAACGATTACGCTACGGCTAAGAAAATGCTGCGCCTGAGTGAAGAAAACGACATGGATATGCTCAACGGCTATCCGCTGGTTACTCACGGTTATCGCACCACCCGCAAGATGATTACGCATTTCGACAAACCAGTAAGTCTGCGCCACGGGACGCCAGATGCCCGTTTGCTGATTGAGACGGCTATTGCTTCGGGCATATTCGAAATCGAAGGCGGTCCTATTACCTATCTGCTGCCGTACTCAAAAAACTTTCCATTGGATAAAGCGTTTCTCTATTGGAAATACGTGGAACGCGTCTGTGCAAATTACTCTGAGTTGAATGAGCCGATTAATCGCGAGTCCTTCGGGCCATTAACAGCAACCCTGGTGCCGCCGTCCATCACTATCGTGATTCAATTGCTGGAAATGCTGCTGTCCCTGGAAGAGGGCGTTAAATCGTTCTCAGTGTCGTTTGCGCAACAGGGTTCGATGAATCAGGATATTGTTACCGGTGCGGTGCTCAAAAAAATGGCCAAACACTATGCAGAGGAAATTGACTGCGGAGACGCGGCGATCAACCTGGTGTATCACCAGTGGATGGGAGCTTTTCCGACCAATCAGGACTTTGCGGATCAGTTGATCAATCTCTCTACGGTCATTGCCTCGATGGTGGGTGCCGATAAAATCATTACCAAGACCCGTCAGGAGGCGACCGGTATCCCAACCAAGGAAGCCAATGCCAAAACTGTAGCCGATACGCAGTACTGCCTCAGGATTCTGAATGGATTACCCAGTGTGGTCGATGAGGAAGAAGAGGAAATGCTGACCTTGCAGGTAAAGGCGATCATGGAAGCGGTATTTAACGATCCTGCAGACACCCTGTGGCGCAAAGTGTTTAATTCGATAAAAAATGGCGTCATTGATGTGCCGTTTTCACCGCATATCATTAACCAGAATGAAATGATCACTATCAGGGATGCGGGTAAAAATATTCGCATTATTGAGCGAGGCAATGTACCCATTCCAGATCGATGTTATGAGTATGAAAAATCCCAATGTGACCTGAGCAAAGATACCACCAGTATCGTCAACGACATCATCCACGATATAGGTATCATGCAATGGTAAGCCAGGCAGAAAAACTGCTGATTGATGTGGGCAGCACTTATTTCAAGGTGTGCACGCCTACCTCGATAGAGCAGCACTTCAGGGACTTTAATCAAGATATCCTTGACGACCTGATGAGTAAGTGTGGGGATACTATTTCGCGCTTTGACAAACAGGATGTGCACATTTGCTCTTCGGCAAACGGTGGATTAAGTACTCTCATTATTGGGATAACCAACTCGTTCTCGCTGAAGTACGCGACCAATATCGCGTTCAACTCTGGGATTAACATCATCGATACCATTCTGTTCCAGAATATCGAGGACTACTCGGTGCCCAGCGATCTGATCGATGTGGTTATTGTGGTGGGTGGTGTCGATTCACACAGTAACCTTTACTCTGAAAAAATCTTCAGCTATCTGGACCAACTGAATTACAGCAATGCTGTCTTTGTGGGTTCCACTCAAGATTCGCAGTCTATGCGTGACAACATTGAAAATCTCGTCGTGCTTCCAAATATTATTGATGACAAGTTACATATTGTTGAAGAGCACTTGAAAGACTACCTCACAAACCTCTATCAGCAGGACATAGAAGGTAAGGAAGAAATTAAGCATCTCTACGAGATTACCTCAAACCAGATACTGTCCACTCCCTATGTCGTTAACAGGGCGCTGCCTCACATAGAGACCAGAGTGTCGGTCGCAAACCCGTTCATCTTGTTAGATATAGGCGGCGCGACGACGGATATTCATTACTCCAAGGACCTGGTGGACGAAAATATTGTTACTGAGAATGAGTATGACCGTCTGGTCTTTAAACGCCTGGGCGTTTATAAGTCCAGGCAGTCTTTGATTCTAGCGGCACAGAGCAATGAGTTTGTTTATGAACTGCTTCTGCATTTGGGTGTGACGGAAAATATTTACAACGAACAGACCGATAAGGCGACGAAAATTCTGATGCAGCTAGCCATTTTTCTAGTGCTTTGCAAGATGTCCCATTATCGTCAGTCTTACGTAAATCTTCGACTGCTGCAGATTAATTCTATTGTTCTGACCGGTGGTATTACTAAGGTTCTGAGCCAGGATGAAGTAGAAACAATCATCGCTTTTTTTTATCGTAAAATTTTAAGCTCTGGTCATAATCCAGTTGCTGTCATGGACAGCAACTACGATATTTGGACACTAGGCACAAAGGTATAACAATCATGTCTATTAACTGTATCAGGTCAATACTCGAAGATGCTGTTCAAGGCGACAGTGAGAAAACTGCCTTGCTGCTTAATGGCAAGGCGATGTCTTACGCGGAATTGTTTAGTCGCGTCAACCAGGTTGCCTGTTACCTGAATGAGTTGGGTCTGCCAAAGAACGCGCGTATCGGTGTTTACTCTAACAAGGGTTTGGAGCAGGTTATTGCTATTCTGGCGATACTTTCTACCGACTATGTGCTGGTCCCTTTGACCCGCCTGCTCAAGCCAGAGCAGGTCGAATATATTATTAACGACTGCGACATAAAGTGCATCATCACTGATAGGATCAAGCTGGAGAGTATCGATGAGATCCAGTTTGACGGTCACGTCATCTCCTTTGAGAGCGCCGCTAAAGATGTCGCTTCATTCGATGAGATCTACAAGTACTATAATAAACCTTACAGCTGCGATATCAGCGGCCACAACAATGCGGTAATCACCTATTCATTCGGTCTGACCGGAACACCTAAGGGGATCGTGATTTCTCATCGCAATCTGGTTGATTCAGCGCGTGTCGTTTCTCAGTACCTCAAACTAGAAAGCGACGATGTTCTTTCCGGCATCCTGATGTTCAATTTGGACTACGGCCTCAATCAGATTTTTTGTTCACTTTACAAGCGCGCAACCCTGGCCTTGCATCGCTTCATTTTACCGGAGGACTTTTTCAATCACTTGATTGATGACGAGGTTTCTGTTCTGGCATTAATGCCAGTCACCATTTCCCAGATGTTTGACGAGGGGAGTCAGCGAGTACCCAGCCCGGAACTGTTCGACAAGCTCAGAATTATCACTTCTTCTGGCGGTAATGTGACAGAGAGAATGATTAGTGATTGCCAGAGCGCTTTCCCGCAGGCCAGTTTTTACTCGATGCATGGCCTGACAGAAGCTTTCCGATCCACCTATCTGGATCCTGCCCAGGTGCAGATTCGTCCCGACTCTATCGGTAAGCCGATTCCCGATGTCGAACTCTATGTGCTAAACGAAGAGGGCAAAGAGTGCGCACCCCGTGAAGTGGGAGAGTTGATTCATCGCGGTGGGTATATCTACCGAGGGTTCTGGAATGGTCCCGAGGAAAATAAACAGCGCTTTAAGTCTATTGAAATTCTGAAGGATGTTATTGACCTGGAGGGCCAGTTAACCGACGAGACCGTGGTTGCCACTGGAGATTACGTCTACAAAGACGAGGAGGGTTATTTCTACTTCGTTTCCCGGCATGACGATATGATTAAGACGCGCGGCTTCAGGGTGTCGCCTTTTGAGGTCGAGTCGGTGGTTCGAAAAAACCTGCCCCAAATCGGCCAGTGTGCTGTGTTTTCGATAGAGAATGAGCTGATTGAAGAAGAAATCGTGTTGGTATATTCGGCGGCCCATGAAATTCCAGAAGAAGAGATTCTTTTTGAGCTTAAGAAGCACCTCGCTTCCTATATGATTCCCAGCAAAGTCGTCTATAAAAAGTCGCTGCCGCTAGTGCAGAGCGACAAGAACCAGGTCAATAAGGATGAGCTGAAACAGGAATTGACCGCTTGATGAAAAACAGCGAACCCGGGCAGCGCCGCTTATTTATCTGGCTTGGCCGTGGTTACCGCTCTGATTATTGCTGGCGACTGAACGCTTTGCTGCGCCCGCTGTCTATGACTACACGATTTACTGAAGAGATCTATTTGATGAAGCACCTCGTTCTTTCAGCCCTGCTTATGCTGGGTAGCTATCAGGCCTTCGCAGAGACGGCTACCGCCCATTTTGCTGGAGGTTGCTTTTGGTGTATGGAATCCGATTACCAGGGGCGCGATGGTGTCATTGACGTTGTTTCCGGCTTTACTGGGGGCACCCTGAAAAATCCCACCTACAAAGGCAGGCACGATGGGCACTTTGAGGCTATTGAGGTTACCTATGACCCGGCAATAGTGAGCTATCAGGAGTTGCTTGACCGATTTTGGGTGAATGTTGATCCCTTTGACAATAAGGGGCAGTTTTGTGACAAAGGGTTTAGTTACCGCAGCGCTGTTTTTCCTGCTAACACGGCAGAAAAAAAGCTGGCGCAAGAGTCGCTTGCCGCGGTAGCAGCGCGTTTTCCTGATCAACAGGTATACACCGAGATTCGGGACGCCAATGAGTTTTGGCCGGTCGAAGAGTATCACCAGGACTATTACCTGAAGAACCCTGTGCGCTATAAGTACTATCGCTGGAACTGTGGTCGCGATCAGCGGCTGGAAGCAATCTGGGGCGAAAGGGACGCGCACTGAGTTCGGTGGCACGATAGTTGATTGACCAACTCTAAACGTTTCTATGACGTGGCGAGATTTGCCCACCTGGTTGGCTATGCGTTTAGATAGTGTAAAATACGGTTGCTCTTTCGGCTTGGTAAAAAGTTATGCCAGAACGTAAATTTGAGTACGGCCCGATCGCGGGGGGTGTCTATAGCGCCCTGATTTCCCTTACTTTTTTGGTCGCCATACTTTGGCCATCGTGGCTGCTTGCTTATGTTAGCGGGCTTTTATTTCTGGGCCTTGGGCTCAGGCCTTTGCTGGAGTGGAGTGGTCTGCTGGATCGATACTCTGATATGGAAGCGACACTGGAAGAACGCTTTCATCGTAAGCACGTTAATAAAAGACGTCTCCAAATAGAGCGAAAAGAGCGAGACAAGAAGTACAAGCACTCCCATTATCGTGATCCGCGCCTTCCTCATAATTGGTAGCTAACGGCTTCTCATCGTCATAAATGTTGGCCACTAATGACCATTGGAAACGTATCCAGCTTGGTTAGACTGCAGTTGTTTTTTTAAAAGCCGAGCTAACTCAATGTTTGATTTTATCGGAAAAGTTGTCCTGATCACCGGCGGAAGCCGTGGTCTGGGCAAGGCCATGTCAGAGGGTTTTGCGCGGGCAGGGGCCAAGGTGATTGTCTCCAGCCGCAAGATAGAAGCGTGCAAGGCAGTCGCCAAAAGCATCAACGAAGCCGGCGGGGAAGCGATTGCACTGGCTGCTAACGTGGGTTCAACGCAAGACCTCGATCAATTGAAAGACGACGCGCTTGCACATTATGGGCACGTCGACATTCTGGTGAACAATGCTGGTATCAACATCGCAATGGGCGCGCTCACCGACCTGTCACCCGATGCCTTCGATAAGATGTACCAGGTCAACCAGCGTGGCCCCTGGTATCTGGCTTCAAGGCTGGCGCCTCACATGGCGGAAAACGGAGGAGGGGTGGTGATTAATTTTCTCTCGGTGTCTGCTCTTAAGCCACCTGCATTCATGGGCTTTTACGCGGCGACAAAAGCAGCACTGGAAGCGCTGACTAAAGTAATGGCCCAGGAGTGGGCTCCAATGAACATTCGAGTCAATGCTATCGCACCGGGAAGTTATCACTCGGATCTCACTGATGGCGCTATTGCCGCCATTCCAGGATTTGAGGAAGGCATTATTGACGCCAATCTGATTAAGCGTATTGCTGCCAGCGATGAAATCCTCAATCCGGTTTTTTATCTTGCCGGTGAGAGCTATACCACGGGTATTACTTTGACCGCAGATGGGGGCATGATGGTTAAGTAGCAGGCCCTGTTTACTGCTAGTCTGTCATGGACTGTGCCATGTCCTGCATGTAATCGATGTACGCCAACTTGATAGTCGGATCGAAGTTTTTTTGGTCGGCAGCCAGCTTCACAATGACGACGCGATTTTTAGGGTGAACGTAAATGTTCTGGCCCCATATTCCGCGTGCAAGAAAGTCCCCATCCCAATCGCGGGGTGTCCACCACTGGTATTGATAGCCCGACTCGTTAGACGAGTTGGTATTTGCGCCGGGCATCAAGTGAGGTTCATTGGGCGTGACGGACTCGCTGGTCCAGCCGGGTGGTAAGATTTGCAGCTTTTCACGTTTGCCGTTATCCAAATATAGCATCCCCAGCTTCGCGTAGTCGCGGGCCGCTGCGGCTAGACCGCCCATGGCCAACTCAAACCCCTGTTCATCAAGAGTCCACAGCCCGCTGTATTCCATTCCAAGAGGATGCCACAGCCGATTAGTCATATAGTTAGTTAAGGATTCGCCAGTGACTCGTACCAACAAGATGCCCAGCAGCTGGGTGTTAATGCTGGCGTAGTGATTAAACGTTCCGGGGGTATGCTCTTGTCCTAGCGTATTGATGTATTCGAGATAGCTCATGGGTGGCACCATGCCGGCCATCTTGTTGATGTCGGAGTTCGGGTCTGTATAGGCTTCGTTGAAGCGCATGCCCGATGACATCTGCAGGACATGCTTCACGCTGACGCCATCGAACGTTTTACTGGTCAGTTCTGGCAGGTATTGACGAATAGGGTCATCGAGACTACCAATCTTGCCTTCGTCCAGAGCGATGCCCAGTAACGCGGAGGTGAATGATTTAGCAACTGAGAAAGAGGCGTGAAGGCTTTTGCGGCTATCTCCGTGGGCGTACTTTTCATAAACCACTTGGCCATCTCTGATCACCAGAAAAGCGGTGGTGTCAGATAAGCTGATGAATTCTTCAAGGCTGGTGGGGTTGCCCATAAAGTCAGCCTGGTACCTGAGACTGTCATTGCTTGTTCCCAGATCCCACGGGTCAGGAGAGGGTGTCATTTCAGCTGTGGCGACAAATTGATCTATATTGCGGAAATTTGAAAAGCGGTCACCTGTGAACAAAGCCATCATGCCGCTGACCTCGCCCTCTGCGACAGTGCCGCCGATGGTGACGCCCTGGGCGAGGCTCGTCATAGAGAAGATCGTTAAGCCACTGCACAGCAGGGTTGTTAGGGATAGTTTCAACATTGTCACGCGAACACCTCTGCGAAAATTTATTATCTCACGGTCACTAAACCACATTTGGCAGTGTTGATGCAGCGTTATTTAAACCGATCGTTTATAGTTCAAGTCCCATCAATAAAAGAGAGACTCGACGTCATGACAGATTACATACCGCCAACGCTGGACTGGGTGCGCAAACAAGTAGAGCTCTACGAAAGCAGCGGCGGTCTTGAAGGTTACCTGCTGGAGGGTACTGATATGCCTTGTGTCCTGATTACCCATAAAGGGGTTAAAACAGGCGCTGTGCGTAAAATTCCGGTAATGCGGGTTGAGGTTGACGGTAATTATGTGCTCATAGGATCCATGGGCGGCCAGCCCAAAAACCCAGCCTGGGTGGCTAACCTCCGAGCCCATCCCGATGTTACGGTGCGCGACCGAACAGAGGTTACCTCGATGCGTGTTCGTGAGATAAATGACCCCCAAGAGAAGGCCAAACTTTGGGCCGCCGGGGTAGAGGCCTATCCTCCTTACGAGGAGTATCAGGCTAAAACGAGCAGGGTCATTCCTGTTTTTTTGGCGGAACCGAGTTAGCGCATAAAAGCCTGGGGCCGAGTTGAATATCACGATGGTAAGTCATGTGAATAAGCTTTGTATTGCGGTGGCCAGTTGTCCAAGAGATCAGCCAGGCATTCAAGTGCCGGGGAAGCTGCTGAAAAAGAGTTATTGTGAATTACGAGATTCTTGGTAGCGCATTAAGCTTAAAGCATCGGTGTGGTGATGGTTAAGAGCAGGCAATTTCGACTATAATTACGGTTTTTTCAGGAGTTCAGCATGGGCAGAGCCTACCAGAACCGCAAGGAATCCATGGCCAAGACCTCGGACCAGAAGGCTCGGGTTTATAGCAGGCACGCAAGAGTGATCTATGTGACTGCGAAACAGGGCGGTGTGGACCCGGATGGCAATCTGGCCCTGCGCAGTGCTATTGAACGCGCCAAGAAGGACCAGGTGCCGGCGCATGTTATCGACAAGGCAATTGACAAGGCCAAAGGTAACGCAGGTGAGGATTTTGCCACCGCCCGCTATGAGGGCTTTGGCCCTGGTGGCTGCATGGTGATCGTAGACTGCCTCACCGACAATACTAATCGCACCATTGGCGATGTCCGTCAGTGCTTCACCAAAACCAAGTGTAAGATTGGCACCCCCGGCAGTGTCAGCCACTCCTTCGATCACAGTGCCATATTTGTATTCCCGAGCGATGATGAAGAAGCCGTGCTGGAAGCGCTGATGATGGCCGATGTGGATGTGGAAGACATTGAGAGCGAAGAAGGTAGTATCACTGTCTTTGCACCGCACACAGAATTTGCCAAAGCTCGACAGGCGTTACATGAGGCTTTGGGTGACATTGAGTTTGAGGTAGAAGAAATCCAGTTCGTGCCGAAAGACACCGCTCCCATCCCCGCAGATGACGAGCCCATGTTTGAGAAGTTTCTCGAAATGTTGCAGGACGTGGAAGACGTGCAAAAGGTTTATCACAACGTCGGTTAGGCGTTGTCGTGAATCAGGCCCGGCGCTGCAACATAGGGGCCAGGCGTTTGATTCTAAAATATCTCGCTCTCGGGTTTCCCCTGCCAGTAGAACGGTTTGAGTTCGCTTTCACCGGTGTGCACTTCTTTGAGCGATTTCGCTTCATACAACCTACCGTTGGCCATGATGTGGCTGATTTTGTCGGTATTGCGAATATTTTCCAGCGGGTTAGCATTCAGGATTAATAAATCGGCAAGCTTTTTCTTTTCAATAGAGCCCAGGTCTGCATCCATTTTCAGGTAGCGAGCGGGATTGATCGTCGCTGTCGATAGCGCTTCCATCGGGCTGAAACCACCGCGAGCAAAGCTCCATATTTCCCAATGGCTGCCCAGGCCTTCGCGCTGGCCGTGGGCGCCAATATTGACGTTGATGCCGCGGTCCAGCAGCTGCTTGGCTGCCGCCGCAGCATCATCGTCCCTGAACTCATCCTCCGGCGCCATTATCCGACGCACTGAGCTGGCGCGCAGCAGGGTAGGCGGTACGAATTTCGACAGAATCGGGTGCTTCCAGACCTCGGTATTCTGATAGTAATAATTCTCTGCCGTCAGCCCGCCAAAGGTAACGACAAGCGTTGGCGTGTAAGCCGCTCCCGACTGCGCCCAAAATTGATTAACGTCAGAATACATTTTCATCGTAGGTACGTTGTGCTCAATGCCTGTAATTCCGTCAGCGAGGAAGCTCATGTCCTGATGGTACAGAGCACCTCCCTCGGCCACAGACATTAAACCTTCTTGAAAAGCAGCTTCGTTGACTTGCTGGCGCTGTTCACGGCGAGGTTGGTTGTAATTTTTTACACTGATTGCGCCTTGTGCCTTCAGTCGCCGAACGTGAGCGAGAGCGTCATCAAGATTATTGATCATTGAAAAAGCAGTGCTTTTTGCCCCATAAATTATTTCTCCGGTAGAAAATATCCTGGGGCCAAGAATTTTTCCTGCGCGTGCATATTCGGCTGCAGCAAAAACCTGAAACGCTCTGCTGGATGGGTTGTGGACTGTTGTTACACCCAGCGCCAAGTGCGCCAGCAAGTCCCAGTTTTGTTGCGGAACTATCTGGCCTTCACCGTAGGGACCATGAGCGTGAATATCGATGAACCCCGGCAATATTGTCTTGCCGAAGAGGTCGATTACCTCGTAGTTTTCTGGCACCAGAATGTCAGATGATCTGCCCAGCACTTCAATACGGTTACCGCGTATCAGAATAGTGCCATGCCTGATAACTTCGCGATCCTCATTCATCGTAACGATGCGCGCATTAGCGAGCGCTATTCTGGTCTCGGGTATATCCGTCTTGACGGATATAGACAGGTTTTCGCTGGACACCCTTGGTTGCGCTGTGGGCAGCGTTGCGCCGGCGATCTCAACGGTCTTCAGCAGTGGTCCTGTAGACCAACTAATACTGTCCCCATTCGCAGACCAGTGCATATAAGTTCCTCCGACCGCGGACAATTTTTTCGTCGGAAATGTGGTACCCAGGCCACCGTCTGTAGTTAGCGAGAGTGTTTTTCCTGTATTAATTGCGGGCTGCAGGTACACATGATGCCCCTCCAGAAAAGCAATGTGACTCCCTGTTGGCGACCGCTCTATTCTTGTCGCTCGTTCGGATTGCGCAAAGATACGGACGTCGTTGCCGTTTGGGGTCATTGATAGCAGTAAGGTGCTCGCAGTTTTGCTGCCGCGGCCGATCGCGGTTTCGGCGCGCTCCTGTGAGTAAATACGATCGTCTGCGCCGAAGTGCGGGTAGGTACCGCGCTTGCTTACGAAGTGGGTAATCTCATCGCTTATATCGTAGAGGTAAATACCAGAGTCCACTGTATGCAGTGAGCCCAGCAGAGCGCTAGCAGCGATTTTGCGAAACAGTAGTTGGTCTCCTTTTGGGGAAACGGAAAGCTCCGTGTATTGTCCCGTGGGCACTGTCAGCCTTTTAGACTTGCCGCCGTTTGCGTTAACCCTGCGAATACTTGTCAAAGACTGATCGTTCCAGCGCATGAAGTACAAGGACTTGCTGTCAGGACTCCAAACCGGACTGTAATCGAAGCCCTCGTTTTTATCGCTGGTTAGCCGCTTGGCATCTTTGTCGCTGTGTTTGATGTAGAGTTCGCCCAATGATTCGAAGACTACGGCTGAGCCGTCGGGCGAGCGACTGGCAAATCGCACCATTCGGGTATCAAATTCATCGGGAGCAACATCCACAGCAAATTGTATGGGCGGATAGAACTCTCGTTTGTCGACCACACTAAACGGTATTTCGCTTAAGCCTTCGCCGTTCGCGTTAATTTTCCAAATTTTTCCCTGCGCCCAAAAAACAATATTCTGGCTGTCTGGCGTCCAGTCCATATTCGGGTAGACACCATGCACCGCCCAGATCTCCTGCATGTCTTGGTCCAGTGCATCGAAAATCATGCGTTCTTCACCAGTGGCCAAGTCCATGACGAACAGTCGCGAGCGCGCACGCACGCGTTTGACATAGGCAAGTTGCTTACCATCAGGAGAGGGAGCCGGTCTCGCGGCACCGCCGGGCCCGCCGGCCACGGTATCGATGCTGCCATCGTCCAGGTTAACCCGGCGTATTTGGAATAATTCCTTGTTACTGTCCTGGTGATAGACAAACGTGTTCCCGGGACTGACGTCTCGGCTGAAATAAATGCTGTTACCATCCGCCGAGAAAGTAGGCTCACCTTGCTCCTTCTGGAAGGTCTCGTTGGGACGTGCAACGATCTGCTGGCCTTTTTGGCTACGATTACCATCAACGTGATAAAGCCAAATTTCGCCAGTACCCAGTGACCGAGACGTGGTGAAATGCTTACGCGCAGCAATGTATTGTCCGTCGGGGCTCCAACTCGGGTTGTTGAGTAGGCGGAAGCTTTCAAAGGTCAGCTGACGGCTATCTCCCGAGCCTAGGTCCTGCAGCCACACGTTATCGCCCCCATCACGATCAGAAATGAAGGCGATCTGACTCCCATCTGGACTGAAGCGCGGCTGAATATCCCAGGCCATGCCTTGGGTAATGGCAGTCGCTTTGCCACCCTCGATAGGAAGGCTGTAAATGTCGCCTAGCAAATCGAATACGATGGTGCTGCCGTCTGGTGAAACGTCAAGGCTCACCCAGGTGCCCTCAGTCACATTAATACTGGCGGACCGGGGCTGGGAGCTGAAATCAGGGTTATTCACTTCCCAGCCAGTTTTGTCACCTGCCTGTGCAATCGCCGAGATAGGCATTGATAACAGTGTGATGGCGAACATAAGTCGCAGGTTTTTAAAGCTCATTAGCGTTCCAATTGGTAGTACAGACTTAATAGGTGTAGCTGGATTGCAGGCCAAGAGGGAAGCCAAGCGCCCAATAGCTTAGTAAATAGAGCGTCCAGAGGATCAGGAAGCTAACCGAGTAGGGCAACATCATCGCTGTGACAGTGCCGATACCGGTGTCTCGCATGTAGCGTTGGCAATACACGACCACTAGCGGAAAATAAGGCATCAGCGGTGTAATAATATTAGTCGTTGAGTCGCCTACCCGATAAGCGGCCTGGGTCAGGTCGGCTGAAATCCCTAACTCCATCAGCATGGGCACGAAGATGGGTGCCAGTAGCGCCCACTTGGCACTTGCCGAACCGACGAACAGATTGAGTATCCCGGTTAGCAGAATGATGCCAACAATGGTGAGCGCACTGGGCAGAGCTGCCGCTTCGAGCGCAGCGGCACCTTTGAGCGCTAGCAGCACGCCCAGATTAGATTCTGAAAAGGCAAAAATGAACTGGGCGATGAAGAACATGATCACCAGATAGTACGCCATGGTCTCCATGGACTTACTCATTCCGGTAATAATGTCTTTCGCGCTATCCACTGTGCCCGCGGCGTAGCCGTAAACCACGCCGGGTATCAGAAAAAGCACGAAAATCAGGGAGACGATAGAACCCATTATCGGCGCACCGAGCTCAGTAAGAGAGCCGCCTTTGCCGCGCCAGGCGGAGGTTTCTGGCCAGGCGGTTGCCACTAAAATCCCTATGGCAAAAACCATCGCCCAGAGTGCGAAGCGCAGGCCGCGTCGCTCGCTTTGTGAGAGTTCGCTCATGGTGGGCAAGTCTTCGAGATCCTCATCTATGGCAGATTGCTGTAAGCGGGGCTCTACCCACTTGTCAGTAATAAACCAGCCTGCGAGTATGATTAGGAGTGATGAGGAAGCGGTAAAGAAATAATTATTCAATGGATTTAGTGTGAGTTCAGGGTCGATGATCTGAGCTCCTGACTGTGAAATGCCTTGCAACATGGGGTCAATGGCTGACGGAATAAAGTTAGCTGAAAAGCCGCCGGAAACACCGGCGAAGGCGGCAGCGATCCCCGCCAGTGGATGTCGACCTGCTGCGTAAAAAATAACACCGCCCAGGGGAATTACGAGTACGTAGCCTGCGTCCGCCGCAGTATGGCTGACGATACCTACCAGGATTAGCATGGGGGTCAGCAACCAGCGCGCTGTCAGCCCCAGCATGGCTCGCAACGCGGAGTTGATAAACCCAGTGTGTTCGGCGACACCAATACCAAGCATAGCCACCAACACAACTCCAATGGGGTGGAAGTGAGCGAATGTCTTCACCATCGAAGAAAAGAACAGTACCAGTGATTCACCGGACAGTTGGTTAACTATCAGCAGAGGCTCTCCGGTGCGGGGGTCTGCCACGCCCCAGTCCACGTAAGATGCTAACCAGGACAGTACCCACACCAAAAATAGCAAGGCGATAAAAAGCAAGGTGGGATCGGGCAGTTTGTTGCCGACACGCTCTACCGTGGCCAGGGCTCGCTGAGTGATGCCCTGCTGTCCGATCCGGGTGTTTGCCATGGTCTGTCTCCGCTTATCATTCGGTGGGCTGGCGTTTGCGAGAATTGCCGTCCAGTTTAATGGTCTACAGTTGTGGTAACAACGTACACAATATGGACATTGCAGGGTAATGGTGACGGAGAAACGCCGGAGTGCGACGTAGCCGCTCCGTTGCAATGGCTATTAGGGTAGCTAACGATAAATGATGAGAGGGGAAATTCATGAAATTTGCATATCACGCGACCATGTGTCCGCCAGACCAATACTTGCCGCTGACTCAGGCGGCTGAAGCTGCAGGCTTTGATACTTTTACGTTCCCAGACAGCATCTGCTATCCGCAGGAGGGAAGCGACGTCTACCCTTATAACGATGACGGAACACGAGATTTCCTCGATGGCGTGCCATTTTTAGAACCCTTTGTCGCTATTCCTTACCTGGCGGCCCGCACTGAGCACATTCGGTTTACCACCTCGGTGATTAAGCTGGCTGTGCGCCAGCCCGTGGTGGTCGCCAAGCAGCTGTCGTCGCTTGCCGTAATGATCGGTGATCGCTTGGGACTGGGGGTGGGCATTAGTCCATGGCCAGAAGACTTTCTGGCTTGTCAGATTCCGTGGGAAAAGCGGGGCAAGCGCATGGATGAAATGATGGAAATAGTGAACGGTCTAATGTCCGGTGAGTACTTTGGATATGACGGTGAGATATTCCAGATGGATCCGATCAAGCTATGCCCCGTGCCCGATCACCATATCCCACTGCTCGTGGGCGGGCACGCGAAACCAGCTCTGCGGCGAGCCGCGAGGCTTGGGGATGGCTGGATATCTGCGGGGTCCTCACTGCAGGAGTTGCAGAGTATGATTTCCCAGATTGAAGGTTTTCGCAAAGACTACGGTCGAGAGGGTGGTGCGTTTGAATATCACGCCATGACCGAAGCTGCATACTCTGTAGAGGGATTGGGAGACCTTGCCGCTGCAGGTGTAACAGAGGTTATCATCGCGTTTCGTAATCCGTATTCGGCAGAACCAGATACCCAGAGCGTCGAAGAGAAGATAGGGATGATCAACTGGTACGCTGACAACGTGATTAAACCCTACCGTTCCTAATGCTTATGAGGGTTGGCGGGCGATGACGAGCAGTAGCTCGCCGACCACAAGGCCAAACTTTTTCAACTTGGACTCGTTAATCAACAGGTCCGGTGTCAACAGGTACATGCGATCGTCCACGCGTACCTCAATAACGCTATCATTATAGGGAACTTGGAGCACGTAATCGAGAAATACGCTGTTGCCCGATTGTTGCAGCAGCCCTTCGCCGGTGACATCGCCAGCCGTGCCGATATAAGTGCCATCAGGCCGGGGCGTTAAGGTCCAAATCCGTTTTTGCTGTTCGCCATCATTAAACACGAAGTCCTCGTCCAGGGTACCTACACCGTCCCGCCATGTGGCAGCGATGGTGGCATCGAAGGTCCTGATGACTTTTCCACCCCGGTTTTTCACGACTCCGTGAGCGGTTAGTTGCCCCTCGAAGAACTGCTCCACCTTAAAGGCAGGTTGCATGTCCTGGTAATCGGTCACCTGAACTTGAGAGCAGGCTGTCAGGCCCAGCACTATGGTCAGGTTGATCAGTAAACGCAGCATGGTCAATCTCCTATTTGAATTGTGTACGAAATATCGACAAAATCCGATCATTCGTCCGGCGCCCCGGCTTCATGAACTTTTGCGAGAGACAAGATGTTAAATATGGATTTTTCTGAGCAGATCGTTATCAACACGCGAGACCGGGAATGGCTCCCTAGTCCGAGGGAGGGTGTCTGGAGAAAGCCATTAGCCCGCGAGGAAGCGGAGCAGGGGCATGCCACCAGTATCGTGCGCTATGATCCCGGTTCTCATTTTCATGCTCACGATCATCCTTTGGGAGAAGAAATCCTGGTGTTGGAAGGGATTTTTTCTGATGAAACCGGGGATTACCACGCCGGCACCTATTTTCGTAATCCCGAGGGCTTTCGTCATGCGCCTTTCAGTGTGGAGGGCTGTGTCATTCTGGTGAAGTTGCATCAATTTCAGCCCGGCGACACTGCGCATGTTGTTCTAGACACTGAAACCAGTGCCTGGAGGCCGGGGCAGGGCAGTCTGCAGGTAATGCCCCTGCACGAATGCCAGGGTGAGTTTACCGCACTGGTAAGGTGGCCAGCAGGGGAACAATTCCAGCCGCACCAGCATTTTGGGGGCGAGGAGATTTACGTCGTTAGTGGAGAATTTATCGATGAATTTGGCCGTTACCCGGCAGGCACGTGGATGCGCAGTCCTCATCTAAGTCAGCATTGCCCCTACGTCGAGCAGGAAACTGTCATTTGGGTGAAAGTAGGTCATTTACCGCTAAACTGATCGCCCGGCAGACGTGTTGCCTTATTGCGGTGTCTGTCCGGGATTCGTCCAGGGTGTTCTCCACAGTTTGCCCTCACAGTGTTGCCGGTTCTTGCAGTCTGGCATACAACCTCTACAGGGAAGCGGGCGCTCACCTTTGGGGTCGCGGATTTGGCTGTAGGTTGGGGGAGAAGTTCGCATCGTTAAAGCCCTGTGGTTTAGCTGGTTATACGCAAGCCGAGACAATCAGGACCAATGCCGGTCTCAGAAGTCTGTGTTCCGCAACCGTGCGTAATCAGGTTATGACCTGACAGTCGCGAAATTAAACAAGGAGAGATCCAATGACCGTAGTCGTGAACGAAGAAGCTGTCGCCAAGGCGCAGGCCGGCGAGGAAATGTACCAGAGAGTGCTTGCCCTGCAACCGCAGTTACGCGCAAATGCTGCCAGCGCCCGCGAGGCGCGGCGTGTGCCGGAAGACAACATCCAGGCTTTGCAAGATGCAGGGTTTTTTCTGGCCCTGCAGCCAGCGGCGTGGGGCGGATCGGAACTGGACCCCCAGGACTTTTTCCGCATGCAAATGGCGATTGCGGAATCGTGCATGTCGACTGCATGGGCTGGCGGAATTGTTGCTGTTCATGCCTTTCAAATCGCTCTTATGGACTGTCGTGCCCAGCAAGACGTTTGGGGTGATGACATTCACACCCGGATTTCATCTTCTTACGCTCCTATGGGTAAGGTGGAGGAGGCCGAAGGTGGTTTCCGCTTTAGCGGCAGATGGGGTTGGAGTTCTGGCTGCGATCATTGTAGCTGGGTGCTACTGGGAGGCATTTTGCCGGACGGCAGCTATCGCACCTTCCTGGTGCCTCGCGCCGATTATGAGATCGTCGACACCTGGAACTCCATGGGACTGCAGGGCACCGGCTCTAATGACATCGTGGTGGACGATGTTTTTGTGCCAGATTACAGAACGCACAAGCAAACCGATGGATTCGCGGGCACCAACCCCGGTGTCACTGAACGCTCCCCTGCGCTCTACCACATGCCCTGGGCGCAGTTGTTTATTCGCGTAGTATCCACCCCCGCCATTGGTGCCGCACGCGATGCACTGAATTTATACGCTGGCCTGGTCACTAAGCGCGCCAGTGGTGACGTGACTAAATTAGCAGGGGATGTTACGACTCAGACCCGCATTGCCGAAGCAACAAATCAGCTGGAAGAAATGTCTGCCGTGCTGTTTGGAAACTTCGACCGAATGATGTCGGCTTTGCGTGATGGTCGAGAAGTCGAACTGCAAGACCGCATTCTTTATCGCTACCAGGCCTCGTTAGTGATTGAGAAGTCGATAGAGGTGGTGGACTCGCTATTTTCGTCTGCCGGTGGATCATCTGTTTTCGACGGCAGTGACATTCAGCAGCGATTTCTGGATATTCATACCGCCAGAGCCCATGTTGCAAACAACCCCACATCATTTGCACGTAACCTGGGAGCGGTTGCACTGGGGGCAGATAACTCGGATTTCTTTGTCTAAGGAGTCCGCCTGTTACTGCCATTGGAGTCGAGTCAGCTTCCAGTCGCCATCAAAGTTACGCCACTGGGAGGTGACCTGATAGAAGCCGGCAGCGTTAGGCAGCAGGTTTTCGCCACCGGCGAGGGCAACCCTGGCCGAAGCACTGGCTAAGAAATGCTCGTCAGGATAAATTTTGACCTCAATGTGAGTGACTGCCACACGAATCCGATGGTAGCGCAGGAAATAGACCGCTAGCATTTTTCTGGCCGCTTCCTTATCGGTGTCTAGTTGCCCTGACCTACCCCCCAGGAACGATTCCGCCAGGGTCGCCATAAACGTCATCGAGCTGCGCTTTGCCAGAGCGTCCTCCATACCAGTAATTTGGCCTTTTATAGCTTGCTCCGGTCCCTGCGGCTCGGCGCATGCTGTCAGTAACACGTTGGATATCAAAACTACTGCAATAAGTGTGCGAGTCATGGTGTATTTTGTCCGTCTACAATGGGCAGCGTTTAATTTATCATGGGGCAATGAAAATTAAGAGAAAAGGCCCTGGGCCTGCCCGCGGCCTGATGCCGGCGCTGGACCACCTTTATCGCCTCGATGAACAACTGCGGTCTGATCGGGCCAGCAAACTCGAGGATTTGCGTGAGCGTGATCACGCCATTGGAAAATCCTTATCGCAGGCTGAAGACAGGCAGTGCCTGATGCACTGGCTGGAGGAGGTGAACCCACCAGACGGCAATAAAGCGCCGCGCTGGCTGAGTGAAGCCCATGCTGCCCTGATCATGCGATTGGCCGCGATTCTTTTCGGGTTACTTGCCATGTCTGGCTTCTTGCTGGCCAGTGACCGTGCCCTGGTCAATGTGTTCCTTTTATTGGCTCTGTTTGTGTTTCTCCCACTGGCTACGTCGTTGATTGCCGCCTGGGCAATTATTCGTTCCTTACGCGGCAGTACGGCGAGTGTTTTTCCTCTTAATCCGGCTCGGTTTGTCATTCGCTATGCGTTGCCAGACTGGCGCTACCTGCAAGAGAGCAGTTCGGTGGTTCGCCTGTTGCTGTTTAAATACGGACAGGAATTTGGTGCCCTGTTTGCGGCCGGTGCGATGATTTCATTTGTAGGCTTGCTGGCGTTCAACGATTTCAGCTTTATTTGGGGTTCCACTTTTGCTTTCAGCGATGCGATGGTGACCCGATTCGCAGCAATATTGGCATTGCCGTGGTCAGCATTGTTGTCTTCGGCTGCTGTATCACCCGAGATTATTGCCGACACTCGCTATTACGCTGCGCAGCTTGACCTGGGACAAATATCTGCTGACAGTCGCCGTGCCTGGTGGCCTTTTCTATTTATGTGCTTGTCATTTTACTCATTGCTACCTCGCCTACTGCTCTGGTTGCTATCAACACGAGCCTACCGCAATGAAGTCAGCAGAGCTTTTCTATCAATGCCTGGCGCCAGCAGCGTGCTCACTCGTATGCGAACGCCAGTTGTTTCTACCCAAGCGGCGGACGAAGATCATGTGGACGCCCAGGTTCAACCTGTTGTCTGTGAGGCAGGAACAGTGTTGTTGGAATGGGCAGGTGCAATGGCATTGGCAAGTGGACTCATTGAGGTGGAAAACAGCTTTCAGGCTGGATTGGGTTCTCCCGCCGATGATTTAGACGCTATTGAAGGCATAAACCGGCTGCAGCCGTCACATTTGTTAGTTGCGGTGAAGGCCTGGGAGCCCCCTATGGCTGATTTAGCGGATGTGCTTGCCGAGGTTCACGGTGTCTCAAGGTGCAGTTTGCAATTGGTATCCTTGCCCGGTCGAGAGTTGGGAGAAGCCTCGCTGCGAGACTGGCAGGCATTCGCCAGCGCACTGCCTTTTGCTGCCACGGCACTGGCGCCTTTGGGGGTAAAGTAACTAATGTCTGCTGGGAAAGAGGTAGAGTTGCTGCCTAGTTTTGCTGTCGTTGGCAGACCTAACAAGGGAAAGTCATCCATTGTTGCGACTCTGGCGCGAGATGACTCGGTGCATATCGCGGCGCGGGCGGGTTCTACCCGTGCTACCCGTCGTTTTCCATTGCAAGTGGATGGAACAACGTTATACGAATTGCTTGATACGCCGGGAATGCAGCGAGCCAGACAGATGCTGGCATGGTTAAAGACTGACTGTACTGACGCGGCGGCAAGGCCCGCAGCGGTTAAGCGTTTTCTGGAAGCACACAGTGATGACGATCAGTTCGCCGATGAATGCCTTGCCTTGCGGCCTATCGTTGATGGTGCAGGCATTATTTATGTGGTCGATGGTTCCGTGCCCTTTGGTGCGGACTATGAAGCAGAGATGGAAGTTTTGCGTTGGACCGGGCGGCCTAGTCTCGCCCTGGTAAATCCGATTGGGAATTCTGAGTTTGTGGCGCAATGGTCTGCCGGTTTGGGGCAGTATTTCCAGACGGTTCGCGTTTTTGATGCGCATCGCGCTGAACACGGCAAACAGTTGGATTTATTAACGCTGTTTGGTCACCTGGACCCCGAGTGGCAGCAGCCTTTGCAGCGCGCGGTAGAACTGCTCGAGGCAGACCGACATCGGCAGCATCAGGAAGCTGCAGAAATTATTGCAGATCTTATCTACGAAGGCCTCACCTACACAGTCGATCAAGCTGTGCCTGAAGGGGCGCCTGAAACCCCAGTGCGCAAGCTATTATTTGCGCGCTATCAACGACATCTAATAAAGCGTGAGCGAGAAAGTCGCAATCGGGTGGAAGAGCTTTTTTACTATCGGGATTTGCATAAATCGGAGCAGGGAATTGATTTTGCCGAGGAAGATTTATTTCATCAGCAAAACTGGTATCTCTGGGGTTTAAACAGGCGGCAACTGCTGATTGCAGCGGGGGCCGCAGGTGGCGTTGCCGGAGGTGGAGCGGGAGTATTGGTCGACGGCATGACTGGCGGATTGCTGGGGGGACTGGCAACTCTCGCGGGAGGTATTGGCGGTGCCCTTGCCTCAACCCGAAGTGCGCTCAAATATTCTGATGATATTGCTCGATGGTCGGTCAGTGGCGTACCCACGGGAGGTAATCGTCTTTTTTATGGTCCCTCACGTAATGCCAACTTCCCCTTTGTCATATTGGGTCGAGCGATGCAGCATCATCGTTTAATCAGCCAGCGAACCCACGCGGTGCGCGCGGCTTTGACCTTAACCCAGCCCGCGCTGGATTGGTTGGCTGAAAAAGAGCGCCGTCAGTTGGCACGTATCTTCGACTCCATTCGCAGTAACAAGCGCGTGACTGAGCAGCGTGCTGAGTTGAAGCGACTGATTCAAGCCTGGTGCTTTCAAGTGGACGCGGGTTGATGTGGTTCAAGATTGCATCAGCGCTTTAGCGGAACAGTGTCAGCAGGCGTTGGTCAATCCAACCATCCATTTTCCAGTTCATCAAAAAACCACAGTGACCGCCGTATCTCGGTGTTTCGATAGTAAGCGCATCGGTTCTGGCGATGCGTTCAATATCGTCACAGGGAATCATGGGGTCGTCCTGACTGAGAATCAGGTGGGCCGGGATGGATAAATTGGCGAGGGTGTTGCCGGTTAAAGCATAGGCGTCATAGTAACTCTCCGGGGTCTCAAAACCGGTGAAGTGGGGCACGAAATACTCGTTCATGTCCGCCAGAGTCTGCATGTCCAGCAAGGTATCGCCGTAGCCGAGTTCCGGGTAGTGCTCTAGTTTTATTTTAAGGGAGCGTTTCCAGCGATGAACAAAGTACTTGTGATAAATAGGGTTGCCTGTTTCCAGTTCCTGCATTGTGCGCCAGGGATCAAGTACCGGACAAACGGCTACCACCTTATCGATTTTGAGCCCTTGCTCCGGTGCTTTAACAGCCAGGCGTAAAGAAAAGTTGCCACCCAGAGAATGTCCGGCCAGAAAAGTTTTCTCGTGGGGATACAGGGTTTGGATTTCGCTCACTGCATCTATAACTTCCTGCAAACGAGTGGAGTTATAAAGTTCCGGATTGAGTGCGTGGCTAGGCCCGTGATCTCGCAGGTGCAGGCGAAATACGTCGAATCCTGCGTGCAGCAGAGAGTGGGCGTTAGACAATTGATAGCTGGACTCGGCATCGCCCTCCCAACCGTGCAGCAGAATGGCCAGGCCACGAGTAGGGGAGGGATTGGCGTTGTAATAACCGTGCAGTCGAATACCGTCGCTGCAGTTTAAAACCACACTTTGGGCCGCAGCCTGCAGTGCTTTCGTTCGTCGTTTAAGTGGCCAACTGCGCAGCGGGGTGCTGGAGATGAGTGTTTGCACATGCGGATTGCGCAGCACCGGAGGTGGATTAAATTCGAGTGTTGGATGGGTGCCGGCATTTAATGGCTTTGACATGTCGAGTCAGTGGGCCGCTAGCCCAGCTCGTCCTTGGCTCGCCCGAACGCCTCAATCGCCATTTCCAGGTCATCGTCGTTAAGTGCAGCGGACATCTGAGTTCGAATGCGAGCCTTTCCTTTAGGTACTACCGGGAAAGAAAAAGCCACAACGTAAACTCCCTGTGCCAGCATAAGTTCAGCAAACCTGGCAGCCTTCGCCGCATCGTGCAGCATCACTGGCACAATGGGATGTTCGCCGGGCAGAAGCTCAAATCCAAGCCGATTAAGGCCTTCCCGGAACACCGAAGTGTTGTGCTGTAGACGATGGCGAAGTTCGGGCGACTCACTTACCAGGTCAATGGCCTTGATTGCACCGGCGACCACCGGTGGCGCCACGGTGTTAGAAAAAAGATATGGACGGGAGCGCTGGCGTAGCAGAGCTACCACTTCCTTGCGGGCCGAGGTATAGCCGCCGCTAGCACCTCCCAGAGCTTTGCCCAGTGTTCCTGTGATGATATCGACCCTGTCCATGCAGCCGCGCAGTTCGTGGGTGCCGCGACCACCCTCACCGACGAAACCGGTGGCGTGGCAGTCATCAAAGTGCACCAGTGCATTGTATTTTTCTGCGAGGTCACAGATCTCATCCAGCCTCGCAATGTAGCCATCCATGGAAAATACGCCATCACTGGTAATCATTTTAAAGCGGGCGCCTGCTGCATCGGCTGCTTTGAGTTGTTCTTCCAGGTCTGCCATATCATTGTTTTTATAACGGTAGCGCTTCGCTTTAGAGAGCCGCACGCCATCAATAATGCTGGCATGATTTAATTCATCGGAGATAACAGCGTCATCAGCGCCCAGCAAGGTTTCGAATAAACCACCATTGGCATCAAAGCAGGACGGATAAAGAATAGTGTCCTCGGTGCCCAGGAAATCACTGAGTTTATTTTCCAGCTGCTTGTGCAAGGTCTGGGTGCCGCAAATGAACCGAACCGAGGCCATGCCGTATCCCCATTCCTCCAAGCCTCTTGCCGCTGCGGCGTTGACCTCTGGGTGTTGCGCCAGTCCAAGATAATTATTGGCACAGAGGTTCAGTACCTCGCCCTCTTTTACGCTGACATGAGCGCCTTGGCGTGTGGTAATCAAGCGCTCGTGTTTGTAAAGGCCCGCTGCTTCAATACCGTTAAGCTCATTCGACAGGTGCTCGCCAAAACGATCGTACATTTTTTACTCCTCAGACGTCCCAGTTGAGGACGACCTTGCTGGCTTCCCCCGTGTTCATTGCATCGAAACCGGTTTGGAATTCGGTGAACGGCAAGCGGTGAGTAATTACCGGAGAAATATCCAGGCCGGAATCAATCATCACCGACATTTTGTACCAGGTTTCGTACATCTCCCTGCCGTAAATGCCTTTGAGCGTAAGCATATTGAAGATCACTTTATTCCAGTCTATAGCCGTATTTTCTGCAGGAATACCCAGAATAGAAATCTTGCCACCGTGACACATATTGTCGATTAATTCGTTAAAGGCCTGAGGATTCCCAGACATTTCCAGGCCAACATCGAAGCCTTCGTACATTCCCAGCTCTGCTTTAACGTCAGCTATACGCTCACGGGTAACATTCACCGTGCGAGTGGCGCCCAGAGTTCTGGCAAGGTCCAACCGGGAATCAATGACGTCGGTAATGACAACATGACGAGCCCCCGCGTGCTTGCATACTGCGGCCGCCATTGCGCCAATGGGTCCGGCACCGGTAATGAGTACGTCTTCTCCCAGCAGGTCGAATTGCAAAGCAGTGTGTGTCGCATTGCCGAAAGGGTCGAACAGAGAGGCCACGTCGAGGTCTATACCCGGGCTGTGCTCCCAGACATTGGACATGGGCAGGGCAACGTATTCTGCGAATGAACCAGGGCGATCTACACCGATTCCAGAGGTCTGATTGCAAAGATGACGGCGGCCTGCCATGCAGTTACGACAGCGACCACAGACGACATGTCCTTCACCAGAAACGATTTGCCCAGGTCTGAAGTCGTTAACATTGGCACCGACATCAGCGATTTCACCGACGAATTCGTGCCCTACGACCATGGGTACCGGGATGGTTTTTTGTGCCCAGGCATCCCAGTTGTAGATGTGCATATCCGTACCGCAAATCGCGGTGCGCTTGACCTTGATGAGTACATCGTTGATGCCGAGTTGTGGCTCGGGCACGTCTTCCAGCCAAATGCCTTCGCGGGATTCTTTTTTGACCAGTGCTTTCATGCGTGTTTTTCCGCCAGATTCAGACCGGGGAGTTTAGACGCAAATGGGAGTGAATAGGTGGGGAGTTAAAAAAATATTTTCGCGGGGCCCAAAAACCCTAGTGGGTGTTACCAGCGGTACGGGCTTCTTCCACGCGGCGGTTATGGCTGTTTAGGTTGTCTGTCCCGGAGACACTGGTATCGCGATCGCTGGACCAGGTGCCTTGGCCGTGGGCTGGTTTGCTGCCCTGACCGAAATTGGTGGGTTGCACTTTCACTTTTTTGCGCTCACCCACAGTCGGACAGGCCTTGTCAGTGAAGGTTTTTTTGCCGCTGTCAGGGTCGACACACATGAAAACTTCAGCTGATGACAGGGGCGGCGCCAGTAATGTGGCAGCCAGTAGCAGGGCTATAAAAACGGTCTTTTTCATCCGTGAACGTCTCAAACTGGGTCTGTTTTGAGTAGATTAATGCTATTGAGGATAATCGGTCGACAAAATACTCGACTTTTAGCCAGAAAACCTGAGAATTTGGCGTCTACAGGTAGTCGAATCAAGTGCATGGTCGAATTAATCTCAAGTTACCTTCCAGAATTAATACTCTGGGGCTCAGGACTATCGCTGGTAACGCTGGCGGCTGCGGTCTTCGCGGTGCCATGGGTAGTGGCCCATTTGCCGGTAGATTACTTCAGCGGCCCACGCCGACATGCCTTGCGAGAGCAACTGGGTCTTGGAGCCTGGATGCTGGTGCTATTAAAGAACGTAGCTGGTGGTCTGTTGGTTATGATTGGTTTCATACTTTTGTTCATGCCCGGGCAGGGTGTGCTGATGATGCTGGTTGGGCTGTTGATCATGAACTTCCCCGGAAAATACCGCCTAGAGCAATTGCTGGTGGCCAGACGGGGAGTATTTCGTGCCTTGAACTGGCTGCGCGTAAAGCACTCACTCCCACCGTTTGAAAACCCCAGACAGTAAATTTAGGGCAGTATTGAGATACCAAAGATCTTGCTCTGGTTTTATAATTGACTCCTTCACCGACAGGAGATGAATCCAATGATCGGCAAAATGATGTCCATGGGCTTTGAACTCGCCACAATGCCCGCCCGATTGACCTGGCGAAGTGCTCGTGCAATGTCTATGAGTGCCGCTGAGTTCCAGCAGTTTTCTGATGAATTACGAGATGCCTCAGAAGAAGTGGCGCGCGAAATTCAGTTCGTTATCTCGGGCGTCGACGCCGAGATGTCTGCGAGGGCCGGTCATTTGAGCGGAGAACAGAAAGCCCAGGCAGCCTCGCTGGCACTGCAAGCCGCCGAACAGCATCTGAGTATGGCGGCGGTGAACCTGTTGCGTGCGCTGTGGCTTTCTTCTGCCGCCGGGCGTGAATTAGCACACGACAAGAACGACGTTATTATTGAGCACGAGTCCTGAATTTCACACTATTTCAACTAAGCTGATAGTCGAGAGGATAATTATCCAAGATGAGTAACACCCCCATGAATCTGATCAAGTGCATGCTGGCATCGATGGCGCTGCTGTCCCTGTATTCCCTGGCCCAGGAGGGCACATCACTGGAGTCTGACTGGATAGAGCTCGTGAAAGGGCACAAGGGCGAGACAATGGGTGTGGAAGTGACCGACATCCAACCTGGCGACACCGAGGGCAGCACCAAGCTTTATATTGCAGTGCCTAAAGTATCGATGGGACACCCCGACACCATTGAAGAGGTTCTCGTCGTTGGGCAGGCGCCGGAGGAGTTGGAACCACTGGATATCGAGTATGAATGGGTTTATGACTACGATGACGATAACTACGGTCTCGTTGTCCACCTGGGAGAGAGCAACTGGCCCATTCGCCTGTACATGAATTCCTCTCCCGGCTATATTCGCCAGGATAAGTAGCTTGGCTTGCTTTACTGAGACGGCTCTCGATGCCGTTTCCATTATTGGCTCCGGCGAGAATATCTGGTGTCATTCCATGGCTGCCACACCCACTGTTCTGTTAGAGGCCCTGGCGCAACATGCTCAGTCACTTTGTGGGGTGACCATGATGCAGCTGCACCTTGAGCACGCTGAGTCTATTGCTGACCCAGCCCTTGAGGGCCATTTACGCAATCGCTGCTTTTTTGCCGGTAAAACAACTCGTAACCTGATCAACGAAGGCAGGGCCGATTATGTGCCTATGTTTTTGTCTGAAATCCCCAAACTTCTTCGTCATGGCGAGCAGCAGGTAGATACCGCGCTGGTGCAGGTATCAACCCCGGACCAGCATGGAAATTGCTCGCTGGGTATATCGGTCGAAGCGACTGCAGCCGCCTGTGATGTGGCCAAACGGATCATTGCTCACGTTAATCCGAATATGCCGCGCACCCACGGTGATAGTTTCATCAACATACGCGATATCGATTACGCTTTTGTGGCCAAGACGCCACTGATCACAATAGAAAGAAAGGATATTTCGGATACCGAGCGGCGTATCGGAGAGATCATCGCTAGTCGGATTAAAGATGGCGATTGTCTGCAAATGGGTATCGGCGCAATTCCCAATGCGGCGCTTTCATTCATGAAAGACCGTCGCGATCTTGGTGTGCATACCGAGATGTTCTCTGATGGCGTGCTGGACCTGATTGAAGCTGGCGTAATTACGAACTCCAACAAAAAGGTTGCTCGCGGACGAACCGTTACTGGCTTTACCATGGGGAGCGATCGTCTGTATCGTTTTGTAGATGACAACCCGGAAGTGACCTTTCTCGATATCGAATTCGTAAACAATCCGGTGGTGATCGCCAAGAATCCTCAAGTGACCGCGATCAATAGCGCTATTCAAATCGATCTGACCGGGCAGGTTTGCGCTGACTCCATGGGGCACAAAATTTACTCGGGGGTAGGGGGGCAGGTAGATTTCGTGCTTGGTGCTAATTTCTCTGAACATGGAAAATCGATTATCGCTTTGCCGAGCACCGCCAAAAAAGGTGCATTTAGCCGCCTTGTACCGGCTCTGGAACGAGGCGCAGGCGTTGTAACAACGCGGGCCCTGGTGGACTATGTCGTGACTGAATATGGCATCGCTGAACTGCGGGGGCGCTCGATTGCTGAGCGGGCCCGGGACTTGATTAATATCTCCCACCCAGACTTCCGTGAGGAACTGGCGCGGGAGGCCAGGGACACGTTGGGTTTGTCTGTTTAGCAACCAATATTAGCCTGCAAGGGCGCTTGACGAATAACAGCTTCATCCTTATAGTACGCCTCCTCAACGCGCCTGTAGCTCAGCTGGATAGAGTACCTGGCTACGAACCAGGCGGTCGCACGTTCGAATCGTGCCAGGCGCGCCATATTTTTCAAAGACTTACACATTCGCGTGAGTCGTCTCCTCAAAATAACGTCGAGTTTTCGTAGAGTTTGGTCCTACGATCTAAAGCGGCTTTCGCATTTCTAGATTAAGCGTAACAGTGATTGGTTGCTGCTGATACGCATTCATCGAGTCTTAGCATGGGGGCCTCCGTCTGCGCGAGAGCGTGCCTCGCGGGACTCTCAGGTGGCCTCGGGAAGAAACGAAGGCACGTCGAGGAGCCCGAGCTCCTCCGCCATCGCCGGCCCGCGCATACAGGGCTGGCCCTGCCATTCTTCGCTGGGATCGTTGTCTGCGAGCCAGGCGATCACGGCGGCGATACTCGACGCCGGCGTTGGAGAGAACCTGCCGAGGACCCCTTCGTCTATTCCGCTCGCCTTCATCAACTCTGTCACAACAAGGCCGGGCTCGGTGTTGAGAATGCGAAGACCAGACTCAGGATACTCCGAGCGCAGTGCGCCAGCCAGGCGTTGGAGAGCAGCTTTCGAGGAGGGATAGGCGAAACCCCAGCCACCCTGGTCGGCCGGTGCCGGTGGATCGATGAAAGCGGTCCCAGAGAGCATGTTGATAATCGTTGAGCCGCTCTGTTTGAGCATTGTCGGCAGGAATCGCTGGACGAGCGCGAGTGGCGTCAGGACATTGCCCTGGTAGATCGCCCGCAGTTGGCCCGGCGTGAGTTCGAGTACGCGCTCCTGATTGCCGGCGCCCTGATAAATGGCGTTGTTGAACAGCAGATCGATCCGTCCGAACTCCTCGAGTGCCGACTGCGCGGCCTGGTCGACTGCGGCGGGATCCAGGATGTCCGCCTGCAGACAAAGCGCCTTGCCACCCTCGGCCTCGATCGCCGCCGCCGTTGCGCGAAGGCTGCCCGGGAGCGGCGCAACCTTACCGACGTGGTCGTAGGCCTCACCCGCGTCGAGGGTTCGTGCGGTAATCGCGACATCGAACCCAGCTCTAGCAAGCGCAACGGCAGACTCGGCGCCTATGCCTCGGCTCGCGCCACTTACAAATGCAACTCTGCGGCTCATGGTGTCTCCTTTATGATTCGGATCTATGATTCGGATCTATGATTCGGTTTTAGGAACGTAGTGGCCGGTGATGAGTGGCAAATCGGCGTAGGTCCGGATGCCTGCGGCGGCCGCGCAGACGGTTGGAATCGCCGATACGATTGGCATGGAAGTCACAGTATTTGACATATCGATATAATCCTCGAGCCGCTCTGCGACCTGCGGACTGAAGGTAACGCGCGTCTCCACGTTCGGATTGCCTTCCACCTTCATGGTGTAGCCATGGTGGATTGGCCACTCGGGCTCAAGCCCTGCTCCGGCCACCCAGCACACGTCGAGCTCGATTACCGGCTCCGCCTGGCCCGCGGTGAACGCTTGCCAAGTACACTTTTGGCCCGCGATCGTGCCCGCTTTCATCTCAAACCCGAAGTACTCGCGATCCTCTGGTGTGATTGCAAATTCGATGTTGAATCGGCGTTCCGAGATCGGCACCCTGAGCATATCCGCCATCACGTCGAGGCATTCCTCGTAGAAGCTGAGAACCTCACGGTTCACCTGTTCCCACTTGGGTTCGGGCTTCTGGCCCCATCCGAGGTTGTCGTAGTTGTAAAGGGCGTGATAGTGCGAGACGTCGACGGACTCAAGGAAGCGCACACACGAAAAGTTCTGGCTGACCGTTGCCATGTTGGCGGCGATGTAGTTTGCAAAGCCGGGGAAAATCCCGGTGCCAAAGAAGCTGGCGCCTCCGGCCTGTGCGGCCGCTTCGACGCGCGCACGCTCGGCGTCGCCTAACGCACGAAAGTTCGTCATGTTACTGGCTACAACGTTGAGCCCGCCTTCGAGCAGGCGACAGACCACGTCGGCGCCCTCAAATTGGTGCGGCGTAAAGCAGACGCAATCGGCACCAAGCGCGATCAGGGCGTCGATGTCATTCGTGGCTTTGATCCCAAGAGGAGCGATTCCGCATAGTTCGCCGACGTCCTGCCCGTCTTTCTCGGGGCTCCACGCATAGGCGCCGACTAACTCGAGTTCGGGGTGGGAGAGAATTCCCTTCACTGCCTCGCGACCAACGAAGCCGGTGGTCCATTGAATAACCTTGTATGTCATCTTGTCTGATCTCCGATTCATGTACTGCTGTTCCACTGATCTACTGTTCTATAAAGGCCATCGTACCTTGGCCTCTACGAATTCGACTATGCCGCCATCGGATACGGGGTGTTTTGAGGGCGGTCCGTATCTAAGTGATTGATTTATAGGGGTCTATATTCTAACTGTTTTGGCTACGAACCAGGCGGTCGCACGTTCGAATCGTGCCAGGCGCGCCATATTTTTCAAGGACTTACACATTCGCGTGAGTCGTCTCCTCAAATTAACGTAGAGTTTTCGTAGAGTTTGGCTCTACGATCTTCAGCACCCGTGCAATTTTCGCTGCGGTATGGCTTAAATGATCCGTTGCCAAATGCGCATAGCGCAGCACCATCTCATACGACTTCCAGTCATTCCAACTTGGTGACGATAACATGGTCGCCTTTGCTGGCCTTGGTTAGAAGGAGCTGGAGACCCTTCCGGTTATCGTTCTTGCCGCTGGCCCTATCTTTAAATAGGAAGTCGCTGTGATCTTGTACTCCGGCCTATTTCAGTGCAGCTAATTGCGCGGTGAGGTCGTGCTGGTGTGTCGACACTCTGGCATAGCCTATGCTTCACCATAGTTACTCCTCGAAGTGTAAATTAAATCGGTTACCTGACAGTGAGTGTCAAAAAAGTGTGGTTAGAGATTTAATGTACATTGCAATGGCGCAATTCTAGAGTGTCAATTAATTCATAAATAACTAGACATCTATTGGACCGAGTTTTATTAGTTGTCCACACACGCCCGAATGGTGACGACCACAACACTTCTCATAGTCTGCTCTTCTTGACCTGGGGCTACAGTGTTACCGATTGGGTAGTGTCTACGGGTAATTTCTATTGTTAGGTCTGCTCCTCCACCGACCTCCAGGCCGCATCAAATGCCGCATCCATCAGCGCGATGGCTTCCGAATCTGTGTTGGCGATAGAGATACGCCCGAACTGGGCTCTGCCGATTTCGTGGGGCGCCTGACCATCTTCCCACTCGGGGTCGTCCAGAGCGAGGTAGGGATAGGAGTAGCCGTGGGGAATGCGGTTGACGGTGATGGCGCAAATATCCCGCTCGTGTTTGAAACCGTGCTGGCCGAGCATGGATTGTAACTGCTCACGAATCTGCTGCTCGTAAGTGGCGAAAGGTGTGCTGTACACGCGGTGGCGTCCCATCCGCAGCTGGTCGCGACCTAAACCCTGCTCTTGGGTCTTAGTCATGGGGGAGTTCATCATGAAGACCACCATGGGGTCGTCTGGCCCCCGTGGGGGCTCGTAGCCACCAACGCTCATGCCGGGTGCACTGCTCACCCATTGAAACGGGTCATGGGGGCACTGGAATATCTGTGCGCCCAGCTTGTCGTAGGCTAGGCCATTATCCAGTTGCACGTTGGCATAGACGAAAGGGGTTTTTACACCGTATTGGAGGCCTTCTTTCTGGGCCTCTGGCAATTCCGGGCAGAGGTGTGGGATCAGTGCATTGTAGCATGCCATGATACAGTGGTTGGCGGTGATACGCAGTGCCTGGCCCTTTTGCACGTAATCGACCTCCACATGCTTTCCATCAATCTCGCGTGCACCCACCACGGTGCTGTTTAAGCGAATACGGGTGGGCTGGTTGGCGCGATCCAGAGCATCGTAGTTAAATCGCGCAACAGCAACGTCCTCTGGGCCCTGCATGTCTGTCGCAACTGCAGGCACAAGATTCTTCACGATAAGGCGGGCCACGGAGGCATTGCCATCGGGAAACATTTTGACGTTCAGCAGGCTGTCGATGAATGCACCGGCGATGGATGCAGAGGTACGGGCCAGCCAGCCTAGCGATTTTATGCCGGGGCCACCCTGGGTGATGGCCTCCAGTACGCTGAGGTTCCAGCCGGACATGCCTGTATTGTGCACCAGTATTGAGTTCATCACCGGCAGCGATGTTTCGTCGAGCTTAACGCGATCAAGCAGGAAGCGGTTGTAACTAACGGTGTTGATGTATGTCCACGTTTTGCTGAGTGACATGTCATCTAAAAAGTCGCGCTTGCCGCCAAAGAAGTCGATGAACTTATCCTGTTCGCTACTGGGCAGGGGCAGGGTGCGCACATATTTTTCGTAGCCCTCGCCGCCGAATATCGTGGCTAACCAGTTGCCGGCCAATGTCGTATGACCATCAGGCCCGGGAAGCGAGATCCCATTCGGCTCTGTCATTTCACCTCCCAGAAATTGGTCAGCTGGTGTATTCGCGCCCATGCTGGTAACGAATCCCTCATCGATACCGATAGCGCGCATTAGGCTAGAAGCCGCTTTGCTATAGCTCTCCGGATTCATAAGGTTTTGTGCGCCCCCCAGGCTTAACATCATTCTGTCGCCCTGGTGGAACTCGTTGCGCTTGGCGTGGCCGCCGAAATCGTCGTGATTATCCATTATCACGATTCTGGCATCGGGCCCCATTTTCTTCTGGTAGAAATGGGCAGCGGCCAGGCCGCTCATGCCAGCGCCAACAACGACCAGATCGTAGTGTTCATCCAGAGGCTTGTATTGGGACGGCTTTTCACCGCGCCAGGCAAGCGCATGCGCCACTTCGAATGACCCCTCGTGGCTGCCCCGCATGCCGGTCAGAGTGGGTGGATAATAGGTTGGGGTCGTTGTCCCTGTGCTGGCATGCAGGCTCGCCCCATGGCTCTGCAGCAGCATGCCGCCTGCACCAATCGCAACACCATTCAAAAAATCCCGCCGCGTTACCTGTATGGCCAACTGTGATCTCCAAATGCTTTGCATGCTCTGTCATGTCACCCGACATGACATGATCTCTCTACCCTATATTATCGTGGGCGGAAAGTGGCCACCATGATGAAAGAGGCAGAACTTAATCAAAGCGGACGCGGGTCTGTATTAACGATAGTTTAATTGCCAGTACTTACGGCCCATTTTGGATGCTTCCAAGCATAGGTCGCGCTCATTGTTGGGGCTGAACATTACAGCAATCTCCGGATAAGTACGTTCAATGATTGAGAGGTGGTAGTGGCCTGATGATGAATGGCCGAACTCCATTCGTTTACAAAGTTAATTTGTCATACCTGTACCTAAAAAGTGTAAGCGAACCTAATAATTACTATTGGTAACCGCAATGCGTTGATCTGTTTTTATGCGCCTTTGGTCGTGCAAATTAATATTTCGGACCATGCTGTGTCGATAGAGGCGCGTCCGCTTTGATCAAGTTTTGCCTCTTTCATCATGGTGGCCACTTTCCGCCAACGATAATATTGAGTATCCGCAGTGTCGTGATCATGAACATTGCAGCCGATTATTAATAATTATTTCAATAGAGGTTATATCCGTATGAAAAATAAGATAAACGGCCTACAAAAATCTTTCATTGCCATTGCCGTATCCAGCGTGATGGCGCCCATGTCGGCGTATGCACAACTAGAGGAAGTCGTAGTTACCGCACAAAAACGCGAGCAGAACCTCCAGCATGTGCCCGTTGCTATAAGTGCAGTCACTGGAGAAATGCTTGAGAAAACCGGTATCAATACCATTACCCAACTCATACCCATGGTGCCCGGGCTCACTGGGTCGGATTACGGGCTTGCGCAAAATTCGTGGGCGATTCGCGGTATTAGCAGCAATGACGGGACCATTGGTTCAGAGCATTCGGTAGGTGTGTTTTTTGACGACGCCTATGTGGGCCGCAACATGTTTGCCACCGGTACGTTCTTCGACCTCAACCGTATTGAAGTGGTTAAGGGCCCGCAGGGCACTCTGTTTGGTCGCAACTCTTCTGCCGGGGCCATTAGTTTGATAAGTAACAAGCCCGGTGATGAGAATGATTTAAGGCTTGGAGTTGCCCTGGGTGACGAGGGGCAGGTACGGTATGAGGTTGTGGGTAATCTTGCTGTCAGTGATTCCTTTGCGTTGCGTCTCGCCTATCAGGGGCAGAAATGGGAAGGGATGTGGAAAGAAATCAACAGTGGTGAAGATATGTACACGGAAAGCGATACAGTGCGCCTTATGGCTCGCTGGAACGTAACTGATAACGTTGAAGCCCTATTTCGTGCCAACTACAGCAACGCCGAGACGAACTATACCAGTGCCGCGAACATTGCACTCAACGTCGCGGCGCCTGGGGTGGAGTATCCCGACAAGTTTGCACTCAACAATCCAAATTATGAGGAAGTCGAGGATGACGGTTTTGGGATACGTCTTATCTGGGATATCAATGATTCGCTGACATTGGTTTCTATTACTGATGCGCGCAGTGGAGAGGCCAGCTTTCATGAAGACGCCGATGGCACTGCAGATGATGCTGGCTTTGATGCCGCTTTTGGCCCGGTCACCGGCGGGCTCACAGTCCCCTTTGACAGTGAAGATAGCGCGGACACTATGTATCAGGAATTTCGGCTCTCTGGTGGCTCAGATTCTCTCTCCTGGTTCGCGGGGGTGAGTTATTACTCTGAAGATATGGAGGCCCCAGATTATAGAACCGAAATCATTGATACCGCCCTTGGCCTCGGTACTCTCCTAGCCACGCATATCGCGAATAATGCCGACAACGAGTCTTATGGCGTATATGCAGATGCCACCTGGAACGTGAGTGAAAAGTTAGCCCTGATAGGTGGACTGCGCTGGAGTTACGATGACAAGGACTGGTGCTCCAATACACTGCAAGACAGTATAGGACTCGGAGGTGGGGCGACAGACGGCAAGTTGTGCAGTAATGAAACCTGGGATGAATGGACACCGCGCGTTGTAGCGCAGTACGACATTGGCGACGATGCGATGATTTTCGCAAGTGTAGCAAAAGGCTATAAAGGTGGTGGTTTTAATCTCGGCGCAGCAGACACCAACGACGATCGTATGGGCGACACGATCGTGCCCTTTGATCCCGAAACCAGCATCGCCTATGAGCTTGGCCTCAAATCGACATTGTTAGACGGCCAGGCTCAGCTGAACGGCTCGATATTCTACACCGACTACGACGACTTACAGATGCAGAGCTTAACGCTTGCGTACGGACAGGTGATATCTAACGCCGGGACTGCTGAGTCCAAGGGCCTTGAGATGGAGTTCTCCTATTCACCGGTGGAGAATCTGGTGCTGATGGCCAACTTTGCCTATCTCGATGCCGAGATTACCGATGGTGATTTGGAGGGCAATAAACTGGCCTATGCACCGGAGAATACTTTCTCAGCCGGGGTTAACTTCGACCACAGCTTCCTGGCCGGGGATCTCAATTGGTTCGCTCAGTACACTTGGACGGATGACTTTGCCCACCAGGCAGATGACGTTATTAACTTGGAAGACGCTTACGGCTTGCTCAATGGCAAAGTGACTTACACGGCCGAAAGCGGCCGCTGGGACCTGGCGATCGCGGCGGACAACATCACCGATGAGGGCTATGCAGCTGTTCGTTACGATCTCGGCGCGGGAGAGCAAATTCACTGGGGCTTTAAGCGCATGGTAAGGGCGGAGTTTAATATCCACTTCTGAGAGTCTGCCAACGCAACTCATGAACAGGAGAATTGCTCATAAGGAGTAACTCGGCATGAAAAGCACTATTACCAGTCGCTACTTTTTGAACGGCTGGCCTCTTTTTTTCCTGATTGCAGCGCTGACTTTCGCCTGCATGATAGCTGGCTTGGTTTTGATTGGTACCTCCACGCCAGAGGCCACCGTCGAGCTGATTCGGCTGTCGGTACAGCTCGCATCTCCCTGGGTCTTTATCGCCTTTGTCACCTCGCCCTTGCAACAACTTTTTCCCGGTAGCGTATCAAAATGGCTTGCTCGCAACCGCCGTTACACGGGATTATCTTTCGCTGCTGGGTTCGGTTGGCAGGCGGTATGCATCGCTGCGTTATTTGCATTGCACCCTTCCTATTATGGGGAGCAATTACACAACACGGTCGACCTGATTGGACGCATTGCTAGCTATATTTTTTTGATCGCTATGACTGTCACTTCATTTTTTTCGGTGCGCCGAAAAATGCGCCCTGAGCATTGGCGCTGGCTACATTTGGTGGGCATATGGTATTTCTGGGCGGTAATTTGGACGACCTATGCCGAGCATGCGTTGAGCAGTGCAGTTAGAACGATTGACGTGGTGTACACGGTCATGGGACTGCTTGTGCTTTTTCTTCGTATTGCCGGCTATCTAAAATTCCAGGCCGGCCAGCGCATTCAAAAAACTGGCGGCCTAGCACATAAAAGTTTTTTTCATAACAGTAGAGATGGTTGGCTAAGTGTTAGAGTATATCCACTCACAGCAGTTTCTATTTGCACTGGCGTGCAGCCCTTGATGGGTTTACCTGCTCACCTTTTTAGAAAAAAATTTTAGAGAGATTACTATGACTTTTAAATGTATTAAGTTCGATAGGCAGGACGGCGTAGCTCATATCGAATTGATCCGACCTGAAAAAGCCAACGCTATCGATCCGACCCTTTCTGCAGAGTTACATGAGGTGGCAAAACAGTGTAGCAACGACGTGGAAACTCGCGCGGTTTTGTTGTCCGGTGCCGGGCCTATATTCTGTGCGGGGGGAGACCTTGAGGCCTTTGCTGCTTTCGGAGCAGCGCTTCCCAGTGCCATGGAAGATATGTTGCAGGACTTCCACCCGGCGATTGAGCTTTTGTCTGCTATGAATGCCCCCGTAATCACTGCAGTGACCGGCGTGGCCTTCGGAGGAGGTTTGTCCCTGGTTCTTGCCAGCAGTTTCGTTGTAGCCGCCAGCGATGCGCGCTTTTCCGTGGCCTATACCGGAGCAGGACTAACCCCGGATGGCGGCGCTACCTATTACTTACCACGGATAGTGGGGTTGCGCCGGGCGGAGGAGATGATGGTTACCAATCGCCAGCTGTCTGCAGAAGAAGCCATGGATTGGGGTATCGTCAATCAGGTCGTAGAAACCTCAGATCTTATGGAGAAAGCTCAGGCTATGGCTGCAAGACTGGCCAAAGGACCAACAGCTGCGTTTGGCGGTGTCCGTAGGATGTTGCTGCAAAGCTTTGACAATGACCTGCACTCTCAGCTTGGACTAGAGGGGAAGTCTATTGTCGAGCTGGCCGCCTCCAAAGATGGCCAGGAAGGGATTCGCGCTTTTAGCGAAAAGCGCAGACCTGTCTTTACTGGCAATTAACCCCCGCTCAGAGCAGCCGCGTCTACTAGACAGCTGATTACCAGACAACTGCCTACTAGACAGCTGCCTACTAGACAGCTGCCTAGTAGACGCGTGTCCGCTTTGATCAAGTTTTGCCTCTTTCGTCATGGTAGCCATTTTCCACTCAAGATAATATTAAGTAAATAAATCATGAATCGATGGAGTGTTGTCATTCTGATTGGTGTTGATTTACCTTCTCACTTTGACGCAAGGATATTGAAATGAAAACACGTATTACAGAGTTGTTGGGCATCGAGCATCCGATTATTCAGGGTGGCATGCACCATGTGGGTCTTGCCGAGTTAGCGGCTGCGGTTTCCAATGCGGGCGGTCTGGGTATTATTACCGGCCTAACGCAGGGCACTCCGGAAAAGCTGTCGGCAGAAATTGCTCGCTGCAAAACCATGACCGATAAGCCGTTTGGTGTGAACATCACTTTTCTTCCCACTACGACACCTCCCGATTATCCCGGCCTAATTCAGGCTGTGATTGACGGCGGCGTGAAGGTTGTTGAGACAGCAGGTAATAACCCAGCGACTTATATGCCAGCCTTAAAAGAGGCAGGCATTGTTGTGATTCATAAGTGCACTGCGGTACGTCACGCGCTTAAAGCTCAGTCAGTGGGCTGTGATGCCGTGTCTGTGGACGGTTTTGAATGTGGCGGTCACCCGGGTGAAGACGATATTCCCAATTTTATTTTGTTGCCAAGAGCGGCGGATGAGCTGAGTATTCCGTTTGTATCCTCTGGCGGTATGGCCGATGCACGTAGTCTGGTTGCCTCGCTGGCAATGGGTGCTGAAGGCATGAATATGGGTACGCGTTTTATAGCGACTCAGGAAGCGCCTGTCCACGAAAATGTGAAGGCAGCGATTTTAGCGGCGACTGAATTAGATACTCGCTTAGTGATGCGTCCATTGCGCAATACCGAACGCGTACTTAACAATGAAGCGGTTGGGCGCTTACTTGAAAAAGAAAAAGCTCTAGGTGCGGATATTAAAATTGAAGATATTCTTCCTGAAGTGGCCGGCTGCTATCCAAAGATTATGAAAGACGGTGATATGGATGCGGGTGCCTGGTCTTGCGGTATGGTGGCGGGTCTGATTCACGATGTACCTACGGTGAAAGAATTAATTGACCGTATTATGTCTGCAGCGGATACCCTGATTAAGGAACGTTTGGCCGGCTTGTAATAGAGCGCGTATACCTACTTAAATAAAAAAACTGGCCAGCTATTTAGAGTCGATCAGGTGCAATATGCGAACATTTACTGAAGAACAAAACATGTTTCGGGATACTTATCGCAAGTTTCTTGAAGTCGAGATTGTTCCCAATATGGAAAAATGGCAGGAACAGGGCATTGTTGATCGTGAGGCTTTCAAAAAGGCGGGCGATCGCGGATTTCTGATGATCTGGCCTGATGAGCAATACGGTGGTGTGGGTGATACGGATTTTCGTTTTGAGCAAATCATCATTGAGGAAACCGCCAGAGTTGGGTGTGCATCATGGCTAAATACGTTGCACAGCCGTCTGGTCGGTAATTATATTCAGCATTTTGGAAATGACGAGCAGAAACAGCGTTTCTTGCCCGGATGCATAACGGGTGAAAAAATTCTGGCTATTGCTATGACTGAGCCCGATGCCGGTAGTGATTTGGCAGGTATGCGCACAACCTTGTGTGAGGATGAGAATCATTTTATTTTGAGTGGCTCCAAGACCTATATTTCGAACGGTATCAATGCGGATTATGTTGTGGTTGCGGGCAAGTCTGACCCTGAAAATAATCCACACGCGATGACTCTTTGTATTGTTGAGCGAGGCATGGAAGGTTTTGAGCGTGGACGAAATCTCGATAAGATGGGCATGAAAGCTCAGGACACGGCGGAGCTATTCTTTAGTAACGTCAAGATTCCTAAAGAGAATATTCTTGGCGAGCCGGGCAATGGTTTTTTCTATCTGATGCAGGGTCTCGCAGAAGAAAGGTTGATCGCGGCTGTGGGTTCCATTGCCACTGCGCGCCGAGCCTTTAATCTTACTCGTGAATTCGTTATGGAAAGGCAGGTATTTGGTAAGCCTCTGTCCTATATGCAGAATACACAGTTTAAAATGGCAGAGATGGATGCCGAGATTGAAATTCTGGAAATCTTTATTGATCATCTTGTGGCGGAACACAATGAAGAAAGGCTAACGGCTAACATGGCCGCCAAGGCGAAGCTTCAATCAACTGAAATTGAATGGAAGATGCTTGATTTAGGTGTACAGCTGCACGGAGGTGCGGGTTACATGAAGGAATACCCTATCTGTAATATGTTCACCGACGCGCGTATAAACCGCATCTTGGCGGGCAGTTCCGAGATCATGAAGCTGATTATCAGTCGTGACATTTTTTCTGAAAACTATAGTAGTAACCTTGACTGATAAGAGAATTGATTAATGGATATTAACGGTAAAGTTGCCATCGTCACGGGTGGTGGCAAATGTAATAGAGTATAAAACCATGACTGATTTTGAGAGAATCAATTACACGGTGACCAACAGTGTTGCCACTATTCAGCTGAACCACCCTAAAGCCATTGCGGGGACGGGGACGCCGATGACGTTGTCGGCCAACGAAGAAACTTCCGCTTTGCTGGAGGAAATTGTTGTTATCCTCAGGAGCGCAGTCTGATGAAACTAACCATTGGAGTTGGTGACTATCGAAAAATAGGCATTGAAGAAACGATAGAATATATCCAGTTTGCAGAAAAAATAGGCATCGACAGCGTGTGGTCTGCCGAGGCATGGTCCACCGATGCGGTGACATCTCTAGCGTTTATTGCCGCGCGTACCAGCAAGATAAAGTTAGGCAGTGGTGTAATGCAGGTGGGGCCCAGGGCACCCAGCATGATAGCGATGACAGCCCTGTCTTTAAACGCGCTGTCAAAGGGTCGCTTTTTGTTGGGTCTAGGTGCTAGTGGCCCGCAAGTTATTGAAGGCTTGGTCGGTGTACCTTATAACGAGCCATTGACGCGTCTCAGGGAAACCGTTGAAATCTGCCGTATGGCCTTTGCCGGTGAAAAAATCATTTATGAAGGTAAGCATCATGTGTTACCCCGCCCCGGCGGAGAAGGTAAAGCCTTGCGTCTGGACTTTGCACCCGCTGAAATCCCGATCTATCTAGCAACGCTCGGCCCTCGTTCACTTCAATACACCGGTGCCGCAGCGGATGGCTGGATGGGCACAAGCTTCTCACCGATTCATGCCGGCGCTCACCTGGACTATATAGCGCAGGGCGCGGAGGACGCCGGCCGAGAACTGTCGCAGTTAGACCTTGGTGCCGCGGTAACGATCGGTATCAGCGATAATATCGAAGGGTTAATTGCCAGCAGAAAACCGGGCTTGGCTTTTCAGATAGGTGCCATGGGTTCAGCGGACACTAATTTCTACAATAAGGCCTTCGAGAGAGCGGGTTATACAGAAGATACCAAGGCGGTACAAGCACTTTGGCTGGCAGGAAAAAGGGAGAAAGCTGCACTGCGTATACCCGATGCAATGATCAACGAATTCCAGGTACTGGGAACGGCGGAGATGGTGCGCGCAAGGCTAATGAGCTATAAGCAGGTCGGTATGAAAAGCCTTAATCTGCGCCTCGATATTGCAAAAACAATGAAAGAAAGAATGGCGCTACTGGAACAAATCGTCGATATCGTAAACAGTTTACCCAAGGTTGGCCATTAGTCGAAAAGTAAAGAATGCAAGTATGACCAGCGAGGCATAAAAAACTTGAAGGTGTGATGATTCGTGGCAAGTCGAACTCAACCCTATTGAGTGTCATGGAGCTATCGGAGTGATTATTATGAAGTGTATTTATACCTGATTAGTAAGACATATTTTATAAAAATACTTAGATAGTTTTATTAAATAGAGGTGTAATGTGCCAATAAAAAGATGGTCTTTTAGCCGCGAGTTGGCGTTGATGGCTAGTATTTCATTGACTTCGACCTCAATTGTTTCCACCGCGGCTGTTGGTGATTTTGCCGATTTAATTTTTACTAATGCAAAGATATATACGGTAGATACGTCTAAACCGTGGGCGCAGGCTGTCGCAATAAAGGACGGTCGTTTTGTGTATGTCGGTGATAATGAAGGTGTAGAGAAATGGATAGGTTCAAAAACTGAGAAAGTAGATTTGGGCGGCAAGTTTGTGTTGCCCGGCCTAGTCGATTCACACACCCACCCTGGGATGAGCGCAGTTTATTCCGAGATGACCACCATGCCTTTTACCGATTTAACTGGCATGCCCTACACGAGCCGACAAGACACGGTAGCATGGCTTAAAAAATTCTCCAAAGAAAATCCTGATCGAACTGCCATAGTTGCTGGTTCTTGGCGAGTTGCAGACTTTGGCCCCGAAGGCCCCAATAAAAGAGAACTAGATGAAATTGTTAGTGATCGCCCTGTGATTCTGATGGAGCAATGGGGGCACAGCCAGTGGAAGATCAGCTCGGCTCTATTGAGGCAGGGAAGAAGGCGGACATGGTGGTGTTAAGTGATAATCTGTTTGAAGTAAATCCTTATGAGCTATACAAAGTTAAAGTTGAAACGACATTGTTGGAGGGTGATGTAGTATTTAATTTACATTGAAAATAGTGCTACCACAGCTATTGGTACCGATGCAGTAATGCGCCACCTTAGTGAGTGTGGGATTTTTGGAGTGGATTAATAATCCGTCTAGCCACTTAATATAGATTGGATAGGCACTGGCGTGAGGACAATTTTCATATGAATACAGTTAGACGTAATTACGCTCAGTTGTTAAGCCGATTGCAGAATATGAATAAATATAATTTTAAAAAAATTTTTTTTTCAGCTTTACTGCTAGCTATAGCAGGTCAAAAAAATGTTGTTTATGCCCAAGATTCATTCTGTTCTAAAAATAATTTCGTTCAACACCTAGAGGGTAATTAGAAATCAATTTTTTACGCTCCTGATGAGGGTGAAGTGTTGGGTTACTCGGATACTTACATTACAAATATAATAAGCGTTTTAGATAGTAGAGGGAGTCAATCCAATGAGATTTTAAGGGCCAATAATTGGACTCAATTTCAAACATACACGATGATGTGTGATCCCGCTAATAGAGGTTACAAGCTCTTATTTATGGATATTGTATCTAATGTTTTAAGCGTAGATCTATATGTGGGAACACCTAAGGATAATGTATTCTCGTTTGAGAATATGACAACTTAAATTGATCCAAAGTCTATAGAGAAAAACGAATTCTGGAAAATTAGAGCTAATATTATGGATAATGATCACTTTCAGCTGTATGGGGCCTCAACTATTGATGAACGGAAAAACTGGATTCCTGCTGCCAAAATTGAATATTTTAGGGAGGCTCTTATTGATTAAGTATGATCCTGCCCACCAACAGCGTACACCTCGCTAAGCGGCTTTTTTACCTCAAATGCTTCTGGGCTGATAACGACAGCAAAAGAGAAAATACCATCCATGAGCCCCCGCCTTATACTTACATCTGCTGTACGTAATTTATCTCCATGGCCATAGGGTCGTTTGTACGCCTGCTATCTTCAATTCATCAGTTTGCTATCGTTCACCCTCTTAAAAAATGCTTAAGTTCATGGTACTTTAGTAAAACTTTCATGGCTGAATTTATGGCCAATGTTCTTCCCTTCTGTTGAATAGCACCTGCTTCTTTTTTCCTTATCTCTAGATCGCCACTCGCGATTAATGTGTCAATCTCAATATCTGACAGGTCAATAAGCGTACTCATTAATTCGCGAGTATGTTCAGCAAGGGCGGGGGCGGGCTGAATTTGAGGTGGCGGAATGTTGTCACTAAAAGCGACGGGGCCATTTTCGGTCTCAATTGTTCGTCCGACTGTGGGTTGGTGCAGCTTCTGAAAGAAATTCCGAGCATTGTAGTGGGGATTTTCTATGAACTCTGACAAACGAAGCATGTTTCCTGCTGGTACTTCCTGGTTCTGACAAAGATTCATAACCTCATAGGGGGATCTCGGCTTGCACCATCGGGTGACGATATCCTCAATATCGATACGATGTTCGAGTCGACCTTCCGTAGTCTGGTAATTCGTATTGTCGGCAAGGTCGGCCCTGTTCATAGCGCGGCATAACCCCTGCCATTGATCATCATTGGTTACCGAAATTACGCACCACTCATCATTGCCTGCGCAGGGATAAAGGCTGTTTGGTGCATCAAATGCAGACTGATTTCCCGTTGACTTTAATGAGCCAGGTGCAATGGATTCACCAAGGAATTCGCTGGCAAGCGCGTTGATTATGCATTCTGCCTGAGATGTATCAATAAATCCGCCCACTGCTGTTGTCTTTCGCTGAATAAGTTTAGCCAAAATAGCTGTTGCACTGACTCTTGCGGCGAAGTGATCCGGAAAGATGGTTACACAGTCACCAAAGCCCATTTCTTTTTCAGGGTATCGCCAAAGGCCCGACAGAGCGGTGCTTGCCCTCACCAAAGGCCCATAACCCATGGTCCTGGCTTGAGGGCCGGTACTGCCCATTGCGCTGCTTTCGGCGCAAATAATACCAGGGTTGATCTCTCTTAATGCCTCATACCCTAAGCCCAGAGATTCCATAGTGCCGGGTTTGAAGTTGGAGATAACTACGTCGGCATCTTTGGCCAAGCGTAAAAAAATTTCTTTTCCTTTATCGCTACGCAGGTTGAGCCCTAACGATTTTTTATTTCGATTGGCTTGAGCAAATGAGATGGGAACGGGATTGTTGTCAAGACTCTGGCGAAGTCCATCAGGGTAGGCCTTGTTTTCGACTTTGATCACGGTTGCGCCCTGATCGGCAAACAGCCGGCCCAGATCACCACCTGCGATGATAACACCAATGTCCAATACTAATATTCCCCCTAAGGGTCTTCTCGACTCTCCCTCGGTTACCCGTAAAGGGTCTTTCATCTTCGCGCTCGACAATAGGTCTTGAGTATTGGCACCGAGTTTCGGTGCCAGAGTATTGATACCTATTCGCCGTCCATCGATACAGAAATAACCCGAAGGGGCTTTAGCCTTTTTTCCTCCGATGTCGATTTTAGTGAATAAGTTGCGCTGGTCGAAGTGATCGTTATCAAATACTTCACTGGGAAGTTTGATCGATGCAATGGGTATGCCTCGTTTTTGTCCTTCGGCGACTAAATGCTCACGGGTCTGATTCTCGAAGAGGCTGGCCATTAATTTATTGACGGCACCAATATTCAGAACACGGTTTGCAGCGACCCCAAACTTGGGGTGTGTAAACGGGTGATCAGGGCCAAGCCACTCAGACATACTTCGCCACTGCCTTGGGTTTAGAACACAGGTTCTGATATGGCCATCAGTACATTTGAATATCGGGTAGAGCAGGGCCGCAGACGGCAGTTTTCCGGGAATGAAGTTAACTTCGGGTCTGCCATGAGGCGCGACCTCTATGGCTGTGCGTCCAGCGGATACGTTCCCGGTTGCGCCGACACCTGGATCGAAGGTTTGCGCTATTGCATCATTGATCGAGAAATCCAGTAAATCTCCCTTGCCATTGTGTGATCTCTGCCAGTATGCCAGCAACGCAACCCAGGCCGCTTGAATGGCGGCGGTTTCCAGCGCTAGCTCACCAGGTGGCAATAGGGGAGGGGAGCCGTTAGTTCCAGATCGGGATAGAACGGTAGACATCGCCATATGAACAGATTCAGTGGCAGTGAAATCTTTATAAGGACCTTTTAGCCCGAAATCCGTGATCGAAAGTAAAATAAGGTCAGGATAAATGCTTCGTAGCTCAGAATGACTTGTACTCAGCATTTCCCAAATACTTTTGTCACCGCCATCAATCAGCATGTCACTGTTTCTAACAAGCTTGAGAAAATCCTTTTTTCCTTCCTGACTTTCAAGGTCTAGCTGCACACTGAATTTGTTGGCATTATGTGTGGCGAAATACAGACTCTGTGAATCGACAACTGGTGCTCTAAGTCGAGATAACATACCTTCAGGAGGTTCTACAAGAATGACTTCTGCGCCCAGGTCGGCCAATATGCGACCACAGCTTTGCCCTCGAAGATCGCAAAGGTCGAGTACACGAATACCGGTTAATGGCAGTTGACTGTCTGGCGGGGGGGGGGGTCTGCTGAGTTGCACTACCTACCTCTGACTTGGCTGCGTGAAAATATCCAATAGAATTAGATTTGTATTTTGTATATAAAGGTTACGCGACCGCAGCAACTTTCTTCTTTTTATTAGTATTTTCCGTTTTTATAGGAAATTTTTTAGTTATAAAGTCACCCATTTTCGGTTCTTTCATTTCCTTTTTCCACTGCTGCCAGCTGTATGGCCAAAGGGCAGGGTCGCCATCATCATCTAGGTACCAACTTTGGCAACCTCCCACCCAAACCGTTTTCGACATACCCGCTTTTAAGTATTCATTAAAGCTTTTAAATGCCGATGGCTTAACATCAATTTCGTCGAAATCTCCCTGCTGCCAGCGACAGATAATCTTGAGAATATAGGCGCATTGCACTTCACTCATGGCAATGACGGAATAGTTGCCAATAGGGGTGTTGGGTCCCAGCATTAAAAAGGAGTTTGGGAAATTAGGTAAAAACATAGAGCGGTAGGCCTGAATCTTTTTTGACCAGGCGTCGTCAATTTTCAAGCCTCCCTTGCCGCGCATGTCCATAGGTCGCATAAAGTTAAAGTTCTGGAAGCCAGTGGATAAAACTAATGCGTCCAGTTCATGTTCTTTACCATCGCGTGTTTTAATGCCTTTCGGTGTGATTTCAGCAATGCCCTCGGTGACTAAATCTACATTGTTACGCTGGACAGCCTTATAAAAAGTTTTATTAACAACAAGACGCTTACAGCCTACCGCATAGTCAGGGGTTAATTTCTTGCGCAGCGATTTATCTTTAATACTCAGTTTGAGGTTTAACTGACAGGTTACGCTCAATAAGGCGCGCTGAGGTTGGTGACCAGCCGTTGCTTTGGTGAGTAAATTCGCCATCATCCAGACGTAAAGGCCTCTTAGGCGTCGTACGCGGTTTGGGTTGTCACGCAGCTTTTTTTTAGATTTTTCCGAAACAGTTTTATTGGCCCAAGGAAAAATCCATTGTGGTGTTCGCTGGAAGACCGATAGCTTACTTGCGGCTTTCGCTACTTCAGGAATAACTTGTGCTGCTGTTGAGCCGGTACCAATAACGCCAACCCTTTTACCTGCTAAATCAACAGTGTGATTCCACTCGGCGGTATGAAACATATCACCATCAAAGGTTTCTATGCCTTTGATATCTGGTTTTGCAGGGTGGTGCAGAATGCCGGTGCAATTAATTATAAAATCGGCTATATAGGTGTTGCCCTTGGACGAGGTGACTGTCCATTGGCCCTCGTCATAAATGCTACGGGTGACCGCTTCATTGAACAGTACCTTTTCTGTCACGCCATACTTGCGACCCACACGCTCGAAGTACTCCCTTATTTCTGAGCCATGAGCACACAGGTGAGACCATTCAGGGTTGGGCTCGAAGGAGTAGGTATACATGTGTGACGGTACATCACAGGCAAGACCTGGGTAGGTATTTTCTCGCCAGGTGCCACCGAGGCTTTCCTTCTTCTCCAGAATGGTGATGTCGGTGATGCCAGCTTCTCTGAGCTTGATGGTCATCAGGATGCCGGTCATACCAGCACCGATAAGAATCACTTTAGGGCTTCGAAGTGGGAGCTTAGGTGGAGATAGGATAGTCATAGGTACACCTTCAATCATATGGGCTGGTTATTAGGCTTGAATAAGATATTAGGCCATATCGCCTACGTAGATCATTCGAGTTCATTACCGGACATTCAGAAATAGTATCCCGATCACAGGCTTGTTAACATGATAAAGGTGGTCTTACTTGATCAAAGCGGACAGCTTTGATGCCGTTTATGTCGAACATAAGAGAAGATATATTCGGGGTATTATCGATTGTTGAGGCGATAGTCTTTTGGCGAAAGCGATTCCCAGGTCTTGAAGGCGTAAGAAGGCTCGGATGTCTCACTAAACTCGAGCATCCCAGCGATCTGATCGTTCGGTAGACTGGATTTTAGGTAATCTTTGGCAACCTCTGAAAACTAGGTTTCGCTGCGCCGAGTAACTTTTACGGCGCGTTTAAAAATTGGACCGAAATATCAGCCGGTGAATATCGCAATTGAAAGCGAGTATAAAAAAAGGCTGCAACCTGCAGCCCTTAGTTTTTGCTCTTTAAAACTAGAAGTTATATTTGACCTGAACCGCTACATTGCGCGGCCGGTTAACAAACGCGTAATAAGAATTACCGGTTCCACTTGTTAACGTCCCTGCTAATGGACTGTTACCACCAAAGTTTAAAATCTCTTCATCGGTTAGGTTACGGCCAATTAAAGCAACTTCCCAGACATTATCAACTTCTGCTAGCGCTATACGTGCATTAACAACCGTGGTTGCCTCTTGACGAGTTTCCTCATCAAGTGTTGTGGAATACAAATAATCATCCATGTAATTCGCGTCGGCAGCTAATTTAAGTACTAGCTCGTTCGTAATTGGAGTTTGCCACTTGGCACCAATATTAAACTGATATTTAGGGGTATACTCTTTGCGCTCACCTGACTGATCACATAATCCAGGAAAGTCTGGCGAGTTAGGTACTTGGCCAAAAGCACACTGCGAGTTTGGAAATTCATCAAAGTTAAAGTCTAGGTAGGCGCCCGATGCGGTTAGCACTAAGCTCTCAGTTACTGCCCAACGACCATCTACTTCAAGGCCCTGTACCGTTGCTTCACCAGCATTAGTTACATTAAAGCCTAAAGTACCGTCAAACTGAGAAGTTTGTAAATCAGTAAACTCGGTGTGATACAAGGCAATATTAAGTTCGGCAGCGCCGTCAGCAAGAGACATTTTCGAACCCAACTCAATGGTTTCTGCTTCTTCGCGGTCAAACTCAAAACTACCGGTAATGGTGCTGTCACCTCCGCCTAATAACGCTGCAATGTTTTGCGCATTATTAACATTTTCATCAGGATGGCCATTTGATCGAGCATCAAAACCGCCAGATTTAAAGCCCTTAGTCCATGTTGCATACAACATTGTCTCATCGTTCATATCCCATTGCCCGGTAATAACCGGGCTGAATGAGGTGTCGTCAAGGTCACCCTTAATTTTTTCATAAGGCTCTATCGAGAAAAGACCAAACAAATTTTCATAGGTTCCTAAGTTGGTTACATCTAATGCCCACGGTGTGGTTGGAGCGGGAACCGCAACACCAGCTGCAGTGAAATGAATTTGTTCACGCGAGCCTTCTTTAGTTTCATCTGTATAACGACCACCGACGGTTAAGCGAAACTCATCAGTAATATTCCATGTAACTTGCAAAAAGGCTGCCCAAAGATCACTATCATTCTCATAATTACGTCCAGTTGCTGTGCCTGGTGCAAGTGCGGCAATAGGGGCTGCCGCAGGGCTTAAACTATTAATCGCTATCGGTGCAATTCCGTCTACAGGTAGACCAATAGAATCGCTAAAATCCATCTCGCTACTTTGATAAAAAAAGCCGCCGATGTAGTCAAAAGTATTACCAAGTTCAGAGGTAAATCTGAATTCTTGACTAAATTGCTCATATTCTTCAGCTACTCCGATGCTGATTATTATTGCGCCAGAAAAGTCACAGTCACATAGCGTTTCGTAATCGTAACCAACCATTGCGGTTGTAGATGATATGGTTAGGCCTTCTAATGCCCACTCCA
>DS999222.1:515273-531620 GCA_000156295.1 marine gamma proteobacterium HTCC2148
CTATTTCAAAGCATCGCCATTGTTATCGCGCACTCTATTAAGCGCGCCATCAACCAATGGGCGACCTAGTGATGCCTGAAGAGTGTTTAAAGCGGTTAAATGATCAACCGAGCCAGGGTTGCCATTATCAATGCTATTGTGAATTTCAAGGTTACTCCCTTTGGTATCGAAGTTTGCTTGTGAGACTTTCAAAATTGCGGTTACATTATCTGTCGCATCCCACGCTAATGTGCCGCGAATGAACGACTCATCTTCAATTTGCTCGTCTCTATTAAGCGTCGTGTTTTTAAAATAACCTTCTTGCTTACGATCCATTATTGCTATGCGACCACGCAAATTATCAGTCAGTGGCCCCGACATCATTAGACGAAAATCTTGTTCATCGGCATCCGGTTCATACAAAGCAGTAAACGAGGCTTCAAATTCATCAGTTGGTTTTGCGGATTTCATGCTAACGGCTCCAGCAATACTATTTTTACCAAATAAAATACTTTGGGTGCCACGCAATACTTCCACTTGTTGTAAATCAAACAGTGGCATACTGGCTAATTTGGAACGGCCATAAAAAACGCCATCGTTATACATGCCAACTGACCGTTCAAATCCAGTGTTAATACCAGAAGAAATACCACGTATTGCCATAATGGTGCTTGAACCAGGCGTCTGATTAATAGTGAAGTTTGGCACGTAAGCAGACAGGCTTTCTAAATCTACAATACCGGCATCAGATATTTTTTGTGCTGAAATAGCTGAAACGGAGACGGGTACTTCTTGCAGTGACTGGGCTCGTTGTTGTGCTGTGACTACGACTTCTTCTAACGTTTGTGCTGATGTTGTAGCACTAGCGCCTGCCGCTAAGATTGCCATTGCTTTTTTTGTGTAAGTAAAAAAATTGGTTTTTTTCATAGTGAATTCCCAAGTTATTATATTTAATTGGCCCTTATGTCATGAGGATCTCAATTTTAACAACGTGTGAGGTAAGCCTATGACGAATCCCAAAACACTGTCATTAACGCAGTCGTCGCTCGCATTAGCCCGTTGTTGGCCAACGTTGTTGCCTACGTAAATAATTCGAGATTATTAGCGGATTCTTAGAAATAGTATCCAGATCACAAGCTTGTTAACATGATGAAAGTGGCCTGACTTGATTAAAGCGGACAGCCTTGATGCTATTTATGTCGAAGAGGAGGGAAGATATATCCTGTGCACTACCGATTGTTAAGGCGATAGTCTTTTGGCGAAATCGATTCCCAGGTCTTGAAGGCGTTAGAAAATGCGGATGCCTCACTAAACCCAAGCATCTCAGAGATCTTTTCGATGGGCAGGTTGGATTTTAGGTAATCTTTAGCTATCTCTGATCTTATTTCGTTGAGAATGGTTTGGTAATTGGAGCCTTCATTAGACAATTTTCGGCGTAGTGTTCTGGTAGTGCACTCCAATGACTGTGCAACTTCTGTCGCGGTAGGAAAATAACCGGGCTCGGCCAGTATAATTTCGCGTATCTGTGAAACAAACTCAGTGCTTCGTCTGAGCCTATCGATGATTTTCTTGCATTCGTCAAGGCAGTATTGTGAGAAGGCGGGGTCTTTTCGAGGTTGGACTAATTCAGTAATACTCTTATCAAAAAGAATTTCATTTTGATGGTGTCCGAAATCAATCGGACAGCCGAAGTGCTCTGCATAAAGCTTGAGGTCATTCTCGTCCTTGTGCATTAGCCGAATTTTGCAAACGTCGACTCTGAAGCCATAGGAAGTCTGCAATGTCGAGAGGCCACATTCGAGAGCTCGATCCGAGAATACCTGTAAGAGTGGCTCTGGCGTATCGTAGTGCTCCTGTAGGGCAACCCCCACAAGACTACCTTCATTAAACAGAGAGAATTTGAAGTGACCGAACATGAGCGGCTCGTAATCCTGGCAGATAAGCAATGCCTCACCAACTGTTATTGCCGTCAGCATGGCATAGCCAAGCATGCCAAAGTTCTCGACTCGATAGGTGCGACCGATTTTTAATCCGATGTACGGATCTTGACTGATCTGTAGAATATTTTTATAGAGTAAGTACTCCTGCTCGAGTGTTAAATAATCCTCAACGACATCGGTCCCTACTAACTGACTGAGGTGAAGATCAGTCCCTTCCAGGCACGCTTCTTGGGAAAAACCCAAAGCCCGCATCCCTTCGAGAACCGGTTTTACGCTGTTGATATGGATTTTGATGGAGGCCGCTGAAGATTTGGCTACTGTCACTCTAGGATCTCCTGCTTAGCGAATCATGTGGTTATTCCGAAGGAGTAGAAAGGGTAACGAACTTGTCCGCTTTGATCAAGTCCGGCCACCTTCATCATGTTAATAAGCTAGTGGTCGGGATACTATTTCTGAAGTCCAGCCAGGTGTTTCGAGAGATATTCGTCAATTGAAAATAGCCAGCTTTTCTATTGTAGATTAGGAAAACAAGTGGATTTATCCTTCCCATACTCCTAATACTTGTTTTATCCACCTTTTTCATTGGAAAGAAGCCTATGTCTATCCCAGATCAGTTAGAAGATAAATTGACCTACGACAAACCCGAGGCGATTCATATTTTGGAAGTATGGAGTTTAGCGAATATGGAGCTTAGCTATGTCTTTAGATTTTGATAGTGCACGTTTACACAACCGCCATTTAACGGCAGACCATGAATCATGGCGTGCTCAACTGCGCAGGTTCTTGGAAAAAGAAGTTGCTCCTAACCTTGATGACTGGGATGAAAATGGAAATATCCCCGATGAGATGTGGGCTAAAGCGGCAGGCATTGGCTTGCTTCAACTGGGATATCCGGAACAATACGGCGGGGTTTCAGAAGGTATTGATCAGCACTATAAAAATATTGTGAGCGAAGAGTTAGCGCGTATTGGGTCTGCGGGTGGGATTAGTAGTACCTTGTTGGTACACGGTATTGGCTTGCCGCCTGTGGTTCATTTTGCGAGTGATGATATTAAGGAAGAGGTGGTGCCTGCGGTACTATCTGGTGAAAAAAGGATCTCTTTAGGCATTACAGAACCCTCGGGCGGTTCAGATGTAGCTGGCATTCAAACCACTGCAAAGGCTGAAGGCGACTTCTATATTGTGAATGGCAGTAAAACGTTTATATCGGGTGGCATGGGGGCTAACTGGGTAAGCACGGCGGTCAGAACGGGTAAAGCGGGGCCTAAGGGTGTTTCTATGTTGCTTATTCCGATGGACCTTGCGGGTGTATCTCGAACGCCTTTAGATAAAAAACAAGGTTGGTGGTGTTCAGATACGGCTACTTTGTATTTCGATAATGTGAAAGTGCCTAAGAAATATTTAATGGGTGAGGAAGGGCACGGCTTTCTTGTCATTATGCATAACTTTAATAGTGAGCGATTGGCGATGATAGTTACTATGGAAGCTGCTGCGCGTTGTTGTTTGGAAGAAGCAGTAACATGGGCGCAAGAGAGAAAGACCTTTGGAAAGCGTTTAGCTGATCATCAGGTGATTCGACATAAAGTGGCCATGATGAAACAAAAAATAAATGCCACACAAGCTTACGCATTGCACCTTACCGAGGCATTTATCGAGGGCCGTTGTCACCCTGGTGATTTAGCCATGCTGAAAGTGCAAGCGAGCGAAACCATGGAATTTTGTGCGCGTGAGGCGAGTCAGATTCTCGGTGGATCAAGTTATTTACGTGGAAGTAAAGTTGAACGTATTTATAGGGAAGTGCGCGTCAATGCGATTGGTGGTGGCTCTGAAGAAATTATGCGTGACTTGGCTGCAAGGCAATACAATCTTTAGGCGATAGGCAATTCAAACTCCAGTTGCGAGACCATATAAAATATAAGCCGCTAGGCTCTACAAATTTCTCCAAACAGCGTCTTCATATCCCCATATTTGAATAGGCCGAACACCCAGATCACGGGGATGTACATAAAAGGTAGTTATCCTATTCAACTAGAAGAACAAGGCCCAACTCGATTGCCCAAACCTTGGAAAAAGTATGCAAACTAAAAAAATGGATATACCAGAAAAAGCCCAGGTTGTGATTGTTGGCGGCGGCATCATTGGTTGCAGCCTTGCTTACCACCTGACGAAATTTGGCTGTAAAGATGTCGTCGTTCTAGAGCGGCAACAACTCACCTCAGGCACAACATGGCATGCAGCCGGGCTTGTTGTCTCAGGCCTTCTCAACGACGAAACCAGCACAGATATCTTCACCTATGGTCGTGACCTATATAGCCGCTTAGAAGAAGAAACAGGCCTCGCTACTGGTTTCAAATCAGTAGGTTACTTGCAAGTCGCGTGTAATGAAGAAAGACTCGAAGAAATGCGACGTTCTGCCGCCTTTATGCGTACCCGAGGCATAAATTGTAACGAAATTACTGTCGATGAAGTTCGCGAGCACTGGCCTAGAGCTAAGCTTGATGATGTCATTGCTGGCTTTTTTACCCCAGAAGATGGCCGAGCTAATCCTGTTGACCTAACCATGTCTCTCGCCAAAGGTGCTAGAAATAGGGGCGCACGTATTATTGAAGGCGTTAGCGTTACTGGTGTTCATAAAAAACAGGGTCGCGTAACGGGCGTATCAACTGACCAGAGTGATATTGAAGCGCCGATTGTTGTTAACTGCGCAGGTATGTGGGCCCGCCAGTTTGGTGAAATGGCTGGCGTAAACCTGCCACTACAGGCAGCAGAACACTACTATTTGATCACTGACGATATGGAAGGTATGCACCGAGATATCCCTATTCTTGAAGACCCTGATAGCTATGCTTATTACCGAGAAGAAGTCGGCGGCCTAATGATCGGCCTTTTTGAGCCTGTCGCCAAAGCGTGGAATGTTGATCGCATTCCTGCAAACTTCTCCTTTGGCGAGATTGATCCAGACATGGACAGAATGATGCCTTTCCTTGAGAAAGCTTATGAACGGGTTCCTGAAGCTATTGAACTTGGCATTCGTAAGTTTTTCTGTGGACCAGAGAGTTTTACCCCTGATCTGGCCCCTCTGATCGGCGAAGCTCCCGAACTGGAAAACTACTTTGTTGCCTGCGGCCTCAACTCACTCGGCATACTCTCTGGCGGTGGTATTGGTCGCCTGCTAGCACGCTGGATTATTGATGGCCGTCCAGACTGCGATGTCAGTCGTATTAATGTTAATCGGTTCCACAACTGCCAGAGAAACCCAAAGTTCCGAGAGGATCGCTTGGTTGAAGTATTGGGTAAGATGTATGAACCCCACTTCCCCAACCTTGGCATGAGCAAAGCCAGAAATGTAAAGCAGTCTGTACTGCACGACCGCCTGTTAAAAGCGGGTGCCCATTTCAACGAAAGCGCAGGTTGGGAAATTGCCGATTGGTACGCCACTGACGGCAAACCCGGTGTTGTTGAGCGTTATAGCTGGGGCAGACAAAATTGGTTTGCCGATCATGAGGCCGAGCACCATGCCGCACGCAACGAGGTCGTACTGATGGATATGTCGTTTATGAGCAAGTTTCTTGTTCAGGGCAATGATGCCTGTAAGGTGCTCAATCAAATATGCTGCAATGAGATTGATGTAGAAGACGGTCGCATTGTCTATACGCAATGGACTAATGAGGCTGGTGGACTCGAAGCCGATTTGACCGTCACTCGATTATCCCGAAACGAGTATATGGTTATCGCATCAGATACCACTCACGGCCACGTGAAAATGTGGATGGATCGCAATATTCCTAAAGACAGTCATGCATTTGTCACGGATGTCACATCAAGCTATACACAGTTAAACATCCACGGGCCGAAGTCACGAGAGTTATTAAAGACTCTTACCAGTGTCGACGTAAGCGATGAAGCTTTTCCATATCTAAGCAGCCAATACATAGATATAGACTATGCCAGCGTGTTGGCTATTCGTGTCACCTATGTCGGTGAGCTAGGCTGGGAGTTTTATATTCCCTCTGAACATGCCATTCAGGTGTACGATCGTATTGTTGAAGCCGGTAAAGCCTTCAACCTCACCCATGCAGGCCTGCAAACACTCAATAGTTTGCGCTTAGAAAAGGGCTACAGGGATTACGGCCATGATATTGATAACTGCGACACACCACTTGAAGCAGGTCTTGGCTTTGCAGTAAAACTGGATAAGCCTGAAGGATTTATAGGCCGCGATGCACTCGCCGCCCAAAAAGCTGAAGGTGGTTTCAAACGCCGCTTATTACAGTTCAAATTGGAAGACGCGGAGCCTCTGCTCTACCATGCTGAAGTGATTTATCACAACGGCAAATTTGCGGGTTATATTCGCGCTGGAGCCTATGGCTTTACAATAGGTGCTGCCGTGGGTCTTGGATTTGTAGAATCCGACGATATTATCACTGCCGAAAATGTGAATAACGATCTGTGGGAAATCGAGATCGGCAATAAGCGATACGAGGCCCTTGCCTCACTTCGTCCTTTGTTTGATCCAACAATGAAAAGAATCAAATGCTAGCCCAAGCGATCAGTAAAGCCAAATCTATTAATAAGACGACATAGATAATTGTGAAAAACACGACTGAATATATATTAAAAGCTACCTGCCCAGCTGCCCGCGGAATCGTCGCTGGTGTCAGCGGCTTTCTCGCCGAAAGAGGCTGCTACATTTCTGAACTCAGCCATTTCGATGACAGACAAAATGCGAATTTATTTATGCGCACCCGTTTTCACATCGACAATGGCGATGCGACACAAGAGAGCAATCAAGAAGAGTTTCAAGCTGTCGCCGATAAGTTCTCTATGGATTGGCAAATAATTCCTGTCAGCCAAACCGTTCGTACATTGATTATGGTTAGCCAGTACGATCACTGCTTAAACGATTTACTTTATCGCCTTCGCAAAGGCGAACTCAATATAGAAATTACTGCTGTTGTATCCAATCACCAAGGCTTGCGCCCCATGGTAGAGCGAGAAGGCATTCGCTTTATTCACTTACCAGTGACTAAAGACACTAAGCCTCAGCAGGAAGTAAGGTTGCTGGAAATCATTGAAGAGACAGACAGCGAGCTCATCACTCTTGCCCGCTATATGCAAATTTTGTCAGACACACTATGTACTGAACTCTCGGGAAAAGTAATCAATATTCACCACTCATTCCTACCGAGTTTTAAAGGAGCCAAGCCTTATCACCAAGCATTTCATCGCGGCGTAAAACTTATTGGAGCGACCGCTCATTACGTAACAGGTGATCTTGATGAAGGGCCTATTCTTAGCCAGGCTGTACAGGAAGTTGACCACACTTACACACCCGAGATGCTTGTCGCCGTTGGCCGAGATACAGAAACCCAAGCGCTGGCTACTGCAGTAAAACTCCACACAGAACATCGAACATTTCTCGATAGCAACAAAACAATTATTTTCAAGTAAGAGGTTAAAAAAGGCAAAATTATGAATGAAAAAGCACTCGCAGCCATTGCTCCAGAAAAAGACGTCGGCGGCCCTTTACTCAGGATCGCTGGTTGGAGCTGGGCGATAGCGTGCATTTTGTGAGCGAAACACGTGAAGTCAGGCACTGCTCGGGGCGCACACATGGACTATACTCTCCTCATCTCAGTTATAGAGAAAGGCATGTCACAACATAAAAAAGCGCTGGGCATGGTCGACATGACCCTGTTTACAGTCTCTGCCATCTTGTTTCTCGATACCCTTGCCGGTTCTGCCAGTATGGGTACTGCTGCGCTGATGTTTTGGTTAGTTTTTTCCGTTCTCTTCTTTCTACCCTTTGGGCTGATTACCTCTGAAATGGGTACAGCCTACCCGGAGCAGGGCGGCATCTATGCCTGGGTGCGTGACGCGCTTGGCAAGCGTTGGGGGACCCGCGTGACATGGTTGTACTGGATCAATCTGCCGATCTGGTCCGCCTCGATATTTGTGATGTTCACTTCAATTCTTTCGCAATTGTTCTGGCCTGATCTGGAGCTGGGTGGCCAGCTGGTACTGGCAATACTATTTAATTGGGTGATCATTGGCTTGACTTGCATGCCCTTGAAATATGGCAAATGGATTCCCAATGCTGGCGCGCTGGTCAAAATAGTTGCTTTCGGGGCATTGATAATTGCCGGCGTTCTTCATGCGCTGGCCCCGGCCAAGCCGCTGGCCAATGACTTCTCTGTGCAGGCTTTTATCCCAGAATGGGGCTCGGGCGTGCAGTACATCGCCATGGTTATATGGGGCATGGTGGGCTTTGAACTGATGAGTGCCGCCAGCGACGAAATGGAAAATCCGGTGCGTGATATTCCCCGGACCACGTTATTCTCCGGGCTGATTATTATCTTCGGTAATGTACTGGGTATCTTTGCGGTACTGGCAGTGATTCCTGCGGAGGAAATCAATATGGTCGAAGGATTGGTGGACACCTTCCTGGCCCTGTTTGGTGATAGTGGAATGGGTCGGATACTAGCGTTAGCGATGAGTGTTTGCTTTATGTTTTCCTTGTTGTCGAATGCGGTCACCTGGTCATTGGGTGCCAACCGGACAATTGCAAAGTCTGCCCAGGACGGAGAGATGCCGGCATTTCTGGGCTACGAACATCCCAAGTACGGCACACCAGTAGGTGCCGGCATTGTCGTTGGCGTGCTGGTAACCCTATTGCTCGGTTTTTATGGTCTGGTGGCAACCTCTAACGAAGAGCTGTTCTGGTTGCTGTTTGCGGCGCAAGGCGTGATCTTTATGACTCCTTACATGGGGGCAATCGTGCCTTTATGCACGCACGTATTTATGACCCGGACAGAGAAAGGCCGTTCCGGATACCTGGGGGCAGGCCTGTTGCCTGGCTAGTTACCGTACTCTGCTTTTCCTGTATCTGTATGAGTGTGTTGCTCTTCATGTACGTGCCAGGTGAGGGCTTCGACTGGCCGGTGGTTATCGGCGGCGTAACAGCCCTCGCACTGGGAGAAATTACGCTGCGTTACAGTGAAATCAAGCGCTCTCGCAGGGATTGAATCAAGACGAAAAACACTGGGGCCAGCAGGCAACCAAACAAGGTTGGCGTCATAATGCCGCGGCAACTGGCGTAGCCAATGGCCAGCTGCTCATCTCATCGAACTTGTCCGCTTTGATAAAGTCCGGCCACCTTCATCATGTTAATAAGCTAGTGGTCGGAATACTATTAAGCAGGTTTTACAATTTCACACAAAAGAGAAAAGAGTGTCTAAGCCAAAATTATACGGTATCGCTAATTCTAGAGCGTTTCGATCAATCTGGGCGGCTGAAGAAGTAGACCTTGACTACGAACATTTGCCAGTCACATACGGTGAAGATTCAAAGGAACAGACCTTTTTAGATGTAAACCCTAATGGACGTATTCCCGCGCTTGTCGAGGGTGATCTGCAGTTGTTCGAGTCTATGGCCATTAACATGTACCTTGCAAAAGAAATGCGCCGAGCCTTTTGCGAGCGGATGCACGTGGCGAAGCGTAGGTTTGGCAATGGAGTGTGTGGGGGATTAGTGAGATTGAACCCTTACAGATGGCCATGGTTGTGCAGCAGTTTTTTACACCAGAAGAAAAGCGGGATCAGCGTACCTTTGATCAGGCGGTTAGGGGCTTGTTAAGGCCGCTGCAAGTATTGGAAACGCACTTGCAGACCCATACTTGGTTGCAAGGAGACGACTTTACGCTCGCTGATTTGAACCTGGCCGGAATAATGGAGCTGCTCAACATGTTGCAGCACGACGTTTCTGAATTCAGAGAAGTGCGACGTTGGCTGGATGCTTGTTATGCCAGACCTTCGTATGCTGCTGCAAAAGGCGTTGGGGCGTGACATTTTGATAAAGTGAATATTGAAGCTCGGATACTACCAGATCAGATGGACATTAGAGATGACAGAAAATCAGCGTCCCCATTGCGTGGTGATCGGCGTTGGTACAGGCACGGGTCTGGCCTGCGCCAAAAAAATTCGTCGCCGAGGGCTATAAAGTGTCGATCGCGCGCAAGGCCGAACGTCTACAGGGCTTTGTCGATGAACTGGAACATTCCACGGCATACCCGACGGATATTACCAATACGGATAACTTTCGCGCTACGCTGCAGCAAATCGCGCAAGAACAAGGGGCGCCCGAGAAGTTCATCTACAACGCTTCGCTGGCGATATTCGGCACTTATGAAACCCTCGAGCCAGGGGATTTGGAAAGGCATTTCCGTGCCAATACTCCAGGTTTGTTGATCGTGGCCCCAAAGGTGTGCATGTGGCTTACGTGATCATCGATGCTGCTATCGACATGCCGTTTGCCCGCCGCGGTCTTGGCGAAGATAACCCCGACGACTTTTTCGCCCAGCCCGCCGATATCGCCGCCGAAGTCTACCATTTTGCCCAGAAGCTCCGTTCAACTAGCACATATTTAGTGGAAAACAGGCCGTTTGGGGCGAAATGGTAGAATCCAGCGGTCAGTACCTGACCTATTGCATCCACCTGCCATTCGATGCCACTGAACAATTCAGCCTCAACATATTTATTGGCAGCGGCTTCATACCGAGTTTGAATCAGGCGAGCATGGATGATCAAAGAAACCTGCTTGATAGTGCAGATCTTGACCAGGATCGCGAACCATAGAAAGACTTTTGGTCGGCAAGACATGGTGTGGGTTCGATCGATTCAGTTTTTTCGACTGAAGAGCTTGTCGCTCAATTGAAACAGGAGTATCTCGCTGCTATTGAAGCCTTTGAGGTCAAAAGCTCGAAGTCTAAATGATCAAGGCTTTTGTATTGAAATTAGAGGCCACTTGAAATGCCGGCCTCAGGATTATAGGTAATCCCGTAGCCGACATTTATATCAGTTCTAACCAGCGTTGTTCTGGCGGTTAGCTAGGCTCAGTCCTTTGCCCGAACACCAACACCCATTTTACTCATGACAAAAGACTGTGGCTTAGTGCACGCTGATCACCCAAGGTTAAATAATCAAGGCCGGGGAGTATGCCAGTCTTAAACGCTGTATCACAGGAATGAAACATGATTAATTTTTACCTTCAATATGAATATTGGTTTGCTGCTAATCAACTAATTTTCGCCATGCTGGGTATGGGCGCAACTTTAGCACTAAAAGATTTTCATGAGGTCATAGCAGAGCCAAAATCTTTTTCGCTAGGTATCAGCACGCAACTATTCGCAGTGCCTCTGGTCGCTTTTTTCTTCGTTTATTTTGGCTGCTTTACAGCCTCGTTGACTATCGGTATAGCACTCATTGCTGCAATTCCGGGTGGAACCATCAGTAATATTTTCGCTCATCTAGCAAAGGGCAACACACCTCTCTCTATATCCATTACTGCAATCACAACCATTGGATGTTTGCTCACCACGCCCTTTATTCTTAACGTGTTGGTGGCTGAATACCTGCCACAAAATTTTTCTATGCCGGTAGGTAAAATTGCGCTGGAGATTGGTGTTTATTTGCTGATGCCATTGGTACTTGGCATGAGTGTTTTTCGATATCTGCCGAAAATTGCTAAAATTTTTGCTCGTTGGTGCGTGCGAGTGTCCTTATTGATTATTGTATTTATTGTACTGGGGTCGTTAAGCGCTGGCAGATTAAATTTAGCCATTTTTGGCAGCCAAAATATCTTGATTCTCGTTTGCTTTTTTCTCGCATTAGCGGCCGTTGGTCATCTAATCCCGAGGCTATTGTCTCTCAATCAGGCTGATCGCGTCGCTATAGAAATGGAAGTCGTCGTTCGCAATGTCAATTTGGGTCTATTAATTAATGCCTCTTTATTTCCGGCAACGTCAACAGAGTTTGCCGCCACAGGCAACATGGTCTTATTGGCATTATTGTTATTTGGCTCCATGCAATTCATCTTAGGTGTGGTTTTAATAACAATCAATCGCAGAAAAGCGAACCGGTCTACCTAAAATCACAGGTGCTCTGTGCAATCACCAGCGTTCATTACGGCAACCATAATCGAGTACCGCGGTGTACTCTTAATTATTATGTAAGGATTGGTAGGCCTGCCGATGCCGAAAACCGCTGCCGCAATCGAGCGCTGATACCACTCACTCAATTTTTGCCAGCCACCCGTTAAATCTAACAACCCTGCCATCAGCATCACCCCCGCTAATGACACGCCTGGGAGCCGGTTTTTTAAAACATTGACTAGTCGGTAGTCCCTTCAGCAATAACGCCAATCTTGCACGGTAACAAGGCTGTTCTACGGAGTTATACGCGCATTGATGCCTCGGCGTACTATGACGTTTCCGAAACTCTCCGTGTTCAGGTTAAAGTGAAAAATTTAAGTAGATGAGCTCTACTTCCCAAATGCTCAGTCTATGCATCAAGCTACTGTTGGCGCGCCACTTAATGCAATGTTTACAGTGACCGGAAAATTCTAGTAACTATGTTTTAATGCTTTGATTGCCTGGTTGTTACCTCACAATCAAAGTAAGTAGTAATCGGCGCTGAAAAATATGTTTCGAGTTAGGCCACACTTTTAGGCTTCAATAAATCACCAAATTTTTGCTTACCCAAATCTTCTCCAAAGCTGTTTTCCTGCCAAGCAATATTGCCCGCGATTAACACCAGCGGCACTACATTATCTGAACGGTTAACTAATTGCGGGTGTTGATATTCCTCTCTGAAAATACGCTCTACATTGGCTTCGCCGTCGTAGCTTGCCAGCTGCTTAGGATCGACTAAAATAAGGTCGGCGACATCACCTTCATAAATCGAACCTCGATCCACACCAAAGACGTCAGCAGCATCTTTAGTTAAACGTTTAACCATGTAGTTTGTATCTTTTTCGCCACCCTCCGACGCTAATTTAAGACTGCGTAGATTTACATCGTAAAATGCCATGTTGGTTATGTGCGCTCCACTATCATTGAATCCTGGCAGCAACTTTGGGTCCATTAATAACTCTCGTACCTTCTTGATATCGCGATTGGCGGTGATCGTGTACCACGATATTTGAGTATCGAAAGTCCGTAGCACCTGCAAAACAAAATCAGCTTCATCTGTGACCAAGCTAAAATCTCGGTTAACAATCTTGCGCTCATCGTTACTGAGCTCTAACCTTGACCTTTCTCGGCGTGATTCAATTACCCGATCGAGTGCCTCTTGAAAGGTCATGCCCTCCCAGTCTTTTAATGGGCAAAGATCAATCGTCATATTGCTTAGGTCTCGATCAAAACCGTAATCCTCTAAACGCAGTAACCGCTTGAGTCTAGCCAAATTAAAACCCGACTTACCCTTCATCCACATGGCTCTGAACGCCTGTATATATTCGGGGTCCTGCAGGATTTTCAACCGAGTCGCTCGGTCATCTAAATCAGTCTCATTTAACGCCCTTAACTCCGGTATTTCTTCAGCGATCGGCGTCACCGCTCCGTCGGACCATAGTTTGAAACGTGCACCCAAAGCTTGCATGTAAAATTCGCCACCAAGAAACCTCGAGTTCAACATTCTTGATAGTAAGCGCACCATCTTAATCAGGTTACGATTGGTGCTGACATCTAACGCCGCAACAACGGTGGTCTTTAGTGGCTTGCCATGCAAACGAGCACACGATAATAAAAACATCTGCAACACCTTAGGGGGGCTATCTTTTGGTGGTGTCGCTTGCCACAACATACCAGCGTCACGAACTATCTGCGTCAGTTGTTTGATCTCATTGTATTTGGCAAACTGAGTTGGAATGGTCTTGTGACAATTCGGTTGATTGGCTAAGTAATGAAACGGCAAAGAGTCAGTTGAGAAACCCGCATACCCGATCTTCAACCCATCACGCAATAAGCGCTGCATGTCGTTGATTTCGGCCTGAGTCGGATCGCGTGTGACGCTGGCCTCAAACCCCATAGATTCTATGCGAAGCATTGAATGGGGAATCATGGTGATTACATTCGGCCCTAGGTTTAGCTGTTGAAGATGATCGAGATATTGCTGTGGCGTATTCCAGCTCACTTTATCAGCGCAGGCACGAAGCACGGGCTTAGGTATATTTTCAACGCGGGCATAACAATCAACAATTGGGTCGGCCGCGCCTTCGCGCTGGTTGCCAAACGCTAAGCCTAAGCTACAGTTCGAAATGACTACCGAGGTAGTGCCGTGCCGGGTAGATTCTGGTAGCCCAGGCGCTACTTCCAACTCGAGGTCATAATGAGTGTGTATGTCAAACATTCCTGGCATGGCCCAGAGCCCCGTCGCGTCAATCACATTTTTGGCATTAGAGGTATCTAGCGACTGACCACGTTTAACCACTAACCCGTCTTTAATCGCGATGTCTTCAGTAACAGGATTTTCGCCGTTGTTGAATACGCGGGCACGTTGAATAACAGTATCGAATGTATTATCAGTCATATGTTTATTGCCTAGCTTGTTGAATTAGTTGTCGCATTAACTTGGTTCTGAATCAAATAACTTGCTAACATTTTTGCTCCGATCTCAAGACCTTGCTTGAGATTGGAGCCGGTTGCGTCGTATCCAGTAGGATAAAACACCAATCGGTGAACCAAGCCCTCGGCCATTGCGAACAGGTTTTCAGCAACCAATTCAGGGTTGCTAATGTTGAAGGTATTAACGAAGGTGAGAACGCGTTTTCGTAATACGTATTCGCCTTGATCCATGATCGTTTTTAATTTCGGGTCTAAGGCGCGCCTTTGTTCGAGCACTTGATGTAACTCGGGGTCTTGTGCGTGAAACTGATGCACAAACATCAACGTCTCAAGAAGATGCGCTTCTGTATTGAGCGAAGGTGACTGCGTCCGATTTATAGTTTTTAATTCGAGTCGCTTAATACGCTGATGTAGCTCATCAAACCGAGTGCTCGCGATTACTCGTAAGATTTCATTCTTATTGTCAAAATGCCGATAAAACGTACCGGTCGCGACCGCCGCCGCAGCGGCGATAGTCTTAGCTGTCGCCACCTCAAAGCCATTATTCGAAAACTCGCCTTTGGCAGCATTAATCAGTGACTGACGCTTTATCAGCGCTCGCTTTTGGGTGGGTAAAGTTTTCACGTTGGTTGCTCTATTGGCTTAGGCGATAGCTTGCAATAAAATGAACTTGACGTCAAGTTCATTTTATTGCAAGCTCTGTTGAATTAACCAATCAAGCCAATCCCAATGACAACGACAACGCATAAATTTCAAAGCAAGGCTGTTCAGACCTGGTTTGATCGCGGAAGTATGCGTTCAATCAATGGTAACGAGATTTTTGTGGTTGACCATCGACATGAAAACAAGTCGACTATTGTATTAATACATGGCTTTCCAACATCGACCTTCGATTTCGATCTCATTTGGCAGGCATTGGGCAAACAACACAGACTAGTGTGTCTTGATATGCTCGGCTTTGGCTTTTCGGATAAGCCCAATAAACGAGACTACACTTTACATAAACAAGCTGATTTATTTGATCGTTTGATCAGCGACCTTGGAATCGACGAATACCATGTATTAGCTCACGATTATGGTGACAGCGTTGCACAAGAGTTACTCGCCAGACAAATTGAGGGCACGGGTCAGGGTAAATGGCTTTCTGGCTGCTTCTTAAATGGCGGTCTATTCCCAGAAACCCACAAAGCCTTACTAATTCAAAAAATAATGCTCAGTCCGTTGGGAAAATTGGCCAATAAATTGACTGGGTTTAAAGCGTTTGGAACATCGTTTTCCAAAGTATTCGGCGACGCAACCAAACCGAGTGATGCTGAGCTAGGTGAATTTTGGGAAATTATTAATTACAAAGGCGGACGCCATATATTTCACAACTTAATGACCTACATATTAGATAGGCGCGAACACCGAAGTCGTTGGCTTGACGCACTTCAAAATTCGCCAGTGCCGATTTGCGTAATAAACGGCTCGGTCGACCCCGTTTCAGGCAAGCATTTAGTCGCCCGTTACCAACAATTAAATTGTCGTCTGGATCAGCTAGTTGAGCTGCCGAGAATCGGCCACTATCCACAAGTAGAAGCGCCGCAGCAAGTGAGTGAAGCCTATTTAGCGTTTTTAAAACAGATCTCTTAGATAGGCTTTCATTGCTTCTGTAAAGACACGTTTTGATCGTACTAAGGAAGGACATGCTTTTTGCCAGACAGAAAAACAATGAATGGAAACATTCAGAAACTTAGTGTTGACTGGACAGATAGAGAACGATATTCCTATTTGGCAAAACAAAATCTACTTAGAAAATTCTCTGTTGTGCGATGGCTCCGGGCCCATCGCAAAAATATCGAAAATGGGTTACACAATTTTATGGTGAGTCGTTTTGAGTACTTGAAACATGGCGGGCTATTATGCCTTTAATACATCGTATCGCTCATCCGCATGTTGATGGAGTGCGTGTTGGAGCCTTAGACCGTAAAGGCAACTGGCGCTTGACGAGCACATGTATTGTCTATCGCATCGGTGATGCCTGTATAG
>DS999222.1:532011-584234 GCA_000156295.1 marine gamma proteobacterium HTCC2148
ACTCAGATGATATGACTTGCTTCTTCGAGCCAGAAAGAGGTTGGTTGTTCTCAGGTGATTTGTATATTGCCAGTAAAGTCAAGTACATGACGAGAGAAGAAAACGTCAGTCAGATGATTAATAGCTTACGCGCGGCGATGCAGTTGGACTTTCAAGAGTTGTTCTGTGCCCACCGTGGAATCCTTAGTGATGGACCAGCCGCCTTAGCAAAAAAGCTCGATTTCATTGTTTCGTTGCGAGAAGAGGTTCGTTATTGGCGCGATAAGGGTTTGTCTGTGCGAGCGACAACGCGACAGCTGATTGGCAAGGAAGATATAACAGCCTTAGTAAGCGGCTTCAGTATGTCGAAGCGCAATGTAATTACGGCTTGTTTGCGTAGCTTGGAGGAGGATGAAGCGGCCTAATCAACGGCATCTTAAATAGAACGGTGGCTTTATATTCTGTAGGCGGCCCAACGATAAATGTCCCTTATTCTCTAGTATATAAATGGCAGCTAGCTTGTCCGCTTTGATCAAGTTCGGCCGCTTTCATCATGGCATGTTGGTATCGATTTTCTTATTATTTGTGGTCCAATGTATCCTTGCTCTGATGCTGAATTGGTTGCTGCTGTTTCTGAGGCAGAGGCAATAGGGATTATTCAAGCTAACCGTAGAAAATGAAGAAGGATAAATTTTGATTAATACAGTTTTCAAAGATGGGGTTTTCGAAGGGAAGGTAGCATTGGTTTCTGGTGGTGGTACAGGTATTGGTTTACGTATCGCTAAAGAGCTTTTATATCTGGGTGCTAGTGTTGCAATTGCCGGGCGTAAAGAAGAAAAACTGGCCGTAGCCATGGAGACGTTAGCGGAGTACGGTGATCGCGCTTTAAGTGTCGTGTGTAATATCCGTGAAGAAGAGCAAGTAAATGCGTGTATTGATACTGTAGTAGAAAAATATGGCAAGCTTGATTTTCTTGTGAATAATGCCGGTGGTCAATTCGCATCACCCGCTGAATCGATAAAAGCGAAAGGATGGCGTGCGGTAATTGATACAAATCTAACAGGTACTTTTTTAATGTCGCAAGCGGCATTTAATAAAAGTATGAATACAAATGGTGGCGCTATAGTCAATATCATCGCTAATATGTGGAATGGTTTTCCTATTTTGGCGCATACCGGCGCTGCTAGAGCCGGTGTTGATAATTTGACAAAAACCTTGGCCGTTGAATGGGGAGCACGTGGTGTAAGAATTAACTCTGTTGCACTCGGTGCTATCCACTCTTCAGGTTTGAACAATTATGACCCTGAGTATCGGAAAGTCTTTCTAGAAATGGCAAAGAAAAATAAATCCTACCGTTTAGCTACTGAGGCAGAAGCGTCGGCAGCTGTGACCTTCTTGCTTTCACCGGCGGCGATGTTTATTACCGGTGAAACACTCAAAGTGGATGGTGGAGCGCCTTTAGATACACCGATGTTTCCGAATGTGGATCATGGCAAGATGCCAGCGTTTGATGATAAATAACGTTTAACAAAAATAAAAGCGTTTAGTGTATCGGTTGTTATTTAAACTCGCATGGTATTGGCGGCCTCGAAAGAATACTTAACGCAACACCCGGCCATTTAAAAATGGCCGATTTCCGTCCACCTTTTATGCCGCATGTGCGCCAGCATTGGCAGGCAATTCTCGCATAAAAACTCTCGTGAATTTTTTGACGGAGTTTTTAACCCAGCCTAAGTACAGGTCATCGTTTGATGTGGCGTAGGTGCCCAGGTACACATAGGACAGGGGTTTGATTAACTTGCCCGAGTATAAATACTCTGCGGCTACTAAGTCATCACTCAAAATACCCCCTTCACTTTTACACTGAAAATATGAATTTTTGATGGAGGCCGCAGAAGATTTGGCTACTGTCGCTCTAGGAGGTCTTGCTTAGAGAATCATGTGGTTATTCCGAGGGGCTAGAAACGGCAATGATCTTGTCCGTTTTGATCTTGTCCGCTTTGATCAAGTTCGGCCACCTTCATCATGTTAATAAGCTAGTGGTCGGGATACCCTTTCTTAAATGTAGCTAGGTGTTTCGAGAGATCTTCGTTGTTAACTCTGAGCGCCGGTTGGCGGGAATATAAAAAGTTGTTATGCGCAAGGGCGTAGTCAAATCAAGGGAATGTAGATGAAAGGTAGTTAACATGAGTATTTGTAATAAAACGCCCATTATCGTAGGCGTAGGTCAAGTTACAGAACAGGTTCCTGCGGATTTGACGTCCTGCTCTTCACATGCCGATTTAGCCGGTGAAGCTTCACGTCGTGCGATGAGCGATGCCTTGAACGACTCCCTAGCCGAGCATATCGATACCATAGCCTGTGTACGAACATTTGCCGATTCGCTTTCATCGATCAGTACATCGGCCTCTACCACCACTGTTGTCGGGTTTAACAATTTCCCCCGCTCTGTGGGCAATCGGATTGGCGCCAATCCAAGCTCCGCCGTGTACGAGGTTGCTGGTGGGCACTCTCCACAGAAGCTGGTTGGAGAATTTTTCGAGAAGTTAAACGCGGGTGAGTGTGACATGGTGTTGCTCGCTGGCGGCGAAGCAATGGCGAATATTAAAGTCGCATCAAAGAACAAAGTGCAGCTTGATTGGCGTGAAGAGGTTGCGGGGCAATTGGACGATCGAGGAGTGTTTGACGGTAGCCACTTGATCACTCGTATGGAGTTTGAACTTAATTTGATGCAGCCGGTTCAATTTTATGGATTGATGGAGCAAGCGCGCCGGGGCGAAAAGGGGCTGGGTGCTGACGGCTATAACCAGCAAATGGCCAATTGCTTTTCCAAACTGTCACGTGTGGCAGCAGACAATCCCTACGCCATGAATACAAAGAGCTATGAAGCGGAAGAACTGATTACGGTTACGGACAACAACAAGATGGTGTGTTCACCCTACCCGAAAAACCTGATCGCCAAAGATGGCGTTAACCAGGGGGCAGCGCTGCTGTTGACTACCGTTGGTAAAGCGAAAGAACTTGGGATCGCAGAAGAAAAGTGGACCTATTTGCATGGTTATGCCAACACTAAAGACCGTGTAATACTGAAACGCGAAAAAATTGGACGTTCCCGAGCATTGGAGTTCGCACTTAAAGGCGGGTTGGAAGCAGCGGGTAAAACAAGTGCCGACATCGATCATTTCGATATATACAGTTGTTTTCCTATTGTGGTCGCGGAGGCCTGTGATGTCATGGGCATTGAAGAAAATGATCCCAGGTCCCTCACCCAAACGGGAGGCCTCGCGTACTTCGGCGGCCCGGGAAATAATTACACTATGCACGGCATTGCATCGCTAGTAGAGACTTTGAGAAAAGATCCTGGCAGCTTTGGCATGGCATCTGGCAACGGTGGCTGGATGTCTAAACACTCTGTTGGAGTCTATTCAACCGCTGCGCCAGAAGGCGGATGGGCATCGTGTGACAGCAGTATGTTACAGATGGTTTTAGATAAAATCCCTGAAGTCGAAGTGGAACACAGTCCCCATGGCGAGGCGGTGCTCGAAGCCTATATCATTAACTACGTAAAGGGTAATCCTTTCAACAGCGTCATCATTGGGCGGCTAAAAGGCAGTAATAGGCGCTTTTATGCCACCAGCCCTTTTCTCGATTCCGATACGCTACAGCAAACTTTGAAGGGCGATTGTCTGGGGCAGACGATCTTTGTTGAGGCGGACCCAAAAGGCAATCGTTACGCCTACAGTGAACCGCGACTTCTGGAGTTCTCGCCGAAGAAGGTAGAGGAATTTCAGGACAGCTACGAATTTTGCAAAGTGGCAAGAAACGGACACATATTAACGGTTACTATTAATAGACCCGAGACAAGAAATGCACTGCATCCGCCCGCTAACCAAGAGTTGGAAAACGTCTTCAATGCCTTCGAAAAAGACAAGGATCTTTGGGTCGCTATTTTAACGGGAGAAGGAGATGCCTCCTTCTCTGCGGGTAATGACTTAAAGTATATGGCCTTAGGCGGGGAAGTGTGGGTCCCTAAAACAGGCTTTGCAGGTATTACATCCCGCACCGATCGAACCAAGCCCATTATTGCCGCAGTAAATGGCGTAGCGCTGGGTGGTGGGCTGGAGATCGCCATGGCTGCTGACATTATCGTGGCGGTTGAGCATGCCCATTTTGGTTTACCGGAAGTTAAGGTCGGCCTTTTTGCGGGAGCGGGTGGTGTGCAACGGTTAACCCGGCAGATCGGACGCAAGAAAGCGGTTGAAATGATTATTACTGGCGAGCCCATTACGCCGCAAGAGGCTCTGGATGCAGGCCTGATCAACTACGTGGTGCCAGCTGATCAGCTTATGAAGAAGGCTGAGGCGATTGCATTGAAGATTACAGAGGCATCTCCGATGGCGGTCTCCAGCAGCCTTCAACTGCTTAACGAAAGTTCTCGTTTTGCCAGTGAGGATGACGCCGTCACCTTTTCTCATACGGTGTTCGATAATCTTCTCAATAGTGACGACTTCTTTGAAGGCTCGATGGCCTTTGCGCAGAAGCGTAAACCTCGATGGATCGGAAAATAGGAAATTTACTATGAGCGTTTTATTACCACTTCAACAGTTTTCTCAACGAGTGAAACTGAATCCTGATCAACCCTATTTGCATCAGCCGGTCGACAGCCTATGGAATACCTACTCCTTTAAAGATGTTGATACCATGGCAAGAAAGATTGCCACAGGCCTGTTGGATCAAGGCTACCAAAGGGGTGATCGAATCGCCATTCTGGCGAAAAACTGTGCTGAGTGGATCGTGGCAGACCTGGCAATCATGATGGCCGGAATGATCAGTATACCCATTTACACCACGGCCAGTGTGGATACGATTAAACACACTATCAGTCACAGTGGCGCAACAGCCATCTTCATGGGTAAGCTCGACGATACCCGTGCGGCGGAGGAGGCTTGTCGGGACCTGAAGAAGATCGCCTTTCCCTATCCAACGGTTGAGTCCGAATTTAATTGGAATCATTGGCTGGAAAACTATGCTCCACTTATGAACATTGATAACCCTGCCAGTGATAACACTTTAACGATTGTCTATACATCGGGCAGCACAGGAGTCCCTAAAGGTGTTGTGCTTACACACGGCCACCTTGCTGCCGGAGTTCAGGGGCTCGATGACTTCTACTCTGCTTCACACAACCGCTTGCTCTCCTATCTGCCCATGGCACATATAGCAGAGCGAGCTCTTGTGTTCATGGGGTCGGTATACAACCCCTTGGAAATTTTCTTTAATGAAAGCCTGAATACGTTTGCGCAAGATTTACACCATGCACAGGTCACCGTTTTCTTGGCGGTTCCAAGAATATGGACAAAGCTTCAGTCGCAGGTGTTTGCAACCCTCAAAGATGCTGATCTCCAGCCGTTATTGGTGTCGAATCAGGGCGCTATGATTGCAGCACAAATCCGAGAAAAACTTGGGTTTAAACACTGTAAGCGATTTGCATCTGGCGCCGCACCCATTGCACCCAGTCTTCTGGAATGGTTTGGTCGAATTGGCATAGATATCTCCGAGGGATTTGGGATGACTGAGACCGGTGGGCTGGTATGTAGCAATTCGCCATTTTTTAAGGAGCGGCTGGGAAGTATTGGCACACCGGTCAAAGGTGTTGAAATGAAACTCTCTGACCAAGGAGAGATTTTTGTTCGTGGAGCCTCTGTGTTTAATGAGTATTATCAAAACCCAAAAGCGACTCAAGAAACCTTTGATCAGGGTTGGTTAAAAACCGGGGATCGAGGTGTTGTGGATGAAAATGGAGCTTGGAGAATCACTGGCAGGCTTAAGGAGCAATTCAAAACCGCTAAAGGTAAATATGTTGCTCCTGTGCCGATTGAATTGCTGGTGTCAGAAAATACCGATATTGAGCAGGTTTGTGTAACGGGCTCTGGGATGCCTCAACCCGTGGCGCTTGTGGTTTTGAATGCAGAGAATGGGCATAAAAACCAGGCAGTTGTCGATCGTCTTAATGGCTCTCTGGATAAGTTGAATGGCGAGCTTGAATCGCACGAAAGATTGGCAGCGTTGTTTGTCGTTGAAACCCCTTGGACGATCGAAAATGAACTGTTGACGGCAACGATGAAACTGAAAAGAGACAATATCGAGAGACGATATCGGGAAGTGTTGATGTCGACAAATCCAAGTGGGGTCGTCTGGGAGGCTGATATCTAACTGGCAAGCTGATTTATTAGACAGAATAAATGTGGCATGCATATTCGTCTTTAGATAAAAACCGATTACCATTTTAGGACGTTATTATGATTTTTTTACTTCAAACCCTATTTTATAAATTATTAATGCAGGCGACAGGGATGTTGCTAAAAATAGTGCCGCAGCCTAAGCCGACGATTTATTGTGGTCCAGGTTCATCGTTGCAATTGTGTGGCAATATGATTCAGTTTGGTTACAAGCATGTTCTAATTGTGACCGATGCAATACTGCATGAAATGGGCTTGCTGGATGCGGTTAAAGCCAAGTTTGAAACCGCTGGCGTCCGGGTGACGGTTTATGACGGTGTCGAGCCAAATCCTACCTTTGCGCAAGTTCATGCCGGCTTGAAACTGGCAAAAGAAAATAGCTGCGATGCTATCTTAACGTTTGGTGGAGGCTCACCCATTGATACTGCCAAAGTTATCTCAATTGCCGTTACCAACACGAAAACCCCGGAACAGCTGGTGGGTTATTTTAAGGCAAAAAATCCAGGCTTACCCCTGTTTGCTGTGCCAACAACAGCAGGAACCGGCTCCGAAGTCTCTCTAGGTGCGGTTATTTCCGACCCTGTTAGCCATAAAAAAGGTTTCGTTGCTGAACCTAAAACTATACCGGTTGCAGCGGCCCTCGATCCCAGTGTTATGCTGGGGCTGCCTGCGCCGATCACCGCGGCTACGGGGGTGGATGCTTTAACTCACGCGGTAGAGGCCTATATTTCTAAGCTCGCCTCCGACGAGTCGGACGCTTACGCAATCGCCTCGGTTAAAATGATTTTTCAAAACTTGAAAGAAGCGTACAGCAATGGCAGCAACATTGAGGCCCGTGAGAGCATGGCGCTGGCTTCCTGTTACGCGTCTTTGGCCCTCAATAAAGCCCTGTTAGGTTATGTTCACGGTATCGCTCATCAGTTTGGCGGCTACTATAACACCCCTCACGGCCTCGCAAATGCCATCGTGTTGCCTCATGTTCTCGATTACAGTCAGGATGCATGTATAGACCGATTATCGGAGTTAGCCGTGGCTGTGGAGCTGGGGCGCGACACAGAGTCTAAGTCGGTACTGGCGCAAAAATTTGTTGATGCTGTGCGCCAACTCAATAGTGATTTAAATATTCCGAGTACGCTGGATGCTCTTAATGAGTCAGATATTCCTGGGATTGTGAAAGCCGCGCTCAAGGAGTCTCACTACACTTATCCCGTTCCTAAGTATATGAACCAGGCGCAGTGTGAGGCTTTGGTTGCAAAGATGGTCAGTTAAGTTTCGAACCTTGCTTAATATTTTGGAGTTAGTATGAACAGTAACGAGACACTAGTTGCACAAACTGCGAACTTGCAGCGTTTGCTTGATAGTCAACGGGCGGCACAATTAAAGGACCCGTATCCTACCTTTGAGCTTCGTCAAGATCGTATCAACCGCATGATCGATATGGTAGTTCGTCATGAGCACCGCTTGTTAGAGGCGGTGAAGGAAGACTTTGAAAATCGGTCTCATCTGATGACGCGTGTGTCTGATATTGTGTCGACATTAGAGAACCTCAAACATGTTCGTAAACATCTCAAGCGGTGGATGAGGCCAGAGAAGCGTAAGAGTAAATTTCCCCTAGGCTTACTGGGAGCTAAATCCAAGGTGGAATATATGCCGCTCGGCATTGTGGGCAATATCTCACCATGGAATTTTCCGGTAAATCTCGCTCTTGCGCCCAGTGCGGACATTTTTGGCGCGGGCAATCGAGTCATGTTGAAACCTTCTGAGCTTAGCCCCCAGACCTCCCAAGCGATGGCAGAGATCATTGCTGGCAGTTTTGATGAAACAGAGTTCGGAGTGGTGCTTGGTGGGCCAGAGATGTCGGCAGAATTTTCCAAATTGAAATTTGATCATCTATTGTTTACCGGATCAACCAACATCGCGCGCCTGATTGCTCAGTCCGCAGCGCCGAATTTAGTGCCAGTAACGTTGGAACTGGGAGGAAAGAATCCCGTGGTTATTTCGTCTACTGCAGACATTAAGCTGGCGGCAGACAAAGTGATGTGGTCACAAACCTTTAACGGCGGTCAAATTTGCCTGTGTCCTGATACGGTGTTTGTACCTGAGCACTTGGTGGAAGAGTTTGTGACGGCGTGCCAGGCGAGTGTAAAGAAAATGTATCCTGATATTACCAATGATGAAAACTATACCCATATCATTACCCAGAGGCATGCTGACCGTCTTAGGGAGATGGTTGCCGAGGCCAAAACTACCGGTGCTCGGGTAGTCCCATTGTACGAAACACAAAACAGTGGGCGCAGGGTATTACCTTCTCTGATTTTGAATGCCGATACGAACAGCCGGGTCATGCAAGAGGAAATCTTCGGTGCTCTTTTACCGATAGTTGGGTACACGCAGATGCAGGAAGTGGTTGACTATATCAACGAACGACCAAGACCGCTTGCCTTGTACTATTTTGGACGCAATAAGCAAGAGATAGAAAAGCTCACTTTTCAGACTACGTCCGGCGGCATGGTAGTGAATGATATGATGGCGCATATCTTCCAATCAGACCTGCCATTTGGTGGTGTGGGAGAAAGTGGTATGGGGAGCTATCACGGCTTTGATGGCTTTAAAAACTTTAGTCATGCTAAAGCCGTTTATGTCCAGTCGAAGCTGGATCCTCTCAGGTTGCTTCGCCCGCCCTATGGGAAGTTTTTTGATTCCTCTATTCGCAGTCAGACAAAACCATAAAAATGATGTTTCTCAGGTGTACGACACCACGTTGATCCGAATCTTCCGAACCTAGATATAGATAAAAAGGAAAAATCATGAACACGAAAATCACACTAGATTTCCAAATTAACCGGTTGGGCTTTTGGTCCGCCATCCTGGTGATCGTCTCGGGCGTGATCTCCGCGTTTTTGCCATTGGATATCCCCGCAGGCTCCACAGCGGAACACGCAGACCGTGTGGCCTGGCTGATTACCAACCGGGGTGCATTTATCGCCGGCTGGGTAAACCAGATTGTCGCTATGCTCCTTGCGACCTGCATTTTATTTGGGATTGCCTGGCAGATTAGGGTTGGGAATCCGCTGCGTGCGATACTCGCGGCGATGGTGGTTCTGGTGTCCGTTGTTGGCTACATTATCCCGAAGTTTATGGCGGTGTGGGCCATACCTCAGTTAGCAGAGGTCCTTTCAAGCGGTGTGACCGGTGCTGGTGCTGAGTTGGCTGATCCACTACTTCGCATACTGAATGGGGGCGTGGCGTTTTCGCTATACGAGTCTCTCGAGAATCTTGGTTTCTGGATGTGGGCAGTTTTTGCTCTGTTGGTGGCTGTTCCCCTGTACGGCGAATCAGTGGCTTCAAAAATTGCGGCGCTTACTTTGGGATATATTGGTATCTCATATCACGTTCTCTTGGCTGCGTTGTTGGTCGGTATTGTAGATCTGCCCGCGATTAGCGGCTACTTCGAAGTCACCTTCAATGTGATGGTAATCGTATTTATCGCAATGGGCTTTGATTTCAAAGCTGCGATGGCCGCTGCTAAACACGCGGCCTAAGTAATCTCTAGTTCAGATGCGCGATACGTCGATCGTTAGGGCAAGTCCACTCATCCCCGATAACCTGCTGAACACGCAGTTCATCGAGGATGTTGTCGAAGCCCAGCGGGGTCGGTTTTCTTTATTGACGGCGGAGGATTGAGATCCCCCCTATAACTTTTTTAAAAAGACATCAAACGGTTATTTTATGATAATAAAATGGTTGGCGATTATGCTTACGGTGGTTTTTGCGTTGATCATTGGTTTCAACGTTTGGGGTGCGGCAACCCAGGGGTCTCTAGAGCCTGCAGACAATGCCGAGCGCGATACCAGCGCTAATAAGGTGGTGATGGTTTTTGGTGCGACAGGTTCAGCCGGAGGCGGTTTATTAAAAGCCGCCGTCGAGGATAATGAAGTAGAAAAAGTCTATGTCGTTACTCGGCGCAGCACGGATTATATCGCATCTGTTGAAGCTCGCGATAAAGTCTCGGTGATTATGCACAAGGACTTTACAGATTATTCCCAGCTCAATAGTCAACTTGGCGAGGTTAGCACGGTGCTATGGGCGCTTGGCACTTCTTCCATGAGCGTCGACGCAGCGACTTACACGCTGATTCATGTGGACTTTCCCGCGGCCTTTGTGCCGGTCTGGTTAGCCGCGCGAAGAGCTGCCGGTCACATTGATTCCCCCATGGCCTATCATTTTATTGCCGGTATGGGCACTGGCGCCAGCGATGCGCCCTGGGCACACGATAAACGTCAAACCGAACGGGATGTGGCGGCCATGGCCGAGGGCACCGGGCTGCGGTCATTTAGTTATCGCTCGGCTTATATTCGCCCTATCAGTGAAACGACGAATATCGGCCATCATATTACCGAGGTCTTATTGCGCCCCGGGAAGTTGGTCACCAGTTCAAAGAAGCTGGGCCAGGCTATGTTGGAAATCAGTGCCCGTACTCAGGAATTACCCAACGGTACTTTGCTGGATAACGGCGATAGCCTTGCCTATACAAAGGCGTATCTAGCGAGGGGGGAATAGCGTACTTACAACTTAACTCGCTGTAATTGATAGAATCGGCGCATGAATACCTGTAAACGTCATCGATTCCCGCTCGACGTCATGAGCTATGCAGTGTGGCTCTAATATTGCTACAATTCGAGTCATACCTACATCGCACCCCGCACCTGATTCAACCACTCCCCAGACTTGTCAGCAACCTCACTCCAAACATCCTCAGCATCAGGCAACTGCGGATGGCAAACACTATGCATTGCGTCATCAGGCTCTTCACCAGAAATACCCAGGTCTTCATAAGGGCAAAGTGCCTGCCCAGCATTACCGAGATCCTGAAATTAGTGCGTTTACAGAATGGGATAGGGCAGTAGATTGAGGTCTGAGGCTGGGTTCCTCTAATGTCAAAAAGTTAACTTGCCTATGCCGTTGTGAAAATAGGCTACTATCAGCACTGCATTGAGTCGAGATAACAATAAGCAAGCCAGGTGTAATATGACAAAACAGAAGAAGCATGTGATGTGCCGTTCCTGCCATGCCCACTGCGGGCTTGTTGTCGATTTTGAAGACGGGCTCCCCACCGCCACTTACGGGGACAAAGACAATCCCGCCTTTGCCGGCTTCAGTTGTATTAAGGGACGTCGGCTGGTTAATCACCACACGCTACCCTCGCGCCTGCTATCCAGCAAAAAGCGCCGCCCAGACGGCCAGCATTACGATATCCACTGGCAAGACGCCGCCGCCGAAATGGCCGAAAAACTGCAGGGTATTATCGCCGAGCATGGCCCTGACTCAGTGGCCATGTATATCGGAACCTTTGGTTACAATAATCTCAATGCACACGCCTATAGTTTGGCCCTAATGGACGCTATGGGCAGCGCTATGAAATTTACTTCTGTCACTATCGATCAGCCAGGCAAGGGTATTGCCTTGTCCTGCCATGGACCCTGGCTCGCAGGGCCTTATCGTGTAGACGAGTGGGACGGATTGATGCTGGTGGGCACTAATCCGGTTATCTCTATGAACGGTGGTCTTGGTATGAACCCGGCCAAACGCCTGTTTGATGCGCGCAAACGTGGCATGGAACTCATTGTCGTCGACCCGCGCAAAACCGAGAGCGCCAAGGAAGCCGATATCTACCTGCAGTGTCGACCTGGCGAAGACCCATTGATACTGGGCGCTATCGCCAAGATCATTCTGGAGGAAGCGCGTTACAACAAGAGTTTTGTCGATGCAGAGGTGGAAGGGCTGGACGCCTTGAAAGCGACACTGGCGCACTTCGACCCGGGCAAAGTTGCGGCGCATGCAGGCATAGACTCTGAGCAACTGGTTAAAGCGGCCCATATGCTCAGTGGTTGGAAACGTGGCAGTATCAGCGTGGGCACCGGGCCAAATATGTCGGGTTTTGGCAATGCCACGGAATACCTGAATTTGGCACTGACATCCCTGATGGGCCACTGGCGACAGGCCGGCGAGGTCAAACAGAACAGCGGCGTGTTCATCACACCCGCGCCTGCCATAGCGGCGTCTCCAGGGCCAATGCCAGCGTGGGGCTTTGGCCGGAAGATGCGGGTACGCGATCTGGAGGAATCTGCCTCAGGCCTGCCCACCGGTGCATTGGCTGATGAGATCCTTACTCCGGGAGAAGGTCAGATCAAGGCCTTGATTTGCCTGGGCGGTAATCCGATGTTGGCATGGCCAGACCAGATCAAAACCTATGAAGCGATGCAGGCCTTAGACCTACTGGTGTGTTTTGACCCCAGAATGTCAAAAACCTGCGAGCTTGCAGATTACATAATCGCACCCAAACTGCACTACGAAATAAAAGGCTGTACCGCAGCGCCCGAGCTATTTGGCATGTTCGGCGCTGGCTGGGGATTCGAAGGCCCCTACGGCCAGGTTAGCGACCCCATACTGGAAGTGCCCGAGGGTTCGGATCTCTGCGAGGAATATCAGTTCATTCACCGGGTTGCCACAGAGATGAACAAGACGTTGAACGTAAAGTCATTTGCGCTATTCGGCGACCCGCAAGAACAGGACCGGCAAGCGACTCCGGTGCCACCTGGCGAGACACCTGATCCGATGGCCTCGTGGTCTATTTCACTGCGAGGATCGCCAGTAGCCATTAGCGATGCCTTCGATGATCCTGAAGCGCATCGTGGAAAAATGTTTGATCGACCACCTACCACTGTCGAGCCCAAGCCTGATGACTGGCAGGGAAAACTGGACATTGGCAACCCCTCGATGCTGGCGGAGCTGGAGGAAATCTCACAGCGTCTGGCGCAGTCCGACAGTCTTGATGATCAGGATTACCCTTTTCGCATGATCAGCCGCCGTATTAACGAAGTGTTAAATAGCAGCTGGCACGAGGATCCGGTGCAAAGCAAACGCGTGGGACACCACCCGGCATTCATCCATCCCGACGACCTTGCCGATCTGGGCTTATCTGACGGTCAGGTGGTAGAGATAGAGTCGGCGCGAGCGATGATCAGTTGCGTAGCAAAGGCTGCCAGCGAAGTACGCCCGGGGTGCGTTGCCATACCGCACAGCTGGGGCACCAGTCCGAACGAGAAAGAAGACCCTCTGGGGCAAGGCGGCAATACCGGACGCCTGTCATTTAGCGACCGGGACTTCGATCGCCGCACAGGCATCCCACGCATGAGTTCGATACCGATTCGGGTAAGAGCTGCCGCTGCGGGTTAACGGGGCGAGGCTCCCATATTAAAATGCGAACTGATCTGCATTGAACGTTCGCTGCATTTTTTTCGTCAAGCTAAACAGTGATGCGATGATCGGGGTGAGCACTCCGCCAGTCGCATCGTCTCCGATAGGGCGCCTTGAGGGTATAGACCACTTAGCCCAATGGCGCCAGGTGGGAGACAGATCTGTCAGAGGATCTGGGGCAGAGCATTGTTGTCTTGAGTGGCTGTGGTCTGGAAAAGTTAATGTGCCGATATCCAATGTTATGCTGAACGCACACACGCATCGTGGTTTCTTATGAAACGGTTTTCTTTTCGGATAATTACGGCCCTGCTACTGGTCCTCCTTGGGGCATTCGGTGCAGTCGGATACAAAATCTATGACTTTACCCGGCCAACACAGGTTCTGGCACTAACCACGCCCTGGACAGACAGCGTCGATGCCGATAACCCGCTTCCTGATTATCCGCGTCCACAGCTTCGTCGAGATAATTGGCTGAATCTCAATGGTCGTTGGAGATATGCAGTTACCCAGCGAAACGCGCCACAGCCCAAAAGTTTTGAGGAGGAAATAGTCGTACCATTTGCTATTGAATCGTTTCTTTCTGGCGTTCAAAAACAACTGGGCCCGAATGAAAGGCTCTGGTACCAGCATACTTTCGAAACCCCCTCGCTCAACGATCAGCAAAGACTATTATTGCATTTTGGAGCTGTCGATTGGGAAGCAGAGGTTTGGGTTAATAGCTCTAGGCAAGGAATTCACCAGGGGGGCTATGATCCGTTCACTTTTGATATAACAGATTCACTGGTTCCCAACGGGGCGCAGGAATTAATTGTAGGCGTTTGGGATCCAACGAATCTCGGCCCCGGCGCATATGGCAAGCAGCACCTGGTTCCCCACGGTATACGTTACACAGCAGTGAGCGGTATCTGGCAGACCGTCTGGTTGGAAGTCGTGCCTGCAGATCGTATCGACAAGCTGGTCAGCAGCGCCGACCTCGCCGCCAATGAGGTGCAATTGCGTATAGGAACGATAGGAGAGAATCCTACGGATGTTTTGGAAGCAACTGTGTTTTCTGGCGATGAACTGGTCGCAGAAGTGCGAACTGCAGCCGGGCGGGACGCTACTGTAGTCCGTATTGTCATGAAAAATCTTCGTCTTTGGTCGCCTGATGATCCTTTTCTTTACGATGTGAAAATACGCATGCTACGCAATGAAGAAGAGTTGGATTTTATAGAAAGCTATTTCGGCGCACGTGAGGTAGCGACATTAAAGGATGCTGCAGGCACTACGAGATTATTCCTCAATGGGAAGCCGGTGTTTCACCTTGGCCTTCTGGATCAGGGCTGGTGGCCTGATGGATTGTATACCGCACCAACTGACGAGGCGCTGGCATTCGATATTGACGCGACCAAACGCATGGGCTTCAACACGATTCGCAAACATGTAAAGGTGGAGCCAGCTCGATGGTATTGGCATGCGGATCGCATGGGACTGCTGGTTTGGCAAGACATGCCTACCGGCGACGGTGGTGCCAGCCGCTATACTCAGATACTACGCCAGACCTGGGACATTATCGCAGCTCTATTCTCCGAAAAGCCTTGGCGAGACATGGTTCGTAACCCGATATCCGCCGCTTTATTCGAATCAGAACTGGCCGCAATGATTGACTATCTCGAGCCTTTCACAAGTGTTGTTGCATGGGTGCCCTTCAATGAAGCCTGGGGACAGTTTGATACCGATACGGTACTTTTCGCAGTGAGCGAGCGAGATCCCGGTCGTTTGGTAGACGGTCCTAGTGGATGGTTCGACACTGGTGCTGGCGATATTCTCGATTTACATGTGTATGGACGCGAAGCTGCGTTTGTCGACCAATTACCGCTCGATCGAGCTCTGGTGTACGGAGAATTTGGCGGCTTGGGTCTGCCCTTGGCTGGCCATCTCTCAGTAGACAAAGGATGGGGTTATGCTGCTTTTGAAAGTAAAGGCGGTTACGAAGCAGCTTACATGGAAATGCTGCTCCTTATCGAAAACCTTGTGCCGCGAGGATTGGCGGGAGCAATTTATACCCAGACAACCGATGTAGAAAGTGAGATTAATGGCCTAATGACCTATGATAGACGGCTATTCAAGATTTCACCAGCACGTCTCACTGAGATAAACGAGCAGGTAATCTCTAAATTGAATGAGGGTGACTGATGTAGTCTTCAAGCACTTGAGTATGAGGATGCCCCTCAGAAAGAAACTTTTTTTCATAAACTGAACACGGCCGGGCTGTTACTATTTTGAGGTTAGGCTGTTGTTTGGTGACAAGCGAGTTATTAGATGAATATAGGTCAACAAGATGCACATAACACTTCTGGACTTACATTATGGTTTAGGGCCGTCATCCTATTTTTTAGCGTCGGCGCGCAACAGGCCGCAGCGGCTAGCTGCTCAGATGAGGTTGTGCTCGATAATCAGCAAGCCATCAATAGCTTTGCAAGCAATTATGCGGGGTGTTCATCAGTCCATAACCTGATTATCGAGGAGAGTTCTCCCGGTAATATTATTTCGCTACAACCCCTCAGTCAGCTTACGCAGATAGATGGGACCTTGCGGGTCATCTACAACTCGCACCTTAAAACGCTAAAAGGCCTAGATGGAATTTCACGCATTCATGGCGCTCTGGATATCGCGTTTAATGACAGGCTGTCCTCTCTGGAGGGGCTCCAGAATGTGTCTCATGTTGGCGGATTTTTGGATATAGATTTTAGCGATTATCTTACTGATATCGACGAACTCAGCAACGTTGAGTCAGTAGGAGGCACCGTAAGACTGATTCAAATGCGCGGCCTTCATGACTGCAAAGGTATCGCGCCTTATCTGCACACTCTCCCCAGCAAAGCCGCTCAGCTTGAAAAAGTAAAAGTCGGCCTTGAAGCGGGGCTGCCAAGAAACGGTTCAGGCGCCAACTCGATTGCCGCCTGTCTCAACAGTTATGATGGCCAAACTAATGGGCTGGCACTCAGTGGCTCTAAACCCAACGTTGTGGTGTTCATTATGGATGATGTGGGATTAGATCAACTGGCGACCTTTGGCTATGGTGGCGATGTGCCACCAGCCACCCCAACGCTTGATCAAATCGCCAGTGCAGGGGCGCGTTTTACCAACGTTTGGGCCATGCCAGAGTGCTCCCCATCGCGAGTCGCTCTGTTCACGGGGCAGTTACCTGTCATGTCTGGCACCACCGGTGCACTTGGGCCGAGTGACCTGGCTAATGCGCAGCTGAACCCCTACCAGGACACACTGCTCGATCATCTCAATGACGCAGGTTATACCAGCGCCATGGTGGGCAAGTGGCACATGGGTGGCCCCGAAAATAACGAAGCAGAGAAGACCACACCCATCGAGGCGGGTTTCGATTATTACTATGGCAACGTCCATGGCTTCCTTCGGTCTATAGACTCTACCGCAGGTGGTATTGCCTCCAAAGGAACCTACAGCTGTGGATTCGTGCCCAGCTTGGCCAGTGACCCCACTCACGGCGCTGACACCGGCGCCTGTTATTTGGCGAATGTAAATTGCACTGTTATCAGCGTATCGGACGGTACCGCGGAGCCGGGACGCACTTGCATGGAACAAGGAGGCGTATTCGACCCTGGAGCCGAGTGCACGGCGCCCCCGCCGTCTTTTATCGATTTCGAAATGGAAAACGCCTATTACGTTGGTGATCTTGAAAAAATGAGTAAACCCGAGCAAGTCGGTGCGCCTATTGAGATTGAGGAGTTTACAGCGCGCGAATACCGAACCACAGTAGAATCTAACGAAGCGATTCGTTGGATCAACGCACAGAATAGTGACCAGCCTTACTTCCTCGCCGTTAGCTATAGCGCCGCCCATACTCCACTGCAGCAAATTCCACAGACATTCGGTGCTGCGGGCATAGGGGTAACAACTAGCTCTTCTTTTGACTGCAACAATTCAATTGACCAACGATCCCTACAAAAATCGATTATCTCAGTTATGTCTGAAGAAATAGGCAGAGTACTGTTGGAGTCGGGACTGATGACCAGATCTGGCCCTGGCGATTCCCTGGAGCTTACGGCGGCAGGTGCCAAGACCTTGATTGTTATTTTCGGTGACAACGGAACGCTCGGCTACTCAGTAAACCTACCCTTCGATCCGACTCGCGCCAAAGGACAGGTCTACCAGTCAGGAGTACAAGTACCTTTAATAATAGCGGGCGCTGGAGTCAGTGACGTGGGTTTACCGCGTCACGGTTTGGCGAGCATTATTGATATCTATGGCGTGATATCAGATGCCGCAGGCTTAGACTTAGGCCTCGGTAGTTCTCCTTTCGACCCCGTCTCTATCGCTGGTAATCTAGCTCATGCGAGGACAGCTAACCAGCGCAGTCGAATAGCAGTGAATGTTGCACCCAATGTTCAGCCTAACAATGCTTTTAACCCGCCATGCGCGTTGGGTACTGCATGCTCCGTCACCCCTATCAACAAAGGCGTATGTGAGGACAACAATGGGGTGTGGTTTGGGGCCGAAGCGACAGGCGTTACAGCTGCGGGGTCACCTATCCCCTCGTCAGGATTCAACGATTGCTGGACTGTTAATCAGTTTTTGCATGGCTTGGGTGAGTCGCCCTTGGCCGTGCTACCGACCGCGCAACAAGCTGCGGCGACCGAGACCTATAAATATGTTGTTACCAGCTGGGTTGATTTTGATCCGCAGAGTAATGGGCCAAAAACTGTCGAGATTGACGAGCTCTTTTTAATCAAGGATGCAAATGGCGACCCACTTATCGATCGTGAATCTTTAAATTTGCTAGCTCAGGACACATTGACAGACGATGCGAGTCTGGCACTGGAAGTGCTCCGAGGGGACCTGCAACAATATCAGGCTCTGGGTAACTGGAACCCTGAGGATGGCAACCGAGATGGCGTTGTGAATACTCTCGATCTTGCGCTTGCAGAACAGGTGACGATATCCTGGGGGCTCTCCAGCTTCTACGATGTAAACCAAGATGGCCTCACCAATGCAGAGGATCTTCGGGCGATCGAGCAGGCCATTGCCAGAAAACTGGGTATTCCTGTACCCACGCTCCCAACTCTGGGGCTGCTGATATTGGCATTGTCACTGGGTTTTTTGGCTTATAATAGAGGCTTTACGATATTGCAATACCGAGGCATGAAAGATGACTGATCCAAATGTTATCCAGAAATGTAGCTGCCCCTGCGGCGCTTCTACTTTTAAAGTTGTAGCGCCCCCCGTCCTGCGTTTTTACTGTCATTGCTCAATTTGCCAAAAGCTCTATCAACAGCCTTTTGCTGATGCGACAGTATTAAAGTTGAGTGATGTGATATTGCCAGAAGCGCACGAAATTCAGTTTAAAAAGTACCGCAAAATTGTCGGAATTGAGCGAGGCACCTGTTCGCAATGCTGTAAACCGGTGATGGCCATAGCTGGTTCTGGTGCCAAGGGACTCGCTTTCATAGCGGCACAAAATTATTCTGATGAGCGCATGCTACCCCCGGTAAAGATGCATATATTTTATGGTTCGCGTTGTGCAGAAGTAGAAGATGAATTACCAAAGTATAAGGGGTACTTGAGGAGTCAATTTGCGGTGCTTCGCTCTTTGTCTGCCGCAGGTGCTCAAGAATAGCTGTGCCCCTGGCAGTTTAGGCCGGCAACATAGCCTGATGACCAGGCCCACTGAAAATTAAAGCCACCCAAGTGGCCACTAACATCGACGACTTCACCGATAAAGAATAAGCCTGGGTGTTCTTTTGCCTCCATCGTCTTTGAGCTGATGGCCTCTGTATTGACGCCGCCCAAAGTCACTTCGGCTGTCCTATAGCCTTCGGTTGCTGACGGTTTAACGCACCAGCGGTTTAGTAGTAATCCAATCTCTACTAGCCGAGAGTCACTGCACTCTGCCAGCGGTGTGTCGGCCAGCTCGGGCCACCATAGCGCTTGCAGCTCACGGATCAGTGGTTTTGCCAGCTGCTGTTGCAGTCGATTTCTTAGCAAACTTTTTCCGAACGCGTGCTTTTGCTCCAATAACCAGCTACCAGCGGCCTGACCCGGCAAAAGGTTAATACTCAGCTCCTGTCCGGGGTGCCAGTAATTAGATATTTGCAGTGCGGCGGGTCCGCTGATGCCCCTGTGAGTGAACAGGATATTTTCGAGGAAAGACTGTGTGCCACAGTGCAACTCTACTTCAACTGATAGACCTGAAAGACGCTCGCATATTGGTTTTAGCGCATCGCTGAACATGAACGGTACCAGTCCCGCGCGTCGCTCGGTCAGGGGTAAAGAAAACTGTTGGGCCAAGTCATAACCGAAGCCGCTACCGCCCAGTGTGGGAATCGACAAGGCCCCCGTTGCCACAACCAGTGAACGGCAGAAAAAGTTCTGAGCGCCATCCGAGTCGACCGTGCAGAGTTTGTAGCGGCTATCAGTCTGTGTTTCGGCTATGGCTTCAACGCGTTCTACTTCGCATTTTGATTTAATTGAAACTCCGCCCGATTCGCACTCTGCCAATAGCATGTCGAGAATATCGCGAGCTGAGTGAACGCAAAAAAGCTGTCCATGTTTGCGTTCTTCGTAGGTGATGTTATAGCGGTCTACCATGGCAATGAAATCCCACTGGGAATATTGCTTTAGCGCCGACTTACAAAAATGTGGATTTCCGGAAATAAAGTTCTCTGGTTCTACTGAATAATTGGTGAAATTACAGCGGCCACCACCGGACATCAGGATTTTTTTGCCGGCCTTGTTCGCCTTTTCAAGCACCAATACGGAAAGACCGCGACTGGCCGCTACGGCGGCGCATAAAAGACCGGAAGCGCCTGCTCCAAGTACAATGACATCAACGCTTTGGTCGTCGGGCAGAGTGGGCAAGAGGTAGCCTACTTCCGTCTCTTGGAGGAAGTCGGTGACTTTCTCGACCCTGGCTTGCGCGCAGAGCGTCGACTGTCGCTGCCTGAGTCCTTGTTTTTGCTGGAGCTATGCCTGCTTTTTGTGGACTTTCTAGCTGGCTTGGCGTCACTGCCAGTACCTTTGAGGCGATGCTGAGGCTTACGCTTCTTTGCTGCAGATTGAGAAGACTTTTTTGGCGGAGAACCGGTGGAACCGGAAATCGCTATGTTGAGCTGGGCCATTTCTTGTTCAGTCAGGTTACGCCACTGGCCAACCTTTAGTTTACCGAGATGCACATTCATGATGCGCAGACGCACAAGCTGGGTTACTTCGTAATCGAGGAATTCGCACATCCGTCGGATCTGTCGGTTGAGTCCCTCGGTGAGTATGATTTTAAAGACATTTCGCCTGACAACACTGACTTTGCAAGGCTTGGTCACGGTGTTCAGTATGGGAATCCCGCCGGCCATTTTTTCGCTAAAACCTTTACCGATGCTCTTGTTAACAGTGACCAGGTATTCCTTTTCATGGGCGTTTTCCGCCCTCAGGATTTTGTTGACGATATCACCGTCACTGGTGAGCAGTATCAGTCCTTCGGACGGTTTATCCAGGCGACCAATGGGAAAGATACGCTGGTGGTGATCGATAGCGTCTACGATATTCCCTTGCACGCTCCGCTCTGTGGTGCAGGTAATGCCTACCGGTTTATTATAGGCAATATAGACGCGGTCCGATTTGCCCGGGGCGCTACCCATTATCTCCTGCCCATCAACCGTAACCACGTCACCAGACTCAACTTTGGTGCCGAGCTCGGGGCGCGTACCATTAATTTTTACGCGATTACTGGCGATAAGTTTATCGGCTTCACGGCGAGAGCAATGACCAGATTCGCTGATAAACTTGTTAAGCCGGATACTGTTGTTGGGGTCCACTGAACGCGCCTGTGATTCCGCTGCTGAAAAGACGCCAGCATAGCATTTTTAGGCAAGCGGTAGGGCATAGGTAGCCGGGCAGAAGGTTCCTCCCTACGCGTCCCCTGGGCGTTGCCAGTGCAGGACTTTTGGCGCTTAACTCAATAGGCGGCTATCCGGGCCAGTGCTAATTCCTGTGTCTTTGCCCTTGGGGTGAACTGCAGTTCTGCCTTGCATATCTGTTTTTTCAGTAATTTGGTTCAGGTGAATATCGTGCTTTAACGCTCCAGCAGGCGGGCCAGCGCATCCGTAATATGGGCGGGGTGTTCGCTGATGCTGAAGTCGATGAGTTCATTCCAGCCGGAGGCAATGTCATCAATGGATGGGTTTGTTTCAGGGTTCAGAGCGAGTCCCCGACTGCTCTCCCAGCGCATTTTTTTGAAACGACCTGCACCTGCTTCAAACAGGCTCCCACTTTCCTGACATTCCGGGTGGCATAAATACGCGACCAGCGGTGCGACCTGCTCGGCGCGTACCCGGGATCTTAAATCCTCGTTCATTTGTTTGCGATTCATGTCGGTGGCTCCCCATGGCGCCACAGTGTTAGCGCTAATGCCATGCTTTTCCCCCTCGATCGCTACTGTATTGCACAGGCCGTAAAGACCCATTTTAGCTGCTGCGTAGTTTGCCTGGCCAAAGTTGCCGTAAAGTCCAGCCGCAGATGAAATAAAAACAAGGCGGCCAAAGCCTTGTTCTCGAAACGTGGACCATACTGCTTTGGTCAATTGGTAGGCTGCAGTCAGATGCAGTGATATAACCTGGTCCCAATCGCTTTGCTCAAGATTTCCGATACTGAAATCCCGGACCATTCCAGCACTGTGCACCACAGCGTCCAGGCGCGACGTTTTAGCCAAGGAGGCGCTGATAAGTTTGGCTCCATCCTCCAACTGCATGGGAAAATTGTGCGCGCGACCACCTTCGCTAATAATCTCCTGGGTGAGCTCTTGCCCGCTGTTATCCCGGCCAGAAGAATGAATAATCACCTCTGCGCCAGCGGCGGCCAGGCACTTGCTAAATGCGCGCCCCAGTCCTCGATTCCCGCCGGTGATCAGTACAGTTTGTTGCTCAAAATCTAGCGACATGCGTTGTTTCCTACAAGTTTGCGCTGGCCTGTTAAGCCGTTTCTGTCACAATCATAACCTGAACCCGGATAAGGCGAGTTAAAGTGAGCGATTTTATTCATTGCCAGAGCAGTGACAATGGCCTAGTCACGGTCTTGAGCTTTAGAGACGAAAAACGGAAAAATCAACTTTGTTGGGCTGCGATCGATGAGTTGGCCGACGCGCTGCAGGCCGCGCGTGAGCAAGGGAGCAGGGTCGTCATTCTGGTTTCTGATCTTTCACCGCATTGGTTTGAGCACGCCTGGTTGGAAGATTTGATTGCCGGTGTTGAGGGACGAGAGTGCACCGGTGTCGGCGACGGTTGGTTTAGGGCGTTGGCAGAGCTTTCTCATGAAGCTGTGGTCAGCATTGCCGCCATTAACGGTGACGCATCTGGTGGTGGCGCCGAACTGGCCTGGGCTTGTGACTTTCGTGTCACTGAACGACAGGCCCGCTTCGCTCAGATAGAAGTTAACGTGGGTCTGACCACTGGCATTGGCGGGTGTAGTCGATTGTCCCGTCTTATTGGTATTAGTGCCGCCACCGAAATGGTACTTACCGGGGCAGCCTTTGACGCAGTGAGACTGATGGAATTGGGCGGCGTGAATCGATTGGTGAAAAAAGGTGAAGCTTTATCCTGTGCTCGCCAGTTGGCACGGCAATTGGCCCTCAAACCCCCAGGTGCATTACAGGGTTTGAAGCGGGTCTTGCGCCGCGCAGAAAACCTGCCGCTTGAGCAGGCAATGGCATTTGAACAAGAGACGTTTCAGCAGGTCGCTGTGAGCGAAAGTGCGCTAGTGGCTATGAAAGATTGTCAGCAACAATACGATGCCGACCAGTCTGTTGCCGAAGTGCATAGTTACTAATTGCTCCGGCAAAAATATTTTAAAGCAAGGCTCTTAGCATGGAGAACAGTATTATTTTTCAATTGCTCGATCCAGAAGTGATTGAAAATCCCTATCCCTTTTATCGTGAGTTGCTTGCGCACGCGCCCGTGTATCAAGTGCCAAATACAGAAGTCTATTTGGTGTCCTCGCCGAAATTAATTCATCAGGTATTGAAAAATCAGCAAGACTTCTCAGCTAACCTGACCGGCGTATTAATTAGTGACAGTTCGGGGCAGCCCACACTGTTTGATTTTTCTCAGTTTGGAGGCACGGTAGATGCGATCGCCAATGCTGATGAGCCTTTTCACTCCGTTCATCGAAAGCTGGTGATGCCGCAACTGACGGCCCGTAAAGTAATGGCGATGGAGTCTCAGGTGCGGAGCTGGGCGGGCGAAGCCCTGAGTCAACTGTTGGCGCAGGGTGGCGGAGACTGCATAGGCGGGCTCGCTAACGCAATACCGGTCCTGGTTATGGCCAGACTCATGGGACTGCCGATAGCAGATCTCGACAAGTTACTTGATTGGTCCTTCAGCGGTGGCGATATTTTGGCGGGTACTGCTACCCTTGAGCGTATGGTTGAGCTTGGTGCCTCCACCGCAGAGATGAGCCAATACCTGAGGGGCCATTTCCAGCGTGCGCTTCAATTAGATTCCTTGGACACAGTAGACTGCGTATTGAACGATTTGGCCCAAGGCGTCACAGAGGGTCTGATTGACGAGGAAGAGGCCGTTGCTATCGCGATTGTGCTAGTTGGTGCAGCCGGCGAGTCTACATCCAGCCTGGTTGGTAGTGCTATTCGTATTTTAGCCAGAGACCCCGACCTGCAGAGCCGGCTGCGACAGTCCCCAGAACTCATTGAAAGCTATATTGAAGAAGTTGTGCGTTTGGAGACTCCCTTCAAAGGGCATTACAGAACTGTGCTTCATCAAACAGAGTTAGGGGGCATATCTGTTTCAGCGGGAGCGAAAGTGTTTTTGCTGTGGGCTGCGGCGAATCGTGACGAGACTGTCTTCAGTAACCCTGAAATGATTGACTTGAATCGGGAAAATAAAAATGAGCATTTAGGATTTGGTCATGGCATTCATTTTTGCATCGGCGCAAGGCTGGCGCGAATGGAAACACGGATAATTCTGGAGGAGTTGTTGCAGCGAACGAAAAAATTCTCGTTACAGAGCGAGCATTCCGAAAAGCACGTCTCCAGTATTTTTGTGCGAAGGTTGCAATGCTTGGAGCTTCGAATGAGCGCTGCCTGAAGCAAAAGCAGTCAGCCGATAATACACAGCGCTCATCAGGTCTTACCGATGACGATCGCTTATACCAGTCCAAGCATCTCAACGATGCCATGACTATGCCCAGCGGTGTAGCCACCGTCGACTACCAGTGAATGGCCGGTGACATAGGATGAGTCTTCCGACGCCAAAAACAGAGCTGCACTCGCAATTTCTCCCGGGCGACCGAAACGCCCCAGCTTCACCTGTTTACCAATGTCGGCTCTGAATTCAGGCATTGCGTCCATCACACTCTCAAGCATTGGTGTCTCAATAAAGCCCGGACATATGGCATTGCAGCGTATACCCAGGCGTCCATAGTCAATAGCGACGTTCTTGCTCAGCAAAACAACACCACCCTTGGATGCGTTATAGGCACTGCCGCCTTCGGTGCCATTAATGCCTTCTACGCTGGCGATGGTGATGATGCTGCCGGACCGCTGGGCCATCATTTGATCAATGACCGCCTTTATCGACAGGAAGGTCCCTTTAAGGTTGATATCGACAACCCTGTCCCAGGCGTCTTCATCAAGCAAATTAATAGGGCCACCGGCGCCGACACCGGCGGCAGTGAGTAGGATGTCAATGCGACCGAATCGGGTTATCAAGTCGTCAGCTATGGCTTTTTGCGCAGCACCGTCAGTGACATCGAGTTTGTACAAGGCATTCTCGGGATCGCCGCCTACCAGAGAGCACCAGTCCTCGCGATCTTGTATATCTGTGCCTATCACCACTGCACCCTCAGAGGCATAACGTTGCGCACAGGCGAGGCCGATACCGGAGGCTGCGCCGGTAATCAACGCCACTTTGTTCTGTAGTCTTGCCATGCTAGATCCTCACTTCACTAAGTCATCATTGAGTTTGACAGTTTGCATTCAATGGCACATCTGGATAATTCCTCGAGAGCCTATTTCAGCATTATCTTCGGAGATACTGAAGTTCCGTCTTTGATCCATCGTAGTGCCTTTGGGGGGTGTGAACAATATTGTTGGTCTTTGGCAGCTAAAGCACAAGGTCCTGAACCCGTACTTTCTCGGCAGAAGGATAATCGGAAGCCGCTCTGGCTGCGTATATAAATGCATAAGTAACATATTAACGATGACATCGACGACGCCTATCGAGTGCCTAAAGTGACAGAGATATATTGGTTCCGCAGCGATCTTCGGATCAACGACAACCCTGCACTGCAATTGCATTGTGGCGTTGACAGGCTGCTTTGTGTGTTCTTCTGGCCACGCGACATCCCCTGGTGCAATCTCAAGGGGTTAGGCAGGCAGCGTGAACGGTTTCTTATCGAGAGTCTGGAGGCGCTGCGCGCCCAGCTGGCAGAGCTCGGTCAGAAGTTGCTGGTCTTCCGGGAGACTCCGGCACAAGTCCTTCCGAGCCTGGTGGATGAGTATAAGGTCACACGTATCGGGGTTGCTCGCAGCCCGGGCAGCTATGAGCGCCTTGATGAGAAGGCCGTTGCAGCCCGCGTGTCGGTGCCATTAGTGGTGCATGAAGGTAATACCTTGTTCAGTGAGAAGGCATTGCAGTCAACGAAGCTCTCACTCAAGCAGTTTACCCCGTTCAGACGCAGTGTGGAGCCTTTGCAGGCCTCTAATCCCGCGGGGGTGGCGGTAATGCCTCCCGCCCCACCCCGTGGGGTGATGCCCTGCCATTGCCCGCTGCCCGGGTTCGACCAGATCCGTCGTTTGGGGCCAGAGGAGGTGCCAAAACTGGTGAAGCAAGGTTAAAGGTGTGGATGCATCGCGAGGGCGCGGTAACCTCGTACAAGGAAACTCGCAACCAACTCGATGGATTATTTTACTCCAGTTTTTTATCTCCATGGCTGGCCAACGGAAGCCTTGCGGTTAGCAAGTTGGCCTGGGAGCTGGATCAGTTTGAAAAGTTGCACGGGGCAAATGACTCGACACGGCACTTTTATAGCGAGCTTCTTTGGCGCGAATTTTTTTATCGGCGTGAAGTTGAGGACAGTAGCTCTTTATTTCGCGCAAAAGGAACAGCACGAGAACGCAAGCTGGTGACGTTTGATCCGCGTGGATTTGCCCGCTGGTGCGCTGGGGCGACTGACTATCCTCTTGTTAATGCGCTTATGCATCAACTGGTAGAAAGTGGCTGGATGAGTAATCGCGGGCGACAGATTGCCGCCAGCTGCTTGGTGAATGAAATGAACGTCGATTGGCGGTTTGGTGCTGCGTTTTTCGAACAACACCTACTGGACTATGATGCCGCCAGTAACTACGGCAATTGGCAATATATTGCGGGTGTCGGTGCCGACCCTAGAGGCGGTCGCCACTTTGATCTTGTTAAGCAAACCCGTCAGTTCGATCCTGAGGGAGAGTTCACCCAACGCTGGGAAGGGTACTGTCCTAAACAACCCGAGCATATTGTTGACGCCGCAGATTGGCCATTGGAGTCCTCGTGATAGCACCTGAAGTTAAGCAGCAAACGCTCATTTTGGTACTGGGTGATCAACTGTCGCATGGCAGGGGTGCGTTGAAAAACGCATCACCCGATACTGCGTGTATTGTCATGGCAGAGGTGAAGGAGGAGGCGACCTATGTTCGTCATAACAAACATAAAATTGCTTTCATATTTTCCGCCATGCGCCATTTTCGCGATGAGTTGCGCGCGCAGGGGTTTCAGGTTTACTACTACCCCTTTGAAGAGGGTTTAAACTCGCTGCAGGGTGCGGTAGAGCTGGCGCTGAAGGCTAGTGGCTGTAGCTCGGTCAGGTGCTGCGAGCCCGGCGATTATCGCCTGTTCAAATCCATGTCGGAATGGGTGTTCTCTGTTCCATTTGAGCGAGTTGAAGACGATCGCTTTCTCTCTACCCCTGCAGAATTCGCAGCCTGGGCCGACGGGCGCAAGCAACTGCGCATGGAATACTTTTATCGAATTATGCGCAAGAAGTACGGGCTGCTGCTGGAACTTGACGGCACCGCTGCCGGTGGCAAGTGGAACTTCGATGCGGAGAATCGCAAAGGTTGGCGATCACAAAAACCCATACCCGATCGCCCCAGTTTGGAATTGGATGAAATTACCACTGACGTCATCGAATTGGTGCAGCGAGAATTTGCGGAACACCCCGGTGATCTGTCTCAATTTTATTTGTCGGTCAGCGCCGAGGGCGCCGAGGCGCAACTGAGCTGGTTTATCGATCACTGCCTTGCAGATTTTGGCACTTATCAAGATGCGCTGGCAGAAGAGTCACCCTGGTTGTTTCATGGCCTGGTCTCCGCCTATTTGAATACCGGTTTGTTAGACCCGCTTGATGTTTGTAACCGCGTCGAGGCGGCATGGCGAGACGGGCGGGTACCACTTGCCGCGGCCGAGGGATTTATTCGACAGGTTCTCGGTTGGCGTGAGTATGTTCGGGGTATGTACTGGTATTACATGCCGGACTACGCCGAGCTCAATGTGCTGGGAGCAAAGCGAGCGCTCCCGGACTGGTTCTGGACGGCCGAAACTGACATGCGATGTATGCATAAAGCGCTTGCCCAGACGCTGGAGCTTGGTTATGGCCATCATATTCAACGATTGATGGTGATTGGCAATTTTGCGCTACTGGCGGGCCTCGATGTGGAGCAGGTCTGCGCCTGGTTTCTTGCGGTTTATATCGATGCCTTTGAATGGGTTGAGTTACCCAATACCTTGGGGATGGCCCTTCATGGAGACGGCGGTCTGATGGCGAGCAAGCCGTATGCCGCCTCGGGTAAGTACATTCAACGTCAGGGCGATCACTGCCGGGATTGTGTTTACGACCCCAAGAAAGTCACCGGTGAGGGCGCTTGTCCTTATAACAGCTTGTATTGGCGCTTTATTGATAAGCATCAGGCAAGACTTAAATCTAATCCACGGATGGCGCTAATCATGCGCAACTGGGAAACTCGCGAAGCCGACACCAAGGCGACCATAGTGTCGTGGGGCGATGACACTTTGCAGCGACTGGCACCTGATCAGGCTGAGGGCTGAGCATGCACTGTTTTGACCTTCCTGAATTTAATGTTGTGATTGCCGGTGGGGGCAGCATCGGCCGCGCACTGCTTGAGGAAGTGCAGCTGATTCCAGGTTTTAATCAGGCTATCGTGTTGGAGAGAAATCCGGATCCATCGGGGAATGCATCCTCAGTGCTGCATTTGAAGATGGATGCAAAAGATCCTGATTCTATTAAAGATGCTGCAGCACAGGCGGCCCGACACGTAAATCGGGTACATCTGTTGATTAATACGGTGGGGGTTTTGCACGACGGTAAACTACGTCCGGAAAAAAGCCTGAAAGCCATCAGCCAGGACAGTCTTTTGAATTCGTTTGCCATCAATGCCGCGTTTTTACCCTTACTGGCACAGGCATTTAGCGCCATGATGCGTCATGACGACCCTGCGATCCTTGCTTCATTATCTGCGCGGGTCGGCAGTATTGAGGACAATCACTCGGGGGGTTGGTATTCCTATCGAGCGGCTAAAGCCGCCCAGAACATGCTGTTAAGAACGTTGGCACGGGAGTGGCGTCTTAGCCATCCCAAGGCCACGGTACTGGCGCTTCATCCCGGGACTGTGGAATCAAGACTGTCGGAGCCATTCATTTCGGCCAATTATCGCAAGCGTGTCCTCACTCCCGGTGAATGCGCGACGTCTTTGATAAAAGTGATGGCGTCACTCAATGTCAGCGACTCGGGCTCATTTCATGACTGGAAAGGGGAGGTAATCCCTTGGTGACGAAGCAGGACAGGTCAGGGCTCAGCTTACCGATAAGCGCATTTTGGGGAGGTATCCAATGGCTGTAAATCATAAACGGATCAAGGAGCTGTTGGGTGAGCGAGAGGCGTCTGCTGACAACAGCCTCAGAAACAAGGCAATGAGCAGGGCAATGGGCGCAGGCACCCCGCGCACACTTACCCCGCACGAGTGGGAACAGTGGTATGCTCAGCATGGCATTCCCGAGAGCCACATTGGTGGCGAGAATGAGAGTAAACGCAGATGGTGGCAGTTTTGGCGACCGCGAGTGGAACAGGGTAGTTAAGTTCAAACATCGCCTGCGAAGTCAGTAACAACAACAAGGCAAACAGGTGTATTGATGATTAAGCAGTTGGCTGCAGTGCTGTGTGTGTTAAGCACAACGGCATGTATTGATGACGAGATGAAAATTAGCGGTTGTGAGCCCATTGGAGCGATCCATCCGGTTTGCGACATGCAGTCCCCAGAAGATATCGCCGCTCTTAATGACGGCCATCATCTACTCCTCGCTCATTTTGGTGGCATGCATAACGGTACCGGTAGCCTGGCCCTGTTCGATACCAGGAATGAGGGTATAACGCCTCTGTTCCCGCCTGCCTCGGGCGTGGTTGATATCGATGGCGCTGATTGGGGAGAGCCAGATTGCGGACCACCACCACTCGATACATTCAGCCCTCACGGGACTCATCTTCATCAATTAGCCGATGGTCGTTGGCGTTACCTGGTAGTGAACCACGGCGGTCGTGAGTCAGTGGAGTTGTTTGAGTTGTTGGGCGACGGAAACAATAGTGAGCTTGCCTGGCGAGGGTGTGTTCCCGCCGGTCCAGAAACCTTTATGAACGATGTTGTCGGTATGTCAAATGGCGACCTGATTTATACGCGAATGTTTCATAATTCCAATCAATTAGAAAAGCTGCTCAGCGCGCTCGGTAAGAATACCGGCGATGTATGGCGATGGAATCGGCGCAGTGGCCTTCGACTTCTGCCAGGCACTGATGCCAACCAACCCAATGGGATTGAGATTGCTGCTGATGAGCGCCATGTGTTCGTTAACATGTATTTCACGGGCGAGCTGTGGAAGGTGGATGTAGAGACGGGTGAAGTTGTTGCAAGGGCGCCTGTGGCTAGTGGGGATAACAGTGCCTGGGGGTCTGACGGACGCCTTTGGGTGACTACGCACGACGATAGTATCCCTAATTTGCTGTCCTGCTTTATGACGCAGACGGAACCCTGCGGAGCAGGCTTTGACATTATTGCTGTGGACCCAAAAACGCTGGCTTTCGAATCGGTGTTCTCGCACAGGGGAGCGCCCATGGGTGCTGCGACGGTTGCTGTACCTCAGGCAGGGCGGGTTTACATGGGGTCTTTTGTTGGCGATCGACTGATTTCCGTACCTGATTTCGGCTCAAATTAGATAGTCATGGATATTAAGTGTGAGGCAGTTTATCCTGCGCTCGCAATGATGTTTTCTGGTTTTTAAGAGGTGAATTAATGTTGAGATCTGCACTAATTTTTGTAGTATCCGGCCTGCTGTTGGTGACTGTAGCGGCGCAAGCCCAGCAGCCGCTGAAACTCATGGCTAACACCTCACCTCCCTATGCCGACCAGAAGCTGCCAGATCGCGGCCTAGCACTGGAAATAGTTGAGCATGTATTTGCCCAGACTACCGTCTCTCCTGAAATTTCGATAGAGAACTGGTCACGAGCGGTTGAAGGAGCAAAGTTGGGGGTTTATAACGGATTGGCGGCCGCCTGGTATTCAGATGAAAGAGCCACGGATTTGCTGTTCAGTGAGCCCTACCTCAGCAGCAAGCTCATCATTTTAAAGCGTCGCGGTGAGCCGCGTCGTTTTACCCAGCTCAGCCAGCTGTCTGGCGCTAGGCTGGGAGTGCGAGTTGACTATGCCTATGGCGTCGATCTAGCCGCGGTACCTCGCCTGACTCTGGTGCAAGAGAATCACCTCATTCAGAACTTACTCAATCTGCAAAATGGCAGGGTCGACTTTGTCATTGGCGATCGACGTACAATCATCCACCAATTGAACGAGTACATGGGAGACAAGCTAAACCAGTTCTCCGTGACAGGCATTCAACTTGAACCTGTCGCTCGTCATGTGGCGATTAGCCGAAGCCTGTCTGGGCACGAAAAAGTCATGCTGGACTTCAATAAAGCCCTGGCCGCGGCTCGCGAAGACGGCAGCCATGACGCGATCGTGACGAAGTGGGACAACCGCTACAGAAACGTCGAGTAGTGTATAGCCACGCTTACGCTGGCTGGCACTGCGGACAGTGGTACAAGCGCCTTGAGTTAATTTCGCTGTACTTGATCGGCGTGCTGCAGGAGTAACAGGGCAGGTCATCGCGTCCGAATACATAGAAGCGACGGCTGCCTCTGGCCACGCCGCGTTTTTCCAAGGTTTTGGATAAACGAGGGGTGATCGTGATGCCCCGGGTATCATAACTTCGGCGACTAATTTCCAGCGTGCTGCGCGCTAGCTTTCCCAGCTGCGCGCGAGTCAATTCACAAGGCTTCTGTTTCGGATGCAAACCGGCGTGGTGAGTAACCTCAGATCGTAGGTAGTTACCATTGCCTGCAAGAAAGCTTTGGTCCAGGTATAGCGCTGCTAGTTCACGTCGCTCAAACCGGGGGTCTTGCAGTCTTGCAGCGATCTCTCGCCATTCGAGTGCGGGATTCATAATGTCGGGGCCAAGCTTGCGAAGAAAAGGGTGCTCCGCCAGTTCCTCAGTCGGCCAAACGCTGATGTCAGAAGCACTGTACAGCACCGCAGAGTGTGTCTCTGTTTGCAGTAAGATGCGCATCGAACGGTTGCTCTTGGGAAGCTTGTGGCCGGAGCAGACTTTCCACACCCCATACAACTGATTATGGGAATAAATGCTGTAACCGTGATCGAAGTGGGTAAGCAAGGCCTTGCCACGAGTTTCGACGTCGATGACCCGGTGCCCCTTTAATTGCTTGCTAAAATGACGCAACCGCGGAAGGCCAAACCGTATGGTTTCAACCGTATTTCCAACCAGCACATTGGCAATGGTGTCTGCGGCTATTCTTATTTCTGGGCCTTCAGGCATGGCTCAACTCCGATTCATCTATAGGTAAGACGTTTGCGAGATTTTTTTGTCGCTAACGCCTTATGTCTTCTACCGCTTCTTCAAGTGCATGCTTTAACGGGGTGTATTGCATCTGCAATTCAGCCTTCGCGTAATTAGGGTCAAAAAGAAGCGAACCTGCAGCAGTCGTCTTAATCACGTCAAGCGGTATAGCAGGTCTGCGTCCTGTGGCCTTTGCCACATATTCCAGCGCGCTTGCGATGGGAAGTAGCCAGGACTCGGGAATGTTGCGAGTAGGGATGGGTACGTTGGCGATGTCGCCAATCAGGTTGAAATATTCCCTAGTGGTTGCTCTCTGGTCGCCGATGAGATACTTCTCGCCCTGGTTTCGCTGCTTTAACAGTGCGCGGGCAATGGCTTCCGCTGCGTCTTTGACGTAAACATAGGTGTATGTGGTTTCTGCTCCCACCAAAGCCGGTAAGCGCTTCTCCACTGCACGGGCAACCTCCATGGTTTGCTTGTCATCACCGGCGCCAATCACAGCGGCCAGGTAAACGATGCTAAGAGGAAGTTGCTGGCTTTCACACAGCTTTATTCCCGCCGCGTCTCCCAGGTGTTTTGAACGGCCATACTCGTTGGGGTGCTGGCCGGCAGGAGACGATTCCGTAAAAGGAAGCGTATCGGGAACACCATAAGCGAGAGGCGTGCTGACTTGAACGACTTTCTTAACCCCTGCCTTGAGACATGCCTGAAATACGTTCTCTGCGCCTTGCGTATTGACCTTGTAGAAGTGACTGCGATCACGTGCCCAGAACTCCCTGTAGCCGGCAAGGTTAATGACGCCCCACGCGCCTTCCATAGCAGCATCCAGTGTTTGCGGCTTGGTGATGTCGCCAATACAGAAACTGATATTCGGGCCCAGAGATGCCAGGGTAGAGCGGTTACTGCTTGGGCGGACCAGACAGCGTATGGACACGTTGGGTTCTTCGAGGAGTCGCCTGACTAGTGCTCGACCCACGAACCCGGTGGCACCGGTGACGGTGATAAGTTTTGTCTGACGACTCATCGCGCTAATAATTCCTTTTTTGCTGGCTCATCGAGGCCCCAGTTAATGAATGACGGGCGCAGTCATTACATCCAGTGATAGTGGCACGTCCAGTGTGTTGTCTGCCGTGCGCACTGGTTGTCCGATCATCTCGTCGTAGGCCGACTGGTGTCTTAACCTGATCGAATCAAGAGGCATCTCGCGCAGTAGCTCCCGAACTTGCTGCAAGCTGTGCCTGCGTAAAATCGACCCTGAATTTTCGGTGAGCAAATAAGAATCGTCTCCAATGGTCAGGGTGACCTGATACAGTGCTTGATCAAGCGAGTGAATGACCGCCTGCGCGTGCCGATCCAGTCGCGAGAGCTGTTCCAAACTGATTTTCATATTGAGGCCGCAGTAGTATTAACGCATTGTAAAAATATACGTTGTTTTCCTTACAGCGGATTATGGCGGGTGCTAAAGGGTTCTGGAGAGCAAGAATAGGGGCAGTTGGCGTTGCGTGCCCTGCTGATACCGCGCGTATTGCGGGTTGAATTCAACCAGTTTTTGCCAGACTAAAGCGCGTTCTTCCCCGACTAGTTCACGGGCGTAAGCTTCGCCAACATAGCCCCTGAAGCTGACTCTCGGTTTTGGATTGGCTCTCAGGTTGTGAGCCCAGGCGGGGTCTCTATCTTGCCCCCAGTTTGAGCCTACCAGCACAAAATCTGCAGCGTGAGGCATACATAGAGTCGCTATTTCTCTTTGCTGCCCGGATTTTGCACCTGTCGTTTCCAGCAATGCCACCGATTGCATCGCCGTATTCAACCAGCCTCTGGAAGTGCGTAACAAAAACAGGTCCAGGGGAGGAACGATACGCTTTAGCCATTTGATGACGCTTGGTTGGCTGAGCGCGCGTTCTACCAGATTGGTTTGCAGTAGTCCCATGCTCAGAAGCCATCGCCAAGGGCAGGGAGGTGTTCTTCGGCAATATCGCTGGAGGTTCCGAAGCGCCCGCATGCCTGTTCCAAGTCGTTGATGGCCGCTTTGCCGGCGACCCGGGTGAATGCTGCAACGAAGTGTGGAAGCACCACGACAGTCAAATGCCTGTGCGCTTGCGATGAGCTTAAATTCATGCCTGTTGATTCCCTGGGACAAGTAGCGCATAGCGCCGCCCTTGCTTACCCTAGTACCGTCGGTCTATGTTTAGTTTAAAGGTAATATAAACACTACGAAACCAGATGATATTTAGACTTGTATCGCGGCGATCAACCCCATCACTGAGCCATCGCTTGCGGCAAATAGATGGATGAGATCGATCCGCCTCGATGGCGGCGTTTTTAGAAGGCAAAGATAATTGGCCTTACACGTAATGTGATGTTCAGGTGGAATAGGCTGTAATGCAAAATTCACGGTAATAACGCATTGGCGCCAGCCCTCATTTAACGCAGGTCCAGTTTATGAACAATATCGGCAAATACATTTTCTTCTTCATGGCTCTGTCCGTCGTCTCATTGACCGCCTGTGAAGGTTCGGGAGATGGCAAAATAGTGGTTAGCCAGACAGCCATACAAACCAGCACCGTCGTCACCAGCGGCTATGCCCCGCGCAATCCCTATCTTGCTGACTCGGTCGCTCCGATAGGTCACATCAACTCTGCTCAAAGTACCGGTGTGAGCCACGCTGGACCTTCAGGCCCCAGTGAAGCGCTCAGTGTAGAGAATGGCGGCCTTACCTATACCCATCTTGGCCCTGCTCATTTTGGCTATGCAATATCGCCCGAATACGCTAATGGCAAGCGGGTAATCTGGAGTAACGGGGGAGATCGCATTTCCAAGCTGGATTACGAGACCCTACAAGTCATTGACGAGTTCTTCCTGGAAGACTCTCCCGTCTACGAGGCTAGTGAGGGTGCGATTACCACCGAGCAGGCCGATGCGGATATTCGCTGGCTGGACCTGCTGCCCAAGTGGCCCTATACCGGCCTTGGGACCCTGTTTACATCAGTGCCTATGGTGAAAAAGTACCTGGGTGCTGGTTTGGCTGGCGTTTACTACCTTGCCAGTTCCGATAATATCCTTTACGTGGGGGGCAAGAACTCTATTTTGGCTTATGCAGATGCTGATCCAGAGAACCCGCAGTCCCGGATCGTACTTAAGAATGAGTGGGTAAAACCGCCAGAGATTACTGGCGCGTTCAATTCAATGAATATGACCTACGATGGTTGGCTGGTATCTATCACCGACGACGGTTGGGTAGTGCTGATCAGTCGCGATTTTTCAGAGTATCAGGCGATGCAACTGACGGGAGCCGAAGTTGCCCCGGCCTGGAATCAAAAAATGCTCGACATGGGAAGACGGCAGGGCGCGGCCACCTGGATACGCAACGGTCCTGCAATTGATGAATATGGCAACATTTTCGTTCCTTCCCTGCAGCACATGCACAAGATCACCTGGAATGGTGAAAAACTGTCTCGCGATGAGGCAGATGGCGCCTGGGTGGTTCCCTACAGCAATGATGGCGAAATCAATGTCACCCTGGAGGACGTACTCGATCCAGATACGGGTAAACCCTACACCTTTGTGAATGTGAACTCGGGAACCGGTTCGACGGCAAGCCTGATGGGCTTTGGCAACGAGGACAAGTTTGTAGTGATCACCGATGGTGATGAAGTGATGAATATGGTTCTGTTCTGGCGGGAGGATATCCCTGACGATTGGCAACAAATCGAGGGCGCTCCATCGCGTCGAATAGCCGGTATGTTGCGCGCGGACATAGGACGAGACGATGCCGAGGCGGTACAAACTGAACAGTCTGTGGTGGTCAGCGGCTACGGTGCTATGGTGGTCAACAATGCGCCCGCTAGTGTGCCTTTGAAACAGGTTCCAGTTGGCGCCTATATTGGTCTTGCTGGCCACCATCCTGACTTCACTCCCCATGGGATCCAGAAGTTCGCCTGGGATCCTGCAGCTCGCGAATTGAGAGAAGCCTGGGTCAATAAAGAGGTTTCCTCCGCAAATTCAGTACCTATCGTCTCTGCGGCCGCAAACAAGGTCTATACAGTTGGTGCGCGCGGGGGCAAATGGACTCTGGAGGCTTTGGACTGGACGAGCGGGCAGTCTGCCTTCTACTATGAGACAGGATCCAGTCGCTTTAATACGTTGTTCTCAGGCGTGATGCTGGACCAGGAAGGAAGAGCGATGCACACTACTTTTCATGGCATCGTGCGTTACGAGCGATCACCTGACTAATTCATTGATGAGGTACTGCCAGAATTCATGGCCTTCAAATTTTTTGAGAAACTGGTAGACCCTTTTCCACCGCCTGCCCCGGAACGCTCGCCGAGTTCGGTATACCGCTTCTGCCGTCACCATGCCAAGGGCCTTGAGCCCTTTTTGCTCGCGATGGCTCTGCTCAGTACCGCCATTGCGATAGTCGAGGTTTACTTGTTTGACCTGATGGGGCAGCTTGTAGACATTTTGACGTCGGAAACGCCCGAGAGTTTTTGGTCGGGGCCCGGCACTGATCTATTGTGGCTGGCACTGGCAGTGGTTATAGCCTATCCCATCCTGGTAGGTATTTCTTCGCTGCTATTGCATCAGACCCTTATGGGTAATTTCCCAATGCTTGTGCGTTGGAAGACACATCGCTATCTGCTGAGACAAAGCCTCGGTTTCTTTCAGGATGAGTTTGCCGGGAGAATTGCCACCCGGGTGATGCAGACCTCGCTGGCGGTGCGCTCCACAGTAATCAAGCTGTTAGACATTATGGTCTATGTCTCTGTGTATTTTCTGTCAGTGCTGGTGCTGCTGGGAACCATGGACTTGCGCTTGATGTTGCCCATGCTGTTCTGGCTGATCTGCTACGTTGGCCTGCTTTATGTGATAGTTCCGCGCTTGCAACGCATCTCCGAAAAGCAGGCCGATGCCAGGGCAACAATGACCGGCCGTATTGCAGATAGCTATACCAATATCTCAACCGTTAAGCTTTTTTCGCATGCCAGACGCGAATCTGCTTATGCCAGAGAGGGGATGGAAGATTTTCTCGGTACAGTGCATCCGCAGATGCGCTTGGTCACCTGGATGGAAACAGGTGTCGCCATCAACAACACTATTATGTTGGTGGCTGTGGGTCTGACAGCGATTTACCTGTGGTTTCTAGGTAGCATAACGCCGGGTGCCATCGCAGTCGGAATAGCCTTGTGCCTTAGGCTTAACGGCATTAGCGAATGGATCATGTGGGAGGTGTCTGACCTCTTCGAGAACGTGGGCACAGTGAAAGATGGTGCCGGTGCTATTTCCCGTCACATCGCCGTTGAAGATGCGCAAGACGCTGGTGCGCTCATCGCAGGTCAGGGCGCTATCCATTTTCAACAGCTCGGATTCTCCTACAGCCAGAATCGACCGGTTTTCAAAGGATTGGACCTGGATATAAAGCCGGGAGAGAAGGTCGGGGTGATTGGTCGATCGGGAGCGGGTAAATCGACACTGGTCAATCTGCTATTGCGCTTTTACGATCTGGACAGCGGCAGTATAAGAGTGGATGGGCAGGACATTCGCAGCGTTACCCAAAATAGCCTGAGAGCCAGTATTGGTATGGTGACGCAGGATACTTCACTGTTGCACCGTACTGTGCGTGACAATATTCTTTACGGCCACCAGGACGCCAGTGAAGAAGAATTGATGGCGGCCATTCACAAGGCGCGGGCGTGGGATTTTATTCAGGAACTTGAGGATCAGGCGGGCGAGCATGGGCTGGATGCCAAGGTTGGTGAGCGCGGGGTAAAGTTAAGTGGAGGTCAACGCCAGCGCATCGCCATTGCCAGGGTGATACTTAAAGATGCGCCGATACTGGTGCTTGATGAGGCGACCTCTGCGCTGGATTCAGAGGTAGAATTAGCGATACAGGAGAGCCTTTACCAGTTGATGGAGGGTAAGACCGTGATTGCCATTGCCCACCGCCTGTCTACGATTGCCGCTCTGGATCGCTTGGTGGTACTGGACGACGGCCGCATTGTAGAGTCTGGTACGCATGCACAATTACTGGCTCAGGGCGGTATTTACAAGCGTTTGTGGGATTATCAGTCGGGTGGATTTCTGGCTCTTGAATGACTGTCACCTTGAGTGGCGTCGGCGATACAATGGTGGGCGTTCAAGCCGGATCCCAAGTCATCGATGGGCGAATTCAAAGTACTGATCTACCAATATCGATAATGTCAGCACAAGCACAATACTGTGGCCCTACTTAATGCTTGGCGATAATGTCTTCGCTGAGCTTGCCGATGCCGGCAACAGGATCACGACCCAGTGTAAACAAAGGTACGATTAAACGAGAGACACCGATGTCCTCAAACGCTTTGACCGCTTCCAGACCGCCCTTATAGTCCCACATGGAAGTGATTTCTACGCTGTTGTAGTCGCGCCCAGCGTCATCGCATGCGGCCTTCAGTCGCTCCAACAGTGGAGCCAGTCCCGCAGCGTCGTTGGTAGGGGCAAACCAGCCATCTCCCAGTTTTGCGATCCGCTCGAACGCCTTGCCCTTGTGCCCGCCGATAATAATGGGAACGCCTCCCTCCTGTTTTGGTAAGGGGTAACTCTGGAATCCCGACCAGTTGATAAAATCACTCTGGTGCTCCACAACTTCGCCCGACCAGACTTTGCGCATCGCTATCAGATAATCGTCATAGCGGGCGCCGCGTCGTTCAAAAGGGACGCCCATCGCATCGAATTCCTCTTTCAGCCAGCCAATGCCTGCTCCAAGCATAAAACGGCCACCAGAGAGAACGTCCAGACTCGCCGCCTGTTTGGCCAAAAGAAGGGGATTTGCTTGCGACAGGATATTGACACCGGTGCCCAGGCGCACTGTTTTGGTGTGAGCGGCCACGGCAGTCAGCGCAATGAGGGGGTCGAGGAAGGGGTTGTCAGAACCGCCGCCCATTTTACCATCCTTGCTGTAGGGGTACTTTGACTCATACTCGACGGGTACCATGACATGTTCGAACGTCCACAGGGACTCGAAATTCAGGGATTCAGCGTATTGGGCGAGTCCGATCAGACTTTCCAGTGAGTCCATGCCGATATTGATGGGAATCAGGCCGAATTTCATGGTGCAGCTCCTGTGATACTGAAGAGACCGGGTGCCCCGGTAAATTAGACGAACATCATAAAATGCCCACTGGCTAAAATAAAGCGCATGATGATTGCAAGCGCTTCATGTGATGGGTGAAGATACCCAGCTGGGGAGTTGCGAGATTCAGCCAGATTGATGCTCCCGCATAGTGTCACACAAAAGTGAGGACCCTGAATTGTCGGCACCCGCGCGTTCGTTACAGCTAGGTCTTATCCTGGCAGTATCCCTTCATGCTTTCGATGAGCTGGTTATCGCCATTGCATTGCCTACCATCGCCCGTGACTTGGGCGGCGGTGATTGGTATGGAGTGACGCTTGCCAGTTACATACTCGCGGGCCTGGTTAGCGTGGTCTGGGCCGGCAGCAGTATTGATCGTCGTGGCCCCTTGCGTATTTTCGTTGTCGGCTACAGCTTGTTTGCGGTTGGTCTTATTCTGGCAACGCTGGCTAGCAACATGTGGGAGTTCGTCGCTGCAAGAGTTATTCAAGGGTTTGGTGGTGGTATCAGCTTTACCGTGGCTTATGCGATCACAAATATTGTACTTCCCAAAGATCAGCGGCCGCGCATGGTCGCATGGCTGGACTCGGCCTGGCTGATTCCTTCTCTGCTTGCGCCTGCAATCGGTGGATACATTGTCGATTACCTGAATTGGCACTGGGTGTTCATTGCGCAGCTACCGTTTGTGCTGATCGCTGGCATTCTGCTATACCCGAGGCTTAAGCCGCTAAACAAAACACCAGCGCCGGGCAGTCAGGATTCGCGCAGAGCCATAGGGAGGGCGTTGCGCATTGCCGGTGGTGCTGGTCTTTTTGTTACTGTAATAGCACAACCGGTGAACTGGTTTTGGCTGATTCTGCTGCCACTTTCTGTTGCCCTGGTCTGGCGTCCGTTCCTGAAGGTAATGCCGCCAGGTTTTGCCACCGCCAGAGTAGGATTGGCCGCTGCGGTAATGCTGCACTTTTGGTTGTTTTATGCGTTCTACGCGGCGGAACTTTTCATGCCTTTGATTATGATTGAGTTTAGGGGACTTAGCAGTTCGGTGACGGGTTTGGCATTTACCAGCTGCGCCATCACCTGGGTCGCCGCCTCATTTTTTCAAGCGTGGCTGTGTACTAGAGTTAGCCTCTTTTATTCTCTTTTTCTGGGTATGTGTATTACAACTCTAAGCGTTGCCGCGGCAGCTTCGCTGTTACTTCCGCAAGTGCCCTATTGGGTGGTCTATCCCGCCTGGGCTGTTGCCGGTGTGGGCATGGGGATTTCCTTTAACACGGTGGTCAGCGCAACAATGGATTACACTCGTGAAGGGGAGGAGGGAGCAACCTCAACAGCAAACGGTATCGCTGGATCGTTAGCGATTGGACTAGCTGCGGGTGTCGGCGGTGCGATTATTAACCATGGTGAACAGGCAGGTGTAGGTTTTGCCTCTTCTCTGGGCCTGGTGTGGGTCATGGCTGGCATTGCCTGTTTGGCTTGTTTCGGGGTGATCTGGGCCAGATTCCGGGGCGTCGACCAACCGCATTAGCTGGTCTCGCCCGGTTATCCGTTAAGTCAGTTACTTGGGAGGCATGCGAATGCCGCCATCCAGGCGTATGACTTCGGCATTCAGGTAGGGGTTGGTAATGCATTCCATCACCGCAAAGGCGAGTTCTTCGCCGCTGCCTAACCTTTTTGGAAACAATACAGATTGGCCAAGGTGGGCCTTGAATGCGTCTGAATGCTCGCCTTCTCCATAGATTGGGGTGTCTATCAGGCCGGGTGCAATCGTATTGACGCGAACACCTACTGCGCTCAGGTCACGGGCGATAGGCAACGTCATTCCAACGACACCGCCTTTGGATGCAGAGTACGATGCCTGGCCGATCTGGCCATCGAAGGCCGCGCAAGAGGCCATGTTTACGATAACGCCGCGGCTGCCATCCTCATCCAGGGGCTCTTGCTGTGCCATAGCGGCTGCAGCACGACTGAGCACATTAAAAGTACCGATCAGATTGACCTTGATGACAAAGCTGAACTTGTCCAGGTCCAATGGAACATTGCTGCGGTCAATGGTACGGCCAGGAGCGCCTAAACCAGCCGAGTTGACGCAGGCACGCAGTGGGGCAAGCGCCACCGCAGTCGCCACGGCGGCATCGGCATCGTCTGTATTGGTGACATCGCATTTGGCGAAAACACCGCCAATTTCGTCGGCGATTTGCTTGCCGCGCTCCTCGTTAAGGTCGGCAATGACAACCTTAGAGCCGGCTTCAGACAATTGGCGGGCGCAAGCTTCACCGATGCCGGAAGCACCGCCGGTCACGATGGATGAGCTTCCTTCCAGGTTCATACGTGGCATAACTACTTTTCCTCTTGAATGGAATATTGTTGTTGGGGGTTGCATGTTGGGTCAGGGGGTGAGGCCTGTCAAGACACTCGCTTCAACCCTCAAGCCGGCAGAGAGTATCGGTACGAATAATATATTTGATACCTTTTTCAATGGGCTCCGAGCTGTGAGCGCAATGTTGCGGATGGTGACCGTGAGGGAAGCACAAAACTCCGCCGGCGGACGTTCCTATGTCGGCCTCGCAAAAAGAGTCGCCGCGACGGGCGGGTAAGTCATGGTTGTTGGTGTTTATCAGGAAGCGAGTCGCCCCACCGACAAAGCTTTTGCTTAGGAAAATGAGAAAAGTAGTCTGGCCGTAACGATCAGGATAAGTATTACATTCTAGCTCCCGGTCAATGACCCGGCTACTGCCACCTAGACGAGATTGCCGTTATGACGAATGTGTCGGGGTAGGGATACAGCTACGGCCTTGAGGAACCCCATGGCTTAACTGGCCCATGTGGGCGAGTGGGGTGTTCGGTGCCGGGTTGATGAGTGACAACATAGAATTGATCCATGTTGCTCACCACATCAGATCATCCGGAATGTCGTAGTCTTTGTACCAATCTTTTTCTTCCTCATTAAGCGCTGGCTCACTGCTGTCTTTGCAATCTATCACCCTGCCAGGGTCACGTTCAGCGATTTTTTCTGCCACCGGCCAGGGCACCACTTCATACTGATCCCCCTGCTTAACGATTCCCAGACGACCAGCCGATAACTGTTTTTGATCCGCCGGAGTGACGTAAATCTTTTTGACTCTGGTGCCGTCAGTAAAATTAAAACCAATGTCACCCTTGCCTTTGGCGATTTTGTTGATTTCTATCAGCTGCTTGATCTGGGCATTAATGGCCTTACGTTGGGCCTTGCTATTGAGGGCCTGGTTGAGCTCACGATCTCTTTGGGCATTTTCCTGCAGCGCTTTGCGCGCTGCTTCCCTGTTCTCGTCAACGACTTCCAGGCCTGAGCTCTTGGCAACCCTGACCTGTTTGCGCTTTTCCTTTTCCATTTGACGGGCTTTCTTCTCATCCGTCAGTCCTGCTTTGAGCAATTGATCCTTCAGCGAACCGGCCATATATGGGTCCTTCGTGCGGTCGGGCCTATAATCGCCCGGTGATTTATCTGGTTATGTCGTGCATTAAGAGACTGCGGGCTCGGCCTGTCAATCCTCAACTGAGATACTGCTGGAAGATTCCATTTTGGAACAGTAAAGTAGGCGCCCCTGTTTCTGCTGGATAACCTAAGGTCATGATAAAGCTATACGGCGCTTCTGCCTCCCCCTATGTACGCAAGGTGCTTGCAGTCCTGTCGATTAAGCAGCTGCCTTTTGAGCATATTCCGCAAATGCCTTTCGTCGATGACCCGGACTTTAGAAAAATCAGTCCTCTGGGAAAAATTCCTGCGCTGGAGGATGGAGATCTAAGCGTGGCTGACTCCAAAGTCATCTGCCAATACCTGGAAGAAGCCTATCCCGCCCACCCCGCTTATCCTGAAAGTCTGCGTGAGCGCACTCGCGCTCGCTGGTACGAGGAACTGGGAGGTTCTAAAGTGACAGAAATGGCTGGGGGGATATTTTTCCAGCGTTTCATGCGACCAATGATGCTTAAACAAGAGCCTGATGATGACCTGGTAGAGTCGATTATCAATAACCAATTGCCTCCTATGCTGGACTATCTCGAGTCACAGGTGCCGCCAGAGGGCTTCCTGTTTGACTCGCTCGGTGTCGCTGATCTCGCTTTGGCATCTCCGTTCGTCAATGCTGGTTATGCCGGCTACGAAGTTGATCCGGAGCGTTGGCCGCAGTTTGCGGCCTTTTGTGCCCGGGTTAGGGCTCACGAAATTGTAGCTCCGCTGCTGCAGGCCGAGGCCAAAATGCTCGGGCTCTGATGACCCCGGATATTGACACTAAAACTGTCATAATAGTAAGCTGGCGCTTTTATTAGTTAATCTTTTTAACAAGGAGTACGGAAAAATGAAGACCCGAATAACGGAAATGTTGGGTATTGAAACCCCGATTATTTGCGGCGGCATGATGCGTGTCGGTACCGCTGAGCTCGCAGCAGCTGCGTCTAACGCCGGTGCTCTGGGTGTAATGACCGCATTGACCCAACCGACTCCTGAGGGTTTGGCCGCCGAAATCGCCAAGTGTCAGTCGTTAACCAGCAAACCATTTGCCGTAAACCTTACAGTCGGCGTGGTCGCCAGCGAAATCAATTACGATGATTACGTCGATGTCATCATCAATAGCGGCGTTAAAATCGTAGAGACTGCCGGTCGCAGCCCGGAGCCCTTCATGGAGCGCTTCAAAGCTGCGGGCATCAAGGTGGTTCATAAGTGTGTGGCTGTGCGCCACGCGCTGAAGGCCGAGCGTATTGGTGTTGACGTGGTCAGCATCGATGGTTTTGAGTGCGCAGGTCACCCAGGAGAACAGGATGTAGGCGGCCTGGTGCTATTCCCTGCCGCAACCCAGGCCCTGAGTATACCCGTGCTTGCCTCGGGAGGTATCGCTGATGGTCGCGGATTAGCTGCCGCCTTGTCCCTGGGTTGTGAAGGTATCAATATGGGTACTCGTTTTTTGGTTACCCAGGAAGCGCCTATCCATGAAGGTATTAAGCAGAAAGTTGTGGAGATGGATGAGAACCAGACACGACTGATTTTTCGGAGCTACCGCAACACGGCTCGAGTCTACAAGAATACCATTGCTGACGAGGTTGCCGAGATTGAAGCGGCAGGTGGTGACTTCGGACAAGTGCATCACCTGGTCTCTGGTGCAAATCAAGAGAAGGCATGGAGTACCGGTGACATTGATGCAGGGATGGTAACCGTTGGGATGTGCGGCGGATTGATACATGATATTCCCACCTGTGAAGAACTGGTCAAGAATATTATGTCTGACGCAGAAGCGATTATTTGTGATCGCCTGGCCGGAATGGTAGCTGGATAGGCTGCTAATGTAGCCCACGTTTTCAGAGGCGCCTGATAGCCTATCAGGCGCCTATGCTTTCTCGAATATCTCGCCTTTCAACTGCGGATACAAAGTCTGCAGTGAGTCCTGCACATCAGTGTCAAGGTCTTGCCATTTTTCACATAATTCGTGCCATGTGCTCACCTGGAAGGTTTTAGCGACACTGCGAAATTCAGAGCCCAGCAACTCACCGTCATAAAGGGCTTGGTTAAGGTCGAAAGCGGTTTCATTAAATAGCGACTGGCCACGGTTGACTGCCTGTAGTAAGCCCTATTGTTTTGCTGCATCAGGGGAATGAAAGTCGCCTTGATGCAGTCAAGCAAAAGTTCAGATCCTCGCTGAGGTATAAATCACCATTGCTCTGGGCATGGTCGCCATCGCGAATAAAGCAGAGCCACTTGTAACGCGTGTGCGAGTTCCTGCACAGCTCTGCTGCGCGTCCGTCGACCAGGTTCATGCTCAATTGGCCATAGGCGCTGGCGTCCGCTAGCGTAAAACGATCGCCAAGAAGATAGGGTTGAGCGGCTAGTAGATGATCCAGTGCTGCCAGGTACATTTTCCAGGCTTGATTGAGCATGGAGTGGGTCTCAGGAAACCCCTCGCGCGATGGCGGAGTGATTGCGGGCGTTAGCTCAGCATCAAACCCGCAAGGTGCGATGCTGAACAGGTACGGTAAGCGTCTTATCTGACGTGCTGCCAACTTACGCGCCAAGCGCGCTCGAAAGAAGTTTGGTATGGCGCCACGCAATTCATTAACTGTCATTTCACCCATGCGATTAGTACCGGCCGACGTCACCCAGCGGTTGTGATGCACCATGTACAAGCCAAACTCATCGAAGGCTTCATCAATTAACTGGCAGATAAAACCCAGATCCTGCGTCTTGGGCACCAGGGGTTGGTTAGATGCGCCGAGTGCGTCAAGGTGTCTGGCCAATGCGCTGGAGTCGTAGAAAAATTCCCCGTTATTAAGGCTGTAGTAAGGAACGGCGGGGTACTCGTCTAAAGTGGAAACACTATGTGGATAGCGTTTGACCCTAGCTCGGCGTTTAGCGCTACCGAGTTGCACCATTGCACGCAACGACTGAAACCTACCGCATTGGTCAGGCCAGCGCTGCCAGCTGAGTCGGGAATAATCCGCCAGAGCCTGCATCTTTAACTGAAAAGGTGAGGCCGTTAAGCCCCAGAAAGTAATTTTGCTCATATTGCTTTAATTAGTGTATTAATATGGCGCATATAGTGCCATTATATGTCGAATAAAGAAAATGGGTGGGCCAATACGATGTCGGAAACGGACACAGCTGAGACTGCTGATGGTCGCCGTATGCGCAGTGAGCGTAGCCGTCAGGCTATTATTGAGGCCGCGCTTTATCTTATGAATGAGGGTAATCTGATACCGACTGCGCAGGCAATTGCGGAGCACGCAGGCGTTGGAATACGCTCATTTTTCAGGCACTTCGCCGACATGGATACACTCTTTAACGCCGTTGATGAGCAAAGTCGCAATGCAATTGAGGCGCGCTTCCTTGGCGGAGACAGAGATGGGTCACTCGCAGATCGTATTCTGCATGCAGTCGAGCGGCATGCAGATGGATACGAGGCAGAAACCAACACAATACTATCAACTTCAGCGCAGTTATGGCGATCGGCAGTGCTCAAAAAAAACTATGCCCGTTATCAACGGGGTTTGCGTATAGACCTTAATGACTGGCTTCCAGAGTTGAACGCATTATCTCGTGGCCAGCGGGAAGCGGTGGATGCTATCGCTTCATTCGAGATGTGGCATCGGCTGCGTTATCACCAGGGTTTGAGCAAAGCGGCGGCTATAGCGATTATTTTTGACCTGCTGCTGGTGTTGATACAGCAGTGAGCTTCGGTTGGAGAGAGTGCATATGACCGAAGAGTTTGAGGAGCAGGGTGGAGCCGCCACCATGGATCCCAGCCCACTAATGCGCTGGTTAACTTCCAGAGTGGTCAGACGTATCTGCGGTACAGAAAATGTTGTAAAGCGTCGAAAGAAAGTCGAAAAGCAGCGCGTCAAATCTGGCATGGGACATGTTGTTGAATACTTCCATTACGTGGAAGACGGCTACAGCCATCTTGCATCACAAGTTCTACAGGCGTTCTCTGAGCGTTATGACATTGAGTTAATATGCCATCTAGTGATGGGCCCACAGGGTAAGAATTCGGCTGAGCCTGAACTACTATTGCGTTTGTCTCGCTATGATGCCTTTCAGGTAGCGGCTGACTATAGTTTGAATTTTCCACAGCATGAAGACGCACCGGAACCTTCACTGGTCAAGCTAGCATCGTCTATCCTGGCTGCGCAGACATCGGCAGATTTTATCGAGTGTGCCGCTCACGTCGGTGACGCACTGTGGTCGCGTGACGAGGCCCGTTTACTATCTCTCGCTGACAATCTCGGTCGCGCGACTGACGATGAGCTTGCCAGGAAACTCGATGTCGGTACCGCAAGGCGATCTAGGTTGAAGCATTATTCCGGTGCCATGTTCTATTACGGTGAAGAGTGGTACTGGGGAGTAGACAGGCTGTACCATCTCGAGAAAAGACTCGCCGGGTTAGGGGTAGACCGAGAACAAGGGCAGCCTATGGTGCTGCCTCGTCCTGCCGTCGAGACCGGTGAGCTCAGGGATAATGGCAGTCTGACTCTTGAAGTTTTTCCATCACTGCGAAGCCCCTATACCTCTATCGCTTTTGATCGCGCCGTGAAGCTGGCGCAAGATACTGGGGTAAAACTCGCTGTGAGGCCGGTGTTGCCTATGGTGATGCGTGGTGTGCCGGCAACGAGAGAAAAGGGCATGTACATATTTTCCGATACGGTTCGGGAAGCCAGTGAAGCGGGTGTGCCCTACGGCAATTTTTATGACCCCATCGGCGAGCCGGTCAGGCGTTGCTACTCAATGTATCCATGGGCCTGTGAACAAGGCAGGGGTACTCAATTACTGTCTTCTTTCTTGCGAGCTGCATTCGTCCAAGGCGTGAATACCAATAGCGATCGCGGTTTGAAAAAAGTGGTAGAGAACGCGGGGCTTAATTGGGCAGAAGCAAAAAAACACATAGGAACAGGCGGTTGGGAAGAGTTATTAGAGAATAATCGTTTGGCTATGTACGACGCCGGGCTATGGGGCGTGCCCAGCTTCAGATTGCTCGATGAGCAGGGCAATTCAATTTTATCGCTGTGGGGACAAGACCGACTGTGGCTATTCTCCAGAGAGATTCAGCGTCAGCTGGCCAACCGATAGTCGGCTGGCTGACAGTCAAATTAATGCAAAAATGGAGATAAGTATGGGCTTTTCGTGTTCTACCTTGACCCTGGAAGTCGACGAGAATATTGCGACTCTGTGGTTGGACAGGCCTGAGAAGATGAATGCAATTTCATCGCAAATGTGGGCTGACTTTGTAACAGCGCTGGAGGTTGTCGGCAACAACGATGATATTCGAGCCTTGGTTATTGCGGGGCGAGGAAAGAACTTTTGTGTCGGTATTGACTTGGGATCTTTTGCTAATGTGCTAGATTTGTCTACAGCCAGTAGTTGTCTGCAACAGCTCACTCATACCCAGCTGTGCCAGAAAGCCATCAGCGCTGTTGCAGATTGCCCGGTGCCGGTTATCGCGTCGATTCATTCATACTGCCTCGGCGCGGGCGTTGACCTCGCAACCGCCTGCGATATTCGCCTGGCAGCAGAGGATGCCTCTTTCGGTGTGCGTGAGACTAAAATTGGCATCGTTGCGGATGTGGGTACTCTCCAGCGTTTACCTGGCGTTGTGGGTGACGGCCATGTGGCTGAATTGGTCTACACCGGCAAGGATATTAGCGCCGCCAGGGCAGAAAAAATTGGATTAGTGAACGATGTCTTTCCAGATGCCGACTCTGTTTATGCGGCTGCGGTTGCAATGGCGCGTGAGATCGCTGCAAATGCCCCGCTTGCTGTTCGCGGCACCAAGTTTATTCTGCAACAGGGAGAAGACATGACGACAGAACAAAGCCTGCTGTTGAATGGAATGTGGACCATGATGACATCTCTGAACTCCAGCGATATGCAAGAAGCTATGATGGCCTTTATGGAAAAACGCCCCGCAAAATTTACTGGCTCTTAAGGCTGGGTAAATGTCCCGCGCAGGGCAGCAAAAGCGATACTAATTTTTTCTGGATTTGGGCGTCGGCTTATCCTTTGGTCGGCTCTTGCTGTTGGCTCTTGTCTTAGGCCTAGCCTTGGCTTTCGTCGCAGAGGCACGTTTTTTCGCTACGGTCGGTTTTGCTTTCAGGCCCACTGCGTCTTCCAGCTCCTGCAGTGCTTCCTCCATGTAGTCAATCATACGTTGAACGTTGGGTATCGATCGGCGGCAGGCGATGATTCCAAAGTCCACGTTGTCGTTATTGGTCAGTAAGGTGATATTCATTGCCATACCGTCAGTGACAATGGACAGGGGATAAGCGCCGTTAAGTTTGGCACCGTTCCAATACATGGTTTGTTGGATGCCTGGAACATTAGAAATTGTCAGGTTATAGGGCGGTAGTTTTGATATCAGCCCCAGAGGCATTAGCAGCATGGCAGGCGATTGCATCAGCATGCTGATCAGTTCAGTTTCAGTTGAAGACATATCGCTATAGTAGTTTTTACCAGCATTAATTGAAGCCTGAATGGCTGTGATGCGCTCTATCGGATCGGCGATATTAGTCGCCAGATCAACGCTGATTGCGGCCACCGCATTCGAGGCATCGAGGTCGCCCGCTTTGCGCAGCGATACCGGCACCAGGGTTTTCAGTGACTCACTGGGGAGTTCAGCATGAGTTTGCAGGTATTGCCTGAGTGCGCCGGCACACATGCCCAGAACGGCGTCATTAAAGGTGCCGTCGAAGGCCTTGGCTACGGCCCGAATTCTGGCGAAGGGCCAGGACTGGGCAACAAACCGTCGCGCGCTATCGATAGGTACATTAATAGCGCTGCTTGGCACATGAAGATGCGGCAACGACAGGTCGCCGCCCCGACCCGCCCAGGCACCCGCGAATCCCTTTAGGGCGTGGTAGACATTGGTGCCACTGTCGAATGTGGCTTTAAGCACATCGGCTACATTGCGAAGCTCTTCATCACTGTGTGCAGGTTTGCGGCCCAATTTAAGACTGTCTTTGTATTTCTCCCAGGTGGCCAGTGAAAGGGGAGACTCATCCAATCTGTAATCAGGATCAGTTGAGAGCATGCTCCGTGACAGGTGCACCGAGCGAGCGCCGTCGACGGCAGCGTGATGGGTTTTGGTGTAGACAGCGAATTGGCGATCCTCCAGACCTTCGATCATGTGCATTTCCCACAGTGGTCGATTGCGGTCCAGTAGGGTGCTGTGCAGACGTGAAACAAGGGTGAATAGCTCGCGGTATCTCCCAGGCCTGGGTAGCGCCGAGTGGCGAATGTGATAGTCCATGTCCATCGAGGCATCCGGCTCCCAGTAGGCACTGCCGGCTAAGCCCGCGGGTCCCGTCTTAAGGCGGTCGCCAAAAGGCGGTAATAGTGACTGTGCGTCGCGCATGTTGTTGGCCAGATCATGCAGGAATTCCTGCTCGTCGGCGCCGTCGGGCAAGGTGTAAAGACTGACCCCACCCACGTGCATCGGCATCTCCCTTTTTTCGCTCACCAGGAAGCCTTTGTCGACCATACTCAATTTTTTCATTACTTTTTCTCTGTCACTTTAGCTGTCTGAAGTTTAGACCGTATTCCATGTCTTTGTGTGCAATAACGAATTTCGTCATTTATGTTAGCGACTCGGCTGCGCTATGGATAGCAGATACCCAAGCTTTGTGGGTCTAATCTTGTCAAACGCTGTTATTCCTCTTTTCTTAACAGCGGTCATATCTCATGTATCAGTCTCATACGGATTATTTTGGGTTCGGCATGATCGGAAATAATTGCGACAGCGCTTCCCAGAGCAAAAGATAGGGGTTGTGTCGTTGAAAGCCATCTTCATGGCTGGAATCTTTACATACGACCCAAATAACGACATGATTCCGTTTATTAACCCACCCCATTTTGATAAAGGAACAATCATGGCCATAGGTGTACTGGCGACAATCACTGTGCAAGAGGGCAAGAACGAAGAGTTTGAGCGTATTTTTTTGGAACTTACCGAGCAGGTTCGCGCCAATGAATCGGGAAATGTTTTTTACGCATTGCATCGCAGCAAATCTGACCCCCAGGTCTATAAGGTGATGGAGCAGTACGTAGGCCCGGCTGCTCTCGCCGAGCACGGTCAGTCAGACTACTTTCGGCAAGCGAATGAAAAGCTCGCTGGATTGGTTGCAGCTGCGCCAGACATAGAGTTACTAGATGCTGTGTAAGTTGTGTCCTGGTGGATAAAAAAAGCGCTCTTTAAGACCGTTTTTTATGCCGGGTGGGCAGTCGTTGATTTTTACTAGAGACCGTCGCTGACTTTCACAATTTCATCAGAATTTGCAGGCAGAGAGAATAGAACGCCATCTTGACCCAGGGTATAGTTCGGGAAAATGTCCTGGGCGCCATTGAGGTATAGCAGTTCTTGTCCGGGAATTATCAACGGTGGGACAATGTGGTAATAGATCAAGTGACCCACGCCTGCATCACGCGCAGTCTCTGCTGCTTCCACAGGACTGGCGTGATAGTCAAGGACATCGTGGGTGATCTTGGCCATGATCTGGTTTCCGGTTTCAACCGCTGCGTCGTGCATCATGTTGACCAGGTTCGGCGCCAGTCCCTCGTGCACCAGTACATCAACACCGGTGGCGAATTTTTCGATATTGGCAGACTTTACGGTATCGCCAGTAATCAGTAATGAACGACCTTTATAGCTAAAGCGATAGCCGACAGCGGGCTCAACAGGCGCATGATCTGCCGCTAGTGCCTCAACCTTCAGCTGACCGTCCGATATTACCGCTGTTAATTCACCTATGGGCGGCTTGTTAAACTGCATGGCCTTTAGCCCGGCGCCACTAAGCGGGGCCACAGTATCGCCGTGGTGATCGTGGCGATATGTAAAATCTTGTGAGTAGGCAAGGTTGAAGCCCCTGACGACCTTTTTGATGCCCTTGGGCCCATACACAGGCAGTGGTTTGGTATTGTCTCCGCCAGCCCAGCGAATAGTGCCGGTCTCGCCCAGCCCGTCAACGTGGTCTGAGTGGAAGTGAGTAAGGAACACAGCTTCAAGCGTTCCTGGTTGAAAGCCCATGCGTGCCAAATTCCGAACGCCATTGGTGCCGCTGTCAATCATGAATAGCCGCTGTCCGGCCGCCACTACAACACAGGGCCCGGAGGCAACAGGAGAGGGCATAGGGCCGCCTGCACCGCAAAGGCCGACGTGGAGGCCATCTGGTAGT
>DS999222.1:585097-590119 GCA_000156295.1 marine gamma proteobacterium HTCC2148
TATGAGGCAGCCAGTTTGCTGTTAAGTCAGGGTTTCAGCGACTCGGACTGTGTACTCAGTTTTGGCCACGATGAAGAAAACGGGTGGCAATAAGGGAGCCGCCGGTGTGGTTGAATACTCAGTGAACAAGGGGTGCAATTGGCTTGGTCAATAGATGAAGGGTCTTTTATTGTCGAAGGCGTTTTACCTGGAATAGATAAGCCGGTCGCCTTGATCAACGTAGCTGAAAAAGGTTATGTCACTCTCGAATTGGTTGCGCACGGTCCCCGGTGGCCACTCTTCAATGCCGGCGGCGGAGCTTGCTACGGATATTCTTGCTCAAGCACTGGTGAACCTGCGGCGGCATCCACTGCCGGGCGACTTGGAGGGGCTTAGCGCGGAAAGCTTCGATATTATGGGACGATATCTTCCTTTCGCTCCCCGTCTTGTGCTTGCAAATCGTTGGCTTTTCGGCTCGCTCTTGGAATTAGTATTGAGTAAAGATGCCCGGATGGATGCTCTCATTCGAACGACGACTGCTCCTACGCAGCTGCGGGCGGGGATAAAACCTAACGTGATACCGCCTACTGCAACTGCCATTGTAAATTTTCGTCTACACCCACGTGACACCGTTGCACAGGTGGTGGCACATGTTGTTTCGGCCATTGGCGACGAGCGGGTGGAGGTGAGCGTGTCAGAGGGTGGGCTCCGTTCGCCAGCCTCAGGTATTTCTTCAAGTGCTGCAGAGGGTTACCAAGTCATTAGTCGAGTGGCTAAACAGATTTATGGCGACATAATCGTTGCACCGGGGATTACCGTGGCGGGAACTGACTCCAAACACTATGGCAAAGTGGCAGACAATGCCTATCGAATCAACTTGATGAAAATTGCCCCCACGGAGGCCTCTGGTTTCCATGGCAAAAATGAACGTATTTCGATTGATAACCTTGTCGCCGGCACTGGTGCTTATTACCAATTGATTAAAGAGTCGGCGGGTATCCGCCCCTAAATCGTTACGAGATTATTTAACAGGAGGTGTTTAAGTGAATAAGTTAGTCAGGATAATGATGGTGATCATCGCTTTGGTTGCGGTTGTACTTTTGGCGCTGCCGACTATTTTACACAAGAGTGGTTTGCACCCGGTGTATAACGGCCCAAGCGTAGAACTACCCGGTAAGCGTGCACTGGTCATAACGACGAGTCATGGTGTGTTGTCGGCGCCCGGTGAGACTGAGGGCGCTGCGACAGGAGTTTTTGGCTCAGAGATGACTCATCCTTATTACAACTTCCTGGATGCGGGAATGAATGTGGATATTGCGAGTATCAAAGGAGGTGAGATTCCGGTCGACCCACAGAGCTTCATGTACATGGTGAGAACACCCGAGGACACCAGGTATCTGCAGGACCAGGTCTTTCAGGCCAAAGTAAAAAATTCGTTGAAAATTGATGACGTCGATATGTCACTCTATGACGTTATTTTTATGTCGGGTGGATGGGGTGCGGCTTACGATCTTGGCCAATCAGAAGCCTTGGCCAGCCAGGTGACGCAGGCCTTTTACAGTAATCGGGTCCCCGTAATTGGTGGCGTATGTCATGGGGTGCTTGGACTTATTAATGCCAAGGATCGCAATGGGAAGCTGTTGATCTCGGGGCGAAAAATGACGGGCGTTACCGATAAACAAATCAAGGAGTTGGATATCGATATGACGCCATTGCACCCCGAGACAGAGTTACGAAAAGCCGGCGTTCAATTTGAAAGTCAGACAGCGTTCCGCGATTTCTTTGCTACCCATGTCACTGTGGATGATGAAAGGCGATTCGTCACTGGCCAAAACCAAAATTCGGGTCACGAGACGGCTCAAAACATGATGAGAATCCTCGCTGAGCGTAAGTAGTCTGAGCTAAGCACTACCGTGGTTTAAACGGAGAAGTTGTATCGATGGTCGCTGCTATTAACGATTTGGATTGCGGTATTTGCTGCGACAGTACTCCGTTCGTTCAGCGGTTTTGGTTTCGCCCTGGTGGCGGTGCCAGTGCTTGCCTTGTTTATGCCGCCCGTCGAGGTAGTCGTGTTGAGCTCGGCGATGGCGTTCACGTTGAGCCTGCTGAGTGTGCGCAGCTTTTCCTCGGTCATTAGTCTAGGGGAAATCAAGCCGTTGCTATTGATGTCTGCCGCTGGCACGGTACTGGGCGTATTTATCCTGAAGTTAATACCCGCTGAATTGTTTCAGCTGTGCGTTGGGGTCGCGGTGCTCATCGCCTGCATGGGTCTTATGGCTTCGGGGACCCCAGTGTCTTTGCATGTGCGGGGGTTGTCCTGGTTGGCGGGTTTGTTGTCCGGTTTGATGAACGGTGCTCTGGCTATTCCGGGGCCACCCATTATTATTTATGCGATGGTCACTGAATTAGATCCTATCCGCAGTCGAGCATTACTCATGGCCTTTTTTTTGGCGTCGTCGGCATTTGCGCTGATCGCCTATGCCGTGGCAGGCGTCATAGAGTTACAATCTGTGAAATATTACCTTTTAAGCATACCGGCTCTTGTAGGGGGAGACTGGCTTGGCAGTCGTCTTTTTGATCGCTACGGTCGGAGTCTTTACCGAAAGGTGGCACTCTTGGCACTCGCCGCCCTTGGAGTGTCTATTACTCTGAGAGCCCTATTATAGAGCGTGGAAAAGGTTCGTCCTCGCCGGCAGTGGTGTCGTTTTTTGATGCCCATTGGTTGCTTGCACCCAGCCCTAAAGAATCGATTCGCTGCCTCTGAGACTGCCCCCAGGGGATAAAAAAAGAGTTCAATCTATGCTCGACTTCCTGTTACAAGTTCGGTAGAGTCCGGCGTAGCCTGAAATCGAATTTATTATTTAAGCTTCACACGCTGTTCTCGTTTGTAAAACCTCGTACTGCAGTTTCTAAATTCAAGTCGACTCTTCATGCTACCAAGTCCAATTGGGCTTACACAAAATTCACAAGTTATGGTTAATATTATGTCTGAAGAGTTAAGGAACCGTTAAGTGGTTCAACGAATCTAAAGGTTTGGTTTTATTGAGCAGCAGTCTGGTCCCGACGTTTTTGCACACTTCAGTGCAATTGCTGGTGACGGATTCAAGACGCTGGCAGAAGGCCAAGCAGTAGAGTTCACCGTCACCGACGGTCAGAAAGGTCCCCAAGCTGAGAACATTGTTGCTATCTGACAATTGACTCGATTGAAGAGGAGGGCAAGTCATTCGTGACTTGCCCTTTTTTTATATCTGGATTTAGTCGACAAAGCCCTGGTCTGATAGATCCTTCATAAATGATTTGATGAACGCTGAGCGCATGCTGGCGACATCGCTTTGTTCCTCCATGCCTGAATTCACCTGCCACAACCGCTTCTCGGTTTTGATTTCATACAGCTGGGCGGTTAGGTGTATGGATTTGTGTTCTGCCCAGAAGTCAGAGGTTTGGCCGACCTGGTAGGGAACGCCATAAACTCTGCCTCGACCATAGTATCCACCGCCGTAGACTGGCGCGTATCTGTAATATTTGCGGCCCGGATGAAGCACCGCGCTCTCATCTCGTCCTGCAAACAGACTGACCAGCACCGTATCAACTTCGGCCTTTGTCGCCATAGCTACCGCGTCTTCCTTGGTGATTTCCGTGCCACCCATGAGTGTATAGCTGGCAGTTGCATGTATGCCTTCTTTTACCAGTGCCTGAGTAAACTCTTGCTCGAAGGCCTGTCTGCCTTCAAATGTTGTGGCAACAGCCACAACCAGCACGCCGTGTAGGTCTTTAGTATGCACGCTTGGGTCGACCCAGGACTTTTCGACAGTGGCTTTATTGCTGCTGCAACCGGCGAGAAATATCATCAGAAGCATGTTTATTAGTATCGTGATTTTGATGTTGCTTCCTCATTATTGCTGGTTCGCCATGGCCTGCGTGGCTAGTTTTTTCGTATGCCGCTTTTCTCAAGTGAAATTAGACGTTGTTTGTAGAGTGATCCCACCGCTTGTTTGAAAACTTTTTTGCTCACTCCGAATGCTGCAGAAATTTCTTCAGGAGGACTCTTATCGGTCACCGTGATAAATCCGTCATTGTCCTCCAATGCCGCGAGTATCGCATCATTAACATTCTTAATTCTATCTTTGCTGAATCCGGGTTTAGTGAGTGTCAGGTCCAATCTGCCATCGTCTCGCGCCTGCTTGATGTATCCTTCAATCTGCTGCCCCTTGCGTACTTTTTGGAACAGCTCATTGCTGTAAAGCAACCCCCAGTATTGGTGATTTACAATGGCCTTGAATCCCAGCTCAGTGCGATCGGCAATGATCAGCTTTACTTTGTCTCCCCGCTTGAAGCCTTGAGCGTCGTCTTTAATCCAGTGATCAACGCGAGTGGAACCTGCCAATCTTCCTTGATTATCCAGGTAGACCTTAACAAGGGTGTGCCGCCCTTCGGTGAGTTTGTGCTGTTGTTCAGCGAAAGGAATGAACAGGTCCTTGCTCAGCCCCCAGTTAACGAAAGCGCCTACGGTACTTAGGCTCACGACCTCCAGCCAGGCGACTTGTCCAAGTTCTGCTGCGGGGCGATGCGTTGTCGGAACCGGGTCGCCTTCGCTGTCCAGATACACAAAAACTTCCAGCTCATCGCCAGGAGCTGCATTGTCCGGACACTGGTTCAGTGGGAGCAAAAGGCGGCCTCGATCTTTGCCATCGAGAATAACTCCATAGGCCCCTTTTTCCAGCATCTGGAGCTTTTGATATTTGCCGATCTCTAGCATGAATGGTTACCTGTTGCGCGTAGCGACGCTATTGTAGGGCATTCCGTCGTCGAAGGCTCTCACTCCAGGAACTGCTCTAATCGCATTCATTCCAGCCCACACGTGACTACTGACTGGTTGCCAGCACCTCAGAATAACCGGAGCGGTAGTCTGGGTGCCGCAATTGATAGCCGCACGCGTGCAATAAATCATTCCGACATCTCTTGTGACTGACTTGCCCTGTGGTTGAATCCTCTGATGGACTGTTTACAGTGACTCCCAACGCTTTGGCGAGCCATTGCTCTACT